>MEOH01000023.1:0-16663 GCA_001769535.1 Bacteroidetes bacterium GWF2_38_335
AGAATCAAAAAGCACCCGAACGGGACACTTAGGAATATCCATTTATCTTCTGTTGTGGATGGCATTTCGGCTTTCCACCTTTGCAGATACATACCGAAAACTGATTAAGTCGCATCAACTGGAATTTTAAAAAGATTATGGGTGCAAAAACATTTTGGGAAATGAGGGGGTTGGGAGGTGGATGATCTAAAATGCCTTGGTTGCTTTTAAATCTTTTAATAAAAAAAATGTTTCCTTTTTATATATAGAAAAATGTGCTATCTTTAGCCATGGAAAGGTTTTTTGAGGTATAAAAAAGTAAAAAAATAACAAAAAGAGGGCAACATAAAATCTATAAATAATTACAGAGTATTTGACGAAAATTGTTGCTGATTTGTTACTTTGAAGGATGAGTAACAAAGTTATAATGTTTATTTATAGATTGTTAGATGTTGTTTGATAAATCACCGAAGGTAATCTCCTAATAATGTCCATGGGCTTAATAAGGAGATTGCTTCATCGCATTAACCTCTTTTTCAATCCATTAATTCAGTTACGCTCTTCGCAATGACAGCCATTTTAAGATCTTTTCACTGCTAATGTTAACTGATAGTAATTTCTAACTAATAGAGCAACCTCTCTTTTTCAATTCATTAATAACATCTTTTAATTCCACATTTTTCTCCGCCAGCAAAACCAAAAAGTGATACATCAAATCAGCCGCCTCGTTTAAAAAAAGTTCACGGTTGTTGTCTTTTGCCTCTATGACGAGCTCCACGGCTTCTTCGCCTACTTTCTGGGCAATTTTGTTGATGCCTTTCTGAAACAAAGAGGTGGTGTAGGAACCTTCGGGCATTTTTCTTTTTCTGTCGTTGATCAGCTCTTCAAGCTCCAGTAAAAAGCTTACCGGACTTGAATTTTCTTCACCAAAACAGGTGTCGGCTCCGGTGTGGCAGACTGGTCCCAAAGGGGTTGCCTTAATCAGCAGACAGTCATTGTCGCAGTCAATCAACATCTGTTTCACTTCTAGGAAATTGCCTGAGGTTTCTCCTTTTGTCCACAACTGCTGTTTGGATCTGCTGTAAAAAGTCACTCTTTTTTCGATCTTTGTTTTTTCCCATGCCTGCTCGTTCATGTAGCCAAGCATCAGTACTTTTCCGGTCATATCATCCTGGATGAGGGCTGGAATTAATCCGTTTTGTTTTTTAAAATCTGGTTGCATCGGGTTGTTCATTTGTTTAGGTGTTTAGTTGTTTAGTTGTTTAGAAAATAAATTTTCGGGATTTTAAAGAGCTACTGTTTTACCCTCACAATGCCTAATCTGTAACCCGCTCGCCGCCAAATACCTTTTCAAATCAATCAGAGATATTTCCCCGAAGTGAAAAACGCTGGCTGCCAGGGCTGCATCGGCTTTTCCTTTTCTGAAAACTTCAAGAAAATGTTCCTTTTTTCCTGCTCCGCCCGATGCTATAACCGGAATACCAACAGATTCAGATACTTTTGCAGTAATATCACAGGCAAAGCCGTTTTTTGTTCCGTCGTTGTTCATGGATGTTAAAAGGATCTCACCCCCGCCCCGACTATTGATTTCCTTTGCCCAACGCACAGTTTCCAACTCCGTTTCCCTTGTACCGCCATGGGTATAAACATTCCATTTTCCCCCGGAATTTTTCGTGTCGATGGCCACCACCACGCATTGTGATCCGAATTTTTTCGCCAGGGTGGTAATGATTTCAGGGTCCCTGACGGCAGCCGAATTTATGGAAACCTTATCTGCTCCGGCACATAATAGCATATCCACATCCTGAACAGAGCTAATTCCGCCCCCCACGGTAAATGGAATATCCAGGTTTTCTGCAATTCTTTTAACCAGCGAGACCAACGTTTTTCTGTTTTCATTTGTGGCGGTGATGTCAAGAAACACAAGCTCATCGGCTCCTTCCCTGCTGTATAATTTTCCCATCTCAACAGGATCACCTGCATCCACAAGGTTCAAAAAATTGATTCCCTTCACCGTACGTCCGTTTTTAATATCAAGACAGGGAATGATTCTTTTGGTCAGGTTGTTTTTAAAATTTATTTTCCCTTCGTAAAATGCTTTCCCTATGATGGCTCCCGACAACCCCATCTTTTCCAGTTTTACAATTTCTGTTTCAGATGAAACCCCGCCACTTGCAATGAGCTCAATTCCCGGGATTTTTTTCAGAATCTCAGTATACAGTTTTTCAGCTGTACCAGACATCATTCCGTCGCGCGCAATATCCGTACAAATCACCTTCCTGATTCCGGTTTTCAAATACTCCTCCAGAAAATCAAACAAATCAATTCCGGTTGGCTTTTTCCAACCGTTGATCATTATTTCCCTGTTTTGCACATCGGCCCCGAGAATTATTTTATCTGCCCCAAACATTCTGATCCATTCTTTTACCAGAGGTTTATTATTAACGGCAATACTCCCTGCTGTGATCATGGATGCTCCTGATTCCAATGCCAGCAAGGCATCTTCAGTGCTTTTTATGCCGCCGCCAAAATCAATTATAAGAGAAGTTTTCTGGGAAATGGCTTTCAAAACGTTCAGGTTTACAATTTTTCCAGCAGCAGCGCCATCAAGGTCAACGAGGTGCAAACGATTAAATCCCATCGACTCCATTTTAATTGCCATCTCAACAGGATCGTCACTGTAAATGGTTTTTTTGGAATAATCGCCCTGAGTCAGCCGGACGCACTTTCCATTGATAATATCAATTGCGGGAATAATTTCCATAATTACAGATTTAAAAAGTTTGACAATAATCTACTACCAGTCACACCGCTTTTTTCGGGGTGAAACTGTACTCCGTAAAAATTTTTCTTTTGCAGGGCTGATGCGAAATTCAGAATATAATCTGTCTCGGAAATGCTGCTTTTCCCCTTTTCCGCATAGAAGCTGTGCACAAAATAGAAGTGCTCATTTTCCCTGATGCCTTCAAACAACGGAGTTTTTAATCCGGAAACTGCGTTCCATCCCACATGGGGAACCTTTGCAAGTTTGGGAAACAACTTCACTTTTTCTTCGAAAATTGACAACCCATCGGTATTTCCTTCCTCAGAAAAAGAACACATTAACTGCATCCCCAGGCAAATTCCCAAAACGGGCTGTTTCAGGTTCCGGATTACCTCAACAAGATTTTTTTCTTTCAGACAGTTCATGGCCGAACCGGCTTCACCCACTCCGGGAAAAATCACTTTATCGGACGAAATAATCGTTTCGGGGTCATCGGAAATGACCGGGGTAACACCCAGCCTGTTTAGGGAGGCTGTTACCGAACCGGTGTTTCCTGCGTTGTATTTTATTAGTGTAACCTTCATATTATTGGGTATTAGCCCCCGCGTAAAAGCCGGGGTTAAATGAGAATAATGTTGTTTTCGCGGCATTCCAGAATCATTTCATCGGGCCACAGACTGGCTTGTACCTCACCAATATGAGCTTTCCTGAGCAGGTACATGCACAGCCGCGACTGGCCAATTCCGCCCCCGATGGATTGTGGCAATTCTTCCTTCAGAAGCAGCGAATGGAAGAACAATTCTTTTTTCCATTCCTGATCCCTGATTTTCAATTGTTCAGAAAGTGACTGCCTGTTAACCCTGATACCCATTGAAGAAATTTCAAATGCACACTCAAGCAGCGGGTTCCATAAAATAATGTCACCGTTGAGACCTTTGCTTCCCTCTCCTGTTACTGAAATCCAATCATCATAGTCAGGCGCCCTCAGGTCATGCGGCATCCCGTCTTTCAGTCCGGCCCCAATGCCAATAACAAACACAGCTCCATACTTTTGGGCTACTTTGTTTTCACGTTCTTTGGGTGAAAGTCCGGGATACATCTCAAGCAAATCTTCTGATTGGATAAATTCGATTTGATCGGGCAAAACCGGAGTGATTCCCGGGAATGTTTCATAAATGATATACTCGGTGCGCTTAATGGCATTGTATATTTTTCTGACCGTTTGTTTGAGATAATCAAGTTTCCTGTCGGATGGTGACATCACCTTTTCCCAATCCCACTGATCCACATAAATTGAATGCAGGTTATCGGGAATTTCGTCGGGGCGGATGGCGTTCATGTCGGTATATAATCCATAACCTTCCTCGATTCCGTAATCGGCCAGCATCATCCTTTTCCATTTTGCCAGTGACTGAACAATCTCCACTTCGGCATTACACATGTTTTTCACTGAAAAAGAAACCGGTTTTTCAACTCCGTTCAGGTCATCATTGATGCCGGTACCTTTTTTAACGAACAACGGGGCGGTAACTCTTCTCAGTTTGAGCTCTGAGGCCAGACTTTGCTGGAAAAAGTCCTTAATGATCTTAATGGCTTTTTCCGTTTGCTTCAGGTCAAGGATCGAAGCATAGTCCTTTGGGTAAATGTTTGTTTTCATGATCAATTGTGATTTATAAAGTTTATAATATTCCTTTTGTTGATGGCAATCCATCTCCGCTTTTTGTAATTGCCTGTTTGATGGTTCTGGCAAATGCCTTAAAAACAGCTTCGGCTTTGTGGTGCTCATTTTCACCTTTTGCGCTGATATTCAGATTGCATTTCGCATTGTCAGAAAATGATTTAAAGAAGTGAAAAAGCATTTCAGTTGCCAGATCCCCGATTTTTTCCCGGGTAAACCTTACATCCCATTCAAGCCATGGCCTGCCTCCGAAATCGATGGCTATTGAGGCCAGACAATCATCCATGGGCAGCGTAAATCCATATCGTTCAATTCCGGTTTTATTTCCCAATGCCATTGCAAAGGCCTTTCCTAGAAGCAGCGCTGTATCTTCAACCGTATGGTGTTCATCAATTTCAGTATCTCCAATTACATTAATTGTGAGATTGCAACCCGAGTGCCTGCCCAACTGATCAAGCATGTGGTCAAAAAAGCCGATTCCTGTGCTGATGTCGGTTTTTCCTTCGCCGTCGAGGTCCAGACCAACAATCACCGAAGTTTCGGAAGTAGTTCTTTTTAAAACAACCGAACGGCCTGAGACAATTGCATCGGGAGTGTTCTCCAAAACGGAAAAAATCCCTTTTTCGTAATCACTAAGGGTATTCAGCAGGACTTGATTTTCAAAATCATTCCCCACAGAAATTCTGATACAGTTTTCACACAGAGGTATTTGAGACCTGTCTTTTACAAATATTTTTCTTGCTTTAAGGAAACTGCACAAATCTCCGGCATCCCTGAACCTGATTAAAATAAAATTGGCACCCGAAGGAAAAACCCTCTCAACAAAAGAGAATTCGCTAATTTTATTTGTAAGAAATTCCCTGCTTTCAATGATTCTCGCCACAGATTTCGCATTTTTCTCTTTGTTTTTCAGGAAATCCAATACTTTCCGGGTGGTAAAGGAATTCACGTTATAAGGTGAACGAACCCGATCCATATAACCAATCAATTCAGCATTTCCAATGGCTGCCCCTGCTCTTAGTCCGGCCAGCCCACCTGCCTTTGAGAAGGTTCGTGTGACTAAAATATTATCATATTCGGAGATTTTCGAAGTCATGCTCCCAACGCCTGAAAACTCAATATAAGCTTCATCAACCAGCACAATTCCGTTAAACCTTCGGGCAATTTCTAAAATAGATTCCGGGTACATTAAAGTGCCTGAGGGATTGTTTGGATTGCACAGCATAATCAGTTTTGTTTGCTTGTCGGCAGTTTGTAGAATTTTTTCAGAATCGACAGAAAAATCCTCATTAAGCATTACTTCTCTGAATTCGACATTGTTGATGGCAGCATAAACGCTGTACATCTGAAATGAAGGAGCCATGGCAACAATATTGTCAGTTCCCGGTTCGCAGATTGTGCGTATCAGGATGTCAATGGCCTCGTCGCTGCCATTGGTAACCATGATGTTTTCAGATTTTACTTCAAAATAACCCGATAGTGCTTTTCGAAGCTCTGTTTGCGATTCATCAGGATATCTGAAATAATTCAGGTTTTCGGGCAACGGGTAAGCCGTTTCATTTGAATCGAGGAAGATTGCCTGAAAGTCGCAGGTGTTTCGATCGGAAGCGTAGGGCTTTAGTTTTTGGATGTTGGGTCGGATTAGGGTTTTCATGGTACTATTATTATTGTTGTTATTAATTTGGAGACGCATGATTATGCGTCTTTACGGGAGACGCATGATTGTGCGTCTTTACGGAAGGCGGATGGATATGGCATTGCGGTGGGCCACCAGTCCTTCGTTTTCGGCCATGGTTTCGATGGTTTTTTGAAGGTTTTTCAATCCGTCCCGGGTGATTTCCTGAAAGGTGATTTTTTTCACAAAATCGTCGAGGGATAATCCGCTCCATGCTTTTGAAAATCCGCTTGTGGGCAGGGTGTGATTGGTTCCGGATGCATAATCACCGGCACTTTCGGGCGTGTAGTTACCGATAAAAACCGAGCCGGCATTGATGACATTTTCCACCCAAAAATCCGTATCCTTAACAGAAAGAATCAGGTGTTCGGGGGCATATGCGTTCATAAGATCAATCATTTTTTGCCGGTCAGAAATCAGAACAGCAGAAGAGTTTTTCAATGTTTCCATTACAATTTCCATTTTTGGAAGAAGCACAGACTGCCTTTCAATTTCAGCCAATGTTTGTTCCATGATTTTTTCGGAAAACGTGAGCAAAACCACCTGACTGTCTTTTCCGTGTTCGGCTTGCGACAGAAGGTCGGCTGCAACGAATGCAGGGTTGGCTGATTCATCAGCAACCACCATCACTTCTGATGGTCCGGCCGGCATGTCAATAGCTGTACCTTGCAAATAAACCAACATTTTTGCCATGGTGACATACTGATTGCCCGGACCAAAAATCTTATAAACCTTAGGAACCGATTCTGTCCCGAAAGCCATGGCAGCAATGGCCTGAGCACCGCCAATACGAAAGATTTTTGTAATCCCGCAAAGTTTTGCTGAATAAAGAATTGCGGGGTTAATGTTTCCTTCCTTATCACAGGGTGTGCAGAGAACAATTTCTTTGCAGCCGGCGATCATGGCAGGAATACCCAGCATCAGGACAGTAGAAAACAGGGGGGCTGTGCCGCCCGGAATGTACAGTCCGACTTTTTCAATGGCTATGGGTTTTCGGTAGCATCTCACACCCGGACTTGTTTCAATGACTTCAGTTTTGATTTTCTGGGATTCGTGAAATTTCAGGATGTTTTTATAAGCAATATTGATTGCTCCTTTTAAATCATTTGAAACTTGTTCTTCAGATTTTTCGATTTCATACAGACTTACCTGAAGGATATCAGGGAAATATCCATCAAATTTCAGGGTTAGCTCTTTTATGGAATCGTCACCATAAGATCTTACCAAATTTATTATTTCAAGAACATTTTTCTCAAGATTGGATGATTCGAAAGCCGGACGGGTCAGGATGCGGTCAATTTCAGCGGGGGTAGGGTTTTTGTATGTTTTCATGGCTTGGGGCATGGTGGTTAATTGTTTAGTTGTTTAGTTGTTTAGTTGTTGGTGCTGTTTCAAGTTTGTAACTTGAAACAGTGCGTCTTTACATTATCATTTTTTCGATGGGTACGATAAGGATTCCCTGGGCTCCGGCCTCCTTCAGTTGTTCAATTTTTTCCCAGAATGTATCTTCAGCAATTACAGAATGCAGCGAACTCCATCCATCTTCAGCCAATGGGAGGATTGTTGGACTTTTCATTCCGGGCAAAATCTTTACTATTTTTTCAATACAATCATTTGGCGAATTCAGCAGGATGTATTTGGTATTTTTTGCCTTTTTCACGGATTTGATTCTGAGCAAAAATTTTTCAAGAATCTTTTGTTTTTCGCCGTCAACAGCAGTATTTGCAATAATTACAGCTTCGGATTCCATCACCGTTTCAACCTCCTTTAACCCGTTGCTGATAAGTGTACTTCCGGTGCTTACGATATCGCAAATGGCATCGGTAAGTCCGATGACCGGAGCAATTTCGACCGAGCCGCTTATTTCGTGGATTTTAGCCTGCACATAATTGTTTTCAAGATACTTTTTTAAAATTACCGGGTAAGATGTGGCAATTGTCTTGCCCTCAAGACACTTAAGTCCGGCATACTCAAAACCCTGCGGGACAGCAATAGAAAGCCGGCATTTTGCAAACCCCGGATATTCAATGATTTTCACATCAAATGATTTCTCGCTCACAATGTTCAATCCCACAATTCCAATGTCAACAACCCCGTCGGAAACATATCCGGGGATATCGTCATCACGGAGGTAGAGAATTTCCAGAGGAAAATTAGTACAACTATCCCTGAGTGATACATTTCCATTGGAGAATTCAAATCCGCTTTGCCTGAGCAGATCTCTGGACTTTTCATTTAACCGGCCATTCTTTTGGATGGCAATTTTCAATTTTTTCATTTTCGTTTAAAATAAAAATGCCTGCATTTTCGGTGCAGGCATTGTGGTTATAGTTTATATGGATATAATTCACCGCTGCACCTTTTCCATTGGATGGTGGTAATTGAAATGATTGATGTTAAAATAGTTTCTCATAATGCAAATTAACTTTTCCGCAATATAGCTGCGGGTATTAATTACCCCGTCAAATATCTTTGCCGAGGGTTGTTCAACTAAAGTTTTTGATGCGTTTGCAACTTTCAAAAACTTAGTTTCACAAAAAAAGGCCTGTCGTTTCCGGCAGGCCTGTAATATTATTAGTCAAAATAATCCCAGTCTACCGGTTTTCCGGAAGATAATGATGATTATTATTGAAATATAAGTTTCTCATTTTGTTTTTGATGAGGCAAATATAAGCCATAAATTTCTTAAAACAAGAAAAATCACAAAAATTTGTTAATTTTTAAAATACGGAACAATTTATGCATGAATACAATTAATGATCAAAAGCAGCAGTAATAAGAGAAATATTACAGCTAAACTGCAACTTTTCTTCAGAAAAGACGTAGCTTCATAAAAGGAATTGTTATTAATGCTTTAATAACTTTTTAGACTTTTTGGACTAATATTTGAAAAAATAATATGATATTTGATGTTGAAATAAAATTTGACCGGTAATGAAAATTAGATTAGTTTCAATAATATTTTTAATGGCAGTCATTTCAGGAATGTCTCAAAAAGACACCCTGAATAAGGTGGATGCCAATAATATGAAACAGGGTTATTGGAAAATATACGACGAAGCTTCCAAAGCATTGCTTGAAGAAGGAAAATACGTCAACAGCCAAAAAGAAGGAATCTGGAAAGCATATTATGAAAACGGAAAAATAAAAAGTGAACTCACCTATATAAAAAATAAGCCCGACGGTTACGCCAAGTTTTATTATGACAATGGAAATCTTTCAGAGGAAGGAAGTTGGAAGGGGACCAAATGGGTTGGTGGTTATAAATATTACCACAAAAACGGAAATGCTGCATACGAATGGTCATACAACGATAAAGGAAAAAGATCGGGCGTACAGAAATATTACCACGAAAACGGTAAGATCATGATTGAAGGCACCTGGAATGAAGGAAAAGAATCCGGGGTTATCAAAGAATATTATGCAGACGGCACTTTAAAATCAGAAAAAACATTTAATGACGGGGTAATGGATCAGACCAATGTCAAAACCTACGACAATTCAGGGAAACAAACCGAAACACCTGTCAACACCAACAGCAACCAGAATACAAACACAAACGAAAATACAAGTAACGGCAACGATTATTATTTTTCGGGTGAAGGGCAACATACCCTGTATAACAAATTCGGAAAAATACAGAGCGACGGCTGGTTTCATAAAGGCAAACTTGTAAACGGTAAAATGTATTATTATACCACCGATGGCAAACTTGAGCGCATCGCAATTTATAAAGAAGGCCGGGTATCCGACATCCAGTATCAGGAATAGCATTAAGGAAATTTAACAATACAGAACCTCTCATTTTATGGGGGGTTTTTCTTTTTTTCATTACCTTTGCTTTCCAAATTTTATGAAAATGAACGATCTGATTATTTACAACACCTTAACAAGAAAAAAAGAACAGTTTATCCCAATAAATTATCCACATGTTGGTTTGTACGTCTGTGGGCCGACTGTTTATGGCGATCCGCATCTTGGACACGCCCGTCCGGCTATCACCTTCGACATCCTTTACAGATACCTTCAGCACCTTGGTTACAAGGTTCGGTATGTGAGAAATATCACCGACGTGGGACATCTTGAAAATGATGCGGATGAAGGAGAAGATAAGATTTCCAAAAAAGCGCGTCTTGAGCAAATGGAACCCATGGAAATTGCTCAGTATTACACATTCAGATACCATGACAGCATGAGATTGCTGAATGTTAAAAATCCCGGAATCGAGCCAAGGGCGTCGGGACATATCATTGAGCAAATCAATATGATTGAGGAAATTTTGAAAAATGGATATGGTTATGAAGTAAACGGATCAGTTTATTTCGACGTTGAAAAATACAATAAGAAATATAATTACGGAAAACTTTCGGGAAGAATACTGGAAGATCTGATTGCCAACACCCGCGATCTCGACGGTCAGGATGAAAAGAAAAACAGTTTCGACTTTGCACTGTGGAAAAAAGCATCCCCCGGGCACATCATGCGGTGGCCTTCACCGTGGAGCGAGGGTTTTCCCGGCTGGCATCTTGAATGCTCGGCTATGAGCACCAAATACCTGGGCGAAGAATTTGATATTCATGGTGGCGGAATGGATTTGCAATTTCCCCATCACGAATGTGAAATAGCTCAGAGCACTGCAGCTAATGGCAAAGAATCAGTAAAATATTGGGTACACAACAACATGATTACCATTAACGGACAAAAAATGGGTAAATCATTGGGAAACTTTATCAATCTGGAAGAATTCTTTACAGGAAGCCACAAACTTCTTGAAAAATCCTACTCCCCGATGACAGTAAGGTTTTTCATCATGCAGGCCCATTACCGCTCAACTGTTGATTTCTCAAATGAAGCATTGCAATCGGCTGAAAAAGGAATGGCCCGTCTGATTACTGCCACCGAAACACTAAACAAACTTAAACCTTCGGATAAATCGACGGTCAATATCAATGAGCTGAAAGACAAATGTTATCAGGCAATGAATGATGATATGAATACACCCATTCTGATATCTCACCTGTTTGATGGCGTTCGAATAATCAACAGCATTGATGCCGGAACCGAATCAATTTCAGGTTCAGATCTTGACCTGCTGAAAAAAATATATAACGATTTTGTATTTGAAATACTGGGGCTTACAAGCGAACAAGCCAAAGGAAACAACCTTGCTTTTTCGGGTGTTGTGGATTTGATGCTGAATTTAAGAATGGAAGCCAAAGCACGAAAGGATTTCCGAACTTCAGACAAAATCAGAAATGAATTACAAGCCCTGGGCATCATCGTTAAAGATAAAAAAGATGGTTTTGACTGGGAATATAATGGTTAACAATATGATTAAAAAACTTTTTTTGCCCTTAGTTATTCTTGCTTTGCTGCTGATTACATCATGCGGAGAGAAAAAAGAACATCCGGCAACCAAAAACAGAAAAGACACTGTAAATAACGGTAACAACCAGACAGGAAACGGCAACCTTGTTTTCATTGAATCCCCAAAGTACAATGAAATGTTTTCACCGGGCGATCAAATAAAAATTAAGGTCAGCTTGTCTGATAAAAACCAAAAAATTGATTCCGCTTCTTTGTTTATTGACAATGAAAAGGTAACTACCTCTGCCCTTCCCTTTGAATATACCTGGGATTCAAAAAACCAAAAACCGGGCAAAAAGAAAATCCAGGTAAAATATCTGAACGGATCAAAGGAAGAAGCCGGCGAATCGCAGTTACAAATCAAGTCAGAAATCAAGCCGGTTGAGTATACCTACACGGTAGTAAACACATATCCGCATGACATTACTGCATACTCTCAGGGACTTTTCTATGATAACGGAGTGTTGTATGAAGGTACAGGACAATATGGCGAGTCAACCATCCGCAAGGTTGAACTGAAAACAGGAAAGGTACTTACCAGCTTTAACATGCCAAACAGTATATTCGGAGAAGGAATTACCATTCTTGGCAATAAAATTTATCAGCTAAGCTGGCAATCAGGCAAAGGATATGTTTATGACAAAGAAAGTTTTAAAATCCTGCAGGAATTTGAATACGACACCGAGGGATGGGGAATCACATCAGATGATAAAAAATTGTTTATGACCGATGGCTCGAACAAAATCTACCTAATGGACAAAAACACTTTTGCCGTTACCGGTACGTTGGAAGTGTATAATAACAATGGACCTGTAGCCAACCTCAATGAACTGGAATACATTAAAGGAAGCATATACGCCAATGTTTACCTTACTGATTACATTGTGATTATTGATCCCGAAACAGGAAAAATAACAGGGCGAATTGACATGAAGGGATTGCTAAGCAGAGTAAAAGTAACCCATAAGGTGGATGTACTGAACGGTATTGCCTGGGATCCCAAAGGCGACCGTCTTTTTGTTACCGGAAAATGGTGGCCGGCATTGTTTGAGGTTAAGCTGGTGGAGAAGTAAGTTATGGGTGATGGATTAAAAAAAGATGAGTACATGATGAAAGTTAACTGAAATTTCTTCTTTCAAACAATATTACTAAATTTGTTAATGGTAAAAGACTGATAAAAAATGGCAGACGTACAGCAGGTAAAACAAAGATTCGGAGTTATCGGAAACAACCCCAAGCTCAACAGGGCCATTGAGGTTGCTATACAGGTGGCCCCCACTGATCTTTCTGTGCTTGTAACCGGACAATCGGGTACAGGTAAGGAGGTTTTTCCTCAGATCATTCACCAGTTC
Organism: Bacteroidetes bacterium GWF2_38_335; assembly: GCA_001769535.1. Lineage (GTDB taxonomy): Bacteria > Bacteroidota > Bacteroidia > Bacteroidales > GWF2-38-335 > GWF2-38-335. Next base: position 12,816 of record MEOH01000023.1, read on the forward strand.
AGCGCACGTAAGCACGGACAGTATTTTGCTGTTAACTGCGGGGCAATTCCCGAAGGCACCATTGACTCCGAACTATTTGGTCACGAAAAAGGATCCTTTACCGGTGCTCATGAAAAACGCAAGGGCTATTTTGAAGTGGCCGATGGCGGAACAATTTTTCTGGATGAGGTTGCCGAGCTTCCGTTAAACACACAGGTGAGACTGCTCAGAGTGCTCGAAACCGGTGAATTTATGAAAGTTGGATCATCATCAACCCTGAAAACCAATGTAAGGGTTGTGGCAGCCACCAATGTCAATGTTCAGCAGGCCATTCGCGATGGAAAATTCAGAGAAGACCTGTATTACCGTCTCAACTCTGTTCCCATTTCTGTGCCCCCATTGAAAGAACGAAAAGAAGATATTCACCTGCTTTTCAGAAAGTTTGCCCATGATTTTGGAGAAAGATACCGCATGCCGGCAATATCGCTCACTCCCGAAGCAGTTGATTTGCTAAACGCTTTTCCTTGGCCGGGAAATATCCGTCAGCTGAAAAATATTACCGAACAGATTTCTGTAATCGAACAGGTTCGTGAAATAAATGGTGAAAAAATGCGTTCATATCTTCCCTTTTATGAAGGAGAAACATTACCCGTTCTGGCTAACAGATCGATTGATGAAAAAACCTTTGCCAACGAAAGGGAGATTCTTTATAAAGTCCTTTTCGACATGAAGAAAGACATGAACGATCTCAAAAAACTTGTTGCTGAAATTATGGCTGCGGGTGGAGCCGGAGCTGAGCTGATCAGTGAAAAAACCGGAATTATCCACGACCTGTATAACCACGAGTCCGAATCTCAGGGCAAAACCCATTCAACTCCTTTTGAAATTAGGACCAATGAAACAGTGACAGCCGAACAAATTGAAGACACCGAGGAGTATATCGAGGAATCACTCTCACTGGAAGAAAAAGAAAAAGAATTTATACTGAAAGCATTGGAAAGACATAACGGGAAAAGAAAGTTTGCTGCCCGTGAACTCGGAATCTCAGAACGCACACTTTATAGAAAACTTAAGGAATACGGAATTGAATAAATTTGCACTATATTCATTATTGATTGTAATCCTGCTGACCACCTCATGCCGGATAAAATACTCATTAAATCCCCCAGCTACCATCAAGGGAGAAACCATCTCAATCCAGTATTTTCCCAACAATTCCTCCCTTGTGCAGCCCACATTGAGCCAAACCTTCACCGAAGCTCTAAAGGACAAATTTGTTTCACAAACCAGTCTTGAACTTGTCAGCTCGGGCGGCGACCTGCAATTTGAAGGGTCAATAACCAATTACCAGACAAAGCCAACCGCTGTTCAGGAAAACTCTGCAGCACTTAACCGACTTACCATCAGCATAAAAGTCAAGTTCTCCAACCGCGAACAACCCGAAAATGATTTCGACCAGCAGTTTTCTGCTTACTCCGATTTCGACGGATCTGTAAGTCTGGAAAGCGTAGAAAGCGAACTTATAAAGGAAATTGTTGACCAGCTTGTGGAGGATATTTTTAATAAATCTGTGGTTAACTGGTAGGGTTTTTTTAGTCGAAAGTCCGTAAAGTCTAAAGTCTAAAGTCTGTAAAGTCCAAAGTCCTTAAAGTTCAAAAGTTCATCAAGTCATATGTGCCAAATGGATCAAGTGTATCAAAAGCCTGTAGGGCTTAAATTATGGTAGCCCAGGGCAATTGCCCTGGGGCCCGCCGGACATGAACACATTAGAACGAAAATAAATATTCCGGCGGAAATGAATGATGAAGTCTATAAAGTCGATAGTCCATAAAGTCTGAAAAGTCTGTTAAGTCAAAAAGTATAAAGTCGGATGACAGTCCTTCTTCGCAAAAGCTACGGAGGATAAAATGTCGGAATCCAATGAACATCGGGCACGGCAACTCCTTGGGAAGCCCGATTTATTCACTGAATGGTTTGTTTATGATATAAACCTGCGTTTACAAATAGCATCAGAAAATCAATTAATCACCAGGATTTCGACCAGCGATTGAAATCTCCTGAAAATTCAGATGCAGGTTATTTCTTTTTGGTATTTTGTCAAATATGAGCCGGTTTTCCCCAAAATTTTACCTATTTTTGAAGGTTGATTTATTGACATGATAAACCGCAATTTACTATACGATTACATTAAAAATCCTTCTGCGCTCAACGAAAGCAGTCTGGAAAGAATCAATGAATTCATTGGTGAATATCCCTTTTTCCAAACCGCTCAGGTTTTGCTGGTAAAAAATCTCAGGAACATTGACAGCATCAGGTTTGACAATCAACTTAAAATTGCTGCGGTATATGCATCCGACCGAAAAAAACTTTTCAGATTGATTCATGGTGATTTAGAATCCTTTTCAGACGTGGTTGAAATGGAAAATAAATCTAAAACTGAAGAATTGCAAAAACTGAAAGCAGAATCAGATGCTACAACAGAGGCAAAAACCGAAATTATTGCCGAGACTGAAATCAAAGAAACTGCAACCGGAAAGGAAACCGAGAATGAAACAAGTAGTATCATTGAAACTGATGATAAAATAGTTTGCGAAAACAATGTTGAGACAGTAAATGAAATTAAAGAAGATGAAGTTCATATTATAAATGAAGTTGATCACAAAGATGAAATTAAGGCAGATAGTGAAAAGAAAACTGAGACTATTAATGAAATTCCGGAAGATACAGAGATCGTTAAGGATGCCGCTATCATAAACGAGACCAAAGCTGAGGAAACAGCTCAGCCTGAAGAAAAAACAGCACCCGAAATTAAAACCACAGAATCCGAATCTTCCCCAAAAACAATTGCAGATACTGTAATGCAGAAAGTTGGCGGTTTTCAGGAGAAAAAAGAAGAAAAGAAAACCAGTGCAGCCGATGACATTTTAAGAAAATACCGCGAAGAAAAACAAAGAAAAGAACAGGGTAATGTACCGGAAAAAAAGGAAATACAAAGCTTACTTGTGGAGGAACCTGTTGAGGATAAGATCCAGCCAGAAATAGAGGTGACGGGTGAAAATGTTGAAGTACCAACTGAGCAGACCGATATAAAAGCTGAAATTGTTGTTCATGAGGAAATTATAGCAGACAATCACTTTGAGGATAAGGAAGCTCCGGATGACAAACTTGTTGAACCTGCAATTTCCGGGAGAGAAAACAAAGCAGAGTTTGAAAATAAGGCCGCAGTTGAAGAAAAAGAAGTCCCTGAAATTAAAACAGAAGAATATCAGACTTCCCCAAAAACACTTGCGGATGTTGTTATGAGAAAAGTATCTGACTTACAAACATCCAAGGAAGGTAAGAAAACCAGTGCAGCAGACGAAATACTGAGAAAATATCAGGAGGAAAAACAAAGAAAAGCCAAACTGAAAGCTGAGGCTGCTCAAAACGAGGACAAGGTTAAACCCGATGAAGAAAGATTGAAACAGGAAGCTGCAGACAAAGCCAAAGCTGAAGAAGAACGGAAAAAAATCGAAACTGAAGCCAAAGAAAAGGCAGAGCAGGAAGAAAAACTCAGAATCGAAGCTGAAGCCAGAGAAAAAGCAGAGCAGGAAGAAAAACTCAGAACCGAAACTGAAGCCAGAGAAAAGGCAGAGCAGGAAGAAAAACTCAGAATCGAAGCTGAAGCCAGAGAAAAAGCAGAGCAGGAAGAAAAACTCAGAATCGAAACTGAAGCCAGGGAAAAGGCAGAGCAGGAAGAAAAACTCAGAATCGAAACTGAAGCCAGGGAAAAGGCAGAGCAGGAAGAAAAACTCAGAACCGAAGCTAAGGCCAGGGAAAAGGCAGAGCAGGAAGAAAAGCTCAGAACCGAAGCTGAAGCCAGAGAAAAA
>MEOH01000023.1:16671-91894 GCA_001769535.1 Bacteroidetes bacterium GWF2_38_335
GCAGAGCAGGAAGAAAAACTCAGAATCGAAACTGAAGCCAGAGAAAAGGCAGAGCAGGAAGAAAAACAAAATTCACTAATAGAAAAAGAAAAAACCGAGCAGGATTTCAAATTAAAATTAATTGCTGAAGCAAAAAGAAAAAGAGAAGAAAAGGAAAGAAAAAAAGAGCAGGAAAAAGCCAATCTTTCAGAGACTGCAGCATTAATTAATCAACAAAAGGAAACTGCTTCTGAACCTGTTGGAAAACCATTAACAAACGAAGTAAAATCATTTGACCAATGGCTTAATCAGTTTGTCTCCGCGGGTTTGCAGCCAACCACAAAATCAAAGCACGACGACCTGATTGAAAACTTTATTAAGTCTGAACCCCGCATAAAACCCAAAAAAGAAATTATCGAAATAAAAGATATTTCGACCAAAAGTGTAGTCGATTCGGATGAGTTTATTACCGAGACCCTGGCCAAAATTTATATAAAACAAGGTCTTTTTAACAAGGCAATAAATGTATTTGAAAAATTAAGTTTGAAATATCCGGAAAAAAGTATTTACTTTGCGGCTCAAATTGAAAAATTAAAAAACAGTTGAATATTAAAAAATTAAAAAAATGCTAACTCTTATTTCCATACTGATTTTCATCGTTGCAATACTGCTGATACTAATTGTTCTGGTACAAAACTCAAAAGGCGGCGGATTATCTGCCAATTTCACATCAGTGGGACAGAATATGGGCGTTAGAAAAACAGCTGACTTCCTTGAAAAAACCACCTGGACACTTGCAGGTATTCTTTTAGTACTTTCAATTGCAGCAAGTGCTGCAGTTAAAAATGAAGGTCCGGAAAAGACTGTTGCCGATAAAGCTTTCGAACAAGCTGATCCAGGACAGGTAAACGCAAATCAGGTACAGTCCGAACAACCTGCCGAAGAAGCACCCGCTCAGTAATAACCTGACAAAAAATATTAAAAAATGTCAGTATGTCAGACATACTGACATTTTTTTTTGAAAATAACTGCCAAATAGTTATTTTTTTTATTTGGCACAAATTTCGAAAGAGAGCATGCGTAATAAATGAATGTTTAACCTTAAAAAATGAAATAAAATGGCTAAAGTTAGCATCAAACCATTAGGAACAAGAGTTGTGATTGAACCCCATGAAGCAGAAACCAAAACTGCCAGCGGTATCATCATCCCTGATTCAGCGCAGGAAAAACAGCAAAAAGGAAAAGTCATTGCTGCAGGAAAAGGAAAAAAAGACGAAGAAATGGAAGTCAAAGTTGGCGACGTTGTTCTTTACGGAAAGTATTCCGGAACAGAAATCAGCATTGATGGTAAAGAATATCTGATTATGAATCAGTCTGATATTTTAGCAGTGATCTAACCTGTTTGCCCATAATGTCCGATTTCTTCGTTATTCTTGACTTGCCAAACAGTCATTTACTATTGTAAACTCCTGTTTGTCAAATCTGCGAAACCTTGAACTCGAACATTCTGAATCAAACAGTACTTCATAATAAACAAAAAATTAAACTAATTAAAAACGATTAATAAAATGGCAAAAGAAATAAAATTTAATATAGACGCAAGAGATCAACTGAAAAAAGGTGTTGACCAGCTTGCAAATGCAGTAAAAGTAACTTTAGGCCCAAAAGGAAGAAATGTTGTAATTGACAAAAAATTTGGTGCTCCCCAGGTTACAAAAGACGGTGTTACCGTTGCGAAGGAAATTGAGCTTCCCAATAATTTTGAAAACATGGGTGCTCAGATGGTTAAAGAAGTTGCTTCAAAAACCAATGATGATGCAGGCGACGGAACAACAACCGCTACTGTACTTGCACAGTCAATTATCAACGTAGGTGTAAAAAACGTTACAGCCGGCGCCAACCCAATGGATCTGAAAAGGGGTATTGACATTGCCGTGGAAGCTGTTAAACAAAGCTTGAAAAAACAATCAAAATCTGTTGGTGATGATTTTAAAAAAATCCAGCAGGTTGCTGCCATTTCAGCAAACAATGACGGCACCATTGGCGAACTGATTGCCGAAGCCATGAAAAAAGTTGGTAAAGAAGGTGTAATCACCGTTGAAGAAGCCAAAGGAACTGACACTACCGTAGATGTTGTTGAAGGTATGCAATTCGATCGCGGATATATTTCTCCTTATTTCATTACCGATACCGAGAAAATGGAAACCATTCTCGATCATCCATACATCCTTTTAACCGACAAAAAAGTATCTTCAATGAAAGATCTTTTACCGGTTCTGGAGCCCGTTGCACAAGAAGGTCGTCCATTGCTGATCATCGCCGAAGATGTTGAAGGCGAAGCTCTGGCCACACTGGTTGTAAACCGTTTAAGAGGTTCACTGAAAATTGCTGCTGTAAAAGCTCCGGGATTTGGCGACAGAAGAAAAGCCATGCTCGAAGACATTGCAGTATTAACAAAAGCAACCGTAATTTCAGAAGAAAAAGGTCTGAAACTTGACGGAGCCACAGTTGAAGTACTTGGAAGAGCCGAAAAAATTGTAATTGACAAAGAAAATACCACCATTGTAAACGGCATCGGAACTAAAAAAGAAATCAATGCCCGTATTGCTCAGATTAAAGCAGAAATTGACAATTCGACTTCAGAATACGATAAGGAAAAACTTCAGGAAAGACTGGCCAAATTATCAGGCGGTGTTGCTGTTCTGTACGTTGGTGCTGCAACCGAAGTTGAGATGAAAGAAAAGAAAGACAGGGTAAAAGATGCATTAAGTGCAACCAGAGCTGCTGTTGAAGAAGGAATTATCCCCGGTGGTGGCGTGGCTTTCATCAGAGCTATCAAAGCCCTCGAAGGGATGAAAGGCGAAAACGAAGACCAGACAACAGGTATTGCCATTGTAAAAAGAGCCATTGAAGAGCCATTAAGAATAATCGTTGAAAACGCAGGTAAAGATGGTCCTGTTGTGGTTCAGAAAATCAAAGAAGGAAAAGGCGATTACGGATACAATGCCCGCACCGATGTTTACGAAAACCTCTTCGAAGCAGGTGTTATCGATCCTACCAAAGTAGCCAGAGTTGCTCTCGAAAATGCAGCTTCCATTGCCGGTATGTTTTTAACAACCGAATGTGTGTTAGCCGACATTAAAGAAGACGCTCCTGCTATGCCCCCAATGGGCGGCGGCGGAATGCCCGGAATGATGTAATCATTTCATGATATAAACAAAAAAGCATCCGCCGGTTGGCGGATGCTTTTTTATTTAATTAAAATTGTTTTTACTTACTCACCACAACCTTTTTTGTAATCACTTTGTTGCTGGAAGTAATCTTCATAAGATAAGTACCTTCAGCAAAACCAGATAAATCAATTGTATTGTTGCTACCTGAAATTGTTTTGGTCATAATAACAGCACCAATAATATTTCTGATTTCAATTCTTGAATTTTCGGCGTTAGTAATATGTATAATTCCGTTGGTTGGATTTGGAAATATTCTAATTGAATTTTTAGTTAATTCCGGTGAGCTAACAGTAACATCAATATCGATTGATGAAGCAGAACACGATCCGTTTGAAACAACTACATAGTAAAGATCTGAAACTAAAGGTATGTATGAATCCCCTGTTGCTCCTTCAATAATTCCTTCGGAATTGTACCATTGGTTTCCTGAAGCAGCACTGGAATATAAAGTACCATCAGAAAAAGTAACAACAGGAACTTCCGGAGTTTCAGTTACGGTGACATAAATCTGAGAAGGTTCGCCAGTACCATTGCTGTTAACAGGTGTTACAATAATGTACCCTGATTCAGCACCTGGTTCCACTGTAACAATGATGCTTGTTCCATCACTGGTTCCGGCAAAACCCGCAGGCAATTCCCATGAATAGTAATCAGTATTGAACACATATGAAATTTCAAACACATTTCCTTCAGTATTACTGCATAGTTCTGTTGGTCCTGAAACTGGTCCTGCAGGATATGGAGGATATGTATTATTTTTCTTGGCAATAAATGAATTTTTTATTTCAGCTTTAATTTCAATATTTTCGATGGAATATCCTACAAAAAAGACATCTCCAAGTTCGCTTGTGTATATGCTTCCTGTATTTCTTCCTGCCATGTCGCCGCAATTTCCGGCCCAAACCGGCACACCAAGACTGTCCAATTTGCAAATAAGTATATCATCATAACCAAAAACATCTGATATAATTCCATTTCCGATCAGTGTATCTTCGCCTAAAACTGCAGTGTCATTAAACGCAATCATGACATAAATGTTCTTATCGTTATCAGCTGAAATGCCGTACCCGAAACCACTCAACTCATCGTCATCGATATAACTTTTCAACCATAAACAATGGCCTTCCTGATTAAGTTTTAAAACAAACGGAGCAGCTGCATTGGCACCTAAACCAGCCAATGGATGTGTGATTGAACATGTATCAACTGAAAATGACTCCAGATAAACTCCGGTAAGATAAATGCCACTATTGTCGGCATAAAAATCTACAATATCAACAAAGTTTGCGAAATCATTCTGATATGTTGCCCACTGACAAACCTGTTCATTATTGAACCTTACAATTACTGGACCATAACAGCTTGGTGTTACCACGCCATTTCCATAATCATAATTCCCTGTAGTATGAAACAACACGGTATATCCTTCATCATCTGCCTCAATATCAACAAGTCCGCCAACCATAGCTTCCCAGTCTTCATCTCCTATAATTTTTATTCCCATGGCATTACCGGCAGTGTCCATTTCGATTAAGTAACTGATAAGCCGCATTACTCCGCCTGTTCTTGATATTGTGTCCATCTGAATATCATTTTCAAATGTTCCTCCAATAAAGATATTTCCTGCATTATTGAAAGTAATTTTTTTCAAATTAGTAGATTCAGTACTGCTGGATATTTCATTTGTCCATATCAGGTCACCCTCCGGACTAAATTTCAATAACACTGCATTACCGGTATAGGTTGTTTCGTCAAAAACCAGACTTCCCCAAAAAGAAATACCGCAATACAGATTTCCATCAGCATCAACATCCAAAGATCCATAACTAAAAGTTTCGGGTGACATTTTTTTTGACCAAAGAAAATTTCCGGAATATCCTATTTTAATAATGTAAACCGACTGTGTTCCAATTGATAATAGCGTGTCAGTGCCGGTAATCAGAGTATCCTGAAAACATCCCAGAATAAACATGTTTTGTTGCTGATCAATGGCTATTTTATTAGCATAGTTTTCGCTATTTGAACTTAGTGAAGCTGACCAATCCCAACTCATTTCCTGAGTAAATGAATTACAATAAAGGACTGCCATCATAAAAAAAAGTAAAATTTTTCTCATTTTGTGTGTTTTTAATGATTACTTTATTATTCTCATACAAACATACACAATGAATTTAATAAAAAAAAGCATCAACCGGTTTGGTGATGCTTTTTAACAACATAAATATTTCCTATTTATTTACAATCACTTTTTTAGTAATCACCCCATTTACAGAGGTAATTTTCAAAATATATGTTCCTTCTGCATAGGCCGAAAGATCAATCGCTGAATTATTATCAGAAATTTCTTCGATGAATAGTAATTCACCAATCAGACTTCTTACCTCTACATTTGTATTTTCGGCATTCAGCAAGTGTACCACTCCGTTTGACGGATTCGGATAGATTTGTATTTCTTCCATTGCAGTTACCTGCTCCACTCCGATCGGCTCATCATAAACTTCAAAATCGTCAAAGGCAACGCCGTCGCCATCATTGACCGACCCATCTGATCCGAAAAATATCCTAAAAGAAACATTGGGCTCTCCGGCAAGTCCGGTTAAATGGCTTACCTGTCCATAGCCATCAACAAATCCGGCCCAACCGGATGATGGAACAAAACTCATCAGCCCGTCAATTACTTCGGTATTGAACCATGCCGGGTCACCGAATGCTCCAAGAACATTCCAGCTAACATTATCAGTACTGTAAAGGACAGTTGCCCCGTCATAGTCTTCTTCAGTTACAAACCAGAGATTAAAACGTATTGCGGGGTTTAACATATCTGAAAAATCGAAGCACGGACTTTCAACGTAGGATTGCTCATTGTCTTCATAAGTCCCTGTCAGATTTGTTTTCCATGCATTGATTCCGGATGCTGCAACATTTATCATACCACTGCCGGGTGTACCCAACTCCCATGTGTTTGGGAATCCACCTGAAAACCACCCTCCTGCTCCATCCTCGAAATCTTCAAGATATGGGAAACTGCTTATGATTGGTTTGTTCACAATAATAAAATCAAACAGGGTATCATTTTCATGGTAAGTATCTGTTACCAGATTGGTCCATGCTTTAAAGTTATAATCTCCAATTGTTGAAAGATCTCCTGTGCCAGTGAAAGACATGACAGCAGATTCGCCCGGACTTAAAGTTCCGACAAAAGCTTCGGTTGTTGGTGTTCCTCCGTTAATCTGATACGAAACGGTAAACCCAGATTGCGGGTCAGTGCCAAAGTTGGTGACTTCAACTGAAATATTTTCACTGTCAGTTAAGCCGCATCCTGAACTTGGTGATTGCAGACTCCATACACCAAGATCATTGGGAACTGAAATATTTTCGAAATACGAAAGCTGTCCATAGTATTCACCCACAAGCATATCCAGATCGCCGTCGTTGTCAAGGTCGGCCATATCGGGAAATACCATTCCCAAAAGTGGTTCAATCCCAAATGGACTTTCAATGGGTTCTTCAAAGGCTGGGGCTGAGGCAGTCCCGGTATTTCTAAAAAACATGACGTCGGGAGAATAGCTTCCCACAAACATGTCCAAATCACCATCGCCTTCGATGTCGGCAAAACATGGAGAAGCAAACCCATAGGTGTTTACGAGTCCAAAAGGGTTTTCAACCGGCAAATCAAAACTGGGGGATGAAATTGAACCAATGTTTTCAAAATATTGAAATACACCATAATATGCACCAACCATCAGGTCGAAATCGCCATCACCATCCAAATCTGCTAACTCTGGTAATGAATTTTCTGTTATGCCTGTTATACCAAATGGATTTGAAACCCCTGCAGCAAAATTGGGTACTACCTGTGTTCCGATATTTTCAAAGTATAAAAAAATGTTATCGGTAGATCCAATGAAACAATCAAAATCCCCATCGTTATCCATATCGGCAAAATCGACTGCTGTGATATATCCTGCGACAGAATCAAGCCCAAAAGGGTTTTGCAGGGGTGCATCAAATGCAGGCGAACCGGGGGTTCCTATGTTCATGAACAGTTTTAATCCACCATAATATTCGCCCACAAACAGATCCAAATCTGAGTCGTTGTCTATATCAACGAATTCAGGAAAACTGTAATCGCTGGTTGGAGCAATACCAAAGGGGTTAACCTGTGCCGGCGCGAAATTCTGTGCATCGGCTTTGTTGGATATCAAAGTCATAACAAGGATTGCCGCCCCTGCCATGGCTGTTTTAAGAGCTTTTGACGGGACATATCCGTCAAGTTGAGTGTACAGTCGTTTTAATCTTTTAACCAAAGAAAAACGCTTTCTGCCAGAAAGCTTTTGAAATCGGCCTTCAGACATCATTTTGTTTAACCTGCCGGAAAATTTCAGGAATTGTTCCAGCTTTTTGGATTTGTTTTTAATCATAGTTCTTATTTAACAGGTTTATCAATTTTTGCCCAGTAATCGGCTCCCGGAATGGATAATCCCATCCTGAAAACCGGATCAATGGTATTTAAAATGCCCGGACGATTCATTCCGGGTAAAATCATAATATCGTAAATCTCATCTACCGATGACTTGTAATATAAACTGGCAACTGTGCTTTTGGTCGGGATGTGGATTACAATTATCCCTGCATCTGAGGATAATTCGGCAATAGGCAGCTGTTTAAAGGTAGAGGAATTCTGCCGGAGTTTTGACATCCCCACAAACATATAATCTTTGTAAACAGCCATTCCGCGTACAAAACCATTAAGCTTTTTTATCAATTCATATTTTCCTGAATTTTCATCATAACAAACAATCTCGCCGGTTGCTGAAAAAAGCAGATACAATTTGTCCAGGTAAAACTGAGGGGAATGAGGCATGGGGAGATTTTCAAGAATGATCTCGTTTTTTTCCACATCAATAAGTAATCCGCCTTGTGTAATATTCTCACGCCAGCTTTGAAAACTATTTTTATGCCCAAGGGTTGTCACATACTTAGGTTTGCCATCTTTCAAAGCCATTCCGTTAAGATGGCAACGGTCTTCAGAAACCAGTTCGGTGATAAATGATGGTTTCCATTTGGGAACAAAGCTGAAATTTTCATCGATCAGGCACAGGCATGAAAAGGATGTGTTAACAGCCCACAATCCCTCATTTCCCCACTCAAGGTCATGGATATCAACCTGTCCCGAATGATAAGTAGCCCGGGGGACGAAAAAATGGTCGTACACACCGGAGTTTTTCGGATAGTGCTTTCCCAATTCAGGATGGTCGGCCAAAACAATCACCTCTTCTCTGGTCGCCAGGGCCATTTTATTACCCCTCAATGTCATTCCCATGGCTTTGTCAAATGTGCGGGGCAGTTGAACCAGTTCCTCCTTATTTTTTGCTGAAATAAAAATAACTTTTCCTGCCTGATAGGTGCTCAGGGCTATTGAGCAATTAAGTTCAGTCAGCAGTTCGGGTAAATTACTGCTGTGCTTGCAGGCGAAAGGGGGAGTACTGTTTTCCATTTATTTCTTCTATTATTTCGATTGGACAAACATATGCATGTCCTTATAATTTCGAAGCCACTATAACGGGTAATTTATATTTATTAGTATTTCCCTTTAAGTCAAATACCTCAAAATATAAAATATATGCGCCAATTCGGGCCTTTTCGTCAAACCTGTCAATGCCGTCCCATGTATAAGTTCCCTCGGTTCCAAGCAAATCTCCTTTAACAAGTTCGATAACAAGTCTGCCCTTTGCGTCAAAAATTTTTACATTGGCCACATATCCGGCTTGTCCGAATTTGTATGAGATGGTCAGGATGTCCTCATACCCATCGTTATCTGGTGAAAAAACTTCGGGAGATACATTGACCAGTTCATTTCCGATTACCTGATCATTGTAAACAGAATTTTTATAGGCAGGGGTACCGAATCCCACCGTTTGGGCTGCCGAATGCCAATTCATCTCACTGTTTGTTTCAACATCAAAATCAATGCGTTCGATGGAAACACCGTCGACACTCGAAAGAAGTTCATAGTGCATATCGGCATTGTAAATAAAATCATCCAGCACCTCACCTGTTTTATCCATGAGCACTACCTCGCCCGACTCATTGCTGTAAGATGGCATGGAGACTGCTTCAACAAATAGTTTCGGGGCAGGGGTGTAATATTGTGTCTGTACGTTTACAATGTCTTCGGTGATTACCATATATGAACCCGGAGCCATTAAAAAACTTTCAGAAGAAACTTCCTTAACCGATTCAATAATTCCGGTTTCATCTCGGGTGGCAAGCCTCAGGTCTTTTAGATCAAATGTATTAGAAGATCGATTATAAATTTCAATATAATCTGAGCCATCACCAAGGGGATCAAATAATACTTCATTAATTACAATATCAAAAGGAGCAGGATCCACAGGGACAGCAAAGCCAAATGACTCAGATGTAATTAATTGATTACCTGAACAATCAGTAATAGTATCCAATATATCCAAATAATCTTGCTCATAACTAATATAATCAATAAAATAAACAAGCACAGATAAATATTCAGGTTCAACAGGAATAACATCAATTACAAAATCTGATCCTCTGACAAAATAGTAATCAGGATTAATACTTGCCGGATCAATTCTTTCATTAAAAAACACCTCAACAATCGAAGTTGAATAATAACCCACATGGCTAATTTCGGGTGGTGTAACATCCGGATTATCTGCATCTACTGAATTGACGACACCGGGAGTACCGCCGGTAGTACTTACCGATGGTTTCCAGTTATCTTCACCGGTACAGGGATTATCAGGGTCAATCATTTCGAGCGACCAGCCGCCATCTGCCTTAAATGAGCCTGCAAACCAGTCATCAGAATATGTAATCCGGTGAATGCTGCGATCCGTTTCATCGACCAAAGCCAAGGTCATTCCTGAGTTTGTAAGTTCAGACATTCCTGAAATGCCCCTGGTTTTTCCAAAGGATGAAAATGCAGCCGTATCATCAACATCACATAAAATGATGTGTTCTCCCGGTAAAATCCTCATATCGGGTATCATATCCGAATAATCATTGGCCATAAAAGTCCAGTTTACCATACTGATATCATAAACCGAATTATTTGTAATTTCAACATACTCGGCCCCGGGCAGTCCGACAACCGGATCAGGATCGGCCATTATTTCACAAATCAGCAAATCATGCGTTGCCGGTATATAAAACTGGAATTCTATATCAACATGGGTCAATGGATTTAAACAGTCATCGCTGATTCCGCCGACCGATAATGTATAGGTGCTGCCAGAGGTAAAAACCGAATCAAAAAACATGTTATATACTTTATTTTCTGAATCATACATATTAATCAGGTATGGATTTCCAAACCCGTCACTCACAAGGTAACTGCTCAACGTGGTAGCTTCGGCAACCGAAACGGGTTCTGAGAAATATACCCTCAGTTGAATACTATTTACAACTACCAGATCAATAATAAAAGGAACCGTATTATCGGTATTGGATGCAAAAACAGAATTTTGTATCCCGGGAGTCCCGCCTGCCGTGTTAACAGAAGCTGTCCAGTTGCCAATTCCCGAACATGTATTTTCAGGATCAATCCTTTCAATGGTATATCCCCCGTCATCTTTCGTTCCATCCCCATACCAGCTTAAAGTATAAGCGACCTGATCAATAAACTGACCCAGATTGTCTTCAATTTTAATTGTTGTTCCGGCATTTGTGAGCGCCGGAAAGCTTTCCACAGTTAAAACAGTTCCGAAATCAGACAATAGTGATTCTGCATCGGGGTGACAAAGAATGATGTAGCCGTTGGCCGGAATGGCAGCAGTATTAAGTGTTTTTATCGTAGAACCAACAGTAAGCATCCAACCGGCAAGGTTAATTTCAATTGGGGTAGTGTTGTGCAGTTCGATAAACTCAAACTCAGGCAATCCTATAACAGGTGAAGGATCGGCCATGATTTCGTTGATAACGATGTCATACGGACTGATGATAAAATACATGAAATCCTCGTCAACAGGATTTATGATATTGGAGTTTAAATCGGTAATATTTTGT
The DNA here is from genome assembly GCA_001769535.1 of Bacteroidetes bacterium GWF2_38_335. Taxonomy (GTDB): domain Bacteria; phylum Bacteroidota; class Bacteroidia; order Bacteroidales; family GWF2-38-335; genus GWF2-38-335. The sequence goes on from MEOH01000023.1 coordinate 27,930, forward strand.
ATGGTCATTGTATTCATCAGTCCGAGAGTGAAACTTGTTGAAAAGGTAAGATGGACAATAGAATTATCAGTAATATCAAGGGTTGCGGAGACCGGATTGCCAATGCTGTTATTAACAAAATAGTTGGTAGTTGTTTCGGCAGTTGTCTGCTCAACAGTTTCAGAAAAATGCACATCCAGCTGGGTATCAGAGATCACAGAAAGGTAGCTGAGTTCAGGTTTCACGGTGTCTTCAATTTCCGGTCCGATGTAAAGGTTGTCGAAATAAACCAGCCGTGCTGCACCGGGGTTTGTAATATTTGTAACGATGCCGAAAAACTGCGAGGTGGTGTGGCTGTTGTCAATAACAGTGCTACCCCGTTGGGTTGTAGCTTCAACGTCAAACTCATCTTCAATAAAAACAGCCCATTCGCCCACGGCAGATCTTTTAACTTTTATTGATCGGCCAATGGAAGAAGTACCATCAACATCTGTGGGATAACCGGTAACAATCAGGGGAGTAGAGACAGTGCCTGACTGGCGGTAAAGCACAAACTGGTCGCTGGTGGCACCGTCGAATTTCAGGTAATATCCGTTAAAATTCTGTGACCCGTGTAATAAATCGGCAGTGGTGCTGTTATCGGTCATTAGTATAATCTTAAAATCGTTGGTGCTTGAAACCGCCCAATTGTAACCATCGGCAATTGAAAAGCGCCATTCGCCATAAGAATTTGTACTTGAGGTAAGCAAAACGGCATCACCGGCCATTGGGAACGACCTCAGCACCTGACCATCGTTTGATGAAGCCAGTGAACCATCGCCTGAAACAGGCGGATTAACAATTTCAAAAAAAGACACATCACCCGACCAAACAGGGTTTGCGGTGAAATTACCATCATCAAATGACTCTGTGATCTGCGCAAACAGTACAAATGGCAGAAATATAAATACGGATAATAAAAACCTCATAAATAGATTTTATTTCTTTAAAAAATCATTTGAAAGATACTAATTTTGCAGCAAATAATGATCATTTAAAACAAAAAATATGAAAGTTGCGGTTGTAGGTGCCACTGGACTTGTTGGGACATTAATGCTTAAAGTCTTAGAAGAAAGGAATTTTCCGGTTACAGAACTGATTCCGGTTGCTTCAGAAAAATCTGTTGGCAAAACGGTTGTTTTCAAGGGAGCAGAATACAAAATAACAGGCATGGCCGAAGCGGTAGCCATGAAACCACAACTGGCCATTTTTTCGGCAGGAGGCGGCACATCCCTTGAATGGGCACCAAAATTTGCCGAAGCAGGCACAACAGTTGTTGACAATTCATCGGCGTGGCGAATGGATCCGGACAAAAAACTGATTATTCCGGAAATAAACGCATCAGTTCTGACAAAAAACGACAAAGTCATTGCCAATCCAAACTGCTCAACCATTCAGATGCTTGTGGTACTGGCTCCCCTGCATAAAAAATATCAAATTAAAAGAGTGGTTGTTTCAACCTATCAAAGTGTTACAGGAACCGGAGTAAAAGCTGTAAATCAAATGGAAAATGAGCGGAATAACATTGAAGGAGAAAAAGCATATCCATACAGAATAGATAAAAACTGCATTCCGCAATGCGATGTGTTTACCGACAACGGTTATACCAAAGAAGAATTAAAACTGACCAACGAAACAAAAAAAATACTTGATCCTGCGATAGATGTAACAGCCACAGCCGTAAGGGTTCCGGTAACCGGAGGCCACAGTGAGGCAGTGAACATTGAGTTTGAAAAGGATTTCGAAATATCCGAAATAAGACAATTGCTTTCTAACGCGCCGGGAGTCAACCTGCAGGATTATATTCAGGAAAATATATATCCCATGCCCTTGTTTGCCAATGGAAAAGACGATGTTTTTGTGGGCAGGATCAGAAAGGATTTTTCAAGGGAGAAATGTTTGAATCTTTGGATTGTGGCTGATAATTTGAGAAAAGGTGCGGCCACCAATGCGGTGCAGATTGGGGAATATCTGATAAAAAATGGTTTGGTGTAACTTTTGATTTTTTTTTTCGTATAACGGCATATAACATAAAAATGCTTAGCTATGAAACTACTTTTACTCGCTCTGTTCATTCCGGCATTCATGAATGCACAGATTTTCCTTCAGGGAGAATATCTTGAAGTCGGTGTTCACACATATGGATCATTTGGAAGTGATTCCGGTGCTGTTGTTCCCGCTGGATTTCATCCCACAAGCATGCAATTGGGCTTTGTGATGGATTATGGAATGGATGGATGGGATGTTGGAGAGCCATTTTATATGGGTGACTTTTTCGTACCCGGTTTCCCCGAAGAAGGTTGGGGAATTGAGTTTGATACCGACACCGGATCAGTGAATTTCAACAATTTCGGACTGGCAAACACTCTTTATCCCGGCTATGGAGACAATCCTGTTCCAATGACAAGTATAATTGATGACAGTTCAGGTGATACACTGAGCTGCACCTGGAACGGAGTTGTCATTCTTGGAGAAACTAAACTTAACATTGTTCAGCGTGTCTATTTCAGAACACACGACTTGTATTTCAATGTGGATATATCCTTAACAAATACAGGGATGGATACTATTTTCGGACTTGAATATTTCAGAAATATAGACCCAGACAATGAAATAGACTGGACCGGTGACTATACCACAAGCAATTATGTGATGTATCAGCCCGGCTTTGACGGAAACGAAGACAAAGCCATGGTTTGTGCAAGGGGATTGATCTATGATATTCCTTGTTATCTTGCAGCAATAGACTCCAACGCTCGCGTATCCGTTGAGGGATTTTCAAACCGCGACCCGGATGATATTCTTGATTCACCAATTATGCCAAGCCAAACAGAACCTTCAATTATGGATGAGGCCATTGCTTTGGCTTTTGAATGTGGCAACTTGAATCCCGGCGGATCCTATAACATGTCCTATAAATATGCTATGGACGACGAGGCAGTTCTGGGAGGGCAAAATGGCATCAGCAGCAATAATTTGAGCGGACTGAATGTTTACCCGAACCCCATGGATGAAAATTCGACCATCAACTTTATTCTGAAAGAAAATTCGACAGTTAAAATCGAAATTTATAACACCTACGGGCAACTTGTTTCAGAAGTAACAGACCAGAATTATCCCTCGGGCAGATATGAGATTCCTTTAAACACCAACGAATTGCCAAAAGGAATGTACACGGTCAGAATTGAAAATAACGGAAAAATCACCAGCAGAAGATTGATTAAGCTATAACATCGAAAGAAAAAATTAAGGCCACAAATCACCATTTCAAATTGATTTGTGGCTTTATTATTTTATCAGGATTGAGTCATGTTCAACAAACTGATTCGGGTAAAACTTTTTTAGTGCTTCAGCAACATTCCGGGCAACGGTTTTCCTGCCTTTTTGGTCGTAATGTTCGGTTGTCCATGTTTGGTCATAGAACGATGAGTCGCCGACTGCATAAAGGTTATCCACGACAACTACACCCATTGAAGTATACCGGTCGGTTAAAAGTTTCCGGTTATATTCCATAAAATAAACCAGTGTATCGCCAATCAATTCTTTGGCTTTTTCATGGTTTTCGGCAAGCAGATTAAAAACAAGATTCCAGTTTCTTTCTTTTGCCAGGTGAACAATTTCATCAAAATCATCGATTCGGGGATTATTATCGGGATCAATCTGGAAAGCATAGGTTTTAACATAGATTGAAGCCATTTTATTTTTGGAGATATCCCTTGTTCCATCTTTGTTGTATGATCCCATTTCCCAAACATCGGCCTCCCAATCTGCAACATTGTCGTAAGAAAAATCAAAGGGAAGATCAAACTTGTCATTTCTCATTTTTCTTCTTACCTGGGCATTGCGCTCATTTTTATTCTTTACATCGTATGCTTTGAAAGATAAACAGAATCGGTTAATCAAAGGATACCGGGGCTGCAGCAAAACCATACTTTTATTAATTGCTGTTTCAAGCCTCGAATAAATCCACTCGGCATTAAACGACCTCATATTCAAGGTAACAACAACTGTTTTGATTTTTGAATCTTCCGGAATATTTCTCAGTAATGTAAGGTAATTTCCGGCATGCCATGCACCTTTGCTGATGGCGCCTGTTTTTATTCCGGGAAAGTATGCTCCCATCATTTCTGAAATGCTGCGAACATCTGTATCGCTCCATGAATAGGCTGTGTTGGATGATTCACCAAGGTAAATAACCTCGCAACTATCCTGCACTGCCCTCACCTTGTTTATAACCGAAGAATGTTTCTGGATATCGGCTTCAAGGAAATAAGCTTCATAAATGAAATTTGAAATCACCAGAAAAATGGCAATTGCAAGAAAACGAACGCTTATTTTAATAAAAACTTTCATCTATATCAGAACTGAAAATAAATAAACGGGAAATTTTCGACTCCCGAAAAAACAATAATTACAAATATCAGGAAAAAATAAATCAGCCATCTGAAAATCAAATGTTTATTTCCTATCCACTTATCGAATCGTGAATTGTAAAGCAGAATATCGCTCACAATAAAAATGATCAGGAAAATCCAGACAAATGGTTCAACATAAAAATAATCCCTTTTCCCAATATTTTCTGCCAACGCACTAAACATGTTTTTGACAACAATCATATCGTTTGATCTGAAGAAAACCCATATCACAGTTACCAAAATAAATATGAAAATGGCAACCGGGATTTTTTTCAGAGGAAACCTGCCGGTAAAAGAATATACCGGTTTTGGATTAAGAATCTTTTCAATAATATACAATAAACCGAAAAGTGCGCCCCAGATGATAAAACTCCAGTTAGCCCCATGCCAGAACCCGCTGATCGTAAAAACCACCATGATATTAAAAAACAAACGGGAAACCTTTACCCTGCTGCCACCAAGCGGAATAAACAGGTAGTCTCTGAACCAGGTGGAAAGTGAAATATGCCAGCGTTGCCAAAATTCAGCGATTCCTGTTGCCAGATAGGGTGTTTTAAAATTATCCATGAGTGTGTACCCGAGTATTTTCGCACTGCCGACTGCAATGAGAGAATATCCGTAAAAATCAGCATAAATCTGGAAAGAGTAAAAAAACATTCCCGTCAGCAAACTTGAGGAACCAAATTTTTCGGGAGCATCATACAATTCGTCCACATAACCGCAAAGATTGTCGGCTACCACCATTTTAATGAAAAGTCCATAAAGAATCAATCTCATTCCATTGGAAAAATTGTCGTAGGTAAAAAAGTGTTTTACCCTGAATTGAGGCCCAAGACGGTCGAACCTTTCAATTGGTCCGGCAACAAGCTGAGGAAAAAACGACACATACAGCGCAAATATTCCCGCATGTTTTTCAGGTTTAATGCTACCTTTATAAACATCAATACTGTAACTCAGTGTCTGAAAAGTATAGAATGAAATTCCGACCGGCAAAAGAAAGTTAAATGTTGCAGACTCTTTGAAAATATCAAAGTTTTCAAGCATAACTGTATAAGACTGGCTGAAAAAATTAAAATATTTAAAAAAGAATAATATTCCAAGATTTGAGACCAGACTGATTATCAGATAAGGCATTCGCTTTTTTCGGGAGTCCAGTCTGCCCATTTTCAAACCACACAAGTAATCAATTAGTGTGGAGGCAATAATGATTATAAGATACTCAGCTTTCCAGCAAGCGTAGAAATAATAACTGGCACCCAAAAGCATAATCCATCGGTACCTGAAAGGCAGGATAAAATATAGCAGAATAACTGCAGGAAGAAAAACAACGTATTCAAAGGAATTGAACAACATGCTGCTAAAATTTGTTCTTGCAAAGAAAATAATTTTAAATTTAAACATTGCAAAAACTTATTTTTTTGCAGCATATATTTGTGAATTATGAAAATCGATACAGAAATGGATAGAATGCATGACCACGGACCCGTTTATCACGAGACCGATTTATCAAACTTCGTAGCTGAGCCATGGAATGCATTGTCATCACTCATAATTGCACTGCCGGCTGTGTACTTTCTAATAAAATACAGAGGACAATATAAGATTCATGCTTTTATCATTTATTTTTGCGCTCCTCTACTTATAATGAACGGATTAGGCAGTACACTTTTTCATGCTTTCAGGGCCCATGTGTTTTTCCTAATTATGGATGTACTTCCGGTTGTTATCCTTACCCTTGGAATCAGTATATTTTTTCTTTTTAAATTGCTTAAAAAGTGGTATTATGTGACCGGACTGGTTATTATTCTTGTTGGTTTAAGGATGCTTATTTTCAATATTGCAAGTGGTTCTGATGCCATAAATTTATCATATTTGTACACAGGCATGTTAATTTTTATTCCGGGCTTATTGTTTGTCATTAAAACCAAATATTCTTGTATCAAATCACTTCTTTTATCCACATTGTTTTTCGCTGTAGCACTGTTTTTCAGGTTTTACGATCAGTTTCCCGATCAGTTAATGCCCATGGGAACGCATTGGCTATGGCATATTTTTACCGGAATCGGAGCATTTTTCCTTGGCAGGTATTTAATTAACCTGAAACTGCAAAACAATTATACCAACGCCCTTGCATATTGATCAACCATAGTTTAATTTTGTAATTAAGACCTTTTGATCTTTATTTATGAATAGTCAGATAATCAATACGCATTATTTGACCTGTTTTCAAGTAAATGCACTTAAAGAAAAAAAAATGAAAAATTACTTCTTGCTTTTTCTTGTAGCTCTTAGTTTTTCAGCTATTCAGGCCCAGCCACCCGGTTTTGAATGGATAAAAAAATACGGAACCCCTTTACAGGATGCTGTTCATGCAATTTCCGAAGATTCTGAAGGCAATATTTATCTGGCTGCTGGATTTTCAGACACAATAACACTTGAAAGCGAAACACTTATAAGTAATGGAGGGACTGATGCCCTTCTGATAAAATGCAATTCGAACGGGGATATTTTATGGTTTACCTCCATCGGAGGAACTGCTGATGATATGGGAACAGAAGTAACCATCGATCCTGAGGGAAATGTTATTTTTTCAGGTGTATTTCATAGTCACGAAGTTTTTATCGGTGACACAATTTTGTATTCCTGCGGATGTTGGGAATTCAGTTTTACCTCAAAATACTCCTCAACCGGAGAACTTCAATGGGTTCACAGTGTGCTGGGCGAAGGTGCTGTTATTACTAATGGTCAGGCTGTTAATTCAGAAGGAGACATTTATGTAACAGGCGTTTTTTATATGCAATCCTATTTTGGCAGTGATACTGTTGTAACAGCCGGGTCTGCTGATATTTTCCTTGCTATGTATTCTCAATCAGGAATACTTCAATGGGTAAAAACATTTGGGTATTCGGGTTATGATTATGGTGCAGATATTACACTCGACAATAATGAAATGCCTGTTTTAACAGGGTATTTTGAGAAAAAGGTCACTTTCGGAAATGACACACTTGCTTCAAGCGGTTATTATGACACTTACATTGTAAAAACCGATGCTGATGGAAATCCTTTATGGGCCAAAAAAGCCGGGGGTGAAAATGAAGATCAGGGCATAGGCATTTGCGTTGATGCCCAAAACAAAATTTATATTACCGGTTTTTATAGTGGAACAACATGGTTTGAGGATTATAGTTTTGAGTCCGTTGGAAATTACGATTCCTATTTAGCCCGTTACGATGAAAACGGATACTTTGAAAATGCAGTTGTTTTTGGCGGGACAGATCATGAGATGGGGACAAAAGTTTCTGTTGACCAAACCGGAAACATTTATGCATGTGGACAATTCTCAGGATCAGTTACTTTTGCTGATACGCTATTGACATCAACAAATTACCTTGATTCCTATCTTATCAAACTCGACTCTGACTGGAACCGGGTTTGGATAAAGCAGGCAGGCGGATTGAACCAGCAAAAAATTACAGATATAGCGGTTACCGGAAATGATTCATTATACATTTGCATCACCTTTTCAGACAGTGTTTTTATTGATGGGGATACAATTCCGGGATATGGAGGCGGCTGGGATGATTTTATGGTTGGAAGGATCCTTCCTGATTCTTTACTTACCCAAACAATGCTTTTTACAAATGAAGATTTTCTTATCTACCCAAACCCTGTAACCGACAGATTGCAGTTAGTAACAAACAGTGAGTCATTCGTCAGGATTATAGAAACCAGCGGCAGAACAATATACACCAGAAGGTTTGAAAGTACTCATACCATCGATTGCTCCGGTTTTGAAAAGGGAATTTATTTTGTTGAAGTAACAACCCGGAAAAGTAAAAAAATCAGCAAAATTGTGAAGTATTGATATTTCGGGGTTATTTGCTTAGTAATTCATGACATGCGGCTGTAATATTTGCAGCCCTTAACCCATATTTATCAAGCAGTTCATCTGGTTTTCCCGATTCACCAAAGCAATCTTGCATACCAATCATTTTCACCTTAACGGGATAATTTTCAGCAACCACTTCGGCCACTGCACTTCCCAGTCCGCCAATAACCTGATGCTCCTCAACAGTAACAATTTTACCAGTTTCCTTTGCTGCCCTGATGATGGTTTCCTTATCAATGGGTTTGATTGTATGAATATTTATTACCCGTGCTTTTACTCCCGATTTTTCAAGTTCAGCAGACGACTGTAATGCTTCCCACACCATATGTCCGGTTGCAATAATACTGATATCATTTCCCTCATTGAGAATCTGAGCTTTTCCTACAATAAACTGCTGATCGGGAAAAGTGAAATCAGGAACCGGTTCCCTTCCGAAGCGTATGTAGCATGGACCTTTCACCTGATCTATGGATGCAAGAACAGCCAGTCTAGTTTGAGTTGCATCGCAGGGTAAAAGAACAGTCATATTTGGCAAGGCGCGCATAATGGCAAGATCTTCGAGCGCCTGGTGGGTTGCGCCATCCGGACCAACAGAAATTCCGCCATGAGCACCGCCGATTTTCACGGGCAGGTTATTATAGCAAATTGAAACCCTGATTTGATCAGTAGTGCGCAATGCAGCAAAAACGCCATAAGTTGAAAAGAATGGGATTTTACCTTCAAGAGCCATTCCGGCCGCCACCCCGGCAATATTTTGCTCGGCAATTCCAAACGAAAAAAACCTTTCGGGAAATGCTTTAGCAAACAAATCCATTCCTACCGAAGCAGTGATATCGGCTCCAATGCAAAGAATGCCGGAGTATTTTTCTCCTGCTTCCTTCAGTCCTTCGCCAAAACCGGCTTTGGTTGGTTTATATTGCCTTATGGTGTAATTCATCTTTGAATCAACTGTTTTTTATTTCTTCAATAAACCTGGCAGCTTCTTCTGTATTGGGTGCTTTTCCGTGCCATCTGTAATCGCCTTCAATACTTTTAACCCCTTTACCCATTTTGGTTTCCGCAATAATTACGACTGGTTTTTCAGAAACAGATTTTGCTTTTTCAAAAGCATCTGCAAGTTGCAGGATATCATTTCCATTGCAGGCAATCACATGCCATCCGAAAGATTTCCATTTATCAGCCAGCGGTTCAATATCCATCACAGATGAAGTATTTCCGTCAATTTGAAGATGGTTTCGATCGACAACAGAAATGAGGTTATCAAGTTTATAATGTGCCGCGCTCATAGCTGCTTCCCAGATTGATCCTTCCTGCAATTCACCATCACCATGGATTGAAAATACGGAATGTTTTTTCTTATCGATCTTTGCAGTCAGAGCCATTCCAACCGCCACCGACAAGCCCTGTCCCAGTGAACCTGAAGACACCTCTATGCCGGGCAATCCATGTTCCTTGCCGGGATGGCCCTGCAAGCGCGAACCAAGCTTGCGCAAAGTAAGCAACTCATCCTTTGGAAAATATCCGGCATTGGCAAGGGTTGCATAAAGAACCGGAGCCACATGTCCGATGGACAAAACCACTCTGTCACGTCCATCCCACAATGGATTTTCGGGTTTATGATTTAGGATTTTAAAATAAAGCACTGTAAAAACATCAGCCAATCCGAGCGATCCTCCGGCATGTCCTGAGCCTGCACTTTCCAAACTCCTGACTATATCAGTCCGGATGGTTCTGGCAACTTCCCGAAGCTCATTATGTTCTGCGGGTTTCAGCATAGCAATTACAGTTTTGGAAATTCTATTCTGTCAGTAATAATATAAGAACCGGGAAATTCTTCAATAAGATCTTCATAAAGTTTCAGTGCATCAGATTTATTGCGGAAATCGCCCACATGAACTTTAAAGTTTGGTTCAAAATATTCAATATATGCACCATGTGAAGGATGTAAAGCTTTAAATCTTCCTCTTTCTGAATTGGCTTTTGTTTCGTTTCCTGCTCCGGAACCCGAGTAAATCACAATACGGTAACCCTCAGGCATCAGGTCCTTATTCACTTCAGCATGTTTACGAATAAGATTTTTTGCAGAATAATCCTGGTTTATAGTCACTTTCCCGTATCCCGGACCGGATTTTTCCAATCGGTTAAAAATGTCATTTTTATCATCTTCCTGTGAAAAAGCGCTAAAAGTTAAAAAAGCTAATATAATGCAAAATACAGTTTTCATGTAATCGGTTTTTCTGCAAAATTAATAATTATTTGAATTAAAAGTAATAACCGGTATCGGAGAATGATTAACCATTTGTTGAGCGTAAGGTCCCATCAGAAAATTTTTCGCATTTTTTGGTTGTTCACTCATTATGCTGATCATTTCGGCATTAACGCTGATGGCATATTCAATGGTCATATCCGTAATGTTGCTTCCAAAAAGTGATGTTTGAACAACTTTAAGACCTTTTTTCTCAATAAAATCCCTAACCTGATCAGAGTATTGTTCGGTTTTCTCAATAACCTTTTTTCTTTCGGTTTCACACACTGCAGCAATATGTATTTCAGCATTGAAAGCAGCTGCAATTTCGGTTGTTTTCGGCACTTTTTGTCTGGTTTCCCTGGTGATATCGACCGGCAAAATAATACGTTTTACATCTTTTCTAAGGAATCCGTTTCGATAAGTAAGAACAGGACAAGGTGAATTGTTGACTACTTTGAAGGCGTTGCTTCCCATCCAGAGTTCTTCAAACCCAGAAACCCCGTGTGTACCCATAATAAGCATGTAAGAATTATCGAATCCAGCCTGTTCGGTAATTTCCTTAAAAACTTTTCCATCGCGAATGATATAATCCACACCGGAAGTAATTTTATCTGAGTATTTATTCAGGAATGCATTGAAATAAGCATCAACATCGCGTTTTGTTTTATCATCAAATCCCAAAATATTATCGGGGGGCAAAAATTTCCCGCCTTTCAGCACATGAATTAATCTGAGTTTAGCACCCAGTTTATTTGCAAAAACAATAGCATGCTCAAAGGCATTAATTGAATCATTTGAAAAATCAACAGGAACAATAATCTTCTTCATCAATCACGGTTTTTGAAAAGTTTAACTGGATTGTTTTCATCAATTTTAATCTTTTTGCTGACAAAAAATGCTTTTGCCTTTATGTGGCCGGATACTTTAATATTGGCCTTATTTTTAAACATGGAGCCAGCGAGTGAAACGCCTCCCATGAGCACGTTGTCGAGTTTTGCTTCAATTAAAAAACTGTGTGTTTCGTTTGAATTTCTTGGGATAACCACTTTTTTAATTTTAGTAACCTTTCCCATATTGACCTTGTTTACAGCAACTTCAAGATCAACATCTTTAATTTTAATTTTAAAATTATTTTTATTTTCAACAGGCATCATCAATTCAACCTTGACAGATTCCTTTGAGATATCCACAATTTTAACCCCTTCAATTTTACCCACATTTACTTCTTTAAGAGTAATGCAACCTGTAAAAAGGGACATCAAAAATACTGCTGCAATTAATAATTTCATTTTTTAGTTTATTTATCTTAAAAACAAACGGAATAACAATAAAATAATTGTTAAAAGTATAAAAACCACGGGGATTCTCCAAAGCAAAAGTTGTGAATAAAGAGTTAATCTTTTTAACGACGCAGTTCAAAGTTCTTACCCAGGTAAACTTTTCTAACCTGTTCATCACCTGCAAGTTCTTCGGCTGTTCCTGCCTTCAGAATTTCACCTTCGAAGAGCAGGTAGGCACGATCGGTAATTGAAAGGGTTTCATGTACATTATGGTCGGTAATAAGAACCCCGATATTTTTCTTTTTCAAAGTGGAAACAATTTCCTGAATATCTTCAACAGCAATGGGGTCAACGCCTGCAAAAGGTTCATCGAGTAATATAAACAATGGGTCGATGGCCAGAGCCCGGGCAATTTCTGTTCTTCTTCTTTCGCCTCCGGACAGCTGAATACCCTTGCTTTTGCGAATGTGCTGAAGGCCAAACTCGCCCAGAAGTTTCTCCAATCGTTCCTTCCTTTCCTCTTTTGTAAATTTAGACATTTCAAGAATGGCCATAATGTTGTCTTCGACGCTTAGTTTCCTGAAAACCGAAGCTTCCTGGGCAAGGTACCCGATTCCTTTTTGGGCACGTTTATAAACGGGGAGATTTGTAATATCCTGATCGTTAAGAAAAATCTTGCCGGCATTGGGTTTAACAAGTCCCACAATCATGTAAAAGGAGGTGGTTTTTCCGGCGCCATTCGGACCAAGCAGACCAACGATTTCGCCTTGTTTCACTTCAATAGAAGCACCTTTTACAACAGTGCGTCTGCCGTATTTTTTCACAAGTCCCTCGGTATATAGTCTGCTCACACTCATAAAAAATATTTGTGCAAAGATAGATTTTTGTTTGTAAAATTAATAATTTCTCTGATTATCGTTTTTTTAATTCACCCGGGGTTATTACATAACAACCGAATGCCATTGTTAATTTCGGGTTTGGGAGATGAGTTTTTGTTGTTCTCCCTTTTCTGAATTTTCGACTTTATGGACTTTCGACTTTACGGACTTTAAAGACTTTCGACTTTACGACTTTATAATCTAACCTTCTGTTAAATTTTATCATTTATTTCCGCCGGAAAAAGATTTTTCGTTCCAAGGTGTTCATATCCGGCGGTTTGATTGCATCATTTTATAAACCCCGGCTTGAAAGCCGGGGCTGAATTGAGTTGGCCTTTCAGGCCGTTTGCTTAAAAGTATTTAGGTGTTTAATCAAAATAACCAGCTTCAGACTTCCGGCTTCTGACTTTAGACTTTAGACTTCCGACTTTTCAATCTTACCTTCTGAATAAATTCATGCTTCTTTTCTGATGAATTTGTCTTTGCTGTTTTTATGGCGACGCAAGCATTGCGTCACTGAACTTCCGGCTTCCGACTCCCAACTTTACGAACTATCGACTTAACAGACTTTACGGACTTTACGGACTTTTTGGACTTTACGAACTTTACAAACTTTACGAACTTTCGACTCCCCCCCTACATCAATCCCAACTCAATAACCTTTTTAAGGTCCTTTGGGGTGTCGATGGAAACGCTTTCGAATTCGGTAAATTCGACTTTAATTTTATATCCGTTTTCAATCCAGCGCAACTGTTCAAGCGACTCGGCTTTTTCAAGTGCGGTTTGTTCAAGATTAGTTATTTCCTTAAGAATGTCGGCACGGTATCCGTAAATACCAATATGCTTGTAAAACAAGTGTTTTTTTACCCAATCCTTTTGTCGTGATTTTACAATGAAAGGTATTGGGGAACGACTGAAATAAATAACTTCATTTTTATTGTTCAGCACCATTTTGGCTTCCTTTTCGCTGAAAATATCATCGTATTTATTTATAGGTTTTGCCAGTGTGGCAATCTGGGTTGTTTTTTTCTTAAAACATGAAATTACTTTTTGAAGCTGTTCGGGCTGAATAAATGGTTCATCGCCCTGAATATTAATCACAGCGTCAAATTTCATTTTAAAAATATCTTCAGCTTTTTCAAGAGCTTCGGCGCAACGGTCGGTACCACTCTGGTGCTTTTTGGAGGTCATCACCGCTTTTCCTCCAAATTTATGGACAGCTTTCATGATTTTCTCATCATCTGTGGCAACAATGACATATTTGAGTGCCTTCGAGGATTGCTCGTACACACGCCTTACCATGCTTTTTCCTCCGATATCGGCAAGGGGTTTACCCGGAAATCTTGTTGATCCGTATCTTGCAGGTATAATTCCCAAAAATTCCATGTGGTTAAATTTTGATAAAAATAGAAAAAAAAGTAATACTGTTTTAACAACGTTAATAAAGTTTTGCTTTGAAGAGAAATGAGATCAACTAAAAATTGTCGGATGCATCATAAGAATCATGATCAAACTTAATGCCTGCTGAAGAAGCATACTTTTTTCTCCAGTCAAGTGCAAGTTTTTCAAATACAGGGTCGGCAACTTTCATGAATCTTAAAAATGAATGGCAATATCTTGGATTTTTATTATCAAGGGGATCATTCATACGATCTTTGATGCATCCCCCAAAACAATTTTTACTATATGCGCACTTTGTACATTTTTCCGGTAAATGCGATTTCTGTTTACCGAAGTTTAAGTGACGGGATGAGTGAAATATATCTTCAAGTCTGTCATTCATGATATTTCCCAATTTTCTATCAGGCTCAACAAAAAAATCGCATGAATAAACATCCCCATTGTGCTCAACGACCAGATACACCCCGCAATTCTTTCCCATAGTGCAATCGGGCGGTGACAAATTAAGGTACGTATAAAAAATCGATTCAAAGTATTTTATGTGAACGGTGGGTACGCCATCCTTAAAATCAGACAGCCATTTTTCAAAAATACCGATCAGAAAATCACCGTAATCTTTATCAGAAAGTGAAAAATCCGCTGCTTTTCCGGAATCGTGTCTATCACGTTCAACCACTGGAATAAACTGCAACCAATCAACTCCCAGGGATTTATAAAAATCATAAATTTCATCGGGAAACAAAGCAGAATAATCCGTAAGGCAGCACATGGCATTTACCGGAACCTGATTTTTCATCAGATAAGCCAGTCCGCGCATCACTTCATTAAATGATCCCCTGCCATTTTTAAATTTTCTATACTTGTTATGAATGTGTTCGGGGCCATCAATAGATAATCCGACCAAAAAATCACCGGTTTTTAAAAATTTTGCCCAGTCATCATCTATTAGCAATCCATTGGTTTGAAAACTGTATGCGATATTTTTATGCGGGGCAATTTTTTTATGAGTTTTGAGTGCATTCTCATAAAATTCCCTTCCGGCCAATGCGGGTTCACCGCCCTGAAAAGTCAGAGAAAAATTTTTAACTGGCATGTTTGCAATCTGGTTGTACATTTCCTCCACAATAGCAGTCTGCATAATATGTTTCCCAGCCGGAAAAAGTTCAGATTTATGAAGATAAAAGCAATAAGAGCAATCAAGGTTGCAATCAGGACCGACAGGTTTTACAAGCAGGGTGAAATTTTCAGGCAGGTTCATTTTTTAACGGGGGGCCATTTAAAATTGAACATTTCCAGTTTGTTAACCATCTCGGGTATCTTTTTTTGGGCCTCCTTTTTGAGAATATTAAATTCATCTGATACCATAAACTCCTGAAAATCCAACGAATAAGGATGTATGAAAGAACCAAGATATATTGCAAGTCTGGATTTCATTTCAATCAGTACTTTTGAATATGCAGTGTCAGAAGCCAGATTATGAAGTTCAAAAGGATCATTAACAATATCATACAACTGATCCTGATCCCAATATGCCGGGTATGCCTTCATGGCAACATATGTTTGTGCTGCCCACCAGACATTCATTTGATTTGGGGCTTCACTGATTTTGCCTGTTTTCATTTTTTCAATTTCATTTTCAGGCATTTTAAATGCAATATATTTATACTTGCCGTATTTCAATGCTCTTGTTATTCCCATTTCAAAATACAGATCTTTTCGGTCAGGTTTTTTATTTTTTGCAAAACTGATTCCATCCACCTTCCTATCTTTAAGTTCAATTCCACATTCTTCAATTACTGTGGGAAAAATATCAATTGTCTGGATAGCCTGCCCTGAATGGGTTCCTTTGCTTTTATTGTTTTGCCATTTAATAATCATGGGAACATGGGTGCCCGATTCATAGCAGCCGGCTTTTCCAGGTTCATTATTATTATCTGAAACGATGATAATAATTGTATTGTCGTAAGCTCCTTTTTCTTTGAGTTTTTTAACTACAGCTCCTACCTGGTCGTCGAGCCATATTGCTCCAAGTTTTCCTTCGTCCCATTCGCTCACCTTATTTTTAAACCTGTTCAATACTGATTGCCGGTCGGGGTGATATTTCATTACTTCATTAATTCGGCCTTCCGGAGTATAAACCGGATTTTTTTTAAGTGACATTAATGCTGATGGGCCATGAGTCAGTGGCGTTCCAAGAAAGGCAAAAAAAGGTTTGTTATCCGGTGATTCATCAATAAAGTTGCACAGTCCAAGTGTCATCCACTCGGTATGATGGCACTGCAATTCCTTCAATGGATTATTTTCATTGTTTTCAGCAATAACATTTTCAACTATATCGGCTCCGGATATTTTCTTTATATATTCGGCAAGAATTTCCTGATGTCTGATCAAAAAGCTTTCAGCACTATCGGGAATCAAATTCAAATCAAAGTCAGGCAATATTTTACTTAAATCATTCGGATGTGTCAGATGCCATTTCCCCACAAAGCCTGTGTGATAACCGTTTTCGCGCATGGTTTCAAACAAAGTATTGTCATTTTCAGTCAGGTAGGTATTCCAGTTTATCCTATACGGCTGGTCAACGGGGTTTTCCCTTAGAAATCTTTCATGCGTGCACCGGCCTGCGAAATTTCCGGTAAACAATGAATATCTTGAAGGAGTACAAACTGCAGAAGAAACATAAACGCTATCATAAACCACACCATCAGCGGCCAGGGCATCAATGTTTGGAGTGAGGTTGTTTCCTGAGTACGCACCCAGCTTATTAAACCCCACATCATCAAGCAGGATTATTATGACATTGGGACTTGGAAAACTGAATTTTGCAGGGGTTAAGGATTCATGATTGGAACTGTTGGATGAGCAATTTGAAATAGCCAGTAATGATGAACCTGCCAGAAAAGTAAAATTATATTTTATAACCATATACCCGACCTTTAAACAATTTCAGGTATAAAAAAAGTGTATTTTTCTGAATAAAAAAATAGTTTAGATATAATTACAGTATAATACCTACTCGTTTTAACAGATTAAAGGCTGTGGATAACGGTTCCTTGGGGCAATTTTGGTTTTACCTGCTGAATGGAATCCATTTGCTGGATCATTTTTTCAAGCATTTCCTGCTTGTGTTTGATAAACTCATCGCCCTGATAAAATTCCTCAAAAAAATCTTTGAAAAAATCATCCTGTTTGAAAAACTCATCTGATAAGATTCCTCCATTCATTATATCATCAAATGATTTTCCGGGAAATCCCTTAAACATTTCGTCTCTTTTAAAAAGCAAACTGTCGATCATTTTCTGGTCAGCGATATTACCGCTTGAACTCCAGCTCCAGGTATAAACCGAATCATACCTGACCACATTACCATTTTCGTCAAGTTCTCGGTTAACTTTTATATCAACCTTTGGTTCATTTGTTTGCGCAACCATAACAAGGGCAGCAAAAAACACCATCGCAAATAATAAAACCGATCTTTTCATAAGTTCATTAGTTTAGATATGTTTTATGTCACAAATTTAATTTATGAATTTCCTTTAGTCAAGCATCAAAAAACATACCAATCAAATATATTAACTTACAATTTGTAAATCAATTATTTATGTAGTGTTAAAAATACTTAATAATTGGAAACAATCCTATCTCAGCATTAAATGCCTTTGGTTAAAAATTCTGATGTTTTCAGGTCCTATTGCCCTGGAAATTTCTTTTTTTGAATTATCTACAGCCCTTTTATATTCATTTGATTCCATAAAATTATCATTCTGAACAGAAAATTCATTTCTAAAGGTTTTCAGATAACAATCAATCCTGTTTTTCATTTCCAATAAAACCTTTTTATATTCTTTTTTTCCTGCCAGATTTACCAGTTCAAAAGGGTCCTTTTCCAAATCATATAATTGATCCTGATCCCAATACCCGGGGTAGCACGCAGCTGAAAACCATGCCTGCTTTATCCAGTCGGCACCCATATGATTCGGAGCAAGTTTGTTCAATCCATCTTTTATTCCTTGTTTAATAAAATCCGGGTATCTGAAAGCAATATATTTGTATTTTCCATATCTCAGGGCTCTTGTATAACCAGCTTCAAAATATAATCCATCCCTTTTCGATTCAGGTTCCAGAAAACTTTTGCCATCAATATTTCCTTCAGCATAATAAAATAAACACATTTGAAGAATTGTGGGGAAAATGTCCACATTTTCTATCAAACGGTTATCTTTCATGCCGGAATTTTGATTTTGCGGCCATTTGATCAACATTGGTACTTTGATGCCCGACTCGTAGCAGCTTCCTTTTCCGGGTTCGTTATTATTATCCGAAACAAATATTATCATTGACTGGTCATAGCAACCCTTTCTCTTCAATGCATTTATAATATCCCCAATCTGATTATCAAGCAAAACAACTGCAAGTTTATTTTCATCTTTCCAATTTGCTTTAAACAACATTTGGTTTTTGACCTTGTCTTTTGGAAGCGAATATTTCATTACATCTTCCACTTTGCCTTCAGGGGTATAAACCGGATCGTTTTCAAAACCTTCAATTATTCCCGGACCATGAGTCAAATTGGTTGCTAAATAAAGAAAAAAAGGTTTATCATCTTTAGCATTCTCGATAAATGAGCATGCACCATAGGTTGTCCATTCGGTATGATGTGTTTTAAGCCATTTGGCAAGATTTTCTTCACAATTGCCAATATGAACATTATCAACAAAATCGGCACCGGTTTTTCTTTTGATCAGGCTAACCAGACTGTCCTGATGAATTCTCAGGTACTTGTCGGCATCGGCTGGAATTAAAGATGAATCTAAGGCAGGTAAGCAGGCATCCAATTCACTTTTTGAAGCCAAATGATACTTACCCACAAACCCGGTTTGATAACCATTTTCCGACAACGCCTCAAAAATAGTGTAATCACTTTTAGAAAGAAATGAGTTCCAGTTAATTAAATAGGGATCATTATCAGGGGAATTTTCAACAAATGTAATATCAGTACATCTTCCCGGAAATTTACCTGTCAAAAGTGAGTATCTGGATGGTGTGCAAATGGCTGAGGATGTATATGCATTATTATAAATCACTCCATCAGCAGCAAGCTGGTCGATGTTGGGAGTAAGTTTATTTCCTGAAGAATAGCCAACTTTATCAAACCCAACATCATCAACCAGGATCAAAACAATATTCGGCATTGCATCATTAATAATTGGATCCAATGATTTCTTTTCAGTAACATCAGATTCATTACGACAGGCAGGCAAACAGGCAGTCGCGAGTATTGAATATCCAAAAACGGAAATTTTTCTAAAATACATTTGTACTGAATTTCAGGACAAATATAAGACAATTTGAATATCTGTTTTTAAAATCGACTTGTCCGGATATGACAATATGGTTTTTTTCCCTTCTTTTCGTAATACTTTCGATGATAATCCTCTGCAGGCCAAAATTTATCAGCAGGTAACAGTCCGGTAGCAACATCATAACCCTTTTTCTCCAATTGAGATATTAACTTTTCTGTTATTTCTTTCTGTTGCTCATTCTGATAAAAAACAACCGACAGATATTGTTCGCCAATATCCGGACCTTGTCCGTTTTCCTGTGTGGGATCATGTATTTCAAAAAATAGTTTTGCCAGTTCTTCATAGGAAACTTCATCGGGCATGAACTTAATTTCAACTGCTTCGATGTGACCGGTACTTCCGGAACATACTTCCTCGTAGGTTGGATTTTTTTTATGTCCTCCCGTATACCCGGGCATGGTCGAAACAACTCCTTTTAAATTTAAAAAATAATACTCAACACCCCAGAAACACCCGCCGGCAAAAACAGCTGTTTCGGTTTTTTCTGAATCAGGAATAAATTTCATGGAAATTGAATTTACACAATGCCTGGTATCCTTCGGAGTAAAACCCTCGCCTTCAAAAACGTGTCCCAGATGACCATTACATGCAGCACACACAATTTCTGTCCGGCGACCATCCGCATCCTGAATCCTTTTTACCGCACCTTCTATTTCATCATCAAAGGCAGGCCATCCACAACCTGAGTGAAATTTATCAGAGGAATTGTACAAAGGAGCATCACAATTTTTACACACATAGGTACCCTTTTCAAAATTGTCGGTATAGACACCTGCAAACGCAGGTTCTGTTCCTTTTCCGATTATTACCCTTTTTTCGGCTTCTGTAAGTTTATTCTTTTCCATAACAACAGTATTTATTTCATTGTCTGCCTGCTGACATTGTGTCAGTAGCACAAAAGACAACATGATCAGGACAAATATTTTCATTTTTTCTTTTTAAGGTAAACAAATTGATGAATTGTTTGTTCATTGTTATATATCATTTCAGATTAATTTTGGTATTTAAATACTTAAATTTTATATTTGTAATAAAAAGAAAAGAATCAATGGAGAATCTGTCGTTTCTGGGAAATATTGACAATGAAAGAATTGATGAAATGTACAATCAGTTTTTGGCTGATCCACAATCGGTTGATGAAAGCTGGAGAAATTTTTTCAGGGGTTTTGAGTTTGCCAGGTCAAATTTTGAAACTGAGCCGTCGGGGTTGATTGACAAAGAATTCAAAGTCAAAAACCTTATTGATTCTTATCGCAAGCGTGGTCACCTGTTTACAGAAACAAATCCGGTAAGGGTACGCCGAAAATACACTCCAACTCTGGATATTGAAAACTTTGGATTGCAAAAATCTGACCTTGCTACCGTGTTTCAGGCCGGCAAAGACATTGGAATTGGTCCGGCTAAACTTTCCGATATTATTGATTTTCTAAAAACCACTTACTGCAAGTCCATCGGTATTGAGTATATGTTTATAAGGACACCCGAAGTAACCGACTGGATCAGAAACCGGCTGGAGTCTTGCAGGAATAAAACTGATTTCAGCGCAAGTGAAAAAATTCATTTTCTTGATCACCTGAAAATGGCTGTGGGGTTCGAAAAATTTATTCATAAAAAATTCACCGGGCAAAAAAGGTTTTCGCTTGAAGGAGGCGAAGCTTTGATTCCGGCTCTCGACATGGTCATAGAAAAAGGATCTGAACTCGGTGTTGATGAATTTGTTATTGGTATGGCTCACCGCGGAAGGTTAAATGTGATCACAAACATCCTTAAAAAGCCATATGAAAATATTTTTAAGGAATACACCGGAAAAAATTATGATGAAAGCAATATCCTTGGTGATGTTAAATACCACCTTGGCTACAACAATACCATAAAAACCGACAATGGCAAACTGGTTAAACTGAATCTGGTTCCAAATCCCTCACACCTCGAAACTGTTGGTCCGGTTGTACAGGGCATCTCCAAAGCAAAAATTCTCAGAAAACATTCCGGTGATTACAATAAACTGATTCCGGTAATAATTCACGGCGACGCAGCTGTGGCATCACAGGGGGTTGTTTATGAAGTTGTTCAGATGTCGCAGCTTCCGGGATACAAAACAGGTGGCACGGTGCATCTTGTCATAAACAATCAGGTCGGGTTTACCACAAACTATCTCGAAGGGCGTTCAAGCACCTACTGTACAGATATAGCCAAAGTGATAAAAGCTCCCATTTTTCATGTAAACGGTGATGATGTGGAAGCGCTTGTCCACACTGTGAAAATTGCCATTGAATACAGGCAGCAGTTTCATACCGATGTATTCATTGATATACTATGTTACAGAAAATATGGCCACAACGAAGGTGACGAGCCAAGATTTACACAGCCGTTGCTTTACAAGGAAATAGAAAAACACCCCAACCCTTTTGAAATCTATGCAGGAAAATTAATTTCAGAAAAGGCAATCACTCCCGAAAAAGTACGGGCAATGCAGCAGGAATTTGATGATTTGCTTGAAAGCAACCTTGGAGAATCCAAAAAATCAGATACTGTTCACATTGAGCATTTCCTCGAAGAAGACTGGGGTGATTTTAAACAGCCGGGAGCACTGGATTTTAAAAGCTCACCTGAAACAGGTGTTGACATGAATATTCTGTTAAAACTTGCTTCAGCCCTCACTACGCTTCCTGACAACAAAATATTTTTTAAAAAGGTAGTTAAACTTGTTGATGACCGAAGGCAAATGATTGCTGAAGGAAAGATCGATTGGGCATTGGGCGAACTGCTTGCCTATGGCTCACTGGTCAATGAAGGAATTCCGGTAAGGGTGAGTGGTCAGGACTCGGAACGTGGCACCTTTTCGCACCGCCATGCTGCTCATGTAATCGACAATACCGACGAAAAATATTACCCTCTTAAAAACATCAATCCCGATCAGGCCCCATTTGATATTTATAACTCTCCGCTTTCAGAATACGGAGTGTTGGGGTTTGAGTATGGCTATGCACTTGGAAGACCAGAAGGGTTAGCAATCTGGGAAGCCCAGTTTGGCGATTTTCACAATGTGGCCCAGGTAATAATTGATCAGTACATCAGTTCGGCAGGTGAAAAATGGGGATTGATGAATGGGCTTACTTTGCTCCTTCCCCACGGTTTTGAAGGTCAGGGTCCCGAACATTCAAGTGCGCGTATGGAACGGTTTCTGGAATTATGCGCCAATAATAATATGCAGATTGTCAATTGCACAACCCCGGCCAACTTTTTCCATGTACTTCGCCGTCAGTTAAAAAGGAATTTTGAAAGGCCATTGATTGTGTTTACCCCAAAAAGTCTGCTGCGTCATCCCGAATGCATTTCGGATCTTAAGGAAATCGCAACTGGACATTTTTCTGAGGTTATTGATGACCTGGTTGAAAATCCTGATTCCATTATGCAGGTAGTTTTTTGTACAGGAAAAATTTATTACGACCTGATAAAAGAAAAAAGAGAACTCAAAGCTGATACTTTTGCTGTTGTCAGAATTGAGCAGTTATACCCTACTCCACTCAATCAGATCAAGGACATAACTCAAAAATATAAAAATGCCACAAGGTTTGTATGGGTGCAGGAAGAACCTGGAAATATGGGTGCCTGGCCGTTTATTGCACGATTGCCCATTGAAAACCAGCTTGAGTTGGTATCGCGGCCTCCAAGTGGCAGTCCGGCAACCGGATTGGCAGAAATTCATCAGTTACAGCATAAGAAAATCCTGTCAAAGGTTTTCAGAAAATGCACCTGTGACAGGTCACAACAATTTTGCGGATTACAGTGCACCATTGACCATGAAAAGGAACTTCGCAGGAAACGAAATTCTCAGAAACAATAAATTTTTACGATCTTATTACTAAAATAAAAACGCATTAGATAAATGATCATCGAAATAAAAATACCCAGTCCGGGCGAATCAATCTCCGAAGTTCTCATCACCAGATGGTTTGTAAAAACCGGCGATGTGGTTTACAGAGGACAGGAGCTTGCCGAAATCGAATCAGACAAAGCTACATTGACACTTGTGGCCGATGAAGGCGGAAAAATCGAGTTGTTTTTTGAGGAAGGGCAAACAGTTAAAGTGGGCGCTGTTGCCTGCAGAATCGATACTTCATTTAAAACTGATGAAAAAACTGCTCAGACAGAAATTTCTGTTCCGGGAAACAAGATTGCATCCAATACCAATGATTATTCAGCGCTTAAAGCCACCCCCCTTGCCAAAAAAATGATGGAAAAGGCCAATATTGAAGCCGGAGCAATAAAGTCGGATCATAAAATTACCAGCAGGGATGTTATGGCCGCCATGGAAAACAAACCCGTTGTCAAAGAAAAGAGGGATGAGAATGCTGTGCGGACTAAAATGACACCGCTCAGGAAAAAACTATCGGAACGGCTTGTGGCAGTGAAAAATCAAACAGCCATGCTCACCACCTTCAATGAAGTGGACATGAGCAATGTAATGGCAGTTAGAAAAAAAATGCAGGCTGATTTTCAGGCAAAACATGGAATAAAACTCGGATTAATGTCATTTTTCACCAAAGCAGCCACCATTGCCTTGAAGGAAGTTCCCAGTGTCAATGCCATGATTGAAGGGGAAGATATTCTGTATTTTAATTACAGCGATATTGGAATTGCTGTTCAGACTGAAAAAGGTTTGATGGTTCCGGTTCTTCGTGACACCGAAAAAATGTCCCTGGCAGATATTGAAATCAAAATTGCAGAGCTCGCAAAAAAAGCCCGGGAAAAGAAAATTTCCATTGATGAACTTACCGGAGGGACATTTACCATATCAAACGGAGGAGTTTTCGGATCAATGTTATCTACTCCGATCCTGAATCCGCCTCAATCAGGAATTTTAGGAATGCACAATATCGTTGACCGGCCTGTTGCCGTAAACGGAAAGGTAGAGATCAGACCAATAATGTATCTTGCCCTTTCCTATGATCACCGGATTATTGACGGACGCGATTCAGTGGGCTTCCTTAAAAAAATAAAGGAGTTGATTGAGGAACCGGAGCGGCTGGTTTGAAAGATGAAAGTCTTTAAAGTTCGTAAAGTCCTTCAAGTCGAGAGTCTGTCAAGTCGAAAGTCCTTTAAGTCGAAAGTTTAAGAAGTCAGAAGCCGGAAGTCAGAAGTTGGAAGCTGGTTATTTTGATTAAACACCTAAATACTTTTAAGCATAAGGCCTGAAAGGCCAGCTCAATTCAGCCCCGGCTTTCAAGCCGGGAAATTATAATAAAACAAAAAAAGTTTACGCGAGTTACAACTCCTTAGCAATAAAAATATAAACCGGGAAATGGTCGCTGTACCCACCCTGATAAGTGCTGCCAACATAGGTTCTTAAAGGATAACCGGCATACTGACCTGAACTTTGCATCAGGAATTTTTTATTGAAAACAACCGCTTTATGGAAGCTGTATCCTTTATCAGATTTATTAACCAGTCCGGGCGATAAAACCAACTGATCAAAAAGATTCCAATTATCACGGTAAGCCAATGAGCCAACACCCTGTTTAAACAATGATTCCATGGGGTTAAACAAAGTACCATCGGTCATTTCTTCTTTGGATTTCACCGCTTTCAGGTGCAGTTTAACACTCTCGTTGATGGGATCATCATTGAGGTCGCCCATGATGATAATCTTGGCATTTTTATTTATTTTCATTATTGAATCTGAAATACTGCGCGTGAGGTCGGCAGCTGCATTGCGGAGCGGACGACTGCGTTTTTCACCACCGCGTCTCGATGGCCAGTGGTTGACAATAACATGAAGCGTATCCCCGTCAAAAATACCAGAAACCAAAAGCTGGTCGCGGGTTTTAAAATCGGGCTTATCTGCCACTTTCAGTCTGTACGATTTAGAACTCAGTACTTTAAAATATTTTGGTTGGTAAATCAGGGCAACGTCGACACCGCGGACATCCGGACTGTCATAATGAACTATCTGGTATTTTCTGCCTTTCAGTTTTTCGGTTTTAACAAGATCCTCAAGCACTGATTTGTTTTCAATTTCCGACATACCTAAAATAGCAATACCATCAGGTGTAATTTCAGTTCCTAACTGAGAAATAACATCCGACATACGATTAAGTTTTTCTTTATATCTTTTTCCTGTCCACTTGTTTTTCCCTTCAGGAAGAAATTCTTCATCATTATTTTCCTGATTTACTGTATCATATAAATTTTCAACGTTATAAAACCCAATACATCCGACTGTTACCTTTTTTTCATTCTGAGATTTTACCTGAAAAGCAACAATAACAAGGGTCGCAAGAATCATCCAAAAATATCTGTTCATGGTCTTATTTTTTTCTTGCAGCAAATCTACGTAATAAAGCGGATACTAACACAAAGATAAAATCGGGTTTTTGTTAATTTTTTATTAATATTTTTCAACCTTTTTAAAAGTGACTTTTTTTTGAAGTATCTTTGTTCTCTTTTTTAAATATTGAAAAAAATTTAAAAACTTAATATGATAAAACACTTAAAAAACTTACTACTCACTACGGTTGTTTTTACGTACATCGGGGTAAGTGCTCAAACGGACTTACCTGACCAGCCGAAGTCGAATGATTCGATACCTGTTATCGAGCTTCAGACTAACTCGGGCGATGACGAAAACGAATCAGATAAACAGGAAGCAGCAGGATTGCTGAAAGCTTCATCTGATGTTTTTGTCAATGCCGCTTCCTTTACTTTTTCCCCTGCACGATTCCGCATCCGTGGTTATGAATCAGAGTACATTTCTTTGAATGTCAACGGAATGCCGGTGAATGATCTGGAAACAGGGAATGCTTTTTGGTCGGCATGGGGCGGACTAAATGATGCTACAAAAAATGATGTGGTCAACGACGGAATCTCTGCCTCCGATTTTTCTTTTGGTGGCATTGGAGGTTCTACAAATATCATCATCAGAGCGTCTACCTACCGCGTTGGCTCAAAACTTACTCTATCCTCTTCAAACCGCTCGTACAGGAACAGGTTGATGTACACCCATTCCACCGGCTTGATGGATAACAACTGGGCTTTCACATTTTCAGGTTCAAGAAGATGGGCCGAAAACGGATATGTTGACGGCACTTTTTATGATGCTTGGGCATACTTTTTCTCAGGCGAGAAAAAACTGAACAACAAACACAGTCTGGGTTTCACAGTTTTCGGCGCTCCTTCAAAAAGAGGAAAGCAAACTGCCGGCACTCAGGAAATGTTTGATCTCACAGGCAACAATTATTACAACCCTCTTTGGGGTTATCAGGACGGAAAAGTCAGAAATTCAGCCGTAAGCAATTTCAATCAGCCCATGATGCTTGCCTCGCATTATTTTACAATCAATGAAAAATCCAATCTTAATACATCTCTGGGTTATTCATTCGGCAGAGGTGGCGCAACCGCAATTACATGGAATGACGCCGGCGACCCTCGTCCGGATTATTACCGCTACCTCCCAAGCTACTGGAGTGAAGCTTCAAATGCTGATGAAACAGCTAATTACAATTATTATACAGCACTCTGGACTGCCGAAGAATCGCCACAGCTCAACTGGGATGCCATGTACAATGCCAACTACAAGAATCTTTACACTGTTGAAAATGCAAATGGTGAAGGTTCCGATTTTACCGGCATGAGATCAATTTACATGGTCGAAGACAGAAGAAACGACATTACCAGATATATCCTCAGCTCAGTTTATAATTCTCAACTCAAAGAAAGAATTGCCCTCACTGCAGGATTCAATGGCACAATTTACAAAAGCCATCAGTTTAAAGTGGTCGATGACCTGCTTGGCGGCGACTTCTGGCTCGATATTGATAAGTTTGCTGACCAGGATCCCACCCAGCCTGATGTTCAGGACAATGACATCAACACCCCAAACCACGTTGTTGAAGAAGGTGACATTTTTGGATACGATTTCGTTGCAAACGTAAATACCTTTAAAGGATTCGGACAAACTGTCTTTAACCTTAAAAAAATTGATGCCTTTGTGGGAGTTGAACTTTCCGAAACACAATTCTGGTACACCGGAAATATGGCCAATGGCAAATTTCCCGACAATTCTTTTGGCGATGGCGAAAAATACAGCTTCTTTAATTATGCTGCAAAAGGCGGACTTACCTACAAGGTTACCGGAAGGCATTTTATCAAAGGAAATGGAGCATACCTTACCCGCGCACCTTTTTTCAGGGATGTTTATGTTTCTCCAAGAACCAGAAACCACGTGATTGAAGGAATAACCAGCGAAACTGTTTACTCGGGCGATATCAACTATATTTACCGTGATCCTTTTATTAACTTTAGACTCACTTATTATTACACCGAGTTTCAAAACAAAGTAATGAACAAGAGTTTCTACCACGATGATTATGCCACTTTCGTAAATTATATGATGACAGATGTGGATCTTTTGCACAACGGCGCAGAATTCGGTGTTGAAGCAAAAGCCAGTCAAACAATTACCATCATAGCAGCCGGATCTAAAGGTGATTACTATTATAACTCACGTCCCAATGTTACCATTGCCCGTGATAATAACTTTGAAACACTTGCCGAAGACCGTGTAGTTTATCTTAAAGGCTATAAAGTAGGAGGAATTCCACAAACCGCTGGAACAATCGGAGTGAAATACAATTCACCTAAATACTGGTTTGCCGGAATCAATGTGAATTACTTTGATGATATTTATATCGAACCAAACCCTGAAAGGCGCACTGCTGAAGCATTGGAAGGCATATATCCATCAGATCCCCAATGGGACCTGATTCTTGAACAGGAAAAACTTCCAGCTTATCCTACACTTGATTTTTACGGATACAAATCTTGGAAATTTAAAACCTATTACCTCGGACTTTATGTTGCTGTTGGAAATATCCTCAACAGAACAGACATTAAGACAGGCGGTTATGAGCAATTGAGGTTTAACACCGGCTATGCCCACCTGCATGTTGACAATGTTGAAAAATTCCCGAGTAAATATTTTTATATGTTTGGCCGTACTTATTTCGTGAACCTGGCCTTTAGCTTTTAATTAATTATGAATAAAGATTTTAAAATTATATATATGAAAACAGCAAGTAAATATTTTTTGATTTTCGGTTTGTTCGCCCTCATTTTCGGATCATGTGTGAAGCAGGAATTCGACGAGCCCGAAAAAACCAACGTTCCCGTGGGTACTGTTCTTACAATCGGCGACCTTCGTCAGATGGTTATTGACAGCATTCAGAATGTTGTCGGTGCCACAAACTATAGATTTACCTCAGATTACACCGTTTATGCTACAGTTACCATGGACGAAAACCGTGCAGGAAATCTTTATAAAAGCGCTTATATTCAGGACTCTACAGGCGCTATCAACCTCCAGTTCCTTAATTCAGGTTCACTTTATGAAGGCGATTCAATCAGATTGAACCTGAAAGGAAAATTATTGCTGGAGTATAATGGTGCTTACCAGATTGACTCCATTGATATTGAAAAAGATATCGTAAAAATCGCAACCAATAAAAGTGTAACCCCAAAAACTGTAACCATTGCCGACCTTATGACCGGCGCCTACGAAGCCCAATTAATTAAGCTTGAGGATGTTCAGTTTATTCTCGGAGACCTTGGTAAAACCTACGCTGATTTCGAATCAAATACCAACCGCACAATTGAAGATTGTGATGAAAACCAGGTTTTGGTAAGAACCAGCGGATGGGCTACTTTCTACTCTGAAACACTGCCATCTGGCAAAGGTTCTGTAATTGCTGTTGCAAGTGTTTACGGATCTGATATTCAACTTTACATCCGTTCAACCGACGAAGTGTCAATGGATAGCGCAAGATGTGGCGGCGGATCGGGTATTGTTTATCTGAACAAAGATTACACTGACGCCAATGTATTTTCAGGCGGATGGATTCAGAAACAGGTTGTTGGAACAATTAGCTGGAGTATTTATGGATCAACAAATCCGGCTGCCAGTATTTCAAATTATACCGGTGGTTCAAATCAGGCTTGTGAAAACTGGTTAATTTCCCCGGTGATCAATCTGGCATCAGCAACCACTCCGATTTTATCATTCAGAAACTGCTCTGGTTACACAGGAGATGATTTAACAGTATGGGTTTCTACAAATTACGACGGAACAAGCGCTCCTTCATCAGCAACATGGACACAACTTTCATTTACACTGGCTGTTGCTGATCCTTACTGGTCATGGACCGATTCAGGACCCGTAAATCTTACTCCTTACAAAAATGCAACCACCTATATTGCATTCAAATATACCGGTACTTCCTCAAATGGAAAAACATGGGAAATTGATGATATTATAGTTCAGGAACAATAAAAATTAATTAATACTCTTTAGCACTAAGGCAATAAAACAACAGAAAAGTTTTTATTTGCCTTAGTGCCTGAGAGTAAAACAAACAAGTATAAACTATTAAAAACTCACGCTTATGAAAAAATTCTACACAATTATTTTATTAGTATCAATGGCATTCGTTGTAAATGCCCAATACCTGTCAAAAGATTTTGATGACAGTAACATTACATCAGGAGGTTGGACTACCCAGAATGTAGTTGGCGCTATTAACTGGACAATTTATACCGGAGGATCAACACCTTGTGCCTCTATTAAAAACTATGTTGATCCGGATAACTTTCTTTGTGAAACCTGGCTGATATCTCCAGCAGTTAACCTAAGTTCAACCACACAGCCAACTCTTACATTCAAAAACGCATGTAATTACACCGGTGATGTTCTCACCGCTTATGTTTCAACTAACTACACCGGATCAGGAGCTCCTTCGGCTGCAACCTGGACTCAATTGACATTTTCTTTATCAGGTGGCGGATTTGCATGGACTAACTCTGGTGATGTTGATTTGTCAGCATATAAAACAACCGGAGTTTATATTGCCTTTAAATATACAGGATCAGCTACAGACGGTAAAACATGGGAAGTTGATGACATTCTCATTGCCGAATATGCACCTTTTGTTCCTGTAATTGCCACATTGCCACAAACAAAAGATTTTAATGACAATGATATTAACTCGGGAGGTTGGACAATAGAATCTGTTACAGGATCCGCCAATTGGTTTGTAGCTACTTTAGGAGCAGATTTTGTTGCAAAAATCACCAATTATTCAGGTTCCTATTCTGCAGCAGAATGCTGGTACATCTCTCCGGGTATTAAAATTGTTGGCACACCTGAAGTAATCCTTACTTTCAGAAACGCTTTTAAATATACCGGTGATCCCCTGCTTGTTCTGGTTTCAAATAACTATACCGGCGAAGGTGCTCCTTCTGCTGCAACTTGGACAGATCTTACTTCACAAGCTACATGGTCAGCAGGTGAATGGGCTTTCGTAGCTTCCGGAGATGTAACTCTTCCAACTTATACTAACGATACAGTTTATGTTGCATTCAAATATACCGGTTCAGCTACCGATGGAAGTACCTGGGAACTAGACGACATCTCCCTTACTGCTTCCTCTTCTGTTGGTGAAAACGACAAAGTTAAATTTGAAATGTACCCCAATCCGGTTACAGACAAACTCAGCATCAAATCTGAAGTGAATTTTGAATCTGTTCAGCTTTACAATGTTACAGGTGAAATTGTTCTTGAAAAATACTGCAACTCAAGATCACAGGTTCTGGATCTTTCAAAATTTGATAAAGGTGTTTATATAATTAAGGTTAATTATTTAAATCAAGCCGGAATTACCAGCAAGATTGTTATTGAATAATTCTGTCAAAAAAACAAACCGAGGGGCTGACATTTGTTAGCCCTTCGCTATTTTTACACAATATGAAAATAATATTTTTTATAGTTTCTTTTTGTTTCTGCATCGGAATTTATGCGCAAAATACAGGTATGTACAACGGAACGGAAAATCTCCAGGGAGAAGCCTTAAAAACCGCCTTGCACAACCTGATCAAGGACCATGTTCCCTATTCCTATGATATGGTAAAGACCATCCTGGCCGAAGCGGATGCCGATCCTGCTGTCAGCGGCAATGTGATTTGCGTTTATTCGGGATTTTCAAGGGGGGCAGATACCTATGGTACCGCTGGTGATGACATCCAGCGCGAACACGTTTGGGCCAAATCACATGGCGATTTTGGCACCGAACCGCCCGAAGGCAGCGACGCCCACAATCTCAAACCCGAAGATGCTTCGGTAAATGCCAGCAAAAGCAACCTCGACTTTGACAATGGTGGCGTTCAGCATACCGAAGCCACTGATTGCTATTACGACAGTGATTCCTGGGAACCCCGCGACGAGGTAAAAGGCGATGTGGCCCGTATAATCTTTTATATGGCTACCCGGTACGAAGGCGAATCTGGCGAACTGAATCTGGAAATGGCCGATTACGTTGACACCTACCCATATGCTTTGCATGGCAAAAAATCTACCCTACTGCAATGGAACAACGATGATCCCGTTGACGAATTTGAAATGAACCGCAACAATGTCATTGAAAGCTATCAGAAAAACAGAAACCCTTTTATTGATAACCCGAATTTTGCTAACCTGATCTGGAGTTCCTATGCACTTCCTGCTATCATTTTTGGTAATTTTTCCACTTCTCCCGAATTTCCTACTCATTCCGATAATGTTATCATTTCGGTTGATGTTTCAACAGTTGTTGGAGTTTTAAACCCGGTTACACTTTATTGGGGAACTTCTTTGGGAAATTTGACAAATGCAGTGACCATGACCGGCTCAGGAGGCACTTTTACCGGAACAATCCCTGTTCAACCCGAAAACACAACAGTATACTACAAGGTAACTGCTTCAAACGGCTCAGACACTGAAACCTCCATCATGTACAAATATCTGGTTCCCGAAAGTTTCGAAGGAACAATTACCACCATTCAGGAAATACAGGGTGAAACAACCTCTTCACCATTTGTTGACCAGACTGTTTCAACAACCGGAGTGGTAACCGGAGTTTTTGCTGAAGGATATTTTATTCAGGACGGCACAGGCCCCTGGAGCGGACTGTACATTTTTGATTCAAATTACACTCCGAATATCGGCGACAGCATTGTGGTTACCGGTACAATAACTGAATATTACAGTCTGACCGAACTCAAATGGCTTACTGCCTCATACCTTTGCGGGATAAACAAAACCGTTCCGGCTCCCATTTACATCACCACAGGTGGTTCGGCAGAAATGTACGAATCGGTTGTGGTCGGCGTAACCAATGCCACCTGCGAAGATGCAGATGCGGGTTACGGCATGTGGACAGTCAACGATGGTTCAGGAACCATATACATCCATAACACCGAAAGGTTTTCCTATAACCCCACAGTGGGATTGGAATATACTGTAACCGGACCGTTAAACTACACCTACAGCGAGTACAAAATTGAACTCAGGAATTCGGATGATGTGCAGTTGGGTAGTTCGGTCAGTGAATTGGCCAATGCTTCAAAATTAAATATTTATCCAAATCCGGCCAGCGACCAGATATTCATTGAATTAAAAGAAAAACCTGACCGGATTGATGTCTATAATTCGACCGGAATGCTTGTAAAATCAATTAAAACCAATGATTTCAAAACCGGACTAAATCTTACCGGATTTGATTCTGGTTTATATTTTTTGAGAATATTTGCAGGTAATAATATTTTTACCGGAAAATTTTTGAGGGAGTAAAAAATACTTTATATTTGCACCCTCATGTCGGGGCATTAGCTCATCTGGCTAGAGCGCGACACTGGCAGTGTCGAGGTGAGCGGTTCAAGTCCGCTATGCTCCACAAGTTTTAAAGCCTTCTATTTAAACAATAGGAGGTTTTTTTTATGTCTTTTTATCTACGTTTTGAGGTTAATTAGTTCCTATAAGTTCTTGTAGATGGCGAGGATGACCGGGAAATGTTACACTTTTACCCCTGTTTAATATGGAGAAAAGGTGAATGAAAGGTGAAGGTAAGCTTAATTGGAAAACTGAACGGTATCAAGTCTTAAAATTACTATATTGGTTTGAAGGTTAATACTAAAATGCTATACAGTAAAAATTTATTTTACGAAGATAATTATACATTCAATATGAACCGGCCTCATGGAAAACTGAACGGCTATATCCCTATGGAAGCCCTGAACAATGAAAAAACTGACCACACACAGTTTTCTGATAAAATTCAGCTTGCCATTGCTGCCAGAAGGGAAGAAAACAGAAATTTAAATTGCGAGGAGTGCGAGCCGGAGGAATAATAGTTGGGATTTATTGAAAAACCAACCCAGATAATTAAAGATCAATATCCCTTGCTGCCATTTGGCTATTTCTTTTTGTAAACGTTTTCATTTATCTTATATATTACAACAAAAACATATAGATCAATAAGTTATGGTTCACTTCCCAATATTGGGATTGGTAGTTTAAGAATTGTTTCGGAATGTGCAGAAGATGAAATTACCAAAGACCTTTATCAAATTATTAAAGTACGCGTATTATAATAATAGTGAGTATTCATCCCCTTATACCAACCCATTTTGGTACTTCGTCTACTTTTCTCCACATTCTTCCCTTTTCCTGGAAAACTCCTCGGGATCCATATCTTTGGGAATGATTTTATCACAACCTGCCGGAGGAGGTCCGTCTTTTATACAATCACAAAAAGTTGGGGGTTCTTCTTTTTTTTCTTCTGAACCGCAGGAGGTAAACACAACCACTGCGCCAACAATACTTAACAATAGTAGTTTTTTCATCATTCTAATTATTTAATAAATGTTCAATTATATTTATATAATCTAAAAATAAAATAATCCCTTTAATATACAGAAAACCTATTGTTGTTTGCTTTTAACGAGTTTTTGCAAAGACACGATAGAATCTGTTTTAATCATTATATAATAAACCCCTTCAGGATAATCTGATAAATCAAAAGTAGCACTCGTTTTGATCAATCGGTCCGGGGTTAGCAATTCTCCAATTGAATTGTAAATGCATACTGATGAGTTTGTTTCTGCTCCTGATATTGTAAATGTACTATTCGTTGGGTTTGGAAATATTGTTATTCTCCGGGTAATATCTGTCCCGTTTATATTTACGGTTGAAATACTAACGCATGAACTTGTATCTGAGCATGAGTTTTGGGTAATGACCACCGCATAATTCCCATTTTCTGTTGCAGTAAAGGAATGGAAAATTTCTCCGAGAATGGGTTGGTAGTAATTATCACAATCTATCCATTGATATGTTGCCAGAACTTCATTTGCCATAATAGTATTTTCAAACAGACTGGTTGTTATGTCAATTTCCGGATTAACCGTTAAATTGGTAGTAACTGTGCTATCGCATCCGTTGGCTGCAATCAAAACATCTGTATAAGTTCCGGTTGACGAGTATGTGTTGCTTCCAACTGTGATTGATTGACCGGCACAAAGGGTAAGGGTT
The DNA here is from genome assembly GCA_001769535.1 of Bacteroidetes bacterium GWF2_38_335. Lineage (GTDB taxonomy): Bacteria > Bacteroidota > Bacteroidia > Bacteroidales > GWF2-38-335 > GWF2-38-335. Next base: position 62,819 of record MEOH01000023.1, read on the forward strand.
TGGGAGCTTGAAATGGCAGGATTAACGGTCAGGTTGGTTGTTACTGTGCTGTCGCATCCGTTGACTGCTGTCAAAACATCGGTATATGTTCCGGTGGTTGAATAGGTATTGCTTCCAACTGTGATTGATTCACCGGAGCAAAGAGTCAGGGTTTGGGAGTTTGCTATGGCCGGATTGATAGTCAGGTTGGTTGTTACTGTGCTGTCACATCCGCTGGCTGCCGTCAAAACATCGGTATATGTTCCGGTGGCTGAATATGTATTGCTTCCAACTGTGATTGATTGACCGGCACAAAGAGTTAGGGTTTGGGAACTTGTAATGGTCGGGGCGACAGTCAGGTTGGTTGTTACTGTGCTGTCGCATCCATTGACTGCTGTCAAAACATCGGTATAAGTTCCTGTGGCGGAATAAGTATTGCTTCCTACTGTGATTGATTGACCGGCGCATAGGGTCAGGGTTTGGGAGTTTGCTATGGCCGGATTGATAGTCAGGTTGGTTGTTACTGTGCTGTCACATCCGCTGGCTGCAGTCAAAACATCGGTATATGTTCCGGTGGTTGAATAAGTATTGCTTCCAACTGTAATTGATTCACCGGAACAAAGGGTAAGGGTTTGGGTGCTTGTAATAGCCGGATTAACGGTCAGGTTGGTTGTTACTGTGCTGTCACATCCGCTGGCTGCCGTCAAAACATCGGTATATGTTCCGGTGGTTGAATAAGTATTGCTTCCAATAGTGATTGATTGACCGGAGCATAAGGTCAGGGTTTGGGTGCTTGTAATGGCAGGATTAACGGTCAGGTTGGTTGTTACTGTGCTGTCACATCCGTTGACTGCAGTCAAAACATCGGTATATGTTCCGGTGGCTGAATAAGTATTGCTTCCAACTGTGATTGATTCACCGGAACAAAGGGTAAGGGTTTGGGTGCTTGTGACAGGAGGATTTATTGACAGGTTCAAGGTTACAACACTATCACAGCTTCCATCAATGTAAGTTTGGGTATAAACGCCAGGGGTTTTAAGGTAAATAGAATTAAAAAGCACACTGTCACCATAACATAAAGTTTGCGAGTACGAATGTGTTATAGTGCATTCAATCCATTCGGTAGAACCTATATCCCTTCTTCCCGAAATTGGCCCATTTTGTGCATTTGACAAATCTGAAATATTGCCTAAATCAATAGCTACGCTACCGGTATTTGGCCTCATGGTTTTTGTAAACCCTCCATTGTTTCCCAACGAACCTAAATTTAATCCGGCAATTGTAACTCCCAGCTGATCAGAAGCTACACTGCCAATTACTGTGGAATTGCTAAAAATATTGTTCCCTTGGGATGTAATACTACTGGCAGAAGAAAAACTGTACAAATTGACCCCACTGTTATTGGCCACAATACTACTTTTAACTTCAAGATAAGATGAAGCTGCCAATTTTCCCTGTGAAAAGATACCACTCCCATTTCCATTATTGGTATTGTTGACAATGGTAGAATTTTTCACTTTGACATTACTGTTAAAACTAAAGCCCGATCCAAAACCCCATGCAGTTGAAAAAATTCCGCCACATGTTGTAGAAGAACCTCCATTATTAGCAACAGTTGAATAATTAACTTCTAAGATACTTGAGGAATTTGCATTATCTGCAAAAACTTCCGAGTAAACCCCTCCATTGGAATTATTGAAAAAAGTACATCTGTTGCAATACATTTTCGACTCGGTGTTAACTGAAACCCCTAATGAAATATGGGCTGAAATTCCCAATCCTGTATTATTGGAAATTTCAGAATTATCAATATAAATATCAAATCTGTTCAAGCCACCAAAAGAAACAATGCTTTTCTTGATACCTCCTGTTGCAGAATTGTACTCAACTTTAGTGCTGTCCATGTTAAAATATCTGCCCTTACAGTATAAAGCCCCACCATCGTATGTTGATGAATTGCCCGATATAACTGAGCGCAAAAAAGAAAAAACTGAAGACCCGCCGCCGCCCAAATACATTGCGCCACCTGTGGTACCAGTGGTATTATTATAAAAATCTGTTTTATAAGCAGTGATACTTTGAGCGTTTAAACAATATAAAGCCCCACCGTCAGATGTTGCCGAGTTATTCTCAAAGACCGTATTTGTCAGGGTTATATCCCCATATTCAAAATAGGCAGCACCACCTTTGGCTGTTGCAACATTATCCCTGAAAAAAGAATTAGACACCGTTATGGCTGGACTTGAGTAACAATATATGGCTCCCCCGTTTGATGCCCTGCCGTTTATAAGAACCAAACTATCCAAAACCAAACTTGATCCTTGAAAATTAAAGATACGATACAAATTTTGTCCACTAATGCATAAAGTATCAGAGCTATTATACAAACCGATAATAACAATATCATTAGTTATAATAATTTCAGAAGCCAGTTTTATTGTATCACTACCCCCAGAAATCAATGCTGGTAAAAACCTGATGGTATCAGATGATGCAGCACTTAAAACGGCATTACGAAGTGAACCGGCGCCGGTATTGTTTTTATTTGTAACAACAATAACATTTGCATTTGCCCAAATACTTAAAAGCATTATAGCAGTTAAAATCAATCCTTTTTTCATATTAATTGTGATAATTATTTTTCAATCCTATTCATTACAAACAGAATACATTTGTTTAGTGATTGTTCCCTTGCAGATAAAAAGTGGCTTTGGTATATAAATCATCAAAATTCCCAACAGAAAGTTTGTTACTACATATTAAGGGCTTTCCACCCTTAAGATTTTCTTTAAGAAAGGCTTTTTTCGCACCTGATTGTGCTTTGATAATAACTTCGATGTCTTTAAAGAAAAAAGCAATTTCAATCTTCCCGTTTTTGTTGTTTTTTTCGATGTGATCAATGTTGCTCCATTCAACTATGGTTTTTTTGATCATTTGCTGGTTAATAAACAATCCGTTTTGAGACAAGGCAAGGGATGGATTTTTCCTGTCAACCATCATTAAAACCAACAGGAATGAAACGGGACCGGCAATTCCGATATATATTCCCCACCAATATAAAGTAACCGGCCAGCCAGATTGATAGGTCTGTCCTTTTAAGTTGGTTACGGTACGGGAGTATTCATCCCAGAATATATTGCCAATCAAATGACATGCCCATGCAATTACTGTTATTACGATAATTGAGATAAATACCTTTTTCAATTGTTGTTTGTCGGGCCAGATTTCAATTTCAAATTTTGGTGTCATGAGCTTTTAATTTAAATTATTTCTAACACAGTGTTTTTTTAACTATTGATAACCATAAATCAGTATGCTCAATATTATGGGTGCAAAGTTTAAATATTGCCCATTAAAATCATAACCATTGGGAACATTTTTGAAACGATAATAAGCAAAGTCGTCAGATTCGGGAAACAATTCAGGTTTTAAGGGTGTGCAAAATCTGCCGCTTGGATTCCGGTAATCGTAAAATGATTATCTTCAACCAGTTTCACTTCCAGTTCAAAGGTTTCATCATTGGCACACCATAAGTGATAAATTAACCTGTTTTCCAGACACCCGCATTCAATAAATTTAAACCCATGATGCAATGTTTCTTTTATTTTCAGAAGCTGGTTTTCTGCTTCTATTGAAATATGAACAGATTTGTCGTTATAGACATAATTGATCAAGGTCGTTTCAACTTCTTTTTGCTTTATTTGCTTGCACAAATCGCATTCTTTCCTTAATTCCTGTGCTCTTGAGCAACCAAAAGTAACCACCATCAAAAAGCCAAAGAACATCCTGAAGATTTTATTATGGGGTGTAATCATGTCATGTTGTTTTAATATTCTTGATTTAGCAAATTGCCATCAGCATCAATCTTTATACTTGAAGCGATCAACTTGATTTACTTATATAATTCTGAATTGTTCATTGAAGGTACACAAGCATCAAATTCCCTTTTTTGCTTCATCAATTGCGATTGGCCACTCATCACGATCAGTTTTCTTTACGTTGAGCATAAGTTTATATTCATTGTTTTGTTTATCGCTTATCACAAGCCTTTTCGAGAATCCAAACCGTTTGAATCTGTGATTGGCATCTGTAAGCGGAATGTCAAAAATGTTTTCTTCTTCCTGTTTATCGTAGCCCATGGCCTTTTCCATTTTATCCCTGATAATATTTCCGACCGCACCATGGTTAAATTTTACACGGGCCTGAGTTCCTGAGAACAAAATCCTTTTGTTTGTCAAAACCAAGAAGCCCTCGATCATGTTGGTGGCTGATTTAAAGTATTGGGCCTTTGCTTCCTTTATTACTTTTTCTTCCATTGTACTGTTTTATTATTGTTTTACGTAAACAGCAAACTCCGTTTGCCAAAATTCAATTTTGTTTCTTCTGATCCAATTTTTCTATTTTCATTTGTTATAGGTGCAAAGTATGAATAATTATCACTTAAACCAAAACCATTGGGAACATTTTTGAAACATTAAAGAGCGTATCGTGTGGGGTGTTAGCGTCTGATTTACACTTCCATTCAATCAATCCGGTTATAAATTGCACCTCAAGAAATCATTACAAAACTAATGCTGTGAGTACAAACCATGAAATACCATCTATTGCAAATTTATTCTTCCTTGAATTCGCAAAATATAACTTGTATCATCATAAAAAGCATCCATCCTTCTCTGTTGGGTTGACTTGAATATAGGGTGCTGTTTATTTGAAATATATGCAAGCTTCTTTTTAAAATTATCAGCAATTTCAGTATCTTCAAATGATTCAATAGTTGATTTTAATTGAGGTATGGCATCTTCAACCCAAGCATTTCCCTGTGCATCTCTATCTTTTAATTCAACAAAAATGACAGTTGAATTATAGGTTAACATTCCATCACATCTTTGTTTCATCTTGCCATCTGATCTAAATATATCAATACAATTATCAATGGCCGTGAAAGTAACTTGTTTTTGACTTTCATTTTCCACAACTGCAATCCAATTTGCTCCATTCAATTCGTCAATGTAAGCAGGATTCTTTGCAGGAGCCGGGTCATCACAAAGTCCAAATGTCCTTTTGCTTGAATTTGTCTGACATTTCGATTTACAAAAGTTAATAATCATATACCCTGTTGTATTTCTAATAGTTGAGCAAATAATTCGTTTGAATCTTCTAAATTAAAATTCAACTGGTTTTCATCAGAAGGCAGGCCTTTGTAATCAGGTAGTTTTTTGATTGATCCATCTCTTTCATTTAATTCAAATATTATCAAATCATCTGCCTTTACTGCTGAAGCTATAGGAACAATTTCATTTGTTTGTAAATACTCAGGATCACTTAATTTATACTTGTTTTTTCTTAATAATTTATAAATGTTGTCAGCTTTAACAGACAATGTCAAATAATTTATTAAATATGGGCTATGGGTTGTCATGATCAATTTATTGCCCTCATTCATATTGTTAAATTCCAAAAGACTAAAAAGCATTTGCTTTTGTGATGTGGGAAAAAGATTTTGCTCCGGTTCTTCAACAATATTAATAAAAGCTGATTTATTAAATTTGTGAGATAAAACTGATAAAGCAACTCTTCTTTGCTCTTCGGTCAATGATTCGTTGTCCCAAATTTCCTCAACACCTTTTCTAAAACGCTCAAGTTCTTCGGTACTCATTGATTCTTGTGATACCTGTGATTGTTTTTTTACTGAATTAGCAAGGAACCAAGAAACTAAATACAATGGAACCAATGACTGAAAACCACTTGATGCCTCGGTCAAACGCAATTTATAGTTATTTCCTTTAATGTTAACAATGTCATTTAATTTGTCATATTCAATATCCACATCATTTATTGGCAAACGCATTGCTCCTTTTATTTCATTTTTTGCCTTATCAAATTCAGATAAAAATTCTTTTAATGAATCTGAAGATAATTTTAATTCTTTCGGACTTTTAACATTTGCAATGAAATTCCTTTCAGCGGGAACGTACATTATTTGCGGCAGGTAATAATTATGTTTTTTATTTTCAATAATTTCAAGCAAACCAGTCCTGTATTTAATAGTATAAGCTTCGCCTTCATAGTCAAATTCTGTATTATCAAATAAACCTTCAAAGCCATCAAAATAGTTCTCCAGTCTGTGATAATTCAAAAACTGGTTTTTCAACCTGTTTTTTTTCTCAAACCACTTTTTCTGATAGTCACCTCTTACCAACGCCTTTTCAATCCAAGTGAAAGTCGAAATCAACTTAGCAACCGTACTTTTACCAGAACCTTGGTTGCCGATAAAAATCGTGACTTTATTTATTTCAAGCCATCCATCATTCTCCAAACAACCCTCTTTTATTGGCCCAAAGTTTTTTATTCTAATTCTACTCATATTATTAGTTTTCTAATTATAATAATTATTATCAATTATTTATTTTCATACACCACCAAAACCTGCCACATTTTTAGATATTTACAATTTCTTTTTACTTCGATTATTTCCATACAATACTACTAAAAAAAAACAAACCAACCAAAAAGCAATCTATTCATAAAATATACTCCCAATAAAAATTCAAGAGCTTTTGTAATCCTTCACCTCTGTTAATATTCCCAAAAACCCTAAATTGTACCCGCTCCACTTTTGAATAATACTAAATTGTTTTTAGAAAGTAATAAGTATTCAAAGGCCTCCTATTTATCAAACCCCTTTTTCCATTCAATCAAATCCTTGTTGTTCGGGTAAATCTCTAATCCTTTATCTATTACTTCTTCAGAAAACTGTAGTGATTTTTCATTAAAAAGGTGATTGTAATCATTCTCATAAGCTGAGGCAATGCTAAAGAAAAAGGATAAACCCGGCAGCAGTTCATAGCTGTATTTTTCGGATAGCTTATTATATTCGCCAAAAAACTTTTCCCAGGGTACTTTTTCGCTGTTTGTTTTTGAATTAATGATTTCAAAACAATTATGAATGCATCTCTCGTAATCCGAAAATATATCAACCAAGCTCAAAATAACAGTCTGAGAGGGCGTAGTGGTATGAGATGCATTTAATTTGAAATATTTCCATTGCAGGTTTTTTGGAACAGGTTTGGTTTTTAAATAATCAGCCAAACTGTCGCATGCACTTTCATGCATGTCTCCATGGCTTTCTAATCCCGATGAAAAATAAATAAAATGGTTCTTTTGGATTTTTGACAAAGTATCCAAATAGCTTCTAAATTGTTGCTTTTGATACTTGTCGTTAAAATCAAAATTGGAGGCACTGCTTGCAATTACACCATTAAAAAAATCAGGTCGCCTCGAAATGGCATAAAGTGAGAAAATGGCAGTCCGGGAGTGGCCGATCAACAGGTTAAACCCTGAAACCCGATATTCCTTTTTTAACTCAAGGTACAGTTCCCTGGTAATAAAGTCAATAAGTTTATCGGCTTTTCCATTTAAAGTATCAGGGACAGTCCATTTTGTCCTTTTTTGAGGATCAAAAGAGATACCAATAACAATGGCATTGGGAATGGTTCCAAATGTTGTTAAGTAATCAATGGTATGAAGGTTATAATGATAATTTACAGTATTTTGTTTGTCAAGCAGATAAAAAACAGGGTAGGAAACCATTTGGGAACATGAGTATTCAATGGGTAATAATATCTCAACAGATACTGAATCATTTAAAAATTTCGAAAAGCAGGTTTTTCTGACCGGCTCATCCAAGGATTCATATAATTGTGATTTCGCATCAAAAAAAACAAGCAAAAAGAACACTGAAAGCAAAAAGTATTTCATCATAACGGATCAATTTTGAGCATTACCGATCGTTCTGGCAAATTAACCGCAAAATAGCAAAAATTGCTGTTATAAATTGTTGTTTTTTACCGTTTGGAACATTTTATTTCCAAAAACCGGTTAAGGTCACATTTGCAAAATACCAATGTTCCATATTTTGTATATTTGCATAGCAATGGTAAAAAAAGGTATCCTGATATTATTAATATTGATAATTTCAAATCAATGTGTCCCGCAGGACAGTGTTGATTCATTAAAACGTATAATCAATTCAAATGTTCATGACACAACACGTGCTGTGGCGTTATATGACATCTTGAATTTCCTGCCATTGGGTGAATGTGAACATTATAACGACCTTCTGATTTCATTTTCAGAAAAAATTTTGACCGGACAAAAAGTAAAATCACCAATAAATAAACGTTTCAGGCCATTTTTAGCGGAAGGATATTACAATAAGGGGGTTTTTCTATCAAACAGGAATTGTAATGACAGTGCATTGTTGTTTTATGCAAAGGGATTGCGCGAATATAGGATACTTAAGGACAGTCAAATGATTGCTTACAATTTGATGAACATGGCCATTATCCATACTTCAAAGGGAGATTTTACAAAGGCAACAGATCTATTGTATTCATCTTTGCGTATTCATGAAAAGGACAACAATATGGAAGGGATCGGCGATACCTATATGCATATTGCAAGGGTGTATCATATCCAGGAAGAGTACGAAGAAGCAATCAAATTCACAAAAACAGCATTGACGGCATATAAAAAGGCGGACTACAAAAACGGGATGATAGAAGCACTCTATAAGCTGGGATTTATTGAACTGGATTTATTGCATTTTACAAAAGCAAAGAATAATTTCCTAAAATGTATTGATCTGGCAAAAAAAATCGGGATCAAAGACAAAACAAAGATTGACCAGATGCTGTACGCGTGTAATGGCTACCTGTTCTATCATGATAATAAGCCGGACAGTGCCATTTATTATTTCAAGAAAAGCATTGATCTGGCAGGTTCAACAAAAGAAACATATACTTTAGGAACCAGATACCTTGACCTTGCCAGGGCATATTTCAAAAAAAAGCAGCATACCGAAGCATCCTTTTATGGAAACAAATCGCTTGAAATAGCTGTGGAAACAAAAAATATTGATTTACAATTTGACGTATCATTCTTCTTGTCACTGGTTTATAAAGATTCCCGCAACTTTGAAAAAGCTTTTGAAATGCAGGAAATCCACTTGATCCTGTATGACAGCATCCAGAAAGAAGAGCAAAAAAAGGCAGTCCTGAAACAACAATTAAAATATGAATTTGAAAAAAAGGAACTACTGGAAAAGGCAAGGCATGAGGATGAAATAAAAACAATTATTAGTGATAAGGAAAAGAGCAATATGAAAAAAAACAGCCGGTTTATCATCCTGGTCATTGTTGTTCTTGGTATTGCAATTATTGCTTTTTTTATGTTCAGAAACCAGAAACAAAAAAATATCATTGAAATTCAGAATTCAAACATTTTAAGGCAGAAGTTGTTGCTTGCACAGATGAACCCCCACTTTATTTTCAATTCGATAAACAGCATTCAAAGCTGTATACTGCAAAAAAGAGAGCTTGATGCCTATTCGTACCTTGCCAAATTCGCCAAGCTAATCCGTATGGTGCTCAACAATTCAGAAAAAGACTATATTCCCATATACGAAGAAGTCGAATTAATCACATTGTATATCGAAATTGAACAACTTCGTTTTGATAATTCATTTGATTTTGAAATAATTGTTAATGAAGAGGTAGATGACCAGAATATCAACTTGCCTCCTATGATTGTTCAACCTTATGTGGAAAATGCAATTTGGCACGGTATAATGAACCTTGATAATAAACGTAAAGGAAAATTGGCATTGACTTTTTCCAGAAAAGATAAGTTACTTAAAATAGAGGTACGGGATAACGGGGTTGGCCGTATAGCATCCGAGGCATATAAAAATGACAGGGAACATAGGCCAATGGCCATGAAACTGACAAGAAAAAGATTGGAACTATTGAATGATCTGTATAGAAACAATGGAATTGACGTTGTGGTCCATGACCTGTATGATTCGGACAATATCGGTTGCGGCACCATTGCAGAGATTTACCTTCCGATTAATTTTCATGGTAAAGATTATGAGTAAAATTAAAGCCATCATAATTGATGATGAAAAAAACAGCAGGATTGTCCTTAGAAACCTCCTTGAAAGCGAGTTTGGCGAAATAGAAATAGTTTCTGAAGCATCAAGTGCAGATGAAGCATATAACAAAATAAATACCCATACTCCTGATTTGATTTTTTTGGATATTCAAATGCCTAAAGCAAACGGTTTTTCATTATTAAAAAGATTTGAAACAATTGGTTTTGAAATCATTTTTGTGACAAGTTTTGATAATTATGCAATAAACGCTATTAAATTCAGCGCATTGGATTACCTGTTAAAACCAGTGGAAATTCCTGATTTAAGAGCTGCTGTGCAAAAAGCAATTGTTACCATTGTTAAAAAAGAAAACAGCCAGCCACAAATAATTAACCTAATAAACAGCATCAGCAACGAAAACTCAGATAAAAAGATAGCGGTGCATACAGGAAATAAAGTGAAACTAATCAGTATTCCACAGATTATGTATATCGAAGGGGACAGGCGCTATTGCCATTTAAACTTAATTTCGGGCGAAAAATATGCCTTGGCAAAATACCTTAAGGACTTTGAAGATTTCTTTGAAAACACCTCGTCTTTCATCAGAATAAGCAAAGGGTTTATTATCAATGCCGCCCACATTAAAGAGTACAGTAAAGGTGACCCTTTTATTATTAAAATGGCCAATGATATTACCTTTGAGGTTGCCAGAAGGCGTAAAAAGGAAATATTGGAGAAAATTAAAAAATTCTGATTTACAGTCACTTGAAAATACAATTATCAATTGGGTGTTATTTTTGATTTTCATTCCAATCTTAAACTATTCAAGCACTACATCAGTGAATCATTATAAAAATCAAACCAGTTTCACATCAATGCTTTCTTTGGTATAAGGCCTTCTCCTCGCTTTAATTGTTACAATATCATCGGGAATGGACTTGTCAAAACTGATATCAATACCATTCAATATGGGCGAAACGTTTGTTATGGAATTGATATCTTTGATGCCATACATTGCCGAAAGTATTTTTTTATAGGTGGTTACGCTCATTATTAAATTTGCTTTTTCTCCATCCATCATTTCAAGAATGCTGAAAAAGTCATTAAACTGTATTTGTGTCATTGGTCAGGTCTTTATTTCCATTGCAAATGTAAGGCAACCCAACCAAATATGGAAATGCTTTTATTAAAACAGGCAAAAATACCTGTGATAATATAATCTGCAACAGAAATAAATAAAACAGTATAATGAGCGTGTTTTGTTAATGGAAAGATTTTCCTCAAAAACAAACAAATTGAAAATCGAAATGTAGCAACTGTTAATAAAATCAGGTCGGGATGTACTTATTTTTCTCCTGATTGAGAAAACTGTTTGAGAAGATGATAATTTTGAAATAAATTGCAAAAGTATTTTAATATTTAAATTTTTAACCATGATCTACGTCGCCCTTTTAAGAGGAATAAATGTTGGTGGTAAAAATATAATGGAAATGAAAAAGCTTAAAACCACCTTTGAATCGCTCGGGTTTACTAATGTTGTAACATATATCAATTCGGGCAATATTATTTTTGAAGATGTGTCGAGAGAAGAAAGCGTGATTGTGAGGGAATTGGAAAAAGCTATTGAAAAAGACTTCCAACTGGAAATTAAAGTTTTAATACGAAGCTCAGAGAATATTGCAACAATTTGCCGTGAATTGCCAGGCACCTGGTTGAAAAATGAAACTATGAGAACTGATGTCATGTTTTTATGGGAGGAATTTGACCGGCCTGAAGTTTTAGACCTGTTGAAAATCAATCAGGTTGATCAGGTGAAATATGCTGCCGGTGCAATATTGTGGAATGTTGAAAATAAGGATTACAACAAAAGTGGAATGATAAAACTTGTGGGTACGAAGCTTTATAAAAACATGACCATTAGAAATGTCAATACAGTTCGTAAGCTTAATGAAATAATTACCTCCATTAATGAGCACAACAATGGATAAAAAATCCAACATGGGGTCCAGAAACAATGAAAGTGCTATTTTCAAAATTAATATTCCTGGCAGGCTGCTCATTTTACAGAACTAACTTAACCGAAAATACTCAATAAGCAATGACTCTTTTTTAAACTATATAACTATGCAACAAATTAAACTTTTTGAAGCAATATTATATGTCAGCGACCTGAAAGCAAGCTGTGAATTTTATCAAAAGATATTCCGTAAAGCCCCTGACCTGAATGTTCCCGGCATGACAGAATTTATTATATCCGATAATTCCAAAATCGGGCTGATGCCAAACAATGGCATTGCAAAAATACTATCGGGAAATACCCCCCACCCTGATAGCGGGAACGGGATTCCACGATGCGAACTGTATTTGGTTGTAGAGGATGTAATGTTAGAATTTGAAAATGCGATAAAAAACGGTGCAAAACTGGTAAGCCCGGTTGTTGACAGGGATTGGGGGGACAAAGTATGCTACTTCTCAGACCCGGACGGGCACATCATTGCATTTGCAGAAAGAATTTCACAGTAGTGATAATGCACCTTGGTACTCCTGATTTTCAAAGATGAAAATTAGAATATAGTGACATTTCATGCTTTTCGAAGCAAAATGCTTTACATTTATTGATGCATTTTATCCTTTAATCAATTTCGCCTTACTTTCCTACTTTAAATTATATCTTTTTCGAAAAAAAAGTTTAATATTGTTTAGTGGATAATTATTTAGAAACAAAAGAAGACAATGACGATATTGTATTTATAAATTCCTTGATTAATTTATAAATGTTATTTAACTATATAAAATCAATCCCTGTTATTCGTAAGGAATTAAAGCCATTGCCTATTTAAAAACATTTTTTCAATGAGCAATTGAAAGAAAATTATAGGAGATTTTGAAATGATTTTGGTTCAAAATTTACATTTTTTTTGCCTTTTGACCTATGCTTTTATGGCAATTTATATATTATTGAAAGATCCAAAAGCTTTACTAAACCAAACTTGTGCGCTATTGATCTTTTCCTTTTCAGTATGGAATTTTATTGACGTATTTTCAGTCTATGAAAATTTTTCCAGGGATACTGTTATCCTCTTTCAGAATGTTACATCAATAGGGTGGATAAGTTTTCCAGGTTTTCTTCTTTGTTTTTCACTTGTGTTTTCTAAAAATGAGAAGATATTAATGAAAAAATGGTTCCTGGTTACAGTTGTTGCTTTGCCTTTATTATTTATTTTTCAGCAATTCAGCAACAGCCTTACCGACAGTCCAGTATTGGGGATGTATGGCTGGGAATTTGCATGGTCAGAAACAGTCTGGACCTATTTTTATTATATTTATTATGTGTCTTTTTCACTTATTTCAGCCCTTTTAATTTATTTGTATAAGGTAAAGACAAAGTATACAATTGAGAAAAACCAGGCCAAAATATTGGTGCTGACTTTATTGTTTTGTTTAATCGGTGGTACAATTACTGATGTATTGCTTCCATTATACCATGTGAAAGGGGTACCTCAATTGGGCAATATAATTTTACTTGTTTTTGCAGGGGGAATGATCTACTCGATTTTGAAATATAAATTTTTATTGGTCACGCCAGCAATCGCGGCTGAAAATATCATTTCAAATATGGAGGAAATGTTGATCCTGACAGATAAAGACGGAATTATCCTGAATGTCAATAATTCTGTACACAACACATTAGGGTTTGAAAAAAAGGACTTAGAGGGAAAATCAATCGAAATACTATTTTGCCAGGACGATTTTAAAGCTTTCCTTTTAAAAAAGATATCTCAGGACGAGGCGATAAAAAACCATGAAACAATAATTCTCAATAAAGATTCAAAAAAAGTACCAATATCAGTATCATGTTCATTATTAAAAGATAAGGAACATGAAAAAAGGGGGATTGTTTTTGTAGCTAGGGACATATCAGAAAGGAAAAATGCAGAGAGAGTTTTTTTTGAAAGCCAACAGGTATTCAAGATGCTTGTTGAAAACTCCCCGGACATTATTGCACGTTATGATATTAATTGTCAACGTACTTATGTCAATCCAGAATACCTGAAAACTGCCCAAATGGCACAACAGGAATTGATTTCTTCATCACCGCAACAATGTTCCCCATTACCTGCTGAAAGCGCCATAATCCTTCAGGATCTTTTGAAAAGGGTTATCAGTACCGGTATAGCGGAAGCTGTTGACCTCAAATGGAGGAAGTCAGACCAGCAGGATTATTGGTATAATGTATATGCATTTCCGGAGTTTGGGCAAGATGGCAATGTTGTTAGTGTAATGACTAATTCCCGTGATATAACTAAGAGCCGGAATTCTGAAGCTGAGATTGCGCGTGTTAACCGGGCACTTAGGATGTTAAGCGATTTTAATCAGGCACTGATACATATTTCAAATGAAACTGATTTATTAAAAGCCACTTGCAGGATTGCTGTTGATGTTGGTGGTTACCGTATGGCATGGGTCGGATATATTGAACATGATGAAGCCCGGACTTTACGTCCTGTAACCCATGCAGGATACGATTCAAAATATATTGAAAATGCAAGGATTAGTTGGGGCGATAATGAGCGTGGGCGAGGCCCCGGAGGAACTTCTATAAGAACAGGCCAACCATGTATTGTGCGAAATATTCAAAATGATCCCACTTTTAAACCATGGAAAGAAGACGCCATTAAGCATGGTTATAATTCAATTATTGCATTACCATTAATTATTGAAGGCCAATCATTAGGAGCAATAGGAATTTATTCCACAGAAGCCGCAATATTCGATATAAAAGAAGTTGAGATTTTAAAAGAACTGACAGCAAACTTGTCATTTGGTATTTTTTCCCTGCGTACCTTAGCTCATAAAAATCAAGTTGAAAAAGCCCTGAGTGAAAGTGAAAAGAAATATCGTGATTTGTTTGAGAATGCCGGTGATGCAATTTTAATAGCCGATGTTGAAACAGGTATTATTGTTGATGCAAATAATGAAGCGGAAGTACTTTTAGGCAGGAAGAGGAATGAAATTATCGGCATAAACAGATCAGAAATTCATCCTTCTGATAAGTTTGAATTATATAATGAACAGTTTAGAAACCATATTAAAGCCGGTTTAGTTAAAGATATGGAATCAGAGATTGTGATGAAAGACGGAAAGCTTATTCCGGTTAGTATAAGTGCAGTTGTGATTAATCTTAAGGGAAGAAAGGTTATTCAGGGCTTTTTCAGGGATATTTCTGAACGCAAGCAGGCCGAGAGCGAAATTATTAAGGCAAAGGAAAAAGCTGAAGAAAGTGACCGTTTAAAATCAGCGTTCCTCGCTAATATGAGTCATGAAATACGCACACCGATGAACGGTATTCTTGGTTTTGCCGGACTTTTGGCAAACCCAAATCTGTCTGGCGAAAAGCAGCAAGAGTATATTCGGATCATAGAATATAGCGGAAGGCGGATGCTTAATATTATTAATGATATTGTTTCTATCTCTAAAATTGAATCCGGACAAATGGAAATTTCCATTTCAAAGACAGATGTAAATGAACAGATAGAATTTCTATATAAATTCTTCAAACCCGAAACAGATAAAAAAAAGATATTGCTTTTCTATGATAAGTCACTTTTAGCAAAAGGACTATATTTAAACACTGATAAGGAAAAACTATATTCAATCCTGGCAAACCTTATTAATAATGCCATTAAGTTTACAAATTCAGGATCTATTGAATTTGGCTATATAATTAAAGATGATTGTATTGAATTTTTTGTAAAAGATACTGGTGTAGGTATTCATTCTGAACTTCATGAATCAATTTTTGAAAGATTCAGACAAGGCAGCGAAGCCCTTACAAGAAATTATGAAGGATCGGGCCTGGGGTTGACTATTTCTAAAGCTTATGTTGAAATGTTGGGAGGAAAAATATGGTTAAAAAGCGAAACAGATAAAGGATCTGAATTTTATTTTACACTGCCTTTCAATGTTGATTCGAATGAAATGATTGGTACAAAAGCAAATTCTCCTGCTTTTAAAGAGCAATCAGAAAATATTAAAATCAATATTTTAATTGCTGAAGATGATGAAACTAACGTGCTGCTTATTCAAATACTTATTAAGCAATACTGCAAAAAGGTGTTTTTGGCGAAGACAGGTGTCGAAGCTGTAAATATTTGCCTGAACAATCCTGAAATTGATTTAGTGCTGATGGATATAAAAATGCCAGGGATGGACGGTATTGAAGCCATTAAAAAAATAAGGGAGTTCAACAAAAACATCATAATCATTGCTCAAACAGCTTATGCTTTATCGGGTGACAGAGAAAAAACCATTAAAGCAGGAAGTAACGATTATATTTCAAAACCCTTTAATGAAGAAAAACTCCATTTATTGATAGAAAGGTATTTTGGAAGGTGATGTGTGAAAATGGTTCAGAATTGAAAACAGAAGCAATTACCGGGTAACCCGCTGACCATAGTATGTGTGGTTGCCATAGGTTAAAACCTATGGCAATGGTTTGTTCAAGCCTTTTTCGCATTCCTTCAAACCAAATTGGAAGAGTATCAACTTAGCAGCCATCCCAATCAAACAAAAAGTATTTAAACTTTATATCCATTCCCTTTTCTTATTTATTTCCTCTTTCTCTCGAAAGGCCTCTTCTATGTCAATGTCAAATCGATTAGCAATAGAACATAAATAGATTAATATATCTGCAATTTCTTCTTTTACTGAACTTACATCAGCATTAACATCTGTTTTAAGTTTCATTGTCTTACGGATGGCTTTAAAAAGTTCTCCCATTTCCTCCCCTAACAGCAAACATTTTGTGATAGCATTCTGGTCAATAAATCCCCTTTGTATTTCAAGCATATTCACATATTCCTGATACTCTTTTAATGTCGGTTTTTCCTTAAGTTGTAAATTGTTCATCTATTTTGTGTTTCATATTGATATCCTACTGCTTACTTGTATTTTTGCATAGTTGGTAACGTTTCCACGCTAAATTTCGTTTGGGAGCAAAGAACCCATTCTTTGTCGCCCGATAAAAAGCAACCTAAGTTACTAAAAAACATTGATACCAGCATATCAGCCCGGTCGAAATTTAGTGCGTGTTATGGCCGGGCATTTACTGTTTATCTTTTCTTCATTTCACAAAAAACTGAAGAATTATCAACTTCAAAAATTTTGACTTCCACATTGAAGCTCGCTGCCAATTCAATGAAGTCATTTTTAGTAAATGTAACTGCTTTAAAGCCGTCTTTACAAACTATTATCCCTTCTTTAGTTAAATTATTGTCAATTTCACCTATCAAACCCTCATCAGCTTGTACCTTAAACCATTTCAATCTTTCATTCCAAAAAAGCTCTGAGTAACTTGATACTAAAACTATACCATTTTTTCTCGTAACCCGTAACGCTTCTGAAATCAGTTGAACGGGATCAATTTTAAATGCTGAAATTCCATTTTGAATACATATTGTAACATCAAAAAAATTATTCGGAAATTTTAAGTCAGACGCATCCATTACAAAATAATCAACAGGCCTGCTGCAATTATTTTGTTCTTTTGCCAACCTGATGTTTTCTTCTGAAATATCTATTCCAACAACCTGTTTGGCCTTTTCTATTAATCTTGTTGATACCCGGCCATATCCACAGCCCAAATCCAATACAATATCATTTTCTCCAATTCTTTTGAGTACAAAACCCGTTTCTTCTTCAAGAAATTGTTTTACACGATCTGGTGCTACCTCATAGCAACGCATCAGCTTGTTAGAGTTTAGTTTCTCAGAATAATAATTTTCCATTATAAAATCTTTCTTTTGAGTTGTCCAGAGACCAAATTTTACCTTTACGCTCAAATTCCCTGAATATTCTTATTTTAGTCCCAATTTTCTATTTTCTTTTAATAACCCTATTGATTCTTTTAATCTGTTTACAATTGTTTCTTCTCTTTTGGCATTGGTAATCCAAAGTATATAATGTCGTTTGTAAGTCAGGGCAAGGTTATTGAAATTTGTTAACGCCGGTTCATTTTCAGCGAATGCTTTTAAAATAAAATCAGGAACTTGAAATTCTTTTCCCTTTTGAACTGTTTCTATGTTACTGGTTTCCCAATCAACTTTTCCGGTTTTTAAATAAACATCAATTTTTTGTAATCCTGCTTCAGTCATTCTACCCTTTTTTATCAGGGCAAGCACTAATTTCTTATTTAAATCGGACCATTTAGAGGTATTAGTCCTGGGTGTAAATTTTCTTACATATTGGTCATCATTGACTTTTTTTATAATACTATCAATCCATCCAAAACAGAGAGCTTCTTCCAAAGCTTCATTATATTTTATGCATTCAATATCTTTTTGTTTTCTATAAAAAACCATCCATATACCAAAACTCTTATTATGGTTTTTTTCTAACCAATTTCGAAAAGACTCGCTGTTTTTAAAATATAAATTTTCAAGTTCTCTCATCTCAGTTTTTTTTGGAATTAACGGTAACGGTTTGGCGCTTGGCGCAGTGGCGGATTTCGGAGCACTAAATTGTCAATACACCACAAAAGTTGATGCGAGGTAGAATGTTCAATTAACCACGTCACCAGCCATTGAGCTAAACGCCTGTTGGCGGCTGGGCTACTGTTCAGACGTAGAAGTGTCGTGTCAAATTTTGCTGTCATGATATTTAATAGTCAAATATTTTTTCAAACTTGTTATTGAAATAGTGCAGGTCAAGAACATTACTTCTGAGATGATAGTCGCATGTGTAGCATTTCGCTTCTTGAACAGTTTCTTTTCTTTGCGATGAATTAAATTCATAAGTGTATCGCACTAATGATTCTACACTACAGCAACTGCATTTCATTATTTTAGTAGTGTTCGGAAACTCTTTGTGTTCAATTTCTGCGAATCTTTTTCCTCTCCCTTTTGAATCATGATAGTTATATTCATGAGTAGCGCGATTGCTTTTCATGTTATGATTCATGTTTAATGCTGCCCTGCCAAGCTCTTTTAAATGACCCAAGTATAAAAGTGAAGTAAATGTCTCGTTGATTTTTATTATACTTTTAGAATTTCGCAAATCAAATCTAATTCCTTTCATTTCTTCCAAAATCTTAAAACCGGAATCTGTTTCTGTAAAAAATTTCCATTCCTGTGGAACTCTGCTGTCGCTTTGAATGATTTGATTTGTGAGAGGAATAACTCTATGAATAATTATAAAATCCAGAAACCTCATTCTTGGAAGTCTATTACCGCTATGCAGAATCCTGTTTCTATACCAGTTAATAAATTCAAATGTTGCCTTGATTTCATTGTGGTGAATGAATGCAAAAGGCTTGACTATTTGTAAAAACTTTAAAACATAAAAGTCGGATTGAAATATCTGTAGCTTTGAATATGTAAGCAACGCATAAAACCGTTTGATTGCTTCGCTAAATGGAATTGTCAAATATCTTTTTCGGTCATCTTTTTTTGCAAGAAATTTTTTTGAACGAATTTCTTGAATAATTTGATGAGTTTTTTGCGGAGCTTTTCTATTAGCTTTGTCGTATGCAACTTTGTCAACTTCGTGTATTAAATGAGCATGGGTTTGTCTAAGGAAATCTTTAATAAAGAGTTCAAAAAATCTTTGAAAAGCAACAAGACAAAATACCGTATTCTCAATGTCCAAAAACTGATGCTCTAAAATTGTCAGAGCTTTTCTTTTGTCGGTAGAAGTTGCTGACACATAGAATTCATAACTCGCATTCTTTGTAATAAATGTTTTAAAGTAATATGAAAATGCTTCTTGGAGTATGTAATAATGAGGCGGACTCATCGAATGACCTTGATGGTCATCAACTCTGACTTCGTTTTTGTCAGCTAAATTTTTGAGCTTCTTAATAGTCATACTATTTATCAGGTCTATTTAAGATAGTCAATTTAAAGTTAGCACCGTCCAAGCCTTGCCGCCAACTAGAATTTATCATCACAAACTTGCGCTTTTTAATCCCATAAACCTAATCATAAATTCCACCCCTCATCACCAAATCTTCAAATCAGCTTCCCGATAGCTATCGGGACTGCTAATCACCCAATCTGCTAACCATCCCCCTCAGCACCCCAACCCGTTCCCCCAGCCACTCCAGTTCCTCCTTCTTAATCGCATAATCCAGCTTGTACCGCGAGTCTATATACGCCCTCTTTAGCAGGTCAAACAACCTTTTCTCTTCATTGGTCGTCCTCGGAAAAACTTCCTTAAAACGACTGTCAATCCGGCATACCATCCTGTCAAGCTTTTCCAGGTCATGGACCTTGGGCTTGTAGTCGGTGTAAACCAGTAATACGGTCATGTAATATCGCTCGGCGGACTGGTGGAGTTGGAATGCTGCAATACTGTTGCTTCCTTTATTTAAAGCAAAAGTATAATGTTCAAAAAACTCATTAGCATTCTTAAACCACTTCTCAAAATACATTTTCGCCTTTTCCCTGCGTTGTTTTTCGTTAAGGGGTTTGGGTTGTGACAGTTTATGTTTGCCGCTGTCGTACAGCAAAACACCTTCTTTTAGTATGTCGGTAAAAAAGTAATTGCCCTGTTCAATTTCGCTGTTCAGGTATTCAATGCCATGAAAAATAATGCTTAAAGGTGTGCTGTCGCTGACAACTGTTTTAAGTTTATGCCTCCACCGCTTCTCGGCTTCTTTGGCAATGGCCTGACTCTCGCTGTCCATCACAACCAATATATCATAATCGCTCTGGTACTCGTAGGTAATGCCATCCTCAACATATTTATCATTGACCTGCTCGCCCCGGGCATACGACCCGAACAATATAATCATTTGCGCGGGCAGTTTTTCCCGTATCACCGAAACAATCCCGTTGATTTCAGCCCGGTTCCTTTCAGGCAGTTGTTCTGTTGTGGTTTTCAATTTGTTTTATTTTGACGGACTAAATTAGTGTTTTTTATTGAAAGTAAATGGGGTGTTGATAAAATGGCGGCACTCAATTTACACTCTTTTTTAGCATGCATATTTAAGCAAAAATCCATTGCAGGAATGCTACTGAACAAATTTATCCCCATTGCTGCTATTTGGCAAGAAAAGGTGCGCCGGGACGAGGTTTCGTGCAACACAGTTTCATGTTGGGTCTCGTTCCTCGACCACACGAAGCTTAGTTATTAGGCTCCATACATTTCTTTCTTACGTTCTTTTTGATATTTATTTTCATAACTAAAATTTAAATCCAGATACTTATCAATTTGACTGATTAATTTGAAATATTCTCCTAGTCTTCTTGGAATTCTTCCGTCTCTTGCATTTATCAAATCTTGTTTTTGAGGAATTATTTCTCTGTGGGCTGCATTAAAAAGTTCCGAATCCTTAATTGAGTTGAGAATTTTAACAAGTTCGATGTCCAAATGTGGCAAAATAGTGAATACTTCATTTATGTAATCTTCAGCTTG
Organism: Bacteroidetes bacterium GWF2_38_335; assembly: GCA_001769535.1. GTDB lineage: Bacteria > Bacteroidota > Bacteroidia > Bacteroidales > GWF2-38-335 > GWF2-38-335. Next base: position 84,147 of record MEOH01000023.1, read on the forward strand.
TTTTACTACTACATATTTTAAATATTCAAACCAATTGTATTTTCTCTTCATTAGATTTGTTGAGCAATGAGATACAACAGGATCAAGATTTTCAAAAATTCTTATTAATTCATCCTCATTAAGAGGAAAGGTCAGGTTTTTAACTTTTGAATTTATTATTAATCCATTCGCAGTTCTTGCTGCTTCTATGCATAGAAAAGATAATCTTCTTTGTAAGTATTCAGATGTGTTTTCTTTTGTTTTTTGTCGTGGAATAAAAACGACGATAAAATTAAAAATATAGCTTACAACATAACCAATAGCAAGACTGCTTGAAATAATTCCAAATTCATATCCAAACCAAACTTTTTCTTCCCATTTCATTAAAATCAGCCATGTCAAAAGAATAGTTAATGAAAGAATTAGTCCAACTAAAAGCCCTTTTTCTTTTTTAATATAAAGTTTTAGATATTTAAACATTTTGGTCTATTTTTTCAGTATGGAACCTAACGGTAAATTGTATTAGTAGTGGCAGATTGCGTGGTAGTTTCCTGTCAAACCGCTACGAAGTTTGAGCGGGCTACAAACCTTGATATTTAGCACTTTCCCTGCCATTACTTATACAAAAGGTTGGCAATAGTACTTTTATTTCCTACAGTTATCATTCAGGAAATTTACTAATTCATATACCTTCGTTACAGGATTCTGTTTGTGGTATTCCAATTGAGATTGTTCATTAAATAGCTTCTCTGCTCGGTTAATGGCTTCTTTCTGTGAGGCATTTTGGTCATTATTTAGTCTTCTGTATAAATCGAGACAGAATTCATAAGACTTTCCAATTTTCTCATAATTACATTGCCAAAGTTGTCCCAATGATTTATAATAAAACTTTCTGTGGTTTGCTTGGTCTGTATAATTATAATGCAAATAGAACCATAATTCGAAAGCATCATTTGAATATGCTATATTATAACCTTTGGCTTTACCACTTTTAATTGCATTATCGAAATCGGCAAATTCTGTTTCTCCTCTTTTAACATCCATGTCAAATACGCACCACACTTCATCATAATCCTTATTACTATTTTCTATAATAGATTCGGTAACTTCAATTAACTTTAGTTTGCTTTGACCTCCCAAATCAACTGCTTCAACAGTTAATGTAAGAACAGGAAATGACTCAAAATATAACTTTTCAGTTTGTCCTTCACCAACAATTAATATTGTTTTATTTGGGTCTTTTGTTTCAACTTCATAAACCGATGGTCTTACTTTTTTTAACCATGCTTTTTGAGCCCTTTTATCTGTAACTTTAATTGATTTGGTTTTCTTAGGCATCGTTTTTCAAATTTAAAAGTTTATTAAAATCACCTAAAAAAGGAATTGCTCCATATTTCCCGTTAATATAATCCTTTTCAAATGATGCTGTATTTCTAATACCTTTAAATTGAGTTAAAGAGTATAGGTGACTTGCCCCATATTTATCTTTTTCTACAAATTCGATTTGGTCTCTTCGTAAGAAGTCTGCCGACAATAAGTTGGTGTCATGCGTGATAAAGATTAATTGAGAATTTAGATTTTGCTTTGAGTTAAATAATTCAATAATCTTTTTTGTTAATAATGGGTGAAATCTTGCATCAAATTCATCAATAATTAAAGGTCTATTTTCTTTCAACGCCTCAAAGACGAAAGGACTAAGCTCAAATAGTTTTAAAGTTCCTTCAGACTCCATTATTCTAAATGGAAATGTTTCGTCATCCTTGAATTTAAGGTTTTCATCATACTTTTTTCTAGTTGAAACTATGAGCCTTCTCTTTTTATCTTTTTCTGATTCAGTGCTGTTGTCTTTTTCTGAATCAGCAGAAATACCATCGTCTGGCACATCTAAAGTATCAATATCCTCAATTCCAGTGTCTCCATATTTTAGAAAATCAATAATGTACTTTTTCCTTTTGGCATCTTTTAATAAATCTCCTGCATATGAGAATAAACCACTATGCCCTAAGCCATTAATAACAAAGATTGAGGCAATATTATCAACAAGTTGTTTCGATAATTTTCCAAATCCTAAAGATGAAATTGTAGAAAGGAATAATGAGTTAGTTCTAAAAATTTCATTTTCAGAATTTTTGCCTTTAAAAAGGGAGACAAGTTTATCTCCTTCACTAAAGTTTGTTTTATCGATTTCAATAATTTCTTGGTTATCTCTGATGAAAAATGGTAATTCTCTTTCTCCTGGTTTTGCATAAAGCCATTCGGCATAGATTTTTTCATCGTCTAATTCAAAACCATACCTATATCGTGTATCGTCAATCCAAAAAATTAATTGAAAGAAACTAGGTTCATTTTCTGTTTCTGTGGAAAGATTAAATGGATCAACTAGATATAAGATTTTTTCATCTTTAACAGATTGTTTAATAATACGAATGAATGTAACAAATGCTTTGATAATATTACTTTTTCCACTCGCATTAGCTCCATAAATCGCTTTTGATTTGAGAAAAGAAATATTTTTGATTTTGTTGCTTTTGATAACATTATTAATATCAATTGATTCCTGTTTGGACTTAATTTTAGCAGTTGCCATATTCAAAGTCTGAATATCCTTGAATGACCTAAAATTACCGAAACTAAATTCTTGAATAATCATGTTTCTTGTTTTAAAATATGTAATTATTTTGCAAATATATAAATAAGAAATGATATTTCAATATAAATTACTCTTTTTTGTATTATTGCCAACTTGAATATATCCGCACAAACTTACGCTTTTCATTCCATTTTGGGCGTATATCTACAATACCCAAATGTCATATTTTTTAAAAATCATTAATATAAATCGAACATTTTTAATCCATTTCATCCAATCGGCCCCTCCATCCACTTTATCTGTCATGCCTGCCACCACTCCGTCCTATCGTTCTACCGTCTTACCGTTCTACCGTTCCATCGTTTTACCGTTCCACCTCCCTCCACCCATAAGATTCCCCCATCCCCAAAAAGTACCCTTTTTTACCCAAAAAAAACCGCGCTCAAAAAGCCCCCGTTCCGCAGCCCGCATGTACAGGTTCTTTCAGCGCTTGTGTTTTGCAGCAGTTTTGACAAATACTAAACCCCGATGGAAAGTATGTTAAACAGTTTTAAAGTTCGTAAAGTCGAAAGTTTGTAAAGTTCGCCCCGGCCATTGATATTTTCTTTTTGCGTTTGTTTTCCGCTATTTAACGGATTTTCTTTCTGCCGGTTAGCGAGGCGTTTGTTTCAATGTCACCGAGGTTTGCTTTGATGTCACATGCGTATGTTTTGATGTCACTGGCGTTTGCTTGACCATGAGCGACGTTTGCTTTGACATGAGCGACGTTTGCTTTGACATGAGTGACGTTTGCTTTGACATGAGCGGCGTTTGCTTGACTATGAGCGACGTTTGCTTTGACATGAGTGGGGTTTGCTTGACCATGAGTGGCGTTTGCTTGGACATGAGCAACGATTGTTTGACCTTGAGTGACGATTGCTTGACCTTGAGCGACGATTGCTTGGACATGAGCGACGTTTGCATGGGCATGTGCGACATTTGCTTTCCGCTGGTTAGCGAACTATCAATTAGACTGAGGTTTTAAACATACTGACTATTAATTATCCTGAAAGAATGGGTATTTATAAATGACACCCATAACTAAACACAACCTTTAGGATGATAGATTCAAGTTGTGCGTCATGCTATTGACAACAGTGCAAACATAAAACCCTTGTATTTTGACGAAAACGATATTAAAAATTGTATCTTTGACACGTAAATGGCAGACAAAGCATTCATAACGCCAAATGTGCTTAAATGGGCAAGAGAATCGGCAAGAATGACCGAGGAAACTGCTGCTGCAAAAATCCCAAAATTAACGGTTGAAAAGTTGAAAGAGTGGGAAGAAGGTACCAGCCAGCCGACAATCAGACAAGCACAAATTCTTGCAAAAGCATATAATAGACCATTTGCTTTGTTTTTTTTACCGGAAGTTCCAAGAGACTTTCAGCCACTTCAAGATTTTAGAAAATCAGGATCAAAAGAACTAACTACTTCTTCAATTTTTATAATTAGAGAAATCCAACAAAAGCAAGCATGGATTAGCGATGTTTATTCGGAGAACAATACAGAGAAACTGCCGTTTGTGGGTAGATTTTCAATAAAAGACAATCCGAAGTTTGTAGCAAATGACATTTTAGCCACACTTAAAATTAATCCTGCTAACTACAAGACAGACAATCCTATCAGAGTGTGGATTAATGCAGCTGAAAGCAATGGGATTTTTGTATCACGTACAAGTTTCATTCACTCCAGGATGAAGTTAGACTCTGATGAACTACAAGGTTTTGCGATTTCAGACCCATTTGCACCATTTATTTTTATTAATTCAGATGATTGGAATGCTCCGCAATTGTTTACACTGGTTCACGAACTTGCACATATTTGGATTGCAGCAACAGGAATTTCCAATGGTATAGAACCCGAAATTGTAAATCGTGACAAATTCAACGCCATAGAACTATTTTGCAACGAAGTTACTGCAAACGCCCTCATACCTAGTGAAATAATTTTAAGTATTGACAAAGACGTATTTAGAAATTCCCAAGAAATTTTCAAAACGGCAAAAAATCTGGGCATTAGTTCATTCGCTCTTCTTGTGAGGGCTTTAAACCTTCAACTTGTGTCACCTGCAGAGTATATCACTCTTAAAAGACAAGCAGAAATTGAATACCAAGCATTTTTAAAAAGAGAAGCAGAAAAAAAGGCTGCTTTAAAATTAAAACAGAAAGAAAAACCTGGTGGACCAAATCCATATCTTTTAAGATTGAACAAAAACAGCAGGCTATTTACTCAAGTTGTCCTTGATGCTCTTAGGAGTGGTTTTGTTCAACCAACACAAGCAAGTTTTCTTTTGGGGACACCTTCCAATAATTTTCACAAACTTGAAGCACAAATATACAAATGAGTTCAAAGGCACATATATATTGTTTAGATGCCAATGTTCTCATTCAAGCCTGGCAAAAGTATTATGCTCCTGAAATTTGTCCTGACTACTGGGAAATTTTGAATGAGTTAGGCAAACAAGGAAGAATATTTATTACGGAGGAAGTGAAAAATGAAATTGTTGTTACAGACGATAAGGAAAAAACCGAAGATGACCTTTCAAAATGGTTAAGACGCAGCTCTATACCTGTTCAAAAACCGACAGAAAATGTTATCAGGTGTTGGCAAAATATTATTCAAGCAAATCCATTACATAAACTGCTGGTCGACAATGTAAAAGGCAGGTCACTTGCTGACCCTTGGGTTATTTCTCATGCTTTAGACAAGAATGCAACAGTTGTGACAAAGGAAAGTCCAATAACATCCCTTAATGCGAAAAAACCTGTTACCATTCCAAATGTTTGTGACAATATGGGAATCCGATGGATAGATGATTTTGCATTCGTAAAAGAGATAGGTCTTAAATTTTCATGTCGATTTTAGAAAAAGGAGCACGAACGTACAATCGAGTTGACGGCCCCGTGAGCAAAGCCGATTTGGAGAAAAATAAAATTTGCATTTTTAAACTTTTCCAGAGCTTACAACAAGTGTGTGAACTGATAATGCAGGGCACACGTACGGGCAACCATGAAAGAACAGAGAAATGAGTATATATGCAAAATCACCTGTAACATTTGGGTACTGATATTCGTCCGACAATAAAAATATAATTATGAAATACATCTTCATTTTATTAATTGCGATAGTTGCAATTTCATGTAATTATCAGAAGCAAAAACAAAACACTGACAACAAAGAATCAATAGTGCAAAATGATAATGTAAATGCCATTCCGCTAATATTGCCCAGCACATTAGAAAACAGAAGAGATGAATTACAAACCTATGTGAATAATGCAAAAATAAACATCAGTAATTTTTCCAAGAAATATGGATGGCAAGATTTGATGAAAGAAGATTTTATGGACAGTGTTATAATCTTTGATAATAAAAATGATTTTAACATAGCATTATTAAAGCTTGCAGGAGCCGACACAACAATGAGTTTGCCCGATACTTATTGCGCTGCATTGGAAAAAAGAACTTTGCTTTCAGTATCACCTGAATTTTATTCAAAAGTATTTCCTGAAGGAATAGAAGAAAAATCATTTGAAAAGTTGCTTACTCATGAAATTGCACATAGATTACATGTAAGAATATTAAAAGGTGATGAAGAAGCCATGGGACCTATTTGGTTTTATGAAGGTTTTGCAATGTTTGTTGCAAATCAATTTTCCGAATCGGATATTATTCTCAGCCAAGAAGAAATAATAAAAATAATGAAAGATCCTGACAGAGGAAGCTATGTGAAATACAATTACATTTTCAGGTACTTTGCTGAAAAAATTCCATTAAAAGAGCTAATTTCAAAAGCAAAAAATGAAGATTTTAATGATGAATTAATCTTATTGTTAGAAGGAAAAAGATAAATGGCATGCTGCTAATCGAACAGACGGCCCCGTCAGCTAAGCCGACGGGGAGAAAAATAAAATTTGCATTTATAAACTTTTTCAAAGCTTACAATCAAACGTTGTAGCACATATAAAGACGAAAAGTATATAACTTGACAATTAAAAACGGAAATAAAATGGAAAGAAAAGGACCAATGCCAAACTTCAAGACTGTGGACGACTATATCGCCAGTCAATCGAAAGAAGCACAAATCATTTTACAAGAGTTAAGAACTATTATCAAAGAAGCTGTTCCGGAAACAGTCGAGATTCCGAACTATAAAGTACCTTCTTTTACGCTGATTCCAGGAACAAAACCCGTACAACAAGTGATGATAGCCGCCTATGCAAAGTATGTAAGTTTTTACCCTTTTCAAGCAGTTATAGACAATTTTGAAGACGACCTTAAGGGCTTTGACTTGGGAAAGGGTACTGTTAAGTTTCCATTTAACAAGCCATTGCCGAAAGAACTCATCAAGCGGATGGTTAAGTTCAGAAAAGAAGAAATTATGAATAATTTGAAATGATTTGACTTTAAAAATACGGGCTACATTGTATAAGGCATTATAAAATTAGCGCAACCGAAATTAATATTGTTTTTTTGTCGGAAAATTATGGGAATATAAAATGAAAGATTCGTATAGGCTTGAAAATGTTTTCAATTTGTATTTTGTAAACTAAACATAGTAGCTTATCCAAAGCTTTTTAACTGCTTTTACAGTTTACATTTAGTCACAATAATTTAAAATGCTGGTTTATATATATTTTTATATAAAATGTTGTTTTTTTATTTAAAAAAATTTAACTTTATAAATTGATTCAAAATGACTTGTGCAAAAGCATTTTTTAATATTATTTTTTTTACTTCAGATATTACTATTATATGGAGCTGAAACAGATGAGCTTAGAATAAAAGGAGCTATAGTTAAAGTTCATAGTAATTCCACTCTTACGATTTCCGGATCAAGTACCATAATAAACAACTCCGACGCCGGTCTTTTAAAAATTGATGAAAACGGCACTTTGATTGCCGAAGGAAATATCAACAATTTAAGCGGCTCCTCTATTCAAATTGACGGACAGTTATTGGCTATGTCAGATTGGACAAACGATGCTGTTGCCAGTCTAGCCCACCCCGGACCAGGAACCGGAACTGTTGAATTTGCAGGCACAGCGAACCAAAATATTGGAGGAACAAGCAGTACAGTTTTTGAAAACTTTATAATTAATAATGCCTCGGGGGTTACTTTGACATCAAACCAA
>MEOH01000024.1 GCA_001769535.1 Bacteroidetes bacterium GWF2_38_335
ATGAATGACGGCCAGCAACAGGGATAGTCCTTGGTGTCCCGGAGGGTGAGTAAAAAGAAATTCGATGAAATAGAATCAAAAAGCACCCGAACGGGACACCTAGGAATATCCATTTCTACAATTCTTGCCCTTGATGAGTGTGCGAAATCAAGGGAATAGAATTGTAATCCTCGAATTGAAAATTCGGGATATCTTCTGTTGTGGATGGCATTTCGGCTTTCCACCTTTGCAGATACAAACCGAAAACTAATTAAGTCGCATGAACTGGAATTTTAAAAATGAGATGGGTGCAAAAACGGTTTTGGGGATAAGGGGATTGGGAGGTGGATAATAGAGCTAAAATTATATTAGTTAATGAGTTACATGGATTTTTGTTACATAAAATAAATGAGATTTATTTTAGTGCTTATAAATTAAGATTTTGTTTTTGAATTAAAAATCAAATAAATAGTAAATAGTCACACTTATTTGCATAAGAAAATAACAAACTATCGCTAATCAATTATCCATTTTTCATACTGGAATAATTATTTTATAAAACGCTATAAAAAATATAGGTAAAAATACCTGTTTATATTTACTGAATTTGTATATAAATTTTATTTATTGTAGTATTGTATAGAATAAATCAAAAAAATAAACCTTGACAACTGTCAATCATATTTATGGAAAAACACCAAGCCATGTATGGTTTTGTCAAGGTTATAAACGCGTTACCGGCAAGGCTAGGACGACCCCTACAAAATAAGAAACTTGGTATAATGAAAAGAACAATACCTATGCTGATATGAAAGTTTACTGTGACAATACAGTTTTATGGCGTAAAGGAATTCCTCGACATCAAAAAGGAATGACAATTCCTTGCATTGTCCTTGAAAGAGATAACTGGGACGATTATTCTCGTGAAACAAATTATTCTGCGGCGATTTATGGAGCAAACAGAAAATTAATCCATAACGGCTCTATAAAAATTTTAAACGAAGATGAGACAAGGACAAAATTACCAGACGAGTTTGAATCGCTTTCAGATAAATTTTGCTCTTTGTGGCAATCTGTTGAAGATTATAGAGTTATTAATTCTTTAGATTTCGGACACGACATATTAGCCGCACTAAATGATGTAAATTATAATGAAGTTATTCGTGAAAAATTTGCTGACCATCCAGGTATGGTAAACTCATTAAGAAGATTTAGTGAATCTGAAAGAGCCTACCATGAGGGAAGAAAAATCTTGACTAATGATTCTGACTTAAGCAATTTTTCATTTGCCTACAATGAGACTGGCGAAAGTCCAACGCCATTCGGAACTGTCTACTTCAAATTCTCACGAAAGTTAATTGGACTTTACCGAGTCATTGGAATTATTGGTAGGAATGGTGTAGGGAAAACTACATTACTTGCCAATTTAGCTACAAGCCTAAGTGGTATCAAAAAGAGTCATACAAGACTATCACCAAGACCACCATTCAGTAAAATTATTGCTGTTTCTTATAGCACATTTGATGACTTTTATAGACCTAAAAGTGATGAAAGAACTTTTAGCTATTTCTATTGTGGAATCAGAGGTGAAGATGATTTACTTTCTAAGGAACAGATAAATGATTTATTCTATTCAAGTTTCAAACGAATAAAACAAACAGGAAGGTTTCAGTTTTGGGAAGAATGTATGAATATTCTTTACTTAAAACAATTGGATACATATATGCCTGATAGAAATAGAATAATGCCTTCTTTCAAAAAACTAAGTTCAGGACAAAAAATAATGACAATGTCATTTACACAAATCATTGATGTGATTGACCAAAATTCAGTTCTTCTTTTTGACGAACCGGAAACCCACTTGCATCCAAATGGTCAAAATACTCTGTTTAAATGTCTTGATTATATACTAAACCAATTTGATTCTTTTACAATCTTATCAACTCATTCGCCTATATTTATTCAAAATATTCCAAGTGCAAATGTTATTAAAATGAATTCTGTGGGTGGTGTTCGTCAGCTTCAGGAGTTATCAATGGAGAGTTTCGGGCAACATTTTTCCAAACTGACCGAGGAGATTTTTGGATTCTCAGAAAACAACCTTTACTACGTTGAGAAACTTAAGGCAATTTACAATGCAAAAGATGAGCTAGGAGATGAATATAACGACCTAAATTCGATAGATTCCGTTGGAGCAAGATTTAATCTAAAAAACTTTGAAGATGCTTAATATTAGTTGCCCTGATAGAGATGCCGCTGAGGATATTGATTCGATAATTTCGGAGAAATATACTGGTATTGTAAAAACTACTTTACAAAAAATAAAGCCAAAAATTAAGAACCGTTACTCTGATTATTCCAAGATTGAGTTAGGTCAAAGATTAACTGCAACAGCATTTTCAGATGACGAGAAAAATGCCTTACAACATCTATATGGTTCACAAACAACAACAGCTAAAAAAATAGTTGACTCAATCTCAAAAGTTCAGTTGCAAACTCAAGCAGGTTGTTGTGTATGCTGTGGCATTGGAGATGCCGATCAAATTGACCATTTCTTGCCACAGGAACATTTCCCAGAATACTCAATAATGCACAAAAATCTGATACCGATTTGCGGAACTTGTAATGAAATCAAAGGTGAAAACATTCCTGGTGATGCTAAAAATTATTTTCACCCAATGTTTGACAGATTGCCCAATGAACCTTTTTTCAGTTGTCAAATCAACTATGATGGTAATATCCCAATATCAAGTTTTACAATTATCCCTAAATTTCAAACAACTATCATCAATCAACATTTTATTGACTTGAAATTGAAAGGACGGCTCGAAAAGAAAGCAACGATTTATTTTGTTCAGATAAAAGATTTTAAATCAAAATTTGGTGACGATTTCGCAAAAGAAGAAATTATTAGAGACTCAATTAAACTTGGCGCACTTTATGGGTCTAATTATTGGAAGTGTATTCTATGTTTAGAGATGATTAACACAAATTTCATTGATAATATATAAACAGATGCTTACTTTAAATGATAAATAATGACTACTCATAAAAAAGCCCAGCCGGTAACATCGTATATAAAACATTTGGCAGTCAGTGCGTTATCTAAGATTTCAACCCGTATTAAAAGTAGTTGTAACTTGACAGGAAAGTGCTTCGAAATGTCAAACGTTTCATATACGTAACCGTTGGCGGTAAGCTTAAAGAACACCCTGCAAAAAATAAAACGAGGCGATGAATAAAAAACTTGAAGAATTACATAAAAATATACCACTTGGGATTACGTCTGCAATTTTAATGACTGAACCCAATCAAAAGGTTAATATTTATAAAGGAATATTCAATTTATCATTAGCCAATCAGGTTGTTGAGATTGAAGGCGAAGTTTGGTTTGATTGGTTTCCTCATATTGATACTAAATTTAAAGGTATCGCTAAATCTACACTGAAAGATTTAATTGGTTTTACTGATGCCGATGATAGATATGATTTGATAATAGATGGACTCACTTTCGGAAAAGCATATATTACAAATACCTCATTCGGTAACGAAGCGGAGATAAGTGGACAAATGCATGGATTATCAGTAACAGGAGACAAGACTATTTCTATTTCTAAAATTGCTTTTTCGATACCAAATCTTAGAGATTTTTTTGGACAACCAATTAAATTAATAAATGAAAAAGGAGGCTATTATTCTGGAAGAAATAGACTAATTCTTGAAAATAAGGATTATATAATAACTATTGATAAACATAAAGATTATAAAAAATCATTTGAATTACTTTCTGCAAAAGGAGGATATTTTCTTTTATATGCAGGTGAAATTGAAAAGAAATCTGGACATATTACATTTGAGGATTTAAATAAATTACATCATTGCCTTTCAACTTTCTTAAGTTTTCTAAATGGGCAGAGATGTTCTCCAATCTTTTTGCAAGGAATCCATGAGTATGAAATAATTTGGACAGATTACACTGGATATACTTCTGATTTATTTAAACATGTGCATTCTTGGCCACAGAAGTTAGCAATTGACGGCTTAAGTGAACTATGGAATGAATTCTATGAATTGTGGGATAATGAAAATGACAAAGACTTTTTAGTTTCAGCCATACATTGGTATATTGAGGGAAATACTAATTCTGGATATCTTGAAGGTTCTGTCGTGATGATACAAACAGCATTAGAATTAATTTACAACTGGTTAATTATTGAGAAAAAGAAATTAATTTATGGTAAAGATGGGGAAAGTATTTCAGCTGCAAATAAAATAAGATTAATGCTTTCTCAATTTAGCACAAATATTGGACTTCCAAATTCTTTTGAAAATATAAAGTCTTATTTGGCTGCAAATAATGATATACATGATGAGATTGATTTATTTGTCCAAATAAGGAATTCGATAATCCATTCACAAGAAGAAAAGCGAAAGAAGCTTTCAAAAATACCAAACAAAGTTAAATATGAGGCACAGCAACTAGGACTTTGGTATATAGAAATATCTTTACTTAAAATATTAAAATTTACAGGTAAATACAGTAATCGATGTTCAGGTAAATTATGGGCAGGAGAAGATGAAGAAGATTTACCAAAAAATCTAAATAATGATTAATAAAAGCCAACCGCCAAAACAGTATATACAAAATAGGCGTAATAGTAGTAAATTCAACGGCAGTAGCCCGCTTCAACTTTGTAACGGTTTGATAGGTTTGAAGCCCGCAATCGCCTACTTTGCATATACTCAACGTCGTTGTATGCAAGCATAGAAATAAACAGCTATGTAAGTAATTCGAAACTTCTTTACGAAATAAAATGATAGACTTATGAATGGAAATATTAGTAACCAAGGTTCTCAAGATTTAATATTAGAGTTAAAAGTTCAATATCGTGTAGGACATGGAGGACTTTGGGGTTCTCATGATTTCTGGAATGGTGTATTGGAAAGCATCACAGCTGGATTCATTTTTCTTCCTTTCAGCATCCTTGCGAATTTAATATCAAATAAAATTTATGAGATTCTGAAATCTTCAAAATCGGAGAAGGATGAATATCAATCATGTCGCTTTGATTTGTTGATTCTCGCTAAAAAGAAATCATGGATTATTGTCCGTGTTATGCGTTCTGCTAAATTTAAGACGAAAAGAAATATTGAAGAAAAGGACATAAGCGAGACAATACTTACAGCTATCAATAGATTCAATGAATTATCTCAAGAAAGTTCTTGTGAGAATTTTGTAGTTATTGCAGAATTGACAAATCATTCTGATGAAATTAAAATATCAATTCATGAGAAAATGGATTTAGATCCAGACTCATTGAAAAATATTAAAAAGCAATTCAGAAAATTAAAATCAGGTAAAACAATAAAACTTGAAATCAAGAAATAATAATTAACCCAAACACAAAAATATGAAAGCACTAAAAGAAGGAGATAAAAAATTTATTGAAATAGCTGAAACAGTAAGTTGGACAGAAACAAAATCACTAAAAGAAGCTTCGGATTTTTTAAAGAAATTAGTGGAAGAATAAAATACTGTTGCTAACCCTGTATTTGCTCAATTGGCGGTAGACTCGCAACACGACACAGAACATGGAAACACAACCAGCACACTTCCAACCAGACCCGTGGGTACACATGCCAACTAAGCAAATATATGATCTTTAGTGGCAAGGCTGCGACGACAACTCGAAAAATAAAAAACAGTTTATAAAAATGAAGTTACCAATTGGAAAAATAAAGAAAGATAAGATTGATGAAATTTTCGTAGAATCTATCAAATATCATATTGATACTTTTTACACAACTCTTTCTGAATACGAACCTTTACATCTATATAGTCATTGGCGTTCTATTGTCCGTTCTATTGACGAGATAATTAATATTCCAATGGAACTAGATGATATTTCAGAAATAAATCTATTTCTAGATTTAGATTTCAACTTCTATGACTCAAATAATTTACCGAAACTCAAAGTAGTTCTTGATATTTTAGAGAAGCGGTTTGAGAAAAACGTTGCAATCCGATTTCAACAATTAGCTATGATGTGTATGGCTATTGATTCATCATACGAACCACAAGGCATTTTCAATTATCTAGGAAATGAATTACGCTTAAATAACACAAAAAATACTATAACTTATCTCCAATCAAGACGAGCTTATTACGTAACAACATTAGGTTTGATTCCAAAAATTGCAAAAGGCAAAAAGGTTATAGAATACATTGATACGCTAAACTTTTTGCAATATCCTATGGACAGTTGTTTGGTTAATATAACAACTGCCTATTACAACTTACTTTTAAATCATTCTTTGCCAGACTTTGAAATGGATTCCGATGGAACAATTGCAAAACGAAATTTTGAGTATAACAATTTGGAAGGTTTTTTTATAGAACCAGAAAGACTTTCACTTCTTGACCAAATGGAATTACGTCCTGATATTATAGTTCAGAAGCAAATGTTATCAAAAGCTCAAAATAAGTTGTTTTCGTTCAGTGAAGTTGCTAATGCGATGGCTTTGTTTGAAGGCGCATTTGATAAATATAAAATACAAGACAATATTGAATATAAAGAACTAACTTCACTATTTAATGAAATAGCTATTTACCTTAAAGACGATTTTCATATTATCATCGAAGAAGACGCATTTACAGCCATTGCAAGAAAATACAAATCCCTAACCCTCCACTTTTCTTCAGACGATTATTTTAAAAACCTTAATAATTACTACCCATTTCAAAAAGTAAATGGAATATATTTTACAACAGTAGTATTGCTAACACGTTTTGTATATAGAACGTTATCTCAATCTCTTTTAAAAAATAGAACTTTTCAAATCCATTCTGGATTTATTTTTGAAGATAAAGTTTCAAAAATACTCGAAGGAAAGGGCTACCTGCCGACAGGAATAACTAGAATAAACCAAAAAGAATTTGATCTAATTACAATAAAAGACAACAAGGTTTTTAATTTTCAATGCAAAAACAATTTTATAGATATTTCAAGGGTAAACTATGACTTTAAAAAAATCGGCAGATTTAATAATCGTTTATGTCGGTATTACGAAAATGCAATAATCAAGGAAGAGAAAAGGGAGAATTTGATAAAGTCAAAAACTGGAATAAATGACATTGAACACTTTGTCATTTCAAGATTTCCTGTAATAACAAGAAATGTCAGAATAATAAACTTAGTAGACCTAAAAAATTGGCAAAATAAGTGATAAGCATCAGAAAAAGCCCAGCCACTAACACGCAATAAGCTGAATTTTCCGCTTATTTATACGCTAGCCTGACGGTAAGCGCGTAGGTCTAAGGTGCTTTAAACTTCAGCCTATTGCGAGACCGTTATAAACCAAATAAATAGAACCAACAATAAAATAAAAAATGAGAAAATTTATAAATATTTGGATTCCTATAATTGGAATCATGATTGGAATAACGACTTTGATTTTTTCTATATGGCAACCGTGGAAAAATAGTGATAAGGATATGAGTGGAGAATGGCAAATGAAATCAATTATAACTAATTCTGATTATACTAAATACGAAGGTATGGAAGTAATTTGGATAATCCAATTGATACAAGATGGAAAAAAATTATTGGGAGCGGAGAGAAGATAAGAATAAATGGGGAAAAACTTAATTATTCAGAAAGGACAACTCTTATTTTGAATGGTTCAATTCTGGAAAATAATTTTAAAATTAATTATACGGAGAAAGGAAAACTTCGAGAAACTACAGGATTACTGATAGGAACTATTAAGGATAATAAATTTGAAGGAACCTTCTCACAGACGGCCTCAGATTCTAAAGGTAATATAATAGGAATCAGAGTTTTTTGATTCAATAAAGTTGTCCTAAACAAGAAACGATTATATGATTATGAAAAAGATACAAAGATACTAATTTTTTTATAAAAAATTAGTATCTTTGTATTGTAATGAGTAACAGTGGTAGAAGCGAATATAGAAATAACAAAAAAGTAGCAACAAAACATTTCCAAACCATTACAAGTTATTTGACCAAAAAAGTTGCTAAAATGTTACTTTGAAAAAGATGAAAATTCGTTCAGGTGTTGATTATAAATCGGTTATGTTTTTCTGGTAAGTTTATAAAGTCCATCAAGTCAAAAGTCCATCAAGTCGAAAAGTTTATTAAAAACAATTCTTCCATCCGCCTTGTAAGTACACTGGCAGCCGAGGGAAAAATATAGTTCACAGGCAGGCAGTGCAACACCTTAATTATAAAATGATTAATGCATAATTTATATCTTTCTCCTTTTTCTTAAGTTAAAAATCAATAAAAAACATACAAAGTTTTAACTCACGAGTTGAAAAAGTCCTTATTTTTGACTAAATATGCATGATCATTTAATTAATAACTAACATAATAATAAAATGAGATTTTTTAAATCGCTCTGGGGAAAAATTACAATAGGCGTCCTGCTCGTTGGAGGTATTGGTGCGCTGGTGGTATATTATGTGTACTTCAAAAGAACTTTCGAACATCTGAAAGTTATTCCGAGCTCGACTTTTGTTGTCGGATCAATGAATCCCATGCATTTGCATGACAAGCTCAACTGGGATAAAGCTCTTGAACTGCCCATGATGAAACAACTTCGTGAAAGCATGCCCGATAACGTAAGGGAAATATTTGACGACTTTGTGGATGACCCCATGAGTTTGGGTATCGCCATGAAAAATGATATCTACGCTTTTGGATATATTCATGAGTCAAAAACCTATTTTGGTATGACCATGGCTTTGCATTCAAGATCGTCTTTCGAAGACCTCCTTTCAAAAACAGGCGTTATGATTGCTGTTAAAGAGGAAGATGAATATAAATATTTTGATGGCGGAAATGCTTTTGTTGGATGGACTTCCGGACTTGTTCTGGTTGTCGGATCACAGGATCTTTCCGAAGGCACCGATTTAAAAGCTGAATTTGAGAGACTGCTTGCACTTTCAGATGAGGAACAATTGCAAAATACCGATGCCGATTTTGAAGAATATATCAAAACTTCACACGACTTCTCTTTATGGGCCTGCTCAAATCCTTTTGCAGAAATAGTTTCCTATGAAATGCAGAAGCAAACAGGTGGAGTATTTGCCTTAACCGAAGATGACATAAAAGACAACAGGATCCATATGTACATGGATTTTGAAAAGGGCGAAATCAATATGGTTCAGGAATTTTTACCCAATGAAAAACTGAAAAGCAAAAACTTCCCCGAAAAAATGCTGAAAAAAGCAATTGATAAAAAATTACTGGATATGATTCCGGGCGATAACCTTATCGGCGGAATGGGTTGGGCAGTGAATATTCAGGGTATGATGGAGTTAATTACCGGTGCAATGCCCCCACAGTTCAGTGCTATGCTGGTTGAAGCTCCAAAACAGGTTGGACTGACACAGAAGGAACTTCTCGAACTTGTCGGAGGTGATGCGTTTGTTGGTTTCTATGGATTCTTCGAAGTAAGAAAAGCCAATGACAAAAGCATGATTAGCGGCATGGATGATTTCTTTAAAGACGAAATGGGCGAAGAAGAAGAATTTAATGAATTTTTCGAAGAAATGGAAAAACTTGAAGGCGAAATTGAAGAATCAGAACCCGATACCATCACCATTTCGGTGCCGAACATTATCATTGCTTTTACCGTTAAGGAAGACCTGATGAAAAAGCTCCTGACCGAAGCAACAAAGAAAATTGAAGAAAATCCTATGGTTTCTCAGATGACCGGCATAACCATGATCGATTCATCATACTATAAGTTCCGTGGAAAATTTGATATGTTTATGGCTTTCACCAATGGCGTTGGCTTTGTTTCATCCAATGAAGATTTTATTAAAAAAGTTGCAGATGGCAATTATAAACCCGGTAAAAAAATTCAGGGTGATTTCAGTGAAATGCTTTCAAACTATCCCTTTAGCGGATTTATGAACCTGCAAACCGATAAACTTCCCGAAAATACTACCGGTCTGATGGCCGACGCTATGGGCGGTGAAATGCAATTTGGTATGTTCAAAAATTTCATGGGCCTTTTTAAAGATGCCCGCTTCTTTGTTAAAGACTACAAAGCTGAAATGAAGATCACCCTTACTGAAGATGATGAATATGCCCTTTATAAAATTTTGGAAAGAATTGATGCCGTTATCAGCCAGTAATGAGGATTGAACTAAAAAATATTAAGCCAACTGTAACGGTTGGCTTTTTTAATCCCGACAGCGATATCTGGGAACATGAAATCGTTTTTGAACCGGGAAAATACAACCTGATCAACTCTCCCTCGGGAAGAGGAAAATCGTCTTTGGTTGCCTTTATTTATGGTACCCGGACTGACTACACCGGACAGGTTTTTTTGGATGGCAAGGATAATAAAACCATGAACTTTACCAATTGGAGCCACATCCGCCAAAAGCAACTTTCCATTGTTTTTCAGGATCTCAGATTGTTTTCCACCTTAACGGGTATGGAAAATATCCTGGTGAAATCAACCCTTACCAACGATGTGCAAAAGGATGAAATCATGATGATGGCCGAAAAACTGAATGTGGCACCCCTGCTCGGCAAAATGTGCAAACACATGTCATTTGGCGAACAACAGCGCGTGGCAATAATCAGGTCACTATGCCAGCCATTTGAATATCTGCTGATGGACGAACCCTTCAGTCACCTCGATAAAGGAAACATCAAAATTGCCTGCGAACTCATCCGTGATAAATGTGTGAAGAATAATGCCGGACTTATTCTCACCACGTTAGGAGAACATTATGAACTGGAATATGATCAGATAAAATCGGTATAGTATGTTAAGAAAGTTAATCTGGAAAAACAGCAGCAAACTTCAGCTGGTAGGCGCCACCTTCGGAGCCATGTTCGGCATGTTCCTGCTCTTACTGGCTTTCCAGTTGTATTTTGATGCCACCGAGTTGCTTACTCATGATTCGGACAACCTTTTTGCCGAAGATATTTTGATTATCAACAAAAAAGTATCTACCCTTAATACACTTAAAGTTGCCGATTCGGAATTTACAAAATCAGAATTGAACGACATGAAAAAACAGCCCTTTATCAAGAGCGTTGAGCCGTTTATTTCTGGTCAGTATGATGTGCAGGTTAAGATCAAAGCCAATAAAAATACCCCATTGCTGAATACAGATATTTTCTTCGAAGCTGTTAGGGATGACCTGATGGATATAGATAAGACTGTCTGGAAATGGAGTGAACGAGACAGGTATGTACCCTTGATTATTCCCAGTGACTGGATCAATCTGTACAATTTTGCTTATGCTCCCAGTCAGGGCGCCCCACAAATATCCAAAGATCTGATTAAACAGGCCTATGTTGAGATTATTTTCAGGTTGAGCAACAAAGAGCGCTTTGTTATGGATGCCAAAATTGTGGGTTTTTCCGACAAACTGAATTCTTTCATGGTTCCCATGAGTTTTATGGAGTGGTCGAACAATAAATTCGGCGATGAAGAAGTGAAACGCCCAACAAGAGTAGTTTTGGTTGCCGATGACATTTCAAATCCCAAACTTCTTGAATTTCTGATCAAAAACAACTATGAAACCAAAAAGGACAATCTGAAAACCAGTAAACTGAATCTGTTGCTTAGAGTCACCATGGCTATCATGTCAGGTATTTCGCTGGTAATCATTGTGCTGTCCATACTCATTTTTATTTTGAGCTTTCAATTGCTGATTGTAAAATCGCGCGAGGAGATCAGATTATTGATCCATCTCGGTTATCATCCATACAAAATTGAAAAATTCCTTGGGGTATATCTGTTGGGAATGTCAGCAATTATTGGAGTGCTTTCATTGATTGGCGTGGCCTTCTCAAAATCATACATCGGAAACCTGATTGTTGATTATGGTTTTGAACTCAGCATTGGACTGAACGGCCAGATTTACCTTCTTGCTCTGGCATTATTGGTTATACTGTTGGTTATAAATTTTGTCAATATCCGCCGAGGCATCAGGAAATATGCCTGATAATGATTTTTTAGCCGCTAATGCGCTAATATATTATCCATTCGCGCATTAGCGGCTAAAATATTTACTATCATTCGAGTTTCCGCAGTATTGTTAGTTTCTTCCTGTCCTCGATACGTAAAAACAGTTAAAGTCATAAACTATTAAATGTCAATCAGATATTTTTTAATACAAACTAGCCCTCTTAATCATATAAGCCATCAAAACCTCCGAAAAATCTTTGTTGATATCTGCTTCAACCAGGTCAATGGCATATTGTGCACATTTTAATTTTATTTCTGACTTGTATTTGCTGTAAGTCTCCCTGAATTTTTCTTTTATTTCATTGGGATTAAGCTTGAGCTCCTTTCCCGATTCCAGGTCGATGAACTTATAAGGGCGGTGGTGATATTCGAAATTTTCTTCCAGTTTATGATCTGTCACATGGAACAAAATGACCTCATGCTTTTTATACCTGAGGTGCTGCAGGGCAGAGTAAAGATTTTCCTTGTCGCCGCCATCAAACATATCACTGAAAACAACGATCAATGATCGCTTATGTGTTTTTTCTGCAATTTCATGCAGCGCTTCTGCAGCAGATGTTTGTCTGTTTAAGTCTTCGGCAGTGGGATTGAGAAGCTTTTCAAGTTCGGTGAACAAAATCTGGGCATGCACATTGGACAAACGCGATCGGGTGTACAAATCAATTTTATCTGAAAAAATGGATAACCCAACGGCATCACGCTGTTTACGCAGCAAATAAATCATTGATGCAGCACAGTACACAGAGAAAAACAGTTTGTTGAAAACCGACTTTTCATTATAAGGAAAAAGCATTGATGATGACCGGTCAATAACCAGATAACTTCTCAGGTTCGTTTCTTCCTCAAACCGTTTTGTGAAAAGCTTTTCGGTTCGTGCATAAAGCTTCCAGTCAATGTGCTTTGTTGATTCGCCAGAGTTGTAAATGCGGTGTTCGGCAAATTCAACGGAAAAACCATGGAACGGACTGCGGTGCAAACCGGTGATAAACCCCTCCACAACCTGTTTGGCAACGAATTCAAGGTTTTTGAACTGCTGGATTTGTTGTATGTCGTTTAGGTTTTTCAAGGCTCTTGTTTATTTCCCAAAAGTAGTTTAAAAAACACTATAAAAAAAGACATAAGTTCGTCTTATGCCTTTTTTCTATTTCATTTTATAAAACAAATCTGCTAATCTACAAATCTGCAATCCCGATAGCTATCGGGATGCTAATTATAATAATGCCTCAAGTTTTTTTACCAGTGTGGCTTTTGGCACTGCACCCACTTGTTTGTCAACCACTACGCCGTTTTTCACGAAAATAACAGTTGGAATATTGCGGATGCCGAATTTGGCGGAGGTGGCCGGACTGTTATCCACGTCAACTTTTCCGATGACAGCGCGTCCTTCGAATTCCTTGTGCATTTCTTCAATGATCGGAGTGATCATGCGGCATGGTCCACACCATTCTGCCCAAAAATCTACTACAACCGGTTTGTCGGATTTTATTACTAATTCCTCAAAGTTTGAATCGTTAATTTCTAATGCCATAATAATTATTTTTAAAATTTAACCTGTTTGTTTCAAAATACCTGCCATTTATTTAAAAAGGACAAAATGACAGGCACTATTCAAATTTAAACTCAATATTTGGATTTTTTGCCAAAAAACCAACTAAATTTTCAGAAAGATTTACACGGTAATTTCTTGAAAACATTTTTAACCTGATACCATCTTCGGCTGAGTTAAAACAAACTGTCAGCTTTTTCTTTCCTTCATTGGCAAGCGCAACCTTGTGAAATTCATCAATAAACTCGCGGGTTACATTTTTAATGTCAATGGTAATGTTCACGCTGTTGAAAAGTTCATCGCGGACTTCCGTAAGCAGGTGAATTTTTTTAATTCTGAATTCAAGCTCGGGATTGTCTTTGTCCTTAGGATATAATCTGGGTTGCACTTTCCCGAAAATTACAAGTGAAAGTTCCTCGTCAAGAAATTTCGAGTAAGAAACATAGTCATTTCCAAAAAGAAAAAATTTATGTCCGCCTGTATAATCCTCAAGCACCAATGAAGCAAATGGTTTATTTGTTTTTGTCACTCCTTTTTTTGGTTCGGACACCATGCCGGCCACCACAATATCTTTATTAAAATATTTTTTCAGGTCACTGAGTTCTGAAAGTGGAGTCAGATTTAATTGAGCCATTTCAAGTCTGAAATAATCTAAGGGATGCGCCGAAATGTAAATGCCAACAAGTTCCTTTTCCTTTTCCAACCTTTCTTTAGTACGCCATTCGGGACAATTTGGAATATCAGGTTTTGAAATCCTTGCTGTTTCAACAGTCCCGAACAATGATACCTGATTGGAACTTTTATCTTCTTTTTGTTTGTTCCCGTAACGGATCAGTTTTTCTATAAAGATGGTTCCTAAATCATCCGGGGCAAAATATTGATGTCTTTTAATTTCAGAAAATCTGTCAAACCCTCCTGCAATAGCCAGTGCTTCAATACTTTTCTTATTGACAGCCCGCAGGTCAACACGTTCAACAAAATCAAAGATTCCGGTAAATTCTCCTTTTGAGTTTCTTTCCTTGATGATACTTTCCACAGCCGCTTCACCAACTCCTTTTATGGCTGCCATACCAAACCTGATGTTTCCGTCGCTGTTCACAATGAAACTAACGCCTGATTCATTGACATCCGGACCAAGAACCTTAAGTCCCATGCGTTTGCATTCGTCCATGAAAAAAGTAACCTGTTTGATGTCACTCATGTTGTTGCTCAGTACCGAAGCCATGTACTCAGATGGGTAGTTGGCTTTCAGATAGGCCGTTTGGAATGCGATGTAAGCATAACAGGTTGAGTGAGATTTATTAAATGCATAAGAAGCAAAAGCTTCCCAGTCTTTCCAGATTTTTTCAAGCTTATCTCTCGGATGACCTTTTTGCTCGCCCTGATCGAGAAATTTTGGTTTCATTTTTTCCAAAAGGTCGAATTTTTTCTTACCCATGGCTTTTCTCAGGGTATCTGCTTCACCTTTTGAAAACCCGGCAAGCCTTTGCGAAAGAAGCATAACCTGTTCCTGATAAACAGTAATCCCGTACGTTTCCTCAAGATTTTCCTTCATATCGGCAAGGTCGTAGGTTACTTCCTCTTGTCCGTGTTTTCTTTTGATAAAAGAAGGAATATATTCCATTGGTCCCGGGCGGTACAGGGCATTCATGGCAATCAAATCTGCAAATGTCGTGGGTTTCAGTTCCTTAAGATGCTTTTGCATGCCGGGAGATTCGTACTGGAATATGCCAATGGTTTCCCCTTTTTGGAACAATTGATAAGTTTTTTCATCGTCGAGTGGAATTTCATCGGGGTCAATGTCAATGCCATAGCGTTCTTTGATCATTCTAACTGAATGTTTGATCAAAGTCAGGGTTTTTAGTCCGAGAAAATCCATTTTAAGCAATCCGGCCGGTTCAACCACCGAGTTATCAAACTGGGTAACAAGCAGATCGGCATCCTTAGCTTTTGTAACAGGGATAAGCTCAGTGATGTTTCTCGGAGTGATGATCACGCCACAAGCATGCACACCCGTATTTCGCAGTGATCCTTCAAGGTACTTGGCTTTGCTGAGGGTTTCTGCTTCGGGGGAATTTCCCTTTTCAACAATACTGATCAGTTCAAGGGCATCCTGATATTTATCTTTTGCTTTCTCTTTTAAGGAAGCTTTGTCCATTGTAAAAAGCTTATTCAGCTTGATGTCGGGCATTAGCTTTGCCAGTTTATCTGCATTGGCCAGCGGCAGGTCAAGTACCCTGGCAGTATCCCGAATGGATGATTTGGCGGCCATGGTTCCATACGTAATAATTTGGGCAACCTGATGATATCCGTATTTTTCGACCACCCATTTAATAACACTGTCGCGGCCTTCATCATCAAAGTCGATGTCAATATCGGGGAGTGAAACCCTGTCGGGATTCAGGAATCTCTCAAACAGTAAATCATATTTAATGGGGTCAACATTTGTTATCCCAATGCAATAGGCAACCGCTGAGCCGGCTGCGGAGCCTCTGCCCGGACCAACAGAAACTCCCATTTTGCGGGCCTGACTGGTGAAGTCCTGAACAATCAGGAAATATCCCGGATAACCTGTTTTTTCAATGGTTTCAAGTTCAAATTCAAGCCGCTCTTTTAGCTCGGGGGTAAGAGTTCCGTACCTTTTTTCTGCTCCCTTGAAGGTAAGGTGGCGGAGATAGGCGTTTTCTCCCCTTTTTCCGCTGTCTTTTTCATCTTCGGGATTTTTAAATTCTTCGGGAATATCAAACTGGGGAAGCAATACATCAGTGGCAAGGTCGTAAATTTCAATTTTATCGGTGACTTCGCTGATGTTTATTATGGCTTCTGGCAAAGAAGAAAAGATCTTTTTCATCTCCTCCTGCGATTTGAAATAGAATTCCTGGTTGGGGAATCCAAACCGGTATCCGCGGCCCTTGCCAATCGGGGTTGCTTGCTTTTCACTGTCCCTGACACACAGCAGAATGTCATGTGCATCGGCTTCGGACTGCTCAATGTAATACGAATTGTTTGTGGCTACAAGCTTGATATTGTGTTTTTTAGAAAATCTGAGTAGCGTTTCGTTCATGATTTTTTCTTCAGGCAGACTGTGGTCAACTATCTCAAGATAAAAATCATCTCCAAACTGTTCTTTCCACCAGAGGAGTGATTCCTCGGCCTGTTGTTCACCCACATTAAGTATGAGATTGGGAATTTCACCAAAACGGCCACCAGACAGAACAATCAGGTCGTCTTTGTACTTAGTGATCACATCCTTATCAACCCTGGGAACATAGTAAAATCCATCAATATTGGCAATGGTTGAAAGTTTTGCCAGATTGTGGTATCCCTTTTTATTTTTAGCCAGAAAAACAACATGCGAACCATTGTCTTTTGTTGATTTATCCAGATGATTTTTGCACACGTTCAATTCGCATCCTACAATCGGTTTAATGATTGCTCCAATGGGTTCGTTTCCTTTTTCTTTTTCCTCTTTATTTTTTTTAACCACATTTTTATTGTGGTTCAGGACCTCTTGAATAAAGTTAAAAGCCCCCATCATATTGCCGTTGTCAGTGATTGAAACGGCAGGCATTTTAAATTCAGCTGTTTTTTCAACCAGAGAGCTTATTTCAGTAGTTGATTGCAAAATCGAAAACTGGGTATGGTTATGCAGATGAGAGAAAGGCATATCCTTAAGCAGGGCTAAATTGTGGTCAATTTCCGAATCAGAGATTTCCTCAGATTTGACAGATTCTGCAATTTTGGCACTTTCCTTTTTAAGATTGCGATGGGGAATACCGATTGGTTCAAAGGGATTGGGATTGTTAGAAATAAATTTTCTTAAAAAATCATCTTCCTTTTGAAGATCTTTTGCCGTAAAAACTCCATTGCGCATAAGTTCCAGAAAACATCTGGCAGTTGCTTCCACATCGGCTGTTGCATTGTGGGCTTCGCTAAAACCGTGACCAAAAAGATGCGAATGAAGTTCAGAAAGAGTCGGGAGTTTAAACTTACCGCCCCTTCCACCCGGCAGCCGGCATAATTCAGCAGTTATTTCGGTACAGGTATCAAGCACAGGCATTGAAGTCAGTTTGCTGTCAATACCATACCTTAAAAATTCACATCCCAGTATATTAATGTCAAAAGCCAGATTTTGTCCGGCGATAAACTCAGTTTTTTCGAGTATTTCGTTGAATTTTGTCAGAACAGTTTGTATATCAACTCCATCCCTATTGGCTAATGCAGTTGAAATACCATGAACCTGTTCGGTGTCATAGGGGATGTCGAAACCGTCGGGTTTAATAAGATAATCATCATGTTCAAGAATATTTCCCAAATCATCGTGAAGTTGCCAGGCAATTTGAACCACTCGGGGCCAATTATCAAAATCGGAAAGCGGTGCGTTATGGTTTCGGGGCAACCCGGTGGTTTCGGTGTCAAAAATTAAGTACATAAAATTGTTTCGGTTTAATAATCAGTGAATTGGAAGCTATAAAATCCATCCAATGCAGTCCATTAAAAATACTTAAAAGAAAGCCATAAAAATGCTTGTGTTGATAAAAATGGAAAAATACAGTGACTGATATATTAATTTATTTTAGAAGGTTTGGATATTAACGATTTAATAGTAACTTTGCACCTCAATTTTTTAACTTAAATTTTTAACACGATGCCTGTAAAGATCAGATTACAAAGACACGGAAGAAAAGGAAGACCTTACTACCACATAGTGGTAGCAGATAGCAGGGCGCCACGAGATGGTAAATACATTGAAAGATTGGGTATTTATAATCCCATCACAAATCCTGCTACTATTGAAATAAATTTTGATAAGGCATTACAGTGGCTGCTAAACGGTGCGCAACCCACCGACACTACAAGAACAATTCTTAAGAACGAAGGAATTATCTTCAAAAAACACCTTCTTGAAGGAGTGAAAAAGGGTGCGTTTGACGAAAGTCAGGCCGAAACTAAATTTCAAACCTGGTTAAAGGAAAAGAGATCAAAAATCGAAGCCAAAAAAGACAAATTAGGTAAGGAAAGCGACAAAGATTTAGCACAACGTCTTGATGCTGAAAGCAAAGCCAATGAAAAAAGAGCTGAAGCTATAGCTAAGAAAAATGCTAAAATTGCTGCAGACGCCAGAGCTGCAAAAGAAGTACCTGCAGAGGATGCTGAAGAAGTAGTACCTGAAGTGGTTGCTGAAGTAGCAGCACCTGAAGTGGTTGCCGAAGTAGCAGCACCTGAAGTGGTTGCTGAAGAAGCAGCACCTGAAGTAGTTGCTGAAGAAGCACCTGCCCAGGATCAAACAGCCGAAAACACACAGGTTGAAGAAACAAAACCAGAAGAATAGTTTTTAATGGTTAATGACAACTGTTTGTTAATTGGAAGGATTGCAAAAACGTACGGAACCGATGGTGAATTCCTTCTGAAACTAGACAAACAGTATTCTTCTGATGATTTTATTAATGAGGAATCAGTCTTCGTTGAAATAGACGGCAGACTGATTCCTTTTTTTATAGAGGAAATTAGTTCCCGGAATGATAATTCCCTGATAATAAAATTTGATGATATTGTGAGTGAATCCCGCACCAACCTGATTCTTGAAAAGCGGGTTTTTGTAAAATATAAAAAAGTTAGAAGGGAAAGAGACGGACTGGATTTATTTAGAGAACTAACAGGTTATGAGGTTATTGATAATATTCATGGAAAACTTGGAATAATAGCAGAATTGCTCGAATTTAATGCCAATCCTGTTTTTTCAATAAAATCAGGCAAACAGGAAATTCTAATACCAGCAAACAGAGAATTCATCGAATCGGTCGATCATAAAAGAAAATCCATCCTTATAAACTCCCCTAAAGGTCTTATTGATATATATCTGAATCAGTAATGTTTTTTTTAATTTTTCTTGACACGAAACTAAAACTTTACGAACTTTACGAACTTTACAAACTTATACCCATGGATTCGAAAGCAAAAGTACTTGACACCCTGAAAAAAAGTCCAAAACCATTAAAAGCAACAGAAATAGCTGAAAAATCGGGACTTGATAAGAAGGAAGTCGATAAAGCAATGAAGGATTTAAAAACTGAAAACCTGATTGAATCACCTAAAGTTTGTTTCTGGCAGGCAAAAAAGTAATTGACACTACTTATTATTAAAGGCATTCATTGTTGACGTAATACCGATAAAGCCAAAGCTTTTTATTGCATCGGTGGCTATTGTTATGCGGTCGGGGAGGGCTTTTTCTTCTTCTGCCGACCAATTGCTGAGCACATAGTTTGCTTGTGCACCGGAAGGAAAATCATTTCCAATCCCAAATCTCATACGGGCATAGTCTGATGTGCCCAAAATCTCATTGATACTACCCAAACCGTTGTGTCCTGCATCTCCTCCTTTTGCTCTAAGTCTGATTACTCCAAATGGTAGAGCGATATCATCATTTACAACCAGCAAATTTTCGACAGGAATATTTTCTTTTTTCAGCCAGTAATTCACAGCCAGTCCGCTGCGATTCATGTAAGTTGAAGGTTTAAGTAAAATATAGGTCCTGGCTTTCCATTTCATTTCAGCAATAAACCCGTATCGTTTGTCTATAAAAACGATATTGGACGCACCGGCAAGTGCGTCCAATATTTTAAATCCTATATTATGTCGCGTGTTCTGGTACTCAGGTCCTATGTTTCCCAGTCC
The DNA here is from genome assembly GCA_001769535.1 of Bacteroidetes bacterium GWF2_38_335. GTDB lineage: Bacteria > Bacteroidota > Bacteroidia > Bacteroidales > GWF2-38-335 > GWF2-38-335. Next base: position 20,227 of record MEOH01000024.1, read on the forward strand.
GGCAATCAAATATTTCATCGAGTTTATTTTTCAGCTGTTTCAGCTGTTTCAGCGCCCTCACCTTCAGCAGCAGCAGCAGTTTCTTCTTCCATACCTTTAGCGGCACGGGTCAGTTTAACTGAACATACTACGGTATTGGGGTTGTCGATCAGTTCAATGTTGTCAAACTTAAGATCTTTAACTTTAATTGTTTTTCCAAGTTCAATTTCCGAAACGTCAACATCAAGAATATCAGGTAGATCTTTGATTAATCCGCGAACTTTTAACAGTCTGTGCTCTAAAGCAAGCTTACCACCTGCCTGAACACCGGGAGCAAATCCATGCAATTTAACAGGAACATGAATAAGAATAGGTTTTTCTTGGCTTACCTGAAGAAAATCAACATGAAGGATATGATCTTTTACCGGATGGAACTGAACATCGTGAAGAATAGCATCAATGAGATTGCCGTCGATATCAAGTTTCACGGTATAAACATTTGGTGAGTAGATAAGGTCTTTAAAACTTTTATCTTCTGTATAGAAATGATAATTTTTTTCACCACCATAAACTACGCAGGGTACATTGCTTTCTCTTCTCAGAGATTTTGTGTCTTTTTTTCCTAAGGCTTCCCTTGATTTTCCTTTAATTTCAATTGTTTTCATGATCTAATTTTTTGTGCTACTTAAAACTCGGAAGGAGTTTCCTTCCTATTTCCCATTACACTTTTTTAATAGTCTAATAAAGAGCCGCAAAGATAATACCTATCCTTGAAATAGAAAACAAATTCGAAAAAAAACTTTATACTATAAAAGTTTTGCTAATAGACTGATAATTATATACTTTATTGATTACGTCTGCAAAAAGTTCGGCTATTGAGATAACTTTTATTTTTGGTGACTCCACTTTTAATGGAATTGAGTCGGTAACAATGACTTCAGAAATTAATGATTTTTCGATACGTTCATAAGCGGGACCTGACAAAACAGGGTGTGTGGCAAGAGCGCGAACACTTTTTGCTCCTTTGCCGATCATCATATCTGCTGCTTTGGTAATGGTTCCTGCTGTATCTATCATATCATCAACGATCACAATGTTTTTTCCTTTAACATCTCCAATAACTGTCATTTCGCCCACTTCATTGGCTTTTTCCCTGGTTTTGTGACAGATAACCATTGGTGCCTGTAAAAATCTTGAATATGCATTGGCTCTTTTTGTCCCGCCCATGTCGGGTGAAGCAATTACAAGATCTTTAATATCAAGACTTTTAATATACGGAACAAAAAGTGAAGATGCATAAACATGGTCAACAGGAACATTGAAAAATCCCTGTATCTGATCGGCGTGCAGGTCCATGGTCATAACGCGGCTTACTCCGGATGCATGCAAAAGATCGGCAATAAGTTTTGCGCCGATAGAAACCCTGGGTTTATCTTTTCTGTCCTGACGGGCAAAACCGAAGTAAGGGATTACAGCTACAATTTTATAGGCTGAAGCTCTTCGAGCTGCATCAATCATAAGCAGTAATTCCAAAAGGTTGTCACTGGGAGCAAAGGTTGACTGTATAATAAATACATGTCGTCCTCTTACAGTTTCATCAAATGATGGCTGAAATTCACCATCGCTGAAATATAAAACGGAGGTTTTTCCCAACTCTGCTCCGTAATTTTTTACGATTTTTTCTGCCAGATATATGGATGCTGATCCGGCAAAGAACTTAATTGAATTGTCGTGTGATGCGTGCATTTCGAGTAGTTTTAAATGAAATCCGGCACAAAGCTATATAAAAAAAACTTATGTGCTTTGTAATTTTATTCACAAGTTAGTAACTGAATTTACTCTTCGTTAATTCCATCAATAAAAGACAGAATATCATCTCGTCCGGCACCAGAAATAGCCGAACTGGCAAAAGCAAGGGGCAATTCGTCCCATGTTTCAAGCATGGTGGTTTTGTAAACAGAGAGGTTTTTAATCAGTTCGGCCTTTGATAGTTTATCGGTCTTTGTGAATACCATGCAAAAAGGTACATTTTTTTCGGCCAGCCATGACATAAATTCAAGATCAATTCTCTGGGGTTTGTGACGGCTGTCGATTAAAACAAAAATACATGCAAGTGTTTCCCGTTTTGTAAGGTAAATGGAAAGCATTTTCCCCCATTTATACCGGGTGGTTTTTGAAACTCTTGCATATCCGAATCCAGGGAGGTCAACAATATACCAACTGTTGTTGATAAGAAAATGATTGATCAGCTGTGTTTTGCCTGGTGATGAGGATGTTTTTGCAAGTTTTCTGTTATTGACAAGCATATTTATCAATGAGGATTTTCCAACATTGGATCGTCCAATAAATGCAAATTCCTTTAACATGCTTTCGGGGCAATCCCTGTAATCAGGAGAACTGCAAACAAACTCAGCTGTTTTTATAATCATATCAAAGTTTTTTCAGCAACATGGCACCGCATGAATATCCTCCTCCAAAAACAATAACGACAATAATGTCGTCCTTTTGGTAAAGATCAATGTTCTCGGATAATGCAATGGCCGAACTGGCACAACCGGTGTTCCCGAGTTTGTCCAGATTAACCAGTACTTTGGATGAATCCATTTCAAGCAGGAAAGCAACGGATTCAATTATTCTGATGTTGGCCTGATGTGGAACAAGAAATTTCAGGTCGTCAATAGTGTATCCGTTTTTTTTCAGTATATCGGATGTGCATTGTGACATGTATTTTCCTGCATTGATGAAAACATTTCTTCCGTCGGGCATTTGTATCTTCCCGTTAAAGGGTCGGTTGTAAACGCCGTCCGGACCTTTTCCCACATGGGCTAATCCACGGGTGTATATATCAAGTATTTCTATGTCTGTTTCACTGTGTTTTTCCTTCGATATGAAGACGGCCGCTGCCCCATCGCCCCAAAGATGTCCCGAGATTGGGTTTGATTCATCATTGTAGGCCGAATTATGTTCTGATACAACAATAAGGGCTTTTGAGGCCTTACCGGTTGCAAAATAACCTTCGGCAATTTCCACGGCGTTAATAAATGTTGAACAAGCAGATGAAACAGAAGTTACAATGGCATTTTCAATGGAATATTTTTTCTGAACGGCATGAGCCAATGTTCCCACTGTATCAAAAGGCGAATATGTTCCTCCAATAATCAGATCCACTTCAGTAATATGAAATGGAAGTTTTGGTAAGGCTCTTTCAACTGCCTCGATGGCCATCGTGTTGGTGTTTTCTCCATCAGTGGCAACCCTTCGTTCAATAATTCCTGATTTTGAATAAATGTCCTCCGTACTTAGGCCGTTGAGCTCTGAAAAATATTTATTATCAAGAACCTTTGATGGGAAATAATGTGCAACGGCATTTATGATCATTTTCCTGTCAATATTGTTCATTAATTATTAAATAGTTGAATAAATAATCTCAATTGCATAAATTATTTATTAAGAACACAAAGGAAAAGAAAATATGTCATATATACGGATGAAAATGGTGTTTTTTTAATTTTTGTTTTATTGGAAGTGGGCAAAACAGTGATTTATTTATTAGTTTTTCCACAGAATGTCCATCCCAATCCCCATTCGATAAAGTCAGCACTGGCATAATGGGTGTGAAGCGCAACTACTCCGAACAGGTTTTTATACATATACCCTTTTATTCCAACCCGATCATATATCCTTCCATTGTAAAGTTTATTATCTATGACGTAAAATCCTATATTGGCAAAGAACAGAATACGGTTGAACTCAATTTCATAGGTAAAATGCAATCCGGTCCTGTACCTGTCTGATTTATCCGGCTCACCATTTCCTTTATAATATCCATCATTTGATTCTATATAAAATTGATCAATACCTATGCCGATAAGATTTTTCCGGTTAATTTTCTTAAGAACATCTCCGCAAAATGAAGAAACGAAATATTTTCCTTTATCCAGTTCTCTGAATTCATTGAACGCAACAGCATAATATAATTCATATTTTAATAGCTTCTCAGGTTGTTCAATATTTCTTTTTTCCAACAGGGGATTGTTGTTTTTAAAATTATATGTTACTCCGGCAGTTCCCGTAATAACATTAAATCCCAGATTTGGTTTTGTCCAGGCTCCGTTTGAATAATGGGTAAAACCGATGCCTCCAAATAATTTTATCTTATCTGATAATCTGAATTTCACATCGTATGCCAGATTGAAGTAAACATTGACATTTGATCCGATGGCTCCGTTGAAATAATTTGTTTCCGCATCAAAAGGGGCGTTGAGCCATGATGCTCCGGCCGAAACCTGATAGTTGAATGAGAAAAATTCTTTTCTGTAAATTGGTTTAATGAGAAAACCATATAAAGCATAAGCTTTTCCCATTAAATCGGGGTCTCCCAAATCGGCAAAATAGGTTCCTACACCAATCTCAGGAAACCTGTGGATAATATGCCAGTCCTTCTTTCCTGTCAGCTGCTTTGAAATACAAAATTCACCTGCTTTAATACGGTCACGGGCAATATATCTGATTAAAGGATGGTGGTTTGCAATTAGTCCGTATTGACCTTTAACTGTATAATTGAATCCGGTTTCCTGCGAAAAAACTATGTTTCCAGAAAATACAAATAGAAAAATTACCGGTATTATCATCTTGCTCACAGAACAAAAATAAATAATTTATCCGGTAATTGGCTTTGATGGGGGTAAATTCCACCTTAGAATAATCCGAATTTGAATCCCATATTTACTGAAATGCCCGAAAGGTCATTGTCTGAGATACGGTTCATGTTCGATCCAATTGTATATCTGTAGGAAACTCCCAAAGATGCCCTGAAAAATTTTATCAGATTGATTTCAAGGTCTACGCCCGGTTCGAGCACAATAAAACCTGAACTTTCAAGGGCATTACCATAGTATTGATCTGAGAAAAGCGAGCCGGGGTCTTTTTCATAAATTGTTGCTCCACCGGCACCTAAGACAAAAGGAACCGATAAATGAAAGGGGTTTTGAGGCATTATAATATATTCGAACATTAGTCCGCCATACCCAAAATCCAAAGTTAAATCAGTATTGGTTCCTGCGTCACCTGTTCCGGTAAAGCTTACTGTATTTGCCAGGCCAAACCCCGCGCCTCCGATAACAAGGCGGTGATTGATGATCCATCCGCCTTTTCCGCCTAATAACAATCCGGCATCTTTATTGACCATTGATACTTTCATGTCAAATGACCCATAACCGCCATTTGTGAATGAACCATCGAAAAGAGTTTTAATTTCTTCATTTTCATTTGATCCGGCATTTTCCTGTGAAAAGCCAAAAAATGCTGTAATAAGCAAAATTTGAATTAATAATATTTTTTTCATGTCAAGGTGTTTTTATTTCTAAGGACAAAAAAAATGTGATGGGGTTGCATGAAAATAAGGTTTTATTTATTTCATGAACAAAACAAATGGTTTCAATGTTAAATATTGCATGCGAATTAGTACTTTTGGGTGTTAATTAAAAAGAATGAATTCAATTATCACATTCAACGAAATCGTCAAAAATTACGAGATGGGTGTTCAGGTTGTAAGGGCACTGAGGGAAGTATCCATGGATATCTGCAAAAATGAGTATGTTGCCATAATGGGTCCCTCGGGTTCAGGAAAGTCGACCATGATGAATATCCTTGGGTGCCTTGATACGCCCACTTCAGGAAAATACATCCTTAACGGCAATGATGTGAGTTCAATGCACGACAATGAGTTGGCAGAAATACGGAATAAAGAAATTGGTTTTGTTTTTCAGACTTTTAATCTGCTGCCGCGATACACCGCCCTCGAAAATGTAATGCTTCCGCTCATTTATGCCGGTTATTCCAAACGTGAAAGATTGATCAGGGCTGAAGACGTTCTTGAAAAAGTTGGTCTGGCCGATCGCATGGAGCACAAGCCCAATGAGCTTTCGGGCGGACAAAGACAAAGAGTGGCTGTAGCCAGAGCGCTTGTTAACCATCCATCCATTATTCTTGCTGATGAACCAACCGGTAATCTTGATTCAAAAACATCGCTGGACATTATGAAGCTTTTCAGAGATATTCATGACCTGGGAAACACTGTTATTGTGGTTACCCATGAGGAGGATATTGCCCGGCATACACACAGAATAATCAGATTGATGGACGGACAGATAAATTCTGATGCGCCAAATAATGAATACCTGAAATTAACAGTTTAATGCAATGACTGAAAAAAAATGGAATATTTATACCCGCACAGGCGACAAAGGAACAACATCACTTGTGGGTGGAAAACGTGTGAAAAAAAATCATATCCGCATTGAAGCTTACGGTACTGTTGATGAATTGATTTCCTGGATTGGATATCTGCGTGACCATAATTTGCAACAGCAGGTAATTGAATCACTGGTGGTTATACAGGACAAACTCATGGTTTGTGCGTCGCTGCTGGCAACCGAAAATGAAACTGAAAATATAAAAAATCCGGTTCTTACTGAATCTGATATTGAATATCTCGAAGGGGAAATTGATGAAATGGAAAAATCTTTAACCCCGCTTACAAACTTTATTTTACCCGGAGGTTCACCCGCTTCTTCGGTGAGCCATATATGCCGTACAGTTTGCCGCAGGGCAGAAAGAAGAGTCATTGATTTGGCAGATTTGGAAGATACTGATGAAATAATTATCAGATACCTGAATCGCCTTTCAGATTTTTTGTTCGTTCTGTCTCGCAGATTAAATAAGGATTTCAGAGCAAATGAAATTACATGGAAACCAAAGTTGTAAGTATCAATTTTTTTTATAGTTTTGCAAAATTAAATTGAAAAACCTAAAAGTAATTATAGAATTAACTTTGTAGAGTATGTATTGGACACTTGAATTAGCATCAAAACTGGAGGATGCCCCATGGCCTGCAACAAAGGATGAACTCATTGACTTTGCAATAAGGTCGGGTGCTCCTATGGAGGTTATTGAAAATCTTCAGGAACTTGAAGATGAAGGCGAGATTTATGAAAGCATCGAAGATATCTGGCCGGATTATCCTAGTAAGGATGATTTCTTTTTTAACGAAGATGAGTATTAATAATTAAAAAATTTCTAAAAAAGGGAGATATTATCTCCCTTTTTTGTTTTTATTTGTTAATGAATTGAAAATATTCAAGTATTTCGTCAAAATCACATAACTTTTTAAAAAACGACTCCGTATGCTATAAAGCAGACCGGATAAAAAACATTTCTGGTTTGGACTTGACCGAAAATTAACCGTAACCAGTAAAAAGATGAAAAAACTAACTACACTGATAATCGTTGTCCTTATGGCCAACTTTTCATTTTCGCAGGCGGGAAGTGGATCCCTGCCTGAAGATGAACTGAAATCTGCTGATTTATCGGAACTTAAAATTTATCCCAATCCTGCACGTGAATGCACTTTCTTTGAATATTCCATCCCTGCTGATTGTGAAAAATCCATTGTCAGAATTTATAATATTATCGGTGAGGAAATTGAAAGGATTGAGCCTGATGGGTTGACTGGAAAAATTAAAATAAATACATTTGAATATGAGCCCGGTTTGTATATCGTAAAAATGATAAATGCCGGACATGAGATATTATCCCGTAAGTTCAGAGTAGTTCGCTGAACATTGCTTTTGTTGTTACTTTAGAAGAAAAGAAAAAAAGGACCAAATTACCTTATTAACATTTCTTTCCTGCCGGTTCTCTATGATTGCCTTATAAGAGCCGGCAGGTTCTTTTGGATAGTGCCTGTGTTTTACCTTGTCACTGAACAGGGATATCTTTTCGGGATGAAACTGCACTCCGATAACATTGGGAAATGTTGAATGCCGCATTGCCTCTACTATCTTGCCGTCTTCTGACCAGGCCACCGGAACAAAACCACTCCCCAATTTGTCAACACACTGGTGATGGCTTGAGTAGATGGAAAAAGTACTGTCGGCAGGAAGGGTAATATAATTGCCAAAAAGCTCTTTGCTTATTTTTATTTTATGCAAATTGCCCGAAGAAAGTGAATCTGAAGGATACAAACGGTTATAATAATTGCTGTGGTGCTCGGGTAAGGAAAGTATGTCTTCCATATACTTTTTTTCATAAATCTGCAAGGGTATATCCTGTGTCAATGTGCCGCCTGCTGCTACATTCATGGTTTGCATTCCTAAACATATTCCCAAACAAACATAGTTAGGCCTGGAACTGATTAAAGGATAAAATTCATGGTGCTGAATTCCACCCACAAGGTGATAAAGAAAACTCACCTCAAAAATATGCCTGTATGGATCTTCAATTTCAGTATTAATCAAAGCTTTTGAACCGTAAAGCGAAGGTTGGATGTCATCTCCGCCCATAAAAATTATTCCCGATGATTTTTCAAATAATGATCTGAATTCTTCCGTTAACCCGTTTTCTTTATAAATTTCAGATTCAGATATTTTTCCTTCGATTTTTTTTAACTCAAACAGTCCGGTATTGTGCTTGTCAAGCCATTTTTCGGAATTGGAATAATCATATATTTCTTTCTCGTAATAAACTCCAATAAAATGAATTCCGGGTACATCAATAATTTTTTCGCTTACAAGAAAGTCAAAAGCATCCAAAGCAAAAACTGTAGGGTGTACCAATATTATATTTACCTTTTCATTGGTTTTTTCCTGTGAATGGACCTGCATTGAAACCATCAGGCATAAAAGTAAAATCAGGGTTCGGACCATATCAGTTAATATTTATTTTTGTGCTATCCGTTGGAAATGTATTGATTTGTACAGGTTCTTTAAAAAACTCAAGGGCTCTTAAACTTATAGTGTATGTGTTTGTATAATAGAACTTTATTATTTTGTCGTAGGTAATTCCGCTTTCAGCCATTTTCATGGCGCCCTCCTGGCATAATCCTGTTCCATGTCCATATCCCCTGCCTTTCATTATTAAATTATTGCCCTCTGCAGTCAGGGTAAAATAGGTTGATTTCAATCCCCAGTCGGTTCTGATTCTCTTAAGCGGTATCGTTTGACCGTTATATTCATAATTGGCTTTCCTTATTTCCTGGTAAAAGTTGAAGTCACTGGCTTTTGCAGGCTCAGTCACCGTAAGATTGCTTTTTTTCAGATATACTTTCCATTGGTCAGCTGTAATGGTTTTTTGCCAGGTGGCATTGAATGAACCGGTGCAATAGGGGTCGCGGACAGACCTCAGGTAACTCAGATGTTTTAACCAAACATCTTCGCAGTTGGCAGTCATTCCCCCGCAATTGGAATGAAAGGCAGCGGTAATCAGGTTCAGTGTTGTATCAACAATGATCAGTCCCTTGGTTGAAATAGTTGAACTGTAAATTTCGGGGTTTTTATGACATTTGCTTTTGTAGGCCTGACAATGAACGCCATCACACAAATTGAATCCCTCTGAAACGTGTCGGTCAAAATTCGACAAAGCATATGTCCGGCATATAATTGCCTGTGATTTGTAATATTCATTGTGGGCTTTACTGCCGCCTTCTGATTCAACAACTCCGGCTATATAATTTTCAAGCTCCACATGGTTCACTAACAACAGCTTTTTGTATAAAATAGTGACCCTGAGATCGTTTTCATATTCACGGGTATTTATATCAGGGAAAACGGGTTTGATTTTGAAACTGCAAGAATTATTTTCACCAATAAAATATACATCTCCAAAATTCCCGAAATTTTTATCCAGTGATTTGATGTTCACTGAGTCACCAAGCAGGGCAATGTAAATAACATCATTTTGCAATATTATATTTTTTACGCTGTTATCGCCTGTGAACTCATAATTTCCTTTAACGGGTGTAAAGACAAAGGTTTTTACATTACTTTCAGAATAAATGCCAATGTTTATCCGTTGCGAAACCGAAACCGATATATAAATAAAACATACTATAAAAAGTTTAAACCTTAAGGCCATGCGTTTTATTATTTATCAGTATTTCATGCATTTTTGCTGCGATCCTTTCAGATGCACCTTCGCCTCCCAGCATTTCCTTTAATTTTTTGTATTCTGAAAGCATTGTATTTCTGTGGTTTTCATCAAACAATAGTTTATCCAACTCGGTTTTAACCGATATTTTATTCATTTTGTCCTGAATTAACTCGGTTACCACTTCTTTGTCCATTATTAAATTAACCAGAGAAATGTATTTGATATCAACCAGATTTTTAGCAATGAAAAAGGTCAGACCTCCGGTTTTGTAACAAACTGCCTGGGGTAAATCAAATAAAGCAGTCTCGAGTGTAGCAGTACCTGAGGTAATCAGTCCCGCTTGCGATAATCGAAGAATCTCATAAGTTTTTGCAAAAAGCACTTTGATTGGGCTGTCTTTCAGTATTTTATCATAAAAATCTTTTCCAAGAGCTGAAACCCCTGCGACCACAAACTGGTAGCCGGGGTAAAATTCCTGCAATGATGCCATCACGGGTAACATCTTTTTGACTTCCTGTTTTCTGCTTCCTGCAAGCAATGCGATCATTGGCTTGTCTTCCAGATTGTTTTCTGCGATAAAATTATTAAAATCCAGTTTTTTCTTTAATTCCGGTTCAATGGCATCCAGCAGTGGATGTCCCTCGAAAACCACATCCATATCATGCTTTTTGTAAAAATCTTTTTCAAAGGGAAGTATCACAAACAATTTTGTGACGTATTTTCTGATTTTATGGATTCTTGATTTATGCCAGGCCCAGACAGTGGGAGAAATGTAGTAAAATACCTTAATGTTGTTTTTAGCGGCAAATTCGGCAATTCTTAAGTTAAACCCGGGGTAATCAACAAGTATCAGTACATCGGGTTTGTATTCCAGCAGGTCTTTTTTGCAAAAACTGATATTTTTGAAGATAGTCCGGATATTCAATAAAACCGGAATAAAGCCCATAAACGCCAGATCACGGTAGTGTTTAACAATCTCACCTCCCTGTTCCTGCATAAGATCGCCTCCCCAGCATCTGAATTGGGAATCAGGATCTTTTTTCCTGAGGTTTTTCATCAGGTTTGAACCATGCAGGTCACCCGAAGCTTCGCCGGCAATTACGTAGTATTTCAAAAATTAAACTACTTTATATATTAATATGAGAATCAGATAAACAAAAGTTGCAATCAATACCCCACGCGCACCCAGCAGCAAATTTCTTTTAGTAAAGAAAAAGAAAATACCTATGTTGGGAACAACACAAATACTCACAATCTGTGTGAATATCTGGTAAGTCGTAGTAATTTTAATAAAATCGGAAAAGCTTATTCCCCGGTATGAGGCAAAATAAACAATAACAAGGATGATCAGCGGAAAAAGCATTCCGAGTGCAAGTCCTATCCAGAGCTTGTTCAATTTGTTCATAGATTTATTTTTTTAAATTCCATTTTTTCACCCTGTCAATGCAGTCATATGCAGTGAGGTCAACCTGAATGGGAACAATTGTGACATAACCTTTATCGAGAAGCCATTCGTCGGTATCATCGGCATCCGGCTCGAAATTTTTAAAGTACCCTGTGAGCCAGTAATAATTTCTTCCCGAAGGGTCGGTGCGCTTGTCATATTCTTCTTTCCACACTCCTTTGGTCATGCGGCATACTTCAATTCCCTTTATTTCATCTTCCAACAATTTTGGAATATTTACATTCAGACAGGTACCCTGAGGCAAGCCATCCTTAATGAGGTTTTCCAAAACAATCCTGACATATTTTTGGCTAACAGAAAAATCGGCAACGGGTGAATGATCCAGAAGTGAAAATCCCGCCGAGGGGATGCAATTAAAACACCCTTCAATGGCAGCACCCATGGTTCCCGAATAAATCACACTGATTGATGCATTTGACCCGTGGTTAATCCCGGACAAAACATAATCAGGCTTGCGTTCCATTAACTGATTTAAAGCAAGCTTTACGCAATCAACCGGAGTCCCGTTGCATGAATAAACAGTAAGGCCCTCTTCTTTTTTTATCAGTTTTGCCCTGATGGGTGTCACTATTGAGATGGCATGCGACATTCCCGATTCACCTTTTTCAGGTGCCACAACAAAAACTTCCCCAAACTCTCTGGCTACACTGATCAGCATTTGCAATCCGGAGGCAAAAACCCCGTCGTCATTTGATACGAGTATCAGCGGTTTGTTCATATAATTAATGGTCTCTTTTTTAATGATTACAAATATAAGTGTACGGCATGTTTATTTTTAATTCGTGATAAAAATGTTATTAAGTAATGATGTTGATAAGTGAACTCTGATCATTTTTTGAATGGTAATAAAATCTTATTTTGCTACATTTGTAATTCAATTTTTAATGTTTTTCTGATATGAAGATTTCATTTAACTGGTTAAAGTCATACATCAATCTGGATATTGAATCCTCCAAAGTAGCTCAGATACTTACAGATATCGGGCTTGAAGTAAGTGCTGTTGAAGAGTATCAAACTATAAAAGGAGGGCTTGAGGGAATCGTGATCGGGAAGGTGCTTACCTGCCAAAGACATGCCAATGCCGATAAATTAAGTCTTACCACCGTTGATATTGGTGGCGCTGAACCCTTGCATATCGTTTGCGGAGCCCCCAACGTGGAAGCCGGCCAGAAAGTGGTGGTTGCCATTGCAGGAGCTGTTCTTTATTCTGGAAATGAAAGTTTTACCATTAAGAAAACCAAAATCAGGGGCGAAATGTCTGAGGGGATGATCTGTGCCGAAGATGAAATAGGCCTTGGTACTTCACATGCCGGAATTATGGTTCTGCCAAATGATGCCCGTCCCGGAATGCCTGCCAGGGATTATTTTAATATTGAATCGGACACTGTTTTTGAAGTTGAACTTACTCCAAACAGAATTGATGCTGCATCCCATTATGGTGTGGCGCGCGATGTGGCTGCCTATCTCAGACAGTTTATCGAAGAAATTGAATTAAAAAAGCCATCGGTTGAAAATTTTAAAATTGACAACCAAACCAATAAAATTGATATTGTTGTAGAAAACACCGAAGCTTGCCCGCGTTATACAGGCATTACCATATCGGGTGTTACTGTTTCAGAATCGCCGGAATGGCTTCAGAACAGACTCAAATCAATTGGACAAAAACCAATCAACAATGTGGTAGACATTACCAATTTTGTGCTACATGAAATTGGCCACCCCTTGCATGCTTTTGATGCAGATAAAATCTCTGGAAAAAAGGTGATTGTGAAAACAATGCCTGCAGGAACTCCTTTTATCACACTGGATAGCGAGAAAAGAGAACTTGGTGAAAATGACCTTATGATCTGCAATGAAAAAGATGGTATGTGTATTGCCGGAGTTTTCGGGGGAATTGGATCGGGAGTGACAAGTGAAACTAAAAATATATTTCTTGAGTCGGCCTATTTCAATCCTGTTTATGTCAGAAAAACCGCAAAAAAACACATGCTCAGTACTGATGCATCATTCAGGTTTGAAAGAGGTGCTGACCCAAATATAACTGTTTATGCGCTCAAAAGAGCCGCTATGATGATCAGGGAAATGGCCGATGGAAAAATATCTTCCGATATTATTGATGTTTACCCCAAACCCGTAAAGAAAGCTTCTGTTGAACTGCTTTTTGCAGATCTTTTCAGACTTATCGGTCAGGAAATTGAAAGAACCCGCATTAAATCAATACTTACCAGTCTGGATATCACCATTATCGCTGAAAAGGAAAAGGGCTTACTGCTTGATATTCCAACTTACCGTGTTGATGTAAGAAGGTCAGCTGATGTTATTGAAGAAATCCTGAGGATTTATGGATATAACAGTATTGAGGTGTCAAACAGCGTTAATTCAACTTTATCATATACAAAAAAACCTGATAAAGAAACTGTTTCAAATATTGCATCCGGATTTTTAACCAGCAACGGTTTCAATGAAATCATGTCCAATTCTTTAACCAGTTCACTGTATTACGAGAATTGTATTGATTATCCTGCTGAAAAGCTTGTCATGCTTTTTAATCCATTAAGTCAGGATCTCAATTGTATGAGACAAAATCTTTTGTTTGGCGGACTGGAAGCAATTGCACATAACATCAACCGTAAAAATCAGGATCTGCGGCTATATGAGATTGGCAAATGCTATTATAAGGAACCGGCTTCTGCAAAGGAAAATCCAAGGGATAATTACACCGAAGAAGAACACCTTACTCTTTTTATCACCGGAAATAAAGAAACCGAGAACTGGGTTACCATACAGGAACCCGGAAATTTCTTTTATCTTAAGGCATATGTTGAGAACCTCCTTAAGCGTTTTGGTGTGTACATTGATAACCTTGTTGCCGAAGAAATTGAGCAGGGAGTCATCAGCGAAGGACTTGTATATAAATTCAATAACCTTACCATCCTGAAAATTGGCAAAATAGATAAACAAGTTTGTAAAAAGTTTGATATTGATGCAGATGTATTTTACTGCGATATTTTCTGGTTTAATGTAATTGAATTATTGAAGTCACATACCATTAAATTCCAGGAACTTCCTAAATTCCCTGCAGTGAAAAGGGATTTGGCACTGCTTATTGATAAGAATGTAAGATTTAATGAGATAAAGGAAATTGCATTTAAAACAGAAACAAGCCTGTTGAAAAAGGTGAGTATGTTCGATTTGTATGAGGGTGAAAAACTTGGAAACGACAAAAAATCCTATGCGGTAAGCTTTATTCTTCAGGATAATAATGCAACATTAACAGAAAAGCAGATTGAAAAAACAATGAACCGGCTGATTAAGGCTTATGAGGAAAGATTGCATGCTAAGATCAGGTAGTTAATCAATTTCCTCTATTTCAAGGATTTCCTCAGCAGGGTTTTCAAGATTTTCGGGTACTTTATCAAGGTCTTCTATAACCGGAATTGTTCCGTCGTCTTCTTTTTTTGCTTTCTTTTCAAGTTCAGTTGCTTTTGTAAACCCCGACCAAATAAAAATATCCGGTTTCTTTTTTGGTCTGTGCTGATCGAGCCAGATAAAACCGGGAAGTCTTAATTTTTCTGCCGGCTCATAGTTTAACGGTGTTACTTTCCCGTCACTGGCAGGTTTGAAATGGATTTTATCCACTTCTCCTTCTTTCATGTAAATGATCATTTGGCTGCATTCAACGTTATTGACACCAAGCAATTGGTCGTCATAAGTGGAATCGGGGTTTTCGCCATCATCTTTAATAAAATACAATGCCCGGCTGTTTCCATCCACATTTATGCGTGTTATCTCCCTGTCCTTAACAAAGGCAAGCATGTATTTCCCTTTGATCTGATTATATCTTGAAGAATCTTCATCCACAATGATCATGGCATCCTCGCGCATGTAAACTTTTTCAAGCTCATTATTTTTCGTGTGCATTTCTATGAACTTTCCCGTCAACTGATTTTTCTCTGACCAAAGCACCGGTTCATGGTACAACTGCATAACCGAATCGCGTGTTGAATATACAAGCGAATCACATTTTCCCTGAAAATCAGATTTAAAAAGTTTACACCTGTAATGTCCTCTGACAAGTTTAAATTCCATTACCGAATCTACGAATTGATAATAATCTGTTCGCGGAGTAAAATTTATTATTGTGTCGGATGGAATGCGCACAATACTGTCGTTCAAAGCTGTGGTATCACTGAAGACAAAGACTGTATCGGGAATTTGCAGGTAAACAGTGTCTATTTTAATCAGTAGGGTATCTTTGGAAACAGGGTCGATTTTCCAGGGTTTGAAATTGAGCGAATCCTTAATAATCAAAGGGATTCTCATGTTTTTCACTGTATCGGAAAAGGTGTGCATTCTGAGTGTATCTGAGTGCAGATACATTGAATCTTTATCCATGATGTGCGTAAAAACCGCATTGCCGGTAAACAGCGATTTTTCGGGCGATTGAAAGTAAATCCCGTAATCTCCGCCCAGGATGATCTTTTCAGTGGTATCCACCAGGGTTACATTTCTAAAAGCCTCACCATAACCCTTACCCCGATCGTAGTATAAACTATCTCCCCGCAAGGTCTGTGATTTGTTTTCCAGAAAAGCATTTTGACTGAATTGAGAAATGTCCTTTTTTGTGTCGTACCAGCCGTTTTCGCAATAAATATATCCCGAGTCGCTGAAAATTTCTGTGGGACCAAAAAAGTATGCGATTTCTGAGGGTGTGTGATACTTTAATGTATCGCAATACATTGTGTATTTGGGATTAATAAGAACAACACTGTCTTTAAAAAACAGCAGTTTATCATTGGCGTAATAGTATCCGATTTTGCTTGAAAGGTCGTTGTTGTTATTTACTATTCGTGCGGTATAATTATAATAACCGATATTAAGGTTGCGGTCATAATCAAGTGAATCGGTAAGCAGCGTAATTTCATTATCTGCAAGTCTCACCTTATTTCTGATTTTCGCCATTTTTGTTTCGCCGTCATATTTCAGGAATTTTCCTGACAGACTAAGGGTATCACCCTGCTTAATAAAAACTTTACCAAATGCATCAAGTGCATTTTTGTCTTTATAGAAATAGGCACTGTCGCAGTACATCAATGCCTGGTCGTGTTTAAAAATGACATTACCTTTTAATTTCTGGAATTCGCCTTCTTTTTTGGAATATTCAAGGGAATTTGCATTAAGGATTTCGATTTTTGTTGTATCCTTTTCGGTCTTTTCTTCCTGAGAAAAGGAAAAAAGAGACAGAAAGGCAAAAGCCAGTAATATGTAGTTTTTTACGGGGGGCATTGCCCTAGATTTCTTTAATCAATTGATCAACAATATTATCAACTGAGATGCCTTCGGCTTCAGCTTTATAGTTTTTCACCACCCTGTGTCGGATGATGGGTTTTGCAACCGCAATGACATCTTCAATATCGGGAGAATATTTTCCCTGAAGCAAGGCGTGGGTTTTTGCCCCGATGATCAGATATTGCGAAGCCCTTGGTCCGGCGCCCCAGTTAAAAAACTCATTTACGATGGGTTTTGAGGATTTTAAATTGGGTCTTGTTGAGGTGGCCAGCGTTACCGCAAAATTCATCACATTATCATTTACAGGAATTCTTTTGATAAGTTCCTGGAAATATACGATTTGTTCTGCAGTCATAACCTTATTGAGGTTTGCCTTATAATCGGAGGTTGTTTGTTTAACGATTTTTATTTCTTCATCATAAGAAGGGTAGTCGAGCCAGATGCTGAACATGAACCGGTCGAGCTGTGCTTCGGGCAGTGGATAGGTACCTTCCTGTTCGATGGGGTTTTGTGTGGCCATCACAAAGAAAGGGCGTTCAAGGTCGAAATGTCTTCCGGCAGCAGTGACAGTTCTTTCCTGCATGGCTTCGAGGAGTGCTGATTGGGTTTTAGGCGGAGTACGGTTTATTTCGTCGGCCAGAATAAAGTTTGCAAACAGCGGGCCTTTAATAAATTTAAATTGTTTTGTCTCATCCAGAATTTCGGTTCCGATAATATCTGAAGGCATGAGGTCAGGCGTAAACTGTATCCTGTTGAACCGCAACCCGAGCACATCGGCAATGGTTGTAACCAGAAGTGTTTTTGCCAACCCCGGCACCCCGATAAGCAGGCAATGGCCATTACTGAAGATGGAGATTACCACTTCCCTGATAATCTGATCCTGTCCAACGATTACTTTTCCGACTTCCTTAATCAGTTGTTCGTGAGCTACCCTGAGGGCATCTACAGCTTCTACATCGTTCCTGAAATTCATTATTATGGTTTTTTAAAACAGACTACAAATATAGCTTTATAATTTTTAACGTGAAACAGGTTTCATAACCATTAAAAACGCATTTATATATAGTTTGTTGTCGTATTGGAAAAAAAAAAGCCGCACTAAGCGGCTTTTTTGAGATATAAAAAAACTTAAGGTTATTTTACAATACTTTTGAAAGTATCATCGCCGAAGAATTTAAAGAATTCCATGTCTTTCTTAGCTTTTTCGGCAAAAGAAGCATCTTTAGAAACGGCAGCTCTGAGGTTATTGAACATTACGTCTGAGTCACCTTTTCTTGCACCGGCAACAGCTTTCAGGTAATACATGATAGCCTGATCGTTATTTTCTGCACAGTCAATTTTCTTAATGGCTTCGTCCTGTTTGCCATTCAGAACAAGAGCAAGAGCTCCGTTGAATGTACATTCTGAACCAAAGAATCCAACTGCAGCTTCGTAATTTGCTTTTTTAATGTTTACGATACCGAGGTTGTAATTAACTTCATTTCCGGCACCACTTGCAGATTTGAATTTGGTTTCAGCATCGGGTACATTGCCTTCCATCAGTGAAACAACACCAAGGTTGTTCTGGATAATAGTGTTCTTATCGTCAAGTTTTCTTGCTTCTTCGAAAGCACTTTTTGCATCACTTACTTTGTTCAGCATGATGTAAGCCATACCAACGTTGTTGTGACCTCTCCAATCGTTGCTGAATTTTTTAGCATAAAACTGATAGACTTTCAGTTTCCTGTTTGCATCTTTGGTTAAGGTTGCAGTGTAAAGAATTTCTTCAGCTTTCAGTGAATCAGGATTGGTATCAAATAACATGTTTAATTCTTCATCTGAATGACCAACGTGATCAATGTTAAGACCGATAACTGAACGTCTCTGTTGTGGCAGAACGTCTTTTTTCAGTTCGAGATAAACAGTAGCCAGTTTTTTCAGTTCTCTTTCTCTAACTTCAAGGTCAGAATGCATTTTAAGAACATTCAAAATCACATCTTTATCAGGTAATGTAGAAGCTTTCAAAGCTGCTTCGAAACCTGCCCAGTCTTCGTCAGTTGTTTTTGCACTAACAAATCCCTGTTCTTTTACTTTTTCTATTTTTTTGAAAAGGAAATTCAGAACAAATTCGTTTGCATTTTTTGCTCTTTTATCAGCCAACGGCTTGTTGATTTCGTCGATGTTTCCGTCCCATGATGCTTTACCATCAACGTTAACACCTTTAATAACGAGTCTTTCGTTTTTCTGTGATTCATCAATCAGACTTTTCAGGTTCTTAATGTCAGCGCCATTATTTTCGCCTGATTTTGGAGTTGACTGCTGGAGGTTGTAAGCGATGTCGCCTTCAACAACTTCAGAAGTAATCCTCTGGAATTTGTCTTTTCCAACAATTGGTCTGGGGTCAATTTTAACGAGAGCAGGAGTAGCAATAACGCCTTTTCCAATAACCATGGGGTCAAAAGGAACAACTTTGCTTTTCTGTTTTCCAACAATTCTTACTTCCAGATCAGAAATTCTCATTCCGTCAACGAAAGGAATCTTATGGGTATATGAGAATCCGCCACCTTCTTTGTATTTAATTACGGTATTGTTTTCAGGAACTTTTTCTCCCTGTATTTTTACCATCTGGAATTGACTTTCACCACCTTCATATTTCAGAACAGGAGTGAGTTCCAATGTGGCTTTTCTGCCGAAATATTTTACAGGATATTTTCCTGAAATGCTTAATGCAACACTGTCAGCGTGCATTTCAAGTGGACTTGGTGAAACGGTGTACTGAACTTCACCGGCCTTTTTCTTCATTTTTTTTAATCCGCCGCAACCGGCCATAAAGATCACTGCCAGTAAAATCGCCAAATAGTTAAGTTTAGTATTTCTCATAACTTCTTAAGTTTGTTATTATTTAGTTTTTTTAAAGCTACAAAATTAACAATGTTTTCAAAATTACAAAGGATATTTAAATTAAATTCACTTTTTTTATTTCTATTGAATTGAATTACAATTCTAAACGGTTGATTCCGGCTTTCCAGTTTCTGTTAAAGATGGCATCTGTGAGTTTCAAATAGTCCTTGTTGTGCAAAACAAAATCAATGTTTTCAGTATTAATTACCAGAATTTTCATACCGGGTTCCTGCCTGAAATAAGAGAAATAGCTGTTTTGTATTTTTTCCAGATAATCTGCAGTTATCTGCTGCTCATAATTGCGGCCTCTCTTTTTTATGTTTTCCAACAGTTTTTCGGTCCCAAGATGCAGGTAAACAAAAAGATCCGGACGGGGTAAAGAGCTGTAGACAATGTCGAAAAGCTGTCTGTAAAGATTGTATTCATCATCAGCCAGAGTGTTGGCAGCAAAAATCAATGATTTCATAAAATAGTAATCTGATACAATCATAGAAGAAAAAAGATCAAGCGAGGCAAGCTCTTTTTTAAGCTGGTTATATCTTTCGGCAAGAAAGGATAATTCAAGCGGAAAAGAATATCTTGCCGGATCCTGATAAAATTTTGGCAAAAAGGGGTTGTCTGCAAATCTTTCAAGTACCAGTTTTGCCTTGTAATCATTTGCAATCCTTGTGGAAAGGGATGTTTTTCCCGCTCCAATATTCCCTTCTATTACCAGATAATTCAATTTCTGTTTTTATTTGTATGGCGTAATTCCCATATTATAAAAAGTGAATGCCCAAACGTCAGCATTTTCTTCAATAAGCTTTGCCGTGGGTTTGCCCGATCCGTGTCCTGCCATCACATCAACCCTGATCATAACCGGATTGTCTCCTTTACATTTTTTCTGTAATTCAGCAATGTATTTAAATGAATGTGCCGGCACAACCCTGTCATCGTGATCGGCTGTGGTAACCAGAATTGCCGGATAATTTGTGTTTTCGGTTATATTGTGCAAAGGAGAATATTTGAAAATGTACTTAAATTCTTCTTCATTGTCAGAACTTCCGTAATCTCCAACCCAGTGCCAGCCAATGGTAAATTTCTGAAACCTGAGCATGTCCATAACTCCCACTGCGGGCAAAGCAACCTGAAATAAATCGGGGCGCTGGTTTACACAGGCGCCAACCAGCAATCCACCGTTTGACCCGCCTTTTATTGCGAGTTTTCGCGGATTGGTGTATTTTGATTTAATTAGATATTCGGCTGCAGCAATAAAATCATCAAAAACGTTTTGTTTTCTTAGCTTGGTTCCGGCTTCATGCCAGTCTCTGCCATATTCTCCGCCACCGCGGATGTTGGCAAGTGCATAAACGCCTCCGTTTTCGAGCCAGATAATATTTGCAATACTGAATGACGGGGTGCGGCTCACATTAAATCCTCCGTAACCATAAAGCAATGCCGGGTTTTCTCCATCTAGTTTCAATCCTTTTTTGTGAACAATAAACATGGGCACTTTTGTACCGTCCTTGCTTTCATAAAATACCTGGGTGGTTTCATACTGTGAACCATCAAAATTGATTTCGGATTTGTAAAACTCTGTGGACTCATTTTTTGTGAAATCATATTTGTAAATTACAGATGGATAAGTAAATGAATTAAAAGTGTAATAAGCAGTTTTGTCATCTTTTTTTCCGTTAAATCCGTCAATTGATCCTAATGCCGGAAGTTTTATTTCCCTTTCAAAAATTCCATTGTAATTATACATATACATTACGTTGTGGGCATCTTTCATATAAACTGCGATCAGTTTTCCGCCGGCAAAAGTGACAGATTGCAGTACATCCTCAGTTTCAGGGAGTACAACTTCCCAGCTTTGTGGCCTGATATCGCGCGTATTTATTTTTATCAGTTTGTAACGGGGAGCTTCAAAGTTTGTCAGTATGTAAAGATCTTTGTCAATATTTCCAACAAGTGAAAATTCAAAGTCGTATCCAAGATTCAGACTGATCAAACGGGAATCCTCCTGGGTAAGATCTTTGAAATATAGTACATTTCCCTGTGAGGCTTCTGATTCATACATCATAAGAAATTTCTCATCATCAGTAACTGAGGCATTAAAATTTCGTTTGGGATTTTCTTTATCTCTGTGAACAAGTACATCTTCTTCCTGTTTAGTTCCTAGTTTGTGATAATACAGCTTGTGAAATTCATTGCTTTTTGAAAGAGCCTTTCCTTCCTCGGGAGCATCATATCGACTGTAATAAAAACCATCTTTGTACCATGAAATACCTGAAAATTTGATCCATTTCAAATGATCTTCAAGGATTTTTCCTGTCTGAATCTCCAAAACAAAAATTTCATTCCAGTCTGATCCTCCTTTAGAAATAGCATAGGCCATGTATTTGCCATCTTTCGAAAAATCAAGGTTTCCAAGTGATGATGTGCCTTCAGTTGACATGGTGTTTGGATCGAGAAGGATTTTTCCTTCCTTTTCGGGATCATCAGTCATGTACAGCACAGATTGGTTTTGCAGTCCGTCGTTTTTATAATAAAAATAGCGGGAGCCTTCCTTAAAAGGAGCGCTTCTCCGGGGGTAATCCCAGATTTCGGTAAGGCGGCTTTTTATTTTTTCCCTGAAGGGGATCTTTTCTAGATATCCGAATGTAAATTCGTTTTGCTTTTTCACCCATTCGGCTGTTTCTTTGGAGTTGTCGTCTTCAAGCCATCTGTATGGATCGGGGACAGCTGTTCCGAAATACACATCGACACTGTCAACGGTAGTGGTTTCTGGGTATTTGTACTTGCTTTTCATTTCAGGTTTAATTGTGCAGGCAAAAATGATTGCCGTTAAAATCATTATGACAGATTTAATCATGATGGATTTTTTTAAAAAATTAGTTACAGTTTTCATGAGTCAGGTGCAAATTTATTAAGTCCTTGCTATTTAACAAAGACTTTGGCTTATTTTTGGTATTATTATCTGCTGATAATTCTTTTTTTTGACTTTTTTTTAAAAGATTCTTATCTTTGAAATTGCATTACTTATGAGAAACTATATGAAAACTAGGATATTTCTGTTGATATTATTATATCTGGCTACTTCATTTAATATTTATGCCGATGAAGGAATGTGGCTTTTTTCTTCATTGACAAAACAATATAATAAAATGAAGGAAATGGGACTCAGATTATCTGAAGAGGATATTTACAATGAGTCAAAACATTCACTGACAAATGCAGTGGTGAAATTCGGGGATAACGGAACGGCAGTGTTTATATCTGAAAACGGATTGCTGCTCACTTCATATTATAATTCGTATGCCTATATACAAAGACTTGGAACACTTACAAATAATTATGTTTCTGATGGTTTTTGGGCAGAAAACAATCAAACCGAGCTCAGGGTTAACGGATTATCTGTGAAGGTATTGATTAAAACTGTTAATGTGACCAATGCTTTTATTCCGGTTTTGAATGACGAAATGACTGAAGGGGAAAGACAGGAAAAAATTTCAAGAATTACCGCCGAACTGGTTAAGAAAGAGAAAACAAAACCTTTCTATGATGCCGAAGTGAAATCTTTTTATAATGAAAACATGTTTTGCCTCTTTGTTTATGAAGTTTATGAGGATGTCAGACTGGTGGGTGTTCCCCCCGTTTTTATAGGTAATTTCGGCGGAGATAGTGATAACTGGACCTGGCCCAGACATTCAGGTAATTTTGCGCTTTTCAGGGTTTATGGTAAACCCAATGGGGAACCTTCTGTCTTTTCCCTTTCGAACATTCCGGTTAAGCCACATAAATCTGTTCCCGTTTCAGGAAAAGAAGTGAAGGAAAATGAATTTTGTTTTACTGCCGGGTTCCCTGCATCTTCTAAAAGGAATATTTCCAGACATGGTCTGCGCCCTCAAATTCAGGGAACTTTTGCGGCTATTGTAAAACTGAAATCCGGCATACATAATATTCTTAGTGAAAAAATAAATAATGACAGAAATATTTATTTTAAATATGAGCCAAAGTTCACAAGTAACAATAACCTATTGAAATACTACAGGATTCTTGCTGAAAAACTTGGGAAAAGCAAAATTCTGGAATCGAAGCAGGACGAGGAGGATAAGTTCAGGGTATGGGCAGCACGCGACGATCAGAATACCAGAAAATATGAACAAAGCCTGAGTAAAATAATGCAGTTTAATAAGGATCTTGAGGAGTACCATCTTTTTAAGGTTTATTCCGGGGAATTCCTGAAATCGGGACCAGCCGCAGTTGCGCTTGCTTATGAATTCATCCCGCTTTATAAGGAGTTGGGTAATACAACAGGCACATTTAAAAAGGATTCTGTTATTAATTCATTAAAAGAGAAAACAACCGGATATGCTACAATTTTTGATGAAAGTACTGATAAGGCTTTGTTTATTTTTCTCATAAAAAACTTTTATGAAGATATTAAACCATTGAATCATCCGGCCGCTTTCAATGAAATTAGTAAAAAATTCAAAAATGATTACACTAAATACACCAATCAGGTGTATTTGAAAAGTATTTTCAGCGACCTTGCCGCTTTGGATAAATTTCTTGCGGCGCCCAGTGCTGAAGTGCTTGATAATGATCCGATTTTCAAACTTGTTTTTTCAATTTACGGAAGTCTCAATAAATTGGAACTTTCCAAGCATGATGCACTGATAAATCTCGGACGCGAAAACAGAATTTATCAAAAGGGAATTCTGGAAATGAAAAACAAAGATGACCAATATCCTGAGGCCAATTCATCTCTTCGCTTTTCTTATGGCAAAGTGAAGGGCTATAGCCCCGGAAATGCCGTGAAACTTGGATATGTTGCCAGATTAAGCGGAATGCTTCAGAAATACGATGATTCCGTTCTCGATTATTTCCTGCCCGAAAAGTATGTTGAGACTTATAAAAAAGGTTTGTTCAGCGATAAAACATTCAATCAGGAAAATATCCCGGTTTGTTTTATAACCGATAATGATGTGCTGACCGGCAATTCGGGAAGTCCGGTTATCAATGGTCATGGCGAGCTAACCGGAATAATTTTTGACACCAATGAGGATGGTATTCTTGGAGAATATATTTATCTCCCTGAAAAGCAAAGAGCTATTGCTGTTAGCACCCGGTTTATTCTTTTAATTATTGAGAAATATTCCAATGCCGGATATTTGATAAAGGAGATGAATGTGGTGAAATAATTGCCTGTTGTTTGCTTAAACTTAATATCTTATCACAAAATCCTGTTTTTGCAATTCTTTTCTGAAAAACACTAAGCCCATCTGGAAAATATCCACGGTGACTTTTACCTCCGGATGTTTTTTTATCTGGTTCCAGCAACTGTTCATGTCTTTTGACCAGTGTATATCATCGAAAATAAAAACTGAATTATTGGTTTTTTTCTCAAGACATAAATTGAAATATTTAATAGTAGGTTCTTTGCGGTGGTTCCCGTCAAAAAACACCATGTCGGCACTGTCAATAATTTTCAGCACTTCGGGTAGCCTCTTTTCAAAACTACCAACGGTGAGGTTGATATTATATGCATCAAGATTCAGAAAGTTTTTACGTGCGATTTTTGCTGTGTTTTCACATCCTTCAATGGTATATAAGGTCGATTTTTTACTGAAAGATGATAGGTAAAGTGAACCAATCCCAAGTGATGTCCCAAGTTCTATAATATTTTTCGGCTTAAATTCATTCGCCAGTTTGAATAAAAGGGCGCCGTATTTTTGCTGTACAGCCGAATATTTCGCAATATTTGAGATTTTTCGCTGGTTATTTCCCATCTTTTTTGAACCAGCCCCAAGATCATTTACATCAATAACAACTTCTGAAGCTATCATTTCTCTTCGGATTAGCTCAATTTTTTCAAAACAATAATATGGAGTGGTATCATTGAAAAGCCTGGTTACAAGATCAAAAATAAATGGAGAATGAATTCCGTGCCCTTTCCCATGCTTTGAAAATGCTTTGTATGCAAGATATCTGTATGCCGGTGTCATAATTTCTGTTGAAAACTATAGAATAAATTATTGTTAATATATTCCAAACTGCTAAATTAAATCTTTAAAATTGAATTTATTAAGATTTACTGAATATTTAATGGAACTTAAAGACAATATCCAGTTTGTAAGCGGGGTGGGACCAAAAAAGGCTGAGCTTTTTCAGTCTGAGCTGGGCATCTCTACCGTTGAGGATTTGCTGTGGTTTTTTCCGTTTAAATATATTGACAGGACGAAATTTTATAAAACCCGTGAAATAAATACTGAACTTTCCCACATTCAGGTCATTGGAAAAATAATTTCATTTGAGGAGTCGGGGCAGAAATTCAAAAAGCGCCTGACAGCAAAATTTGCTGATGAAACAGGAAGTGTTGAGCTTATTTGGTTTCAGGGATTAAAATGGGTAAAACAAACCTATAAGACTGAAATTGAGTATGTTGTTTTTGGAAGGCCATCTTTTTATAACAACCGTGTGACTATTGCTCATCCCGAAATTGAAGAACTCAGTAAATTTGAAACGGGAATTTCATCTGCCCATCAGGCTTTCTATCCGTCTACGGAAAAATTGAAAAGCTCTTTTGTTACCTCACGGACTTTCAACAAGCTGTTGCATTCTGTTTTTGTTTCCTTGGGTGGAAAAATTCCGGAGACCTTTCCCGCATGGTTTCTTCAGAAATATAAATTATTGCCGCTGGCGGATTCTCTTTTTAATATCCATTTTCCCAAAAACAACGAACTGCTCAAACAGGCTCAGTATAGATTGAAATTTGAAGAGCTTTTTTATATCCAGCTCCAGCTTTTAAAACAAAAAAGCAACCGATACAACTTATATAAAGGATTTGTTTTTTCTGAGATTGGTAAAAATTTCAATGATTTCTACTCAAAAAATCTTCCTTTCGAACTAACAGGGGCGCAAAAAAAAGTTATTAAAGAAATCAGAAAGGATTTGGGCTCAGGACGACAAATGAACCGGCTTTTGCAGGGTGACGTGGGAAGCGGAAAAACCTTGGTGGCCCTGATGTCCATGCTCATTGCCATTGACAATAATTTTCAGACATGCCTCATGGCCCCCACTGAAATTCTGGCTTCCCAGCATTTCCAGACCTTACAAAAATTTTTAAAGGGTATTGATATTGAAGTTTCACTTTTGACTGGGTCAACAAAAAAAGCTCAGCGGACCATAATCCATGAAAATTTGATGAATGGTTCACTGAAAATTCTTGTTGGGACACATGCCTTGATTGAGGATACGGTTCAGTTTAAAAACCTCGGACTTGTCATTGTTGATGAGCAACACCGTTTTGGAGTGGCTCAACGGGCAAAGCTGTGGACGAAAAACGTAAATCCGCCTCATGTGCTCATCATGACCGCTACACCTATTCCAAGAACATTGGCCATGACTTTGTACGGAGACCTTGAAGTTTCTGTGATTGATGAATTGCCTCCCGGAAGAAAACCAATAAAAACTGTTCATAAATATGACTCTAAACGGAATGAGGTTTTTGGTTTTATGCGAAAACAAATTGAGGAGGGCAGACAGATTTATGTGGTTTATCCATTGATTAAGGAATCTGAAAAAATGGATTATAAAGACCTTGAAGATGGTTATGAAAGCATGGTGAGGGCTTTTCCGCCACCAAAATATCAGGTGAGCATAGTTCACGGGAAAATGAAGCCGCAGGATAAGGAATTTGAAATGAAACGTTTTGTTGAGAACAACACAAATATCATGGTGGCCACAACTGTTATTGAAGTGGGAGTTGATGTTCCAAATGCATCGGTCATGGTCATTGAAAGTGCCGAACGCTTCGGATTGTCGCAATTACACCAGCTACGCGGCAGGGTGGGCAGGGGTGCCGATCAGTCTTATTGTATCTTAATGACCGGTTATAAACTTTCTGACGACGGACGGAAGCGCATCGAGACCATGGTACGCACCACCGACGGCTTTGATATTGCCGAAACCGATCTCAAACTCCGTGGACCCGGCGACCTCGAGGGAACCCAGCAAAGCGGAATACCCTTCGACCTCAAAATTGCCAATCTGGCTAAAGATGGACAACTCCTGCAATATGCCAGAAACATTGCCGAAGATATAATCTCCGGCGACCCGCAACTCCAAAAACCCGAAAACGTCATTTTTAATACCCAAATCACAAAACAAACAAAAAGCAGGTTTGAGTGGGGGAATATTGGGTGATTAGTTGATTTGATGATTAGTTGATTAGTAGATTAGCAGTCCCGATAGCTATCGGGAAGCAAATCAATAGATTAGTAAATGATCGACCGTCATGGCGAGGGACGAAGCCATCTTTGAATTGTTACCTAATTATATAACCTCGGACTTATGGCCTGACAATGAAATTAAATTGCTTATTATTGAAAAAATGTGCAATTTAATTTGGAATTAGTCTAAATAAGCATTATATTTGTACCATGTTCTTTAAATGAATTTTCAAAATTCATAATTAGTATAAACCTAAACAAAAATATAATATGTTCGAATTACCCAAATTAGATTACAGCTACGAAGCCCTGGAACCGCATATTGATGCACGTACCATGGAAATTCACCATACTAAGCACCACGCTGCTTACACAAATAATTTAAATGCAGCCATTGAAGGAACCGAAGCAAAAGGCATGAAGATTGAAGAGATCATGGCCAATATTTCAAAGTTCCCGATGGCAGTAAGAAACAACGGTGGCGGTTTTTACAACCACAACCTGTTCTGGAAAAATATTTCACCAAACGGAGGCGGATTGCCAAAAGGCGATCTGTTGAAAGCCATTGAAGGCGATTTCGGATCATTCGATGCTTTCAAAGAAAAATTTAACCAGGCCGCTGCCACAAGATTCGGCTCAGGCTGGGCATGGCTCAGCATCAAACCCGACGGCAAATTGTGTGTTTGTTCCTCAGCCAATCAGGATAACCCCTTGATGGACATTGCCGAATGTAAAGGCAAACCCATTCTGGCCCTCGATGTGTGGGAGCACGCCTATTACCTGAATTACCAAAACCGCCGTCCCGATTACATCAACGCCTTCTGGAATGTTGTAAACTGGGATGAGGTTGAAAAAAGATATAAAAGTTAGTGTTTATTGGTTAGTTAATAGTTTTTTCATATGAAGGCCCCGGTTTTTCCGGGGCTTTTTTTGGCAGATCTTTTCAGGCTTTATTTTTTAGAAAAATAATTTTTTACCTGAAACTATTATATTTTGTAACTTTTTTCATCTATCTTTGAAAAGATGAGATGGGTCAAAGTTTTTAATATTATAATATTTTTATTTTTCAGCTTTACTTTTTGTAAAGCGCAGTTAGTTGCAGATACCTTTAATGTTCCGCAATATCACATACCTGATATCTACTATACCGAGTTTGCGCCTGAGCTTCCAGCGACTGTAAACAATCGCCTTTCACCATTTTTTCCACCCGATTTCTATAAACAGAACTTGTCAAACTGCAATCAGGCTGCTGGCCACTATTACTGTTTAACCTACCAGTTTAACAGGTTGCTTAATCGTACGGCAGATTCACTTAGTTGCTTCTCCCCAAATTACACCTATAATTTTTTAAATGGGGGAAATGGATGGTACGGGGCAAGCACTTTTGACACATGGAATATCGTTAAAAGTCAGGGCAATCCAACGGAGGCAATCTTTGATGGTTATAAAGACAACTGGGAAGACGAAGATGAAATCTTTTTTGAAGGAAAATATTGGATGAATAGTTATGACAAATACTATCAGTCAATGAAATACAGAATAAAGGACTATTATTCCCTCGATGTTTCTACAGATGAAGGCCTTAAAATGCTGAAGCATTATTTAAGCGATCACTTCGAAGGGGCAGAAAATGGTGGGGTTGCAGTTTTTTTTTCTGGATTTGGTTATCTATATGGGGCTCCTTTCGGATATGTTTACGATTCGTGTATTTCATATCCCTTTGATCGATTGTGTGTTTTTAATAATGCAGATAATGGATCCAACCACAGTATGACCATTGCAGGATATTATGAGAATACTGAAGTTGACTTTAACGGAGACGGGATAATAACTGATACCCTTGATCTAAATTCTGACGGAAATGTGAATTATCTTGATAACGAAAAAACACTCTGGATCATTGTTAACTCTTATGGTGAGTTTGAAGGAAAAGGTGCATTTTTATTGAGATACAGTCAGCTTACTAAAATATGGGACAAAAAAGTTTTTATCCCCATTCCAGATACAGCCTACACCCCGAAACTTACTTTTAAAATCAGGTTGAAACATAACCAACGAAATACAATTAAAATTTCTGCGGGAATATCTTCTGATTTGAAGTCTGAAATCCCTGAAAAAATTATTGATTTTCCAATCTTTAATTACCAGGGTGGAAACTGGCCACTCACCGGAGTAGACACATTGTCTGTGTCTGAGGAACTTGAATTTGGAATTGACATCACAGATATTCTGGATTACTTGGACACAAAAGGCATGGCAAGAATATTTTTTCGATTGGAAAATGCAGGTCATCGATCCGGAGAACTGGAGTATTGTTCTCTTATGGATTATTCAGGCGAAGAGGTCAGAGAATATGTTTTTACTGACCAGCCTGTAACTGTTCCTCCAGCACAACTGTTTGAATTATATCTTGATATACCTCTTCAAACAAACGCCTCAGAAGAAAAATTAAATATTGTAGGAGATAACCGTTTAATCATTTTCAAGGGCGATAGTTTAAATCATCAAATTTCATTTACTGGAGGCAGTCCGCCGTATAAATTTAAAATAGTAAATACTGCAGAGTATGAAATTGAACTAACAAACCGGGATTATACTTATTTGTCAACAGGATTTACTTCCATAAACAACGAGTACATAACACTTGACTGGCCATTTCCATATGCAGGGGAATTTTTTGATTCTGTGGCAATATCCACCCGTGGAACATTAACATTTTCAGAAAAAAAACAACTGACAGAAGAAATTTATCCCTATAATTTTTTTAAGGAAGCTGTTTACGAGGATATTACAATTAGCGCATATAATGGATATTTTTTCACCGATGAACTGAAATCAAAGTATTTTTTAACCGATAGCTCATTCATTGTTTGGCACAGAAGATATACTTCATCATTCCGAATGGTATCAAGAATAGAATTATTTAAAGATGGCAGAATTGAAATCTACTTCATGGATTCCCTGGGATCATATAGTACAAATGACCTTGCAAGACACTTTGGCATCTCAACCTATTCAGGCCAATACTTTTCGCAACAAATTCCATTAGAATTGGCAGGGGATTTTAACACCACTATTTTTAAGCCTAAACCTCAAAGTTCCCTATTTAGTCTTAGCAATGATGGTTTTCTTGAAATGCCAAACACCAGTTACCCCGGCAAGCACCAGTTGCATGTTATGGTGATAGACTCAACCGGGGAAAAAGCCGTGAAAAGGTTTGAAGTTGAAATCCTTGACAGGGCACTCGATCTTGCACTCTATCCTAACCCTGCAAGCGAGCAGGTTACAATCTCACTCAATTCTCTGGAAAACAACACTGCTGAAATAGATATATTTGATATCAGCGGCAAACTGCTCCTTTCAAAACAAAATGATGTTATTCCCGGCAAGAATGAATATTTGTTAGATATCTCGATGCTTTCTGATGGGATATATCTGTGTAAAATCAAAAACTCTAATTTGAGTAAAACATTAAAATTTGCTGTATTAACGGAATAACTACTTTCAAAACATCTTTTTCGTTGATTTTTTTCTTATTTTTGAAAGTATGAGATGTGGAATAGTTTTATATATTATTTTCTTTTTATTTTTCAGCTTTACTTTTTGTAAAGCACAATTAGTTGCAGATACCTTTAATGTTCCGCACTACCCGATCCCTGACATATATTATACTGAATTTGCACCTGAGCTTCCTCCCACCGTCAACAACCGTATTTTGTCATTTTTTCCCCGGGATTTTTATGAGCAAAACTTACCAAATTGCAATCAGGCTTCAGGTATATATTACTGTTTAACTTATCAGTATAACAGATTACTAAACCGTTCAGCAGATTCGCTTAGCAGTTTCGCTCCGAATTACACCTTTAATTTTCTGAATGGGGGATATGGATGGTATGGGGCAAGCACCTTTGATTCATGGAATATTGTAAAAAGCCAGGGCAATCCAACTGAAGGAATATTTGATGGTTATAAAAACATCCCTGGAAATAGTGAGGAAATAGATTTTGAAGGAAAGTACTGGATGAAAGGTTATGAAAAATACTATCTGTCAATGAAGTACAGAATAAAAGACTATTATGCCATCGATGTGTCTACAGATGAAGGACTCAAAATGTTAAAACACTATTTAAGCGATCACTTCGAAGGATCACAATATGGAGGGGTGGCAGTTTTTTCCTCAGGAATTAATTTTTTATCCAATGCGCCTTTCGGGTATGTTAATGATTCTATTGTTTCTTATCCTTTCGATAGCATAGGCGTTCATAAAAGTATAGATTATGGACAAAGCCACAACCTTACTGTTACTGGGTATTACGAAAATAATAAAATTGACTTTAATGGAGATGGAATAATTACGGATACTATTGATATAAATTCTGATGGAATTGTAAATTATCTTGATAATGAAAGAACCCTTTGGATTATAGTTAACTCAAATGGGGAGGATGAAATTAGAAGTTTGTTTTTACTGAAATTCAGTGAAATTAGTAAAGTTTGGAACAAAATAGTATTTTTTCCCATTCCTGACACATCTTATGCCCCAAAACTAACTTTTAAAATCAAGATGAAACATAAACAACGAAACTCTTTTAAAATATC
This sequence comes from Bacteroidetes bacterium GWF2_38_335, assembly GCA_001769535.1. Taxonomy (GTDB): domain Bacteria; phylum Bacteroidota; class Bacteroidia; order Bacteroidales; family GWF2-38-335; genus GWF2-38-335. The sequence continues at coordinate 52,582 of MEOH01000024.1, forward strand.
AGCAGGGATATCATCGGATTTGAAATCCAAAATACCCGAGAAAATTATTGATTTTCCGATTTTTCATTATCAAGGAGGAAATCAACCACTCAGCGGAATAGACACTTTTCCTGTACCTGAAGAGCTTGAATTCGGCATTGATATTACAGATATTTTGGATTATGTTGACACAAAAGGTGTTGCAAGAATATTTTTTCGATTGGATAATTCAGGTCACGAACCGGGATTACTCGATTATTGTTCGCTTATGGATTATTCAGGCAGTGAGGTCAGAGAATTTATTATAAATGACCATCCCTTAACAATCTCCCAAGCTCAAATATTTGAACTATATACTGATATTAATCTGCAAACAACCGCATCTGAGGAAAAATTAAATATTACAGGAGATAACGAATTCATTATTTTCAATGACGAGAACTTTGGAACTCAAATATCACTTAAAGGGGGAACCCCGCCATATTATTATAAAATCATAAATAACCAGGAATATATGGTCGAGCTTACAAACAGAGACTATGTATATTCTAATTCAGGTTTTTCTACTATCAACAACGAATACATTAAATTAGATTGGCCTATTCCATTTGCAGGGGAATTTTTTGATTCTTTGGCAATTTCAACAAAAGGAACAATAACTTTTTCAGGAAAAAACCAGCTAACAGAAGAAATTTATCCTTATATGTTTTTTAAGGAAGCTGTTTATGAAGACATTACAATCAGTACTTGTAATGGCTTTTTTTTCAATGGATTGTATTGGTCAAAATATTTTATGACTGACAGTTCAATAGTTCTATGGCAAAGAAGATTATCAACTGGTAATCGAATTGCAGTAAGAACCGAGATTTTCAAGGACGGTCGAATAGAAGTCTATATCAAGGACACATTGGGGATTACTCCCACAACCGACTATGCCAGACATTTTGGTATCCTGACATTTACAAGCAGTTATTTTTCGCCACAAATTCCATTGGGTTTAGGTGGAAATTTCAACACAACTGTCTTTAAGCCAAATATAAATAACTCACTATTTAATCTTAGTGATGAGGGCTATCTTGAAATGTCCGACTCAATTACCCCTGGAAAATACGAATTGCATGTAATGGTGATAGACTCAACCGGGGAAAAAGCCGTGAAAAGGTTTGAGATTAATATTCTTGATAGAGCACTTGATTTTCTGCTCTACCCCAACCCTACAAGTGAGTTAATTACAATCTCATTCAATACTTTAGAAAACGATGTTGCAAAAATAGAGATTTTTAACCTTACAGGGAACCTTCAACTATCAAAACTCCAAAATGTCATTTCCGGTAAAAATGATTGTTTGCTGGATGTTTCGATGTTATCTCCGGGATTATATCTATGCAAAATTAGTAAATCTAATCTCAATAAAACATTGAAGTTTATTGTATTGGAAAAATAATTTTTTTCAAACCATTTTACAAAGCATTAAGTTATACCACATTGACCATTTTATCATATTTTTTACTTTTCCCCATTTCGTCATCCTCAATGGAGACTCAGATTATTCAGGGTGTTTTTTGTTTTTGCGGCGAATAATTTTTCTAATCGCCGCAAAAAATGCGGCGAATAATTTGTATATTTGCCGCATATATTGTTTTTGCCATGAGAAAGTTTATTTATAATTATCCTGAATGGCCTAATTTTATTTGGGATACAGAAGGAATGTCATTGCTTTGCGGGAATGTCCGAAATTTGCAGGGAAAATTGATTGGTAAAATGGAATCTCTGGGTTTTGATCTGAAAAATCAGGCAAATCTGGAAACTTTGACTTCAGATGTAGTCAAAACTTCTGAAATTGAAGGTTATATTTTAAATCCTGATGAAGTTCGCTCTTCAATTTCCCGCAGACTTGGCATGGAAATATCAGGATTGGTCGAATCTGACAGGTTTATTGATGGCGTGGTTGACATGACACTTGATGCAACCCGGAATTACAACAAACTACTTTCGGAAGAACGATTGTTTGACTGGCATTGTGCTTTGTTTCCCACTGGCAGAAGTGGAATGTATAAAATAATAACCGGTAACTGGCGGGACGATTCTTCTGGTCCAATGCAGGTGGTTTCTGGCGCAGTTGGAAAGGAAAAAGTACATTTTCAGGCTCCTGAAGCCACTGTTTTAGATAAGGAAATGCAAATTTTTATTGAATGGTTTAATAAAAAATCAAATGTTGACCTGATTATCAAAGCAGGAATTGCCCATCTATGGTTTGTGACATTGCATCCTTTTGAAGATGGAAATGGGAGAATTGCCAGGGCACTGACGGATATGATATTGTCAAAATCTGATGATATCTCACAGCGGTTTTATAGTATGTCAACTCAGATAAGAACGCAAAGGAATGAGTATTATGCTTTTTTGGAAAAAACTCAACGAGGCGGATTGGATATTACCAACTGGCTAAAGTGGTTTCTTAATTGTTTGAAGAATTCAATAATGGAATCAGAAAACACACTTAAAAAAATAATTGACAAGCATGTGTTTTTAAATAAACATATTGATATAGCCCTAAATGGAAGACAAAAAACAATGATCAATAAGTTATTGGATGATTTTTATGGAAATCTGACCACCTCAAAATGGGCAAAAATTACAAAATGCTCTTCGGATACTGCTTTAAGAGACATTCAGGATCTGGTAAAAAAAGGTTTGCTCAGAAAAGCTGAAGAGGCGGGACGAAGTACTAATTATGAGTTGGTGAAATAAGATTTTTCCTGCCCTGAGCTTCTTTGCGCCCTGCGTTAAAACTTTCCCTTTAATAAATGCCTTAAATCAAAAATAAATTAGCACATCTGCAAAATCTCCCTATTTTTGTAAAAAATATTTGTCTGAATAAAAAACACGCCATAATAATAGGTGCTGGTCCGGCCGGACTCACAGCCGCAAAGGAATTGCTCGATAAAACCGATATCATTCCGGTGATCCTCGAAGCAAGTGCCAACATTGGGGGCATCTCTAAAACAGTTAATTATAAAGGCAATCACATTGATATTGGCGGACATCGGTTTTTTTCCAAATCCGACAGGGTGATGGATTGGTGGCTGAATATTTTGCCTGTTCAGAAAACGGATGGTGTTTCACCAAATGAAATAAATTATCAAAATAAATCAAAGGAAATTGACCTGGAAAAACCTGGTCCCGATCCCAATGAATCCGACAGGGTCATGCTCGTGCGCAAAAGACTTTCAAGAATCATTTATCTCAGAAAGTTCTTCGATTACCCTGTTTCCCTCAATTTCAATACCATTAAAAATCTTGGTCCGGTACGATTGGTGAAAATTGCTTTTTCTTACTTGTGGATCAGACTGTTTCCCATAAAAAATGAAAAAACCCTTGAGGAATTTTTTATCAACCGTTTCGGTAAACAACTGTACAAAACTTTTTTCAGGGATTATACCGAAAAGGTTTGGGGCGTGAAATGCAGTCAGATCTCAGCAGAATGGGGTGCTCAAAGAATCAAAGGTCTTTCGGTTTCCAAAGCCCTGGTGTTTGCCATAAAAAAAATGTTTTCTTCTAAAAAATCCATCCGTCAGAAAAATATCGAAACCACCCTCATCGAACAATTCCTGTATCCGAAATTTGGTCCGGGACACCTGTGGAATGAAGTGGCTGAATATATTTCTGAAAAAGGCGGACAGATTCATCTGAACTGGGTTGTGGAGAAAATTAACCTTTCTGAGGGAAAAATAATGTCTGTAAATGCCCGCAACATTTTAAGTGACCAGTCAGCCGAATTCAATGGCGATTATTTTTTCTCAACCATGCCTGTAAAGGATTTGGTTAAGGGAATGTCGGGAATCCAAATCCCCGCAAAGGTTATGGAAGTTGCAAACGGATTAATTTACAGGGATTTTGTGACCGTTGGATTGCTGCTCAATAAGTTAACGGTTCATGGAAAAGAGACATCCATTAAGGACAACTGGATTTATGTGCAGGAAAGTGATGTGAAAGTGGGCCGATTGCAGTTTTTTAATAACTGGAGTCCGTATATGGTGGCCGATCCCTCAAAAACATGGATTGGCATGGAATATTTCTGCAACGAAGGGGACGATCTCTGGAACATGAACGAAGATGAAATGAAAAAGTTTGCCGCCCTCGAACTGGAAAAAATAAAAATGATTTTATCCGAAGATGTGGTGGACAGCGTGGTGATTAAAGTTCCTAAAACCTATCCCGCTTATTTTGGCTCTTACCCCGATTTCCAGACAATCAGAGATTTTACTGATAAATTTGAAAACCTGTTTTTAGTTGGCCGCAACGGAATGCACAAATACAACAACATGGACCACTCCATGCTTACGGCTATGGTTGCTGTGGAGAATATCATTAATGGAATCAAAACCAAGGAAAATATCTGGCAGGTAAATACTGAGCAGGAGTATCATGAGGAGAAATAATGTGCTTAGGACCGTCATTGCGATCCGCCTTAGCGGAGAAGCAATCTCCCAAAGAGGAGCAGTTACTAATAAATGGGATTGCTTCGTGCCTCGCAATGACGACAAAAAAGTGTCTTCCGATTATTAGAATTCATTGAAATGTAAAAATGCAAAACAGAAAGAAAAATACAGAATTCTTCGAAAAAAAAGCCGGCGCTTTATTTGAAAAGGCAGGCAGGAATTATTATGCGACAATTTTTCTGGCATTCGTTTTTATGTCCCTGCTCATGATTTTTTACAAGCCCCAGGTATTCGGACGCATTCTCGATCACGACGCTTTTTTTTACCTGATCAAAGCATTCGAAATCAATGATGGAAACTTTACCCCGCTGCATTTTCAATCTGAAGGATGGTCGGTAATTCTGGCATTTTTCCTTAAGATTTTTTCCATTCAGTCTTTTTCTGACGGAATGGTGTTTTCAAGATATTTGTCAGTGTTTATTATGGCTCTGTGTCTCATTCCGTTTGCCCTAATAGTTAAAAAAGTCCTTGGAAAGGAATTGCTGTTACCGGCACTGGTTGTTTTTACCATCTGCAACACATTTGTGCACAACGGGGCTTCAGGCAACACCGAATCACTGTTCTTTTTTGTTTTTTTGTATGCAGTTTATTTTCTGATCAGGTCATACGACAATCCGAAATTTCTCTATTACGCAGCAGCTTTTGGCTCACTTGCTTATTTTATCAGACCCAACGGTTTGTTCTTTCTGATAATAATAATTCTCGTTTTTGTGGATTTATACAGGAAAAAGAAAGCAGGTTTTAAATTCCTGTTGATTTCGGCCGGAATTTTTATATTGGTTTCGCTTCCCCATCTGTACATGAGACATGCTGCCTGGGGTTCGCCCTTTGATTATGGGGTGAATTCAAAGTATTTTGCCGGTTCTCCTTCCCAAATCTGGGCAGAAAATATCCAACCCGTGTCATTTTTATCCTGGATGTCTGATCACTCCATCGGTGAAATGGTATCTAAATTCATAACATTCGGACTGTTTGCCATTTTTAAGGAACTTTTTGTTTTATTGGGCGAATTCTGGTTTGTCCTTTTGCTCACAGGATGTCTTTATTATCTGATTATTAAAAGGGAATCAAAACTTTTTCCGGTGATTATTACAGTTGGGATTTTTATTGCCGGATTGATTCCGGTGTATCAGGTGTACGGTGTGCCCCGGCACCTGTTTATGATCATTCCGGTTGCACTTATTGTCGGATTAAAACTCTTTAATGATATTACCGAAAAGCAGAAATATAAAAATATCCTGATGTTTCTGCTGATATCCATAATATTCATTTTCAATGTACCCGTGATTACCATTTATGAATTCAATAAAATGCCCGGTAAATTTGAAAAACCTATATTGAAGGATGAGTGGGTACGCTGGGCAGATGAAAATCTTGAAGGAAATATTGCGGTCGGAAACAAAAAGCAGGCAATGTTCATCATGCTGGGAATTGAAAAAAGTGGAGATGTGCTTTATGATATAGGGAAAATCAGAAACGCATATCATTATAAACTGTTCAATCCGGGTTATTACGAAAATATGAGTGAAGGGATCAGGGGATTTGAGAAAGACAGCATCCGGTTTTTAATAGTAAACGAGGAGATGCTGCTGGAACTCCCATATCTCAGAGAGGCATACGGACCAGAATGGAAAAACAGCTTTAAGCTGATATATACGGTTAATTCAATGCCTGACAGGATGTATCCGCAGGTTGATATTTTTGAAATCACATATTAATGGATAACAGCTTCAGATATCCGGGTTGCCAGATAAAAGGAATAGCATGATGAGCTTGAAAAAAACATATCTGTTAATCATACTTGCCCTGGCAACAGTTTTTACATTAATTTTTATTTTTACAGAATACGTTGAAGGAGAGGGGTTCAATCCCAGCGACGATGGAGTGGTGCTGGCTCAATCATACAGGATTATCAACGGCGAGGTTCCCCACACCGATTTCATTTCAATCAGACCTGTTTTCAGCGGCCTGCTTCATACCATTCATTTTTATTCACCTCTGCCGTTGCAGATTTCAGCCCGGTGGTTTGTCATCCTTGAGTTTTTCCTTTATTCATTGATTTGGGTATTCTTCATTATGAAACTGATCCCGTTTAATGAAATAGGACGAAAAAAAATGTATTTCGCAATACTGTTGATGATCTGCTTTGTCTTTAACCTGAGCATGTACAATCTTTATCCATGGACAACCATTGATGCCATACTGTTTTCTTCGGCAGGGATACTGCTTTGGCTTAACGGAAGACAAAAGCATGGATTGAGATGGCTGAGTATTTCTGCCGGATTATTTTTATTAGCCATATCAGCTTTATGCAGACAGAATTTCGTGTTTTTGTTTGCAGCATTTTCGGTTTTGACAATGATAGTTTTTAGCAGAGAGAAAAAGTGGGGACAAATGATTGCGACTTTGGGCGCGGGAGCATTGCCACTGGTTATTTATCTTATAATATTGGCATATAACAACGGAATTGGTGATTTTATCATCCAGATGACCGGGAGAACAGAATTATTGAAAACCGGAGTTTTTACCTTTGCGAAAAGATTTGCAGAAAGTGTTTTTCTGGAGTGGTACATAGCTTTGGCAGTACTTTTTGGTTTATCATTTATAAGAAAAACAACGGGTGAAAAGATTAAACTTTTTCTTGAAATAACTCCGTACATCAATATTTCTTTGGCACTTATTATTTCGTCGGTGTTGTTTTTCAGGGAAACGGATTTTTTGTTTTTAACCTCCTTTGAATTATTCTGGCTGTTTTCCTGTACATATATTTTACATTTTTTCCTGGTAAAAGGATCCACCGAATACAAAAACAAGGGATGGATAATATTAATGTTTGGCTGGGTCAGTTCAATTTCACTGGGAGATAATGCTCCGGCTTTTGTGATGGGAATCATGTTGATTTCAATCCTGGTATTTAATATGAGTCTGGTTTGGCATAAGCCGTTAATCAGAAGAAAGTTTGTAATTTATGTGTTGGGCATATTTTCAATGGCAATGGCAGTTGCAGAGATCTACGGTCAAAAATCGAACAACTACCGGGAATTGCCGGCGTCGCAATTGCAGTACAATTTAGGGGAGATATATCCGGGTTTTGGAGGAATAATAACAAACCAAAATACCTATAACTATTATAAGGAACTAAAGGAAATTATAGATTCCAATCCGGGCATGAAAGACCGTTTTGTAGTCATTCCCAACAATCCTCTAATTTATGCTGTTTCCGGCAGTCGCAATCCGATGCCCCTTGACTGGATGCAGCAGGCCGAGTATGTCGGGTCAGAAAAAAGAATTGTGGAAGAGCTCAAAATGCTAATACAAGAAACTGATACAGTGTGGTTTATTATAGATAAGTATGACTCAAAGAAAATGTGCGACAGTTTGTTTGAGATGGATTACAGCACAGGGAATCATGATTACTATGACTTATTAACAAAACTGACCAAAGAGTCAGAAAAAAAATACCATAACTTTGTTATAAGATTTTAATACCATCTTTTTATACATTAAACAGTAAATGGTATTTATTGACCTCCTTTTTTAATCTTTTAATCAAACGGGCAACATTTTTACCAGACGTATTTTTTTTGTATTTCATATAAAAAATACTACTTTTACACCTATTAAAACAGAAAACAATAAAATAATTGTCTAATTAAAACTGTATTATGAAGAAATTAATGTTATTATTATTAATTGGATCACTGACATTTACAGTAGTAAATGCACAGGATGGTTCAGGCGAACTCGTATCCAAAAAAGGATTTGCCATTCTGCCTGAAGCAGGTGACATAGGCCTTGGTATCAATGCAGTACCTGTTTTTGGTTACTTTGGTAATATGATGAATGGTACAGCAGGCAATAACATCAGCTATAATTTCGTAAACGGAACAAACACCATTTACGGAAAATACTATCTGGATGCTACCACTGCTGTAAGAGCAAGAATCCGCCTTGCAAAAGCAAGCACTTTTGACAAGGAATATGTAATTAAAGACCTGGATGTTCCAGATCCTTTAGCTTTAGTTGAAGACATTTACCAGATTAAATCTTGCAATGTTCAACTGGGTGCCGGTTATGAATTAAGAAGAGGAAAAGGCAGACTGCAGGGATTTTACGGTGGTGAAGTATTAATCAGCTACGCTACAGGTGGAACAAATTACATCTATGGTAACAACTATTCACCTGACTTTACTACACCTTCAACTACTGATTTTGGAACAAACATCACTGCCAATGGCCGTGTTCAGGAAACCAAAACAGGAAAAACTGTTGGAATGGGCTTAAGAGCTTTTATCGGAACTGAATATTTCTTTGCACCCAAAATATCGGTTGCAGGTGAATTCGGTTGGGGCTTTGCTTATGTATTTACAGGAAGAGGCGAAGTTACTGAAGAATCATGGAACGGAACTGAAATTAAAACAACCGTTACAAAAGATTTAGGCGGAAAAGGTTACAATCTTGATACAGATAACCTTTCAGGTGCCATCGCTTTAATATTTCATTTTTAATTAATTGTTAAACTTATAAACTCAGATATTATGAAAAAAGTTTTATTTGCAATAGTTGTTTTAGTTAGCTTGTCATTCGTATTTACAAGCTGCGAAAAAGAAGAAGAATACACTGCTCCTGCTATGACCACTGCCACCATTACCGGCGTTGTTGAAGCTGAACTTGATTTTACCAATGCAGTAAGTGAATTTGCTCCTGTGGGAACAAAACTTTATGCAAGAGTTAATGCTGCTGACTTAGTTGAAAACCCAATTGCTGGATACCCATATGAAGACATTATTTTCACTACTACTGTTGGTGCAAGTGGTGTTTACTCATTTACTGTTTCTGCAGGTGTTCCTGTTGCTAACTATACCATTTATGGTGATGATTTCTCATATAATGCTTTAGTTACTGCAGCTCCAACTTACATGCAATTATATTATTCTTTAGGAGGAACTGTTGTTTCTGCAACCAGAGGACAAAAAATATTGGTTGATTTGAGTTACTAATTCAAAATCATTATAAAAAAAATGTCCGCCAATTTGGCGGACATTTTTTTTACCCGTAAACCAACGGACAAAAAAAAAGGATATCTATAGAAATCCTTTTACCAATACCTAAAAGTAAAATATACTAGTACTTCTTACCTTTCTTTTCGTCAGAAACAGTCAGCTTCTTTCTTCCTTTTGCTCTTCTTGAAGCAAGCACTTTTCTGCCATTGGCTGTAGACATTCTTTCTCTGAAACCATGCTTGTTTCTTCTCTTTCTGTTTGAAGGTTGAAAAGTCCTTTTCATTTTGTTTCTATTTTAATTCTGTTAATACCTTTTTCAAATTCGGACTGCAAAAATAAGGATAAATTTTGAAAATCAAAATAATTAAGGGAAATATTTTATAACTTTATTGGAGATGTTATTCTTATTCGAAAAATTGTTGATAGACACATTTGGATATTACAGCCCCAAATGAATAATACTCTTAGTCTCAAAAAACTCTTCCTCAAAATAATTTTTGATTGAATGTACCCTGGCTTTTTTAAATTCCTTCAGTTCTTCTGAAAAATCTCCTCCTTTGAGGTAAAGGATTCCGTTTCTTATGCTGTTTCGGTGGCTCAGGCTGACTTTCCCTTTTACAAAAGCAAAGAATTCGGGAAAAGAGGTTACCGCCCTGCTTACAATAAAATCGTATTTTTCCTTCAGATTCTCGGCCCTGCATGCTTCGGCTTTCACATTCTTTAATCCGGTTTCCTTTATTACCTCATTAACAACGGTAATCTTTTTTCCTATGGAATCTACCAGATGGAATTGCGTTTCGGGAAACATGATGGCAAGTGGAATGCCGGGAAATCCTCCGCCTGTGCCCACATCAAGAACCTTGGTGTTAGCTTTAAATTGAACAAGTTTAGCGATGGCCAGCGAGTGCAGTACATGCTTCTCATACAATGAATCAATATCCTTGCGCGAAATCAAATTGATTTTTTCGTTCCAGGTACGGTAAATACCTTCCAGTTGCCCAAAACGGACAATCATCTCATCAGTCAGTTCCGGGAAATATTTATGGATGAGCTCCATGAAAAATTAAATTTTCTCTGAAGTGTTTTTCAGGGTGTGATAAAGCAGTTCCCTTGCCCTGAAAAGCTGCGCTTTTACCGTTCCGATAGGCAGCTCAAGCTCAGCAGCTATTTCTTCGTAGGAATATTCCTTGAAATATCTGAGTTCGATCAGTTTTCTGTAACGGGGCTTTAACTTCTCAACAATGGTATGCATCAACTTTGTTTTCTGCTCTCTGATAAGATTTTCTTCGGGATCGAGCGTATTTGACTGCAATGGCATCGGACCCGAATCCTGTTCGGGCAATTCAGATCCTCCCGTATCAAGGGAAATCAGATTGCCTTTTTTCTTTCTCAAAAAATCAATACAATTGTTTGAGGCAATTTTAAACAGCCAGGTGCTGAATGCGTAGTTGGGCGAGTATTGATCTATATTTTTAAATGCTTTGCCAAATGCCTCAATGGTTAAGTCTTCAGCATCGCTTTTGTTGTTGACCATTTTGAGCAGCATAAAATAGATGGCGTCACGGTAACGTCCCAGCAAATCGGCATACGCCTTTTGGTCTCCATCCCTTGCAAGTATTACCAACCGGTAATCTTGTCTGGCTTTTTCTGAAAGATTAGGACTTATTTCCATTTATTTTTTTTACCCCTTCTGAATTGGTTTGAAAAATTAACAATTATATAAATTACAGGCAAAATTATATCAAACATCAGCGAAAATAACAATAAATCACTTTCATTCAAATGTTTTAACGCTTTTTTAACAATGATAAGTTGTATTAAAAGGCGTAGCGCAAAGATACTTAAAAGTATTATCCAATTAAAATTTAAAATAAATAATGCTAACAATCCAATGTGAAAAACTGATCGCGAAACCACCTCTGTTCCAAGAACAAATCTATGCAGTCTTTTGTACAATGGCCATGTGGTGTGGTGCCTCCTTTTCTGATAAATCCATTCCCCAAAGGTGTGTTTTGGTTCGCTAAGCGTAATGCTCTCGGGCGACAGTTCAACTGCAGTGTTCCTTGCATTTGCTGTTTCATTCACAAAAAGATCATCATCTCCCGAAAAAATGTGCGAGTGCGAAGCAAACCCCCGGTTTCTGAAAAACATTTCCTTGCGGTATGAAAGATTCCGTCCTACTCCCATGTATGGCATGCCCAAGGTGGCCAGACCAAGATAGTTCATGGCGGCAAAAACGGTGTCATACCTGATCAGTTTGTTCAGGAACCCTTTCTTTTTCATGTATCCGCCATAACCCAGGGTAATTTCAATTCCTTGTGAGTAATTGCGCTGCATGCTTCTGATCCAGTTTTCGGAAACCGGCTGGCAATCGGCATCAGTCATTAGCAGCAGATCGTTTTTTGCCGCCTTGATGCCTAAAAGCATGGCGAGTTTTTTCCCGTGCGAAAACTTCTCGTCGGGTTTTATGGTGGTGACTTTTAACCTTGGATATTTTCTTTGCATCTGTTCAAGGATGATATCCGAATTGTCTTCACTGCAGTCGTTTACAACTATAACCTCAAAATCCGGATAGTTCTGGTTCAGAATATTGGGAAGGTTCAACTTAAGGTTTTCTTCCTCGTTTTTTGCGCATATTATTATTGAAACTGGCTCGGTTTGGTCAACGATGGTTTTCTTTCGCTTTCCTTTAATCCGACTGTACACAAAAACATAAAAAAACAGCTGAATAAAAAATGTTATTGCCAGAACCGATAATAAAATAAGTTCCAATATGCTGATATTCAATCCAAAAATTATCATACTTCCTTTAAACGTCAATGTTGCAAGAATAATTAAGATTTTACAATACATCAAATATTGATGAATGATTTAATGAGTAACTTATTCACAATTGTTAATTTTAAAATGTTTTGCACTCCACACTCCACACTTCGCACTCCAAACTATTTTCCTATCTTTGCCCCGAAAATGATTTGGAATGAAATTTAAAATTGAACATGCTGACAATAATTCTAAGGCTCGTGCCGGAGTGGTTTCAACCGATCATGGACTCATAGAAACACCGATTTTTATGCCCGTTGGAACACTTGGCTCGGTTAAGGGTGTTCACCAGCGCGAACTTTCAGATGATATCGACGCAAGGATTATTCTTGGAAATACCTACCACCTGTATCTTCGTCCGGGTACCGATATCCTTAAAGAAGCCGGCGGTTTGCATAAATTTATTAACTGGAATCGTCCGATACTTACCGACAGTGGTGGTTATCAGGTTTTTTCACTGGCCGAAAACAGAAAACTCAAACCCGAAGGTGCCGAATTCAAATCGCACATTGACGGTTCAAAACACATGTTTTCGCCCGAAAAAGTTATGGATATTCAAAGGATCATCGGTGCCGATATTATTATGGCTCTGGATGAATGTACACCTTATCCCTGTGATTATAAATATGCTGTAAAATCGCTCGAGCTCACCCATCAGTGGCTGGAACGGTGTGTCAGGCATTTCGACGCAGGCGAGGGCTTGTATGGATACAGCCAGACTCTCTTTCCCATCGTTCAGGGCAGTGTTTTTAAGGATCTCAGGGAAAAATCAGCCGAATTTATTGCCTCTCTAAATCGTGAAGGAAATGCCATTGGCGGTTTATCGGTGGGTGAACCCGAAGAGGAGATGTATTCAATGATTGAAGTGGTTAATAATATTCTTCCAAAAGATAAACCCAGATACTTAATGGGCGTCGGCACTCCTGTAAATATTCTTGAGGGAATAGCCCGTGGTGTGGATATGTTTGACTGTGTGATGCCTACGCGAAACGGACGAAATGGTATGCTGTTCACCATGGAAGGCACCCTGAACATGAAAAATGAAAAGTGGAAAAATGATTTTTCTCCCATTGATGCCGATGGTGTGTCTTTTGTTGACCATCATTATTCAAAAGCGTATCTTCGTCATCTGATAATTTCGGGCGAAATGCTCGGTGCCCAGATATCCAGCATACACAATCTTGCTTTTTATCTGAGACTGGTGAGGGAAGCCCGAAAACATATTATTGACGGGGATTTTCATCCCTGGAAAGAAAAAATGGTAAAAATACTTTCTGTAAGATTATAGAATGTTAAAGAAACTGGATCTATATATTATTAAAAAATTCCTCGGCACTTTTTTCTTTGCCATTATCCTCATTATTGGTATTGCAGTAATCTTTGATGCTGCCGAAAATATGGATGACTTTGTGGATAAAAAGGCCCCGATGAGCAAAATTATTTTTGAATATTACCTGAATTTTGTTCCATATTTTGCCAACCTTTTCTCGGCATTGTTTGTGTTTATTTCAGTAATTTTTTTCACATCAAAACTTTCATCCAACTCTGAAATCATTGCGATGCTAAGCAGTGGAATAAGTTTCAGACGCCTGCTGGTGCCGTACTTCATTTCGGCTTTTATCATTGCTGTGTTTTCATATATACTCAGCAATTTTGTGATACCACCCGCTAACCAGACGCGTATTGATTTTGAAAACAAATATCTGAAAAACAAATACCAGAACCATGACATGAACATCCACAAGCAAATCAGTCCGGGTTTATATGTATATGTAGAGAGATATCACAACGATGGCAATGTAGGAAACAGGTTTAGCATAGAAAGAATTGAAGACATGAAACTGGTTTCAAAAACCAATGCCCTCAATATTACCTGGGATACCGTGGCGAAAAAATGGGTTATGGATGTTTATTATACCAGAAACCTCAATGGAATGGAGGAAGATCTGATAAAAGGTGCCAAACTTGACACGCTGTTAAATCTTAGTCCGCAGGATTTTATTAACCGCGACAATACCAAAGAAACAATGGACTATTGGCAACTTAACGAGCATATTGAAAAATTAAAGCTTGAGGGATCTGATCTGGTAGCCAACTATGTAATTGAAAAGCACAAAAGATTATCGATGCCATTTGCCGCGTTTATTCTTGCTCTGATTGGTGTTGCCGTTTCGAGCAGAAAGGTGAGGGGAGGGATAGGGCTTCATTTGGGTATAGGGCTCGGACTAAGTTTTTCTTACATCATGTTTATGCAGATATCAACAAATATGGCCACAAGCGGAGCAATGGATCCGCTCATCGCTGTATGGATGCCCAATGTGGTTTTCTCGCTGATTGCCTTTTATATGTATAAACGCGCTCCGAAATAAGGCGGGATTGTCTTCTGTTGGACTTTGAAAGCAAAGGATATCAGGCCTGGGTTGCGGAAGAATAAGCTTTAGCGACTTTATGGACTTTCAACTTGACAGACTTTCGACTTGAAGGACTTTCGACTTGAAGGACTTGATAATCTTACCTTCTGATTAATTTTATCATTCATTTCCGTCGGAATAGTTTTTTTTGTTCTAATGTGTTTGTGGCCGGCGGGCCCCTGGGCAATTGCCCGGGGCTACCATAATATAAGCCCTCCAGGCTTATTAACACCCCGACTTGACCGCGTATCGTTGAAGCTTTAACGTTTCACCTACGGCAAGTCTGAAGATAAACCTTTGGCGAACGAAGGGAGGCACAAAGCCGGGGATGAATTGAATCGGCCCTTTTTAACCTCCAGAGCTAAAGCAAAGGAGGTTAGGTCGTTTGCTTTTTTGGATTTAAAGAGTTGATCAATACTTCCGACTTTCAACTCCAAACTCCCAACTCCAAACTCCCAACTCCAAACTCCCAACTCCAAACTCCCAACTTTACAAACTTTCGACTTGATGGACTTTCAACTAATTTTGTTATTGATTTGTTAATGCATTCTTAATGCATTCCTAATCCCCGCCAATTCAGATACCACTGTTAATTTTTTCTTAATTTTGTGCCTGAAATCTTATAAAAGATTGATTGCTAACTAAAACAAAAACTTATGTCATTAAAAAGAAAAACACTTGAACTTCTAAAACGTAGGGAGCAGGTTCAGATGGGTGGTGGCGAAGCGGCAATCCAAAAACAAACAGCCATGGGAAAACTTACTGCAAGGGAACGTATCCTTTCTCTTGTTGATAAAGATTCTTTCCATGAGTATGACTTGTTTGTGGAACATGAAGCACGTGATTTTGATATGGACAAAAAGATTCTGGCCGGTGATGGTGTGATCATTGGTACAGGAACTATTTTTGGCGCGCCCATCTGCATTTATGCACAGGATTTTACAGTAGCAGGCGGATCACTTGGTCTGATGCATGCCCGTAAGATTACAAAAATTATGGACCACGCCATGAAACTTCAGGTGCCGATTATCGGTATCAACGACTCCGGCGGTGCCCGTATCCAGGAAGGTGTTAACTCACTTGCAGGGTATGGCGAAATTTTCTACCGCAATACTATGGCATCCGGATTTATTCCCCAGATTTCAGTAATCCTCGGTCCGTGTGCCGGTGGTGCTGTCTATTCTCCCGCTCTTACCGATTATGTTTTTGTGGTAGACAAAATTTCGAAAATGTTTATCACTGGTCCCGAGGTGATTAAATCTGTTCTTGGCGAGGAAATTTCTCAGGAAGACCTTGGCGGTGCCCGCGTTCACAGCGAAATAACCGGTAATGCCCATTTCTTTGCTGAAAGTGAAAAAGAATGTTTTGAGCAAATTAAAAAACTGATCACTTTTATTCCCTGGAACAATCAGCGCAAAGCCCGTACTTTCAAATCAAAAGAACCACGTAAAAGCTATAAAATTGACGAAATCGTTCCCGGTGATCCCAAACAGCCTTACGATGTCAGGGACGTGATTAAATCTGTTGTGGATGATTCAGATTTCTTTGAAATCATGGAAAACTGGGCTAGAAACGTGATTATTGGTTTCGGACGTCTCGATGGTGAAACTGTTGGGTTTGTTGCCAACCAGCCTCTTGTTTTGGCCGGTGTTCTTGATGTGGATTCTTCCGATAAAGCCGCACGTTTCATCAGATACTGCGATGCTTTTAACATTCCGATTATTACTCTGGTCGATCTGCCTGGTTATCTGCCTGGTGTTGATCAGGAACATGCCGGTGTGATCAGACATGGCGCAAAAATGCTTTATGCATATTCTGAAGCTACTGTTGCGAAAATTTCTATTATCCTTAGAAAAGCCTACGGCGGTGGTTATATTGCAATGAACTCACGTCACTTACATGCTGATTTTGTATTCGCATGGCCGGGAGCAGAAATTGCCGTTATGGGCCCCGAAGGTGCTGCTAACATCATCTTCAAAAAGGAAATTTCAGAAGCCGAAGATCCTGAGAAAATGAGAAAACAAAAAGTTAAGGAGTATAAGGAAAAATTTGCCAATCCTTATGTTGCTGCAGCTAAAGGATACATCGACTCGGTAATTGAACCCGAGGAAACCCGTAAGTTCCTTCTTCACGCAATCAAGCTGTCTAGCGATAAAAACGAAGACAGACCAAGGAAAAAACATGGTATACCACCTTTTTAACAGATGAAATTCCCCGGGATTCGTTAGTTTAGGGACCATGTAGTCGTTTTAATTAAAAAACACTTGTAAATTATGGAACAGAATTTTAAAACATTAAATATTGACAATACCAAGTATAAAACCTTGCTTACTTCAAAATTTGAAAACAGAAAAGCATGGGAAAAACCCGACGAAAATAAAATGCTGAGTTTTATTCCGGGCACCATCAGAAAGGTATCTGTCGCAGAAGGACAAAAAGTGAAGGAGGGCGAAGTTTTAATTATACTTGAAGCAATGAAAGTAGAAAATAAAATTTTATCCCCTAAAAACGGAATTATAAAGCTGGTAAATATTAAAACCGGCGATAAAGTTCCCAAAAGTCACTTACTTTTAGAATTTAAATAAAAAAAACCCGCGAAAGCGGGTTTTTTTTATTTCTAAATTGAAAGTTTCTCGCTGTAATTAAAAGCTTTACTAAAACTAAATTTTTGCGGTAAGTCATCAAAAATTCCATAAACCGAAGAACCACTTCCACTCATCGATGCATAAATTGCCCCGTCTTTGTATAATTGGTTTTTAATTTTTTCCAACTCAGGAAAAGTAATAAAAATGCTCTTTTCAAAGTCATTTACTATCAGGTCTTTCCATTTTTCAATTGGTGAATGAATTAGCTTTTTTAAACTTTCTGAAGGTTTTTGTGGTGTTACACCTGAATAAGCAGTGGCAGTGTTTACTTTTGTTTCAGGACAAACAAGCAACAAATGCTTGTCTTTCAAACTGATTTCTGAGGTCTCTAAAATTTCACCTTTTCCCGATGCGAAACATGGAACTTTTTTAATAAAAAATGAACAGTCACTGCCCAATCCTGATGCAATTTCATGTTGTTGTTCATCACTCATTTTTAATCCGAAAAGTGAATTCAGCAAAACTATTGTTTCGGCAGCATCCGACGAACCTCCGCCAAGTCCCGAACCAAAGGGTATTTTTTTGAACAGATAAATTTCAACCGGTGGAAGTTTGTACTTCTTTTCCAAAGCCCTGTATGCTTTCATTACAAGGTTTTTTTCGGGATCACCATCAACTTTTATCCCTTCGTTGAAAAATGCTGTTTTTTTTGAGGGGATTATTTCCAAAACATCCGAAAGCCCGATAGAATAGAAAACGGTTTCAATATTATGAAATCCGTCAGGTCTTTTTTCTACAATATTCAACCCGATATTAATTTTTGCTTTTGGAAATACTACCATTTTACTTGTTGTATAAAAACTCTAAATCTAATATTGCACTACTATTGCTGATTGTTCCTATTAACTCTTTTGTTGTATAATTGTAAATTTTTAAAATATTGCCACTTACCAGGTACAGTCTGTTTTGCAGGGGTTCATATTTAAGTATGTCTGCACCGGTACTGCTTAAATAGTCACTGACCGATAAATAATAGGTGTCGTAACTATATATCTTGCTGTTGGTTGCAAAGAGATGAATTTTATCCCCGGTCTTTATTGCGCTGTTAATTTTTTCTGCTGGAAAACCTTCTGCTTCGTCCACGTGCTGCAGAGAAATATTGAGTGTGCACACTTTACAAACTCCGTCCTTGTTCCCCCAGATAATTATCCTGTTATCATCAAAAGATGTGAAATCTTCAATTTCCATATCAATGTTATGATATTGCATTGAACCACCGGTTGATTTATAAAGCAACTCAATGCGGTTTTGTACCGGACCGGCAGGAATTTCCTCTGCAACTATATAATCCTCATGACTATATAACAGCTTTGGTTGAAAACCGGTACCGGATATGGTAGATGATTTGACTTCTGTTCCTGTTTCATTTATTCCTGCAATATAACCATTCCGATAGCCTGCATAAATCAGGTTGGAAAAACATCCGATCCGGCCTGTGTAATCAGTCAAATAGTCATTCAGACCATTTTTTTGCCATGATAATTCTGATGTTGAAAAATTGAAAGCTATTAGCGTACCCTGCTTTCCAAGCAAGGCAACTTGTCCGGCATACGAATACGTCGCAAAATCATTGAAGTTTTCATTGAATGTAAGAACTTCTGCAAATGTTGAACCGCTTACCTTTTTAATTAATGTGTTCTCTGATTCTTCGCTGGCTATCAGTACTTCTGATAGTTCAACAGGAATCTCAGAAATAAATATTTTTACAAATTTTTTGCTTGTTCCTTCTTCATCACTCGAACATACCTGAAGGTAATATGTGCCGCTTTCAAGGTGAATTTCATTAATGACAAATTCAGTATTCAGAAAATATTTTTTGGAATTTGGGTTAAAGGTGTAGGTTGGGGTAACCGGAATGGAATTTGCGTCGGTAATTGCAACCGTTACCGATACAATTTCTTCATCATCGATAATGGTTGCACTCACCAAAATAGTATCTACAGCCGAAATACTGAGATTTGTCTCGGGGGCGGAAATGGTAATTTCAGGGAGAAAATTATCGTTTTTTCTACATGAAGTAAGTGCCAATATGATTGGCAATAAAATAATAACTAAATGTGTTTTTTTCAGATGCATTTCCAACTTTCATTAATTTTTGATCCCCTCAGAAATTCTCCGATTGACATTCTTTTTTTTCCTGCTGTCTGAATTTCTGTAACACTTATTAAACCTCCATCTCCGGTGATATAGAGATGGGTTTTATTATCCGTTAAAATACTTCCCGGCTCTGAACGATGTCTGCCTTGTATCTTTTCCGATTTATAAATTTTGAATGAAACAATTTCTCTGTCAGGAGTAATGAATTCACTCCAGGCACAGGGATAAGGACTCAGTCCCCTGATCAGATTATTAATATCGTCGACATCTTTTGTCCATGAAATCTTACAATCTTCCTTGAAAATTTTTGGAGCCTTTTTCAATAATTCAGGGTCGGCAATAAAAGCAGATTGATCGATAGTTTCAAAAGCTCCTGTTTCAATATCCCGGACTGTTTTCAGAACCAGTCTGGCACCCTTGAGCATCAACCGGTCATGGACTTCGCCTGCTGTATCAGTTTCAGAAATATCTTCATAATCAACACTGATGATTTTTCCAGTGTCAATCTCTTTATCCAGAAAAAATGTTGTAACTCCCGTTCTTTCTTCTCCATTTATAATTGCGTGATTTATTGGAGCAGCACCCCGGTACTGAGGAAGAAGTGAAGCATGTAGGTTGAATGTTCCCTTTGTTGGTAAACTCCATACTGCTTCGGGAAGCATTCTGAATGCTACCACTACCTGCAAATCGGGATTGATTTGCTTGAGCTCATCAAGAAATTGTTCGTCTTTCAGACTTGCCGGTTGTAAAATTCTCAACCCTTTTTCCACAGCGTATTTCTTAACAGGCGATTCCTGTATCTGCTGTCCCCTGCCGGCTGGTTTGTCAGGTACTGTTATTACAGCGGCTATTTCATAATTGTTTTCTACCAGAATTTTAAGCGATTCCACCGCAAATTCCGGCGTTCCCATAAACACAATGCGCATTAATTTAATCAATTAGTTTATATTTTGTAAAGGTATAAAGATTATAGGCTTTCTTCAAGTTTATAAAGAGAAGTTTTTTGTACCTTGGCACCTGAAAATTCTAATTGACAAAATGAACTGTAAAAACACTCTTATCTGGCCTATTGTTACTCTTGTAGCAATGTTTATCCTATCCTGTGAAAGTAAAACAGGAGATAATGATAAAAAGGATGAAACTGACACTGTGAAAACTAAAAAAGATACTCTTGTTTCAGAGCAGAATCCTCAATCTAAAGCAATTGAATACGAGTTGATTGCAAATGATTTTATTAAAGTTTTCAATGAAAAAAACACGGCAGACCTCAATAAGTTTTTACATCCTGCCTATGGAGTTTTCATTTTAAATAATCCGGGTGCTTTTGTGGCTGTTTCGCACTATGAAAGTTTCGGGAAAGCTTTTGCCGATGATTGGGGTCCTGCTCTTAAAGAGAGAAAAATAAACGGAACAATAAATACCGGAGACTTGCCAAATTTTGATTGTGAAACCAATTCATGGGATGCTGAAGGACTTATCATCACTGAAAATCCTCCGGTAAAGCTGCTTGATTTTTTTAAGGCAGGAGTCGAATATGAAGTCATTCAAAAAGATGAGAAACTTCAAAAACTGATTCAGGATGTTGAACCTCAGATAGTTTTTTCATTATACGACACAAAATCAACTATTGGCTTGTTTTTTGCTAAAATTGATGATAAATGGTATCTGATTTACATTGACAGGGTTGATCCTTGCAGTGCATAATAAAATTTGACTTATATGAAAAATACTTTTATTATTTTCTTTTTTTTCTGTATTACAGGAACTGCTCAGCTGGTGCCATTTGAATTTGATGAGCGCTATGGATATAAAGATGAAAATGGAAAGATCATTATTAAGGCTAAATATCAACAGGCACTTGAATTTCTGGAAACTGAAATCGCTGCGGTTGTTTTTAAGAATAAATGGTGGTATATAAATGTAAAAGGTAAAAAACTGATTTCTCCATACATAGTTGACAATGGTCCGGATAATTTTTCAGAAGGACTAGCCCGTTTTGGAAAAGATGGTAAAATGGGTTTTTTCGATCATTTCGGAAAGAAAATGATCAAAGCCAAACTCAATTATGCCGAACCTTTTTCAGGGGGATTTGCTCAGTTTAATGTTGGCGGAACCTATCAAATGGAGGGTGAATACAATATGCTCAAAGGTGGAAAATGGGGGTTTATTGATAGGGATGGAAAAGTCGTTGTCGAAGCAATTTATGACTATACCGGACCTTTTGAAAAGGGCATCGCATGGGTGAAACTTGGTGATAAGGAGTATTATATTGATGCATCCGGCAAAGAAATTCCCAAAGAAAAAGCAGATTCAATTCTCAATACCGAAGAATTTATCTTTCCCGAATAAGAGTTATTCTGACAGCTTTGTTGCCAAATAATTATTAATTTTGCATGTTAATTTGTAAAGTATGATTTTACTGCAACAGGCTTTTGATATTGTTATGGGCGCTGCCAGAATAAAGGCATCCGAAAATATTGGTTTTTTATCTTCGGCTGGAAGAATTCTTGCAGAGGATGTGATTTCTGATATGAATATGCCTCCTTTTGATAAATCGGCCATGGATGGTTATGCCTGCCGCAAAGAGGATATTGCCAATCAACTTCATGTTGTCGAAGTGATTCCGGCTGGCAAAACACCCGAAAAAGCCATCGGTAAAAACCAATGCTCAAAAATCATGACTGGCGCTCCCATACCCGAAGGTGCTGATTGTGTTTTGATGGTTGAACAGACTGAAATTAATCCCGATGGTTCAATTTCATTTCTGGAGAAAAATACTAAATCAAATATTTGTTTTCTGGGCGAGGATGTGAAGCAAAGCGAGGTAGTACTTAAAAAAGGAACGATTATCAAGCCTGCCCATATTGCTATTATGGCTTCTGTGGGATGTGTCAACCCTGCGGTTTTTATGAAACCTAAAGTTGCAATATTGTCAACCGGAAATGAAATTATTGAACCTGAGAACAAACCCGGAATATCGCAAATACGAAATTCAAATGGCTATCAGCTTACTGCCCAGGTTGAACAGACGGGTGCCCTAGCCAATTATTTGGGTATCGTTGAGGATAGTGAAGATGCAACATATAAAGCCATTATATCTGCCATAGAAACAAATGATATTGTGCTGCTTACAGGAGGTGTATCCATGGGTGATTTTGATTTTGTTCCTGAAATTTTAAAAAAAGCCGGAGTAAATATCTTATTTCAAAAAATAGCCGTACAGCCTGGAAAACCTACAACATTCGGGGTTCACGAAAAGGCTCTGGTTTTTGGATTACCGGGAAATCCGGTTTCCTCTTTTATTCAGTTCGAACTTCTTGTGAAACCCTTATTGTATAAAATGATGGGAAATGAATCCAAACCCATGCAAATAATACTCCCCATGGACGAGGATTATTCACGAAAACATACCGAGAGAGAGGCTTGGTTTCCTGTGCTGATTACCGATCAGGGAACAGTTAAACCTTTGGATTACCATGGCTCGGCTCATATTAACGGATTGGGTCCGGCTCATGGAATAATTTCCATTCCCATTGGGGTTTCTGTATTAAAAAAAGGAGAAAATGTCCATGTTAGACAGATATAACAGAAAAATCAATTATCTCAGAATTTCTGTTACCGACAGGTGTAATCTTCGATGCACCTATTGCATGCCTGCCGACGGAGTAAGTCTGCTTTCTCATAATGAGGTACTTTCTTTCGAAGAAATTATTGTGGTGGTAAAGGAGGCAGTGAGGCTTGGAATAGATAAAATCCGGATTACCGGTGGGGAACCCCTTGTTAGAAAAGGAATTTCCTCGCTCGTGAAAATGATTGCCGAAGTCCAGGGAGTCCGGGATCTTGCCATGACAACTAACGGAATTTTATTGGAGAAATTTGCTGAGGATCTTGCGGATGCCGGACTACAGCGGGTAAATGTTAGTCTGGATACCATGAGCCCCCAAAGATTCTACGAGATTACCCGTGGCGGAAATATTTCTGATGTTCTGAAAGGTATTGAAGCTGCAAAGAAAGCTGGTTTATCCCCGGTTAAAATTAATTGTGTGGTTAATAATACTCCCGATGAAGAGGATGCCAGGGCAGTGGCAGAATATTGCCACAAAAACGGACTGGATATCAGGTACATTCATATGATGGATTTGAATGCCGGAAAATTCTCGGTGGTCGAAGGTGGAGATGGGGGTAACTGTAAAACCTGCAACCGTTTACGTCTTACTGCAAACGGAAAAATTATGCCTTGTCTTTTTTCTGATAAGGAAATTGATGTGAGAAGTCTGGGAGCTGAAAATGCCATTAAAAAAGCCATTGAACAAAAACCCGAATGTGGATCAGTTAACAATGACCACCATTTTTACAATATAGGAGGTTGATATGAAAAAATTAAGTCATACCGATAATAAGGGCAAGGCCAATATGGTTGATGTTGGGCAAAAACCTGTTCAAACCAGAACCGCAGTTGCAACCGGATTTATTTCGCTTTCTAAAGAAACCCTTAAACTGGTGAAAGAAAACGGAATGAAAAAAGGTGATGTGCTAACGATTGCGGAGATAGCTGGTATTCAGGCTGCTAAAAAAACCTCTTCACTTATTCCGCTTTGCCATCCCCTCGCAATCACAAAAATTGATGTGAAAGCCAAAATTGAGAAAACCGGCGTCAGTGTAGTTTGTTCTGCAAAATGTAATGGCCAAACCGGCATTGAAATGGAAGCTCTCACCGGAGTCAGTGTCGCCCTGCTTACCGTTTATGATATGTGCAAAGCTGTGGACAAAGCAATGGAAATATCTGAAATAAAACTCATTGAAAAGAAAAAGGAGGATATGTAAAATGAAAGAAATCGAAGTGCTGTCAGTAAATATATCCGTTAAAAAGGGAACTGTTAAAATTCCTGTCAAAAGCATTGATTTAACTGAAAAAGGTGTAGAAACTGATGCCCACTCTGGTTCGTGGCACCGTCAGGTAAGTTTACTCGGAAATGAAAGTTTTGAAAAATTCAGCATACAGGCAAAACGAAAAATTAATTTTGGCGAATTTGCTGAAAATATTACCACAAAAGGTGTACTGCTTTATGAAACCAGGCCTTTTGACCGGTTTAAAGGTAAATCCGTTGAACTCATGGTTACCCAGATTGGAAAAAAATGCCATGGGGATTCCTGCGCTATTTTTAAGGAAGTTGGAAATTGCGTTATGCCAAAAGAAGGAATTTTTGCCAGAGTAATCAAAAACGGGAAACTTAAAGCAGGCGACAAATTAAAATATATTCCAAAAGTTTTCAGAATAACTGTCGTCACTTTAAGTGACAGGGCAAGTTCGGGTGAATATGCCGATTTGTCAGGACCAAGAATCAAGGAAATTACAGAAGAGCATTTTATGAATCTTGGTTACAAAACTGATTTTCATATGAAAATTATTCCCGATGATGTAAAGGAACTTGAAAAAATAATTAAAAAGGAAATAGATAAATCAGATGTTATTTTCACAACCGGAGGCACAGGAATTGGTCCACGCGATATTACAATTGAAACAGTAAAACCTTTGGTTGGGAAAGAGATTCCGGGAATCATGGAATTTATCAGGATGAAATATGGCGCCGAAAAACCCAACGCACTTTTAAGTCGCGGTATAGCTGGTGTTTCAGGCAAATCTTTGATTTACACTTTGCCCGGTAGTGTTAAAGCTGTGAATGAATATCTTGCTGAAATAAACAAAACAATGTATCATCTTTTTCTGATGATGAGCTCAATTGATTCTCATTAATTTATATAATATGACACGGGAAAAAGCATTAGAACTGGTTAAGGAATACATCAAAAATGAAAAAATGGTTTTTCATTGTCTGGCTTCTGAGGTTGTACTAAAAGCCATTGCCAGAAAACTTGGTCAGGATGAGGAAAAATGGGGATTGGCCGGATTGCTGCACGATCTGGATGTGGAAATTACAAATGCCGACCCAAAAGTTCATGGACTAAAAACTGCAGAGATGCTTGCTGATCTGGGCGTTGATAGTGATATTGTCGAAGCAATCAAATTGCACAATGAAGATGCTACTGACATTCCGCGCTCTAAACCTTTTCACTTTGCACTGGCTGCCGGAGAAACAATAACGGGTTTGATTTTTGCCACCACATATGTTTATCCTGAAAAGAAATTGGCTGTTGTAAAACCCAAATCAGTGGTTAAGAGAATGAAGGAAAAATCTTTTGCTGCGTCTGTTAAAAGAGAAAATATTATGGAATGCGAAAAAATTGGTATTTCCATTGATGAATTTGCAGCATTAAGTATTGCAGCAATGCTTGAAATTTCGGAAGAAGTGGGGCTATAAAATCAGCTATTGATAATCTGAAAGGCTTTTTCAATTGCTGCATTAACTTCTGATACACCAAATACTCGTATAAACCTTTTGTATTCGCTGTTTCGGATATAAACAATTATGGCCGGGGCGGTAAAAATACTGTTTTGTGCAGCGGCTTCGGGATTTTCCTTAATATCCACATACAGAAAGCCAGATTCAGGAAAATCAGTATGAACCATCGAAATTATTTTTGGCTTAAGCACCTTGCAAACACTGCAATTTTCGTGTGAAAAGTATACGACTGAAACGGGGTGCTTTGATAAAAACGAGGAAATATCTTCAGCGTTCATGGTTATTCAGGGAATAAAAGACAGGTGGCAAAAACCGCAACACCTTTTTCCTCTCCAACAAATCCTAGTCTCTCGGTTGTGGTAGCTTTGATGGAAATATTTTCAACATCGGTATCAAGAACTTCTGCAATTATTTTCTGCATTTCAGGAATATATCCCATAAGTTTGGGTTTTTCCATGCATATGGTCACATCCAGATTGCCTAATGTATATCCTTTATCCTTAATAAGTTTGAAGGATTTTTGGAGTAGAATTCTGCTGTCAATATTTTTGAATTCCGACGAATTATCCGGAAAATGAAAACCGATATCTCTTAATGAAACTGCACCCAGAAGGGCATCGCAAATGGCATGAATCACTACATCTCCATCAGAATGTGCAACAGTACCTTTGTTAAAGGGAATATTTACTCCTCCAAGAATTAAGCTTTCGCCTTCTTTTAGTTGATGAACATCAAAACCGGAACCAATCCTGATTTTAGTTGGTTTCATTCTTTAAACCGTCGAAATTGAAAATAAGGGTAAACCTTAATGTGTTTGCCAGAGGGTTATTTTGTTTTTGCGGAATGAGATATGCAAAATCCAATCCGAAAACCTTTAATCTCAGTCCAAGTCCCAAAGTGAAATATTTTCTGTTTCCTTTGGTTTCATGTTCATAGAAATATCCTCCGCGGATGGCAAACTGGTCTGAATACCAATACTCAGCACCAACAGCGTAATTCATTTCACGCATTTCTTCCTTGAAAACATTTCTTGTACTGTCAGCCATAATTACTCCGGGTGCATCATTAAATGATCTGAACATACCAACCGGAATAGAAACATTGGGATCTTTGCCTGCAATAATATTTTCAGGTTCTCTTCCAATTCCATCATAAACGGGTGGGGTAGGAACCATCAAACGGTTAATATCCATTGCAAAAGTCAGTTTGTTATAATCATCCATTTCAGTGGTAAGAGCAGCTCCCAGACGAAGATTTATTGGAATAAAATCACGTTCCTGATTTTCGGTATAGGAAATTTTTGAACCAATATTTGAGATGTTTAACCCGAAAGCCATATTTCCATCTCTGTCACCCATTTGAATTTCTTTTGTGTAAAATGTTGAAACATCTGCTGAAACAGCTTGACCTGCATGTGACTGGATTCCTTGTACAAACTGACCACCTGTTAGGTTGGAGTAGATGTAGCGTAAGGAAACCGAACCTGAAAGATGTTCGCCAAAAAGTCTTGAATATGCTCCGTCAAGTGAAAATTCGTTTGGTTTAAACTGACCAATTGTACTACCGTTGTTGTCAGTAAAAGTTATATCACCAAGGGAAAAATATAAAAGGGATACTCCAATAACCTGACGTTTATCCATTTTTTTATAACCCGATACATAGGCCAGATTTATATCGTTTACCAATTGTCTTAACCAGGGGGTGTAGGAAATGGACAGACTCATATCCTCTTCAGCAAAGGCATATTTTGCCGGATTCCAATGCATTGAATTGGCATCAGGTGAGGTTGCAACTCCAACATCTCCCATTGCTCCCGCCCTTGAGTCGGGCGCAATCATAAGGAATGGAACAGCGGTAGTGATGGTGTTTATATCGCCTGTAAAAAATTCACCAGTAATATTACTATTGGTATTCTGAGAATTAATAAAGGGTGTAAGTAAAAAAATCAGTACACCGGTTAGAAATAATTTCTGCATTTTTATGATTTTAGTAATTTGCAAATATAATACAAACTAAACTCTTAAAAAAGAAATTTATTACTTGAGAATGACAAGTTTTTCAAATTTATTTACAACTTTACCTTCTTCTGACCTTACTTTAATTCGGTAAACATATACTCCACGGCCAATTGGGTCACCATAGTCATCCTTGCCATCCCAATGAATCGGTTCGCTTCTGAACCCATCTGAAAAAATACTTGTGTCAATCGTTTTTATCAGTTTTCCTGATACTGTAAACACCTGAATTATAACATCCAGACTAGAATTAGGCTGGTTGTGGTCAAAATAGAAATCGGTGCTTGTTGTGAAAGGATTGGGGTAGTTGAAAATATGCTCCAAAACCAGTTCGGCCGATTTGGCAACAATAAACTCAATATATTCTTCAGAACTGTTGTTGTAAACATCCCAAACTTTTAATTTTAATTTATGATGGCCTTCAGTCAGGTCGCTGAAATTGTAACTAACCTTACCAGTTTGATAACTGTCCAGGTCCGATTCATAATATTCATTTAAAATATAGGTTTCATTGGTGCTTTCATCAATTATCGCAGTGATGTCATGGCCGATTCCATTCCCCACAGTATTTATTCCGCTTGAATCGGAAACATAGGCAAGGAGCTTTGGATCTTCATCGGTAATACCTCCGAAAATAAAATTGTCATTGTTCATAAACAGACTAATTTCCGGGCCGGTTTCATCATTGGCAACAGAATCGGAAGAGCCACCAATTATTACATTCCGGTAATAACCATGTGCATCGGTATTATCAATCGTCGCATAATAGCTTAATTTACCATATCCGATATTGTATGCAATATCCTTGGGAACAATAAAAGAAAAAGTAAAATCACCATTATTGATGCTCGCTTTTCCTTTATAAAGGATGTTATTCTGGACATCAAAGGTAAAAGCTGTATAAGAATCATTGCTCAATGTGATTACCTGAACTGGCTTATCAAATACAGTTGGGTAAAGAATTCCGGAAGACGGAATTTTATTTCCATCCAAATCAACAACTTCACCCGAAATGCTTACCAAACTTAAGGCTTTGAGTGTATCTGGAATATCTGAGACAGCTACATCATTTATTCTTAATGTGTTAACCTGATGCTCAGGAATGGCAAGCCGAAGCGCAGGATCCCCAAGCAAAGTAAAATTAAGTTTATTTGTTCCGCTGCCAGTAGCTACTTTTGTCAGTCTCATTATATCACCCAAACGATAATATTCATCATTTTCGTCTCTTTCAAACACAAAGTCATAGAAATTCAGGTTTAAAGTGAAATTTGGAGCAGAATAAACAAGTCGGGTGGTTGTTAGCAAACCAATTCCCCCTCCTGCAGGATTAAGCAATATTTGTTCTCCCGCACTGGTTCTTTCATAATCATCAAATCGACTGAATTCACAGGTGGCAGTCATGAAAAGTGGCAATTTGTCAAAATTTGTCCAGTTGTTGATATCACTCACTGTCAATATCTGCTCATGTGCCCAGCTAACCTCGTTTCCATGTCCGGTGTAGTTAATTATAAGTGCTCCTTTTTGCATCTGATTTTCAATGGCCAGATTGGCATCAGGATATTTTTCGCCTGCAGGGGTAGATACCTGTTCATATGCATCAAGAAGAATTTTATTCTGATTATAAACCGGATATAAAGTATCCACTTTAGTTGCCAGTTGATTGGCCTGACTCATGTGCGTGTTGCTGTCCTCATCATCCCCAATAAAACAGATTGAGTTGCGCCAGTCACCGTATGTTTTCTGATTTGTAATGTAATTTTCAATTTTTGTAACAACCGAAGATGCTTCTTCTGCAGTCTTCACCGGCAACCGTCCAATTCCTATGTCAAGGCCTCCAAAATGAGCACCTTCGCCATCATCAAGCAGACCAAAATAATCGTCAGTTACGAAGGATTCAGTTGCTCTTAAAGATTGAGGAGACTGATAAGTAAGGATAAAATTTGAGTTTTCTGCGGTGTAATTTCTGTTGTCGAATGATCCGTCTCCCATCAGCAAAAGATATTTTAATGGTCTTGTTGATACGGCGGTTTTATCGTACAACATTTTCATGAAGTATTTTATGGCTGAAACATCAGGTGTTCCGGATGAAAACTCATTGTAAACCTGCTCATTGGTTGCAACAAGCACAGTAAGGTTATCATTAGTCCGGTGAATGTCTGCCAATCGGTTTGCGCTGGCCAGAAAGTTAGGATGGGTAACAATTACCAGGTCGATATTTTCGGCACCATGCAGATTTTGATTTGCCACAGCACCATCGGATGATACTGATAAATAAGAATCACCATTAAATGCAATAAATTGCTTCAGCGAATCGGTTGGAACAATAAATGAAACAATGCCACCCGAATACTCAGTTGCAATTCTCTTAATATTAACTCGGTCGGTAATATCCCAAATAATAAGGTCGCTTCCGGGGTAGGTAATATTAAATCTGGTGATGTTTCCGGTTCCAATGCATGAGGTATTTCTAAATTGCATTTGTGAGCCACTCATAATAAGGTTTCTGGTAACATTTACTGCCACATAATCAATCCAACCTTCCGAAGTTGTAGTTGATTTGTTATAATCAATTTTAATATTAAATGTAGATGAAGTCGGGTTTACCGGTGTAACTGTCTTCTCAAAATTTGCATATGGAGCAGTTCCTGAAGTTGTGGTATAACTGATTTCCACATTGTTAACCAGTGTGTTGTTCAGAAAGATATCGAAATCACTGTTTTCGGTTGATCTGGCCAGCAGGTAAGTTGTGATATAGGATTGTGAGGTGAGATCAATATTCGGAAAATTATATGATAAGGTATGGGATAAGTCAAGATCGAAATGTCTCCAAAACCACTGACTTCCAGATTTAATAAGATTTAAGGAGTCTTTTTCATAAACTGAGTAATCCTGAAATTTATTAACTGTGATTCCCGGAGTGAGTGAAAGATAATTTTCGGTTTCAATTGTTTTACCTTCTGTTGCAGAATTGGTAATAAAATAATAGGAATATTCAGAAAACAAATTATACGTATGTTTAAAAACATATCCTGAGGCGTCATACTCCCAATCTGTTGTACTGGTCCCGTAAAACAAGATGTAATCACCCGAGTTAAAAACACCATCGGAACCTTTTACAACCTGAATTGCATTTTCTTCAAGGTCGTCATACCTGAAATCACTGTTATAGACAGGAAGCAATTTGCCCCCGTTACCATGTATCCTGATATTTTTTATTCCGGTGAATCCCATTGAAATAAGTTCATCATAGGTGATTTTATAAACTCCGTCAGATTTTAATTTAACTTTTACCCATTGACCAGAATTAAGGACTGAACTTGATCGATATCCTTTAAAGTTAACTATTTGAGGTTCACCTTCATTAATATCATATTCAACGGTAAAATCAGTAAGAATCTGGTATTGTAAAGTGACGGGATCTTTCCTGACAGGGAGGACATGAAATTCGAGGAATGGAACATTTCTGTCATATATAATATTGCCTGAAATTTCAAAATCTGAAGAAATTTCATCTATTGAGGCAACGTTTTTTATGTCCGCTGCATTTATAGTTTGATATATTTGGTTTTTAAGTTTTATATTTGCGATTACAGGGTTTGCTATTTTTATTTGGATTCGTTCAAAATAATAAGGTAGCAGATTATTTTTTGGATAAACAGCGTTATTAAAAAATAAAAGTTCTTTGTCATTATTATTTATCGTTAAAGTTTTATCCCATTTAATATGGTGTTCTGATGTTGTTTGCGACATCAAAATGTAATTAACAGATAAACAAGCAATAAGCACAAAAATTATTTTTTTCATCTTAGAATTAATTTTATTGCTAACAAACAAATGTTTGAAAAAAATATTGTGTAAAGTTACAACAAATAACACCAATAAATCAAAAAATCAATATATTTGTCTTTTGTATGGGAAAACATAATAAAATAATAAAGAGTAGAATTAAAAAAAAAATTTGTATAATTGCAAATCGTAGGATATATATATATTCAATAAAATGATAAAACGTTTTATACTTTTATTAATGATTGGAATCTTGGGAGGCACGCAACTGGCCAATGCCCAGGATCCGGAGTTTACGCAGTTTTATGCTAATAAACTCTATCTTAACCCGGCTTTTGCCGGAGCACAAAGATGCCCGAGAATTTCACTCAATTACAGAAATCAATGGCCTGCTTTGGGTTCCACTTATGTGACCTATAATGCTTCCTTTGACAGGTTTGTGAATCCACTCGGTGGTGGTGTTGGGTTATTACTCATGAATGACGTTCAGGGTGATGGTGCCATTACTACAACCAGTATTAGTGGTTTGTACTCCTATTCTTTGCATGCAACCCGTTTTTTCACGGTAAGAGCAGGTTTCCAGGCAACTTATTTCCAGAAAAAGCTTAATTGGGATTTTATCTTCCCGGATATGCTGCATCCTTTGTATGGACCTGTTTTCCCAACATCCGAAATACAACCTGATAATTTATCCAGAGGATTCTTCGATTTTTCAACCGGTATTGTTGGCTTTAACAGAGATTATTTCTTCGGAATTGCTGTTCACCATCTTACCGAACCACTTGAGTCATTTTACGATAGAAGTTTATCCGAATCAGTTCTGCCAAGAAAATATACAGTACATTTTGGAACTAACATTGAATTGCCCAGCAGAAGGTTTAAAAGGGGTGAACTATCGCTATCTCCACAATTTATCTTCCAACAACAACAGGATTTCCAACAGGTTAACTATGGTATTTACCTGAACAGAAATAAAATTGTTGCCGGTGCATGGATAAGACAAAATTTCGGATTCCATTATGATTCCTTTATTATGCTTGTCGGATTTATGCAGGATAAAATACAATTTGCCTACAGCTACGACTTAACTATATCCAAACTTAAAAACCAGACCTTGGGTGCTCATGAAGTATCCTACCAGATGGAATTTTATTGCAAAACTGTAAAACGCAAATTCAGAACAATAAGTTGTCCATCATTTTAGTTATTTAATAAGAACCTGAAATTTTAGTAGTATGAAAAAGATAATATTTTCGGCTTTGTCCGCCTTTATGCTGGTAATAATGGTTTTGTCATCGTGTGACGTCCAAAGATCAAATACTACCGGCTGGAACTATAACGATCCTGATTATGGTGGATTTGAATACGTTGATTATTATGGTCAGGAAACCGGTCCCGGACTGGTACTCATCGAAGGTGGTACTTTTTCCATGGGTCGTGTTGAACAGGATGTTCTGTATGACTGGAACAACGTTCCCCGCCGCGTTACCGTTTCTTCATTTTATATGGATGAGACCGAAATCAGAAACGTTGATTACAGGGAATATATGTATTGGCTGAAAAGAGTTTTTGCCACATATCCCGAAGTTGAAAAACAAGCCAGACCCGACACAAACGTTTGGAGAAGCAAGCTTGCTTACAATGAACCTTATGTGGAATTGTACCTCAGACATCCCGCTTATCAGGAATATCCTGTAGTGGGTGTTAGCTGGGTTCAGGCCGACAGATACTGTGTGTGGAGAACCGACAGGGTTAATGAATGGATTCTTATCAGAGAAGGCCTTTTATATAAAGATCCTAACCAGGTTGATGCCGGTAACTTCAGTACTGACGCTTATCTTGCTAATAAATTTCAGGAAGGTGCTTATCGTGGCCCTGGTATCGAAGACCTTGACCCTAACATTGACTTCAGAAATGTTAGAATGGAAGATGGTATCCTGCTTCCACGCTACCGACTCCCGACCGAAGCAGAATGGGAATTCGCAGCACTTGCTCTCATTGAAAACCATATTGATGAACGTGTTTTCCATAGAAAATTCTTCCCATGGAATGGTCACTATGTCAGAAATGACGGCCAAAAAGAAATGGGTATGATTATGGCCAACTCTATTCGTGGAAAAGGTGATATGATGGGTACTGCCGGTTATTTGAACGATAATGCTGACATCACTGCACCTGTTGATGCATATTGGCCTAATGATTATGGATTATATTGTATGGCTGGTAATGTAAACGAATGGGTGATGGATATTTATCGTCCACTTACTTTTGAAGATATGGATGAATTCCGTCCATTCCGTGGTAATGAATATCGCAGAAAAACATTAAATAGTGACGGAACCATTGCTGATAAAATTTCAGAACCCCAGTATAACCTTACAGACATCATGTATTATATGTCAAAACTTGACTCTGTGGTTAGAAACATGAATCCGGCTGAAATTGCCTTGCTCGATCAGATCAGAACAAATCTGACTGTTGCAAAAACAAAATCTGATGAAAGAAAATGGGAAGAGGTTCAAATTGAAATTAGAAAATCTGTTGAACTTTTAAAATCACCTGCTGCTGAAGCTAATATTGCCCCAATTTTGTTAGCAGAATTTTCAAAGTTGAGCGTCTCTATGCCTGGTCAGCTTAAAGATCAGAGAGTTACTGACGAAGAATGTTTCAACAGAAGAAATTATAACACTTCAGACAACATTAATTTCCTTGATGGTGATTTTGAATCAAGTACCAGCTATGACAGTGGAACAAGGGCAGGCCATACTTCCGGAAAAATGTACTATCAGGGTAATGAAGCCAAATTTACTCCAAGAGGGGGTAACGATATGAACTCAATGATCAATGACAGGGTAAGGGTTTATAAAGGTGGCTCATGGAATGATAGGATTTATTGGATGGTTCCCGGAACCAGAAGATTCCTTGATGAAACACAAGCACGTGCTGATTTAGGTTTCAGATGTGCAATGACCAGAGTAGGTAGCCCCGTTGGTTTCTAAAAGATAAATTGATATTTAAAACCCCATTTTCCGATGGGGTTTTTTTATATATTTTACCATGGAAAACGGAATAGAAAATTTATACAAAATCCTGCATGGCTGTAAGTTTAAAATTGCAACCGACACCAGAGACATCAAAGGAGGAGAGATATTCTTTGCTTTGAAAGGTGATAATTTTAATGGAAATACATTTGTTTCAGAGGCACTTAGGCAAGGTTGCAGTTATGCAGTTACCGATGAGATAATTAATTCAAAATCTGAAAATGTCATAAAAGTTGAAAATGTACTTCATACCCTGCAGCAACTTGCAAATTACCATAGAAAAATTCTTAATATACCTATTTTAGCAATTACAGGGACCAATGGTAAAACAACTACCAAGGAACTTTCATTTTGTGTTCTGTCCAAAAAATATCACACAAGTTGTACAAAGGGCAACCTGAATAATCATATTGGTGTTCCGTTAACCCTTCTCTCGTTTAATTCCATGACCGAAATTGGTGTGGTTGAAATGGGTGCCAACCATATTGGTGAAATAGATTTTTTATGCAAAATTGCGGAGCCTGATTATGGATTGATAACAAATATTGGAAAGGCTCATATTGAAGGGTTTGGATCTTATGAAGGAGTCATTACTGCGAAAAGCGAACTCTATAATTACCTTAACAACATAAAAGCACCTGTTTTTTACAATTCCGATAACAGCATCTTAAATAAGCTTTATAAATCGAAGCCTGTAGGCTATGCATTATCAGTAAAAGATGGGTTTTATGTGAAAGTGGTTGATAGAAATCCTTTTTTGGAAGTCGAAATACATAATGAAAAAGGCGAAAAGGTTAAAGTCAGGTCAAACCTTTTTGGAGATTATAATGCCGAAAACATTGCGGCAGCAGCTTGTATTGGAGATTACTTCAATATCAGTCTGAATGAAATTAAAAGCGCCATTGAATCATATATCCCTAGTAACAACCGGTCGCAAGTATACCAAACCTCAAAAAACACATTATATCTGGATATGTATAATGCGAATCCGACAAGTATGCATGCAGCTATCAGTAATTTTGCATTTGCCGATGGAGATAAGGTTTTGATTCTTGGCGACATGCTCGAACTGGGCAAGGTTTCGGCCAATGAGCATAGGGAAATTATTGCTCTGGTAAAAAAACTGAAATTTACGACCGTATTTTTTGCAGGAAAGGAATTTAAGTCCGTAAAGGATAATCATGAATTCCATTTTTTTTCCTCTTCGGATGAGTTAAAAGAATTTTTAAAAGCAAATCCTATCTCTGGAAAATCTCTGCTGATTAAAGGTTCCAGAGGAATAAAACTCGAAAAACTGGTGGAAGAATTGTAATGTTTTTAACAACGCTTCGTTAAAAACAATGATAACATCCCTGACATTTCACACTTGGGTAGTGAGTATCTTTGAGAGATTATTGAATTTTACCTATGATAAATATCTTGCTTGTTTTTCTGGGGGGTGGAATAGGAAGTCTTTTAAGATTTGGAATCTCAAAAGCCGTAACAAGCAATTTTACAGGTATCAATCCGGTCGCCACTTTAGTTTCAAACGTTATAAGCACCGGAATACTTGGTATTTTTTTGTATTACCTGTCTGAAAAATATAATTTCACAGATTCAGCAAGATATTTTATTGTCATTGGTATTTGCGGAGGTTTTAGTACTTTTTCGACATTCAGCTATGAAATCCTTGAACTTTTTAAGTCGGGGTATTTGTTTTATGCAGTGCTTAATATCGTAATAAGCATTTTTGCAGGTATTGGTATATTATTATTAATCTCAAAACTGACCTAAATGATCAGAACTAAAATTGTTTTTGTATTGTTGATATTTATCGCTTCATTTTTTTGTAAAGCACAAAATGACAACGCAATACCTTCAGAAAAGCCTAAACTGATTATTGGCATTGTGATTGAACAAATGCGGTATGACTATATTCAGAGGTTCTGGAATAAGTTTGATAAGGATGGGTTTAAAAAGCTGATTAGTGAGGGAACCTTTTGCAAAAATGCCCAGCTTAGTTATCTCCTGACAAATGATGCTCCCGGAATTGCTACAATATATACCGGAGCCAGTCCGTCAGCACATGGAATTGTTGGAGATGAATGGTTTGCAAGGTTGAAAAATGAAAAATACTATTGTGTTGAGGATCCGGATCAATCGACCACAGGATGCGAGTCGGCCGACGGAAAAAAATCACCCAAGTGGCTGCAAACAACGACACTGACTGATGAATTGAAATTGTTTTCCCAAAACAAATCTAAAGTTATTGGGATTTCTATTAACGACTACGCAGCAATATTTTCTGCAGGCCATAAGGCTGATGCTGCATATTGGTATGATGATAAAACAGGGCAATGGATTTCCAGTTCATACTATTTGAGCGCATTGCCAACATGGGTAGTTGAGTTTAATGAAAAGCGGTTTCCTGAGTTTTATCTGACTATGGAATGGAGTACCATGTATCCCGTTGAAACTTACACCGAGTCGAGGAATGATTCCTCAAAATATGAATCAGGCTTTGGAAAAGGCAAAACTACATTTCCATACGTTTTTTACGAAGCAAAAGGAAAACTATCTTTCAAAAAGGATGAAATAAATTATAAGCTATTAAGACCCACACCTTTTGCAAATAATCTTACCACTGATTTCGCCATAGCTGCATTGACAAATGAGAATATGGGAAAGGATGAGCATCCTGATTTTCTTGCAGTGACTTACTCTGCCTCCGATTACCTGGGACATAAATTTGGCCCGAATTCAGTTGAGATTGAAGATTTATATCTGCGCCTTGATAAAAATATTGCTCTGTTGTTGGAATATGTGAACACTACATATGGCAAGGAAAATGTACTAATCTTTTTGACCTCCAATCACGGGGTTTCAGATAATCCCTCATATCTTAAGGATAATAAAATTCCTGCAGGGTTCTTTAAATACCATTATTCAATTGCATTATTAAAAAGCTATCTGAATGCACTATATGGCGAAGGTGAGTGGGTTCAGGAATATCTTAATCAGCAGATTTATTTGAATCGCAGACTTTTGGAGGATGCCAAACTATCCTTAAATGAGGTGCAGGAAAAAGTATCCAATTTTATGCTGCAGTTCTCGGGAGTTTCAAATTCTATTACTGCAAATTCCTTTGTTACAAGTAATTTCACCTCAGGGTTATTTCAGAAAATGCAAAAGTGTTTTAACCAGAATCGGTCGGGCGATATTATGATATCACTTCAGCCCGGATGGATACAGGATAAACTTGATGTTGCCGATCATGGCTCGGGATACGACTATGATTCACACGTTCCTTTGGTTTGGTATGGCTGGAAAATTAAACGTGGTACAATTTCTGAAAGAGTTTTTCTGGAGCAAATTGCTCCTACAATTTCTGATTTTATTGGAATTACTTATCCGAATGCCTGTGAAAGCGAGCCTATTGGCAATCTGATGAAATAAAAAAAGGTGACTTTTTAAAGTCACCAATTTTTTTTTGACCGAATCTTAATCCAAAGACAATTTCTATAACTTCTTTTACATAGAAGTAATAAAATTGATTCATTTAATTGACGAATATCTGAAAAAATTACATAAATGGGTTTTTTAAGTCGTTAATTTTCAATTTTAACCGTGGGATGGAAGTTTTATATAAGAACTTTAAATAAATAAAATGAAAAGGAATGATTATTTTTATTGCCACAAATGGAAAAGGTAAATTGCAATATATCATTACTTTCAATTGCTGACCGTCCGGATAAATTATTAGTATGAAAATAACAGAAACCGATTCAAACTATCAAAATCTTGAAAACATGAGTTTTCATGATTTATTATTTAATATTAATCAAGAGGATATGCTTGTTCCTGTTGCAGTTGACAGGGCATTAAATCAGATTGAAAAGCTTGTTGAAGCTGCATTCAGGAAATTGTCCGCGGGAGGGCGGCTTTTTTATATTGGAGCCGGTACCAGCGGTCGTCTTGGGATTTTGGATTCATCAGAATGTCCTCCAACTTTTGGTGTTTCACCTGATTTGGTAATAGGAATCATTGCCGGGGGGGAAAAAGCCATTAGAAAATCTGTTGAAAAAGCAGAGGATAATTTTGATGCCGGTTGGTGGGATCTTAAAAAACACAATGTATGCAGCGGGGATTTTGTTATTGGAATTTCCTCCTCTGGCACAACACCTTATGTTGTTGGAGCTCTTCAGAACTGTTTTTTTAATGGGATTGAGACTGGCGGGATAACTTCAAATATTGATACGCCTCTTGCGAAGGAGGCAAGATATCCTGTTGAAGTTGTTGTAGGTCCTGAGTTTGTTACAGGTAGCACAAGAATGAAATCAGGGACAGCTCAAAAACTTGTTCTGAATATGGTTTCTACCTCATTGATGATTAAACTGGGAAAAGTGAGGGGAAACAAAATGGTGGATATGCAACTTACAAATACCAAACTTATTAATCGTGGTACTGCAATAATAACCGGTCAACTTGGTGTGACAGAAGAGGAAGCCCATGAACTTTTGTTAAAACACGGCAGTGTCAGAAAAGTACTCCTAAGTAATAAAAAGTAGTTTTTACTTTTTGAACTTTAAGAATATCAACAATCTGGTCAACAGGTTTGGAGTCTTTTTATCATCATCATAATACCCATACCCGTAGCCATATCCGTAGCCATATCCATAGCCGTAACGGTAACCGTAGCCTGTTCTGTATCCATAGTAAGTCGGAGCTTTTACATCATTTATCAGTATGCACAGGTTTTTCATCTGTTTTTCCTCATAAAGGTCGTTAACAAATTTCAGAACGGATTTGCTTGAGTAACTTTGACGGATAACAAAAATGTTTGTGTCGCAATATTTTGTAAGGAGTAAGCCATCTGTTACCAGTGCAACAGGGGGAGTATCCATTATTACATAATCAAAATCTTTTTGAAGTCTGGCAACCAGTTCGTCCATTTTCGGTGTTTCGATAAGTTCGGCAGGGTTAGGGGGAACAGGTCCCGAGGCAATGAAGAATAAATTTTCATTTTCTGAAGGGAAAATAATGTCTTCATATTTGCTTTTTCCAATTAGGAATGTGCTTATTCCAACTTCATTGGAAATATTTAATTCTTTATGCAATTTTGGTTTCCTGAGGTCAAGACCAAGCAGTACAGTTTTTTTGCTTGAAATAGCGAAGATGGAGGCAAGGTTTATGGCACAAAAGGTTTTTCCTTCACCACTGATTGTTGAGGTAATGCCGATTGTATAAGACCCTTCTTTGCCTTTGCTCATGTACTGTAAGTTTGTTCGCAATGTTCTGAAAGATTCGGCAATGGATGATTTTGGTTTGTTGTAAACAACCTGTTCGCTTTCTTTGTTATTGTGGCCAACAGCTCCAAGAATCGGGACTTTCGTATTGTCTTCAACGTCTTTTCTTTCAATTATTTTATCATTGAAAAAATCCCTGAGAATGATTACAAGCAGGGGAATCAGAAAGCCGATAATAAAAGCAATAATAAAATTAAGGTTCTTTTTGGGAGAAATACTGACAGCATTTTCGGGCATAGCACTGTCAATAACTTTACTGTCTGCAATATTGGATGCTTTTACAATTTCAGCTTCGGCTCTTTTTTGAAGCAGGTAAGTGTAAATATTGTTGTTAAGATCGAATTTTCTTTTAAACCCAATAAGTTGCTTTTCAGTTACAGGCAATTTTTGAATTTCAGAATTCATCCTGGCTACGCGGTCTTCAATATTTTTTAAACTGAAATTATTGTTTTCAACGATGTTTAGCAGGTTTTCTTTAAGTGCATTCATGGTTGACCTGATTTTGGAATTGATCATTTCCAATCCCGGGTCATTGGTTTTTGAGCTTACTTCGTAAATTTTCTTCTCATCATAAAGCTGTGCAATTTTTTCAATTATACTGATAAGCAAGGGATCGTTTATTCCCATTACCGAGGGTGCTATTACGTCAGAGAAATCCAGCTTTTTCTCAACATATCCCAAAAGATAGTTCAGATACTCTTTTTTAACCATTAGCAGCGATTTTTCTGATTGCATTACTTCAATTTTATCAAAAAGATTTTGCCCTTCATAGCTAAGGTCGACTACCTTATTGTTTAATCTGAAATTCTGCAAATCTGTTTCAGTCATTTCCAACGAATCCATAATTGAAAATAGCTGATTGTCAATAAATTTTACAGTGTTTACTGCAATCTGGTTTTTTTCCTCTAGTCCCATATTAACATACACATCAAGCAGTTTGTTGAGAAAATCTGCTTCCTTTTGTGGAACAGTTCCCTGAACAGTTAGAACAAGAATGGAACTTTTTTTATCGGTTGCTTCAACAGATAATTTACCTCTGTAAATGTTGGTAAGCGCGTTTATGTTATTGATGATAAAATAATTTTCAGAAGGATATTTAACCTCGGTGGGTTGTGTGTATTCATCTTCTTTACGCAGTCTAATATTAAATCTGAAACTTTTATCAGTGTACCATTCACCATACTTCATTTTTTTTGACACCTTAACACTTTCTCCCATATCAAGTTTGTACTCTTCTTCTGAAAGTAATGTAACGTATATCTGCTGACCATAACCCTGCAGATGACTTGTATCAATTTCGACAATAAAAGGTGAATTTTTGTATATTTCAGGAGTCCTGATTCGTCCGATTGAAAAGTAACTTATATCAAAGTCAAGTTCTTCAATGGCTCTTCGCGAAACAGTATAAGATTTCAATATGCCAATTTCATTTTCAACTTCTCTTTTTTGTGTCCTGCGCATTACCCCAAGGTCTTCAACCAGGCTTTCGACACCACCAACCAAAGCATTTGATTTATCTTTTACCAAAACAGATGCAGAAACTTTATAAATAGGGTCTGAATATCTGTTAATATAGTAAGCGAGGGCGAGACAAATGGATATGGTAAGGGCGAACCAATACCAATTCCCGATCATTTTAAAAATGAACTTCTTAATGTCGACTTTGTCTTCCTGCTTATTAAAATCAGTTTTTGGATCCATTTTATTTGTTTAGGAAATTTAATACAACTATCAGGGTAGTAACACCTGACAATAAAATAGAAATATTTGGCGAATTTAACTTGAAGGCCTTGTATTTCATGGGTTCCACATAGATGATGTCGTTTGGCCGGAGATAATAGTATTCACTGGCCAGTAAGTTTATATCCGTTATATCGATTCTTTTGGTGGTATTTCCTTCCTCAGTTTGCCTGATTATCAGAATATTTTTCCGGTTTCCGTAAATAGTCAGATCGCTTGCCTTACCCAATGCTTCAAAAATTGTAAGGTTGTTGTTGTAATTTTCATACAGTCCGGGATTATTTACTTCACCAAGCACACAAATTGGAAAAGTCATCAGTTTAACAGACACGATGGCTCCGTTTAGAAATTCATCAACTCTTTTTTGTATCAGTCTTTCAATAGATAATACTGATAAATTTGAAACTTTCATGTCACCAATAATTGGTAAACTTACATATCCTGAATCGTTGATGGAAAAACTGGTAAGATACAAGGAAGCACTATTGTAAGCGTAGTTTGTATTGGTGGTTTGATACGATGAGTTATAAATCTTATTAATTTCTTCATTGATACTTGAAACACGTATAAAAAGCATGTCATTGGGCTGAACAAGGTATTCAGATTTTTTTTGAATAAATACCGAATCCATGAGATTTGTTTGCTGTTGTTGCAGATATATCATCTTTTTATTCTGAAAACAGGAAGTCAGGAAGACTGTAACAGCTGCGAACAGAATCAGTAGATAAAAGTTACTTTTCTTAATATTCATGGTTTATCTGTAAAAATGCAAAAATATTAAAAAATGATGAAGATTAACTAATTTATTGAAAATATGCATTTAAAATAAGCAGAAAACTACTTTGAAACAGGTTCAACAGTATATCCTTTTTCCCGTAAAAGGCTTAATATTCCTCCTTTTCCGGGTAAATGTAATGCGCCAACTGCAAAAAACGATGGTTTTTCCATGGCAATTTTTTCAATTTTGCCAATCCAATCATTGTTGCGTCGGGTGAGCAAAATATCTTCATAATCCATTAACCCTGAATCAGAACTGTCACTCAGATCTTGTAATTTAGAAAGTTCATTGGAAATGTAGAATTTATAGAGATTGGTAAGTTCCTTTTTGGATTCCTGATAGTTTTTTACTGTTTCAACAAGCATTTCCGCTTGTTTGTCGTATGGAATGCTGTCGAATACAGACATTTGAAATTCAATGGTTTCAAGGCCTTTTATTTCCTTTTTTTTGGTTTTAGCCCAGGCAGTAAATGTAAGTTCATAAGATTCGGTATTGCCTTTTGAAAAGTTTTCTGCAATCAGGGAACTTATAAAAATGGGTTTCATATTGGATGATGTAAAAGTTGCCAGATCCATTTTCAGGGTATCTTTAAAGAACTTTTCTATCATTTTATAATCTTCGGCAGAGATCAGTTTTTTCAGGGTAATATCTTTGGGCATTGCAATTCCATCCAAACTCGACATATCCAGTTTGCCCATATCTATTTCCAATACAAGTTGCCCGCTTTCATCAAAAGCCTTTTCAAGTTCCTTAGAGATGAAAAAATCATCTTTGGGAATAATATGCACTGTGCCAAAAATATAAGAAGGTTGCTTTAATCCGTTGCCTGTTACTTTCCAAAGCAGGGAGTCTGTTTTCCCATACTTGTATTCAACCTGCATTTTTTCAGGTTCTTTGCCTGCTTCTTCATCCTTGGAATTATTGCAAGAAACAATAAACAAGGCGGGTAATATCAGTAATAGGAGATTTTTAATCATATGGATTTTTTTTAAGTTTAATTTTCAAGTTTTTTCTTCATTTCATCTGCTTTTGCTGTTTCGTTGAAAATCAGGTACAGATTTCTGAGTGTATTGATAATCTTTTTATTGGAAGGGTCATAAGAGTAAGCTTTTTCAAAATAGGGCAGGGCCTTTTTAAATAAAACGATATATTCTTCTATGCGGCTTTTATCCTGTCCCGAATAAATTTCGGCTCCGGGTTTGTAATAAACTGCGCCCATATTGTTGTATGTATTGAAAAGAAACTGCTTGTCGGAAGGGTTTTTGGCCAGTACTTTCTGGTAATATACAATGGATTTTTCTCTGTAAACTGATGAATTGGGTTCGTCACCATTTGCAAAATAGGTTTTAGCTATTTCGTTTAACGCATTGGCATTCATGAATATCAGTTTAATGTCGCTGTCGTCGATGGATATTGCTTTTTCAAAAGCTTCAGATGCTTTTATGTTATATTCAAGGGCTGTTTTCATATACCCGCGTTTAACAAACATTTCTGCGGTTTCAAGCAGGTTGTTTCCGAGAATCACAAGTACTTTGTAATTGTCGGGCAGAACAAGGGCGGCTCGTTGGAGTATTGTTGTGAGTTCGTCAACTTTTTCGGCTTTTTTATACAAATTCAGGGCGGTAATGAGCATGTCACTGTTTTCGGGTAGTACTTGAATTCCTCTTTCAATAACCCTTGAGGCCTCAGAAATGTTGCCCTGTTTTTCAAGCAGATTGCAGTAGTAGATGTAAGCAAGGGGAAGGGCTTTTTTACGGGCGGTATCAACCGGACTGTTAAAATCTATAACCTTAAGGTAGTATTCCTTTGCTTTATCGTAATTTTCGGTTTGCTGTGAGCAATATCCTGTATAGACATAAATTGAATTCACATTAATCTTGTTCATTTTAAGGAGGTGCAACACCATTATTGCATCCTCACCAAGAGTTTCAATGGTTTGATAGTATTTTTCGAATCCTTTCAATGCCGTATTGAAAAATTCTTTATTGCCCGATTCAAGTCCCCGGTTATAATTTTCAATTCCTTCATCATAAAACATTGTTGCGATTTCAAAAAGCACATTGATACAATCAGAAAGATATTTTCTGTCTGTATCGAGTTTGTAACATTTTTGAATGGCCTGAAGAGAAGTCACACCGGGTTCCGTGGCAATTCCCTGATATACCTTGCTTTTGGCAATCTCAGCATAAATATATCCTTTAAGATACCATAGTTGCGGATCTGTTTCACCATTTGGTCCAGCACATTCAGCATCAATTGAAGCCTTGGCTTTATCCAGTTTGCCTTCGATCTGTTTAATATAGTTTTCTGCATCTGTCTTATGATCCTGGGCAAAATTGATTTGCAGAAAAATAACCAGGAAAAGACCGGTAATAAAGTACTTCATGGGTTATTGTTTTTTAAGCTCAGTGATTTTTTCTTTTAACTCAAGTGCTTTATCTTCATTTTCAAGGATCAGATAAACACGCATCATCATATCGAGCAATTCAATATT
Organism: Bacteroidetes bacterium GWF2_38_335; assembly: GCA_001769535.1. Taxonomy (GTDB): domain Bacteria; phylum Bacteroidota; class Bacteroidia; order Bacteroidales; family GWF2-38-335; genus GWF2-38-335. Next base: position 97,543 of record MEOH01000024.1, read on the forward strand.
TTCGGGTTTTATTTTTCTCGCTTTTTCAAATCTGACAATTGCTTTATTAAAAAAATCCTTGTAAAATATTTCCAATTCTTCAGATTGTCTTTCGATGTAAACATTATAGGCATCAACAGCCGGATTGAAATATAGAACCCCAAGGTTGTAATTTAGATTGTAAGCAATATTTTGGTCCGTAGGATATTGGTCGATAGCCTTAATGTAATTCGTTTCGGCTTTTTCCCTGAAAATTTTGTAATTGGCCTGATCTTTTTGATTTTTATATTCAAAGGATATTTTATCATATGCTTCTGCAAGTGCTGATAAAAGGTTAACATTGTTTGGATCGCTGATCAGCGCTTTCTCGATATCATCGGTAAGAACATTGTTTTTTCCGGTTTGCTGGTAAACCTTAAGTTTCATAAGTTCTATATCATTGTCGGCAGGCCAAAGGATCTTTGCCTGTTCCACAACTTTGAGTGCCTCATCTTTGTTTCCTTCATTAAGCAGTATTTCGCAGTAATTTGAATAACCTTGCGGCATTCCTTTTTTGGAAAGATATATTTTTGAGTAATAATACTTTGCTTTCTCAGTGTTTTTGATCATATCAGCAGAATAACCTGCATAATAGAAAATCACCAGTTCATCCACGCCATTTTTAAGCATGGCATCTTCAAGAATGGTTTTGTTATCGCCTAACAGTTTAAAAATCTCAAAATAGTTATCAAAATCCATCAGGGCATTTTTGTAACTTTCATCATCCTTGTACTGGATGCCGTGGTTATATCTGAGAACTCCGTTATTGTAAACAAGTACGGCAATATTAAGCAACACATTCATGGCGTCCTGATAATAGATTTTATCTTTATCCAGGGATAAGCTTTTTGAAATGGCTTTCACAGATTCATCGGCCATCAGATCTGACTGCATGCTGTTCTGGTCCTTTTTTGCCAGCTCTTTGTATATTAAACCCTTAAAATACCAGGTTTTTGCTTCGTTGCTGGTTTCTGCATTGACACAAACCTCATCAATCAATTCCTTTGCTTTAACCAGATCGCCTTCCTTAAAATAATTATAGGCGGTTGATCTTTTTGTATCCTGTGAAGAGATATTGAAACTTATGGTAATAAAAACCAAAAAGACAATAGTTTTTTTCATTTTCAGGTGTTTTTTTATTAAAGATCAAACTTACAATTTTTTTTTAATTTCTGAATCAGGTTATCAAGTTCAGTTTTAAAATAAATTCATAAAGCTTTACAGTTTTTGTCTGTACAGAATTATTGACCCCAAAAATGCAGGAATAGCCAGGTTAACAATCCAGAGTGAAACAGTCGCTGATATGATGCCGGTGGTGTTTTGAGAAAACATTTCAAGAAAAAACAAGGCAACTGATCCCCTTACTCCGATTTCGGCTATGGTAAAAGTTGGAACAGCAAGAATAACAAGATATCCGGCACCTATGCAAATTAAGGACTCATAAATTCCGACACGAACATCAAAAAAGTACAGGAACAGAATATATTGGCTAACGAAAACAACATATCTTAAAACAGAATAGAACAATGTAACGACCAGGTCCTTTTTACTGTAGTCCTTCAGAATTACAAAATGTTTTCTGTATTTTTTTACAAAGGGAACATATCTGAACATCCACTCGAACCAGCTGATGTTAAAATAAAGTAAGGCAGTTATTATCATCATAATGGATAAAAATATCCATGTCCAGATATTATTATATTGAATGAGCGAATCAGTTGCAGATTTGTTTTCAACAAGAAGGTAAAGTGAGATAATACCAAAAAAAACTGTTGTCAGTATTTGTGCGAAGCTTCCAACGATGGTGGCAAAAATGCCTTTAATTCTGTATTTGTCATCAAGTACAACTATTCTTCCAAAGTATTCTCCAATCCGGTTAGGCGTAAAAACAGCGGCGGTAAGTCCTGTAAACACTCCTTTTAAAGATGTCCACAAAGAAATATTGCTGAATTTTCTGACAAGGTATTTCCATTTTACGGACTCAATGAGCCAGTTAACGGGCATAAGAATGATGATGAGCAAAGGAATTATTAATGAATCAAAATGGAGTTCGTTGAAATAATTGCGGTTATTGTAGAGGCGGATTGCAATATATGCATATGAGGCTGTTATTATTAACAACTTAAGTAATATCTTTGTGGTTTTATTCAGCTTCATTGAAACAAATATACCTGAAATAAAAAATGTTTGTGCAATAATACAAATAAAATGTTTATGCAGAAGGTAAGGGCAAAAAAGGATTTAGGCCAGCATTTTCTTACAGACAGGAACATTGCCGCAAAGATTGTAAACTCACTTGATACAGGTGCATGCAGCAATGTGATTGAGGTTGGTCCGGGTATGGGAATCCTTACCGGTTATCTGTTGAGTATAAATGGAATTACGCTCAGAATTGTTGAAATTGATTCCGAATCAGTTGAATATTTGCATAATGAATTTCCTGATACTAAGGAAATGGTTTGGCACGCAGACTTTTTAAAGGTTGATTTGAATGAAATTTTTAAGGATAAATTTTCTCTGATTGGAAATTTTCCTTATAATATTTCAAGTCAGATTTTTTTTAAAGTCCTTGAAAACAGAAACGCTGTGGTTCAGGTTGTGGGAATGGTGCAGAAAGAGGTAGCCGAGCGGATCAGCGCCGGTCCGGGTTCAAAAACATACGGAATTTTAAGTGTTCTGCTGCAGACATTTTATAAAATTGAATATTTATTTACTGTGGGTGAAAAAGTATTTTCGCCTCCTCCAAAAGTTAAATCGGCAGTTATCAGGCTAAAGAGGAATCAGATTGGCGCCTTGCCTTGTGATGAAAAACTGTTTTTTGCCATTATCAAGGCATCCTTTAATCAACGCAGGAAAATGCTGAGAAATTCACTTTCTGCTTTTCCCGGGATTGAAAAAACCGGTGATTATCTGACCAAAAGACCCGAACAGCTTGGAGTTGATGATTTTATCAAAATTGCAGTTATAATTGAAAAGAATTGATAAATTTGCAAAAAAACAGAAAAATGCAATTTGAGCTCACAAAGGACTTTATCGACCGTTTAACTGATATTATTGATCGCCAGGATTCAAAGGCTGCAATTTCAATATTGGATGAATTGCATTCGGCTGATATTGCCGAGATTTATAATGAACTGAATATTGAGCAGGCAAAATTTCTGTTTTTATTGCTTGATAATGAAAAAGCTTCGGATGTGTTGGCCGAGATTGAGGAAGACGACAGGGAAGAGTTTTTGCATGCCTTGCCAAGTGAGGTAATAGCAAGTCATTTTTTGGAAGAGATGGATTCGGATGATGCTGCCGATGTTTTGGGAGATCTTCCTGAGGGAAAAAAGGAAGAAGTCCTTTCACACATCAAAGATGCTGAACAGGCCGGTGATATTGCTGATTTACTTTCCTATGATGAAGATACTGCCGGCGGTTTAATGGCAAAGGAACTTGTTTCAGTAAAAGAAGAATGGGATGTTTCACTTTGCATTGAAGAACTGAGAAAGCAGGCTGAAGATGTGGATGAGATTTACAATGTGTATGTGGTTGATGAACACGATCGGTTAAAGGGATTACTGCCGCTTAAAAAACTGATAATTTCAAAGCCCGATGTGAAAGTTTTTAGTATCAGTGAAGAGGTAATATCTGTTACAACTGATATTGATTCTGAGGATGTGGCCAATATTATGAGAAAATATGATTTGGTGGTATTGCCCGTGGTTGATACAGATGGAAAACTGGTGGGGCGTATTACTATTGATGATATTGTTGATGTTATTCAGGAGGAAGCCGAAAAGGATTATCAAATGGCATCCGGAATTGTTCAGGATGTTGAATATTCCGACAATATTGTAACTCAAATGAGAGGCAGACTTCCCTTGCTGCTCATAGGATTATTCGGTGGTGTGCTTGGTGCATTGGTGCTGGGATATTATGAAGGAGATCTGATCAAATATGCCGGATTGGCTTTATTTATTCCGCTTATTATGGCTATGGCCGGGAATGTGGGAATTCAGGCTTCAGCTATTGTGGTTCAGGGAATCGCCAGTAAATCTATGGGAATAGTCAGTGTGTTTTCTAAGCTTACCCGCGAGTTGTGGCTTGCATTTCTGATTGGTATTATATGTTCCGGACTTATTTTTGCCTACAATATTATTTTTAGCGACAGTATTGCTTTATCACTGACGGTAAGCATTGCATTGTTTTCAGTAATTATTTTTACTACCTTGTTGGGAACAGTTATCCCATTGATGCTTAATAAAATGAAAATTGATCCTGCTTTGGCAACCGGTCCGTTTATAACTACCCTGAACGATATTATCGGATTGTTGTTGTATCTTGTTTTAGGCAGGATACTTTTACCGTTATTCTGATTATAAAAAGTTTTTTAATTCAGACAGATCAGAAATTTCATAAGTAGGTTTTTCCGAGTGTTTTTTATTCTCAGTATTAAAGAGTACCTGATCAATTCCGTATTTTCTTGCCCCTAAAATATCAACTTCGGGATCATCGCCAATCATTAAACATTCTATTTTTTTAGCATTTACTGAAGAAACCGAATAATGAAAAATTTCAGGATTTGGCTTTTGTACGCCTACATCCTCCGAGGTAATCACCCGGGTAAAAAAACGTTCAAGGTTACTTTTTTTGAGTTTTGTAAACTGAACTTCCTTAAAACCGTTTGTAATAATATAAAGTTTATACTTTGGGTAAAGATATTCAAGGGTTTCAATGGTGTTGGGAAACAAATTGTTTTTATACGGACTTAAATTTACATAGTCGTCACCTATATTTTTTGCCAGATTGGCATCCGAAAATCCAAATTCCTCAAGGGTATCAGAAAACCTCTTATATCGGAGTATGTCTTTTTTAATTTTGCCGTGCCTGTATAATTCCCATAAAGCGTCATTATGCTTTTTATAAGTTGTATAAAAAATGTCGAAATCGGGAAATATTTTATCCAGTTGGCGGTTTTTAAAAATATCCATAAAAAGCTCAAGGGCATTTTTCTCAAAATCCCATAAAGTGCGGTCCAGATCAAAAAACAGATGCTTGTATTTTTTCATTTTGCCAATGTAAAAGTGCGGCAAATATAATATAAAAACCACCGTTGGATTTTATTCAGCGGTGATTGTTCAGCATGCTAAAATGAATTATTTATTAGTCCAGGTAGTTACAGCGCCATTAAGGATGGTAACTTCTTTATCGGAATATGTCCAGATTTGTTTCGTCCCTGCATCAGTCTTTGCTTCAGTAGTTTTTACCGGTTTGCCCAGACTTTCCATTAGCATTCCGGGACTCATTCCTTTCCAGACTTCACCGTTAAGAATTTTCATGGCTGTTTCGTGACCATAAACATCTTTAAGTCTTTTATACTTTGGGTCTGAAGAGGCTGATGAAGAAGTTGTAGTGGTTTTAGTATCTGCTTTCTGCATCATTTTATCAATTTCGGCGTTTTGTTCCATGCTTGAGTAGCTCAAATAACCGGATTGACCATTGTAGATGACTTTAAAGTACAGATTGCTGAATTCATTCTGCACATATACTGTGCTTCCGGCCGGAATTTTTGAAATTTCCGATCCCATGGGCTTGTCTCTGAGCGTTCCGCCTGATGAAATAACCTTTGCTTTTATTCCGGACGTACCTGAAGATGCTGTTCCACCAGCCAATTTAGTCTTTTTTTCCTGCCATATTTTAATCAGGTTGTCGGTGCGTTCTTCTTTTTTATCAAGGATTTTTTTCTCATTCAGTATTTCCTGCTTAACTTTTTGGAGGCTGTCAATTTTGAAATCAACTTCAGCAAGTGTCTGTGCCTGAAGTATTCCGAAAATAAAGCAAGTTGCGATTGTTAAAACAAGTACTTTCATTGGTCTGTTTTTTATTGTATTACTATCGTTTGATGTCAGATGCTGGGATTCAAATCATTCTGAATATTAAATTTAATAAATCTGGGCAATATCTTAAGTCAAAATTTATTCGAAATTATAAAATCCTATTGAAAAATAAAAATTCGGACAATTATTACAAATATATTTTTTTTTCTAAGGACAATGTTTTCTCATGTCCTCAGCTGCTTCCGGCACCCCAAGTTCAATGGCTTTTAAAAAATCAGCGCAGCCTGTTTTTCCGTTTTTCACCTTCATTAGCCCCCTCCGGTAAAAAGCCTGGCCATCTTTTGGATTTAATTTCAGAGCTTTCGAATAGTCTTTTAAAGCTTCTTTGTAAAGTTCGGCTTTTTCCTTTGCAAACCCCCGGCTGTAGTAATAATCACTTATTTTTTTATCGATTTTTATTGCTTTGTTATAGTCGAGTATGGCATCCTGGAATTTTCCCATATTGCCTTTGATTGAACCTCTGGAATAATATAAGTCTGATCTTTTCGGCTTTAACCTTACTGCATTATTGATATCCTTTATGGCTCTGTCAAACTCTTCAGCATAAAAATAAATTCCGGCCCGGTTAAGATACGCCTCAGCATGGGTTGAGTCAACTTTCAATGCTTCATTTAAGTCCTGCAAACCAAGTGATGCATTATTGTTTGCCAGATGCACCAAAGCTCTTGATGAATATGCGTTTGCAAGTTTCTCATTTAAGCTGATTGCTTTATCAAAGTCCTCTTTGGCTTTTGTAAGATTCTGCAGCTGATAATAATACACACCCCGGTTCAGATAGCAAACCGCATTTTTCGGGTTTAATTCAATGGCCCTGCTAACACATTCCACAGCATCGTAATAGGATCCGGTAAGTCCGAGTACAGTAGCTTTCATCTGATGATAAGATGAAGAATCATTTTCAAGCAAAACAGCTTTTTCAATAAATGTGATTGCTTTTTTGTAATTTTGCTTTTCGAGATATTTCTCGGATTTAAGATAAAAATTATGGGCTTTGTTGTCCTGGCCTGCAACACAGAAATAAAATAAAAGAAAAACAAACGGGATAAAAAGTTTCATAAAAATATTTTTTTAACTAATTTAGTACATATTTCGTTAGAAAATGGAATTAAATATTGATTTTTTCAAAATAGACCAAAAGCGCAAACCTGCAAAAGGCAAAATTCTGATTTCAGAACCATACCTTGGTGACCAGTTTTTTGAGCGTTCGGTAATTTATTTGGTAGAGCACAATGAAAAAGGTTCGGTGGGTTATGTGCTGAATAAACCAACAAAACTTATTGTTGATGAAGTAATTGATGACTTCCCTTCGTTCAGGAGTCAGCTTTCATTGGGCGGACCGGTATCACCCAATACCCTACATTATATTCACACTTTGGGCAGTTTACTTCCCGAATGTGAAGAAATTCAGAAAGGATTATACTGGGGAGGAAATTTTGAAGAGCTCAAATTCCTCATCAAACGCAAAGCCGTTAATATAGACCAAATCAGATTTTTCATCGGCTACTCGGGTTGGTCGGTCGGACAGCTTGAAAGAGAGTTGACCGAGAATTCATGGCTGGTAGGGGAATTGGAAAACAGCATGATTTTAAAAAACTTTGATGAAGAGCTTTGGAAAAAAACACTTCAGAACTTTGACCACAAATACAAGCTTTGGGCTAATTTTCCTGAAAACCCGGGGATGAATTAAGAGCTTGGCAAAAGTTGGAATGAAAAAGCTATTTATATATTGACCGTAGGTTTCAACCTACGGGTATGATTAGGCAACCATTTCATGGTTGTGGAAAACTCCCCACCCCACCATGCTCTTTCTATAAACATATAACTCCTCCGGAGTTTTGTCTCCACTAACTTCGAAGAAGTTCCCCAACCATTACCATAGGTTTCAACCTATGGCAGACAACCCGGGTGACACCTTCCGGAGGATGTCCAGCGGCTTAATTAACGGAATTGTCTATTTGATTAGAACCATTACCGCAGGTTTCAACCTGCGGCATTTACCAAAGAAAACCGCCACCCGGCCGGTTCCCTAACCCATAAACCTATAAACCAATAAACCTCCCATTCAAAAGCTCCACCAGCTTCTTCGAAACAAAATTGAAATACCGCTTCTGTCTGAACCCCCCAACCCAGCGAATTCCATTGATGACATTGGTTAGAAAAATCTCATCGGCATAGGCCAGGTCATCCGGAACAAAAGTATAACGGTCGCTGACAACAAAGTTATTCTCGCCCGCCAGTTCAATAATTTTGCTCCGCATAATTCCCGGAAGACATCCTTCTGATAGGGGCGGAGTAAATATCTCATTATCTCGTACAATGAAAATATTTGAACTCACAGTTTCTGAAATCCTGTTTTCAGAATTCATAATAATACACTCATCAAAAAAGTTGGATTTTTTATATATGCCCGCAAGAACAAAAATAAGTGAATTTGCAGATTTAATACCGCAAAATTCATTCACCTCCTTTTTATGCTCCAGGTACAATCCCAGCTTTAAGCCCTTTTCGTTTAACTGATATTTATAATCCAAAAGAGGAGCGGACTCAATCAAAAAACTAAATTCATTGGTCTCGGGCGCAAATAATCCCCCATCTTTCCTGAACACAGTTAGCCTGATTTTTGCCCCTTTCAGAAATTTGTTCCTGTTTAGAAGCTTTGATATAAGCCGTTCGGTGTATTCTTGCGTGAAATCTGCCGGAATATTCATTTTTAAAAGCTTCATCCCCGCAGTGAGTCTGGAAAAATGTTCAGAGAAAAACTGAATTCTGGTTCCGTTCACATGCATCGTTTCAAACAATCCGTCACCATACCTGAAACCGCGGTTTGCTGCTCCGAAGAGTTTTTCATCTTCAGGGTAAAAATTTCCATCCAGGCAAACTGAAATATTCCGGTCCATTTTCTTTATAGTGATCTGCAGATATTTGTAATATCCTGATTTGACTCAACTTTTATTCCGTTTACACCTGCATTCTGCGCTGCCATAATATCACGGTCACGGTCTCCGATAAAATAACTTTTCAGGGGATCAATGTTATAAATCGCCAGTGCCTTTTCAATGAGCAGTGATCCGGGTTTTCTGCACAGACAGCTTTCATTTTCATGATGGTGCGGGCAGAGAAATATTTTTTCTATACGGATTGCTTCCTTAACAAAAAGAGAAAGCATGTGCTTGTGAAGTTTTTCAACATCATCCATGGAATAAACACCTTTTGAAATTCCACCCTGATTGGTAATGATAAAAAGCAAATAATTTTTTGCAGAAAGCAGCCGCATACTGTCAAAAATGCCCTCATTGATAACAAAATCATCAATTCGAAAAGTGTAATCGCCCCTTTCTTTGTTGATGACCCCGTCTCTGTCAAAAAATACTGCTTTATTCATAATTAAAAGGAATAATGTTTTAATGCATCAAAGAAATGTTCAATCAGCCGGGGTTCAAGTGCCGCCGGAAAAACAAACCCAAATATGGCACCCCAGAAATGCGCATCATGTGCAATGTTATCAGTATTCCTTTTTGCCATATAAGCCGAATATAAAAGGTATCCGGCGCCGAAAATAATGGCCGGAATTTCCACAGGTAACAGAAAAATATAAATGCCGTTATAGGGATTTATCAAAATGGATGCAAAAAGTACCGCGGAAACAGCCCCGGATGCCCCCAGTGAATTATATCCCGGATTGTTTTTGTGCTTTACCAATGCAGGAAGAGACGCGAAAAGGAATCCGCCAACATAAAGCAGAACATAGAACAGCATACCCGTTTTGCCATAGATTATTTTAAAATCTGCCTCTACACCATACAGTTCGCCTTCAAACATGGATGATCCGAAAAAATACAGCGTAAACATATTGAAAATAAGATGGCTCCAGTCCGCATGGATAAAAGCATGTGAAAAAATGCGGTAGTATTGTTTTTTACCATAAACGAGGTAAGGATTTAGCATATACTGATCCTTTAACCCGGGGTTGTTAAAAGCCAGATAAGAGAATAATACAGTTATGCCGATAATTAGAAATGTCATAAATCAGGAATTGGTAAAATTGCAAAGCTCCTCATATAATTTTTGAACAGGAAGACCGACAACATTGAAATACGATCCTTCAATCCTTCGAACAGCAATGAAGCCGATCCATTCCTGGATACCATAAGCTCCGGCCTTATCGAAAGGTTTAAAATTATCAATGTAATACTGGATTTCCTCATCAGTAAGATCTTTAAAATACACATCGGTAACCGATTTAAAAGACCGTGATTTCGATTTGTCAGAAATGCATACTCCCGTAATTACCTCATGTTTTTTCCCCGACAGTTCCCTGAGCATTCTGAAAGCATCTGTTGCATCTGTAGGTTTATTCATGATCTGGTCATCAAGCACAACAATGGTGTCAGCAGTTACAAGGATTTCGGATTCTTTCAGTCCGGGTATCAGTCCGGCTGCTTTTTTGCCTGCAAGGTATTCAGGTATATCATGTGGATTCATATCTGATGGGTAGGATTCATCAGAATCAATGGGAACCCGAATCTCAAAATTTACGCCCAATTCACCGAGCATTTGTTTTCTGCGTGGTGAGTTTGATGCAAGTACAATTTTATAGTTGCTGAGTGGACCGGTCATCAGATTAAAATTTTTCAATCATTAAAAAATAAGAAAGCACTGTGAACAGCAGTCCTGATAACATGATCAGCTTCATGTATTTGCTCAGCTTTTTAAAATCCGGTTGAGTAACTGCACCGATCAATTTAAGAGTGAGAATAATTATTGGAACAATGAGACAAAGGATAATATAAGCCAGAATAATCAGGTGACTATCATAGAATCGGATGTGCTGAAGATAATAGAAATAGGAAAACATCAGTGAAAAAATCATCGAAAAAATGAGAACCATCAATATGATTTTTGAAACAAAATTGCCAAAAACGATGGGTACGGTTTTTCGATTGTTCTCGCGGTCACCTTTAATATCTTCAAAATCCTTGATAATTTCTCTGATAAAAGTAGTGATGAAGGCAAAAAAGGAGATGCCCAGTGAATAAATAAGCATGTTGTAAGCAGCCTCATCAAATAAAACTGCAGAATGAAATTTTTCAGATATCGGAGGCAGTTCAAAAAACAGAACCATCATTGTTACGAGTGCGGTCAGCAAAGCGACAATGAAATTTCCTGCAAAAACTATTTTTTTATAGGTTGTTGAGTAAAACCAAAGAATTCCGGTAATAAAAAGAAAAACAAAACCAAAATACGGGATATTTATCCTGAAGGAAAGGTAAACACCAGCGGCAACACCCACAACATTGAGCACTGAATGAAAAACCATGGCTTTCCTGCGAAGGATTTTTGTGCCTACAATAACGCTGTCGGGTCTGTTTATCAGGTCAGCTTTGCGATCAAAATAATCGTTGATCACATAACCGGCACCGGCAAGGCACATTGTTGAAAGCACAAGGATGGCAAAGTCGAGATCAGACAGCACCAGGTCAAATCCATAAATTTTCAAAATAGGAAAAAGGATGAGGTATCTCAGTGAATACTGCGACAAGGCAATAATCAGCAGATTTTTGTATCTGACAAGTTTTAAGTAGTAAGTCATTTTTACCAAATAAATGAATCCTTATCCATCCAGCAACCGTGGGCTCTGAGCACCTGTTCTATCACATCGCGGGCACATCCCTCGCCGCCCCGGATATTGGAAATGTATTTTGAAATAGATTTTATTTCTTCTGAAGCATCCGAAGGACAAACAGGTACTCCGCACTTTTTCATGACGTTGTAATCAGGAATGTCATCACCCATATACAAAACTTCCGATGCATCCAGGTCATATTTATAGAGAAAATCATCAAAATCTCCCATCTTATCATATGATTTCAGGTAAATATCGGTTACCCCAAGCTGTTGGAACCTTTTTTTTACAGCCTCAGAACTGCCGCCGGTTATTATAGCAATGGGGTATTTTTTTTTAACAGCAAACTGAACAGCATATCCGTCTTTGATATTCATTGTCCTGACCGGCTCCCCGTCATCCATCATATAAACCTGTGAACTGGAAAAAACACCGTCAACATCAAATGCAAAAGCTTTTACCTTCATCAATTCTTCCTTGAAGTTTCCCATTTCATTTACTTTTTAAGTAATACTGCTGCATACATTCAGTTACAAAGCTATATATTTTTTGATGATCGGGAAAATCATTCAATAAATTAATATGAGATGAGATTGTTTGAACATCATTGCGTATGGCCGGACCAGTTTGCACTGCTTTAGGATCATTTTTTAATACTTTGTTGGCGGTTTCCAGAATAAGCGGTTTCAGTATTTCAAAGTCAAACCCTTTTTTTTCAGCAAGTTCATTTGCCAAACTGTACATGAAATTGGTAAAATTGTTCACCATTACACCGGCAATATGCAGAAACTTTCTTTTTTCAGAATCAACCTGAAAAACGTGGTTTGAAAGCTTGTTGGCTAATATTTTTATGGTTTTCATTGCGCATTCGTTATTTGCTTCGATGCAAACAGGGATGTCCGAAAATGAAATCTCAGTGTTCTCAGAAATTGTCTGAAGTGGATATATTACCCCGTAATTATTGGAGCAACCCATCAGAATATTCATGTCAACACTGCCTGCAGTATGCACTACAACTGCATTTCCCAGTTTTAATTTTTCTGATATTTTCTGAATGGCTTTGTCAGATACCGCAATAATATATAGGTCTCCGTCTTTTTTTATGGAATCAAGGTTTGTGGTAAAGTCACAACCCAGCTTTTCGGCCAGCTTTTTTGTTTTATCTGCAGATCTTCCATATAACTGATGAATGCCAAACCCTTTTTTAATAAGGTTTTGTCCAAGTTGCGCGCCCATATTTCCGGTGCCTGATAAAACAATTTTCATGTTACCTGTAGTTTCTGTGGTGTAAACTTACTGATTTTGTATAAGTAAAATCTAATGATGTATATTATTTTTATTTTTTATCTAAAAATTGAGTCTAATTGTTGATTTGGTTTTTATAAATGACTAACTTTAGAAATGTTTTTATAAGTGACCTTATTTACATTGTGGATATACATTATTTTTTGACCAGCTGATGAAAAGACTTTTTATTATTGCATTATTTTTTCTACCGGGGTTTTACCTGTGTGCACAGGAACAGATGATTAAGGCTTTTGAATGTCTTGACAAAAAGGGAGAAGTTTACTTTACTTTTGAAATGGATAATGCTGAAAGTGTTGCAGATCTTACAAGAATTGTTTCAATCGATAACATTAAAGACAATCAGGTATTTGCTTATGCAAACCTCAAGGAATTTCTGAAATTTCTGTCTTTTAAAATTGACTACACCGTTTTGGAACATCCGGGCGACCGCATTAAAAACCCCGCTATGTATGATGGCAGTAAGGGGATATGGGATTTTGACACATATCCTACCTACACCGAGTACGAAACCATGATGTATTCATTTCAGACAAATTATCCCGGAATTTGTAAAATTGTTCAGGTTGGAACTTCCGTGGATGGCCGAAAACTATTATACGCTAAAATATCCGACAATGTCAATACCCGTGAGGCTGAACCCAGATTTATGTACAGCTCCTCAATGCATGGCGATGAAACAACCGGATATGTATTGATGCTCAGATTAATAAATTACCTTCTTGAAAATTACGGCGGTGATGCTGAGGTAAACAACCTCGTCAATAATATGGAAATATGGATCATGCCACTGGAAAACCCTGACGGAACTTATGCAGGAGGCAACACCACAGTCGCAGGAGCAACCCGGTACAATGCAAACAACGTGGATTTGAACCGCAATTACCCGAATTTTGTTGAGGGTGATCATCCCGATGGTGAAGCATGGCAACCCGAAGCCTTGGCATTGATGGGGTTTACCGATACAGTGCATTTTGTTCTATCTGCTAATTTTCACGGGGGTACCGAAGTGGTTAATTATCCCTGGGACACAAAAGCCGGACTGCATGCCGATGATGCATGGTGGTACTACGTTTCGCGCAATTATGCTGATGTTGTTCATAATTATGGTCCTGCCGACTATTTCGAAGGATATGATGATGGAATAACAAACGGTTATGCATGGTATCAGGCGCTGGGATCACGTCAGGACTATATGACCTACAACCGCTATGGTAGAGAGTTTACCCTTGAAATATCGGATGTTAAAACTGTTGATGCATCCGAACTACAAAATCATTGGAATTATAATTACCGCTCATTGCTTGCTTATATTAAGGAAGGTCTGTTCGGACTGAACGGAATAGTTACGGATTCCATTACTCATGAGCCGCTTGAAGCAATGGTTTATATTGATGGCCATGATCTTGACAATTCACATGTTTATTCAGAACTGCCCCATGGTGATTATTACAGGATGCTCAATGAAGGAAATTATGATGTTACTTATTCCTGTCCCGGCTACCGTTCTAAAACAATCAGCGTAAACATTACCAATGGAATTGAAACAATTCTGGATGTGGAACTAGCAAATCTTTCAATGGTTCCGCCTTATGCTAATTTTAATGCCAGTGAAACAAACCTTTCATGCAGCGGTGAAGTTAGCTTTAACAATCTATCTGAAACCTACGGCACAACTACGTATCTCTGGAATTTCGGTGATGGCACAACTTCTGGTGAAATTAGTCCGGTGCATGTTTATACCACAAACGGAAACTATACTGTTTCACTTACAGTTTCCAATATAAATGGCAGCAACACCAAAACACGCATTTCTTATATTAATGTGAACCTTCCCGTTATTACTGAAGTCAATTCAGCCGCAGTATGTGAAAGTTCAGGCAGCATGACCGTTTCAGCTTATGGAACAGGTACAATTTATTGGTTTGATGTTCCTGTCGGAGGAACTTCTTTTCACACGGGAAATACATATACTACACCCGTAATTACTTCAACAGCTACTTATTATGTTGAGGACCATGTATTGCCCGAAACTGGTTATGTCGGCAAAACTGATAATGCCGGAAGCGGTTCCTATTACAACAACAACAGCGAATGGGGCTTGATTTTCGATTGCCTTGAAGCATGTTTGCTGAAATCGGTTAAAGTATATACCGGAAGTGCCGGTGAAAGAACTATCAGCATTTACAACAGCTCGGGAACTTTAGTTAATGAAGCAACAGTAAATATTCCCGAGGGCGAAAGCAGGGTTACCCTGAATTTCAGTCTGGATGCCGGTACAAATTATGAAATTACCTGTTCGGCTAACCCTGATATGTATAGAAATGACGGTGGAGTGCCTGTTTATCCCTACGTCCTTCCCGGTAAGATAAGCATAAATAAAAGCAACCTCCCCGAATTTTATGGCCCTGAAAATTTTTATTATTTCTTTTACGACTGGGAAATTAGCGGTGATGAATGTGTCAGCGAGCGGGTTCCTGTTTATGCCGTTATTAATGAAATTCCTGTTGCCCATGCCACTTATACCAATGCAGGATATCAGGTTCAGATGCAAAACACCACTGAAAACGGTGTAACCTGGCTGTGGAATTTTGGTGATGGCAGTACATCAACCGATTATGAACCCATTCATGATTATCCGGAATCCATTATTTATCATGCTTATTTGATCGCGTATAATGATTGTGGTTCAGATACTTTCTATTTTGATTTGGATTTAACAACTGCAGGATTTGAATTTTCAGAAAAAAATAGTTTATTTGTATACCCAAACCCATTGACCGACATTTTAAATATTGGTTTTAACGAAAACAATCTGAAGACTATCAGGATATTTGATATTTATGGAAATTTGACCTTCATGGATATCAGAAATGAAAAAATGGTAAGCATTGACCTGAGTTCTTTGGCAAGCGGCGTTTACATTCTGACAGTTCAGGATGAAAGCGGCATTTTAAGAAAACAAATTATTAAGGAATAAGAAGATTTAATGTACCAAATTCAGATGCTATGAAAAGGATTTTACTATCAGCGCTTTTCACTATTATTATTGGTTTCGGACTTAATGCCCAAACCGAATTTGAAAAAGCCCAGAATTATCTTCAACAAAAAGGCGAAGTTTATTTTACATTTAGTGTCGAATCACCACTAATTCTGCTTAACCTCACGCGTGATATTTCAATTGACAGGGTAGACGGACTGGAAGTAAAAGCTTACGCAAATTCAAAAGAGTTTACAAAATTCCTTGATTATAATCTGGATTATACGATTCTGACACACCCCGGTGAACTGATACAGGAACCCGATATGTGGGACGAATCAAAAGGTATCTGGGAGTTTGATACCTATCCGACTTATTCCCAGTTTTTAACTATGATGAACACATTTGTCACAAACTATCCCAATCTGTGCAAATTGCATCAGATAGGGACAACAGTTGACGGAAGACAATACCTGTTTTTACAAATTTCTGATAATGTAAACACACGTGAAGCTGAACCGAGGTTCATGTGGACTGGCTCAATGCACGGGGATGAAACCACCGGATACATTCTTTGTCTACACATGATTGATTACCTGCTTGATAACTATGGTACCAATACAGATGTGACCAATATTATCAACAATACCGAGTTGTGGATTATGCCTTTGGAAAACCCCGATGGTACCTACGCCGGAGGAGATAATACCGTCTCAGGATCGGTCAGATATAACAGCAATAATGTTGACCTGAACCGAAACTATAAAAATCAGCTTGACGGGGACCATCCCGACGGCGAAGCATGGCAGCCTGAAACTATGGCCATGATGGGATTGCTTGATACACTTCATTTTGTAATGTCGGCAAACTTTCATGGCGGGGCTGAAGTGGTTAATTTCCCTTGGGACAGTTGGGTTAGTACTTCAAATCCACATGCTGATAATGATTGGTTTTATTTTATTAGCCGCGAATACGCCGATGAAGTGCATCTTCATGCTCCCGCTGCATATATGGATTATCTTGACAACGGAGTTACCCATGGAGGTGACTGGTATGTGGTAACCGGAAGCAGGCAGGATTATATGACTTGGTACAATAGGGGTAGGGAGGTCTGTCTTGAAGTTTCAGATACAAAAACAATTCCGGCATCCGAATTGCTCAACCATTGGAATTACAATTACCCATCCATGATAAAATACATGAAGCAGGTTCAATACGGAATCAGAGGAATAATCACCGATGCCTGTACCGGCCAGCCCATTGTTGCTAATATTTCAATTACAGGTCATGACCAGACCAATGACCAGTCTGATCAATACAGTGAATTGCCCTTGGGCGATTATTACCGGCCAATTGAAGCTGGTACCTATAGTGTTGTTTATTCTGCTCCCGGATACGTTTCCCAAACATTTTCAGTGACCGCGGCAAATTATGCTACAACAACACGAAATGTTGCCCTCCAGCCGGCTGCTCCGGTTTCTGATTTTGAAGCCGATGAAACATCAACATGCTCAGGCACAGTAAACTTTAGCTGCCTGACAACCGGAGTAACAACCTGGAGCTGGAACTTTGGCGACGGTCAGACATCAACACTCCAAAACCCATCTCACACCTATACCGCAAGTGGAACCTATACAGTTACACTGACGGTTACAAATTGTGGCGGACTTGGCACCGATACTGAAGCAAAAACCGCTTATATTACGGTCGATTTGGCCACTGCGCCCACAACTACAGGAGGAAACAGATGCGGCAGCGGAACCGTAAACCTTTCAGCTTCCGGCTCAGGAACACTTAACTGGTATGCCGGACCAACAGGAGGTACAGTTTTAACAACCGGATCAACCTATTCTCCTTCGGTTTCTGCAACCACAACTTACTATGTTGAGGATGTGGTTTCTTCACCTGCCGTAACCTATAACGTAGGGGAAACAATGAGCTCAAGCAATGGTGCTTACAGAAATGGTTATTATTATCTGATTTTTGATTGTACTACTCCATTTGTTTTGAAATCTGTTGAAATCAATTCCCAAACCGCAGGTGTTACCCACACCATACAACTTCAGAATAGTTCAGGAACAATGATTCAAACAATTGACGTAACAGCTGCCACGGCTGGTGTAAGCAGGGTTGACCTTAACTTTAATGTTCCGGTGGGAACTGATTTGCGATTGGCAAATACCTCTTCAACCTATTTATACCGAAACAATACCACCTTAAGCTACCCTTATGAAGTACCGGGTGTGGTCAGCATTAAAACAACCAATGCTTCACCCAACCCGACCACATATTATTATTATTTCTTCGATTGGGAAATTGAAGTGCCCGGCGAAACATGCTCTAGTCCGCGTACTCCGGTAACAGCCACTGTTTATACCGGTCCCACCCTTGCAATGACATCAACCGCTGAAAGCACTCCTGGTGCAAACAACGGAACAGCCACAGCCACCCCCACAGGATCTTCACCTTATACCTATATATGGAATGACCCGGCTCCGGTTCAGACAACCCAAACGGCAAACGGTCTGGCAGCAGGTACATATTGTTGTACAGTAACTGACAGTCACGGTTGCTCAAGTTCATCATGCGTTACTGTTGCTGTTGGTGCATCTCCCCTTAATGCCTCAGTAAGTGCAAGTACTAATGTTGCATGTTATGGAGTTTGTACCGGAACTGCAACTGCTGCAGCGTCAGGAGGTACTTCTCCTTACTCATATAACTGGGGAAGTGGTATCACCACACAAACTGCCAGTAATCTATGTGCAGGAACTTACATTGTTACTGTTACGGATAACGTAGGAAGTACTTCAACTGCTTCCGTTACAATTACTCAACCGGCTTCTGCAGTAAACGGAACAACAAGTTCTGTTGCTGTAAGTTGTTTTGGCGGAAGTAACGGACAGGTTTCCGTTACCGGATCAGGTGGAACTTCGCCTTATACATACCTCTGGACAGGTGGTTCAACCAGTACTACAGTTACCGGACTTTCAGCCGGCACATATACCGTAACAATTACTGATTTCCGTGGATGTACAACCACAAAAACAGCCACTGTTACCCAACCCGCTTCAGCATTGGCAGGAACATCAACCGGCTCGGCCGTTGATTGTTTTGGCGATGCCGATGGCCAGGTTTCTGTTACTGCTACCGGCGGCACACCAACCTATTCTTACCTTTGGGCACCGGGCGGAGCAACAACTGCAACTGTTACAGGACTTGTTGCCAACACCTATACTGTTACCATTACAGATGCCAATGGTTGCACACTCACCCGTACAGCCAATATTACCCAACCCTCTGTTCTGAGTGCAACCAATTCAACCACTCCGGATAATTGCGGACATCACAACGGAACAGTCACACTGACCGTTTCAGGCGGAACACCGACTTACTCCTATTTATGGTCTCCTGCCGGTTCCGGGGCATCATTATCAGGTTTAGCTGCCGGCAGTTACACCTGCACTATAACCGATAGTCATGACTGCACCAGCTCAAATACCGCAATTGTTGCGACAACCGGTAGTGTAACTGCTGCTTTCACATACAGCACCAACCAATGCCTTGATGGCAACAGTTTTACCTTTACCAATACAGGTACATCAGGCGTTACATACAGCTGGAACTTTGGAGACGGAACAGGCGTTTCATCTTTGCAAAGTCCCTCTTATTCATATTCAACTCCCGGATCTTTTACCGTGACACAAAATGTTGTTGACGGAACCTGCACCGATACCGAAACCCACACCGTTTCAGTTTACCCAATGCCGGTTGTCAGCACTTCAGCAATAAATTCAACCTGTGGAAACAATGACGGATCTGCAACTGCGATTGTTGCAGGAGGAACATCACCCTATACCTATAACTGGACAGGCGGTGGCAGCTCATCCACAGTCTCAGGTTTATCCTCAGGAACATATTTTGTCACAGTTACCGATTCCCATTCATGTACCGATATTGCCTCAGTTGCAATCAATGATATCGGCGGACCATCAATTGCCCTTTCCGGTACTGATGCTTCATGCTATGGTTATAATGATGGGTCAGCAACTGTTAACGTGACAGGCGGAACATCTCCATTTACATATTTATGGTCTGATGGAAGCGGAACTTCATCAGCGAGTGGCTTATTGGCAGGCGATTACAGCTGTCAGGTTGAGGACGCTTCGGGCTGCATTACCAGTCAGTCCATTACCATTTCAGAACCAACCCAGATCACCACAAGTTTCACCACTACCGGTTCAACATGCGGAAATTCTGACGGAGCAGCCACTGTGGTTGCCTCAGGAGGATCGGGTACTTATTCTTATAACTGGAGCACAGGTTCAACCACTACAGGCATCACCTCAGTCGCAGCAGGTACTTATTTTATAACTGTAACCGATGATAATGATTGCAGTTCAATAAGTTCTGTGGTTATTAATGATCTTGGGGCACCGGTAGTTTCTTTCACATCAAATAATGTTACATGTAATGGTGGCGTAAACGGCTCAGCTGCAGCATTTGCATCAGGTGGAACTGCTCCATATTCCTACAACTGGTCTAACAGCAGCACAAGCCAGATTCTGGTTAATTTAGCTGCCGGAGTTTACACTGTCACTGTTTCAGATGGTAATGGTTGTGAAACTGTTGAAAGTGTTGAGATTTTGCAGCCTGAACAAATTATAATATCAGGTTCAGTTACTGATGCCGGTTGTCTGACAAATGACGGGTCAATTGTGCTTTCGGTTACCGGCGGCGTTCCGGGATACAACTATGACTGGTTTACCGGTGAAAGTACCTCCACAATCAGCGGACTTGGTTCAGGAGAATACATGGTTACAGTTACAGATGCCAGCGGATGCAATGAAATGACTTCATTTTATGTAGCAAATTCCGATGGTCCGGTAATTGAATACTCTCAGGTTGATCTGCTGTGTTATGGCGAATATACCGGCGTACTGGCAGTAAATGCCAGCGGAGGAACCGGACCGTACACCTATTTATGGTCAATAGGATCGGGTTCCACATTGCTAACCGGATTGAATGCCGGGATTTACACGCTGACAGTTACCGACGCCACCGGATGTTCGCAGATAGAGAGTTTTGAATTAACATCTCCATCTCAGATTGTTGTCACTCCGGGTGTTACAAATGAAACCTCATACGGGGCAGGGAATGGAAGCATTGATCTGATGGTAAGCGGGGGAGTAGCTCCATATACATACCTGTGGAGCAATGGTGCTGAAACCGAAGATATCACGGGACTGACCACAGGCAGTTACACCGTAACCGTAACCGATGCCAATGGATGTGAGCACGAACTTGTTGTTCCGGTTACCTATGAAACCTCGATTAATGAAAACACCGGTCTGGCTGTTAAATTATACCCCAATCCGGCCACAGGATATGTAATAATTGAAAGCGGAATAGAAATAGAATATATAAGTGTATTAAATATTCTTGGAGAAAATATCTTGGAGGTTAAGGATTCAGGAAAATCAATTATAATTAATACAGAGCAAATTGAAGCCGGGGTTTATCTGGTGAGAATTAAATCAGGAGGAGCATCAGTTACACGACAGTTGATAATCTCAAAATAAAACAGCTTATTCAGTTAAAAAAAGCCCTTTACAGAAAGGGCTTTTTTTATTGCTGTTCCCAGTTTCCCCCTCCAAGTTGCAAATTCTTTCACGACCAGAGGGAGTAAACTTGAAGCTGTTTCACGGTTTTATTGGAACACTTGGGGGTACAGGGGGTTATTTATTTTGAATCATCACATTTTCTTTTATCTCCTTTTTTGTGGCTTGAACCACAGGAGCTTTTCACTTCGGTTTCGGGTTTTGTGAATTCAGTTTTATGACCTGTTTTTTCAATAGCTGCAATCATTGAATCTTTAGATTGTTTTGCAGGGTCAAATGTAATGGTAACAACTTTTGTTTCCATGTCGGCAACAACGGAATTAACTCCATCAAGTGCAGCGATTTCTTTTTCAATTTTTGCTTTTCCACCTTCGCAGTGAAATTCAGTTTTGATTTTTACTTCATTATCCTGGGCGTTGCTTTTGGAAACAAATCCAGTGATCAAAACAAGGAAAAAAGTCATTTTTAGCAGGTTCATATTTTTTTATTTTAAGTGTGTTGGGGCAAAAATAGATAAAAATTAAAAGTAAAAAAGGTAACAGGGCTTTTTAACTAAAAATTAACTGAAGGATAAAATATTGGCAAAAAAAAAGCCCGCATTTGCGGGCTGTAGGTTTTATAATCCAAGAACCTGAGGTCCCTGTTTAAAATAAATATCTCGTGGAATTCCTGCCTCCATGATTTTCATCAAATCTTTTTGAAGGGTGGGCTGGATATTTCCTTTTTCATCAATAAGTTTCTGGGCACCTTTTAAATCACCACTTGTGAATATGGTTAAAACTTCTGTTGCAAACTGGGTAACAGAATTTTTCATTTTTTCCACATTGATTTCATATTTTCCGTTTTTATTTCTGTTGATGGCACCGGCATCGGTGAAATAATAGAAACAAATTACGTTGGAAATACCTTGTGCATGAGCTGCGCCAAACCTGACCGAGCGAAGGATATTTGAAAAGAAAGTTGCATAATTTGCAGCAAACTCATCTTCAGAAGCTTTGATAGACTTAAGATACTCAGTCATAATATAGAGTCGGAGAACATCAGCTCTCAGGCCGTTCATGGTATTAAAATTGCCTTTTAGTACATCTTTAACTTTTTCACCTTTAACGGTATTATTGATATCAATGGCGTCGGCAACTTCGTAGAAAAGGTTATTCAGGAAAAATGCGTCAAAAGTAACTTTATCAGAATTGGCAACAAAAAGGTCGGCAATTGGTTTAAGAATATTATCGAATTTTGCTTTGGTTGCATTGTAAAACATGAGTTTTTTGTTGCCTTTTTCCATGTGAACCCTTCCGTCGCGCGGGTGGAACAGAGAAATGGTTTTACTGCCCGCATTGGCATATCCTGCATAGTATACAACGTTGAAAACTTCAATTTCGTTTTTAGAAACAGGGATGAGTTTTTTTGCAGATGCGTCAACGGGAAGATTTTTAATAATATCAGGAATGCTCTTTTGTATTTCTGAGAGTTTATTTTCCCATTCGGTATCTTTTAACAGAATATAAGCAATATGAGCTGTTTTTGTATTTAGGAACCTGTCAACCTCGTCGTCTATTGGTCCGGCAATAAAATCAATTTTATTGTTTTTAAGATCCATCCAGGCAAGGTCGCTTTCAAGATAATCGTCAGTCAAAAAAGATTTTGCTTTCAGTTCGAGGTATTTTTTAAATTGTGGATCATCAGCAACAGCAGCAGCTTTTTTCAGTAAATCTGAAATTTTTTCAACCTGTGCTTTGAATGCTTTATGGTATGGTAAAGTATAAAGATTCCCTTTATCGTCTCTTTTCAAAACAGTGAACATGCTGTATTTGTCTTCAAATTTCATATCAACATATTCAAGATACTTGATGTCTGCCGGATAAAAATTGGCGCCAAGAGGCTGTTTTTCATAGCCTTCAACAAAAGGTTTCATGCCTCTTAGAAAGTCCCACGGACCATAATTTATTGCAGCAAATTTTGCTTCAAAGTCATTGGTTATTTTTCCAAAGAGTTCTTTTTTATCACCGTAATTCTCCATCCAGAAAATCTCATCGATCAGATCAGCAGCCTGAAACAGAAAACCAAGCATTTTTTTCTGATTGTCGGAAAGACCGGATATATCAGGATTTAAAGTAACTTCCTTATACTCATTTACTTTTTCTTCAATGGTGAGTTCTTTTTCCACAATTGCTTCCTGAGAAGTTGTATCAACCTGACCATTATCATTGTCTTTTGCTTCTTTTTTTGAATCACCACATGCAAAGAGAATTGTTGAGAAAATCACTAATGCGCTGTAGATTAAGTACTTCTGTTTCATTTGTAATGTTTTATTTTTTATAAAAATAATAAATAGTTTTGTATATACGAAAATGGTTAAAAAATGTTTACAGAAAAATGCATGTTATTCATTAAACTGTATCACCATCAGCATAAAATTTAAAACCCAATCTTTTTCCAGTTTGTATTTTTGATTTATTGATTTTTTCTTTCATCTGAGCAACCGATGTGATGCTTACGTTCTCATAAGGTGGAACAAGTAAATCAAAATCAAGTGAATACAAAATGGCCGAGTCAACAATGTTTTTTATATGTTCCCGTTCGATAATGGCATTTGCAAAGTCATTATATAGGAATCCAAGTTGTCTTTTGCCTTCGACAAAATAGTGTTTGTCTTTGTTGATAAAAATTCGGGCAATCAGATAACCCAGGTCATCCATTCTTTCATATTTAAATGAGTCGGCAAGAAAATTATATACATTAATAATACCGCAATATGAAGCCATTACATTATTTTGCACATAAGGTGTTTTCCAGACACCATGGCCTTTGTCAAATTCGAAAATATTGGTATGCATATTAAAAATCAGCAAATCTCCGGCTATTTTTATTTCAGCTTCGAAAGCACCGCGATCCTTGTATTCAAGGTTGATTGGATTTTTGGAAATTTTTATTCCGGTATTTAAGTCATTTACAGTTTCCTGCAGGATTTCCTTAAAGGTATTTAGTGTTTCAACAGTGTTCTGATAAACTTTTTGTTTTATTGCAGCCTTTTCAGTAAGGGTGTCAACAATTAATTTGCGTGCATTACTTTTTTTTTCTTTCATCCTTATAAATAAACTAAAAAATGTTACGTTTTTAAGCGAAAAAAGTTCTTTATCTTATACAAACCTATATTGTACTAATTTGGAATGCATGAAGAGTTTTTCATTTCCATTAATATGCTCTTGCAAAAATGACCCTTTGATCAGATGATTTTCCTGAGTATACACAGTTTCCTTTCTCAAATCCCGAATCTAAAGGAATGCAGCGAATGGTTGCTTTAGTAAGTTCCTTTATTTTTTCTTCTGTTTCGGTTGTGCCATCCCAATGCGCAGCTATGAAACCACCTTTTTCAATAGCTTCAAGGAATTGATCCCAGGTGTTGACTTCGATGGTGTTTTTTTGTCTGAAATCGAAGGCTTTTTTATATATGTTTTCCTGAATTTCATCAAGCAGGGTTGCGATATAATTTACAACATCATTGATGGGTACTGTTACCTTTTCAAGGGTGTCGCGGCGGGCAACCTCAATGGTATTGTTTTCAATATCTCTTTGTCCGAGTGCTAGTCTGACCGGAACCCCCTTAAGTTCGTATTCAGCAAATTTAAAACCTGGTTTATGGGTGTCGCGGTCATCATATTTAACCGAGATGCCTCTTTTCAGGAGTTCTTTTTTAATTTCCTCAGCTTTTACAGCAACATCCCCGAGTTGTTCTTTCCCTTTATAAATTGGAATTATCACAACCTGAATAGGTGCTAATTTTGGAGGAAGGACCAATCCGTTATCATCAGAGTGTGCCATAATCAATGCGCCCATCAATCGGGTTGAAACACCCCATGAAGTAGCCCAAACAAAATCAAGTTTCCCTTCCTGGTTCAGAAACTTCACATCAAATGCTTTGGCAAAGTTTTGGCCCAGAAAATGAGAAGTGCCTGCCTGCAATGCTTTTCCATCCTGCATGAGGGCTTCAATGCAATAAGTGTCAATGGCACCGGCAAACCTTTCGTTGGGAGATTTTCGTCCCTTAAGTACCGGGATGCCCATATAATTTTCAGCAAATTCGGCATATATATCCAGCATTTTTTTTGTTTCTTCAATCGCCTCCTCGCTGGTTGCATGAGCGGTATGGCCTTCCTGCCAAAGAAATTCGGCAGTCCTTAAAAACAAACGTGTGCGCATTTCCCACCTGACCACATTTGCCCATTGATTAATAAGGATGGGGAGGTCGCGGTACGACTGTATCCAACCTTTATAGGTATTCCATATTATTGTCTCGGAGGTTGGTCTGACTATTAATTCTTCTTCGAGTTTTGCAGTTTCATCAACAATTACACCTTTACCATCCGGAGAATTTTTCAACCTGTAGTGTGTAACAACCGCACATTCTTTTGCGAATCCTTCAACATGGCTTGCTTCCTTGCTGAAAAAAGATTTTGGAATAAATAACGGAAAATAGGCGTTTACATGACCTGTGTCTTTAAACATCTTATCAAGTTGTGCCTGTATTTTTTCCCATATTGCATAACCATATGGTTTTATTACCATACATCCTCTTACTGCTGAGTTTTCTGCGAGGTCTGCTTTTACAACTAAATCATTGTACCATTGTGAATAATTCTCGCTTCTGCTAACAATTTCCTTTGCCATTTTAAGTTTGGTATAATATTTGTTTCAATAATAAAAAACAATTAATAATACAAAAGAACACAAAATTTAATAATTTTACTAAAAAAAACGATTTGGAGGAATTAATTATGAAAACAACATTAAAAATATTCGTGGTCATAGCACTTTTCGCAAGTGCCTGCTCTTCGACCAAGAAAGTAGCTTCCTATGATGATGTCTACTACACCCCAGGAGATGAGCCCGTTGTTACTACTACCACCGTTACTGAAACAACTTCTTCAGTCCCGGAAAACACCACCAATAATTCAACAACCAGCGAAGGTTATTCTGATGATTATTACGGAAATGAACGTGATTATTCAACTACCGAAACCTACACTGATGAAGATGGAAATACCTATGTAACCAACAATTATTACGATGATGGTAATGATTATGAAGATTATTACGATTACGCTTATGCTTCAAGAATAAGAAGGTTTCATTACAACTATGGATGGAATTACTACGATTCATACTACACAAATTATTACTGGTATGACTATAATCCTTATTACTATGGTGTAAGTATTTACCTCGGATACAACTGGTGGTACCCCGGTTACTATTATTACCGTCCTTATTCACCTTACTGCTGGGGACATCATGGATATTATGGCTGGGGAGGATACCCATACTACGGATACAGCTATTATGGCAGCGGATACGGACACGGTTACCATGACGGTTACTGGGATGGCTACTACGACGGATACTACGGAAGCAGCTATTATGCCTACGATGAACCTTACTACTATAACAGTCATGATGGTTCAGACTTGTACTACGGTCACAGAGATGGTGGAAGCGAATCAGGCGCAAGAGGTCACAGAGAATCATTTATCAGCTCTTACGAACATTATTCAGCCGAAGCAAGCTCAACACCTGAAAGAGATCCTTCGATCAGACCGAATGATGCCGTTAGACCTACAGATGATAAAAATCCATCCGGACTGGGAACCAACAGCAAACCTGAAAATATTGTAAACAGACCTGATAATACCAGTTCAAGTAAACCTGAAATCAGACCTGATGGTATCGGTGAAAAACCTGATAATACTTACACTAGACCATCTGAGTTAAGTACAAAACCTACAGGAATTAACGAAAAACCTGATAATACTTATACCAGACCAAGTGAGCTGAGCACTAAACCTAATGGTATCACCAATAAACCTGAAAATACCTATACCAGACCTAGTGAAAGCAACTCAAAACCTGAAAATACTTACACCAGACCTTCAGAAAGTAATTCAAAACCGAATAATACTTACACAAGGCCAAGTGAAAGCAGCTCAAAACCTGAAAACACCTATACCAGGCCTTCAGAGAGCAGCTCAAAACCTCAGAATACCTACACAAGGCCTTCTGAAAGCAGCTCAAAACCTGATAGCTACACTAAACCAAGTAGTTCATCTGGTTCATATTCAAGACCCAGCAGTGAATCAAGGCCTTCAAACTCAGGAAGCAGCTACACAAAACCCAGCAGCTCAAACAGCGGATCAAGCTATTCACGTCCGAGCAGCAGCGGTAGCAGCAGCTCATCAAGAGGCAGTTACTCAGGAAGCAGCAGCAGTTCATCAAGAGGCAGCTCTTCAGGCAGCAGCCATTCATCAGGCAGCAGCAGCAGATCAAGTTCAGGTGGATCTTCTTCACACAGTTCAGGTGGTTCATCACACAGTTCAGGTGGCAGAAGGTAATTATTAAAGTTATTAATTCCTCCAAATTTTTAATAACTCAAAAAACATAAGGAAATGAAAACAATATATAGCATATTAGCAATGATTCTGATAACAGCCGGTTATCTGAATGCCCAAAACGAAGACGATGCCCTGAGATACTCTCAGAACTTCTATGGCGGAACTGCCAGGTCAGTTTCAATGGGCGGGGCATTCGGTTCCCTGGGGGGAGATTTCTCATCGATTAGTTACAATCCGGCCGGACTGGGTGTTTACAGAAGTTCTGAATTCACTTTCACTCCTTCACTTTATTATGCTCAGGCTGATGCTACCTATCTAAATTCAAATTACAACGATTTTAAATATAACTTTAACTTCAATAACATGGGCCTTGTCGGTGCCTATAATTCGGGCAATGACGACGGATGGGTAAGCACAAATTTTGCTTTTGGTTACAACAGGATGAACAACTTTCATAACATGATAACCATTCAGGGTGTCAATAACGAAAGTTCTATTACTGATTATTTTGCAAATCAGGCCGATGGCATTCAACCCGATAATCTGTTTTCAGGCTATAATGCTTTTGAAGCCGGACTGGCATGGGATTCATACCTGATCGATCCGGATATTGCCACAACCGACAGCAATGATTATATCAGCGTGCTTGATCCTGAATACGGAGAAACACAAAGGCAGGTAATTGAAACAAAAGGATCTATCGGAGAATACATTCTGTCAATGGGAGCCAACTACAAGCACAAATTGTATATTGGCGGTTCCATTGGAATACAGAGCGTTAGATACAATAAAAGTATGACCCATACCGAAATTGATGAAAATGACTCTATCAATGGGTTTTCCGAAATGACATATAAAAACCATCTTGATACCAGAGGTACAGGTTTTAACTTTAAATTTGGTATGATTTACCGTCCGGCTGAATGGTCCAGAATTGGTATAGCAATTCACACACCCACTTTCTTTGATATGAAAGATGAATATGGAGCTGAAATGGATTCTTATTTTGATAATGGAGATTCATACCATGCTGATCCACTAAGTAATGACGGCGAAATATTGAAAGGTGTTTATGATTATCGTCTTACCACACCATTCAAAGCAATGGGAAGCCTTTCATTTATGATCAAGAAAAAGGGACTTATAAGTGTGGATTATGAATTTATCGATTACCGCACAGCACGTTTGAGAGCCGGTGATTACGATTTCTATCAGGAAAACGGATACATCCAAAGCATCTTCAGGGCTACTGCCAATATTAAAGCCGGATTGGAATACAAGATCAACGACATCTTTGCAGTCAGAGGCGGATATGCCATGTACGGATCACCTTACACATCATCAGAAGTAAATAAAGATAATGTGACCAAATCAATTTCTGCCGGTTTCGGTCTAAGGGATGAAGGATTCTTCTTTGATATGGCCTTTGTTTATACCATGGCTTCGAAATACCATTATCTCTATAGTTTGAATAATGCTTCAGCATTGATTGATAACAATTCATCAAGTGTACTTGCAACTTTCGGATTCAGATTCTAAATAACTACGGATTTTAAATTGAAAAGCGGCTTTCGGGCCGCTTTTTTTTTTTACCAGGGCTTTGTTACCGGAATCCCTTTTACCGAAAAGCCCATTTGATGCACCGTCATCCGATAGCTATCGGATGCAAGGAGCGAGAAAGAGCATTATAGTTTTCAAATAAGTTTTTGCGACGAAGCAACTTAGTGAAACGATCTCATGAACGCAGTGAATAATCTCCTAATAATGCCCATGGGCTTAATAAGGAGATTGCTTCGTTCCTCGCAAAGACGCGGTTTTAATATGATTCTTTGACCCTACACAAACACTTAGGTCAATTTCAAATATTTTATGTACCTCAATTTATTATACTTAAATCATAAATCTAAACCATTGACCTGATATCTTCCATAATCTGATTAGCAAGCTTATCCGCTGTTACCTTGTCGAAGCTTTCAGAATAAATCCTGATAATTGGTTCGGTATTCGACTTGCGAAGATGTACCCATTCATTATCAAAATCAATTTTTACACCGTCAATGGTAGTGATTTTCTCATTTTGATATTTTTTCTGAATGCCCGCTAATATTTTATCCACATCAATTCCTGCATTCAATTCAATTTTATTTTTTGAGATATAATAATCTGGAAGGGATTTTCTCAGTTCAGAGCATTTAATTTTTCTTTCAGCAAGGTAAGTGAGAAACAGAGCAATACCCACTAATGCATCCCTTCCATAATGGAGTTCTGGGTAAATAACCCCGCCGTTTCCTTCGCCGCCAATCACCGCATTGGTTTCTTTCATTTTTTCCACCACATTGACTTCACCCACGGCTGCTGCTTCATATTTTCCACCTGCTTTTTCTGTAACAACCCTTAATGCTCTTGACGAAGAAAGATTTGAAACAGTGTTGCCTTTTTTATTATTCAGAATATATTCTGAAACAGCCACCAGAGTGTATTCTTCGCCAAACATAGATCCGTCTTCATTTATAATAGCCAGACGGTCCACATCGGGATCAACCACAAAGCCCGCATCGGCCTTGCTTTCTTTTACCAGCTTGGAAATTTCGGTGAGGTGTTCGGGAAGGGGTTCGGGGTTATGCGGGAATTGGCCATCGGGAGTGCAATATAGCTCAATGATGTCTTTGACTCCAAGGGCTTTCAAAAGTTTGGGAATTACTGTGCCACCTACAGAATTTACACAGTCGATGGCAATTTTAAAGCCTGCTTGTTTAATCATATCAGGTTTAACCAACTCTAGTTCCAGAATTTTTTTGATATGGATATCCTCATAATTCGGCTTTTTTGTCAATTTTCCCAAATCATCCACGCCTGAAAAAGTAAATGCATCTGATGCTGCGATTTCCAGGATTTTATTTCCCTCGGCAGCTGACAGAAATTCCCCTTTTTCGTTGAGAAGTTTCAAAGCATTCCATTGCTTGGGGTTGTGGCTGGCTGTAAGAATAATGCCTCCCTGAGCGTGTTCTCCGGGAACTGCAATCTCAACTGTTGGAGTTGTAGCCATTTTGATATCGATTACATCAACCCCCATACCAAGTAGTGTGCCTTTAACGACGTGTCCAACCATACGGCCCGAAATACGTGCGTCACGGCCCAAAACAATTTTGCATTTTTTACCGGGGTTCTTTTCTTTTATAAAGGTGGCGTAGGCAGCTGTGAATTTAACCAGATCTGAAGGACTCAGACCTTCGCCGGGAGCACCTCCGATGGTTCCCCTTATTCCCGAAATGGATTTGATAAGTGTCATGAATTGTATGTTTTTAACAAAAGTAGAAAAAAACAATAAGCGGGGCATTCATTTATAATACTTTATTCGAAGGTGCATGAGGCAAAATTTTATTACATTTGCAAGTTAAAATAACTCAAATAATTATGCCAGGTCAGGAAAAAAGAAAAAGGGTGATCAAAAAGGACGATCAACCAAAAAAAAGAAGTTCTGTTTCAAAAAGAGTAGTCAGGGGAAAATCTGACGGCAAATCAGCTTCAAAGCCCCGAAAGCCATACAGTGAAAAGACTGACAGAGTTCAAAGACCAAAATCAGACAGAGTGGTCAGGTCGAAGTTCGGAGATTCCAAATCAAAAGAAGAAAGAGTTGTGAGAACAAAATCCGGAGAGGTAAAATCAAAATCAACCAGATCGGTAAAAGCAAAAAAAGATGAGGGAATCCGTTTAAATAAATACATCGCCAATGCCGGATATTGCTCAAGGCGTGAGGCAGATACTTTTATTACGGCCGGAGTAATCAGCATAAATGGGGAAGTGGTTTCAGAACTTGGATCGAAAGTTCAACCCGGTGATGTTGTGAAATTCGACGGACGTGAAATGCGCGAAGAACGCAAAGTTTATATAGTGCTTAATAAACCAAAAGATTACATTACCACAGTTGACGACCCTCATGCAACCAAAACTGTTCTTGATTTGGTGAAAAATGCCTGCAAGGAAAGAGTTTATCCTGTTGGAAGACTTGACAGAAATACCACCGGAGTATTATTGATTACCAACGATGGTGAACTGGCAAAAAAACTTACTCATCCCTCATACAATAAGAAAAAGATTTATCACGTTCATGTTGATCAGAATGTGAAAAAAGCCGACATGGTAAAAATGACAGAAGGAATAAATCTTGAAGATGGATTTGTAAATGTTGATGCAGTTAGTTTTGTCGATGAAACCGATAAAAGTCAGGTGGGAGTAGAAATACACTCTGGACAGAACCGTATTGTTAGAAGGATTTTCGAATATTTTAATTACAAGGTTTTAAAGCTTGACAGGGTTTATTTTGCAGGACTTACTAAAAAAAGTCTGCCCCGTGGAAAATGGCGTTTTCTAACCGATCAGGAAATAGCCATGCTAAAAATGGGATCATATCAATAAACATTAATGAAAACAGTCGGATACAATATCTTTTTTCTGCTTATCCTGATTGTTATTAGCAATTCAAATTGTTTTTCGCAAAATGTTATTCGCGGACAAATTGTTGACTCAGTTACCCGTGAACCTCTGGCATTTGTCAATATCGTTTACAATAATCAAAAACAGGGTATTGCCACAAATATTGACGGAGGTTTTTCAATTCCGGCTACTGCAAAAACTGAATTTCTTGCTATTTCCTATATGGGTTACAAACCTAAAAAACTTAGTCTGGATGATTTCGCAGAAAAGAAATTTATTCAGATTGAATTGGTAGCTTTAACGATGGAGATTGGGGAGGTGAATGTTCTTCCCGGAATCAATCCGGCACACAGAATTATAAAAAAAGTAGTTGAAAACAGGGATCTTAACAACCCCGAAAAAATTACTTCATTTTCATACGATTCTTATACAAAACTTATTTTCACTTTCGATCTTGACTCAAATGTAATGTCGGCAAAGGATTCTGTACTGCAGGCAAAAGATTCGCTGCCTGTTGATTCGGCATTTCTTGAACTGTCTGAATTTGTGGATCAGCAGCATTTTTTTATTTCGGAATCGGTAACGCACAGGGATTTTATTTATCCCGACAAAAATAAAGAAACGGTTTTGGCAAGCAGGTCATCGGGATTTAAATCACCTTTTTTTACTTTTATATCTACGCAATTTCAGTCTTTCTCTTTTTATAACGAACTGATAAATATCTCGGATAAGATGTATTTGAATCCGATAAGCAGGGGAAGCACCGACAAGTACTTTTTTCTTATTGAAGACACGGTTTATAATGAAAACAGGGATACCATTTTTGTTATTTCATTCAGGCCCCGAAAGGGCAAAAACTTTGATGGTTTAAAAGGATTTCTGCACATCAGCTCAAATGGTTATGCCATTGAAAATGTGAAAGCCGAGCCCAATGAGGAAATTAAGGAACTTGCTGTGAGCATACAGCAAAAATATGAATGTATCGATGACAAGACTTGGTTTCCCGTTCAGCTGAATACTTTTATGAATTTTAATTCTTTAAAATTTGACTTGCCCTCGGGGAATTTTTCAATGCTGGGTATAGGAAAAACTTATCTCTCAAATATCGTCATTGAGCCCGATTTGAATAAAAGGGAGTTTTCAAATATTGAATTTATTGCCGAGGAGGATGCATACAAAAGAGATTCTGTTTTTTGGGAAGCGCACCGGCTTGATTCTCTTACAGCAAAGGATTTGAAAACCTATCATGTGATTGACAGTATTGGAGAAGTGATGAATCTTGACGGGAAAATGAAAACGATGGAATCGCTGCTATTTGGTTATATTCCCTTTTGGATTTTTAATGTCAATTACTCTCAGGTTTTAGGTTATTCCAGATTTGAGGGATTTAAAATGGGTATGGGTGTTATGACCAATGAAAAGGTGAGTAAGTGGTTTTCATTGGGCGGTAATGTCATGTATGGATTCAGGGACAAGGCCATCAAGTATGGTGGTCGTACGGAGTTTTTTATCAGTAAAAAACATGAAACTGTATTACACTGTTCATACACAAACGAAGTTTCTGAAATAGGCGGGTACTCTTTTTTTGAAGACAAAATGGCTCTTGCAACCGATTCGTACCGGAAATTTTATATTGAGAAAATGGTTGGGGCAGAAAGATATTCAGCGTCACTAAAACTCAGGATGCTTAGGTATCTCAGGGCCAATATTTTTATTAATAAAGTCAAAAACAGTATCTCAGGAAATTATTTATTTACAGATTCTTCCCTCATCGTTCCGGCTAATGGAAATACCTACTATTTTACCGAAACCGGTATTCAGCTAAAGTACGTCTATAAAGAAAAGTTTATGGTTTTGCCCAGAGGAAAATATTCTCTGGGATCTGATTATCCGGTGTTATATTTTAACTTGGCTTACGAGCCCAATATGGAATATTTTAAATATGAGGCAAAAATTACGCAGGGATTCAGAACAAAAAATTTGGGAAGGACTGACTTTCAGATTGTGGGAGGAATGACCACAAAAGATATTCCTTACCTGAATCTTTACAACGGTTATGGAAGTTATTCGGGAAAGTTTCCGGTTGATGTTCCCAATAGTTTTTGTACCATGCGAATGGATGAGTTTTTGAATCAGCGTTTTTTATATTTCTTTTTTACCCATGATTTTGGTCCGCTGTTATTTAAAACCAAATGGTTTAAGCCACAAATAGCGATTGTCCAAAATATGGGAATAGGTGATATGTATCACGGAAGTAACCACACAGGCATCAGTTTCAAAACCATGGAGAAAGGGTATTATGAATCGGGAATTCTTTTTAATAACCTGATAAAATATAATTATTTTGGTTATGGAATAGGGATTTATTACCGTTATGGACCTTATGAATTTGTGGCACCTAAAAATAATTTTGGATACAGAATCACATTGCGGTATATTATTTAATTATCAACAAAAGGCAGTACGTCCTTAAAACTACTTGATCTGCCATAAAAACCAAATCATTTATTAATTTGATCAGAATATTATTTTGTGGTTCAATTTTTTTATATACTTTAGACCTTCCCAAAAGGATGTTTTTTTAAAACTTTGACAAATGAGTGAATCAATTTTAAAGGCGCTGATGCGTCTGTTTGCTATTATTGCAAGTGATCAGGAGGAAGGATCAGGCCGTGAGGTTGTTGCTTCATATCTTAAACAGCAACTTAACCAGGAACTGGTTGATGAGTTTCTCGCTTTGTATGACCAATATTGCGAAGAACATTCAAGCAAAAAAGGGAAGAAAAAGCTTTCTTCCAATTCGGTAAAAGTTTTGGCTATCTGCGAACGGGTAAATGAAGAATTAAGACAGGAACAGAAAGTTTTAGTGCTTTTGCAGTTGTTTGAATTTATCAATTTCAACGGTCAGGTTTCAGAGAATGAAATGGAATTTGTAAAAACTGTTGCTGAAGTTTTTAACATCAGTAAAGAGGAATACGAAGACTGCAAAGGGCTGATCATGCATAAAGCTGAGGACATGCCTGATAAGAGTAATATGCTGATTATCAGTAATGACAAAAACTATTCTCATCCGGAGTTCAAGCATCTTTACAACGAAAACCTCAATGGATACATCGTTATGCTGTTTATTAAGAGCACAAACATGTATGCCTTTGGTTACTTGGGTGAAGACACCTTATATCTTAACGGACATGTTATTAATCCAAAAAGGGTTTACATTCTTGTTAAAGGATCATCAATCAGAAACCCAAGGATTTCACCAATTTATTATAGCGACATTGTTGGGAAATATCTGGCTGCCGAAACAGGATCGAAAGTTGTTTTTGCGGCTAAAGATGTTGAGTTCAGGTTTAAAAACAGTACAAACGGAATCCATAATTTCAATTTTTATGCCGAGTCTGGCGAAATGATCGGAGTAATGGGTGGATCGGGTGCTGGTAAATCCACCCTCCTGAATGTTTTCAACGGAAATCTTGCTCCGCAAAAAGGTGAAATAACCATTAACGGATACAATATCTACACTGAGAAGAAAAAGCTTGAAGGATATATTGGTTTTGTTCCGCAGGATGACCTCCTTATCGAAGAACTTACTGTTTACCAAAATCTTTACTATAATGCCAAGCTGTGTTTCAACAATTTTACAGAAAAGCAAATTGTTGATGCCTGCGAAAGGGTGCTTCATGATCTGGATCTTTTTGAGATCAGACATCTTAAAGTTGGCAGTCCGCTTAAAAAATTCATATCAGGTGGTCAGCGCAAGAGACTAAACATTGCCCTTGAACTTATTCGCGAACCGGCAGTTCTTTTTGTGGATGAACCAACATCCGGATTGTCATCAATGGACTCGGAAATGGTAATGGATTTGCTCAAGGAAATCACCCTGAAAGGCAAACTTTGTATTGTAAACATTCACCAACCGTCATCGGATATTTACAAGCTGTTTGATAAGCTTGTGATTATGGACCGTGGTGGTCATCCGATTTATTACGGAAACCCTGTGGATGCAGTGGTGTATTTCAAGAAAATGACCAACCATGTTAATGCCGACGAAGCCGAATGTTTGTCGTGTGGTAACGTAAATCCCGAACAGGTTCTTTCGATTGTTGAGACCAAGGTGGTGGATGAATATGGAAAACTGACAAGGGCAAGGAAAATATCATCCAAGGAATGGTATGATATGTACAAGAAAAATATTGAATCAAAAGTTAAGCCTGTTGAAACCACAGACCCTCTGCCAGTTAACCATTTTAAAATCCCTAATCTGCTTAAGCAGTTCTGGATTTTTACAATCAGGGATGTTTTGTCGAAGCTGACCAACAGGCAGTATATGATCATCAACTTCCTCGAAGCTCCGGCACTCGCGTTTATTTTGGGTTACTTTACTAAATATGTGGCCGGAACGCCTGATGATCCAAATAAATATCTATTCAGCGAGAATGAAAACCTGCCCGGCTATCTGTTTATGTGTGTCATTGTTTCTTTGTTCCTTGGAATGACAGTAAGTGCCGAGGAG
The DNA here is from genome assembly GCA_001769535.1 of Bacteroidetes bacterium GWF2_38_335. Classification (GTDB taxonomy): domain Bacteria; phylum Bacteroidota; class Bacteroidia; order Bacteroidales; family GWF2-38-335; genus GWF2-38-335. The sequence goes on from MEOH01000024.1 coordinate 134,302, forward strand.
ATTATCCGTGACCGCAAAATTTTGCAGCGGGAAAGATTCCTGAACTTAAGCAGATTCGCTTACATTAATTCAAAGGTGCTTTTAATGTTCCTGATTTCAGCAATACAAACATTATCCTTTATCTTTATTGGCAACACGATATTGGGAATTGAAGGAATGACAATTCCTTTCTGGTTGATTCTGTTTACAACATCATGTTGTGCAAACCTTGTGGGATTGAATATTTCATCAGCCCTTGACTCCGTTGTTACAATCTACATCCTGATTCCGTTTATCCTTGTTCCACAGCTTCTGTTATCCGGAACTATTGTGAAATTTGATAAACTGAACAACACGCTGGCTTCTGATAATTTTGTTCCGATTGTGGGTGACATGATGACCTCACGGTGGGCTTATGAAGCACTGGTTGTATATCAATATAAGAACAATGAATATAACAGTTACTTTTTTGATATTGAAACTGAGAAAAGCAGGGCATCCTTTAAAACTACTTTCCTGATACCAGAGCTTATTAACAAGCTTACCAATATTGAAACTAACATACCTGAGTATAAAAAATCAAAGGATGATAAGCTTCTTTATCTTATTGAGAAAGATTTCAGAATCCTGAGAAATGAGATTTCAGCTTTGCAGAAGGCTCATCCCGAAATAAAATTCGGTGTTATGGAATACCTGAACATGGAAGATTTTAATCCAAAGGTTTCAAAAATGACAAATGCTTATTTGGCTGAGGTAAAAGATATTTACATGAAAGTTTACAAAGAATTTCTTCAGAAATATGATGATAAAATAAAAGTGCTTCAGCAGGAGTTGGGAGAAGAAAAACTTGAAACAGTCCAAAATGAATACTTCAAAAACAACGCATATTACAAGCTTTTCTTTGAACTGGAAGTTAAAAAAGCATTGGCTTTTATCAGGGCAAATGAGGAATTACCTGAACTGCTGAAAAATCTTGAATATCTCGAAAAAAATGTTCCAAAATACAGAAAGGATAGCGTTCCAGAGGTTGGAAAGTTAATAGAAGAGAATTTCAGCAAATTATGGACAGGAATTAACACATACAAGTTATTGTTCACCGACATAACATTTGAGAGAACTGCTGAAGACCTGAATGTAGACAGCATTATCTATGATGATATCACTTATACCAAAAATTATCTTGTGACACTTAAGGAAGCTAATCTTGAGATTACCAAAAATGGACAAAAGGAGTTTGAAAAAAGGTTGGTTGAATTAAAGCAGGTTCTTGGAAATGAAGCCATAAACGAAATGCGTGAGCAACATCAGAATATCAATCTTGAAGACCTTGTATTAAACAAACAGGAGATCAAGAAAATCCTGGAAACAGAAGACAGGCTGATTCAGAGATCTGATCCTATTTACCGTGATCCGGAATCCTCAATCGGACGCGCACATTTCTATGCACCATATAAGAAGATATTCGGAATTTCCATTGACACCTTCTGGTTTAATATTTTCTTTATCTGGTTAACTTCTTTGGTTATTTACCTTACCTTATGGCATGATTCAATAAGAAAACTTATGGAGGTTTCCGGAAGAATCAGGATTGGCAAGAAAAAATCAGAATAATGACTAACGAAAATTCTAATATTAATGATAATGGCCTCACCGGAGAAAAACTGGTGAGTGCCGTTGTTTCTTTTCTTGTGCTGTTATTTGTTTATTTCCCATTTGTTTTTCCTGTGGTTTTATGGAAAAAATCCACATTGTCACTGGCATCGCTTCACGAAAAAGGAGGTATTTTTAAGACGATTGCAGCAAACGACTTTCCTTTTTTTACATGGTACAGGTTCGCAATGGATGCATTGATTTTTATTTCATACATCGCTGGTCCGGTATTGATTGTAATTTGGTCAATGAACCATGAATTGAATGGAATAATCAGCTCAATTGTTTTTTTTTGGTTTATGCCGGTTATGCTGACTTTGCTCAAGGAAATATTTGGTTATTTTGCCTATCATGCAAACAGGTCAAAAGAAATTTCGGACAACACAAAAAGAAATTCCTGATTAATGAAAACTGCTGTTGTTTCTGTTACCAATGACCTTACGGGTGACCAGAGAATCCACAGAACAGCGGCTTTTCTTGAAAAAAATGGTTTCAAAGTTATCCTGGTTGGACGGAAATTAAAAAACAGTCTGCCTTACACAGGCCCATTTAAATACAAAAGATTCAAACTGCTGTTCAACAAAGGACCTCTTTTTTACGCAGAATATAATTTAAGGCTGTTTTTAATGCTTTTGTGTAAAAACCCCGATTTGTACTTTTCAAACGATTTGGATACCCTTTCTGCAAATTTTTTAGCATCAAAATTTCATGGCAATAAATTGATTTATGACAGTCATGAATTATTTACTGATGTACCGGAGTTAAATAACCGACCAACAATAAAAAAAATATGGCAGATAATTGAAGGGTTTATTCTGCCAAAAATAAAGGAAATGATTACTGTTTCTGATTCTGTGGCAGATGTTTACAGAAATAAATACAGAATTGAGGTGAAAGTTTTAAGAAACCTTCCTGTCAGAAAGCTTTCCAAAGAAAAGGCATTGCTCAATACAGGAGGTAAAAAAGTGATTGTTTATCAGGGTGCCCTTAATGTGGACAGGGGAATTGAAGAGATGATTTCAGCCATGAAATACCTTGATGATTATGTGTTTCTGATAATGGGAACCGGTGATATTGACCACAAACTAAAACAACTTGCGCAAAATGAGAATGTTTTGGAAAAATTAATATTTACAGGCAAAATTCCGCTTGAAAAATTGCATTCTTATACTTTAAATGCTCAACTGGGAATCTCACTTGAAAAAGATACAAACCTGAATTACAGATATTCTCTTCCCAATAAAATTTTTGACTATATTCAGGCTAATGTTCCAATTCTGGTTTCAGATTTGCCGGAAATGAAAAAAGTAATTGAAAAATACAGGATTGGAAAGATAGTTAATTCTCACGATCCAAAGGAATTGGCCGATTTGGTTTTGCAGATCATCAATGATGCAAGTGGTTATAAATCAATAAAAAGTAATCTTGAATTGGCGGCAGGGGAACTGTGTTGGGAAAAGGAAGAAGTTATTCTGGAAAGTCTTATTTAGAATGAATCTTTTGTAATTCTTTTCTGCTGAACAATAATATATTTGACTGTCAGTTATTTTGTCTTTTTCATCATTTATTTTATTTTATTCGTCACATATTTTGCTATTTTAATGGCAAATACTTGTACTATGATTGTTGTTATTTTAAATTTGTCTAAATAAGAATTGAAAAAAAGACCTATAATTAAAGTAATGAAAATTAAAAGTATAAATACCGAAGAAAGTTTTAACACCTTAACAAAAGTTAAGGGAAATATATTCAACCCCTTTTTTTGCTTTTTTCTATTATTTGGAAAAAGTCTAAATAAAAATAATGATAATTAATAAATGACCTATGGAACCAATAACATATACTAAACAAATGAAAAAAAATCAAGCAGTTAGCATTTATAATTTGCTGTTGATTTTCTTCCTGGCATTGTTGCCAGGGATATCTATCAGTCAGGTTGCTCCTGTCATAGAACCTACAGGAGGATTTCACATTGATGGAAACCTGATTAATAATTCTCCAACAAACGGGGTTGGTGACTGGACTTATGGTTCAGGAACCAATTATGTTTTTAACAACTCCGGTGTTGCCGCAAACCCTGTTTACAGCAGTTTTTACATTGATCCTTACGATAACAGCACTGATCTTGCTTTTCAGGGCAGTAAATTCAATGACAATCCCAATACATGGATTTGGTCTGCCGGTAAACCTTCTGGAAAAACCGACATAAACAATGCCATGTTTCATCTTTCTAATGATTTGAATAATAATACATGGCTAATTGTTGCCGGTGACAGGTACACTACAACAGGTACCAGTTATATCGATTTTGAATTTTCTCAAAATACAATTTCACGTAACCCGGCAGGTGGATTCATCTCTGGTGGTCCCCATGGTGGCAGGACAATTAATGATATGGTATTATCAATGGAATATTCAAACGGCGGATCAAATGCAACAGTTCATTTTTATCTGTGGAAACTGGTAGGAGGAACTTACAAATATGTTGAGCAGGCAGTCCCGTCTACTGTGGCTTTTGCTCTTACCAATACCTCAAATGCATCTGTTCCTTTTGGTGCATTTGGATCGAATATTTATGCTCCTTATCAATTCGTGGAGGCAGCAATAAATATAACTTCATTTTTCGGATATGTTGAGCCATGTTTGGGAATCAGCGTTAAAACCGTTATGATTAAAACAAAAGCTTCCGATTCTGAAACTGCAGCTCTCAGCGATTTTGTTGAACCGATTCAGGTGCAGTTGAACCTGGGAAATGCTACTATTAGTTATAATACTCCTTTTTGTAATTACGGAACTGCTCCGGTTATTCTTGCCGGTGTCGGTGGCGGATCATTTTCATCTGCTCCTGCCGGACTTTCAATTAATTCAGTTACAGGCGAAATTGATCTTTCATCAAGTCTTACCGGAAGCTACACAGTAACTTATGCCTACGAAACAAACGGTTGTAATAAAACAACTACAACCGAAGTAATTGTTTCTCCACTGCCCACAGCTGCGGAAAGTGTTTCGGTTGACCGCAGTCTTGTTTGTGCTGATGATAATGGAAATATTACTCTTACTGCAACCGGAGGAAGTGGTTCGTCACTTGTTTGGTATGCAGGTAGTTGTTCTGGAGCAGTAATTGGATCTGGAAATTCAATCACAATTCCTTCTCCAAATGTTACAACAACCTATTACGCAAGATGGGAAAACTTATGTGGTAACTCTGATTGTTTATCTGTTACCGTAGATGTTTCAAATTTAATGACTGCAACAGCATCATTTGAAAATATTGATTGCTTCAATGGAACTACTTCAATAACAGTAAACCCAACAGGAGGAACCGCTCCTTATAACTATAGTCTGAACGGTGGCCCCTCTCAGTTGTCTGGAGTATTTAGCGGTGTCACCTCAGGAAACTATTCTGTAAATGTTACAGATGCAAATGGCTGTTCGGTTTTAACCGATGCTATTGTTATTGAAAATCCATCCGCTTTGATTGTTTCAACTTCAATATCATCTCTAGTTAGTTGCTATAATGGAAATAATGGTTCGGTGCTAGTTTCTGCCAGTGGCGGAACTGGTTCATATACCTTTTCCATGAATGGAGATACTCCCCAATCCTCAGGATTGTTTGAAAACCTTATCGCAGGTAATTACAATTTTGTTGTTACTGATGCTAATGGCTGCCAGATTGCCAGTGAAAATATAACACTTTCTGATCCGGAAAAACTGAATGCTTCTATCACTGGGTCTTACCAGGTAAGTTGCTACAATTCAACTGATGGTGAAATTTCAGTTGTTGCAACCGGCGGAACAGGAGATTATTCATTTAGTTTAAACGGAGGAGCTCTTCAAAACACAGGCGTGTTCTCAGGTCTTCCTTCAGGAACCTATTCAGTGGCAGTTTATGATCAAAATGGTTGCTCTTTGATGACAGAGCCCTGGACAATAATTAATCCATCTGCTATTACTGCATTTACTACCGCATCAGCACAGGTAAGTTGCTTTGATGCTAATGATGGTATGCTTTCAGTAACTGCAACCGGCGGAACAGGTTCATATTTTTACAGCCTTAATGGCGGTCCCGCTCAGGCATCAAATAAATTCTATGACTTGCCTGCTGGTACTTATGAAGTGCTTGTAACTGATGAAAATGGATGTAGTGTTCTTACTTCAGCTGTGAGCATTGCAAATCCCGAAAGACTTGAAGCGTATTTATATATTGTAACCGGAGTTGATTGCTTCGCATCTAAAACAGGTTCGTTAACAATCGTAGCATCAGGCGGAACAGGTTCTTACACATACTCTTTAAATGGTGGAGCTGTTCAATCATCATATTTGTATACCGGACTTTTCTCTGGTACTTATGTTGCAACAGTTTATGATTCAAATGGTTGCTCTGTTGTTACTGAGCCAGTGACCATTACTGATCCTCCTCTTTTAGTTGCTTCCGCTACCGGTTCATCACAGGTAAGCTGTTACAACGCAGCCGACGGTGAGGTTGTTGTAAGCGCAACAGGCGGAACAGGAGACTACTCATACAGTCTGAACGGCGGAGCAGCCCAGAGCTCGAATGTGTTCTCAGGTCTGGCAGCAGGTTCATACACA
>MEOH01000025.1:0-59832 GCA_001769535.1 Bacteroidetes bacterium GWF2_38_335
AATTACTACTCCCATAGACTGTTTTATTAGTTAAAATCTAACATTATTAGTAACGAAAGAGTAACAATTTTAGCCGAAAACCGACGATAAATTACAGGCTGCAAAATAAAACGATATTCTGCAACCCTTGTTCTTTAGGGATGTTGATTATTTTTGGTTGGTTTTGGTTTTGGAGGTAGGATTAGACTTTATAATCTTACCTTCTGATAAATTTTATCATTCATTTCCGCCGGAATGTTTTTTTTCGTTCTATTGTGTTCATGGCCGGCGGTTTGTCTATTCTAACCTTTAAACCCCGGCTTGAAAGCCGGGGCTGAATTTAGCCGGCCATACAGGCCTGGGCTGCGGAAGAATAAGCTTTAGCGACTTTAAGGACTTTCGACTTTAAGGACATTATGGACTTTCGACTTTACAGACTTTCGACTTTAAGGACATTATAGACTTTCGACTTTACACACTTTCTCCTTTACAGCCTAATCAATCATCCGAAAACTCCTTAAGCAAATTACGGTAAGCCGAGAATGTATTGGCGCGCGAAACAAATCCCACATATTTGCCATTATCGAGAACCGGAATATTGAAATTTCCTGATGTCTGAAATTTCTGTGCCACATCTTCCATCGAATCATTCAGATCAACATTTTCCGTTGGAACAATCATCAGGTCTCTCACATATGTCGTATTGTACATCTCCGGATTAAACATTATATGTCTGATATGATCAAGTAAAACGATCCCTGATAAATGGCCTTTTTCATCCAAAACCGGAAAGATATTTCTTGAGGAGCGACCGATTATTTTAACTAAATCACCTAATGTGGCATCCGGGTCAACGGTTTTAAAATCCGTTTCAATTAATTTATCAACTTTAAGGAGCTTAAGCATGTTTTTATCGGCATCATGGGTAAGCAATTCGCCTTTTCTTGCAAGCTCCATTGTATAAACAGAGTTTTTTTCAAAAATTTTAATCGTTGCATACGACAATGTTGCAACAATCATAATAGGCATAAACAAGTCGTACCCATGGGTAATTTCAGCGATAAGGAAGATTGCGGTAAGAGGGGCATGAAATACCCCGGCTAATAAACCGGCCATACCAACCAATGCAAAATTACTGATTGGCAACTCAAAACCAAAATAATTCATTCCCACTGCAAATAATAACCCCGCATGCGCACCGGTAAACAAGGATGGCGCAAATATTCCGCCAATTCCTCCAGCACCTAATGTGACCGAAGTGGCGATGACTTTAAAGACAACTATTAAAAAAAGTAAAATGAGAGCAAAGAATATATTGTTTTTATAGTCGGAATAAACTGAACCGTTGAAGAGATGAGTAAAATCGCCATTTAAGCAACTGTTAATTGAGTCGTATCCTTCGCCATATAAAGGGGGGAAAAAATATATGATGACTCCCAGAGCAATTCCCCCTATTAAAAGTTTTTTATACCATTTCTGAATTTTTTCAAATTGTTTATTAATAAACATATACATTCTGGTAAAGTGCAAGGAGGTAAAACCGGCGATAATTCCAAAAAATATATAAAAAGGGATATTGTTTAAAGTGAAAGTATGGGTTATGTTGAATTTGTAAATTACATCCATCCCAAGAAAACCAAAGGAGGTAAGCGCAGCAGTTGATGAGGCAATTAATAAAGGAACCAATAATGACATTTTCAGATCAAGCATGATAACTTCCATGACAAATACAATCGCAGCAATTGGGGCTTTAAAAATTGCAGCAATCGCGCCAGCACACCCACAACCGATAAGTAAAAGAATTTGTCTGTAGTTTAAATGCAGCATCCTGCCAATATTTGACCCAATAGCTGCTCCGGTCGATACTATCGGAGCTTCAAGTCCGACTGATCCTCCAAACCCAACGGTTACAGCACTCCCGCTTATTGATGAGTACATGCTGTGGGGTTTTATCTGACCATTATTTTTTGATATGGCATACAGGACTGCTGGAATTCCTTCTCCTATTTTAATTTTTATGAAGTGTCTTACAAATAACACAACAAAAAGAATACCTACAGTTGGTATGGCAAAATATAACAGGTTTTGATATTCAAATACAAAACTTCTTGTCAGAAGCCATTGTACTCCATGAACAGAATATTTTAATATTATAGCTGCGAAACCAACAACTAATCCGATAACCATTGCAAGTAATATCATGAAGTTGCTGTCGGAGAGGTTTTTCATCCTCCAGATCAGGAATCGCGTCAATAATGAATTTTTTTTCATGCCGCTGCAAATTTAATATTATTGGCCGAGTTAAAAAGAGTGTGCGTGTGTTTGTTGAAAACCATAATTTATTTAAATTCATTACAAATTGATTTTTAGTGAATTAATAAATCATTTGAAAATTTATAACAGAATCGTCCGAATACTGTTTATCCCATTCTGTCACTATTTTAAGGTCATTTATCATTTCTATAAAAAAACAGATAAAATAATGAGTTTTCTATTTATAATTAAGCAACCTTTTGTAACTTTACACAGTCTTAATTTATGTGACTAAATATTAATGCATTAATTATTTTAATATGAAATTATTTTTACTCGGATTTTCTTTATTTGTCTGCGTTGCAGTTTTTTCACAGGAACCAATGAATCCATATGGTTCATTCCCTATTACCTGGGGTGATTCCGATGATGAAGTTATTTATCACATGATTCCCGATCCAAGCGGAGGCAGCGGAGGTATGCAGGGTGTTAAAGGCCCCACAAGTATGAACGGCTATTATATCACCGGTTACAAAACCATTCCTGGTGATATGAAAAACATATATCTGGGTTATGTTTACAGAGATACAGTGCGGGGTGAATTTAACTATGGTAGTTCTAATGACGATGTTGGGTATAGTTTAGCTGACTATTTTGCATTTATGGCAAAGGGAACTGGACTGGCGATTGCCGGATATTCGCATAACGGAACCGATAAAGATGCAATGCTCTTGCCAGTTGAATATAATGGTGCCATTTCATATCCTGCATTTAATTATGACGGTGGTTACGGTGACGATGTTTTTTATCATTCAATCAGGGTTGACAATAACCAGCTTTGCTTTGGTTATACTTCAACACTTGACAATCATAATGATATATTGATTTGCCGTACCCAAAACGACTATTATTCCGGACCACAGCTTATTTCGGGTCCCGCTGTTTTTGGCGGACCAGGTGATGAAATTGCAAAATGTGCACTGGAATTGGTTGAGACTGAATTTTGGGTTGGCGGAAGTACTTCAAGTTTTGGTGCCGGAAATTTGGATGGATATCTTGTTACATTAGACTATGATCTGCTCCCAGCATGGGATACTACTTTTGGTACACCTGCTAATGAAGAATTCAATGCCATGGCCAGCGAATCATTTAATGGAACCATCGTTATGGCTGGATATTCTGACTTTAACGGCAACAAAGACTTTTATATTGCAGGGTATTCTCCATATAACTTAACTCATTGGACAAAAATAATCGGTGGAACAGGTGATGAAGAAGCTTTTTCTGTACAATATATCGGCGAGGAAGGAAATGGCTATTTCCTAATTACTGGTTATACAACAAGTTACGGTGCTGATGGAAATATTTTTGCAGTTAAAGTTAACAGTTTCGGTGAAATATTGTGGCAGGGCTACATGGATGAACCGGGAAACCAAATTTCATATTCAACAATCGTTGATGGTTGTGATGTGATTTATGGTGGAGAAAACACTCTTTCCGGAATGTCAAAAGACTTTTACCTTGCTGCTGGTCCAGGTGTTGATCTCATGCCACGTGTTACCGATATTTCCTGTTTTGGCAATACTGATGGCGGAGTACGCGTTTTCCTCTATGGATCAAGCTATTCGACCAGTATTAACTATTTTGATTATTTGTATAATAACATAGCAAGCGGAATGGATTCAATAAATGGTCTTTCAGCTGGATGGTACCATGTTGAAGCATTTGATATGTATTTTGGAGGTAATCCGTGTACATTCACTGACTCCTTTGAAATCATTGAACCTTCTTTGCTTGAGGCATATATGAGCAGCACTGATGTTACCTGCACCGGAACTGCCGATGGAACAGCAACTGCTACAGTAACCGGCGGGGTTGAACCATATTCTTATTATTGGTCCGAAGGTCAGGAAACCCCCGTGGCTACAGGATTATCCGAAGATATCACTTATTACGTGGATATTTATGACGCCCACGGTTGCTATACTTACCTCGATGTGACTTTGGCGAAACTTGGACTTGCTTCAATCTATGGCTTAATAAACACTACCGTTATTGGTGATATTCCTGACGGATTGGCCGAAGCCGAATTGTTTAAAGTAATTGAACTTGGAAATGCTGAACTTGTCACTTCGGTTCCGGTTTACTCTATGTCTTTTTCTTTTACTGACATCGAACCGGGAAACTATGTGATAAAAATTGCTGTAGATCCGTCTCTTCAACCTCAATTATTGCCTACTTATTATCAAAGTGCAAATAACTGGGAGGAAGGAATCATGCTGGCAATGGACTGTGATGTTGTGGTTGATGATGCTGTGGTTACCATCAACGAATCTGATGTGGTATTTGATGGAAACGGCAGTTTATCAGGAACCGTTATGCTATACACTTATACAAAAGATGCAAAAGATGTTGGTGAACCTGTTCCCGGTGCTGAAATTTATCTTGAACAGGAACCTGAAGGAGAACCCATCGCTGTAACCGAAACTGATGAAGAAGGTAATTATTTGCTGGGCGGCCTTCCACTGGGTCCTGAATACAGTCTGTCCGTTGATATTCCCGGATTCCCGTTGATACAAACTTATTCCTTTATTCCGGTTAACAGTACCGATTCAGTTTATGAAAACCTGAATTTCTGGGTGGATACTGCAAATGGAAATGAAGGTATCTATACCGAAGACCCTCTAAGCTCAAAACCCTATGAATTACCTGGAGCAACAATAAATGCCTACCCGAATCCCTCTGCGGATGTGCTGACTATTGATATCACTCTGGCCGTCGCCAGCAACGTAATAATTACCATTAATGATCAGAATGGCAGATTAATCGGTACTTTGAAAAAGGAAGTAATGACCGAGGGAAAATACTCACTGAATTTTGGCCCGGAAAACTTCTCCGGTAAAGGAATTTACTTTATTTCCTGCCGTATAAATAATAACGTATTAATAAAAAAGATTATCAGAATCTGATGAATATTTAAATAAATACCTATAACTATGAAAAAGCTAATTTTAAGCATATCAATGCTTTGCATCTTTTTTGCTTCTTTTGCACAGCATCCGATAGAACAAATGCCTCCATGGCCATTTACTTTTGATACAAGTAATGAAGAAACCATTAAAGCAGCCTACGGAGATACTTATACAGCCGAATTTTTTATGGCTGGTTCAACAAACATTTCCGGAAACAGCGATTTTTACCTCATTAAAGCTATGGGCCCCGGAATTGTATGGCAACAAACTTATGGCACAGCCATGAATGAGTATGCAAACACAATGTGCTATTATCCCGGAATGGGTGGATTGTATGTTCTTGGAGGAACAGCTTTTAACGGAACAAATTATGATGCCATGGCTCTTAATGCCAATCTGGCTGGCGCCTTATTCGGATCATCCTGGATTTTTGACTACGCCGGTGGTAAAGATGAAATAAATGATCTGACAAATCGCTCAAGTTTCATTGCTGCTTCGGGATATGTTACTACTGCCGGAGGAGATAAAAATTTTCTTGTTTCTGTTCTGCAAGAGAGCAGCTCTGCATTTTATTCCTATAACGACTTTGTTTTTGGTGGTGCTGGAGATGATGTATTAAATGCCGGAGCTGAAGCAACCAGTGCTTTTTTCGTTACAGGATATACTACCACAGCCAGTGCCGGTGGAAAAGATGTGTATTTTGCAAATGTCGACCCGATGAACAGCATAGTTCTGTTTGATACTACCTATGGTGGTGCTCTTGATGACGAAATGCATGATATCTGGTATAACCCCAGCAGCAGTTCCCTGGTTTGTGCTGGCTATACTGAAAGCACCGGAGCAGGTGGAAAAGATTTGCTGGTAATGAATGTTGATATGTCTGGAGCAATAATCTGGCAAAAAATTATTGGTGGCGCCGGCGATGAAGAAGGATTTGCCATTAGTGGAATCGGTGATTTTAGTATGGGTTATGGTTTCTATACAATCACCGGTTATACAACAAGCTATGGTTCAGACACAAACATGTATGTTGTGAAATTGGATATGGCTGGAAATATATTATATGAAGGATTTTACGATCAACCTCTGACACAAATAGCTTATGATTTTGTTCCTAAAGATAATTTCTGTCAGATTCCCGTGGTTGGAAAAACCACAGGCGTTGGCTTGTCTGATGCTGTTTTGGCTATTGCTTCACCCAGAATTGAAATTATCACTACTTCCTTGGACGTTAGCTGTTTTGGTTTTAATGATGGAACTGCCACAACTCAAATAGTAGGTTCCACTTATAAAACTCAATACAACTGGAATAATTCGACTGGATCCGTTATTGCCACCAATCAACCTACAGTTTCTGGTTTAATTGCAGGCCTATATTTTGTTACTATTAACGATATGTCACTTTCTTGTCCTTTTTCTGATACAGTTATTATTCTTGAACCCGACGAACTCACTTCCGTTGTAACAACTCACGATGTGACCTGCACCGGATCCTCAAATGGTATAGGCATTATAACACCTGATGGCGGAGTGCCTCCATATACTTATGGCTGGGACGATGGCGGAACAGATTCTATCAACTACTCACTTACCGAATCAGTGATGTATAATGTATCTGTTACTGATGTAAATGGCTGTACCACTTCACAGGAAATGATGGTGGGAAAACAAGCACTGGCAACACTTTCAGGATTGGTGCTGCCTACTACAGGCGGATATGTGGCAGATGGACTGCTGCAAGCAGAAATTTTAAAGATTAATGGATTGGGTGATGCTGAATCGCTGGTTACTGTTCCCATATACTCTATGGGATATGATTTTATTGATCTGGAACCTGCTAATTATCTGTTAAGAATCCTAATAGATCCTTCGATGGTGCCAGAATTACTTCCAACCTATTACGGCAATCAGTATAACTGGGAATTGGCTACCATTATTGAAGCCGGATGCGACAGCGCTTTCACATCCATTAATGTTCAGCTCCTCGAATCATCTGTAACTTTTGATGGATTGGGAACTTTCTCAGGAACAGTGGTTATGGTTATTGATCCTGCCGCCAAAGATGTGGGCGAACCTGTACCTGGTGCCGAAATTTATCTTGAACAGGAACCCGAAGGAGAACCTATTGCGGTGACTGAAACCGATGGGGATGGAAATTATGAAATTGACAGCATTCCTGATGGCTCTTTCTCTTTATCAGTTGATATCCCGGGATTCCCCTTGATCCAGACTTATTCTGATATCAATGTTTCCGGAGCTGATACATCCTATACAACATTGAATTTTTACGTAGATACCACTTCAGGTGAAACAGGAATTTATATTGAAGATCCGTATATCTCAGTACCTACTGTGGATGGAAACTTTTTCTCGGTGAAAACATATCCTAACCCATTCAATGAAATTATTAATGTGGACTATATTCTTGAGAAAAACTCTGATGTAAAAATTGAAATTGTTGATAATCAGGGCAAGGTAGTAATAATCAAGGTTAACCAAAATGAAGCCAAAGGAGCGCATCAGGTTGCAATAAATAATATAACAGAGCCCGGAATTTATTACCTGAAATTGCAAGTAAATCAATCGGTATATCTGAAAAAAATAATTAAACAGTAAAAAAAATAAAAACCTCTGATATTCAGAGGTTTTTATTTTTATATAGGGGATATTATCTAGGGTATACAATTGAATTTTCAATTTTTAGTAAAAATATATCTGCAATAATATCAGCATATTATAAAATATCGTATTTTTATACAAAATTATGACCATATGAAAACAATCCTGTTAAGCTTATTTTTAGCGATAACGCTGAGTTTTACGGCGAAATCGCAGGTCACACTGACCACAGCCGAAGATTTTACGGTAAACGATGTCTATGGCAATGAAGTCCATCTTTTTGAACTCCTTGATGCGGGTAAGTATGTTGTCCTGGAGTTTTGGGCTACGTGGTGAGGCACATGTGCCTCGGTCGCACCGACCGTAAATGAAGCATATATTTATTACGGATGTAATAATCATGATGTAATTTTTATTGGAGTTAATGTTGAATCCGCCGACGATGATGCAGCTTGCATTGCATGGGATGAGGAACATGGAGTGGAATATTGGACCATCAGTGGTGCCTCAGGTGGCGATGCTATTGGGGCAACTTATGGCGCCTCTGCACTTCCTACCACCTGTCTTATTGCCCCTGACCACAATATTGTCGAGCAGGATATTTGGCCAATTAGTACTGTAGGTGATATAACTTCGATCCTTAATGGCTATGGTCTTGCTGAAACTCCTTGCACAGATCCCCTGATTGCAGATTTCTCCGGAGCTCCTCTGGTAATACCCGTTGGAAGTACAGTCGATTTCACTGATTTATCAACTGGTGGCGCTACCTCCTGGAACTGGGATTTTCCCGGTGGATCTCCTGCAACATCAACCTTGCAAAATCCAACAATCACTTATAATACCGCCGGTACTTATGATGTAACTCTCGAAGTTTCGAACGCTTCGCTTACCGATACCGAAACAAAAACAGCTTATATTGAGGTTCAACCTCCAATTGGCCCACCACCCGTTGCCGATTTTGTTGGTACCCCAACTTTAATTCCGGTTGGCAGTTCGGTTGATTTTACAGATCTTTCAACCAACTCTCCAACTATTTGGAAATGGACATTTGAAGGAGCTGATGTTACTACCTCAAACCTTCAGAACCCCTCAGACATTGTATACAGTACTGCAGGATTATATGAAGTGAAACTTAAAGTAACCAATACCGGAGGATCTGATTCTCTCACAAAAGTTGATTATATTGAAGTTTATCCCGATACTTCTTCAATTGCACCCAAAGTTCATTTTACAGGCGCACCAAGACTTATTACTGCCGGTGAAACTGTTGATTTTACAGATGAATCTGATTTTTTCCCTGTTTCATGGTCATGGAATTTTGAAGGCGGAACACCAACCACATCAAATGACCAGAATCCCACCGGAATATCTTATTCAACTCCTGGTTTATACAATGTTACCCTTACTGCCTCAAATGGCTCTGGTTCTGGTTCATTAACGAAGGTTGACTATATCGTTGTTTCCGATTACCCTATGGATCAGCTTTGTGATACCATTACAAATATGTTGCCTGGGGAAAATATGACTTTCCAGCAGCTGTCTTCAACATGGGGATATTTGCCCGGACATAATGGAAAACTTGTTACTGCCTATGCCGAAAGATTTGAAGACTGGACAGTTTCAGAGATTAGCTCATTTATTTTCCCGGTTGCAAAATCATACTCCGCAGGCGGTAAAGTAAAATTTATTATATGGAATGGCGATCTGGAACCCGATTCAATGCTGGGTTCTAAACAGGTAAACGTCAGTACCCTGACTTCCGGCCTGTTTAATGTGGTTCATTTTGACTCCAATATCGAAGTGGATGGAATCTTTTTCGCAGGCTTCGAGATTTCATATGCTGCAGGTGATACATTTGCAATTTATATGGCTCCGGATCGCGGCCCATCAGGCGATAATACTCTTTATTGCAGAAAAAGCGGAACCTGGTACACAGCAACAGATCTGTTTAATATTCATACCTCCTCCGGGCTAACCCCTGTTGGATGTTTGGTTGGTATTCAAACCTTTGAATTTGAAAACAGTAATGTGATTATATTCCCCAACCCGTCTGATGGTCAGTTTAACATCGATTTAAGCTCGGTTGACCTGAATAATTTCAGCTTGCAGGTTTATGATATAAGCGGCCGAATGGTGACAGATAAATATAATGTGCGCACCGAGGGACTTTATACTGTTGATCTGGGAGGGTCAAATGAAGGAGTTTACATTCTGAAAATGCGAATAAACAATATTCCTGTGACCCGAATGGTGTCACTGGTAAAATAAATATAAAAACCCGGGTAACCGGGTTTTTTATTTTGACATGATTCGTATTGTTTCTTCCTTATCTTTTTTCAACTGAGTGATTAAAGCATCAATGCCGTCGAACTTTTTTTCATCACGGAGCTTAGTCACAAACCACAACTCTATTGCATTATCGTATATCTCACGATCGAAGTCTATAATGTGTACTTCGATGGTTTCCCGGTTGTTTTCTCCGAAGGTGGGTCTGAATCCTATGTTCATCATTCCTGCAAATTCTTCATTTCCTACCCTTACTTTGACGCAGTATACTCCGGGAGGCGGAATGAGTTTGTGGTCGTCATCCGGACTAACATTGGCTGTAGGGAATCCTATTTTCCTGCCCAATTTCATTCCGGATACCACCACGCCCCGCATATAGTAATTGTACCCAAGATATTTATTGGCTAAATCAATTTCCCCCGCTTCAAGCATATGCCTGATTTTTGTTGAGCTGATGTTAATTCCGTCAATCGTAAGCGCATCAACTTGTTCGACAGAAAATCCAAATTCATGTGAGCTTTCTTTCAGACTGTCGAAGCTGCCTTCCCTGTTCTTGCCAAACTGGTGATCATATCCAAATACCAGGTGTTTTACGCCAATTTTTTCCACGAGAATTTTCTGAATAAAATCTCTGGAACTGAGTGAGGCAAAATCTTCTGTAAAAGGATAGATAATCAGGTTGTCGATTCCGGATCTTTCAAACAATGTTTTTTTTTCTTCGAGGGTATTCAGGAGTTTGAGATTTCCGGATGAATTCTGAAGTACATATCGTGGGTGTGGCCAGAAAGTAAAAACCACCGACTCGCCTCCCATTAATGCCGCTTTTTCTTTCATGTGTGACAAAACAGAAAAATGCCCTCGGTGTATCCCGTCAAAAGTGCCGGTTGTCAATACCGGATTGCTAAGCTGTAAACCTGATATGTCGGTATAAATTTTCAATTTCTTCATTTAAGCCAACAAAAATAGTAAAGACAAGGGGTTTTAACACTTAAATCCTAAATAATTTTATTTTACCGGGATTTTCAATTATTGCTCAATTGTCGGAAACATCAATAATATGACATCATACCTCATACATCAATTAAAACAACCCTTCTCCTTCGCCAGCATTCTCATATTCCGCATCTATAAGCAGATTAGGTTTTTTATAGGCCTCAACGGCAAGAACATCGCATCGTTCATTTTCGGTAATATTGGCATGACCTTTTATCCAAATAAACTGGATATGATGTTTTGGATATATTTTCAAGAAGCGTTTCCATAAATCAGGATTTTTCTTCTTTTTGAAATCCTTTCTTTCCCAATCAAAAACCCAGCGGTTGTTAACGGAATCGACCACATATTTTGAGTCCGTATAAATTTTAACTTTACTTCCCTGAACTTTTAATGTTTCAAGGGCGACAATAACAGCCAGAAGTTCCATTCGGTTGTTGGTAGTGAGGCGGAACCCTTCCGACATTTCTTTTCTGTGCTTGCCTGACATTAGCACAACTCCATAGCCACCCGGACCAGGATTGCCGCTGGCTGCGCCATCTGTATAAATTATTATTTCGGGTTTATTGTGCAAAGGAGATTCCGGTATTAGTTGTAAAAAGTTTGATGGCAATGGCCAACAAAATGATCCCGAATATTTTTTTGAGTATCAGAATTCCTCCCTCTCCAAGTATTTTCTCGAATCTTGAGGTGGCACGGAGCACAAAATAAACAAAAACCATATTCAGTGTCAGTGCCACAATTATATTTATCATGGCATATTCGGCTCTGAGCGAAAGCAGTGAGGTAATGGAGCCGGCACCGGCAATCAATGGGAATGCAATTGGAACAATTGAGGCAGTGCCTTTAGCCTCCTGTTTGAAGAGATCCACTCCCAGAACCATCTCCATGGCAACCAGAAAAACCACAATTGAACCGGCGATGGCAAAGGAATATATATCCACACCAAAAAGTCCGAGTAGCTGCTCCCCAATTAGCAGAAAAGCCAGTAGAATTCCAAATGCAACAAGCGATGCTTTTCCTGCTTTTATATCACCGGTTTTTGCTTTGATGCTAAGGATAACGGGAATGGAGCCGGTGATGTCGATAATGGCAAACAAAACCATAAAAGCACTTATAATTTCTACAAAATCGAGAAGCTTAATAAATATCATGGTCTAATTTTTTAACAAAAGTAAGATATTTAACTTAGATTAAAAATATGTAGTTTCTGTAATAAGGATAAAAAAAATACCCCGGGGATTTCCGGGGTAGCAATACGTATTTGAAAATTATATTTTATTTTCATCCAGCTTTTTACCCCAGTTTTTGAAAGTCCTTTTCTTCCAGGTTCCTTTATGGTAAAGATAACTGATAATAAGTGGCAGAACGCTGGTAGCCTCGGCATAAACCATTTGTTCGAAGGTGGTATCAACTTTTCCCCATGAACTGGCTTCTTTCAGAGTTGAAGATGAACAGGCACCATCTCTGACATCAGCAACGGTAATCTGAATGGCATATTTATGCATGGGAACATCTTTACCCAGCATTTCAGCGCAAATAACTGTGTCCTGAGTGAAGTTTTTAGGAACTCCGCCGCCAATCATGAATAAACCTGTGGTATTTGCGGCCATTTTTATTTTTGTGAGTTCATAAAAATCTTTAATAGCATCCAGAACCATGTGTTTTTTGGGGTTTTCCACCTGATGCTTCACAAGTCCGAATCCTGCACTGCTGTCAACAAATGCCGGGCAGAAAATAGGAACATTATTCTCGTAGCAAACCTGAACCAAAGAATCTTTTTTCTTTGAATGTTTTACAAGGTATTTACCCATTTCGCGTATAAATTCGCGCGATGAATAAGCTTTTGGTTCAAGCGAATCGGCAATTTTTTTTATGGTAAGATCGCAGTTTTGCAGTTCCTCTTCATCAATATAGGTATCATAAATCCTGTCGATATACAGCTCTCTAAGTTTTCCGTCATCAATTGCCTGAGAACCGATATAATGTTTGAAACCAAGTGCCTCAAAAAAGTCCATGTCAACTATTGAAGCGCCGGTGGCAACTATAACGTCAATCATTTTATTTTTAACCATTTCAACGTAAACCTGCATGCATCCTCCTGCACTGGTGCTTCCTGCGAGGGTAAGAATGTTGGTGCATTTGTCCTCTTTCAGCATTCTTTCATAAATGTCGGCAGCAGTGGCAGTATCTCGGGAT
Source organism: Bacteroidetes bacterium GWF2_38_335 (assembly GCA_001769535.1). Taxonomy (GTDB): domain Bacteria; phylum Bacteroidota; class Bacteroidia; order Bacteroidales; family GWF2-38-335; genus GWF2-38-335. The sequence goes on from MEOH01000025.1 coordinate 13,302, forward strand.
GTAAATGACATCCTGCGCATGGAATTAATAATCGGAGTTGAGTCGAAGGATTTAATATCAATGTGTTTAACTGTTTGTTTTAGAACGTCTTTTTTCTTCATCTTATGTGTTTTATAAGGTTTGTAAAGGAAATATTAAAATGATTGAATTTTTTTAAATTTATAGGAAAGCATTTTATAAACCAGTTTGGCTGCAAGAAAATCTGAGGATTTTTCATTTTTATTTGGACAAAGTTCCACCACATCAAATCCCACCACATTGGTCTTTTCATTAACCATCCTCAATAAATCAAGAACCTGATACCATTTCAGCCCGCCCGGCTCAGGTGTCCCGGTAGAAGGGAGAATTGAAGGATCAAATCCATCCAGATCAATGGTTACATATACATAATCGGTAAGTTTATTAACGACCTGAGTCATCCAGAAATTATCTGCCTCAACAATATCCTGGGCAAAAAATACATTGTCGACATTCAAATTGTCCTTTTCTGCCACATCCATACTGCGGATACCAACTTGTACAAAAGGAATTCCAAGATCTTTTACCCTGGCCATAACACAGGCATGGTTAAAAGTACTTCCCTCATATTCATTTCTTAAATCGGTATGAGCGTCGATCTGCAAAACAGAAAGATTTTCAACATGCTCATTGAATGCCAAAATTGATCCGATGCTCACCGAATGCTCTCCGCCAAGGGTAACAACTATTTTATGATTTTTCAGATGTTCGAGGGTTTCGTCAAAAACTGCGTTTACCATGTCATCCGGACTGGATTTTTCAGTGATGGGTTTTGCTGTAAAAATGCCCTCCTGATATACTTCCATGTCGGTTTCAATATCATAAAGCTCCATGTTTGCTGAGGCTTCAAGAATGGCCTGCGGACCTTTGTCGGCGCCTTTTACCCATGTGGATGTGCCATCGTAAGGCACAGGAACAATCACGATTTTTGCCTTTTCGTAATCAGTAAATTCCTTTGGTATATCTCCAAAATTCATAAAATATATTTTAAAAATTTATGCAAAAATAGCTTAACAAATTGAATTGAAAATAGAAATTGTCAAAAAAATTTGTTCTTTTTTAAATCTTTTACCACTCATAACCAAGGGTTTTGAGCATGGATTTATAGCTTTGTTCTTTGGCAAACAATTTGGTGGAAATTTCACCTTCTTCGTCGACATCAATGATTACGTGTTTGGGAGCAGGAATAAGACAATGCTGAATGCCCCCGTAACCACCAATGGATTCCTGATAGGCACCTGTATGAAACAATCCGATAAATTGTGTTTCTTCGGTATTGTAAACAGGCAGATATACAGCATTGGAATGAGCTTCGGTATTGTAATAGTCCTGACTGTCGCAGGTAAGTCCACCAAGAAAAACCCGATGATACTCGCTATCCCATCTGTTAATAGCAAGCAGAATAAACCTTTGTTTGATGGCCCAGGTGTCGGGCAGGGTTGTCATGAATGAACTGTCAATCATGTTCCAGATTTCCCGGTCGTTCTGTTTCTTTTGGTCAAGTATTGAATAAAGGACAGCACTGCTTTCGCCAACAGTGTACGAACCAAACTCGGTGAATATGTTTGGCTCAGGTACTCCGTTCTGTTTGCATGTCTCTTTTATCTGAGATATAATCTCTTCTGTCATGTATTCGTAATCATAGTCGAATGCGAGAGAGTTTTTTATTGGGAATCCCCCGCCGATATTAAGAAACTCAAGCTCAGGGCAAATTTTCTTCAGTTCACAATAAACATTCACACATTTTGATAGTTCACTCCAATAATAGGCATTATCATGGATTCCGGTGTTGATGAAGAAATGCAACATTTTAAGATGCATGTTTTTCCTGGGTTTGATGTTATCAAGGTAAAATGGAAGTATGTCATTGTACCTGATGCCCAGTCGGGATGTATAAAAATCAAATTTAGGTTCCTCTTCTGCAGCAATTCTGATCCCTAAGTTGAAGTCAGTTTTAATATTCTCGGCATAACTTTCAAACTCTTCTTTGTTGTCAAGGACTGGTATGGTATTGTGAAAGCCGTTGTTTATGAGCCAGGCAACGTTTTCAAGATACTGTGGGCGTTTGAATCCATTGCATATAATGTATTTGTCTTTTGAAAATTTACCAGCTTCATTTAATGTTTCAATGATATGAACATCAAAAGCAGAAGATGTTTCAAGGTGTACGTCGTTTTTCAATACTTCATCTAAAATAAATGAAAAATGGGAACTCTTTGTGCAATAACTGTAATAATAATCACCCTGGTAATCGGCTTTGGCCATAGCCACATTAAAAAGTCTCTTTGCCTTTTGAATCTGCTTGGATATTTTTGGTAAATAGGTAATCTTTAATGGAGTTCCATATTGCTTAATTGTATCCATCAAGTTTATTCCGTTAAAGTGCAATTCATTTTCAATTACCTTAAATTCTTCCTGCGGAAAATCAAAGGTTTGTTCAATTAAATCTATGTATTTGACTTTCATTATACTAAATAAATAATTTTTAAATGGAATGCAAATATAAACGAAAAGAATTAAAATTTAATTATAAATAAGCATGTAAATAGCCTGGATTGAGAAAAAAAACAAGGAGTAAGTAAGTTGGATTGGCATTATTAAATTGGATACTAAGTTGAAAAAATTTGTAATATCAAGTAAATCAGAAATATAACAAATTGCTGTAATGTTGTTGTGTGCTAATTACTGATAAAAAATGAATATCCGGAATTGTCAAATAAATATTTATAACAAGATCCGGAACGTTCGGATGTGTTTTATAATATGTTTATGACAGAGGGGGATAAGGATACTTTGAATGATTCGAATGTGTAGAGATGAATAATTTATGTATATCAGGGGCTAATGGGTCTGATTATTATTGACTTTTGGGATACGCAGTTTGGTTAATAAATGTTGTTCTGTGGTAATTGAACAGAGAGAAAACCATTTAAGATGAAGGTCAATAATGGAGCAAAACAATGAAAAGAACAAGTCGCAGTATTATCTGATGCAGATGATCTTTTCGTTAAGATTAACGCCGGGAGCTGTAATTGAATAGAAATAAATACCGGGTTCAAAAGCCTCTGTGCTTATAGTAATTGAATTAAAATCTGAATTTTTATATTTATTACTGTAAACAGTTTTTCCGTAAATATCGGTAATGATCAGGTTAATATCCTGACCTGATTTAATACCTGGTAAGTTGAATTCGAGATTCAATAAATCAGAAAATGGAACAGGCCATGATTTTGAATTGGAAATTTCTTTTTGTTCTACTGTGGTAGTTTCGTCCCACTCAATTATAAATTGATAGAAATCTGCATTTTCGTTAAAATTTGGTCTTCTGAAGCTTTCAGTAAATATTACCAGATATTTTCCGTTTGCCATTTTTGTGGCAGTAGGATAGCCATAAAAACGGTACGAATTAATGACAGGACGGTCGATTTTGCCAACCAGATTGTAATTGAGGGGCTGATTAAATATTTCATCCGGTTTGTTTTTGTAAATCCAGACTTTTGAATCAAAATTACTCAATTCAAAATAGTAAGCTCCTCTGCGATCAGTAGCTATGGAAAACAATTCATTTTTCTCGGGATCAAAAAAGTTAAGGGGAGAGACGCAATAAAATGTATCAGCAATATTTGTGAGTCGTGGATCTGTCCATGTTTCTCCGTAATCTTCCGAAACAAACTGCATAAAATTTTTGGGTTCCTCAGAAATATCCCTGATCAAACCAATAATCTTTCCATCTCCGACATAAGCAAGCGAAACTTCACCTATTGGAAATTCCTGGTTTTCTCGGTAATCCCATATGTGGGCAATACTGTCCCAGTTCGAGCCATCTTCGCTGAATCTGAGTTCAATATAAAACCTTTGCATGAAAATATTCATATAACCTTTTCCCGGAACGTAATTCAATGTATGGGTACCACAACTTATACCTTCAGTATTGATCACTTCTCTTGTGCTCCATGTTTCTCCTCCATCATCAGAATAAATAAAATTCATGTCAACATGCGTGGCAAAGTTGGCATCAAATCTCCTGAAAAACAGCACTATTCTATCGCTTTCGAGTCTGCCACCATGAACATTGCGGTCATCATATTCGTCGTCATATACGAGAATGTTTTCGCTCCAGGTTGCCCCGTTATCATCGGAATACCTTTTTACTATTTTTCCGCCATTGCCAATGTGATTGCTGAAAATTCCCTCTTCAAGTCTGAAAAAATGTATTATCCTCCCTGAAGATAATGTAACAAGAAATCCCTCAGCGGTATGGTCGTCTGTTAAAAGTGACGGGGTAACTTCACCAATAATGACTTCATTCTGTGACTTCATCTGCCGGGGCAATAAAAACAACAGTAAAAAACTTATTATTGATAGTATTATCTTGTAATCAGTCATAATTTTTGCCTTCAATATTATACAGACGCAAAAAATTCAAAAAAAGTCGCATCGTTTAACCAATTATAGTTAATTAATTTTCAAATAATTAAATTAAAATCACGACTTTTTACGTGTATTTACCTTCAATGTTACGTATTTATGCTAAAAAACACTAATGTGCTGATAAGTATTAATGAAATTCTAATTTATTGATTGACCTTTTGTGTTGTCCATTTTAGTATTGTTTCAATTTCGTTACAGGTGCCCGGATTGATATTTCCCACATAATTGCCGTTTTCATCTATCAGAAATTTATGGAAATTCCATTGTACCATAACATCTTCAATCCCATTCTCTTTTTTGGATGTGAGCCATTTATATAACTCATGTGTCTGGTTTTTCTCAGATTTTTCAGGAGTTGGAGGGTAGGAGAGGTAGGTATAATCGCAAACTGATACTTTCTCCATCACAGGAAATGTTACCCCGTAATTCTTTGAACAAAATTCTTTTATTTCTTCACTTGTCCCGGGCTCCTGCTTTAAAAAATTATTCGCCGGAAAGGCAATAATGGCAAACTTTGAAGTGTCCATCCCATCATACATTTTTTGTAAACATTCAAGCTGGGGAGTCAACCCACATTTTGAGGCAATGTTTACTACAAGCACCTTTTTCCCCTTAAAACTGCTTAATTTCACTTCTTTTCCATCAATTGATTTGATTTTAAAATCATGAAAGTTAACAGACTGTGCATTACTAATTAAATATGAACCAATAATTGCAAGGACTATAAGTGATTTTTTCATTGTTGTAGTTTATTTTAATTTTTACTCGTTTTACTTTGCTAATACAGCAACTAATTATAATTTATTGGTTAAATAAACCATGTGTAAAAAAAAACAATTAAACCTCTTTTTTGTTCAAAATTTATGTCGTATGTTTGCGACATAAAACATTTAATAATGACATATTCCAAAAAAGATAATTTTGACCAGAATTCCCAAAAAATTGCCATGATATGCAAAGCGCTTTCGCATCCTGCAAGAATTGCAATTCTTAAATACCTTGCCGAGCAAAAAACATGCGTCAGCGGGGATATCACTTCTGAAATTCCACTTAGCCGTACTACCGTTTCACAACATCTGCAGGAACTTAAAAACTGCGGCATTATTCATGGGGAAATTTCAGGAACAAAGGTGAATTATTGCCTTTGTAATGAACATGTGAAAGAGGTCAAATCTCTTCTTGACAATTTTATTAAAATTATTGATATCGGACCAACAAACTGTAAATTATGAAGGTACTTGTTTTATGCACGGCAAACTCTTGCCGCAGTCAGATAGCTCATGGTTTCCTTCAGTCTTTTGATACAAACCTGAAAGTTTATTCTGCCGGAACAAAAGCATCGGGAAAAGTGAATGAAAAAGCCATTCTGGTCATGAAGGAGGCAGGGGTTGATATTTCCGGACATACTTCCGACTCTGTTGAAAAATACATGAACGAAGAATGGGATTTTGTAATAACGGTATGCGGCGGTGCTAATGAAAACTGCCCGGTTTTTACCGGAAAAGTAAAAAACCGTTTACATATCGGATTTGATGACCCATCTGAATTTAAAGGATCTGATGAGGATATCCTTAATGAATTCAGAAGAATCAGGGATGAAATAAAAGAACGTTTTTACACATTATATAATACTTCATTAAAAAAATAACCATGGAAAAAAAAGATATCAAAGAGGTTGTTAAAGAAAAATATGGCCAAATCGCCGGACAATCCAAAACCGATAATGAACAATCATGCTGCGGTGCCACCGGCTGTTGCGGTGAGGTTGATTATACCATCTTTAGTGAAAATTATTCTAAACTTGATGGTTATAATCCTGATGCTGACCTTGGATTGGGTTGCGGAATACCCACAGAGTTTGCAGGAATAAAAGATGGTCATTTTGTTCTCGACCTGGGTTCGGGCGCAGGTAATGATTGCTTTGTTGCAAGATATTATACCGGTGAAAGCGGTCATGTAACCGGACTGGATTTTACCGATGAAATGCTTGTTAAAGCCAATGCCAACAGGGATAAACTTGGAGTGAAAAACATCGATTTTGTCAAGGGGGACATTGAAAATATGCCATTGCCAGATAATAAATTTGATGTCATTATTTCAAATTGTGTGCTCAATCTGGTTCCCGATAAAAACAAGGCCTTTTCTGAAATGTTCAGAGTGCTCAAACCCGGCGGGCATTTTTGTGTTTCGGATGTGGTCATTAAAGGCGATTTGCCCGAAAAAATCAAACAGGATTCTGAAATGTATGCGGGATGTGTGGCCGGAGCCATTGACATTGAAAAATACCTATATATAATAAATGCCTCCGGTTTCAAGGAAACCGAAATTAAAAAGGAAAAGGAAATTACCATCCCCAATTCAGTGCTGCTCAATTACCTGACTCTGGATGAACTTCGCCAGTTTAAAAAGGATAAGACCGGCATCTACAGCGTCACCGTGGTGGGATATAAAAAGTAATCTGCTAATTAACAAATCTACTAATCAACTAATTTGCTAATCAACTAATCATCAAATCACCATGCCCTCAAAACCAAAACTAAAATTTCTCGACCGCTTCCTGACCTTATGGATATTCCTGGCCATGGCGGTTGGCGTTTTATCAGGATACTTATTTCCTGAGATTGCAAAATTCTGGGATTCACTTAAACCCTCAGAAAACAGTACTACGAACATTCCCATTGCCATCGGACTCATTCTGATGATGTACCCGCCCCTGGCAAAGGTGAAGTATGAAGAACTGGGTGATGTTTTTAAAAATTACAAAGTTCTTACCCTTTCTCTTATTCAGAACTGGATCATTGGTCCGGTACTCATGTTTTTCCTGGCCATCGCTTTCTTCAAGATGTTTCCAGGTGAAAATAATGCCAATTTGCCCTATATGTATGGTATTATCATGATTGGCCTTGCCCGCTGCATTGCCATGGTGATCGTTTGGAACGATTTGGCAAAGGGAGATACTCAGTATGCAGCCGGACTGGTTGCTTTCAACAGTATTTTTCAGGTGTTGTTTTTCTCGGTGTATGCTTATGTGTTTATTGCTATACTGCCTGGCTGGTTTGGGATACCAACCAACATGGCAGTTGAGAAAATCACCATTATGCAAATTGCGGAAAGCGTTTTTATTTATTTGGGAATACCATTTATTGCAGGATTTTTAACCCGTTTCATCTTATTCAGGGCAAAAAGCAAGGAATGGTACCACACTAAATTTATCCCGAAAATCAGTCCGCTTACCCTCATAGCGCTTCTTTTTACAATTGTGGTTATGTTCTCCCTCAAAGGCGAGTACATTGTGAAAATTCCGCTTGATGTGGTCATTATTGCCATCCCGTTGCTCATTTATTTTATCATCATGTTTGTGCTGTCGTTTTTCATGAGCAAAAAAGTGGGAGCAACTTATGGACAGTCGGTAACCTTATCGTTTACAGCAGCCAGCAACAATTTTGAACTTGCCATTGCCGTAGCCATTTCAATTTTCGGGATGCACACCGGCGAAGCATTTGCTGCTGTTATTGGGCCGCTCGTTGAGGTTCCGGTGATGATTGCCTTGGTCAATCTGGCGTTTTGGTTTAAAGGAAAGTACTTTCCTAGGGAGTAATAGGCAATAAGTTCAATGGTTTGAAAAAAAAAAGACACATTAACGCAAAATTAACATCTGAATAAAAATTAATGTCGTATGTTTACGTCACTAAACATTAATTTATGAATAATAATAAATTCAAGGAGTTCAATTCTGAACAGCAAAAAATTGCAGAGTTGGGAAAAATATTTTCCCATCCTGCCAGAATTGCAATAATTCAATTACTTGCTGAAAAGAGGGAAATAAAAACCGGAAATATTTCTGATTTTCTTCCTATTGAAAGAACTACAGTTTCAAAACACTTGAAAGATCTTAAAAAAGCCGGTATTATAAAGGGAACCATTGATGGTTTAAAAATTCATTATTGCCTGGATATGAGAAAGCTTGGTGAATCAAAAAAAATGTTCAATGAATTTATGGACAAAACCATTACTTCATTTATGTGTGATTGTTAAATTATTTAAACAAATATAATATGAAAAATCAAAAATCAATTCTTCTGACAATTCTTTGCCTGGTATTTGTTGTATTTGCTGTGAGAGCAACCGTTGCAACCGACATTGCTAAAGCAAATAAGTCGGGTAAAGCTGTTTTCCTGATAATTACTGATTCAAGTGTAAAAAGTCTTGATAATATCAGGAAAATTGCTGAAGATGCTCAAAAATTACAAAAATCATCTGTAGTAATTGAACTTGACAGATCAGCTGAAGAAAATAAGGATTTAGTTGCTAAATACAGAATTTCAGGTGCTCCGGTTCCAATGATTATGGTAATTGCATCAAATGGTGCTGTTGCAGGCGGACTAATTGAAAGTCAGGCCACTGCTGATGAATTAGTAAAATTAATTCCTTCAAAGAAACAAGCTGAAGTGCTTCTTGCTCTTAATAATAATAAGGCCGTTCTGATAGTTTGCAGCAGCAGTAAAATGACTGACAAATCAACTGTTGTTGATGAATGTAAAAAAGCATGTACTGAATTAAGCGATAAAGCCGCAACAGTTGAAATTGATGTTACTGATAAAAACGAAGCAGCATTTTTAAAGCAAATAAATGCCAGTACTACTGAAAAAGAGACTGTTGTTTACATTTTTAACGCTAAAGGTCAGTTTACAAGCTCTGTCAAATCTCCTGTAACTTCAAAAAAACTTGTTGAGGGCGTTAATAAAAAATTAGGTGGATGCTGTCCCGGAGGTAGTGGGAAAAAATGTTAATTATAAAGAAATATAAATAGTATGAATATTTTTAAATTGGTCTTTCTGGAATTAATGCATAGAAAATCTCAGTTAATTTCAGGACTAGTAGCTATTGTATTGGGTATAGCAGTAATTGTTGGAATAAAAACGGTAACCATCCACTCAGAAATTGCAGTGGCAAAAAAACTGGACAATTTAGGAGCCAATATATTGGTTTTGCCTCAGGGAGCTAATATTGATGACTATTACACTGCAGATATAGATGCCCCAACAATTCCCATGGAATATGTTGAGAGAATACTTACTTCTTCTTTACAGGGGGTTGACAACCTATCACCTAAACTGACCAGAAGAATTGAAATTAATGGAAAAAAGGTTGTTTTAACTGGAATAATGCCTGCAAGTGAAATCGCATCAAAACCTATTTGGCAAACCAACGGATTGCAGGGAAACGAATTAAAAGCTTCCTGTTCACCAACAAAGACAGAGAATCAGGATAATGGCTATAAGGATGAAAAGCTTCAAAGGAAAGTGATTGATACGCTGGATATTAATGACTGTTTAGTTGGCTCTCAGATTGCAATTACTCTTAGTTTAAAAGAGAATGATAAAATAACTATTGAGGGTAAGGAATTCAATGTAGATAAAGTATTACCTGAAACAGGAACCATTGATGACGATCGTATTTTTGCTCATTTGACCGCTGTTCAGGAGCTTTTAAAGCTGGAGGGGCAAATATCCGCCATTGAAATCATGGGATGCTGCAATGCCATCTCGGATGGGTTACTTAATGATTTAAGAAATATTTTGCCTGACACAAGGATAACCACAATCAGTCAGATTGTTGCCACTCAAATTGAAACAAACGGCATGATGAACCGATTATCATTTGTGTTTTTGATCATTATCATCTTTGTTGGCGGTATTTCTATCGGTAATTATATCTGGGCGAATGTTAACGAACGGAGGAAAGAAATTGGCACTCTTCGTTTGATTGGAGCCCCTAAAAGTTACATTTATAGAATCTTGCTTTTAAAAGCTATTGTTTTAGGTGTTTTTGGAGGCATTTGCGGTTACATTCTGGGAACAATAGCGGCAGTATATCTTGGTCCGCAGGTTGCACAAATTGAAGTTTTCCCAATCACAATTTACTTCTGGTATTCATTAATAATTGCAGTAGTAATTTCAATCATTGGTTCATTGATTCCGGCATACCTGGCAGGGAAAATCGAACCTTATTCAAACATGCAGGAGGTTTAATTATGTCATTACTTGTAATAGAAAATTTATCAAAAATATATAAGAGCAAGAAAAAAACTATTCATGCGCTTGATAACATTTCATTGGAAGTTGAAAAAGGTGATTTTGTAACAATTACCGGGCCTTCAGGTTCGGGAAAAACAACTTTGCTACTCACATTGGCCGGAATGATTAAGCCAAGTTCGGGTAAAATCAGCTTTAATGACTTTCATATTGAAAAAGCTTCTGACAGACGACTTGCCGGATATAGAAAGAAAAACGTAGGATTTGTCATGCAAAGCTTTGCCCTGATCCCTTACCTTACTGCTTTGCAAAATGTCATGGTCCCTTTATCTTTGGTTAATTCCCGTTCTTCGATTCAGAAATCAAAGGCAAAAAAAGTTTTGGAAATGGTCGGACTTGAAGACAGGATTTATCACTTGCCAAAAGAATTATCAGCAGGACAACAACAAAGGGTTGCCATTGCCCGGGCATTAATAAATAACCCTTCAGTTATTTTTGCTGATGAACCAACAGGAAATCTTGACCCTGCCTTATCAGGAGAAATATTGAAAACTTTCAAAGAAATTAACAGCAATCAGAAAATAACAATTTTAATGGTTACACACAGTCCGCAAGCGGCTGAATATGGTAATAAGAACATTAGACTGTGTGATGGAAAATTAATTTAGTAATTTCACTTAACTTTTGTTTTATTTAAATTATTTCGTATTTTTACGAAATACAAAACACACAACTCAAAAAACTTTTAACCTGCTAAAATGACAATTGATCAGACAAAAACAAGCTTTTTTAAAAGTCCCCGGGGGAAAATAGTATTACCCCTGTTGTTTTTGCCAGTGTGGTATTTGATTTACCACTATTTACAACCTTTTACTGAATGGCTGGTCTTCTCTGTTTTTGACATGGAAAAAGGAGATCATTTAGCTGAATCAATCTGGTTTTTTATTTTCGAGTTTCCGAAAGTTATGCTCTTGCTTACATTGATTATTTTCTTTGTGGGCATTGTCAGAACTTTTTTTACTCCCGAACGGACAAGAAAAGCCTTGGAAGGGAAAAAAACATTTACAGGAAATGTAATGGCCGCGATGCTCGGAATAGTTACTCCGTTTTGTTCATGCTCCGCCATTCCCTTGTTTTTGGGTTTTGTTAAAGCGGGTGTTCCATTAGGGGTGACTTTCTCGTTTTTGATCGCTGCACCTATGATAAACGAAGTGGCTGTGGTGCTTTTATATGGTTTGTTTGGATGGAAAGTGGCTTTAATTTATGTTGTAACGGGTTTGTTTATCGCAATACTGGCCGGATGGATTATCGGGAAACTTAAACTTGAAAAATGGGTCGAATCATGGGTGTATGACTCTAAACTTGGTAAAAACGACCTGGGTGAAGAAAAAATACATTTTAGTGAAAGAATAAAACTTGGTTACGAAGCCGTTACAGAAATTGTTGGCAAGGTTTGGATTTATGTTGCTCTGGGTATAGCTGTTGGCGCCGGAGCACATGGATTTGTTCCCGAAGATTTGATGGCTTCACTAATGGGAAAAGATGTGTGGTATTCAGTCCCTCTATCCATTTTAATTGGTATTCCATTGTATTCAAACGCTGCAGGAATTGTTCCCATTGTTTCTGTCCTTATTGAAAAAGGGGCATCACTGGGAACTGCATTGGCATTTATGATGGCAGTTATCGGACTGTCTCTACCCGAAATGGTGATTCTGAGAAAAGTCCTGAAACTCCCGTTAATATTCACATTTATTGGAGTTGTAGCAATCGGAATTCTGATTGTCGGGTATTTGTTTAATTTTATTTTTTGAATAAAGAATTGACACGCTGTAATATTTATTTCGTATTTTTACGAAAGACAAAATAAATTATGGATTATACTAAAAAACAAAAAGAAGTTGCCTTGTTTGCCAAGGCTTTATCACATCCCGCCAGGATAAAAATTTTAGAAATCCTGAATAACCAATCTTGCTGCTACAGCGGCGATATGGCCGAAATTTTACCCATTGCACGGTCAACTTTATCACAACATTTGAAAGAGCTTAAGGAGTGTGGACTTATTCAGGGGGAAATCAATCCGCCGAAAATTAAATACTGCATTAATCGGGATGCATGGAAAAATGCTAAAAAACAAATGACAGATTTTTTTGAAAATAAACAATAACCAAAAAAAAAGTAAAAAAATGAAAATAAAAGTTTTAGGTCCGGGTTGCCCCAAATGTAAAACTCTTGAAAAACAAGTTTTGCAGGTTGTTAAAGAAAACAACATTGAAGCCGAAGTAACCAAAGTTGAAGACATCATGGATATTATGGCATACAATGTGATGAGTACTCCCGGTTTGGTAATAAATGAAAAAGTTGTTTTTTCGGGAAGGGTTCCTTCTAATAAAGAATTGCTTGAAATAATTAACAACAATAAATAAAAAAGTCAATGAGAAAAATATTTTTCACATCCCTTCTGCTTGGTATCATTCTATTTGCCTGTGATACAAATAAATCTGATATTAAAATCGAATCGGTTGCTAAAATTGAAGTGTACAATTTTTATGGAAAACACCGATGTGTAACATGCATTGAAATTGAAAAAATCGCTAAGGAAACCATTGAAAAGAATTTTCAGAAACAGGTTGAATCAAAAGAAGTGGCTTTTATTACGGTCGACATGTCTGAAGATAAAAACCAGGCACTTATCGAGAAATTTGAAGTTACCTCTTCAAGTCTGATCATCAGGGCCACCATTGACGGTAAAGAGGAAATTGTTGATCTGACGGAGCTTGGATTTATGAATGCTGTTGATAATCCTGAAGTCCTTGAAAAGAAAATTATTGATGTAATAAACTCATTTTTAAAATAAACAGATATGAAAAAGTTATTGCTTTTAATTGTGCTGTTTTCATCAGTTTTGATGATAAACTTTTCATTTGCCCAAACCGGAACATGCAAACTGAAGGTTTTGTATTTTCATGCAACTAACAGATGTCCCGGATGTATGGCCATTGAAAATAAAACAAAGGAGGTATTGGAAGAAAGTTTCAAAACCCAAGTGGAAAACGGCACCATTGTTTTTAAATCATATAATGTTGATGATGCCGAAAACAAAGCCATTTCAAAAAAATATAAAGCTTATGGCCCAACTTTAATGCTGATTGAAATTGACGGTAAAACTGAAAAAGAAATTGATTATACCGACACCGGTTTCTCTTATGCAAAAAACGAACCTGATAAATACAAAACAATGTTGAAACAACAAATTCAAGATTTAATTAAGTAATGGAATACCTGCAAAGTTTACTGGAAAATTCAGATTTTCCTTTATTGTCTGCTTTAATTTTGGGATTAATGACTGCAATCAGTCCATGTCCTTTGGCTACCAACATCACAGCCATTGCATTCATTAGCAAGGATATGGAAAATAAGAAAAAGGTCTTTATTAACGGACTGATTTACACTCTGGGCCGAACAATAAGCTATACAGCCCTTGGTGTAGTCTTGTTTTTTGGTGCAAGTAAATTCCATGTGGCAAGTTTTTTTCAAACCCACGGTGAACAATTACTCGGGCCCATTTTAATAGTTATTGGTATTTTTATGCTGGGCGTGATTAAGATAAATTTCCCCGGTTTGGGAAATCTCACTTCCAGATTTGAAAAAAAAGGTAGCAGTTCCTGGGGAGCTTTAATATTGGGTATTCTATTTGCCCTTGCATTTTGCCCCTACAGTGGTGTGCTTTATTTTGGTATTTTGATTCCCATGACTATCAGCAGTTCGTCCGGATTGCTTTTGCCGCCTGTATTTGCCATTGCCACAGGTATCCCTGTTATTATCATTGCTTATTTACTGGCATTTACTCTTTCTGGTGTTGGCGGATTCTACAAAAAAATGAAAACTTTTGAAAAATGGTTTAGGTTATTTGTAGGGATTGTATTTATTCTTGTTGGTCTGTATTACATGTATATATTTTATTTTTAAAACTATTTGATATGAAAAAATCAATCCTTTTACTATTGCTTTCAGTCTTTGTTTTTTCATTGGCATCTCAAGCCCAATCAAAGAAAAAGCAAATAGAAGTGCTTTATTTTAAAGCTGACCTGGCTTGTTGCAAAGCAAAATCATGCAACATGCTTCAATCAGATGTGGACTCGATTGTTGTGAAGTATTTTGCCAAAGACAATGCCAAATTTAAAGTGGTCAGAATTGCCGACGAAGCAAATAAGGGACTTGTTGAAAAATACAGTGCAAAGTCACAGACTGTTGTTGTGTTGAAAAAGAAAGGCAAAAAAGAATCTTTTCTTGATGTTTCAGATGTGGTGCAGGCTTATCTCGCAGACAAAGACAAAGGCAAATTTGAGGAAACTATGAAAACGAAAATTGCTGATTTCATAAAGTAACACCTAATTAAAATGAAAGAGCTTTTTTATAATAATGGATTTATCAGCGGTAAGATCAGAAGTTTTACCTGCGGGGAGGTTTTAAATCTTTGTAAGGCAGGGGTTGTTCTGGTTGACATCAGAGAGGATTATATGAATACCCATAAAGCTTTCGATCTTCCAAATGTGGTAAGTCTGCCTAAAAGTAAAATCGAACAGGCGATTATTCCTCTGGATAAAAAAGGGTATTATATTCTAGCTGATGCTTCGGGTTTGCATACGGCACCTATCCTTAATATTTTGTCTCAAATGGGATATGAAAATATTGGCGGTTTGTCGGGTGGACTGGTTGAATGGGAGCGTGAACAAATGCCCGTTATTGTTAATCCAAAGGAGAAACTCAGTGGTTCATGTATGTGCCAGATTAAATACCGTGATGCGTAATTTGCAATTTTAAAAAGCAAATAAATAATGAAGAAAAGTACTTTTTGGAACGTATTTTTTGTAATACTGACTGTTTTAGTATTTGTAAGTTTATTTGCTTTCAGAGGGAAAATAAGCAGTTTTTTATCTGAATCTAAAAAAGCAGAAACAGCAAAAAACCTTGATGAATCTGAAAAAAACAAATACGAAAACGAATACAATTATTCTGACCAGGCAAATGGGTATAAATACACTTTTCTTGAATTTGGAGCCAAATCCTGTGTGGCGTGTAAAAAAATGGAAGAAGTTCTTAAAATTGTTGGTGAAGATCATCCCGAAGTCAATGTGGTTTTTCATAATGTGACTACTAAAGAAGGACAGAATTATGCAGATTATTATGGTGTGGTTATGATTCCCGTTCAGGTTATTCTCGATAAAACCGGTAAAGAAATTTTCAGACACGAAGGTTATATCAGTGCTGAAGACCTTTCAATAAATTTTAAATAAAATGGAAAAGTACTTATTTTTGATATTACTTTTTATTTCGGGCTTTGTTTGTGGACAAGACACGGATTCAGTCATTGTTAACATTCCTTCAGTTGAATTAAAAACTATTGATGGTGAATTGATTAGTACTTCGGAATTGAAAAATACCGGTGCCCCCATGATCATTTTTTTCTGGAAATCATGCTGCCGCACACCCAACAAAATGCTTTCGGTTATTAGTGAAGAATATGACGACTGGAAAGAAAAAACCGGTGTAAAAATTGTACTGGTTTCTGTGGATGATTCCAGGAGTTCTAATGGCGTCAGACCTTTTATAAACGGAATGGGTTGGGACTATGAAGTGTTGCTTGATGAAAACTCCGAGTTTAAAAGAGCCATGAGTGTAACTGCTATTCCTACACTTTTTTTATTCAATGAAAAAGGTGAAATGGTTTGGAAAAAAACTTCCTTTCAGGAAGGTGATGAAGAAGAAATACAAGAAAAATTATTAAATTTATCCAATAAATAATTCCGTATGAAAAACGTACTTATTCCTTTGATTCTAATTTCCGTAATTTTTTCAGTTATTACCTCCTGCAAAAAAGAAAAGGAAGACGAAAAAATTTCCGATGAAATTACCATTGACAGTCTGGTTACCGATTTCTACACCGTCAGGGCCTACGACACCGCTTGTATCACTGTATATGCGACCGGCGCTGATCTTGAATACGCATGGGAGGCCGACCACGGCTATATTACCGGAGCAGGAACCACAATAAAATATGCTGCCGGCGAATGTTGCGTTGGAACTAATACAGTCAAATGCACTGTTTCAAATACAACAGGCAGCGTTTCGGATACCATTAAAATAAACGTGTTCAGCTATTTCGACCCGAAATGAAAACTCTGTTAGCAATTTCTGTTTTTCTTCTGTTTTTTACGGACGCTTTTTCCCAATGCTGTTCCGCCGGAAATCCTTATTGCGGTGACGGAACCAATGAAGTTTCGGCTAAAAAAACTTTAACAACAAGTGTTTTGTATAGGAACAGCTATTCCGACACCTATTATCATGGAGGTGAACCCTTTGAAATAAAATACCTTGATCATTCGGGCTTTAACTTTACCCAAATACAGGCCGAATATGCCCTGAATCACCGCCTGAACTTTAACGGTGAGTTGGGTTACTTTATCAACAGAAGTGAGTATTTTGTGAATCCGGATGCAAAACCAATGACCGGAAAGGGGTTAGGCGATTGTGCACTTTCTGTAAGGTACAATGCACTTTTCTACAGTGATAAGTCATTCCGGCTGTCATTTCTTGGCGGAATGAAATTGCCTGTGGGGGTTTTTGACCTGGAGGTTGATAACGTTAAGCTGCCCATTACCCTCCAGCCCTCATCAGGAAGCTATAAATATTTTGTAGGATTTTATATCTACAAAGGACTTAAAGATATTTTTTATTTTAAAAAGTTTTCTTTTTCCTCGCAATGTACTTATGAAATATCCACCTTGATAGAATCTGAGAATTTTTACTATAAATACGGTGGACTGTTTATCGGTTCTCTGTACATCAATTATCGTCTGGGAAACCGGCTCACATGCAGTCTGCAAGGGCGGTTTGAAACCCGTGGAAAAGCCATTCGTGAAGATGATCAGGTGGTAGAATCATCAGGATATAAAATATTTTTTCTTTCACCACAGTTGCTTGTCAAATTGAAAAAAGACTGGATGATACGCCTCAATGTCGATTTGCCGGTTTACAAATATTATAACGGCATACAGTTTACCAATAAATATGCTTTGAATTTAAGTGTTTCTAAAAAAATCAATTTTGAAAAAAAGGAATAATATTTTTGCGCATAAAAACAGCAGTTAAAACAGAAATTTAAAGCAATTTATTACCCTTTTTTTACATTTGTATAAAAAGCAAACTATGAAATTTTACCTTGCAATTATTTTTTTTGCATTTTGTTTCTTTGCAAATTACACTGCCAGAACTCAAAACACCGGGGCTGTTCAAATAATTGTAACATACCATGATGAATCACAGGATAAACTTTTTAGTCTGGATATTAGAGATTCTGTCATTCAAAGAGCGTATTTCAATTCTGACCATACATTTTCAGGCTTAACCCCCGGGATCTATAATATTAAAGTATATAATGGCTTTCCGGAAACAAGACTTATGACTGTTTATAATGTGGAAGTATTTTCTGATTCACTCACTGTATGTTATCTTTCTTATCCTGAACAATACCGGGAAGAGCTGATTGATACTGTATATGAGTCTGAGGGATTAGCTCAAGTATATTTAGGTTTAACATACGGAATTAGTGATAAAAATAATAAAGGACTGATAAGAGATGCATTTAATTTAAAATTGGGCATGATTGCCATGACTTGTATAAATAAACATTTGGCTCTGGGAGGTATTTTAGGATTTTACAATTACAATCACACAAGATTTTTAAAAGATTCATCAGTTTTTATGCCTGCCGATCATTTAAAAGAAAATTATTCTTATTGCTACTTTCCTATAGGTGTGAATGTGAGCTTTTCACTGAATGATATGACTAAATCTCCCAGTAAAAGAATCATGCTCGATTTAGGTGCAACCTATAATGCGCCTCTCTGGTTCAGGCATTCATTTAAAGAAAACAACCAAACCACCCTTACCAGGAAAATACAGAAATATAATGATTTCAATGCCTACTGCGCCTTTGCTGTAACTCCATTTTCAATTTGGGCAGAATACCGCCTGACAGATTTTCTTAAAGATGGCTTCCCTGAAATGCCTCGATTAAACATTGGCATTGTTTTTTTATTTTATAGAAATTCTGAATGAACATAGTGGGTTAATACCATTAATCCTATTTAAATAATTTTCTGTATTACCCAAAAAAAATTACCTTTAACCTCAGGTTACTTAAAACCTTTTGTTTCGCTCAGTTTGAGTAAAACATAAAAAAATATTATTGATAGGGATATGGAAAATGATAATAACTTTTTTCAGGATATAAGTTAAAAAAATTTCGCGTTTGGCTTAAAACCTATCTGTTTTCGGGGTTTGGGGTTTTCATGTTTTTCAATAAGTTCATCAAGATAACTAAAAACCAACTCAATGTTTTTATCCTGTTTCTCAATTTTTTTCTTAATAGTTTCTATTTCATTTCTAATGTCAGCTCTTTCTTGAAGCATCGACCTGATTTTAATAAAAACATCAATTATCCTGATGCTCATTTTTCTGGCAATTGTGCTTTTTAATACATTAGCTGCCTGTAAAACTCCATGCTCGGTAAATGCAAACGGCAAATATCTTTGCCCTCCCCAACTTGAGGTCACAATTTGTGCTCTCAAGATAGCAAATTCTTCTGCTGTAAGTTCAAACATGAAATGTTCAGGGAAAATGTCAAGATTACGTCTCACGGCTTGTTTTTATAATCCCTACGGAATCTACAAGGAATTAGAGTCAAACTCAAAAATCCTTATTCAAATTTTCTTCTGGATTCACCAAAAAAAATTACCTTTAACCTCAGGTTACTTAAAACCTTTTGTTTCGCTCGCTTATGAAATGGTCTGTAGTTTTTTGCATTCTTGCATGGCTGATGCCTGTTTATCAGGTATCTGCACAGAAATACCATTTCATAAACTATACCGTCCAAAACGGTTTTCCCCAATCAAACGCCGATCATGTTTTTCAGGATAGTCAGGGTTTTATGTGGTTCGCCACCCAAAACGGTGCGGTGAAATTCGATGGTCATAATTATCAGGTTATCAATGAAAAAGATGGTCTGCCCAGTTCGGTTGTTCAGCACATAAACCAGGATTCCGAAGGTAACTTCTGGATTAGCACAAAAAGCGGTCTCACAAAAATTGATAAAAACGGAAAAATTAAAACTTTTACTGAAAAAGATGGCTTTTCATCGCCCGAAATCATCTGTACTTATGAAATAAATCCGGGAAAAATGCTGGTGTGTACACGCAAATCAGCCGCAATTATTTCTGGAGAAAAAGTAATTAAAATATCTCCGGATGTGCATGTGCGCTTTTTTCTGAAAATGAAATCCGGACAAATATGGGCGGCTACAGCGGGCGGAATCAATATTCTTAACGGTAACTTCCTCGAACCCTTGAAATCCGGGCTTTCCGAATTTCAATTGTCTTTTTCAGATATGGCAGAGGTTGGTGATTCCCTGATCTGGTTCTCTACAAGTCACGGAATTTACAAGTATAACGGCAGAAAATTTGAACTTTTTACCGAAAATGAGGGGCTTATCAGTAATAAAATTAACTGCCTGCTCTACGATTCTGAAGGATATCTCTGGTATTCATCCGAAAATAAAGGTTGTGGCAGATATAAAAATGGCGTATTTCAGAATTTTACTCCCGAAAACGGCATCACCAGTCTTTCGGTGCTTAGTCTGTTTGAAGACCGCGAAAAAAATATCTGGATGGGATCACGAAACGGTGTCAGCATGCTTAATGTCCACAGTCCGTTTGTCCATTTCGACAAGGTTAGTCCGGCCGAAGGCGAAATTGTTCTCGGAATAAAAGGTGATGAGTCAGGTAATATTTGGTTTTGCACATACGGCCACGGATTGGTCAAATACGACGGCACAACATACGAAACACTGGATACCAAAAAAGGAAGCATCGAAGATTATTTTTTTGATGTGGAAATTGACAGAAAGACCGTATGGCTTGCTTCGGCAAACAACGGGATTATTAAATATGACGGGAAAAATTTTACCAGAATTAACAAAATTGGCGAGAAAAGACTTGAAAGGGTGTACAACATATTTAAAGACTCCTATGGAAATATTTGGTTTGGCGGAAATTATAAAGGCGTAGTTAAGTATGACGGTGAAAATTTCACGGTATATAATCCGGAAAATGGTTTTGAGGGCGGAGATGTTATGGGAATAGGCGAAGATCCTGCAAAAAATATGTGGTTTTCATCAACTTCGTCGGGACTGTACATGTACAACGGAAAAAAGTTCATATCGTTCGGCGAAATGGGTATGGACAATAATTACATACGCTGCGTGGCTTATTGTAATGATGTAATGTGGTGCGGCACGGCCTCTGAAGGCATTATAGGGGTATCCGAAAAAAATGGAAAGTTTTCGTGGAAGTATGTCAATACCGATCTGGGAATCAGTTCCAACAATGTATATATTTTATATCCCGATAGCCGGGGAAATTTGTGGTGCGGGACGGAAAAAGGGATTGACAGAATTTCTTTTGATAAAAATGGCAGCGATATTTTGGTGAAAAATTACACTAAGGATGAAGGCTTTTACGGAGTGGAAACTAATATTAACGGAGCATTTGAAGACCGTAAGGGAAATATCTGGTTTGGCACCGTTGACGGGGCAACATGTTATTTTCCGGAAAGGGATGCCCCAAGCATGCTTGAAACCAATACCTACATTACCAGACTGAGGTTGTTTTTTGAAGATTTCAACTGGAAAGAATATTGTTCCTCAGTCGATGACGGAGGTTTACCTGTAGATCTGGTTCTTCCCTGGGATATGAACCATCTTACTTTTGATTTTATCGGCTTGTGCTATTCAAATCCCGATAAGGTCAAGTACAGATACCGTCTGTTGGGACAGAGTGACATCTGGTCACCACCAACTTCCGATCCCAAAGCGGTTTTTACCAATATCACCCCCGGAAAATATGAGTTTCAGGTTATCTCATCAAACAGCGATGGAGTGTGGAATGAAAACCCGGTAACTTTAAAATTTACCATTGAACCGCCTTATTGGCAAAAACTATGGTTTATACTGCTTGTTTCCGGCGCAGTTCTGTCTTTTGTTATACTGATTGTCAATCTCAGAATCAGGGCGCTGAAAGCAGCAAAGAAAGTATTGGAGATGAAAGTCATAAACCGCACTCAGGAAATCCAGCACCAGAAGGAGGAAATCGAAGCGCAGCGCAATAATACCGAGGAACAGAAAAAAATTATCGAGCGCATTCACCGTGAAGTGGACCAGAGCATTGTTTACGCCACACGCATTCAGCAATCGGTATTTCCCGACATCAATATCCTGAAAAATCATTTTTCAGATCAGTTTGTTTTCTTCAGGCCTAAAGACCAGGTAAGTGGAGATTTTTACTGGTGGACAACCATCGAAAACCAAACAATAATCACTGCTGTTGATTGCACCGGACATGGTGTTCCCGGAGCATTTATGAGTATGCTCGGAATATCTTTCCTTCGAGAAATTGTCATGAAAGAATACATCACGCACCCCGGTGTCATTTTGCGAAAACTGCGCAAGGAAATTATCAAATCGCTGAACCAGACCAACGAAATTGGTACGCAGCGCGACGGAATGGACATGGGACTGATTTCCATCAACCATGAAACAAATGTCATGCAATTTTCAGGAGCAAACAATCCGGTGTATATCATCACCAGAAACAGGGTTATTCAGAACTCTGACAAAGTCATCACCACCGGCACGCACGAAATGTTCCTGCACGAAATAAAGGGCGATAAAATGCCAATATCCATTCATTATCGTATGGACAAGTTTGATACCCATGAGATACAGCTACAAAAAGGCGATCAGGTATATCTGTTTTCAGATGGCTTTGCCGACCAGTTTGGCGGTGCCAATGCCGGAAAATTCAGGTTCAAGCCATTTAAGGAACTCTTACTCAAAAATGCCCACCTTCCCATGGAAGAGCAGCAAAAAGTTCTTGAAAACGCCTTCGACAACTGGAAGGGAATTTTAGAACAGGTTGATGATGTGGTGGTTGTGGGAGTCAAGGTATAGCGTTTCATGTTATTAATACTTTGAATTTCGAACAAAGAACAAGAAACCAGAAACCAGGAACCACAAACCAGAAACCCGAAACCAGAAACCCGAAACCAGAAACTAGGAACTAATAATCCCATTCTTCATAGCATACATAATCAAACTGGCCGTATTTTTCGATTGTGTTTTGCCCAGCAGGTTTTCGCGGTGCTTGTCAACAGTACGTTTGCTAACAAAAAGCTTATCGGCAATTTCCTGGTTCGACATACCTTTGCAGATGAGTGTGAGCACTTCGATTTCTCTTTCAGAAAGCAATTCAGGTTCCTTTTGCATTTTTTCTTTATGGACAACCAGTTTCAGCAGAATTTCCTGCGAAAAATAATTGTTGCCTTTCATCACTTCTTCAATGGCGGTAGTGACAATTTTTATATCAGAGTCTTTTAGCAGAAACCCCTTAACCCCGGCATTAATCATCTTAAGGTAATATTCTTCTTCGCCGAACATGGTAAGGGCAATGATTTTAAAATCGGGCTTTTCGGCCATGGCAATATCGGTAGCTTCGATGCCGTCCATTACCGGCATGCTGATGTCCATCAGTGCAATATCCACTTTTTCGTGCCTGATTATTTCAAGAAACTCTCTGCCGTTGCCCGCTTCATAGATATTCTCAGCAACTCCCAAACTTTTCAGCAACAGCTTCAGTCCGTTGCGAAACAGGGAATGGTCATCTACCAATATAATATTCAGTTTGCTCATATTTTTACAAAGATATTAATATGCACCCCTTTATCCTTTTCGCTGTCTATTTCAAGTTTTCCATTGATAGAATTGAGGCGTGAGATGATATTTGAATAACCCATTCCGGACTGGTCATGTCTGAGAACTTTTTTAAAGTCAAAGCCAATGCCGTCGTCGAAATAGTATATTTTGAGGATATCATTTTCAAGATAAAAATCCATATTTATGGTTTTTGCCCGGGCATGCCTGATTGTATTTGAGATCAGTTCGCAAATTACCCGGTACAGAATTACTTCAGTATTGTAATTAAACCGCTTGTTGTTGATGTTCGAATTGATGACTATCTGAACCGATCTGAGCACGGTTAATTTGTCGGAAAAGGATTTAATGGCGGCGTGCAGCCCAAAATTTGTGAGGATATGCGGACTTAAATTGTTTGAGATTTCCTTGATGGATATGATCGCTTCGTTGACCACGGTTTCAATGCTTTCAAGAATTTCTTTGTTTGTTTCATTTGATCCGGATGCTTTTAGTGCCGAAACCGACATTTTTGCCGATGACAGCAGCGGGCCTAAGCCATCATGCATATCCTTGGCAAAGCGTTGCCTTTCTTTTTCTTCGGTTTTGATGATGGTGCTGATGATTTTTTGTTCAGATTGATACCTCACATCATCAACTTTTTTAAGGAAATGGAATATTTTCCGAATGTAAAACAATCCGATCGCAATGACCATAGAAGTCAGTACCCCAAGCCAAACCGACAAAGAACCTTCTGCCTCATTGGGCGAATGCTCCAGAAAAGGGATAAGTTCCATGATTCGTCGGGTTGCCATAAAAAGCAGAGCCAGCGAAACCAGTACCCAGGTAACATTGTACTTGGTGCGTTTAATCAGACTAAGCGCAACAACCAGTGCAATGAGCTGGAGAATAATTGAAACGATCAGTGCGATGATGATTACCATCAGATAAAAAGTTTACCACAAAATAAGCACATTTTTCAGCAAATCAGAATAATTACTTCATTATTTGTTTGACCTTTTGGCAAAAAAAAAAGGACTGCACAGGCAGCCCTTTTAATATATATTTTCGAAATCTATTATTCAACAACAGTGGTGTCGGAAATAACTTCAAGTTCCATTTCGGTTTCAGTTTCTGCCGGAGCCATTTTTTCCAGATTTTCCATGAATTTGGCAGTCAGTTTGTCAATATCAGCCTGCTTTTCTTCCAGAGCTTTTTTATGGGCAGCAACATAATCTTCGTCACCTTCTTTCAAAGCAGTATTGATTTTATTGATTGACTCATAATATTCACCGGCAAGGGTTTTAAGTTGATCGTATTCTGATTTTTCATCACCCTTTGCTTCAGTGCTGATAACGCCATCTTTAAAAAGCTCATCAAATTTTTCATTGAACACCTCAAGTTTTTTGAGAGAGAAATCAAGGTCTTTGACTGCATCTTTTTTGCTACATGAAGCAAGAAACAAACAAAGAACACCGGCTAATAATATTTTTGTTATTTTTTTCATCTTTTTTGATTTTAACATCATACAAATTAATTCCTATTTGGTAATTCTTTCAAGCCACTTCAGCATAAACAGCATGGTAGTCATAGAAAGGATACATGCGATAATAAATACACTCCAGGTCATCCATACCGGGATACTTTCATAAAGAATAGCACCGATAAAAAGTAACTGGTTTCCGATAGCTGTGGCTCCTAACCAACCGCCTTGCATAACACCCTGATATTTTGGAGGGGCAACCTTTGAAACAAAGGAAATTCCAAGCGGACTGATAAACAGTTCGGCAATGGTCAGAATAAAGTAAGTTCCAATTAAAAGGAATGGAGTCATTTTTGCTGAATCTTCAAGCGGACTGCCATCGATATCCGAGAACAGAGGAAGACCCATTGAACCAATTGCCATCAAACAATAAGCACTGGCTGCGATTGCCATACCAATTGCAATTTTCTTTGGAGTGGAAGGTTCTATTCCCTTTGCCCTCAGCCAGCCAAATATAAACATGATTATTGGTGTCAGCAGAACAATGAAAATGGGGTTAATAGATTGAAATATTTCAGCACCCTGAATGGTCGTAAAGCCTAAATCTACTTTAATTCCGCTTAGGTCAGTATAATCCCTGGCAAACATAGTAAGTGTCAATCCGTTTTGATGGAATGAAAACCAGAAGAAAATAACCACAGAAAATACAGCTAAAAGTGCATACATTCTTTGTTTGATTTCTTTTGCTTCCATTTGGATTGCAGATGCATCAATGACGCCTCCCTTTTTGCTTCCTTTAGGATTTGGGAAAGTTTTCCTGTTATATAAATAAACACCAAGTGATATCATCATGGCAACAATTGCAGTTGCAAAAGCATAGTGGAATCCGGTATTGAAAACATTCAGATAATTATTGGCAAATTCTGTCATATTTTCACCAACACCGGTTGAAACAGAGTGAGCAAGTGTATTAAACTGATCGGTTGGTGAAAGCTTGAAAGTTGTTTCAGCTAAACCTTGTGCCTGATCTAAAACACCGGTTCCCACAACTTTTGTTGATTCAAGGGTTCCTTCCAATTGTTGATGACACAAAGCAGGCAGGTTGGCATTGTAATCCAGACTATGTTTTCCTAACCACCAGTTACGAACTCCGATTGCAGCAAAAGGTGCAATCATTGCGCCAACATTGATAAACATATAGAAAAGTGAAAATCCTGAATCTCTCATTTTGCTGTACTTGGGATCATCATACATTTGTCCAACAAGTGCCTGGAGATTTCCTTTAAACAATCCATTACCAAAAGCAATGACAAATAATCCAACACATGAAAAAATCAGATAAGTTGTTTTTTCTCCTGCTGGCACCGGTGAAGGTGTTGGAAAGGCAAGAATCAGATATCCGGCTGCCATTACCATTAATCCGGCAAGTATAGTGCCTTTATAGTTCCTGAGTTTGTCGGCAATTATACCACCAACAAATGCAAGAATATAAATAGAAAAGTAGAAAATGGAGTAAATCAGTCCCGCATCCTTACCGTTCAGACCAAATTTAGCCTGCAGGAACAGTACGAGTATGGCCATCATGGTGTAGAACCCGAAACGTTCTCCCATATTCGCCAGGGAAGCTCCCAACAATCCTTTTGGATGATTTTTTAACATATCTGCAATTTTTAGTTATTAAAAATATTTTTCAACTCACAAATATAGAAATCTTTTTTTAAGTCAGACCACTTGATTTATTTTGAATTAAACTAATTTCGCATGGATGATATGTTTTAAATCATTGTTTGAATTGCAAATTCCTGAATTATGAAAATATTTACCTGTGCCCAGATAAGAAAAATAGATGAATATACTATTAAAAATGAGCCTATTAAGTCTATTGATCTCATGGAGCGGGCTGCCAAAAATCTGTTCGGTTCCCTGATAAAAAAAACAGACAGAAAAAAAAACATATTAATTTTTGCAGGACCGGGAAATAACGGGGGGGATGCTCTTGTGCTTGCCCGTTTGTTTTTTGAGGAAAAATTCAGGGTTAAACTTTTTTACACGGACTTTTCCGGTAAATTTTCAAATGATTTTCTTCTTAACATGAAGAGATTAAAAAAACTTGATAATAAAATTATTTTTCCAATAAAATCTGTTACAGATTTCCCGGCTATTTCCAAAAAGGATATTGTTATTGATGGCCTCTTTGGCTCAGGCCTTTCCCGTCCGCTCGATGGACTGGCCCTTGATCTGGTAAAACACATCAATTCCTCCGAAAAATCGAAAGTAATTGCCATTGATATTCCGTCAGGTTTGTTTGGCGAAGACAACAGCTCAAATAATGCTGAATGTATTATCAGGGCCGATATTACTTACTCTTTCCAGTTCCCGAAACTGGCTTTTTTCTTTCCCGAAAATGATGTTTTCACCGGAGATTGGCAATTAATTCCCATTGGCCTTCATAAAAAAATTATTGCCGAAGAAAAAACCGATAATTTCTTTGTCGCCCCAAAAACCATAAAATCACTTTTTCCCATTAGAAAAAAATTTGCACATAAGGGGAATTTTGGCCATGCACTATTGATCGCAGGAAGTTACGGAAAAATGGGGGCTGCCGTTTTGGGGGCTGAAGCATGTTTGCGGTCGGGGGCCGGACTCTTAACCTGCCATTTGCCGGAAAAGGGATATGAAATTATGCAATGCTCACTGCCCGAAGCAATGGTCTCAATAGATAAACACAGCGAAATATTCACTTCTCTGCCCGACTTGTCTGTTTACAGCGCAACGGGAGTTGGTCCGGGTATCGGAACAGATCAGAAAACCGCTGTTGCACTTGAAAAACTATTTGAAAAATCGGTAAAACCAATGGTTATTGATGCGGATGCCCTGAATATCATAGGAAAAAACAAAAAGTTACTGGAAAAAATTCCTGAGAACAGCATTCTTACTCCACACCCAAAGGAATTTGAGCGAATTGCCGGAACATTCAGGGATCACTATTCAAGGAACCTAGCACAGAAAGCGCTTTCAGTAAAATACGGGGTTTTTATTGTGCTCAAGGGAGCAAATTCTGCCATTACATGTCCCGATGGCACTTGTTGGTTTAACACAACAGGAAATCCGGGAATGGCAACAGCCGGAAGTGGCGATGTGCTAACCGGAATAATTCTGTCACTGCTTGCTCAGGGATTCAGTCCTGAAAAGGCGGCTGTGGGCGGGGTGTATCTGCACGGACTGGCAGGTGACATTGCCGCAAAAAAGCTTGGCCAGGAATCTATGATTGCCGGTGATATTATTGAAAACCTGGGTACGGCCTTCAGAAAAATCAGGTAATCAGGGATGATCGGTTTTTCTATTACCGTGCGACTTTATGGACTTTCGACTTTATGGACTTTCGACTTTATGGACTTTACAGACTTCATCATTCATTTCCGCCGGAATGGGTTTTTTCGTTCTAATGTGTTTATGTCCGGCGGGTTGTCTATTCTAACCTTTAAACCCCGGCTTGAAAGCCGGGGCTGAATTTAGCCGGCCCTTCAGGCCTGAATTGCGAAAGAATAAGCTTTAGCGACTTTACGGACTTCCGACTTTATAGACTTCCGACTAGAATGACTTTCAACTTTTTTCCATACCTTTGCAAAAAATATTTTGCATGCAAAAAATTCTTTTTCTTTTTCTGATCGCTGCCTTGTTTGCCGGATGCCACAGCTTTTCTGTTGTTAAAGTTAGTGAGGCAAAAAAGGTGAAAAGTTATGGTTTGTATTATAAACTGCCGGCTACGGCTTTAAAGGTGGATGTTACTGTTGTGCGGACTGATAAAATTGCCGGACCATACAGTCAATATGCCTCCGAGTTTCTTGGTATTGATGAGGTAATTACAGCCGATGAGGTTTCCTATAAAATAGTTGGAATCAATGTTGATGGAATTCCGGTTCCCGATACATCAAAAATGTTCCTGATCCGATCAAAAAAATGCAGGGGTTTTGAAAATATTGCCGTTTCTCCTCAGGGATTCCTCTGTTCTGTAAATCAGGATGTGCTTCCCGAATTTAATATGGAAGAATTGAATGTGGCTGATTATGAAAATAATTTCAGGGAACTAACACGCATAAAAAATCTTCCTGCACGAAAACTTTTCAAAGAAGATATTGATACCATATATAAATACGTTTCGAATGACTCGGTAACCCGCAAAATACCAACTTATAAAAAGTATATTTCAAGAAAAACTGAAGAAGAAGTTGCGAAGGATGCCGCTGATTTTATTGTAAAACTCAGAAAAAGAAAATCCAAACTTATGATGGGTATTTATACCAATCATCCAAAGGGATCTGCTTATGTGAATATGATCAGTGATATGGATAAACTTGAAAGTGAATATCTTTCGCTTTTCACCGGAGTAACAGATGAACAAACAATGAACTATTCATTTTATTTTGTTCCCGGTGATGGCAGTCACACAGAAAGCTCTGTTCTTTTCAGATTTTCAGATAGCGGTGGAATTTTTGAAAGCTCAGAAAATAACGGTCAGCCATATTACATAGGTTGTGCTGATAATGGCCAAACCACTGCCATTGACTCCCTGATGGCCCATAACCCGAAACTGGCAAAAAACACAAAGGGATTGGTTTACAGAATTCCGGGCGAAGCAAAAATCACCATTTCAAATGATGAGAAAATACTTTTGGAAAAAACTCTGACAATTGCCCAATATGGTTCGCTGAGCCTGATTCCTGCAAAAACAATTAAAAAAGGAAAGAAGATTGAATTCTTCATTTGCACCGGAGGATTGAAGGGGATTTGGTAGAAACTAACGTAATTATTGTTATACATTTTCAAGTTGCAAACTTGAAAGAGCATCATTAACAAACCAAAAATCCCAATTCCTAATTATTCCACCTTTCCCACAAAATTCTTCACGTAATCGGGCCACTGTTTTTCTTTGTATGCTTCGTCAAAGAAGAAAGACATTACTGGCTCAAAGGCTTTTGGAGCAAAATATCCGGGTACTGCTGAAAGCAATCCGTAATTCTTGTCAATGAAAATGACCGCGGGAAAACTCATTTTACCCTGTAGAAACTCTACGCCAAGCTGGTGAAAGGGATGTGTTTGACCGGGAGGATTATAAAATGTTTTTCCATTGTAAACCACAGAATCTTTGCTGATGGCATCAAATCTTACAGCGTAGTAATTTTTGTTGATATATTCTGCAATTACAGGGTTCGTGAAAGTTTTAGCGAACATTATTTTAGATGTAAAACTCCATTCTGTATGCAGGGATACAATGATTTTCCGGGGTTCTTTTTTCATCAGCTCGGCTAATTCGCTAAAAGTATGCCATTCAATAATCTGATTATCGGGAATGGTATCATAGGTTTCCTGAAAATTTTTCTGAAATACATCCCAGGGAGTTGACATGTGAATGTTTTCGCCAAAATACAGGAGCAGGTTCAGAAAATCATCAGGGGTTTTATAGCCGGGAACATTGCTGAGTATATCCATTTTCTCATCCAAAAATCCAATTGTGGGATATGATAATCGTCCATTCATCAGTTTTACTGCCAGCTCATGGGCTGAATTTCTACTATTTGCCATTTCAGGTTTATACCCCGGGTTTTTGTACACCACCTCTTTGTATTTTACACTGTCGGGACCTTCGGCGTTGAATTTTATGGCGTAATAATTGGCATTTACATAGTTTACGATTACAGGATTGCTGAATGTGGTAGCTTCCATTTTTTTGCACCATCCGCACCAGGCAGTGGTATAGTCAACAAAAACTTTACGCGGGGCAGTTTTCTGAAGTTCGGCTACCTCATCAAAAGTTTTCCAACTAATTTCAGCTTGCGGTTGAACATCTACTGCTTGTGCCGAAACAATCAGGGCAGCAAACATTAAAATCAGCATGGGAAATATTTTTTTCATAAAGTTTAATTTCTGAATTATCTTACAAAAATGATGCTAAACAATTATAAAACAAAATTACATCAGTTAAATTTTAAATCTTTTACTCTGATTTGCAGACTCACCTTGTTGTTGAATACATTTTCATCAATACAATAGCAAATTTTAAAATTGCCGCCGGTTTTTACCTTCGAAAGTTCATAACCCTTGTTAAAGGCAATTCCCTGGATTCGGCTTTGCGGACCATTTTCCATAACATCCAGACGAAGATGTTCACTGTTTTTTCCAACCGCTTTTGTGTCACCTGCATCGCGCACATTTTCTGAAATAAATACAGGCCTCATGTTTTCTGGTCCAAATGGCTGAAACTGATTGATGATTCTGTAGAGTCTTCTGCTTATATTGCCCAGACTGATCTCTGCGTCGGCAATAATTTGGGGAACAAGCTGGTCGGCTGATATTTTTGCTGAAACTACTTCCTCAAATTTCTTTCGGAATGCTTCAAAATTTTCTTTTTTGAGTGTCAGTCCGGCTGCATACATATGGCCGCCGAAACCCTCAAGTAATTCAGAGCATGCGTCTATTGCAGCATACAAATCAAAATCGTGAACCGATCTTGCTGAACCGGTGAGCAGGCCATTTGACTCAGTCAGAATTATTGTTGGCCGGTGATAATGCTCAATGAGCCTTGAGGCAACAATGCCTATAACTCCCTTATGCCATTCAGGATTAAATAATACTGTTGATTTTGACTGAATTAAGCTTTCTGAAGATTCAATTGTTTTCAGGGCTTCTTCGGTAATTGAATGGTCAAGTTCCTTCCTTTCTTCATTGAAATTGTTTATTTCGTGGGCAATCTCCATGGCAAGCACTTCGTCATCGGTAATAAGCAGCTCAACGGCACGCCTTCCGGATTCTATTCTGCCGGCTGCATTGATGCGCGGACCAATTTTAAAAACAACATCATTAATTTCCAGTGTTAAATCACTGCATCCTGAAATGTCAAGGATTGCCCTGATGCCGGTTAAAGGCTCATTGTTGATTTTATTCAATCCGTGGAAAGCCAAGATTCTGTTTTCCCCTGTTATGGGCACAATGTCAGACCCAATGCTTACTGCAACAAGATCCAGATAAGTGAAAACTTCGCTTAAACTGATTTCATTTTTCAAACAGTATGCCTGCATGAATTTGAATCCCACACCACAGCCCGACAGTTCTTTATAAGGATATTTGCAGTCCTTTCGCTTGGGATTAAGCACTGCTGCCGCACTGGGGATAATTTCGCCCGGAGTATGATGGTCACAAATGATAAAATCGATCTTTTTTTCACGTGCATAATTTACTTTTTCAACGGCCTTGATACCACAGTCAAGTGCAATAATAAGAGTAACCTCGTTTTCGGAAGCATAATCAATACCATTGAAAGAAACACCATATCCTTCCTTATATCTGTCGGGAATGTAATAAACCAGTCTGCTGTACCTTTTTAACAGAAACGAATAAAGCAAGGCAACAGCTGTAGTTCCGTCAACATCATAATCACCATAGATCATGATTTTTTCATTATATTTAATGGCAGCTTCAAGCCTTGTTACGGCTTTGTCCATATCTTTCATGAGAAACGGGTCGTGAAGGTCTTCAAGTTGTGGCCTGAAAAAAGCTCTGGCTTCATCAAAGGTAGTTATTCCCCTTTGAATAAGCAGTTGAGCTACAATTTCTTCCACATTCAGCGAGGATTTGAGATCCTGTATAATCTGCCTGTCACCCAACTCTTTAATAATCCAGTTTTTTTCCATATCGGAATTCTATTTTGCTTAAAAAAACTTCTAAAGGTAAACAAACCCATAGAGATTTTTTGACTTAACCATGAATATATTTTAACATGTTTTTAATGGGTTATTTTTCAGATAAATAGTGTGGCATTCATTTCCGCCGGAAAAGTATTTTTGGTTTTTTATGGCAGATTGGCCGGCGGTTTGGTTTCTTTAATTTATAAACCCCGGCTTGAAAGCCGGGACTGAATTGAGCCGGCCTTACAGGCCTGAATTGCGAAAGTATAAACTTTAGCGACTTGATGGACATTTGACTTGATGGACATTTGACTTTACAGACTTTACAGACTTTCGACTTTACAGACCTAATCATTCATTTCCGCCGGAATGGGGTTTTTCGTTCTGTTGTGTTCATGGCCGGCGGTTTGTTTAATCTAACCATTAAACCCCGGCTTGAAAGCCGGGGCTGAATTGAGTCGGCCTTACAGGCCTGAATTGCGAAAGTATAAACTTTAGCGACTTGATGGACATTTGACTTTACAGACTTTCGACTTTCTAGACTTCCACCTCAACAACCTTCCAACTTTTTCCCTACCTTTGCCCATGTTAATTATCAAACTATGGGACTGATTCAGATTGAAAACATGGAATTTTATGCCTATCACGGGCATTTTAAAGAGGAAAAAATTGTAGGTAATAAATTCATCCTTGACATCACTTTGGAAACAAATACTATTCCGGCCGAAAAATCTGACCAGCTTGAGGATGCTCTTGATTATTCAAAAGTCTATAAAATTATCAAAGAGCAAATGGAACACAAATCAAACTTGCTGGAGCATATTGCCTCGCGAATTCTGGACGCCCTCCATGCCCAATTTCCGGAAATCAAAAAATCAACACTCAAAGTTTCTAAAATTAATCCTCCAATGGGCGGGCAAATTGGAAAGGTAAGCGTTGTGATATCCCGTTGATCAAACTTTTTACGTCATGCTTGACTTTTGCTTTTTTTGTTTATATATTTGATGCGCAATAAGCAATTATGATAGTCCGATTAATATATACCAGAATGTACACCCGCAACGGCAAGGGCTTGTTTGAGTGTTGGATTTGTTAGCTGATTCCCCTCCTCACATTTATTGCTATTCTTCCATTTTATTTTTTAATTTTATCTCATGCAGGGATTGATTTTTGACATAAAACGCTTCGCCGTACATGACGGTCCGGGTATACGACAAACAATTTTTTTTAAGGGTTGTCCGCTCGATTGCCGTTGGTGCCATAATCCCGAAAGCAAAAAATACTCCCCCGAATCTTTTTGCCTGAAAAGAAAATTTGGCAATCATATTTCAGAGGAAACAGAATCTGTGGGCCGTTGGATGAGTGCCGGGGATATCATTGATTCTGTTGAAAAAGACCGGGTGTTTTATGAGGAATCGGGCGGTGGTGTTACCTTTTCGGGAGGAGAGCCCCTGCTTCAGACTGACTTTTTATCTGAAGTTATTCAGCTTTCAAAAAAATCGGGATTCCATACTTCCGTGGATACATGCGGATATGCAAGCGAATCTGATCTGAAAAAAATAATTCCTTTTACCGATTTGTTTTTGTTCGATGTGAAAATGACAAACAACAATAAACATAAGGAATACACTGGCGTTTCAAATGAATTGATTATTAAAAACCTGAAATTACTGGACGAAATAAAAATGAATGTGTTGGTTAGGTACCCCTTGATTCCGGGAGTGAATGATTTGGTTGAGGATATTGCCGGACTGGCTGCACTGGTGAGCTCGCTGAAAAATATTCGCACTGTTTGCATTCTTCCCTTCCACAGATTGTCTGAGGCGAAACATAAGAAGTTCGGATATACCTATAGGATGGGCGGAACCATGGAACCTGAGAAATCTAAAATCGAGACTGTTTCTGAAATTTTAAAATCTTCCGGATTGACAGTTCGCACCGGAAGCTAAAAATATTTGTTATGAATAAAAGGATTCAAAAACTCAGGAATCAAAGCCTGAATGCTGTAAATAAAATATCACACGAAAGGGCTGTTCTTGTTACTGAATTTTACAGGAGCATTGAAGGCAAAGATTTGCCCGTTCCAATTCAAAGGGCTCTGTGCTTTAAATATATTTTCGAGAACAAAAAACTTTGCATCAACTCAGGTGAACTCATCGTCGGCGAGCGTGGCCCGGCTCCAAAAGAAACCTCTACTTTTCCCGAAATCTGTCTGCATTCGGTCAGCGACCTCGATCTGATCGACATACGCCCGAAAGTTTCTTTTAAGGTCAGTGATCAAACACGAAAAATATATGAAAAGGAAATAATCCCTTTCTGGACCGGGAAAACAAACCGCGAGAAGCTTTTTTCTTCCATGAGCCCTGAATGGCTTGATGCCTATGAAGCCGGAATATTTACCGAATTTCAGGAACAAAGGGCTCCCGGACATACTGTTCTGGGTGACGTAATTTACCGAAAGGGTATGCTGGACATTATTGATGATATTGATTCTGTGATGGCCGGAGCGGTTTCAGAAGATGAGAAAAATGAGCTCGAAGCAATGAAAATCACTGCCCGCGCATTGATTTCCTTCGCAGAAAGATACGCCCGACTGCTCGATCAACTGGCTGAAAAAGAAAAAATCAAAAGGAGAAAATCCGAGCTTGAACAAATGGCTGAAATATGCCGCCACGTCCCGGCTCACGCTCCGCGTACATTTCATGAAGCTTTGCAATATTACTGGTTTGTTCATCTGGGAGTAATTACCGAGTTAAACCCATGGGATTCATTTAACCCCGGACGCCTTGACAGAAATCTTTTTCCTTTTTATCACAACGAAATTAATTCAGGCACGCTTAACCGCCAAAAAGCTGAAGAATTGCTCCAGTGCTTTTGGATAAAATTCAATAACCAGCCCGCTCCACCCAAAATGGGCGTTACGGCAAAGGAAAGCAATACCTATACCGATTTTGCGCTTATAAATTTAGGCGGACTTAATACCGACGGTTCTGATGCTGTGAATGAGCTGACCTATCTTTTACTGGATGTTATTGAAGAAATGCGCCTGCTTCAACCCAGTTCAATGATTCAGGTTAGCCATCTGAACCCGGATGCATTTATCCACAGGGCTTTGAAAATTATTAAAACCGGTTTTGGCCAACCATCCGTTTTTAATACGGATGCCATTATTAAAGAACTTACCTTGCAGGGAAAATCCCTCGCCGATGCCCGAAATGGTGGCTGCAGCGGATGTGTTGAGGTAGGGGCATTCGGAACAGAAAGCTACACACTCACAGGTTATTTCAACCTTCCGAAAATCATGGAAATTACCCTGAATGATGGATGTGATCCGCTAACCGGAAAATTTATCGGAGTCAGAACCGGCAATCCATGCGATTTCAAATCTTTTGAAGAGCTAATGAATGCTTTCAAAAAACAACTTTTTCATTTTGCAAATATTAAAATTGAAGGAAACAATAAAATTGAAAAATTGTTTGCCTGTAATTTGCCTGTTCCATTTCTTTCTCTGCTGACTGATGATTGCATAAATAATAAAAAGGACTATAATGCAGGTGGAGCAAGGTACAACACTTCTTATATTCAGGGCGTTGGACTGGGAAGCCTGACGGATATTCTGACCACTTTAAAATTTCATGTTTATGATGAGAAAACAATGGGAATGGGTGAAATATTGGGCGCTGTAAAGGATAATTTCCAAAATTTTGAAGCGATGCGCTACATCCTTTCCGAAAAAACACCTAAATATGGAAACGACGATGACTATGCCGATGATCAGGCAAAACTGATTTTTGAAATTTTCAATGATGCTGTTAATGCCCGACCAACTTATAAAGGAGGAAAATTCAGGATCAATTTCCTTCCAACCACCTGCCATGTTTATTTTGGCAGCAAAACCGGGGCTACACCGGATGGCCGATTGGCCGGAGTGCCTCTTTCCGAGGGCATTTCACCCGTGCAGGGTGCCGACCGAAATGGTCCTACCGCCGTACTCAAATCTGCTTCAAAAATTGACCACATCCGCACCGGGGGTACATTGCTCAATCAGAAATTTTCACCTTCGTTTTTCAGGGATGAAGAAAGTATCCAAAAAATCGGTTATCTGATCAGAAGCTATTTCAGGATGGATGGCCACCATATTCAGTTTAACGTGGTAAATGCCGAAACCCTGCGCAAAGCAAAAATACATCCTGAAAATTACCGTGACCTGATTGTAAGAGTTGCCGGTTATAGTGACTACTTTAACGATTTGGGCGAGGAATTGCAAGACGAAATAATCAGAAGAACCGAACATGAAAGTGCCGGATTTTAGTCCTGTATCATAATAATGACAAATATGAAAAATACTAAAATGATCCATCCCGATTTTACCGCCAAGGAAGCTGTTCAGCTTGCTGAAAAATTCTTTGGAATTAAAGGTGCCGCAAAACCCCTTTCCAGCTATATTGATCAAAACTTTCTGATTACTGCGGTGGATAAAAAAAAATATGTTCTCAAGATTTTTAATTCACTCGAAAACCCTGTTTTCATACAAAACCAGTCTGCCGCCACTTCAGTTCTGAAGAAAAAAACGGGATATTTATTTCCCGGGTTTGTATCTTCTGTCAATAATGAATCAATTGAAAAGGTCGAAAAAAACGGAGTGACATTTGTTTCCTGCCTGCTGAATTTTGTAGACGGGAAATTTATCAGTGAAGTTAAAAATCCATCAGTTAATCTTGCTGCTCAAACCGGTTCTTTTCTCGGAAAAATGGATAAAGTGCTGGAAAATCTAAATCTGCCATCACAAAACTATGAATTGCGCTGGAATCCTGATAATTTCAGGAAAATATATGATCTGGCTCAAAGCATTGCAAATGAAAAAGATAAAAATACTGTATTGTATTTCCTTAACCTCTACCGTGATGAGGTTGTTCCTCAAATGCACAAACTAAGGCGGCAGCTCATTCACAATGATGCAAATGATTCGAATTTTCTGATCGACGAAAAAACAAATAAAATTACCGGATTAATTGATTTTGGTGACATGTCGCACACCTTCAGAATCAACGAACTTGCTGTTGCTCTTGCTTATATGATGATGGGCAGGGAAAATCCTGTTGAGAATGTCTTGCCGGTAATCAGGGCTTATAATGGTGTAAACAAACTTGAGGAAATTGAACTGGGTTTTCTTTATCATTTTATCGTTTTACGTCTGTGTACCTCGGTTTCAATTTCGGCTGCTGATAAAATGAAAAATCCGCTGAACGCTCACATTACGGTTTCCGAGAAAAGCGCATGGGAATTATTGAGAAAATTTATTGTCATTGATCCCTTTTATGCAAAAAATAAATTCAGATCTGCCTGCGGACTTAAACCTCTTACACCCGATGGAAAACCAATATCGGAATTGTTGTCCGCACGCCATGAGCACCTTGGAAAAGCACTGTCGCTTTCTTATAATAAACCATTGAAGATAACCCGCGGACTTTTTCAGTATTTATTTGACGAAAAAGGGAACCCTTATCTTGACACAGTAAACAATGTGTGCCATGTGGGGCATTGCCACCCCGTGGTGGTTGAATCAGCAAAAAGTCAAATCGCCATGCTCAATACCAACACAAGGTATCTGCATGATAACATTGTCGAATACGCCGAAAAACTTACTGCTACTTTGCCCGGAAAACTGAAAGTTTGTTATTTTGTTTGCTCGGGAAGTGAGGCCAACGAATTGGCATTGAGAATGGCAAAGGCTCATACCGGTTCAGATGATTTTATCGTAATCGACCATGCCTATCATGGAAATACCAATTCGGTTATAAACATCAGTCCGTATAAATTCAATGGCCCCGGCGGAAAAGGTTGTCCTGTTAATACTCATATTGTCCCAATCCCTGATTTATACAGGGGAATTTTCAGGGAGGACGACCCGTTTGCTCCGAAAAAATATGCTTGTGAAGTAAATAAGATACTCGACGGACTTAAAAAAATGAATCGGAAACCTGCCGCGTTCATTGCAGAATCTGTTTCGGGTGTAGCCGGTCAGATTGTATGGCCCGAAGGATATCTGCAGGATGTTTATAAAATGGTCAGGAAAGCAGGCGCTGTTTGCATTGCAGATGAGGTTCAGACAGGGTTCGGAAGAATAGGAACACACATGTGGGCATTCCAGGCTCAGGGTGTT
Organism: Bacteroidetes bacterium GWF2_38_335; assembly: GCA_001769535.1. Lineage (GTDB taxonomy): Bacteria > Bacteroidota > Bacteroidia > Bacteroidales > GWF2-38-335 > GWF2-38-335. The sequence goes on from MEOH01000025.1 coordinate 51,916, forward strand.
ATTCCCGATATTGTTGTTATGGGAAAACCCATTGGAAACGGACATCCTCTGGCTGCTGTGGTTACTACAGCTGAAATTGCCCGCTCATTTGAAAACGGAATGGAATATTTTAACACCTTTGGAGGTAACCCGGTTTCATGCGCCATTGGAAACGCTGTTTTAGATGTGATTAAAAAAGAAAAACTCATGGAAAATGCACACGAAACGGGTATGTTTTTTAAATCGGAACTGGTTAAACTTCAGAAAAAGTATGAACTTATCGGAATTGTAAGGGGTGAAGGACTGTTTTTGGGATTTGAAATGGTACAAGACAGAATAAGCCGGATTCCGGCTGTAAAAGAAACTTCCCTGATAGCCGAAGGAATGAAAAAGCATGGAATACTTGCCTCTGTTGACGGGCCATTCCATAATATCATCAAAATAAAACCGCCCATTTGTTTTAACAGGGAAAATGTCAAATATTATATCAATTCATTAAAAAATATATTGGATGTGATATCCTGAGCAAGTTGTTTTATTACATAAAAATAAATACTTTTAAAGAAAAAAAAGCATGTATAAATATTCAAAATTCCTGATACCAATTGTTTTATTCATCTTTTGGTCTTGCAGCAGCGGTGAGAATAAAACCGTCGAGACTGTTGAAAAAGATACCCTGGTTGTTGAAATTCCTGATAGCCTTTCAATTACAGAAAAGCTCAAAATGCTTCCGGGAGTTGAACTAACCGAAATTACCTGTGACTCTGATCGTTTTATTGCCGGTTACAAATTACTTTTTTCTCAGCCGTTAGATTACAACAACCCGGAAAAAGGAATCTTTAAACAAAAAGTATATCTCAGTCACAAATCCGAAAAAGATCTGATGGTCATGTACCTCGATGGATATAGTGTAAATACAAATGGATATATTAGTGAACTGGCCGATATTTTAAAATCAAACCACATGCACGTTGAGCACAGGTTTTTTGGTGAATCATCACCCGATTCAATCGACTGGAGTTTGCTCAATATCCGGAATGCTGCTGCAGATCATCACAGAATCGTCAGACTTCTTAAAAACATTTATAAAAGCAAGTGGATAAGTACCGGTATAAGCAAAGGTGGTCAAACAACCATGTATCACAAACGTTTTTATCCTCAGGATGTTGACGTGGCTGTGCCCATTGTTGCTCCCCTCAATCTGGCTATGGAAGACAAGCGAATATATGATTTTCTTGATAATGTTGGCACCGAAGAATGCAGGAAAAAAGTCAGGGAAATGCAAACCGAAATCTTCAAAAACTATGATAAAGCGTTAGAGCTTTTCAAAAAGAAATCAATGGATTATCATTATTCCTATCCAATGGGTTATGAAAGGGCTTTTGAACTTTCTGTTTTTGAGTTTGAATTTGCTTTCTGGCAATGGGGCGGTGATTGTGAAGACATTCCGTTAAAGGGAAAAAGTCTGGAAGACAAGATAAACTATGTTTTCATGACCGATGCCCCGGGCTTCTTTACAAAAACCACGGCAAAGGATTTATTCCCGTTTTTCTGGCAGGCATATACCGAAGTCGGAATGTATGGCTATCGCGTGGAGCCCTTTAAGGATTATCTCAGAGAATATAAAAGCGAAGTGTGCAACAGCGAAACATTTATTCCTGCAAAATTTAAAGCAAAATTCGACCCCTCTGTCATGAAGGATATCGACAGCTGGCTTAAAAAGAGCGGCAACAACATGATTTATGTTTATGGCGAATTTGACGCATGGTCATCAACTGCTTTTGAGCCCGGAAAATCTACCAATGCCCTTAAGATTGTTAAAAAAGGCGGCTCACATACCACGCGTATCGGCAATTTGCCTTACGAGCAAAAGAAGCAGGTCTATGATTCCCTTGGAAACTGGCTTGGAATAAAACTTGAATTGGAAAATGATTCATTGCAGACAATAAAATGAGAACATTTATAAAATTTCTGACCTTAATTTTTCTTTCAATTCATGTGTCGGCTCAGGATCATGAAACTGAAATACTGAAAGCTGTTAACAGTGTTTTTGAAGGAATGCGAAACCAGGACAGCAGTTTGGTAAGATCCGTCTTTAAAAGTGATGCCATTCTTTTTTCAATTGATGAAAAAGATGGAAAAACCGATGCCGTTGAATCTTCCCTTGATGATTTTCTGAAAGCTATTGGCAGTAAGCATCTGAAAGTTTGGGATGAGCGTCTGTTTTACACTGATGTGAAAATTGAAGGAAATTTTGCAATGGTTTGGGCTGATTATATTTTTTATTACGGCAGCGAACTGTATCATTGCGGAGTTGATCTCTTTCAATTGGTTAATGATAAAGGGAAATGGAAAATTACCCAGATAACTGATACCCGAAGCAAAGAAAATTGCGGATCAAAAATCACAAATGAAGATTCTGTAAAAAAAGAATTAAACACTTTTATGGATGAATGGCACAAAAATGCCGCTGAGGCTGATACAGCCTATTTTGAAAAAATTTCACCCAAAGGCATTTACATTGGCACAGATATCACAGAATTATGGGTTAGGGATGAGTTTTTTACCTGGGCACGAAAGTTTTTTGAGAGAAAATCTGCATGGGATTTTAAGGCAAAAAACAGAAATATCTACCTGAGCTCAGATCCCGGCTTTGCCTGGTTTGATGAGGTGCTTGATACCTGGATGGGCGACTGCCGCGCTTCGGGTGTATTGAAAAAATATAACGGCGTATGGAAAATTGAACATTACCAGCTTTCCATGGCTGTTCCAAATGAAAAAACACAGGAAGTAATCAAAATAATTAACAATAAATGAGATACCTGTATTTGCTGGCTGTTTTAATCCTTGTTTCATGCAGCAGTGAAAATGAAAAAAATAATAAGTCTCCTGAAACAAAAATAGTTTCAAGATTTGATTATCCTGATGTTCTTGACTTGCATGGTTTTCCGGAAAATAAACAGGCCGATTCCCTGCAGCTTTTTTTTGATTTGGGTGCATGGTACGGATTTTCATTGCCCGGATTAAATGACACTGCTCATTTCGGGGCGTTTGCCGGGCCATTTCTTCTTGATCAGTACAAAAGCCGCTGGCTGATGAAATTCCCGGTAAAAATTTCACTGTGCAATCATAGCAGTCCTCAACGCTGCAACTATTCGAATGTGAAAATTATTTCCTTCCCGGGCATTCTCAGCCAGGAATTTACCAATGACAACTTCAGTGTCAAACTTGATTTGATTTATGTCAGCCCTTCAACATCCTTGCTAAGAACCATTGTAAAAAACAACTCCGATTTATCCGGAAGCTTCTCACTCAGTCTGGAATCAGAGTTTTTTCCAAATGATCAAATTGAAGTTTCAACCCGTGACAATGAGTTGATTTATAAAAAAGATAAAGACATTATTTCAATAATACCCGGAAAAAGTTACAATCTGAAAACTTTTAAAAATGAAAAGTATTTTACCGGCGTTTCTTCTGAACTGGTTACACTGAATTCACATGAATCCTACAAAAGCTTTTCCTATATTTCTGTTTATAACGAAAACGACAGTATTGACAGGAGCTTCCTGAAAGAAGTACCTGAATGGTTGATGGATAAAAACAACAAAAGATGGAACAGATATCTTGAAAATATTTTTGACGCAATCAGCCAGACTGATGAACAATATTGCAAAATTGCTGTGAAATGTCTTCAGACTCTTGTTTCAAGTTGGCGTGTGGCAAGAGGAGCGCTGAAGCATGAGGGACTGTTTCCGTCATATTCCTATACCGGCTTTCATGGTTTCTGGGCGTGGGATTCATGGAAACATGCCGTTGCGCTCGCAATTTTTGAACCCGGGGTGGCAAAAAACCAGGTAAGAGCAATGTTTGATTATCAGGATTCGTCCGGAATGATTGTCGATTGCGTTTTTCCCGATACCCTTCAGGAAAAAATAAACCGCAGAAACACCAAACCGCCTCTGGCTGCCTGGAGTGTGTGGAAAATATATGAAAGAACCGGTGATAAAGAATTCTTACTAGAGATGTTTCCCAAACTTCTGAAATATCATAAATGGTGGTATCAGTACCGCGATCATGATAAAAACGGAATATGTGAGTTTGGAAGTTGCGACGGGTCAAGGATTGCTGCTGCATGGGAAAGTGGAATGGATAATGCCGTTAGATTTGACAGCGCTCAGATTGTAAAAAATGAGAATGGGGGATATAGTCTTGACCAGGAATCGGTCGACCTCAATACTTTTCTTTGGATTGAAAAAAAATTCCTCAGGAAAATAGCCATTGTGACCGGAATTACAGTACCGGAATTGCTTGCCGATGAAGGAAATAAAATCAGAAACACTTTTTATGATCAGACAATGGGGTATTTTTTTGACTACAATCCCCAAAAGAAAAACCATGTAAAAATATTTGGTCCGGAAGGTTGGCTGCCTTTGTGGGCCCGACTGGCTTTGCCTCAACAAGCCGAAAAGGTGAAAGAAATTATGATGTCTGAAAAGCATTTTATGACCTATTTTCCCTTGCCAACACTTTCTGTTAGTCACAAAATGTTCGATCCGTTTAATGGTTACTGGCGCGGACCGGTATGGATTGATCAGGTGTATTTTGGAATTGCCGGATTGAAAAATTATGGATTTGTAAATGAAGCGAATAAAATAAAAAAACTTGTTTTTGAAAATCTGGAAAAACAAAAAAACAAACCTTTGTACGAAAATTACCATCCGGCAAACGGAAAGGGATTAAATGCCCGCAATTTCAGCTGGACTGCAGCACATTTGCTGATGATCCTTTGGGAAGAATGAATTCCTTGTTACTTTTAATCAATTCAAGCCTTGCCGCAAAACTGTGTTTATGAACTTTCAACTAATAAACCTATCTTTGCAAATTATTATTTAAACACATGACACATAAAGCAGGATTTGTAAATATTCTTGGAAACCCCAATGTGGGCAAATCTACCCTGATGAATGCGCTGGTTGGTGAAAAACTTTCAATTATCACTTCAAAAGCCCAAACAACCCGCCACCGGATCATGGGAATTGTAAATGGTGAAGATTTCCAGATTGTTTATTCTGATACGCCCGGAATTCTAAAACCCGCTTATAAACTTCAGGAGTCCATGATGAAGTTTGTTTCACTGGCCATGCGTGATGCCGATATCATTCTGTATCTCACAGACATATACGAAACTCCGGACAAAAACATGAATTACATCAGCAAACTGCAAAAAACCAAGATTCCTGTTATCCTGCTGATTAATAAAATTGACCAGTCAAACCAGGATCAGCTTGCAGCGCTGGTTGAAATGTGGCACGGTATTCTACCTGATTCAGAAATCCTTCCCATTTCGGCATTGAAAAAATTCAATGTTGAACCTTTGCTTAAAAAGGTAACATCCATGTTGCCCGAATCTGAACCTTTTTTTCCGAAAGATCAGCTAACCGATAAATCACAGCGCTTTTTCATTGAAGAAATGATCAGGGAAAAAATATTGTTGCACTATTCCAAGGAAATCCCATATTCGGTTGAAGTTGAAACCGAAGATTTTATCGAGGAAGAAAAAATTATCAGGATCAGAACTATAATTTTTGTGATGCGCGACTCCCAAAAAGGAATCATCATTGGCCATAAAGGTGAAAAACTTAAAAAAGTAGGCACCGAAGCCAGAAAAGATGCTGAAGATTTTTTTGGAAAAAAAGTGTTTCTCGAAATCATCGTCAGGGTTAACAAAGACTGGCGCGATGATAAAAAACAATTGAAAAGATACGGCTACGAAGTATAAATAGTAGCACAAAACATAAGAAAATGAGCAGTATTGTTGCAATAGTCGGAAGACCTAATGTAGGTAAATCAACATTCTTTAACCGCCTCACCGAATCGCGTGATGCCATTGTCGATGAAGTTTCGGGCGTTACCCGCGACCGTCATTACGGAAAATGCGAATGGAATGGAAAGGAATTTTCAGTGGTCGATACCGGTGGATATGTTACAAATTCAGATGATATCTTCGAAGAGGAAATTCGCCGTCAGGTAATGATGGCCCTTGAAGAATGTGATTCAATTATATTCATGGTTGATGTGCTCAGCGGTATTACTGACCTTGATATGGCTGTTGCCGGCATTCTTAGAAAATCAAAAAAACCTGTTTTTGTTGTAGTTAATAAAGTGGATAACCACGACAGGATTTACGATGCGCAGGAATTCCATTCTCTCGGTTTGGGCGATATTTATTGCGTTTCCTCCATGTCTGGCAGCGGTACAGGTGAAGTGCTCGACGAACTTGTTAAAACTCTTGAGGGTGAAATAGATGAAATGGAAACGGATATTCCTAAATATGTAATTGTAGGACGTCCAAATGTTGGAAAATCATCTTTGCTGAATGCTCTTTTGGGTGAAGAACGTGCTATTGTAACCGATATTGCCGGTACTACCCGCGACACCATTAATACCCGTTTCAATAAGTTCGGACATGACTTTTACCTCATCGACACTGCCGGTTTGAGAAAAAAAGGGAAAGTTTCAGAAGACCTTGAATTCTACTCCGTTATGCGTGCCATCCGCACCATTGAACAGGCCGATGTTTGCCTGCTTGTTCTCGATGCCACACTGGGAATCGAATCACAGGATCTTAATATATTCCAGTTGATCGAAAAAAACGGAAAAGGCGTGGTAATTCTTGTAAACAAATGGGATTTGTTTGAAAAGGACACCAATTCGGCCAGAGATTATACCAAATTAATCGAATCCAAAATAGCCCCGTTTAGCGATGTGCCTATTATCTATACTTCGGTAATTAATAAGCAACGTATTCATAAAGTACTTGAGGAAGCTGCTAAGGTAAACGAAAACAGACGAAGAAAAATTCTGACTTCCCGCCTGAATGAGTTTCTTCAGGAAGTGGTTGAAAATTACCCGCCACCATCTGTTAAAGGTAAGTTTGTTAAAATAAAATTTGCAATACAACTTGCAACACAATGTCCCTCTTTTGCTTTTTTCTGCAACCTGCCTCAGTATGTGAAAGAACCTTATAAACGATATCTTGAGAATAAACTCAGAGAATATTTTGATTATAAGGGCGTGCCAATCAGGATTTATATGAGAAATAAATAAGAACATTGAAAATAAAAGAAATAATAATTTCATTTTTCCGTTTTTTGTTTTGTAAATTTGCTCTGATGAAAAGAGTGGCTCTCATAATTATAGCAATTATTTTTGTTGTGGTTTCCTGCAAAAAAATAGAGGAGTACCCCGATACGCCTCAAATTACAGGTATCACTTATTCTATTAAAGATACCGTTGATGCTTTGGATAATCATGTGAAAAAACTGATACTTGAACTTTCCGTAATTGACGGGGATGGCGATCTTGGACTTTTTGACAGCGATACTGTGTCGCCCGGCGACACTTCAAAGGTTTACATTTATCAGTACAATAGGATAAACGGAATTTATGTTCCCGAAGAAGTTGAGGAAAATCGCTTTTACCGGATTCCTTTTTCACAGCCGGCCGGACAAAATAAAACATTGAAATGCCGCATCCTTATTGATATGGAATATCAGGTTATGGATAATTTCAGCGACACGCTTAAATATGAATGCTTTATCATTGACAGGGCATGGCACAAAAGCAATGTGATAACTTCTCCGGAAATTGTAATTGATAAGTAATTCCAAATTTCTGTAAATCAGTGAGACTATAATTTCAGGAACGATAGTGAACTGAAATTATCTAGTCGAACTGATCCCGAGTGAAGCCGAGGGATCTCTAAGTCATATTCCTCGCCCCTTGGGGCGGATATATAAAAAATCCTTAGCTGATACCCCGCTGCTCTGCGGCGGGGTAGTTCATTCAGTGAGACTATAATTTCAGGAACGATAGTGAACTGAAATTATCTAGTCGAACTGATCCCGAGTGAAGCCGAGGGATCTCTAGGTCATATTC
>MEOH01000025.1:59843-64712 GCA_001769535.1 Bacteroidetes bacterium GWF2_38_335
CCCGCTGCTCTGCGGCGGGGTAGTTCATTCTTTTTTATCCCTCATTAGTCATCTTTGATTTTTTTATTTTTGCTTATCAGTTATTTTAGTGCTGAAATTGAAACTTAAGGCATATTTTTTGCGTTATTTACCAAGGATTTGTAAATTTGAAAAAAAAACATAAACAAAATGAAAACTAATTTTAAACTAAGAGTATTCAGCATCCTCGTGCTTTTGTTCGCTTTTGCAGGCACAATCAATGCACAGGTAGTGTATAAAGTAGATTCCAAATATGATGCCGACATAAAAGTTTATGTTGCCAGTAGTAAATATGATGCCGACCTGGTTGTTTATGAGGTCAGTTCAAAATATGATGCTGATAAAGACGGACTCTGGTTTTTTTGTGATTCAAAATACGATGCAAAGAAAAAAGTATATTTTGTTGATTCAAAATATGATGCCGACCTTATTATTTTCTTTGCCGACAGCAAATACGACGCCGGTTGGGTAAATAATTCCAAACAGCATCTCTTAAAATAAGCAATTCTCTTATACTATAATAGTGTCTTTTTAAATCTAAATTAAATAGCTATGAATGAATTTGTATCTCTCGACCAGTCATCGATCAGTAATGACAATTTTAAACTGAACAGTATTGCCCAGGCGCACCTGAAATCTTCAGCAACCTGGAGCAGGTTTTTGGCATGGGCCGGAATCGGTTATTCTGCTCTGTTGGTAATTATTGCTCTTTTCGCTGTGGATCTTATTATGAAAACTCAACGAATGCCAAATAAACAAGATGTGGCTGCAATTTTGACCATTACATATTTGATTATGGCAATTATCATGTTTTTTCCTCCTTATTTTCTTTTAAAACACTCAAACAATGCACTGAAAGCATTGAAAACAGGAAGTGAAGAAAGTATCATCGCCTGCTTCCAGAATTTGAAAATCATGAATATTTATATGGGTGTTCTGGTGATTATCACATTGTTTTTCACCCTCATAGGATTACTTGGGGCTTTAGCAGGAGCATAGCCAATTGAAAACAATAGGATCAGATATTTTTTTCCGGGATTTTATACCCAAAACAGAATTTCAACATAAACCGCTGATCATCGGCTGGGATTTACACACTCCCGAAAATGTGGGCTCTCTCATCCGTCTTGGCGGCAACATTGGGTGCGAAAAAGTTATCATTGTTAGTGAAATGTCGCACCGGAAAACAAGTATTCGCTATACTGCCAGCACTGCCTTTGATAAAGTTAATTGGGAATATTGCACAAAGGATCAATGGAGGAGTCTTATCCCTCACGATTATAAAGTTATTGCCATTGAAACTGCCGAGGGTGCAAGGGATTTATTCACTGCTGAATTGCCAGTAAAAGCGGCATTTATGGTTGGCAGTGAACGTTTCGGACTGCCTGCTGATGTTATTGAAAAATGCGATATGGCAGTGTACATTCCTGTTTTTGGTAATGTGAATTCTCTTAACGTGAGCAATTCTCTCGCCGTTGTCCTTTTTGAATGGGCCCGGCAAATGAAATATTAATATCTTTTTTATGAAAGTGATTCCGGCTTCTGCAAGTCATTCCGATTTGATTGCCTCTTTCCAGGTCAAAATGGCTTTGGAGACTGAAAATCTTGTGCTCGATCCGATTACTGTAGGTAGGGGAGTAAAAGCTGTGTTTGATAACCCCGAAAAAGGTGCTTATTATATTGCAGTTGATGAAAACGGAGCTGTGGCAGGTTGCCTGCTTACTACTTATGAATGGAGTGACTGGCGCAACGGTTCGGTTTTATGGATTCAGTCGGTTTATGTTATTCCTGAATTCCGTGGAAAAAGAATTTTCTCCCTTTTGTACTTGCATATTAAATCTATGGTCGAAAAATCAGATGCGTTTTCCGGAATCAGATTATATGTTGATAATACAAACCTGAACGCTCAGGAAGTGTACAAAGCTGTTGGTATGAATGGCGAACATTACACCTTATTCGAATGGATGAAATGAATTATTTGCAAATTTCATCAGCCACTGCATCCCTGAATTCAAAGAATATATCAGCCAGCGCACTGCTGCCATTGGTTCCGTAATTTACAAGGAAAGCATAGGTTGTATGCTGGTTTGGAAAATAAAATAAATCGGCACTGTACTGTAAATCCCTTCCTCTGTGCCCGTTGGCTCTTTCATTTTCAGGCCTGTCATGAAAATCATCGTAAATTCCCAATCCCAATGCCCTGGTTGTTTCAGGTTCCACTTCGGTAAAAGTCATCATTTGTGCCAGCATTGAATCTGACAATAGGGTTTTTTCAATCAGCAAAGCCCTGATAAACAACCTCAGGTCCGAAACGGTTGAATAAACACCTCCGTAACCGTTTCCGCTTCCTGTGTGATAATTCGACAGGTTCATTATCGTTCCGTTATTGTAAAGGTCGTAATAACCCTGAGCTACTGTTGGCGGCAAATCATCATGCCAGTGATAATAAGTTTGGTTCATTTCAAGCGGATCAATAATTTTCTCATGAAGAATTTCATTATGTCCACGGCCTGTGGCTTCTTTTACGATCATGCTGATCAAAAGATAGTTGGTATTTGAATAGTAAACTCCTTCTCCGGGTTTGAAATAGGGCTCTTTGTTATAGGCAAATTCCAGAATCTCTTCAGGTTTCCAGTCTTTGTTCGGATTGTTCAGCAGTTTCAGATAAAATCCCTGGTCTGTTATCACATCATAAATTCCACTGGTGTGGTTCATAAGTTGTCTGAGTGAAATGTCTTCAGCATTTTCAATTCTGTCAATAATGCTTTTTGGAAGCCAGGTGCCGATTTTTGCATCAAGATCCAGCACACCATCTTCCACCAGCATCAAAACCGATGTGGCTACCATCATTTTAGTGATACTGGCTACCTTCGAAACTGTACAAACCGACATGTCAATTCCTTTTTCAATATCCGCTTTCCCCGATGCTCCCATCCAAATTCCATCTTCATCTTCAATTAAAAGAACAATTCCGGGAAGTCCCTTTTTTGTATAATCATCAATCAGTTTCTGATAGATTTCCTTTTTTGGATGGTACATGCTGCTGTCATTCACCGGCAGGTCACATTCCATAGTGGGCTTTATGGTGTCTTCCTTGCACGAAGAATAAAAAATTCCGGAAATAATTATTGCCAGACCTAAATATAAATTAATTTTTTTCATCTTTTTATTGTTTCAAATTGGCTATAATAATCAATTTTATTTTGAACGATATAGTGTTTAGGATTGGAGTATACTTCTCAAATCAAATATCGATGTTCCTTGTTCTTAAATCAAATAATTATTTTTTATAAAGGATTATTTTTTTCTGTTAAAATAAATATAGGTTCCCATGTGAATGGATGAATAGGGCAACATGGGCACATACTCGTTTACAAAGGGCGTTTGAAGCCAAAAACGGTAATCAAAGAATATGGTAACGGGCATTTTTCCGCTTCCCGGAAAAAGGTAAAAAATTCCGGCTTTCAGACCAAATGCAAACTGTGGGCGGCCTAAATTGGGTTTTTTCTCATAAACCCCATCGCCATTAAGTTCAAAAACAGCAACATTTGAAAACGAATGCAAATAACCTGCTCCGGGTCCGGTTTCAATTCCGAATTTTTCAGTAAACTTAAGTTTGTAGATCAATTCTGAATACAGTTGTATTGCCTGTTGTGAATAATGATGATAAAAATATCCCAGTTTAAAAGTCTGCATCCATTCATGCTTCCCTTTGGCACAATAGGATTTATATGTTCCCACCGTTAACCCGGGATGTATGGGCATGTCAATAATTCCGAGGTTGCCGCTTCCGGGCAGCTGCGTTGCATTATTGGTAAAGGCAATGCTTACCGGGAATTTCAGGGAGTCCGATTGGGCTGTTCCTGCTGTGCATATTAGTGCAAACAGTGCAGGCAATAAAAACAATTTCAAATGTATTTTCATAAGAATTGTATTTCTTTTTAGTTTTGTAAATCGAATCAAAAATAACAAATAAATGAATATAAAAATCAAAAACAGGTGTCCCTGGACAGCAGGTAATGAATTCAACATTAAATACCATGATGAAGAATGGGGTGTGCCCGTTCACGACGACCGAAAGCTGTTTGAGTTTCTTGTGCTGGATGCTTTTCAGGCCGGACTAACCTGGCTTACCATATTAAAAAAACGTGAAAACTTCAGAAAGGCATTTGATAATTTTGATCCGGTAAAAGTTTCAAAATACGACGAAGGCAAAAAGCTTGCATTGATGAAAGATGAAGGAATCATACGCAATCGTTTAAAAATTGAAGCAGCAGTAATCAATGCCGCTAAATTTATTGAAGTGCAGAAAGAATTCGGGAGCTTTGATAAATATATCTGGTCATTCACCGGTGGTAAAACCATTGTCAACAAATGGAAAAACCAAAAGGATGTTCCTGCATTTACCCCCGAATCAGATGCCATGAGCAAAGACCTCAAAAAGCGTGGATTTAAATTCGTTGGCACCACCATTTGTTATGCTTTCATGCAGGCAGCCGGCATGGTTAACGATCATGTTGTGGATTGTTTCAGGTATGAAGAACTTTAAAAGCTATCTCAAGAAAACCTGGGATTTTCAAAATACACACCCTTGAAGTATTCTTGAGATAGCCTTAATAAATGAAGTAAATTTTAGTAACCAATCTTGAATGGCTATCTTTATCATTCTTTATAAAACGGCCCCCTGTATACATTGTTCTTGTTTTTCACTCCACCAGCACCTTTTCCGTTACCTCGAATTCGTTGGTACAAATTTTTACAAAATAAACCCCCGTATTTAGTCCCGAAACATCCATCTGAAACTCACTGCCTTTTTCCGACATGCTTTGTATTGGCCTGCCAAGGCAATCG
>MEOH01000026.1 GCA_001769535.1 Bacteroidetes bacterium GWF2_38_335
CGATTCCTACACATGGATTGACGGCATCACCTACACCTCAGACAACAACACCGCCACCCACACCCTGACCAACATAAACGGCTGCGACTCGCTTGTTACGCTCAACCTGACCATCATTAACGTGAACACTGAAGTTTCATCCTTAGGTCCGGTCATCACCGCAAGTGCCGTTGGCGCTTTGTATCAATGGCTTGATTGCAATAATGAGTTTTTACCATTAATAGGAGAAACCTCGCAGGTATTTACTGCCTTTGAAAACGGCGATTATGCAGTCGAAATAACCGAAGGCGGCTGTGTGGATACCTCCTTATGTGTGACTGTTTACGGAATAAATGTGGTTGAAAACAGTATATCCGGAGAAATGATCCTTTATCCAAATCCCACCGACGGGATTGTAACTATTGATGCAGGAGCTTATTATCCTGAAATTCGCCTGAAACTTTATAATGAAAACGGTAAATTGATTAAATCTGTCGGATACCATAATACCCGATTATTGAATGTAAAAATAGAGGGACCAAAGGGAGTTTATATTGTTGAGGTATATGATACCAATGAAAAGAAAGTCGTTTTCAAAGTGATAAAGAGATAATTAAAAGCACTGTTTATATTTTTTTTACATTCGATAAATTCTTCAAATAAAAAACTATTTTCTGAAATATTTTTGTATCAATGTTTGTATATCCTTTTCACCATAAGGTTTGGCTATATAATCGTTGCATCCCGATTCTATTGCTTTTTCTCTGTCACCCGACAAACCAAAAGCTGTTTGTGCGATGATGATCACCTCCTTGTTAAATTCCCTGATGTGCTTTGTGGCTTCGTATCCTCCAATTTTCGGCATATGAATATCCATAAATATCAGGTCTGTGTCAGGATTTTCGCGGCAAGCTTGAATAACCTCTGTCCCTGACTTGGCTTTTATAATTTCTCTGCAAAACATTTTTACTGTTTCGTCAAGCAACATTTCAGAAAACACATCATCTTCGGCAATCAGTATTTTTAGTTTTCTGATATTGGGATTTTTCTCCGAATTTGTTGATTTATCATCAGAGGTTTCTATCTCATTTTTAAAGTTGTAAGGTACGGTAAAGTAGAATGTTGAGCCAAGACCTTCTTCGCTTTCAACAAAGATTTCACCGCCAAGCATTTCGGCATACGCTTTGGAAATTGACAAACCCAATCCTGCACCCTGATAGGCCATTTTATCAGCAATATCTGCCTGGACAAAACGTTCGAAAATGGCTTCCTGTCTGTTTTTGGGGATTCCTATTCCGGTGTCTTTTACATGGAAACGTATTTGATGCACATTATTTTGTGCATCAACAACCACAATTTCATAACCAAATTCAATGGAACCCTTTTTGGTAAATTTTATGGCGTTTTTTACAAGATTCACAAGTATGGCATACAGCTTTTCCCGATCGGTTTTGATGATTGCCTGTTTTGCAGGTAAAGGGGTTTTAAAAGACAGCGTTAGCCCTTTGGCCTCTGTTTCGGGTTTGAAGAAAGTGTAAATAAACTCAATTTGTTCGTTGATATTTGTTTCTTTAACAGAGAGTTTCATCAATCCGGATTCTATTTTGGAAATATCAATAATATCATTGATGATATTTAACATTCGCTTGCCGCTTTTTTCTATGATGTCAATAAATATTTGCTGTTTTTCGTCTGTTAGCCCGGGCTTTTTCAGTAAGTCAGCAAAACCAAGAATGCCATTCATGGGGGTTCTGATTTCATGCGACATATTGGCAAGAAAAGCAGTTTTGAGACGGTCGCTTTCTTCAGCTTTTTCTTTGGCTTTAAGTAATTCCAGTTCATTTTTTTTGCGGTCGGTGATGTCGATGGCTGTAGTTAAATTTAATATCACTTTACCATTTTCATCTTTTATTGGATTTGCTTTTGCAAGAAAGGAGAGTGTTCTGTCGGGTAAGGGAACATTTACCTCTATAGTTTGCACTTCTCCTGTGCGGAACATTTCTTTAACTGCTTCGTAGCGATGATCTGCCTCCTCTTTAGGATATATATCCCAGAATGTTTTTCCAATAAAATACTCCGGTGTTTTGCCGAAAGTTTTTGCAAAAACATGATTAGTGAACTTATATTCGCCTTTTTCGTCCACACAGAAAACCACATCATTCGTATTCTCAATAAGGGAACGATATTTTAGTTCGCTTTCTTTTAATTTTTCTTCTGCTTTTTTTCTTTCTGTGATATCCTGAAAAGAGCCATGCACTTTATATATTTTTCCATTTTCGTCAGTAACCGCTTCTCCACTGGTTCGCACCCAAACCCTCTTGCCTGTAGAAGTTAATATCTCCATGTCTTCGTCATAGGGAATACCTTTCTGGGCGCAATCGGTGAAAACTTTTGTAATTCTATCGCGCCATTCAGGGGCATAAAAGTTTATTCCATCCTCTACCAGGGGTGCGTATCCTGCCGGCATCTCATGAATGGCTGCCACCTGATCGGACCAATATGAACGGTTCTCTTTCAGAATAACATTCCATCCGCCAAGTTTTGCCTTTTCTCCCGCTATACGCAGAAGTGCATGACTTTCTATTATTTTTTCTTCAAGCTTTTTGCGTTCTGTAATATCAATAAAACTTATTATAATTTCTGTTATCTCATCATCATTATTTATGACAGGAAATCCATTAACTAATAACCAGACAATATCATTGTCATTGCGACATACTCCCAAAATCTGATAATTAAATGCTTTTTTGCTTTTAACTATTCGTGTTACAGGGAATTCGCTGACAGGAATTGGGGTATTGTCTTCAGCAATAAATTTCCATTGCGGGTCAATTGCTACCTTACCTTTCATCTGGTCTTCACTTAATCCTAATAACTCGCATGCCCTTGGGTTGCTCATAATAATTGAAGTATCAGCAGCATGAACCACAACCCCTGCTTCGATATTGGTGATTAAGCCCCTGTATCGTTTCTCGTTTTCTTCTGATACTTCTTTGGCTTTAATTAGTTCAGCTTCTGCATGCTTCTTGTCAGTGATGTCAATAGTATAACCGGCCAACAGGGTTTTATCCTGGTGGTAGATGGGAAACTTAATGGTGGTGTAGCTCCGGCCATTAAGCTCTTCATCTACTGTAAATACCTTTTGGTCAGAAACACATGCCCAATCGTCAGCAATAATCTTTGCAGCCAAATCAGGGGGGAACAATTCTGTCATGGTTTTTCCGATCATGTCAGCTCCTTTAATGCCGATCATTTGTTGGTAATTTTCACTTGCCTGAAGAACGACGCATTCAGTTGGAGTTACATCCTTAATGAAAGTATAGATCGGTGAGTGAGCCATGAACATGGCAAACAACTCATTGCTCTCCCTTAACTTTTGCTCTGTCAGCTTGCGTTCTGTGATATCAATAATTACCGGTAAAAAAAATAATGGATTATTGTGGCTGTCGCGAACCATTTTTATGCTAATCTCACCCCAAACAATAGCTCCGTTTTTACGAACGTATCTTTTTTGTACAGTTGCCGTTTCTGTTTTTCCTTCGGACATAAGTTTCAAATCCAACATCCCCAATTCTCGATCCTCAGGATAAGTTATGTCGGCTATGGTTTTTCCGATTAATTCTTCATTGGAGTAACCAATAAATTCACAGAAAGCTTCATTACTTTTGATAAAACGTTTATCCAAACCTACAATGACTTCACCTACCGGAGACTTGTCGAATGCAGTTCGGAAACGCAATTCATTGTCCATAAGTTTTTTCTCAGTTTCCTTGCGATCGGTGATATCAATAACTGCCGAATGATAGCCCATGAGATTTCCCTGCAAATCGCGTATGGTGGTAGCCAGTCCATGAGCAATAAAAACAGAACCATCCTTTCGTTTTGCAGTATATTCACCTTCCCAAACATCTATAGTGTTGAGAGCCGTGACAATGGCCACGGCCTCATCCTGGTTTTGAATAAACTCCGAAATAGGGCGGCCTACAACCATATCTTTTGTTTTATATCCCCAAATCTTTAAAAAGGTGTTGTTGATTTCAGTCAGCACACCATGGCTGTCTGCAATGCTATTAGCTGCAATGGATGAGTCGAAAACAATTTTCTTAAGCCGGAGTTCCAATTCGGTCTGTCTGCTCACTGAATCATCCTGAGGATAATCAGCAACGATTTTTGTTTTTAATAAAATATGTTTCTGACGCAGTTCCTTTAACTCGCGGATGAGTTCTTCTTTTGTTTTATTCTGATCATTCATAGCATTACCCTTTTGTAAAGTTATAGGTTAGTTTTGCATGACAACTTATAGCCTTTAATAATGTATTAATCAAAGTGAAACTATTATCAGATAGCAATTTATCAGATATTTATGGTTGCAAACAATAAACCAATATACATATTTTTAATCAGATAGCAAAAAAATGGCAGATTTTATACTTCTCTTGGGTTGAGACGAAATAAATTTTTATTTTTGAATAATCTTGCCTGCAGAAAGTAAAAAAGCAAATTTTTATTATCTTTATATCCGGCATTAAAAATGCTACAGTTTTTGGTTTTAGTCATTGTGGTTCATTCATTAACCTCTGTCTGTATGGAAAATTTTATAATCCGTAAAAGGAATACAGTTATTGAAAAATCTGGATTGATACTGTTTTTTTTATTTGCAACATTCCAGAGTTTCTCCCAATTTACCGTTAGGAATTTGTCAGGATCTTGTCCTGTTTACGAATCACCCAATGCCTCATGGAAAGATTTTAACTCTGATGGCTATCTGGATATCGTTTTGCATGGTTGCCTTAATGTTGGGGCGGACTGTTATGGAAGTGGTGTAATGTTTGTTTCTGAAGATGTTTCGTTTAATATGTACTTTTTCGATGAAGTGCCGGGCGGCATGTATTATATGGATGGCATCGCATGGGCTGATTTTAACAATGACGAAAAAATGGATTTGGTAATTTCCGGCTATTATGGGATTTTTGTTTATTTTCAGACTGATTCAGGGTTTGTTGATACCGTTATTGCTGATATGTACTGTGGCGATCTGGATGTTGGTGATTATGATTTGGATGGCGATGCTGATATTCTTTCAAATGGAGTTTATGGTTTTGATCAGATTCCGTACACCAGTATATTTCTTAATAATGAAGGATTTTTTACGGAATCAACAGTTGAAATTGAACCGCTGAATTTAGGATCATGCGACTGGGGCGACTATGATCAGGATGGGGACCTTGATATTTGCTATAATGGTGTTGTTGGTGATGTTGAGGTTGCACCCGGACTGATATCCAAAACCTATATCCTCCGAAATGATGGCGGTGTTTATAATAATATCGAAGCTCCTTTGCCCGGTTTGAGCCGCGGTGATATTGCATGGGTTGATTTCGACGGCGACGGAGATTTGGATTTAAGCATGAAAGGGTTGGATTATTCATGCATCTATGAAACGGAATATATTCAATCATGGACTGATATATATTTTAAAATGTATGAAAATATTGACGGATCCTTTGTCGAAATTCCGGTCACAATACCAGGCACAACCCTCGGAGCAATTGATTGGGGCGATTTTGATGCCGATGGTGATCCCGATTTGCTCATTTCCGGTGAAGTAGATACCGTTTCGGGCTGGCAATTCCTTAGCCGTTGCGCAGTGTATGAAAATATTGAAGGCACATTGACCCTGCTTGATACGGTTATTGGAAAAGTTCAAATTGCCAGGTGGGGAGATTATGAAGGCGACGGAGACCTTGATTTTCTGACTTATGGAGGAATACCCAAAGTAAGGTTATTTTTGAATGATATGATTACTGATTTTGAAAACAAGGAAATTCTAAAGGAAATCATTATCTATCCAAATCCTGCAAAAGATGAGATATTCGTTGAAATACCAGATGTGCATCGGAAGGGAAGGGTTTCCTGCGAATTGTACGATGTAAACGGCCGGTTAATTGATTCCGGTTATTTTGACTCAACAGTCCGGAAAATTGATATTGCCGGATTAAATAGAGGGCTGTACGTTATAAAAATAAAATCATACAGTGGCTTAGTTATTGAAAAAATTGTAAAGATTTGAGAACGTAATTGATTATTGTTTGTTCCTTTTACCGTTTACAATGTAATTGTTTACAGTTAATGAAAAAAACATAAGATCTTTATTTTACTTTGATAACATTTATCTACTATATAAATTATTAATTATACAGATGTCATTAATTAAATTAGAAATTTTGAAAAGGTTGCTTCTGATAATTTTTGCCGCATTGTTTTTTTCTTTCGATCTTGATGCTAAACAAGTTGAAGGACTAATTATTTATGAAAACGATACGGTGAAAGTTACATTTGATATTCCTGTGACAATGTTTAAGAAAAAAATAAACTTCAGAAAAATCCAATATCGGATAAAATATTTGGATTCGCTTGGAAATAAGGAAGTTTTGAAGCCACGTATGGCTAAAGGGATTATCATAAAATTTGAGGAGTTGAACATTAAAATGATATCCGAAAAAAACTCTCTGACATGGTGGACATTTCTTGTGAAAAATTCGAACATTTTTCTCAAACTGGAATTAAATGGTGAGTTAAAACTTTATAAATATTTCCTTCATCCTTCGTCAGGTACCGTTTATACTCCTGGATCAAATCAATTTCTTTTTGTTAGCTACAAGGATAATGGAGTAAGATATGTGTTGAAAAAAGGAGAGGGGAAACTGAACAGGGTGTGGTATGTTTATTATGTAATCGGAATGCAGGATTACTTTCGCGATTGTCCGGCCTTAGTTGATGCCTTAAACACCAAATACAAAAGCATTGAAGATATTGAGTTTATTGTCAGGTTTTATAATTCGCAGTGTAAATGAAAAACGGTATGATTATTGTTAACTGTTTTTCTTATTATTTGCCAATTTATGTGTAGTTGTCTTCTTTATTTTGCTGCTTTTTGATTCATTTACAGCATTTTTGTAGAATAAACCGACAACTTCATATGAATTTGTTTATAAAATTAATTTTGTAATGAGATGAAATATCTAACCCTGATAACCCTGTTCCTGATTTTTTTGTCTGCATCTGCACAGGAAATCAATAAATCATATTTGACAGGTTCCTGGATTGATTCGTTTGAAGAAAAAGAAGAAGGATTTGGTGGTGTTGTTTTAAGACCATACAACTTCAAGTATTTTCCACAGGCATGGTTCAGATTCAGCATTAATTTAGAAAAGGATTCTGAATGTTCGTGGTTGGTGCTGGCACCAGACGATGCTCATTATTTCAAGACCGGAACCTGGACTTTTGATGAAGGAACAAATGAAATTAAAGTAAATGACAAGGAAGGTAATTTGTGTTTACGCTTTTTGGTTGTTTTTTCAGATATAAATTTATTGATTTTAAAACCCGTCTATTCATTAACTAATTTCAATAAACAATGACCGGCCAATACAATTATATAAAAAACTTTTCTGTAATTGTTTTACTGTTTTTTGCAGCTGAATTTACTTTTTCCCAGAGTAACTCAGCAATACCGCCTGAAATTATATGCGGTTATAAATATTTCCAAAAAGACTTAAGCAGGCAATTGCAAACAACCAGTGAACCTGAATCCGCCTTTCCAATGCAAATGGCGGGCTTTTCATTAACTTCAAGTCAGGTTGAATTAAAGTTAAACGGAAAAAGATTTGATGATAAAATCTGTAATCTTTCCTATTTACAATTAATTCCGAAAACCATTGAAATTTATGACAGTCTTAAACTACGGCTGACAGGCTATATTTTTAGTTTTTCCATGGGAAGGGATTTGTTTGTCAAAAGCCGTAATTTTGATTTAATTACCGGGTTCGGACTGGGTTTTGGCAGGACAAACATCAGGGATGTTGAAGTAAAATATTTTAAAAAGAAAAACGCATTATTTTCTCCGGTTTTCTCACTAAGTCCAGGTTACAGAATAGGGAGACTGTACCTTGGATTGAGAGGAGTTTACAATTTTGATATTTCGCATTATGCATGGAGACAAATAAAAGTTATTGACAAACCTTTAAATTTAAATAAGTTAAACCAGAGCGGGGCAAGCATTTTTTTTACGATTGGACTTGACTTGAATTAATTTCAATTCAGGGATGGTTGGATAAATAAACCACTTACTTTTTCTTTACCCCTTTGATTATGGCTTCGCATATTTTATTAATATCTTTTTCTTGAGCACATGACAAAACTTTATGAACCAATAACTAAAGGTAGTAAAAATGAACTGCCCCGTTACAAGCAAACGGGGTATCAACTTAGGATTTATTACATATCCGCCCTAAGGGGCAAGGAACCGAGTTTACGAGCTCGGCGAAGCCAATAAAACCTTAGAGATCCCTCGGCTTCCCTCGGGATCAGTTCGACTAAATAATTTCAGTTCACTATCGTTCCTGAAATTATAGTCTCACTGATTTAAGATTTCTCCCTTCGGTCGAAATGACAAGATTAGTGTGTAGGTTGCAGTGGGAGATGGTTAGGCGGCAAACCGCCTAACCATCTCCCACTGCGAGTCCCCAAATTACCTTGTCATTTCGACCATCGGGAGAAATCTTTTGTAACTATTTGGAATCCAGTTTTGTATTTGTAATTAGATAAATTTTTGTCATGTACAATAATTTCAGGTATAAGTTGCACGATTCGGAAAACCTGCGAATTTTGTTCAGTTTAAAAGGGTGGAGGAAGAAATGATGGCGATTGAGGGGGAGGTTAATGGGTAATGTTTATTAATATATTTTAAACCCGATTCCAAAAAATGGAGAAATAGTAAAACGGCCATCCTCATTTTCATATTGTATTGATGGATTAGCATAATAATAAAAATCAGAATAATAAATCAACTCACATGGAACAATTAATGAAATAAACAATTTTTTGCTAATTTCAAAATTTGCACCAAATACAATATTGATTTCGGCTTGAAAATATTTTCTTTGTAAATCCCAATAATTTAAACCATCTTTAAAATACTTGTATTTATTTATATAGGGTTCGAAAGAAAAGCCAATTAAGGGCTTAATTTTGAATGGTTCGTTATTCAAAGGAGAAAATAACACTTCAAAATTCAATCCAATTTCAGTATTTTTTCCTTTATCATTTGAATATGAGGATTCTGCATACTCACTTTTAAACGATTGCAAGCCAATTCCAAAATGTAATCCATTTTTTCTTGTAAAAATTATATCAGTAACTGGTCCAATAAATGAATAATTAGTGCTCTCATATTTTTTTATGTATTTGACACCTGTTCTGGCATGTAGACTATAATTGGGGCTTTCTGCTGTTTGTGCAAAGGAAACAGTAAATAGAAAAACAGTAATGATAACCAAAAAAAAGTACCTCATCTTTCAAAATTTATTTAATATGATTTTTTCAAAGCAATATTATAATAATATTCTTTCCTTTCCAAAAATTCCCCTGCCCAATACATTTACCCAAAATTAAAATTTCAGCCATATAAGAAACCAAACCAATTTTGAAAGTCCGCCGTTTTTGATTAATTTTACTTTGGCTGTTGGTCAATGGGTTTTTTTACCCTGATAAAACCAACACACCTGACAAAATCGAAAAACCATTGTAATGAAGTATTTTGGATTTATAGTTTTGATCTTGATCTTGATGGCTTGCCAAAACAAAAAAGAAAAAGGCAATAATGAAATTATTTGTAATGAAGATACGCCAGTTGTTTCAATGGATTCGTCAGATATTAAATCTGAAAAAGCATTTCGGGATAGCTTATACACATGCGAGTGTAACCAGTTTATTTCAAAGCTTGAGGAAATTCCTGACAGAGACTCGAACGCTTATAGAATTACAATTAATTCAAAAGCAGGCGATTGGAAGAAATCAAAAATTATTAATACCCGACCCCAAATGTCTCGCATAAGTTATTGCTCTGAATTTTATACGGTTGTTAGTTTTGCCTGCGGTGGCCCCTGCCATTCCGAAGTTTTTATTTTTACGACTGAAGACAGACCAGACGAGCAATATGATTTTACGATACAAGTAAAAAACAATCCTGATCTTATTGCTCACTACAGAAATGAAGAATTTGATAAACTCCTTATACACAACTTTAAAAACAACAAAGAACTGTCTGTTGACGTTTCAGATGAAAGTTTTCATAGTTATGAGATAGACTCCTTGACAATGAATAAGAATATAATTACACTTCATTACACGTCAGAAAACGAAAAGCAAAAAACCAAAACGATAAATATCAAATCCATATTATAAAAACACCCATGCTGAAAATGTGCGCTAATATGCATAACGGTTATTAATAGAATTAGATGAGACAGTCAATACAAGTTTTATTTAAAAGATGATCAAATAAAGACATTTTAAAACATGCATGAATAAATTTAGTTTTAAGAAGTAATACCTTATTTTTGATAACTGTAAATAGAAAAAATACTGAATATATCCCGGTTTTTAAAATTGTTATGAAGTATTTAAAAGAGATATTGGTAATAGTGTCATATGTCTTCATGCTATTATCCTGCTACTTTTTAGAATGGAAACCACTTGGCCTGTTTCTTTCGTACCTTATTGAGGTTGTTGCCTTAATAGTTTTATATTCAGTTATCAGACTCATGGATCAGTCAAAAAGACCGCAGATGTATAAAAAGCAGCCCCCTCTGGAAACCATTCTGATTTCGTGTATTCCTTTAATTTTGTTTCAATATTTTATAATAGGGTGGATGGCATCATCCATAAATCCTGAAGAAAATTTCCTTAAAGAAAAACCATGGATGAGCCGGGAAGTGATTTATTCAGTAGTCTTCTTTATTATTATTTATATTATAAAACTCAGGGATATCTCACAAAAAACTGAAAAAGTAAAAATTTTAAAAAATATTTTGCTTTTCAAAGCAGTTGCCCTGACACTTGTGAATGTTGTGGTTTCGGTAATTGTATTAGGTTTTAAAATTCATGATTTATTGCTGGTTGTTTCGCTAATGGCAGCATTCAGGATTTATCTGGAATGGTTCGCTTCACGGCAATTCTCAAAGATTAATTGATTTTGATGGGTAGGTTAAATAATAGATTTATAAACCCGGCACTTTGTTTACTGAGGAGGAAAACATTAAATAAATACAGGCAAATGCAACAATTAAATATATTTTTTGGCGACAGTTAGTTTGGAAAAGACATGATAAAAAAACCGGGGAATTCGGTTTTTGTTATAAAAAATATTGTTTTATATTTACATTTAAATCCATGAGAAAGTACGGTTATCTATCCATAAGTTGCCAGAAGACCTTAATTTTGTCACGGTTATAAAAGTTATGAGAAAATTGAATATTAAAGTAATCTGAAAATTATTTCTGAATTATGATCATAGAATTTCAAAACACAAAAAGGAATTTGTGGATGTATTTCTTAAGATTTCTTTTTTCCAGAAATTTGCCGGGGTTTATTTTATTTTTTCTTGTTATATGTGCAATTTCTTTTGTGTTTGGTAACAGAGTGGATGATGAATTGGAATCTGTATTAATTCCTTTGATTTTGATACTTTTAATTTTATTGTTTTTTATTGTTCCGGTCTTCTTTTTGAGAAGATATGTAACGAATGATTTTTTTACTCAAAATCTAAAGCTGACTATTGATGATAATGGAATTAAACTAGAATCACTTGCTGAAGTTAAAACAGCTAATTTCAATGAAATAAAAGATATATACATTCACAGAAAATTCATCCTGATTTTGATCCCGAAGCAAAGAACCATCATAGTTCCGAATGATGCTGTTTTTATAGACAACTCTCGCAAACAGCTTATAGATTATTTAAAAAGCAGGGCTTCTAATTTAATAGTAGAGGATATGGAAAGCATAAATAACCGAAAGGGTAATTTACTGTATCTTTTAGGGATTTTGTGTTTAATTCCATATCTCGGAGCATTTGTCGGGATAATTCTGGCTGCTTTAGGCCTGGGAAAAAATAAAAATAAAATTCTGGTGGCAATCGGCAGCATCGGAGTAATTATAACCATATTCGTTCACATTAATATTGTAAATGCCAGAAGAGAATTAAATAAAGATAAATATTTTGAAACTAAGAAGGCCAAAGGAATGCTAATAATTATAGTAAAAGATATTGAATTGTATAAAGTTCAATTCGGAGTTTATCCTGACAGCCTTGAACAATTAAACGAAATTGAACCGGTTGATATAATTGATCCGCTGGGTGTAAACCAAAGTAAATATTGTTATAAAAAATCAGGCAGCAAGTACACTTTGTTTTCCATTGGTTTGGATGGGAAAATGAATACGAAAGATGATATCTTTCCGGTAATTAAAGACAAAAATGGGAAATTTGGGTTAATTATTGAGAATAGTGCAAAGTAAACAGCAGTTGCCAGTATGATAATTTTATTTGGGCGACCATCAGTTTGGAAAGTTTGGAAAACTCACAGCAATAAATTAACTTTACTCCCGGCGGTTAGTCAAGCAGTATTTAATCCCAAACAAAAACACGGAACGTTGCATAATAAAACGACACAATGAAAAAATTTCTACTCATTTTGACAGGATTTATCCTTTTTAATAATGTTACCGGACAAGTAAGTAATAGAATTAATATTTTTAATAAGGATTCCGGTATCACCGGGTTTAGTATTGATGATTACGACCGATTTAATCCAACTGAAAATGATTTTCTAATTGCCGATAGCTTAGCGAAAATTTATATTATACAAAATTCAGGCAAATTGACACATGATAACTCGTCAATTGACAATTACAATGATTATTACAAGCAAGTCTATGGTTTAATCAATAAAAATGGAGATAAAATAATCTTTTTGAATTGTTTTTGTAGTGCAGAAAATAATGATTTTTGGAAAAATAAGACAGTATCAGTAAAAGGTGGCGGAAAATGTTATTTTAGCATAAAGATTAATTTGACAGAATTTAAAACATTTGATTTTTGGATTAATGCATCTGAATAATAAAAATAAGCAATGTAACAGAGCCTGCCAAAAAGCAGGAATTCAGTGCTTTTGGAGATGGAAAAGTGTATTCCCGATAGAGGCGGAGTACAAAGATAATTTACGTCAAAATGATTAAAAAATAATAACAAAAAAACTAAACAAAATAAGCAAGTGTAACCAATCAATAACCCGGAGTTCAACCATTATGAATAAACAGTATGAATTAAATTCGAACGTACTCGTACTCAGAGTAAAAAAAGCTCCTTTGTTTGTCAGGTCCGTCATGTTCTTTTTCTCCTTTTTGTTTTTCCTGCTTCCCTTAACCGGAATGATTTTAGCAATAACAATGGGCAAAGGAATGCATTTTGGTTTTATAATAGGAATGTTCGTTTTTGGAGTATTGGGATTCTATATGCTGCGCATATCATTATTGAATACCTTTGGAAAGGAAATCATTACATTCGAAAATACGAACATAACTTACATTGCCGACTATGGATGGTTTAAGGATGGTAAAAAACAAAAAGAATATGAGAAGCCTCTTAAATACACGATCAGACAAATTGGCTATAAGGAAGACAACGAAGGAGGACTCGTTATTGAATTAGAAGAACCAATTTTATGTGTTACAAAAATGCCGAATGCTGAACTCGGAGAATTGATTGATATATTGAATGACTTATATATCACGCAGTAAGAAAAATGACGCAAAATTACAATCGAAAAAAGCCCTGCAATTAATAGCTGCAGGATGTTGAAATAATATTTTCCCATAATCCCCGTTTATCCCAAAATCAAAACCCTGAAGTCATGCAAAATATTTGGATTGTTTCGTTGGTTGTTATAACCACAGTGTTTTTCTCAAGCTGTAATGAAGAAAAAACCAGTGCTGAGAAAAAGGAAAATACTATTGTTGGAAAGTGGGAAAAAATTAACAAAAATGGTTTTAATTTGGAATTCACTGAATCAGGAAAATTGTATTATTGGGAAAATGGTGAATATTTAACAGATTCAACTGGTGAAAAGTTCTCATTAGATTGCAGTTATGAAAAAATTAGTAATGAAGAATTTGAAGTAATATATACGGAGATTCCGGGTTATGATACAATCCAAAAATTAAGGATATTATTTATTGAACCAGACATCATTAAAATAATGGTGATAACTAATGATTCAATAAAGGTTTCAGAGGATAAATTTCACAGGGTAAGCAGCATTTCAGAATAAATGAAATAACTTCTCATTGTCCTTTCTACTTAAAATTTTCATTGCTATCGTCACAGCATGGAAAAATCAATTCACATGTTTTCGGCAATTGTTCAGGTGCTGGAGCTGAGTAAAGTGGAAAAAGTTTCTCTTTTTCTTTTATAAGTTATAATTGTGACATATCGGGGAGGATGGCTGGCGCTCGTTGATGATCAGTATAGGAGCTTGAGGTTTGGGGAGTGGGAGGGTGTTTTGAAAGAGTTTGAATAGACGGGCTTTTTGCCCGTTTTTTTTTTGATAATTACCAGCAAAATGTTAATATTGATGCAGGGTTTGATTTTTAAATGGTTTGAAAATGTATCAGTTAATAAATACTATTTAATTTAAATAATTAATGTACAGACAAATAACTACTTTTTTTGTAATAATTATTTTTTCTTTTTATGGAGAATGTCAGATTGAAATTGCAGAAATTTCAAATTTGAAGTATAAAAATATTGAAGAATTGCATTTTCAAGCAGATTCGTCTGGTAACATTTTTTATTACTATAAATGTACCCCAATTTATAATTTAGGTATAATTACAGAAAAAAGAACCGAAAATCTTTTGTTGGCGGTACAAACAGAATACTTTCCTAAAATATTAGGCACCATCTATGATGAGGATAATTTTTTCATGTATTATTGGGGTGATAGCGAAATTAGAAACACCTATATTAGCTGTTATACAGTTAATAAAAAATCAGGAATAACTACAAATACTTCAGGAACACATTTGTATTTAAATTCCAGTGACAAATATGTCACACATTTTATTGCCGATAATAAATTCTTTGTTATTACTCTAAATAAGAGTCAGAATAAATTATACCTGTTAAAATTTGGTAAGGGAACCGAATTTGAAAGATTTTCCTTTACCTGGATAGTCCCGATACCATTGATTGAAATGAAAAAAATAGATTTTGGCTACATTAGCAATTCGGAAATTAACAAACTGGCCCAATCAGTAAATAAAAACAAGATATTTTGTTCTGATGGAAATACAATTTATCTAACGGCCGAGCAAATTAATAAAACCACTAAAAAACCACTAACGTTAGTTGTAAAGCTGGATTTAAAAACCAATGAACTTAGTTATATTAATATTGAGCAAAAAATTGAAAACTATAATACATATATTTTTGAAGATAAACTTTTTAACATTTATTCAAACGATACATGCCTTAATTTATCTGTGTTTTCAATGGATACCCTTAATTTGATTAAAGATTTTTCATATTCTTATAAAGATTCAATCGGACTAAAATGCAGCCCGCTGTTTTACAGATATGTTGAAACAGCTTTCGATAAAACAATAGTTACTACTTCTGTCAATGAGTTTGAAACAATAAACAAATCCACTTATAATGAACTAAATAAATACTCTGTCTTAATACATGTGAGCAGGATAAATAATAAGACATTAAATATTTGTATAGGAAGTTATAAGATTATATATAATTATTATTACGGCTACGGCACTGAATTAAGAGATGATGTAGTAATTAATGAATTTGGTTTATATTTTGAATCATATTTAGATGAAAATAATTATTCAATTATTAACAATGTTGAATATAAAAATATTCAAAGAAAGATTGATGAATATAGACATAGTATTAATTTTAATGGTCTGGAAACAGTATTTGCCAATAATAATAATTACTATATTTCTTACTTTGATAAAGAAAATAGGGTAATAAAAACTATCCAGATTGAGTGAGGAAATTAAAAAAATAAATATCTAGTGCAAAACTAAAAAGAACTGATGAGCTTATTTGATTTTATCAAAACCAAAATGAAAATGTCCCATGTTTGCCAACCGGTATCAATGTTTATCGTTTTTCTACATTAATTAATTACTTATTTATTTGATTGTTTAGTTCTAAAAAAAATATATAATATCTTTACTCACACAGGCCATGGAAAATATTAAATTATGAAACTTGAAAATTATAAAAAGGATGCGCAGTATTTTACAGGAAAACTTAGTGATATTAATAGGTACTTGGCATTTGTAGGAATAGGTATTATTTGGATTTTTAGAACAGATTTAAATGGAGTGAAAGTATTCCCGGAAGAATATATTATTCAAAGAGAATTAATTCTGCCTTTAGGATTATTTATCATATCTCTATTATTAGATTTTATTCAATATACTTATTCATCAGTTGTTTGGTCAATTTTTTATAGAATACATGAGAAAAGAAAAAGAAAAAATCCTGATGATTATTTAATTGATGATATTAAAGCACCAAGTTATCTTTCAAATATTTCATATATCTGTTTTTTCTATCCTAAGATTATTGTAAATTTTATTGGTTATGTTTATCTTATGGGTTATATATTTAAAGGTTTATATATTTACTTATAAGCACTTACAGTTTTTCAGATCAGTGTTTTTGGATTTTTATTATTTCAGAGGAGTTATTTTCACCTCAACTCCGCCAACATCTGATTCCCTTTCATCATATCATGCGGTGTGTAAATGTCGGTCATGGCGATGGGGTAGTGGCGTATCCGGTCACTGACTAAAAGACAACTGTAAGGTAACTTTTTTAAGGCAGTTTGGTTTTAATGGATTCAGAATGAAAACGTTCAGTTGATTTGTAAATTTGTTTTTTTTTAATATATTTACATTAAAATCTTAAAAAAAAACGCTTAATCCGATTCATTCACTGATCAGCTTAGTTCTATCAGAATATTGGGGTTAACCGGACCTATAAACAAGCTATATGAAAAAAAAGATATTTATTTTTGCAATTTTCCTTAATTCCATTTTAACAATTAATGCTCAGACCCCGGAATGGGAATGGGCTAATAGCTTTAAGGGATCCAGTTATAAAACGGCTACCGACAACGAAGGTAATTGTTACTTAACTGGTGGTTTTAACGGCACAACAATTTATTTTGACAGTTACATGTTAAATAGTTTTGGCGCTTCAGATGTTTTTGTGGTTAAATACAATTCGTCCGGAAATGTAGAATGGGCATATAACTACGGCAGCAGTTTTATTGAGTCTGGTCAATCAATAGCCGTTGATGATGATGGTAATTGCTATATTACAGGAAGTTTCTCGGGACCTACAATTACTTTAGGCACAACTACCTTCACTAACCATGGGGATGTTGATTTTTTTACAATAAAGATAAATCAATCAGGAGAAATATTATGGGCAAATAGTTTTGGAGGCAGCGGAAATGATATGAGTACTGATATTTCCATTGATGAAATCGGCAATGTTTTTATAACCGGAAGGTATGATAGTCCGGAAATTAATATAGGCACTGATACCATGGCTTCAATTGAAGAATGGGATATTTTTGTAATGAAATTTGATCCGGAAGGAAACGTTGCATGGGGCAGTTCATCCGGTGGCGAGGGTGTTGAATATACCAGTAGTATATGCACGGATATTAATGGAGATGTTTTTATTACAGGAAAATTTGCAAGTCCTATGTATTTTATTGGCAACGATACTTTGTTTAATCCCTTTGGAAATGAAATTTTTATTTTAAAATATGATACCGAAGGAAATGCTGTATGGTACACAAATATTGCCAGTACTTCGTCATCTTATGGTTCAGGGATAGATACTGATGATAGCGGAAACTTTTATGTGACAGGATATTATAACGGGGATTCCATCAGTTTTGATGATGTTACATTAATAAACACGGTTGATTATACTTTCGATATTTATATTGTGAAATTTGATTCGTTATATAATGTTGTTTGGGCGAAAAATGCGGGAGGGACATCTATTGATGGTGCATACGATATCAGTACTGATTCTTATGGAAACAGTTATATTACAGGAGAATTTTCAAGCAACGAAATCGCATTTGGCCCTTTCACATTGATTAAAGATGGAGATTTAGATATTTTTGTTGCCAAGTATGATTCAAACGGAAATGAATTATGGGCAATAAGTGCCGGTGGGGATAACTATGATGAGGGACTCTCTGTAAGTAGTATTGAAAGTGATAATTGCTATGTTACGGGGCATTATATGAGCAACTATATTGCATTTGGTGATGATACACTTATAAACCCTACTACAACTACATACTATCAGTTTGTTTCAAAAATAGGAATAAAGACAGGCGAAGAGATAAACACTGTAAATGATGGTATTCAGATTTATCCAAATCCCACAAACGGATTGTTCACAATTGAGGGCATAACAGACGAAAATACTTTTTTTGAGATTACTGATATTACCGGCAGAATAATTCAAACAGGATACCTTAAAAACAAACAGGAAATTGTTGACCTGTCAAAGTATAATAACGGTTTATACGTGCTGAAAATTGATGGACAGACAATTCTTTTATTAAAGCAATAAAAGACGAGTTTGCAAATTTTAATAATTCTTGGAGTTCTTGGATTCAAAAAAGATGTCAGAAAGTGAATTTATTAGAGTAAATGTTTTTTTCAAAGGAATAGATTATTAGTTTTTTATTGTACTGAAACCGTAAACCCTGCTCATAGTTGTTTTGGAGAAGACCGGTATACCATTCACATGATTTCAATCAATTCATTTGGTCCGGATAAATTGATAAGTAGTTAGTTATTTGGGGATTGTCAAATAAAAAGATGGTTTTTTGTTTGTGATTAACAAAAAAAAATGTATACTTGTTTACTTTTTCAGCACAGATTTAATAGGGTTCGGATTTGTGTCTGAAAGTAAAAGAATTGTTTTTAGAACCCCGCTGTAGACGACCCATAACTAAAACCTGAAATTATGAAAACATTTATTCTTTCCATGCTGTTTTTTATACCATTTGCTTTGGCATCACAAACCACTATTTGGTCAGATTACCGTTACAACAATAGTAATGACATATATACAAATTCCGTTATATTTGATCAATTTGGGAATTCTTTTGTAGGTGGTACCTATTTTGCATCTCTGTATTTTCCAAACGATACTCTGACTACTTATTACAGTGGTCCAAATAATTATCCTGATATTTTCATAACAAAATATGATTCACTTGGCAATATTAAATGGGCAATTAATGACGGGGGTGTTAATGACGGAGACTATTGCGAAGATTTAGTTTCAGATTATAATACAGGGGATGTCATTTCTGTTGGCTATTATCGTGGAGATGATGCTTTTGGCGGTTTACCTTCTTCTTCCTATATGGCTGCATATATTGCAAGGTATGACAGTACCGGTACTTTATTATGGAGCGTCGGAGGAAAATGTCCTTCTGCCGATGTTGTGTCAAGGGCAGTTGACATTGATCCAGATGGGTTTATATATGTATTTGGTGAAGCAACATCATCAATAAATATGAGTCCGTTTTATCTGGACAGCTTTGATTATGGATTTTTTTTAGCGAAAATTTCCCCTCAGGGAAATCCTGTTTGGTTAAAAGCATTTGATTCTTCTTCAAATCGTTCTGTTGCTGATATAAAATATGATGAAAACGGATACATTTATATTTCCGGAGCATTTAATCATGAACTGAACTTTAATGACACCATTATTTATCCAAATCTTGGAGGGTATTCTGACTTTTTTTGCGCAAAACTTGATACTGCCGGTAATTTAATTTGGGTCAATAAAGCGGGTGGTTATACAAATGATTATGGCTATAGTATGGATATAGATAATGAAGGGAATAGTTATTATTATGGCAGGTTTGCAGATTCAATTGTTTTTGAAAATGATACAACTATTTATGGTTTAGGCGATAAAGATCAGTTTACAGCCAAATATAATAGTGATGGCCAGCTTGTTTGGGCAAAGACATTTATTGCAGCCGGGGATTATGAAATATATTATAATTTTAGTTTTCCAAGGATTGTTTTAGATAATACCGGAAACATGTATATCGCAGGGAATTTTAAAGGGGTGGGACACATAGGGACGGATTCTATTGTAAACTCCGCAACTGATTATGATATTTTTTTAGTCAAGCTGGACACAAGTGGAAATCCTATTTGGATTTCAACATCATATAGTGAAAGCGATCAATACTGCAGGGATATTTCCTATAACAATGGAAAAATTTATATGACAGGCATGGCTCATGGAACAGACATTAACATATTTGGTGATACATTAACATATTTTCCAACAATGAATTATTTTGTTGCTGTATTAGATACTACTGATTCAAGCTTACCAACATATTTTGAGAATCAAAATAAAATGGAGAATATTGTGGGTATTTATCCAAATCCGGCAAGCAATGCCCTTTTTGTAAAGAATGCGAGTGAAGGCACCATATTTATTTATAACCTGTTGGGGATTCTACTGGATGAAGTAGAAGTGACCTCAGATAATCAAATGATTAACCTGTCCGATTACAAACCGGGAACATACATTCTCAGACATAATGAATTTACAGAAAAATTCTTTATAATCAAATAAGTTACTCATAATGAGGAGGATTTAAGGAAGATTCTGAATCAGGTAATTGTTTTTTTATGTTTATGCAGCAGGCTGTACCAGACAGGTTGTTAGTATTGAATGGGTAGCTATAGGTTTGGAAAGTTCGATGCAATTAATTAGCTTTACTACCGGCGGATGGTTAAGCGATTTTTAAGCATGAACAAATCCAACACGCGGAACGTTATAAATTATTTGTCTCAACAAAATATTTAACTAAAACATTATGGATATATTTGATATTAAAACCTGGTATAATTATGAAATACCAAATGAATGGAAAAATGAGTTAAAAACACATTCAGGATTAATTTCTGAAGAAAAGGGTTTTTGGAGAGCATTTAAAAGTGCGCATAAAATTAATTTTGATGATTTAAAGGAATTATTAAGAGTAAAACAGTTTTCGTTAAACACACCTGTTGATACAATTGAACCTATTTCAAAATTTAGTGAACTTGAAATTTTTATTTCAAGTAACTTTAATCATGCATATAAAGAAATAAAATTCCTGCAAAAATGTCGAAAATTGGAAAGACTTACAATTAGGGATAATAGAAATATAATTGATTGGGAATTTTTAAATACAATGGCAAATTTGAAAGTTTTAAAATTAGTCGGAACTAATTTTAGGGATCTGAAAAATATTGAAAATATTAAATATTTAGAGCATCTGGAGTTAAATAATCTAAAAAACGAAGACTATTCTATTCTATCTAAATTGACTAATTTATGTTCCATAAGTCTTAATTCGTGTGATGTGCGTGATTTGTCATTTGTTTATTCTTTATCAAATATTTTTAGTCTGAACATTGAGTATACAATGGTTGATAATGATCAAATATTGAAACTGAAGTCAAAAATGCCTAATATTGAAATAAAATATTAATTAAGTGATTTATAAAAAGGAAACGACTGCAATTTGTTTTGATGAGCATAGCATCAAGCAATGTGCTCTATTTCATTCTTATGTAATTCCTGGTATTATTAATAAAACAGAACAAGAGGATTTCTTTCCTTTTGCTGACAATATTTTACCACCATACTTAAAAAAAGATCAGCTTTTCTCAATTTTTTTTAATTCAGAAAACAGGATTGAAGATTATCTTTATTATGAAGTTCCAAGAACAGATGATGATTCAAAAAAGGAATTCCTGTTAGGATATATGATTGATTTTCATATAAATGTAACACCATTCTCAGTGGATTCTGCTCATGGCAATTTACCAGTGGCATTTAGAAGTATTAATTTTGAAGCATATGACCCTCCATTATGGAATTGTGATGTTTTAGATATTTTTCAGCAAAAAGGAAGAATAATTCTTTCCGGATCACCACAAAAAAACAAATTAGAAAATAATAAGACTTACCCCGCAATAATATTGTCAGATTTGGACCTTATTGATGCTTCTAAATTAAGTTGGAAGCAGATTGTTGAAATTAGGAAAGATGAAAAGTCAATAAAAGCACTTAGGAATTTACGTTTATTTACTTATCAAAATTTCAAACATGATGATTCTATTGAATATTTTAAAGATTTATTTCAAAAGCATATTGAAGATTATAAAGATACTGCAAATATTTGGGGATTAGATACATTAAAGCAATCAATTAATATTGGACTTACACAGTCAATGGTTGCTGGTGTTGGAACAGCTTTAGCGGCAATTATTTTTCAAACAGATTTTTTAGTTGCGGTAACTGCCGGATTGTCAACAACTATAGGTCATATTCCTATAAAGTTTTCTGAGCAAATTCGATCTAAAAAGGAAAATCAAAAAAACAACCCGATTCATTATATTATTGAGCTTGAAAAACAATCTAAGAAATAATAATAAATGACAACGCTTATACTTTCTATTGTTATTATTGTGTTTGGTACATTACTTGCTCTTTTTGATAAATACTCTGATAAGACAAGCAATAATGCGGAAGAAAAATAATTAGCAAAAAAGAACAAAACAAAAAAAATTGCCATAATCGCTCTTTTTATTTTTGGTTTTTTTAAATATAGCTAATACTGTCTATGTTAATTATGAAGAATCAAAAAAAGAAGCTAAATCTAATGAAGAATATGAAAATGTTGAAAATTGCAAAATATTTTTCCCTGATTTTGTTTTATTAAATTGAAACAAGCCTTGTCCTTTCCCCCAACCCCCTTCCATGCTACCTTCACCACATTGAAAAATCAATCGACCTGTTCTCAGCCATCGCTCAGATGCGTGAGCTGAGTAAAGCGGATAAATGCTTCTCTTTTTCTTTTATGAGATAGGTTTTGTCCACAACCAATTCCTGTGTAACCCCGATACCTTCGAGGAAATCAACACCATAATAATCTTCGCCCATACCAAACACAGCCATTCCGACCTAAACCAAACCGCCAAACTCGCCGCTTTCCAAAACTCACAGCAAACCATTCTGGCTGTCCGCTCCCTCATGCTGCATGACTGCGCCGATTATTCCGGTGGCTGCAATCTGATGCATGGCCTGGATACTAAGAATATTCAAATTGACCTGGTTAATTATTATTGGGGGTAGATTGGGAGGTGAGTAGTTAAAATTGTTTGAATTTGCTTGGATAATTTTTGAGCTTGTCGTATTATTGTAAGGAATAATGCAATCAATAACAGTATTCACTCATCTCTTTTGAAACAGATACAATTACTATTGTTGATGGATAAATTAGAAAAATTACTAAAACACATTCCAACTATAACATTAATTTGTTATATCTGCGGATTTGTTATTTATAAGTCATTCCTTCTTAGCTACGGTATACATGAAGCTGAAATACTTAATGTAAAATACATAGAAGCAGGTTTGTTATACTTGGTTATGGCTCCATTTATTCTCACTACTCATCTGATAACAAATAAAAAACTTAATTACTGGGCATCAATTGCTACTGCCTCTTTTGCATTTTTCATACTTAATAGCTTATTTGGCTCATTAGAAATATGTTTTGTTGTTATAGCCTTATTAATTGTTATAGCCTTAAATAGTTATGCTTATTTTATCTTTTACAAATACAAAGCTGAAAAGAAAACTAAATTGAGTGACTTAACTGAATCCCCTATTTTCTTCTTCATTCTTGTTATCTCTAGTTTGATAATTTTCAGCTTTTATTACAAAGAAATTAAATCTAATTTGGGTGGGGGAAAAAAATACAAAAAAATTTTGATTTTGAATGATAAACAAGAAAATATCATTTTTACTGATAGTCTAATGCGAACGGACACGTTGACAGTTATTTATGAAAGTGGAGATTTTATATATTTCGAAGACAATAATTCGATAAAAAGCATTCGAAAAGTTTTAATAAATGGAGAAATTAGTATAAAATAATAAATTCGTATTAACCGAATATGGAAAAATCGAAATTGAATTTAAATATAATATTTTTTTTTTGAGCGATACTAATTATGAATAGCTTTCAAAGGTTTCAGAAAAACATAAATTATGAACTATTTATTTACCGGAATTGAATTACAAATTGACAAAGGTTTTGGGATTACTGCTGATGCTTATTTTAAAAGTGCCGAACATTTATTAAATAATCACTTTGAGAATTACGACTCAACTCAACAAGCCGAAATGCCACAGAACTATCTTTACAGACACTCAATAGAATTATATCTAAAATCTCTAATAATAATTTTTCATCGCAAATTGAAATTGGATTTTGGAACTGTTTTATATGACAGTGAAGATCCTGAAGTATGTATTGAAGGTAAATGGATTAAACTATACAAATGTCACTTCATAGATAAATTATATGGATATTGGCTTAATGATCTTTTACTAAATAAAATAGAACTATTGAAGGAAATAGCTCCAAAAGGGGAATGGCATGAAACAGAAAGAATAACTGAATTATTTTCTTTAATTTCAAAATATGATCAAGATAGTTCATTCTTTAGATATCCAATTACAAAAAATAATTCCCTTGATCATAAAAAATATACAATGCAAAAATTCAAAGCAACAAATATGAAAGATTATATTAAAAATATTCAGAAACAAAATATACCAAAAAAAGGCACTATTACAATGCTTTTAGTTGATGAGAATGATAATATTGTTGATGCATTTAAACAAAATAAAAATGTTCTATCGGATGTTCGTGATGCTTTAAAAGAAATTGCATTTTATTTTCATTGTATTCATATTATGACTAGAAAAACATTATGTGGAGGAATGTAAAATGGATAGTAGTATAGATAATACTTTTAACTCAAATAAAACAGCAATTGATAGGTTATATCCACTTATTGAAAAGTATATTGAACGATCATTTTATTATGAGTCAATAGAACTTATTTGTAATGATTATGATATTGATTGTGATAAAAATTTTAAAAATACAAATTGGGAAAATTCATTAATTAGAAAAATTCTTCAAACTCATGAAAGAATTAAGTTAACGGATTGCTTACTACAAGATATTTCGAATAGTTTTTTTAGACAGTATGAATATCCTAAATTAATTACTTATTTGAAGTTAACATGTTTTGATCTCTTAGGTCAACCTGATAAATGGGTAATTTTTTCTGATTGGATAAATTCAAAAAAGTATAAAGATCAAAGGGATATTATTATTAGCAAAATTGAAACTCATGATAAATTGGAATTTTCACAAACTTTGTTTTTAAAATATCAGGAAATATTTAGTGTAAAGAACTCCTTTTTCAGATTTTTAAATGAAATATTACCTTTTGAAAATAAAAAGGAATTATTAGATAGAATTGAAATAAAAAAGTTTTCTGAGCCATTCAGTAAAGTTAATATAGAAGTGATTGATAAAGAAAAAGAAGAGTATCTATATAAAATAAGAAATAATTATACTCATAAAATTTATGGCAAAGCTCCAATTCATGGAAGAGAATCTAAGTCTAGAAGGGAAAATTGGTTGTCAAGGGAAATTATTTATAAAAATAATATAACTCATTGTTATGCAACTTCAATTGATTTTGAAGAAAAGTTAAAATGTGCTGTTTATATTGGAATTGCAGAAACAATTAAAAAATATGCAATAAAGAAAATTATTTAAAAAATTATTTATATTTTATTGATTATGGCAAATTTAGCAGCAAATAAACTCCCGTTAGAAAAAGATAATTGGAAAAGACCAGAAATTGCAACAAATGGTATAATTAATAAATATGATGGGGCTAATGGATATGCACATGCGAATTGGCCATGTGTGTTTACAATAGATTTAGAAAATGAAATGAGAATTTCTTTTATCCGTTTTTTGTTATGGGATGGATTAGGGACAAGTCAAAAAGAAAAAGATATTAGAAAATACACTTTTACTTTAAGCATTTCTTCTGACGGGTATAATTATTTTGACATTTTTTCAAACAAAGCTGATAGTGGTGAAAACGGTTGGTTTTCATTTAAACTGTTAAATGAAACTTATGCAAGATTTGTAAGATTAACAGGTCATTATAATACAAAAAATATTGCTTTTCATCTAATAGAATTTGAGATACATGATAGTGAACCATATTCAATTAATAGCCCAAATATTCATAACTATGATATAGTTACAGGAATTCCAAGTGAGAAACTTATTAATAATTTAATTGATAGGGCAATTTCACTTAAAAGCACAGTTTTTGAAGGTATTGAAAGCAAACTTGATAAGCTTAATATAGCCATTTCAAGATCTGATGAAGCTTTTGACCAAATTGAACTTATTAAACAAAGCACGGGTTTTATGGAAGAGTCTGAAAGTAATAAGAAAAGAGCACAAAATTGGATATATGCTTCAATTGGTTGTTTTAGTATTTTTATTTGTTTATTGGGTTATTTTATTTTTTGTGATGATCATTCAAAAAGTATAATTACTGAATCTGAAAAAGACGAATCCTTAAAACAATTCACGATCTATTTACTATCAGCATATTATGCTACAAAAGCAGTAATAATTTCAACTTTT
This sequence comes from Bacteroidetes bacterium GWF2_38_335, assembly GCA_001769535.1. Lineage (GTDB taxonomy): Bacteria > Bacteroidota > Bacteroidia > Bacteroidales > GWF2-38-335 > GWF2-38-335. The sequence goes on from MEOH01000026.1 coordinate 26,520, forward strand.
ATATTTATTTTAAGTTGGTTTTTAAAAAATTACCGATCTGAAAGACACAATTATATAGTTAACAAACACAAGGCTATGTCAATTACAATGGCTATAGCAGTGCTTACAAAAAGTGAATATAAAAATGTTAATAAGAGTGTTGTTTTTGAAGAAGCAATGAATATAATATTATCTCATCAAACCTCTGGGTTTTCTAAAGAGGAAAACTCCTCCTCAAATATTATTAATTCTGTTTTACCTAAAGAAACTCAAAGAATTGTTCCATAATTAATATTTCCTTTCCCTACCCCCCTCCATGCCCTAACTTCCCGACATGGATCCAAAAACAAAAACCGAATTCGTGCGCCGCGCCCTGGTGGATGCCGGGCATAATATCAATAAACGCCAGATAAGGGCGATTTACAAATACCTGCAGTTTCGCAGCTTAAAAATACCTGGCCCAAAAACATCTGTTGAATCAGAATGAAGGTGGTATTGGTCGCCGAGGTGAATTTGTAATTTTCCTATAATAAAATATTGTTTTATATTTACTTTTAAATACATGAGAAATTAATGTTATCACCTCAAATAACCGGATATCCTTACTTTTGATCTGTATAAAAACTTTATGAATAGAGTAATTTGACAGTATATGGAATTTTCAAATGAGTTGAGAAAAAAACTGAAAGAGCTGAATCGCAGAAGAAAAATAATATTATTCAGAAATGTTTTGTTGACTTACATAGTACTGGCTGTTATATTTATTTCATCATTCTTTATACCGATAATAGATAATTACTCATTTCAAATATTATTTGCCGGCATTGTTTTTTGCCTGTTTATCAATTGGATTATTGATAGTTTTGATAATTCCAGAAAAAAGTATTACCATGATTTAAAAACTACTATAGTTCCATATTTTATTGAGAAACAAACCAAAAACTTTGTTTATGAACCAAAGAAGTATATCCATCCGACTGATTATTTGAAATCAGGATTTGGTAAAGAAAGATTTCATAAAACAGACGGGCATGATTTAATAAAGGTAATAGAAGACAATTACTTGGTCATGGTCTCATTTTTTACTACTTATATTTTGGATTACAAATCTCACAGAGGAGGAGCTCGCCAACATACAACCGCATTGTTTAAAGGTCTTTTTATGGCTTACTACTCTGAAAACATTAAAAAAAGCAGTATTGACCATGATCTTTTCCCCTGGCAAAAAATGAAAATTGAAGATAAACTATATTTGAGATATGAATATTCAAAAAGATTTTGTGAGCCCAGTCTTTTTGAAAACCCGTTAAAATCATCAACTCATATGCAAACAGAAGAAATAATTAAATTAATATTTGAGGTGATAAGGAAAATATGAAAAAAACATTAATGCTTCTAATTGCCATTTATTTTATTTCCTGTTCAAATGATGAACAAAAGGAACATTCAATCAAAAGTAATTTAAAAAAAGATAGAACAAAAATTTCCGGGAGAGAGGAGTATAAATTAAGCATTGAAAAATATGGTGATCAAATACATGACACAGCAGTTTTTCCAATGCGGTCTTATGACAGGGCAGTTTTATATGAAATAAGTGTAACCATGGAGCCACGGAGAACTCCATTCGAATATAGAACAGGAAAATTTAAGGAATTAAGTAAAGAGGATTTATCGGAGTTCTTAAAAATAATAAATTCAAAAGAATCTTATGGAAATACCTCGGCAGCTTGTTTTGACCCTGATTTAGGAATAGTGTTGTACGATTCTGAAGGTATAGCAATGCAATATTGTATATTTTCATTAAATTGTAACAGGATTTACGGTAATCCGGTAATCAGGGCACAGTATGATAATGAAAATTCAAAAAACGGGCTCAATGGATTCTCTTTGGATGCAAGAAAAAAGCTTAAGGAGATATATGCTTTATGGGGTTTTCCTTATAAAAAATACTCTGAATTTTGGGATGATGAAAACGATTTGCAAAATTATATAAATAATAAAAAGTGACGTTAAATCTTTTCATTCAAACTCCGTCAGCATCCAATTTCCCTCCCATCACCCAATAACCCTCAAACAAACCCTTTCAGTCAGTTCCCTTAAAATCTTCACCCTTTCGGCAAGCCATTCCAGTTCCCCTTTGGTAATATTGTAATCCAGCTTATACCGCGAATCAATATACGCCCTTTTAAGCAAGTCAAAAAGTCTCTTTTCTTCAGCAGTGGTTCTCGGAAAAACATTCTTAAACCCGCTGTCAATTTTAGCAGCCATACCATCGAGCTTGTAAAGGTCATGCAGCTTGGGTTTGTAGTCGGTATAAACAAGAATAAGAGTCATGTAAAAACGCTCGGTGGCCTGGTGGAGTTCAAATGCAGCCTTATTATATCTTTGCTTATTTATATCATCAAAAGTTGTATCGAAAAACTCATTTGCATTCTCAAACCACTTCTCAAAATACATTTTGGCTTTTTCCTTACGTTGTTTTTCGTTCAGCGGTTTGGGTTGCGAAAGCTTATGTTTGCCACTGTCGTAAAGTAAAACACCGTCCTTAATTATATCAGTAAAAAAGTAATTGCCACTTTCAATTTCAGCATTAAGAAATTCAATACCGTGAAAAATAATGCTAAGCGGAGTAACATCCGAAACAACACCTTTAAGTTTCTGTTGCCACCGCTTTTCAGCCTCTTTGGCAACAGCTAAACTTTCGCTGTCCATAACCACTAAAATATCATAATCACTCCGGTATTCGTAGGTAATGCCGTCCTCAACATACTTGTCGCTAACCTGTTCGCCCCGTGCAAACGACCCGAACAAAATCACCATCTGCGCAGGCAGTTTGTCCTTAATAACCGAAACAATTCCGGTTATCTCGGTCTGGTTCACAATGGGCAGGTGTCCAATTGAAGTTTTCACGCTGTTATTTTTGTCCGGCTAAGATAAAGAATATTTTGAATTATATATATTATTGTTAATAAATTGAACCCGGGCACACCCAATCCGCTAACCAGCGGAAAGCAAACGTCGCTCATGTTCAAGCAAACGTCGCTCAAGGTCAAGCAATCGTCACTCAAGGTCAAGCAAACGTCGCTCAAGGTCAAGCAAACGTCGCTCATGTTCAAGCAAACGTCAGTGACATTGAAACAAACGCCAGTGACATCGAAACATACGCCTGTGACAGTAAAACAAACGTCAGTGACATCGAAGCAAACGTCAGTGACATTGAACAAACGTCTGTGGCATTAATACATACGCCAGTGACATCAAGGCAAACGTCGCTCATAATCAGTCTGTTAACCATTTGAATGAAAATCCGCTAACCAGCGAAAATCAGCGGAAAACAAACGTCAGTTCTAAGGATAAACTATTTTTCTACAATATGTTACACGATTCATATTAGCAAATATATAAAAGCGGATTTTGTGCAGTTTAAAAGGGTGAAAGAGGAGTTTTTGGGAATTCAGGGGGAGGTTAATGGGTGATTATTTGAATATCGAACACCGAACGTAGAATATCGAATGAAGAATTCTGCCCACTTCGATATTCTTTTATCCTTTTAAAAATTCCACCCAGATATAAGCTTTTTTTAGCAGTTGCTTTTATTTTTTTTTTAGAGTTTAGATTAGTTTTTTTATTATTTATTTGTTATTTTGTAATGATGTCATATTTCATATTTATATTAAGTCGCATGAATAAGTATATATTATTAATTCTGGTAATTTTTTTTCTCACATCCTGCAACACATCAAGATTAAGTGAATTTAAAAAAGACTTTAAAAATGTTCTTTCTGATGATTTTGACAAGAAACAATTCAGTGAAATGCTTGATAAATATCCTGAATTAAGAGTTCATAGTGATGTAATTAGTTTATCTGAGGCTCTGTTGGGAAACCAACATGAAAAATACCCACTAAAGGAATTTATTAATGATGATTTATATAAAGATAATATAGATCAGTTAATCAACAATGGAAATCCATTTCAAAAAACTATCGCATATATGGTTATTGCATCTGGTGGTGATTCAACTAAGGTTCCAATTTTATTGGAGAAAATAAAAACCGAAACAGATGAATATCCATTAATGTGGTCAGGAATGGCATTGCTTTATATGAAATGTAATCATACAACCGCCTTATTTGATTTTTTTTGTAGAAACCAGAATTTACCTTTGGAAAATATGTTTCCATTATATTTTCAATTTAATAAAGATTCTTTACAAAAAACAGCCTATAATAGAATTCATTCTGAAGATGATTTTGCAAAAATATTATCTGCTCAGATGTTGTCTGTTACCCCTCTTAATAAAAAAACAGAAGAATTATTATTAAACGCTGCAAAAAACTGGAATATTAAAATTAAAGGTTATGCAATATATTCTATAAAAGAATTAAGAATTGGAAACCTTCTAGAAACTTTTAAACCATTAATTGACAGTAGTAAAACTTCTAAAATAGCTTTAGAAGCTTTGGCAAACTCACCAACTGATATAGATGTTCAATATGTTTATAGCCTGGTTGAACAAGCTGATACTGTTTCAGAAGATCTTTTGGACTGTTTATGTAATTCTAATAATATAAATAGTATCAGATATTGTTTAAAAGTACTATATACAAAACCAATCCCTAAAGATTATCAATTAGGCGCTTATGGAGACTATGTAATAAGGTCAATGACGATTCTTCCGGATATCCATATCGCAATAGAAAAAGTCGAAAACATAGATATCAAATCCGATTTAATAAGAACGTTGGAAGATAAAACTGATGAAAAATCAATTGAATTATTAAAGAAATATTTAGATCATGGGAATTCAACTTTGAGATATTGGACAGCTAAAACCATTGTTGAAAATCCTTCAGAAGCTTTTAATTCAGATGAAATTCATAAAAAAGTTAAAATAATATTAGAAAGTGAAAATTAAGGAATTAGGACACTTTTTTAATAATTAAAATAAAACTTCCAAATTCATAAATCGGTGTTCCTTGTTCAATATTAATATCAGTTTAAAATGGGTGGAGCAGGAAATGATGGAGATTGAGGGGGAGGTTAATGAGTAAGTTTCGAATATACTTTATTTGTTTTTAACTTTTAATTTTCTTTTTTTATAATCTATATATATTGTTTTGCTTTTGCCACGTCCAAATCTAACCATAATATTTTCTGCTTCATCATTTTCATTATAATGTATTGTTATATAGCGCATTCGAAACTCTTCAAATAAATAATCTCTTTTACAATTTTCATTAAATTTTATTCCAATCTGACCAATGCTTTCACCAAAAATAGGTTCAAATATTTCTCTAGCTGTATCTCGTGGTGAATATAAAAAGTAATCTAAAACATCTGCCTTTGACCATGATAATTGTATTCGTTGTTTATATGAAGTATAACTAAATGAGCTAATTGAATTAGAAGAATCATTCAAAAAAATCATCCAGTTTTCACTTGTTTCTCCATTTATTAGATAACCTTTCTGTTTTATGAAACCGTTAGGGTAGTATTGTATCACATTTCCAGTAAATGGAATACTACCTTTATAATATAATCCACGATAATTGGATAAACTATCTAAGTTCTCATACTGACAAAAACAAAGAATATTTGTTGTCATTAAAATTATTAAGAAAAAGGATTTCACCATGATTTTAATATTATTGAATTTAATAAACGAAAGAAAAAAGAAAGTATTATAATTTCTAAAATATATATCATTTTATCAAAACGGCCTCTTTTTTCTGTCCTTTCCAAAAGTTTCCTCACCCAATACACTTACCAAAAAATAAAATTTCAGTTACATGTTAAACGATTCATTATAGCAAAAATATCAAGGCATATTTTGTGCAGTTTAAAAGGGTGGAAGAGGAGTTTTGGAGATTCAGTGGGAGTTAATGGATAAGTTTTGAAAAAGAATAAGCTCTATTTTTTAATTGAAATTGGTTGTAATTATGATGATTATAAAACAATAACATTGATATCTTAAAAAAAGTAGCAACTAATTTCACATGTTATTGATAATTACTTATTTTTGCTCACAGTTAATTTTGTCAACTAATTTACTCATTTAAAAAAAATAGCTATGAAGAAGAATTACTTAATTTTAATCTTTGTTTGTTTTTTTTCCTGTACCTACGCACAAATTACGCTAAACCAAACAACAAGTGTGCCTCAAATTGGGGAAAGCCTGGATTTCATTATTCAAAACCCTCCAACTATTGGTCCGGGAAGCGCAGGGCCGGGCCAGACATGGGACCTTTCAGGAATTACAGGAACTGCAACAAATTTTTCATTTATTAGTTTAGCGAGTTCACTGGAACCGGCTAATTTCCCTTTAACAGATGTGGTGGAGCATATCGATGGAAGGGAAAATTTTTATTCTTACGATTCAGATGAACTTTCTTATGAAGGTTCTTTTATCCCTGGTCAATTAAGGGTGACTTATACTGATGACCGTGAATTTTTAAAGTTTCCGATCACCTATAACGATGAATTTAACGAAAATTTTGATGGAGTTGCAGAAAATATTGCGTATGGTCAATCATTTGACAGAAGTGGAACAATCCATATCATGGCTGATAGTTATGGTAGTCTCATACTACCTTATACAACAGTTAATAATGTTCTTAGGGTAAGGGTAACCTGTTCGTATACAGACTATTTAGGAAGCTCTTTAATAGCTAGCTATGTTGATACAGTTTATTATTGGTATGATATGGCTAATGATTACCCTGTTGCTGCTTATACTGTTCTATATGTTGGTACAACATTATATTACAAACAGGCAATGTACCTAGAGGAATCTGATCTGCAGTCATCAATTGAAAATACAGAAGCAATTGATGAAAATCCGGCATTTTTCCCAAACCCGGGGTCTGATAAAATATGGTTTTCTGATTACAATGATATTATTTCAATAGAAATAATTGACTTGGCTGGCAGAAAAATAGATTATAAAGAGAACTTAGAAAGTAATTATATGGATGTTTCATTTCTCGAAAAAGGAATGTATATAGTTAATATTAACAAAAGAAACACAAAGCTTTCTGAATATTTGATAATTCAGTAAATCATAGAAAACCATAGAGTGTTTTTATAAATAAGGGATATACGATTAAGAAGACTGTTTAATTATAAAAAAGTTTGATCAAAAACGTTCTTTCAGCATCAGGTATTCCTTGTTTAATTATTCAAAAACCAATTAAATAACGAACGCCAAATAACGAAAAACGAACATCGATAGGAGTCCACGTTCGAAATTCAACATTCAGTGTTCCCCCGACAAATAGTACGGGGCAGGCGTTGTTCGATATTCAAAAACAAACAAGATTATTGGCATGATCTTGAGTAGGGGATAGTCACAATGCCCAAAAACAAAGAACGCTCCTTTGGGGATGAGCGTTGGTTAACTTATATAAAAAGCAAGATTACTAACGTGATCTTGAGTGGGGGAAGTACTCAATGCCCAAAAACAAAGAACGCTCCTTTGGGGAGCGTTTTTTTGTTTTTATTCCATTCCTTACGAAAACGGGGTTTTCGACGGACTGGCATAAAAACAAAAAAAACTGCCGTTGGCAGTTTCTTTGTTTTTGGTCATTGGTCGGGGTGGCAAGATTTCCTCATGCAACTCTCTGATTTGTAAGTTATTAATAATCAACATCTGTTTTTTTAATTTAAGCATATTTTTTATTTTTCATGTCCCGTTTCTGTCCCGGTAAAAGGACAAAAAAATAGCTGAGTATTAGTCAGTAATCTCGTTTAAAATTTGTATTTAATAATTATACTCCCCCATAACAATAACTGCTGATAACATGTATATAATTAATAGAATAAAGAAAAATCCAATAGAAATTGTTTTGACCCTTTTTTTGCCTCTAAGAACCTTCCAGATTATCCTTTTTCTATTTTTTACTTCTATTTTTTTTATTAAATAATAAAAGGGTAAAGATGCAAGAAATACAATTAAGCCATATCCAAAGCCTGGTAATTTTTTTGAATGTGCATCAAAAAAAAGAAAGCCAACTTGAATGTTAAAAAATAATTGTAAATAAATCCATGTGGGAAGGGCAATCGCAAACAAAAATGAATAGGCGTTAGAATCAATTTGATTGTGATAATCTTTTAACTTTATTAAAACAATATCCTTCTTTTTTTTCTTTTCTTTTTGTTTTAAATTTTTTTCTCGGGCCTTTTTAAAGAAATTCTCTTTAGTAATAAGACTTCTATTGAATAAAATATACTTTACCCAAAATTTAAAAAATATACTTTCAATACTTATCATATGAAAATTGGTTGACTCATCTTTTACTCATAAAACTTCTTAATCAAAACATCCAGCTCTTTTAAGAGCTTCTTAAAATCCGAGTCGTATTTTATCACATTCCCGGAAAATTAGTTATAAATATACTAAATAAAGATTGAATTTATTGTCACATCTGAAAATTATTTTTATGGACAATGAGTGTGTTTGCTTTCATTTTCTTTAAATTTCATTTTTATTAACTTGTTGAGATAAAACAAATAAACATTTGTAAATTATTTTTTGAAATTCATGTTTGTCCCGTTTTTGTCTCGATGAAATACACCAAAACCTATATGTTTAAACAATTTTTAAAAGAACATAATGTTTGTAAAAAATATTTAGTAATCAATATGTTATATAAATATTACTTAAATAAATATTGTTAAAGCAAATCTTATAAAATGAGTTTTTTTTTGGTTTCCTCTTGTGATTGTGTCCCGTTTGTGTCCCGAAATACAAAACGACAAGGCGTAAAACCTTGTCGTTAAATATTTTATGGGCTTTTCGTCGGGGTGGCAAGATTCGAACTTGCGACCTCCTGGTCCCAAACCAGGCGCGCTGACCGGACTACGCTACACCCCGGAATCTGTTTTTACTTTTCAAAACAAACAGAACATTTTTGAGGGTGCAAAGATATTACTAACTTTTGTCTTTCCCAAATAATAAGATGATTTTTTAATTTCTTATTACACTGATCACACCTTTTTTAGTTTTTGTGCTGAGTTTGATCAAATATACCCCGCTGCCCTGCGGTGTGATAGTTCATTTCTATTATCAATAATTATTGGAAAACTGTTTTATTGTTGATTTGAAAGAACTTATTTCTTTTTCGCCTTTTTTAATTCTTTTGCTTTCTTTTTTGCTGGCAAATAGTTTTCTGATGTAATAACTTTTTCACCACTTTCTTTCTCTAATTCTTTTAGAGCATTTCCTGCTATTTTCCCGCCTATTTTGGCAGCATTTTTATTCTCAATAAAACCTTTTGCATTTTTTGCTCTGGTTACTTTTGTTGTTGAAGCTTCACCTAACATTGAAAAAAGCAACTCAAGGTCGGTCATATGGTCACGAAGATTTTGACTTCTTAAACCTTTTATCTTTTTTTATTCAGCAGGTGTTAACCCAAAAGTAGCTTTCGAAATTTCTGCGGTTAATATTGCATATTCAAGTTGTTCTTTTACTCCTCTGTTTTTCCATTCTTCTGTTAATTCTTCACGAATTGCAATACTTCTCATTCGTTTCTCAATCCAATCATCAGGATAACCTTTTGCTTTATACAATTCCCGAGTCCTTTGAGTAGCTAATTCCGGATTTTCAATTTCATCTAACCTGTCAGAACCAACTTGTGCCAACCATTGTTTAAAGGGTTCAGCTTTTGGAGAAGGAATTGATTGTACTATTCTTAAAAGTCCTTTGGCATCAGCACAATCAGTTGTGTATTTTTTACCATCTGTAGAAATCATTTTCAGTTGTACGATAATTTCGTACAACTGAGAAAACCCTTCCGAGTTAAGTTTTCTTTTAAGATCACTCCAATACCTACGGGGATTATTGCTTTCGGTAAGAATTTCAACAACGTCGATTATTGCAAAATACCATTTTTGTGCTGACTCATTCCATTCAGTTCGAATATGTTTACTTTCAAATAGTTAAATATTACTCATAATTTATTCTTTATTAAACTCAAAAATAGTATTTTTTTGGGTTTTTAAAAAGTCATGAAAAATAGCAATATTTTAAATTAGTCTTAATGGTGTTCAATTTAAATATTTTTTTTATACGCCACGTTTCGTTAAAGATGTTGCGAAGGGGAACGTTAAACTTTGTGCGCTTAGGATGTATTAGACAATACGCAGTATAGCTTTTGCGTAGTTTTATGGTTTGAAAACAACTGGGCGATTCAATCTTTAATCAAAGGAAGATATTTACGAAAATTCTCAGCCAAAATCCAGATCTCAATAACCAAGAGAACCAACGGTATCATCAACCCCGAGGGATCAGTATAAGCATGTGTCAGAATGATACCTACTAATATCGGAAAAATCACAACGGCTCCCAGCGCTCTTGTCATGGTAATCATAATCAATAAGCCCCCGAGGATTTCAACTACCGCCACCAACGGCATCAACCAGCCGATTTGCCCGAATCCTGTCATCATTGTGATCATTTTTTCCGGCATTTCTTCCGGCATGGGCATGTATCCGAAAAACTTATTGAGCCCCGAGTTGATAAACATCAGTCCGAACAGGATGCTGACGATCAATATTAGATTTTTTTTCATGGTCTTTTATTTGTTTTTTTTCACAAAACAATTAAAAGGGGGGAATTGTTCACCGCTGGCTTAGGTCATTTGATGACTTGATTGTTCCATGGACTTTACGAATCCCAATTGTATCCCTCAAAACTCCCCTCCCTGGAGGGGCCGGGGGTGGGTATAACCCATCTCCATCATCCATTTCCGCCGGATCAATATTTTTCTTTCTAATGTATTCACGTCCGGCGGTTTTAATCGTACCGGTTCATACCCCGGCCGTTAGCCGGGGCTGAATTAATATGGCCCTCCAGGCCGTTTGTTTCATCGTTTTTTAATGGTAAGTCATAACCCATAACCCATCACCCATCACCCATCACCCATCACTCATCACTCATAACTCATAACTCATAACTTATAACCTCCCTTCCAACTCCCTCAAATGCTCCATCTTCTTCTGCTCCAGAAACTCTTTGATTCCTTCCAGATGCTCTTTTACCCGTTTGTTGCCGAATTCATAAACCTTTGTCACCATCCCGTCAAGGAAATCTCTGTCGTGCGATACAAGGATCAGGGTGCCGTCGAAATCCATCAGCGCTTGCTTCAGAATGTCTTTGGTGCGCATGTCGAGGTGATTGGTGGGCTCGTCGAGGATAAGCAGGTTAACGGGCTCCAGAAGCAGTTTAATCATGGCCAGACGGGTACGCTCACCACCTGAAAGCACTTTTACTTTTTTATCCCAGTCTTCTCCACCGAACATAAATGCCCCGAGAAGGTCTTTGATTTTGGTTCGGATATCACCCTTCGCAACATCGTCGATGGTCTGAAACACTGTCAGGGAATCGTCCAGCAAGGATGCGGCATTTTGCGCAAAATAACCGATCATGGTATTGTGCCCAAGGGTAAGCTGCCCGCCATAATCAATCTCCCCCATGATGGCTTTGACCATAGTTGATTTGCCCTCACCATTCTTTCCGACGAAAGCCACTTTTTCGCTCCGCTGAATGACCATTCCTGCTTTTTCAAAAACAAGAAGGTCGTCATAGCTTTTTGAAACATCCTCGGCAATCACTGGGTAGGAGCCGGAGCGGGGAGAGGCAGGAAAACGGAGTCTGAGATGTGAGGTGTCTTCTTCATCCACTTCAAGTATTTCAAGCTTTTCGAGCATCTTCACGCGCGACTGCACCTGCAGGGTTTTTGAGTAGGTACCGCGAAACCTTTCTATAAATTCCTGATTATCGGCAATCATTTTCTGCTGCTCGTCGTATGCTTTTTGCTGATGAACGCGTCTATCCTTGCGCAGCTCGAGGTATTTGGAGTAATTGACCTTGTAGTCGTAAATCCTTCCCATGGTCACTTCGATGGTGCGTGTGGTGATGTTATCCACAAAAGCACGGTCGTGAGAAATTACAATAACAGCACCGGCACTGGTGACCAAAAAATTCTCCAGCCATTGCACCGATTCGATGTCCAAATGGTTGGTCGGTTCATCAAGAAGGATCAAATCCGGATTCTGAAGAAGAATCTTCGCAAGCTCGATACGCATGCGCCATCCCCCGCTGAAATCGCTGGTGGGACGGGTAAAATCCGATCTCAGAAAACCCAATCCGGTCAATATTTTCTCCACATCGGCATCGAAATTAATTTCGCCGTGTCCGTAGAGTTTTTCACTCAGAGTTGAAACCTTTTCAATGATCTCATAATATTCGGGCGAGTCGTAATCGGTGCGGACAGTAAGCTGGTGATTGAACTCATCCAGTTCGCGCTGCATCTCTAAAATACCCGAAAATGCCTGAGAGGCTTCCTCAAAGACAGTCCGCTTATTTTCGGTCATCAGCATTTGCGGAAGATAAGCAATCACCGCCTCTTTCGGAGCAGAAACCCTTCCGGCAGTTGGCTTTTGCGCCCCCGCCATAATTTTCAGCAAAGTAGATTTGCCTGCACCATTTTTCCCCATGAGGGCGATGCGGTCCTTATCGTTCACCACGAAGGAAATATCTTTAAAAAGGGTTGTTCCGCCAAATTCAACCGCCAATCCGTCAACAGAAATCATGTTTTATTTTTTTAAGGGGGCAAAGGTAATGAAAAAGTCGAAAGCCGAAAACTTAGAAACTCCCCTCCTCCGGAGGGGCTGGGGGTGGGAAAATGGATGATGTATGCCCACATTCGACTTCATACATCAGGCAAATCTCCCCAACGCTTCCTCCACCGACCCCACAAACCCAACCAACTTGCCTTTATTGCTCTCATAAATAAAATCCCTCAGGCTTTTGCTGGTAAATTTGGAAAAATCCCCCACAATAGCCAGTCGCATGCGGTAATTGGAGAATTTTTGGAGAATATCACCGGCAATTTTGGTTTTGAGGTCGAAAAACTCCGGACAAAGGTTTTTTTCGTGGATAATCAACGAATCAGCTCCCTGATAGCGGCAGTCGGCCATAATATCCAGGGCATCCTGGACTTCGTTGATCAGTATTTCATCTGAGATTATTTCGGCGATTGAGTTGTGAAGAATAATTTCCATTTTTTCCTTTTAAAAATTGTACTGAATTGCTATTCCGTGTCTTGACATGATACCGATTCTGCGCTCTCTTTCGTAAGTAATATATTTTTTCTCATTAAAAGTATAAACCGGAATACCGATATAAGGCGAAATATTGAGTCTTTTTTTAAATCTGTATCCAAAACTAAGTATTATACCTCCTAAAACGTTTTTATCCAATATTCTATCTTTATACTGATTGTTATATCTGTTAATATAAGTTTGTTTAAATCCGGCTCCAAAAAACAATCCTTTTGGGGCATATTCTTTTCTTGAAATAAATGGATAATAACGCAGGTCAAAACACAATGAAATACCTTTGAAATATGTCGTGTAAATGTAGATGTTGGGACCTGAATATTTAGTATTCAAATAATAATAAAAATTCAGACCAGTTTCCATTTCAGCAGCAATGGAAAAATGCTTGTTAAAGTAATACTCGAAAAAATAAGAAAGTAAGTAAACATCAGCGAGAATAGAATTGGTTAATCTGAAAAAATCTATTCCTGCAGAGTATTGATGAGGTATTTCGAAGTCATTTTTTGTTTTTTTGTTTTCAGCTTTTTTATTGGCATTGAATTCTTCGTTTTTTTTAATAATTATATCCTGCATTTCTTTGTTGATTTTCGAATTTAAATGCAATTTGTTATTATAATTATATCCGCATATAGAGTCAGTTTGAACTGAAAAAGACTCACTGTTTTGCGAATTGATGCCCTCAATTTTATTTTCCTTTATGGATAATATTTTGCATTTTATTTCATCAGATTGATTGATAAAAATTATATCCTGACCTGATAGTTGAATAAACCAAAAAGAAACTAAGAATAAAGTGAAAAATTTCATTGTTTAGACTCTGTTTTTAGGCAAAAATAGTAAAAAAACCCTAATAACTTTCCTTCTTGGATGGGTCGGGGGAGGGGAATGTATGATGTATGAGGTATGATGGATGATGTATGAGGTATGATGTGTGATGTGTGATGGATGATTTACTTCACCTTCGATCTCATCATCTAATTTTTTCAACAAAAACAATAGAAGCCTAAATATCTCCCCTCCCCGGAGGGGTCGGGGGTGGGTACAACCCATCTCCCAATCCATCCACATCATTCATTTCCGCCGGAAAAAACTTTTGCTTTCTAACCAGTTTTTTGCCGGCGGTTTGTCATTGCAATTCAATTCCCGGGGCGCTGCCCCGGGCTGAATTGACTTGGCCCTTCAGGCCGTTTTGTTTGCTCATTTTGACTTTGTTTTTAAAATACCATAGTAAATTACCAATTCATAATTTCAATATTCTTTATTGCTTAAAAAAATCATTCCAGAATTTGAGGTACTTCTTTGTATAGGAATGTGTTTTTCTTTTTGTAATCCTGATTACTCAATACTTAAAATCTTCAGTTCCGTCCTCCTGTTCAATTGATGCGCACCTTCCTGCTGTTCAATTGTTGGAAGGTTTTTGATGAATTCTTCGGTTAGAATATCACCGTCATTTAAATAGGTATATTTAATCAAATCAGATTTTTGAACGGTGTACGGAATATTTTTACCGTATCCTTTTGGAATAACCCTGTCAGGTTCGATGCCTTTTTCATTAAAATAATCCCTCAGATCGCTTGCTCTTTTAAAAGACAGACTGTCATTGGTTATTGGAATTGGCCTGAAATCAGTATGGGCACTTATTTCAACAATAAATTCGGGATGTGTTTTTAGTAGCTGGACAACCTGGTCCAATTGAGCATAACATTCGGGTGCAATTCTAACTCCCGGGCGCATAAGCGCATAATAAATATCCAGCTTATAAATTGAACCTTCAGAAAATGCACTGTCACTTAGTTCAAAATATTTAACCGGTTGTTGGGCAAACACACCCGTAAACAATAAATTCAGATAAACCGTTATTACTATTGTCCTCATAATTCAATTTGAATCAGTTCAATAACTTTTGGGATAAATACAATTAGTCCGACGGTAAAAGCAGTGATGGCGCTAATTAATACGCTTGCTGCAGAAAGGTCTTTAATCTTTTTTATGGATTCATTTTTCCCGGGTGAAACAAAATCTGAAATGTTTTCAATTGAAGAATTGATCAGTTCCATTGCAAACACAAATCCAATTGCGAAGACCACAGCAACCCATTCAGTTGCTGAGATTTCAAAATATATTGAAAAGGCGATAGCGCAAATAGCGGCAATTAAATGAATGCGGGCATTATGCTCCTCATTGAGTAGAATTTTTAAGCCATTAAAAGCATATTTAAAACTTTTAATTCTGTCTGTGACTGAAAACTTTTTTTGTTTCATGAATTTCTTTTCTCTGTGTAAAAATAATGAAATATTTACTGGAAATCAATCCTTTTGATTTTGCTCAGGTAATTCAAATTTTACAGGAATTTCATAATATACTCTGACCGGAACGCCGCCAGCCATTCCGGGACTGAATTCCGGCAACAGTTTCACAACTCTTTCAGCTTCTTTATCAAAACTTTTACCTGCACTTTTTACTATTTCATGAAAGGTAACAGAGCCGTCTTCATTGATTATTATTTTGCAGACTACAGTTCTTGGGATACTGTCTTTTAAAATTTCATCGGGGTATTTAATGTTGTTTTTTATGATTTTTTTTAAACTTTCCTCCCCTGATTCAAATTGTGGAAAAATGTCGACTTCTGTATTATATAAAACTAAAGGGGCATGTATATCACAAGCTACAGGTTGTAATGGATCTATTGTCATAATTACATAACACATCACACCTGGTGTTGTGTTCGTTGTTACTTCAGGAAGCTTTTCTTTGTCTTCTATTTTTGGTTTAGGTGGAAGAAATACTCCAAATTTTTTATTCAGGTTGTTGATCTTTTTTCCTTTAAATTTTGTTCCATTATTGCATGATACCATTGAAACAGCAGCTGATAAAATTAAAATTCCAAACCTGAGTTTTATTCTCAGAACGGATTTATTTTTAAAACTTAGAACATATAAAAAGGATAAAAGCTTGTAAATGAACAAAAAAAACAAGTAAGCAAACTGATTAATTGATTTGTATTTTGTCATAATCAATTAATTATATCTTTTTATGATACTTCTTCCAGCACTTTTTCAGCAAATCATTCTTAGGAAAATTAAGCTTTTGCGAAAACTCCTCTATTTTCTTTTCTGCCAAAGAAGCCGATTTACAGCTTTTCAGCAGCAGTTTCTGTTTGGTGTGGGTGTTATTCAGGAAAATCTCATAACGACGTATTTGAACATCCGCAAAAAGACCTGGCATGTGTTCTGCTTTATTATAATTGGTCAACAACAACTCATTAAAACTTGAAAGCGTTTTCCAGTTGCCGATTTTAAATGGAAACAAAAACAATACCCGCCTTATTTTACTTTCCTCATAATTGATCTCCACTCCGGTTACCGACATGAACATTATGAATCCGTAAATTATTAGCAACAAAGGAATTACAAAAAACACGTTTTGCACAGCACAAAGAACCCCAAGAAATAAAACAATGATACCCGACCATGAAAACAGACCGCTGAAACTTGCACCGTGAACGACAAACTCTCTCTTCACTAATTTGATTTTTTTCCAAATTTATAAAAAAAATCAAATCCCAAACAAAAAAGCCCTATCATTCCTCCAAAACTCCCCTTTGCCGGAGGGTTGGGGGTGGGTATGATGTATGTGTACACAACAACTCTCCTCCCCGGAGGGGCCGGGGGTGGGTACAACCCATCCCCAACATCCATTTCCGCCGGAAAAAACTTTTGCTTTCTAACCAGTTTTTTGCCGGCGGTTTGTCATTGCAATTCAATTCCCGGGGCGCTGCCCCGGGCTGAATTGACCTGGCCCTTCAGGCCATGGCCTTCTAACGTGTTACTGTTTGGACATGCAGAAGTTGACATGCAAAAGCATGTCCCTACCGTTTCCCCTCCAGAATCATCTTCTCCATAGCCACAAAATGCTCATTCACCTCATCATTCATTCGGGCAAGGCATTTGTCAACATCACTTTTCAGAATACCAAACTGTTCTTCGGTAAATTCTTTGACAACAGAAAGGTCTTTTTCAAATTGCTTTTTGATTTTAACATCAGCTCCTTCGCAAATGGAAATGGCTGCAGTGACCTGTTCTTCGGTGTGCTTGTTAAGTTTGTCCAGTTTAAAGGAAAGGGTTTCATGGGTGTCGGCTATTTGTTTGCTGAGAACGTCTTTCAATGAGATGGTTTTTTCACTGAGCTGTTCGGTGGCCAGGTTTTTTGTGACCAGAATTTCGTTCTCAAACTGACTTCTGATGCGCGAATCAGATGATTCATAGGACTTTTTAACCTCAGCAATTTGCAAATCAAGCTGTTTGTTGGTATCAATCAGCCGGATGGCAATTTTTTCATGCATTTCGTTGAGTCCTTTTGAAAGTTCGGTCTTTACCTCGTTGAGTCTTGCATTTAACTCATTTATTGCATTATTATTAAGAAGGAGTTCAGTTCGTGCCCATGAATATTTCTTTCTGAACATTAAATACATAATAACAATCAGGGAACCCAGCAGGAAAAATCCAATTGCAGCCAGAATAACTGAAGTTTTAATAATACTCCTGAACCTCTCAAACCTGGCGTTGGTGGCTTTGTGTACTTTGATGTTCTGCTGAATGGCTTTGTTGAATTTTTGTTCGAAGGAGCTAACCTTTTCTCCTGTTCCGGCTGATACTCCGGTCAGATTTTCAATGGATTGGTTCAGACTGTCATTTACTGTTGTAAGTTGTAATTTCAATCTGTTGTTTTCGCTTTTAAGACTTTTTACATCTTTTTTAAGTTTGGTGATTTCATCGTCGCTCGTTTGAGCAAAACCATTCATTGTAAATAAGATAATTACAATAATGGCAGTCAGTTTATAGTAAAATGTTTTCATAGTTTCCTGTCAGTGTTTATAGTGCTGACGCCGCACTGTTATTAGTTTAGGGTTAACAAATCAGGGAAAGTATATATAGGGTTCGTTTGTTAGTCTTAAATCTATTATGCTAATATACAATATAATTTTTTGAAAATCAAGTAGAGACGCAAAATTTGCGTCTCATTAATTAACCCCGGCTTTTAAGCCGTAGTTAATTAATTTCCATCATTCAAAACAACAAATCCAAATATTCCATAATTTCGCATGTCTAAAAGAGTAAAAAATGATTACGTTTCTTATTTCACTGGCCATCCTCGTTGGTGGATATTTTGTTTACGGAGCAATTCTTGAACGCGTTTTTGGCACAGATCCTTCACGCGAAACTCCGGTTAAAAGATTAAAGGACGGCGTGGATTATGTGGAACTTCCTTTATGGAGAATTTTTCTTATTCAGTTTCTGAATATTGCCGGACTGGGTCCGATTTTCGGAGCAGTGGCCGGAGCAATGTGGGGTCCGGTTGCTTTTTTATGGATCGTTTTTGGCTGCATTTTTGGTGGAATGGTACACGATTATATTGCCGGAATGTTATCAATGCGTCACGACGGAAAAAGTATTCCCGAAATTGTGGGGCAATATCTGGGTGTTGGTACCAAACAGTTCATGCGCGGATTTACCGTTTTGCTGATGATTGTGGTGGGAGCAGTGTTTGTTAAAGGTCCGGCCGGAATCCTGAACAGTATTTCAAATGATGAAATGGGTATAACTTTCTGGATGGCTGCGGTTTTTATTTATTATATTCTGGCCACCATGTTACCCATAGATAAACTAATCGGCAATGTTTACCCCATTTTTGGTTTTGCACTGCTGTTTATGGCTGTGGGTATTCTGGGCGGAATATTTGCCGGTGGGTTTACGCTCCCCGAATTTTCCATGTCATCATTTACTAATTCACATAACAATCCCGATTCGTTTCCCATCTTTCCCATGATGTTTGTTTCCATTGCCTGCGGAGCAATTTCAGGATTTCACAGCACCCAGTCGCCGCTCATGGCCCGATGCATCAAAAATGAAAAACACGGGAAAAGGATTTTTGCCGGAGCAATGGTTGCCGAAGGAATTGTGGCATTGATCTGGGCTGCAGCAGCAATGGCGTTTTTCGGAGGAACAGAAGAGCTGAACTCCGCTATGGCGGTGCATAAAAATGATGCAGCCTGGGCAGTGAACCATATTTCAAATACATTGCTGGGAAGCGCAGGTGCTGTGCTGGCTTTGCTTGGCGTTGTAGCTGCTCCGATAACATCCGGAGATACAGCCTTCAGATCAGCACGACTGATTGTGGCCGATTTTCTGAATTACAATCAAAAACCCATAAAAAACAGATTATTAGTGACCATCCCTTTGTTTGTTGTAGGGTTTATTCTGGTTCAGCTTGATTTTGGGATCATCTGGAGATATATGAGCTGGGCAAACCAGTCATTGGCTATGATTGTTTTATGGACCATAACCGTTTATCTGGCAATGGAAAAGAAATTTTACTGGATAACACTTGTCCCGGCGATATTAATGACCGCAGTTTGTATCTCCTATCTATTAACCGCGCCAGAAGGATTCAGCATCTCATCGTACATTGGAAACGCAATAGGAGTGGGGGTGGCTGTTTTGCTTGTTCTTGTGTTTATGGTTTGGAAATACAGGAAAATGGAAATCAGATAAAATTCCACGCATTTTTGCTTAATAGAAACTAACATTCTACCATATAAGTCAAGGAGCAATACTGATTAAGTCAGGTTTGCATTGCCATACCTTTGTTTCATAATTAATACAAAAAACCATGAAAACGATTTTAACTTTCACACTGATGTTCATCTTAGGATTAGAATTCAGCACAGCTCAGGATACCATTTTATATATGAATGGAAAAATGGCCTTAGGAAAAGTACAAAAAACAGCAAATACAACTGTTTATTTTACTCCTGATAATAAAAATACAAAAATCAAAAAAATTGACATTGAAGACCTTTTCAGTATAAATTATCAGAATAAATCAATGGTTTACTATTATGCTCAGGATACTGCGATTGGGAATAATATGAATTTAGATGAAATGAACACTTATGTGATGGGTAAAAATTATGCGAGAGTGAATTTTAAATCCCCAAATAGTACTCTGGGTGGAATTGTAACAGGTGCAGCTGGTGCTTTTAGTTTTTGGGGATTGGCATTACCAGTGACTTATGCTTTAATTGTGGGATCTAAAAATCCACGTTTTGAGATAGATGAAAAAATAAAACAGGAGATTTATTCAAATCCCGTAATAGATTTTCCAACAATAGCAATAGAACCCGGATTATCATATGATGCAAAAAATGACAGGGAAATGAAAGCGCCTATTTTTAATGAGCCACTTTTTCAGGAAGGATATAACAGAGCTGCTAAAGACAAAAAAGTCAAAAATTCATTAAAAGGAGCACTTGTTGGATTTACTGCAATGATTGGAACATTCGTATTAATTTCAGTTGGTAGATAGTTTTCAATATGGTTTAGATTGACAAAGGGACCGCATTATTTATGATGCGGTCCCTTTTATTGATACACTATTGATAGGGGAAACCCCGGCTTTAAAGCCTATAGCCTTCAGGCTAATAATTGCAATTGAAATGATTACAGATAGTTGTAATGATTTTCTACTACCGCCTAAGACGATGGTTTTAATAAACAAACTTTTACAAAAGTTGAATATTGAACAAGGAACACCGATTTTAGATTTATGAACTTCATTAAACTTCTCAAATCGAATATCGATGTTCCCCCGATTAAAATACGGGGCAGGCTTTGTTCTTAAATCATTATCATTTTATAGCCGAGTCATTATTAATAACCCATCTTAATATAAAGTTGATTTTCAAAATATATTAAAGGACAAAACATTAATAAATAACAGAAATGCTGATAATTACAAACATATACCTGACGGCAATGGCTTTAAAGCCGGGGTTAAATGGTAACCAGTCTGTTTTTAATAGCATAAACAACCAGTCCGACAGAATTTACCGCCCCGATTTTATCAAGCATTTTAGATCTGTAACCATCAATAGTACGATTGCTTAGGAATAATTTTTCACCTATTTGAAAATTATTAAAACCACCACAAATCAAGTTTATTATTTCCAATTCATTTTTATTAAATATATCAGGTCTGCGTTCCGTTATTTCAGGTTTTTTTAAAAACTTTTTTGTTAAAACATCAATCAATTCTTCCGAAAAAAATCTTTTACCTGCCAAAACTGAATTAATTGCTTTTTCCACATCCATTTCTGTAACATTTTTCAGCAAAAACCCCATAGCACCTGCTTCAAGCATTTGTTCAAGATATTCTTCTTCGCTTTGCATACTTAAGGCAATAATTTTAATTGAGGGCTGTTTTTCAATTCCTTTACGAGTTGCTTCAATGCCATCCATAAGTGGCATCATGATATCCATAAATACAACATCAGGTTTATATTTATCCAATAATTTAAGAAAGTTGATTCCATTATCGGCCTGACCAATAACTTCTACATTTTTAATATCTTCAAGAATGGAGATAATTCCTTTTCTGAAAATTTCCTGGTCTTCTACTACAATAGCTTTTATCATTGTTTTTGTTATTTAATCCAACATTTTTGAAACCAAAATATTAAAGGAACTTCCTTTGCCCAATTCGCTTTCTATTTGTAATTCGGCACCGTTTTTTTCAACAAATTCTTTACATAAAAGCAAACCCAATCCGGATCCTCTTTCATTATTAGTGCCCAAATTTGAAAACTTGGTTTCAATCTGGAATATTTTAATCAAATCATCTGCACTTATTCCCGTGCCGGTATCTTTGATTGAGATTTTAAATTTGTCATCATCAAACGATGATATTTCTATTAAAACATTATCTCCCTTGTTACTGAATTTAATTGCATTGGTAACGAGGTTTCTGATAATTGTTTTGAACATCTCTAAATCAAATAAGATATATGCGCCAAAACCATTTGAAATTGTCAGTTTTATTTTTTTCTCGGCAGCAAAACTTTGCAGGGAACCAATCGATTCCAAAACAATATCGTGTATATTAAATTTTTCCTTTTTTGCTTCAAATATTCCAAGTTGCAGTTTTGACCAATTAAGCAGGTTTTCAAGCAATTTAAATGTTTCCTTTGTTTCAGCCTGCATGAGGTCGGCAATTTTTTCAACTTCTTTCATGTCTTTTTTAACGATGCTTCTTTTCATTAAATCGCAAGTCACCATTAGTGCCGCAAACGGGTTTTTTAAATCGTGCGCTATGATAGAGAAAAATTTATCCTTGGTGGCATTAATTTCCAACAGTTTTTCTTTAGATAATTTTAGTTCAATATGTGTGGCTACCCGAGCTGTAAGTTCAAGCGCATTAAAGGGTTTGGTGATAAAATCAACTGCACCGAGTTCAAAACCTTTTAAAATATTTTCAGGTTCGGTTATTGAGGTTAAAAAAATGATGGGAATATTATATGTCCTTGGGGATGTTTTTAATATTTTGCATACTTCGTAACCATCCATTCCGGGCATTTGAATGTCAAGTAAAATTAAATCAGGGGCCATCACTTTAACCGATTGCAAGGCGTGGGTGCCCGAAGATGAAATGTTGATGTTATAACCTTTTTCATATAAAATATTACCAAGTACCTGAATGTTTGCAGGCATGTCATCAATGATTAAAATCAAGGGTTTTTTTTGCTGATTCATAAACTTTATTTTTTAATAGTTGGAATTGTTTTTTGGACAGTATCCTGAATCTTAATTCCTGATTTATTAATCGGGTTTTTTTCATTTTTTGAAACAAAACCCAAAGGAGTAATAAACTCATACAATTTTTTTAGTGTTGAATAAATTTGATTAATGTTGAAGGTTTCAATATAACCTGAAAGTTTAATGCAGTAATTACTAATTTCTTCGATTTGATGTTTTTCATTGTATTTGCCCAATTCTTTTACAAATTCAATAATTTCATCAATATTTAGTGTTTCTTGTAACTTTATAATTACGGAATTAAATTGTTTTGACATTTCCACTTGTATTTCATGGGATAGTTTTCCTGTTAAATTTTCAGATTTAAAAGAGGATGGAATTTCTTTTTTATCTATTTCCTTTTCCTGTAATTCTTCGTAAGGTAAAAATTTGATAAGCTTTTCCAGTAAATCATTTTTGTAAATAGGTTTAATAAGAAAATCGTCAGCAAGCTGCTCAAACTTATCTTTTTGCTGTTTCATCCCGGATGCAGTGAGCGCAATAATTGGTATATCCTTTAAATCATTGTCAGATTTAATTATATTTATTGCAGTAAAACCATCCATAACAGGCATCTGCATATCCATTAATATTAAATCGGGTTTGATTTTTCTGGCTTCGTTGATGCATTCTTCCCCATTTTCTGTTTCAATGATTGTGATATTAAGTGATTCAAGATAGCCCTTTACAACCTGTCGGTTAGACAGTACATCTTCAGCCATCAGTAAAACAGGATTTAAAAACCTGATTTTAGATAATTTCAGGTTTATTTTTTCAGAGGAGTCATTGTTGTACAATGAGGCAATTTCGATATTGTAAACGGTGAAACTAAAAACAGTACCTTTTTCTACTTCACTTTCCACTGTAATTTTTCCTCCCAGCAATTCAATCAATCGCTTTGTAATGCTCAATCCAAGTCCGGTTCCGCCATATTTGCTTCTGTTTTTTTGTTCAACCTGAATAAAGGGCTCAAAAATGTTTGATAATTTATCCGGAGGAATTCCAATGCCGGTATCTTTAATGGTAAATATTAAATCTACTTTACTCAGCATTTTATCTTTCGCAATGGTGTTTACATTAATATCAACACCACCTTTATTTGTAAATTTAATGGCATTGCCGATCAGGTTGAATAAGATTTGCCTGAGATATTTTTCATCGGTGATCAGACTGCCCGGAATTTCTTCAGAAATGTGGATGTTTATTATCAACCCTTTTTCTTTTGCTTTCATAATGAAAACAGACTGTAGTTCCTGTATGATGTTATTTAAACATACCGGTTGATTATGAATAACCATTCGTCCGGCTTCAACTTTTGAAAGATCCAGAATATCATTTATGAGAGAAAGAAGGACTTTGCTGCTTTGAATTATATTATCAAGATACTCAGTAAAAATTACCTGTCCTTCAGTTTTTTCTTTAAGAATACTTGAAAACCCGACAATAGCATTCAAGGGGGTGCGTATTTCATGACTCATATTTGCAAGAAACTCGCTTTTCATCCTGTTTGCATCTTCAGCAGATTTCTTTGCATGCATAAGTTCATTTTCGATTCTTTTTTGCTCTGTAATATCCCTGGCCACAATTACAGCTCCGAGAACATTTCCGCGGTCGTCATTATAAACCGAACCGTTAAATAAGACATCTGTAAGTTTTCCATCCATTATGGTTAAAGGATAATCAGCTACAAAGCCTTTTTCAAAAACCTGCTGATAGCATTCTTTTGCCTTTTCGGGTTTGGTGAAATAATTAAAAAAGTCGGTGTTCATTAATTTTTCACGCGATTCACCGGTTACTTTCACTGTTGCCTGGTTCATGTCGGTTATTTTGCCTTCGGGACTAATGGTGAACAAAGGGTCGCGACTGGCTTCGATCAGACTAAGTGAATATTGGGATGCTATTTTCAATGAATAGCTGAAAGCTTCGAGCTCTTTATTTGCAGTTTCACGTCTTTTTTTTTCCTCGGTTTGAAAAACAAGCTCTTTATCGGCAATTACCAACTCTGCAGCTCTTTTTTCTTTTTCACCTGTTTGAAAGACCAATTCTTTGTCTGCAATAACAAGTTCGGCAGCTCTTTTTTCTTTTTCCCCGGTTTGAAAAACGAGTTCTTTGTCAGCAATAACCAACTCTGCAGCTCTTTTTTCTTTTTCACCTGTTTGAAAGACCAATTCTATATCGGCAATAACTAATTCTGCAGCTCTTTTTTCTTTTTCTTCATTTTGAAAAACAAGTTCCTTATTGGCGATGATTAATTCATTTGCCCTTTTTTCTTTCTCTTCATTTTGAAAGACCAGTTCTTTATTTGCAATAATTAACTCAGCAGCTCGTTTTTCTTTTTCTTCATTTTGAAAAACCAGTTCTTTATTGGCAATAATCAACTCAGCAGCTCTTTTTTCTTTTTCTTCATTTTGAAAAACCAATTCTTTATTGGCAATAATTAATTCATTTGCCCTCTTTTCTTTCTCCTTATTTTGATAGGCCAGTTCTTTATTAGCATCACGTATTTCAATTGCCCATTTTTGCTGAGATATATCACGCGCAACAACAACGGCTCCCATAACATTTCCATTACCATCTTTATAAACAGCGCCGTTGAATAAAACATCAGTAAGTTTTCCGTTTTTACTTAGAAAAGTAAGAGGGGAATTTGCAATAGATCCATTTTTAAATACTTCCTGGTAAACCAAACGGGCTTTTTCAGGTTCAGTGAAATAATCATAAAAATTTGTGCCAATAAGCTTTTCGCGTTCAATTCCTGTTATAATTACCTTTGCCTGATTCATGTCAGTGATTTTGCCTTCGGGACTGATGGTAATCAGTGGGTCCAGACTGGCTTCAATCAAACTGCTTGCGTACTGTGAATCATGTATTTTGGTTCTTTCCATTTTATTTAATATTATTTCGTTTATTTTTTTACATTTCGAGGTCCATATTTTCATCATTAAGATATTTCAATTCCTAAAATTAATATGTCATCAGTCTGGTAATTACTTCCCTGCCAGTGTTCTAAGAAATCGAGCAAGTTGTTTTTTATGGAAGGGAATGGTTCATCCAGGTATGAAGACAGTTGGTGTTCAAAACCTTTTCTGCTTATTTGTTTTTTATCGGCATTATCAAACTGATCAACAATTCCATCAGTATACATAAAAAACCTGTCGCCTTTAACGATGTCAATGGATTGCTTGCTGAATCCCTGATTCCGGTTTTCGGGATAATCATCACCAATGGCTAATTTGTCAGGCCGTAATTTTTTTAAAATATTATTATTAAAATACAATACCGGAATATTTGCTCCGGCAAATTCCAGTGTTTTTTCTTTATTGTTAATCACGCAAATGGCTATATCCATACCGTCATGGATACCAGACACCTCCTGCTTAAAGATTTTCAGGAATTTGGCATTAAGACTGTTTAATATTTCAGCGGGGTCATGTATTTTTTGAATGTTTATAATTTCATCCAGCAAATTATGTCCCGACATGGATAACAAAGCACCCGGAACACCATGACCGGTACAATCAGCTACAACCAGGAATAATTTTTCATTATAAGAATCTGTCCAGTAAAAATCTCCGCTCACAGTATCTTTTGGTTTATATATTTCAAAATGCTCAATGCCTTTTGATTTCATTATATTCAAATCGGGCAGCATTACTTCCTGAATCATTTTTGCATAATTTATGCTGTTTTTAATTTCTCCATAAGCCACATTGAGCTTTTTGTTTAAAGCTTCGACTTTTTCCTTTTGTTTTTTAATTCTTTCCTTTGACATTTTTAATTCCACATGCGTTGCAACCCTTGCAGTTAGCTCGGCAACATTAAATGGTTTGGTGATAAAATCCACGGCTCCGAGTTCAAATCCATACAAAATATTTTCAGTATCAGTAATTGCGGTTAAAAAAATTATTGGGATTTCCTGGGTATCAGGATTGCTTTTTAATGTTTTGCATACCTCATAACCATCCATCCCGGGCATTTGAATGTCGAGCAGAATTAAATCAGGGAGCAACGTTTTTACAGATTGCAAGGCCTGATTTCCAGAAGATGCAATTGAAATGCCATATCCCTTTCCATATAGAATATTTGCCAAAACCTGAAGATTTTGAGGCATGTCATCAACAATTAAGATCAATTTTTTTTTCATTTACTTTTTAATCATAAATTTTTTTGTAATAACTTTTGATGCTAAAATGACATTAAGAAAATATATACCATCATTCATGTTTGTCAAATCAATTGAGGAATGGTTAAGTTCTGAATAGTACACTATTTCACCGGAAGAACTATAAATTGAAATAGATTTTATATTTGGTTTATCTTCATTTATTTTGAAATTCATAATTTGTTTTGCCGGATTTGGATAAATATTTATTGTAATTAACTCTTTGGCGCAATTTTTTATGGCAACTGTTTTATAGTAACTAAAATTCCCGTTATAATCAGTTTGTTTTAATCTGTAATATGAAATTGAATTATAGGGTAAATTATCGTTAAAGGTGTAATTTATAGGAGAATAGGAATTGCCCGAACCTTTTACAATACCAATAACCTGCCAACTGGCTATATCGCTACGGTGTTCAACAGAAAAGTAGTCATTATTGGTTTCAGAAGCCGTTATCCAGTTTAAAACAACAATTTTATTTGAGCAAACAGCGCTAAAAGATTGTATTTCTATAGGCAATGTATTTACTGTTATTTCAATAGAATCAATTCCGTTTAAACAGCAATTAATCGACGAAACATTTACGATGTATTGTGTATTAATAATTGGTGCTGCAGTTATCGATGAATCACTTTCTCCATAAGGGTTCCACAAATAAGTAACGGTTCCGTAGCTGTTTGATAAATTGGCAGTGAGGCCTACTGAATCTCCCGGACCGAAATTTGTACTTCCGTCTGCAGTAATAGTAGTTAAAGGCATTACACCAATGATAACCATATTATCTTTCAGATTAATTGCGCCCTGTATTGACAGTCCTCTGCCAATAATTGAAGAACGGTCCAGTAAATTAATAGCTCCGTTGGCAACAATAGTTCCTTTAAAAACAGAACTATCGCCTAAATTGAATGCCCCGTTAATTTGCCAATATACCTTACAAAGAGAAGCGGAATTAATCAAGTTGACATTAGAGGATATTCCGGTTGATAACGCACCGTCTATCTGAAAAATAAATAACGCATCAGGGTCGCCTTGTGCATCTAAAGTTAAGTTGCCGTTCAAAGAAGTAGCAGCACCTATGCAATAAGTATTTGGACCCAGAATTTGGTCATTGCCAAGAGCTGTACCTAATACCACATCGCAAGTCATTGTTTTTAAATAATTATATGCAATATCTAAATCAATAGCGGTTTGAGCAGTAATTGCATTTACAACCTGAGTTTCTCCATTGATTGTACCCGGGGGAAAACCGGAGATGCTTCCAACATTTGTTCCTACATCGCCTAAAATAATTGAAGGCCCGATATTAGTAATTATGCCGGCAGAAGTAAATAAGGAAAAAGAAGAAGATGCACCTAAATCAGGTTCCTGACCATATCCTGTACTTTGAAATGAAAACACTATAGCAATTAAAGCGATATGTTTCAAAATGTTTTTCATTTAATATAATTTGAATTATATTTATTATGGCATCAAAGTTCGTAATCATATATGCAGAAAGTATTACATTTCATCAGAAAAGATTTACATCTTTCACACTAAAATTTTATTTTATATGATAGATAACCAAATAATTCTGATAAATTGTCTGAGCACTATATCACTTGAAGAAATATAAGAAGGCAGGTTTTTTTTCCTTAATTAAATTTAAATTTTATTGGCAAGGCATAACTAACCCTCACAGGATTGCCATTAACTTTTCCGGGAGTAAATGCAGGGAGCAACCCTATAACCCTTTTGGCCTCGTTGTCAAGGGACGGTTCAACGCCTCTTAAAACAGTAATATTTGATACTTTGCCGTCTTTTTCGATGACAAATTTGCAATAAACAGTTCCTGTTATTTCATTTTCCTTTGCATACTCAGGATATTTTACTTCATCCTGAAGAAATTTTATCAAAGCGATATCTCCGCCGGGAAATACAGGTTGTACTTCGGCAAAATCAACAATGTATTCATCAGGGTAGTCAAAAGGGGCATCAACAGGTAATGTTATTGGTTCAGTAGGTTGTGGACTGGTAGTGCCAATGTCATAGCATAAAATGATCGGCTCCGGTAAAATTATCATAGGCCTTACCCAAATCATTTTTGACAATCGTTTTTTTAATGGCATCCTTAGATTTTTTGCAATTCCGTCATCTGCTTTTTTAAGGTTATTTTCATGATTTTTTCCAGTTTCTTCGTTTGAATTACATGAACTTACAATGAAAGAAACGGATAAAAGTAATAGTCCGGTTTTGATTTTTATATCCCTTAGTTTTTTGTTTGAGTGGAAAACCTTATCCAAAAAAGATACAGATTGAAAAATTAATCTGACAAAGCAAACTACAACGAAGTTTAAGGGCCTGAATTTAAGCATAAGGCAATTTGTTAGGGTTACAGCAAATAAATAGCAAAAAATGTGCCCTAATTACAAAATAATCAGTTTTGGAGTATAATATGATTTAAGGTTTACCGGCTTAAAAAAAATTATTGAACATCCTCAATTTCCGGTTCCTCAATATCGGTCTGTATAAAAGCTGTTGCCGCCTTCCATGTTGAAAACAGACCCATGTTATGGCCTGAATTCATCAGATGGTATATGTTAGCGGCGGCTGTAGACTTGGGATTATCAACAAGTACGGCCCAGTCGTTCAGGATTGCCTTTGGGGAATTTTTCTGCATTCCGATCAGTTTAACAATATCGGTTTCATCAAAAATGAAATTGCAGTTACGGCAGTCGGTTATCCCTTTGCAGTCGGCAATATAATCGGGATCGGACCATGCATTGACAAAAGCGGTCATAAAATCTATCAGGTCAATATCTCCTCTGAGGGTAAGGAGGGCAATTTTTTGTTCTTTGTAAAACTTATGGGCAATTTTTTTGTTTTCCATTGGGCAAAAATATGCATTTTTACCCAATGAAATCAAAAATATCGGCTAAAATTCAATTTTATAGCTCAATGTAGGCAAAATTATCACAGTTTCTGACCGTTCAATATTCTTTGTTTTGTAATTATAGTCATATCCTTCATACATTGGCGATCCCAGGGCATTTTTTAGCAACAACGCCCATGAGCTTGAATGGTTCTGCTTGTTGATGCGGTATGTAATGGAAATATCCAGATTGTATGATGCCGGCAGTTGTTCTTCAAAAGCCCTGTATTCATCGTATATCACAGTTTTTTCTTCAAGTGAACGGCTTAGAAGCACCGGACTGGTTTTTTCGCCGCCCATATAGTTCATCCTGATATTCAATCCCAACACATTTTTATTTTTCAGGAAAATCTCTCTTCCAAAAAGAAAATTAACAACATATCCTTTATCATACCTGGTGCTTCTCCAGATATTGTCATCACCTTTGTATTTTGAATCGAAAACCGAAGCTGTAAACAAATAGTAGTAATTATTGTGCAAAAACCTTTCAAAGGTAAAGTCAATTCCAATATTTCTTCCCTCTGAATTGTTTTCAAGTGATTCCCTGAATGACCAGTCCTGCTTGAAATTGATCATTGAAAATGAACTGTCGGCAATGCCGGGGATATTGTATAATCTCTGGTAATATGGTTCAACTTTCATGCGCAGGTTTTCATTGATCCTCCAGTCATAAGCCATCACAAAATGCTGTGCAGGTGAAAGTTTCAGGTTTTTATTGGGATATTCGTTGCTTCCGTTTACATTTCTGTTGATAAGGTAAATTTTCAATTCTTCGAGTTGACTGTGTTTTCCGTACCCGAAGCTAAGCGAATGGGAGGGATGGAATGACCATTTAAGGCTGAGTCGGGGATCAATCGAATACTCATTGTTTAATGCAAAATATCCTGTATAAATACCGCTGTTGATGCAAATATTTTCTGTGAGATCATACTTCGATTGCAGATAATATTCCATAAAATTGCTGTGGCCTTTTTCATTCACCATATTTATGTATGATTCAGGATCGTTTCCTGTAACGCTGTTCAGATTTAGATTGTAAAGCAGGGTATGAAAATTCAATCCGGTTTTTATGGTATGTTTCTGACTAATTTTATGGTTAAGATATGAGCTTACAGTTGTTTTGGCAGATTCATCAACAAAATACCAGTATTTTCTGCGGGTAAGGTTGTCATCCAGACGGGTTGCATCCATTTTATTTGTGATTCCGGATGCCGCCAGTGTAGAATTAATATAGGTTTTGCTTCCCAAAACTATTTTATGATTGACGCCTGCAGCGCCCGTATTTAAATTCCAGTCATATTTTAACCTGTCCCAATCTCTTTCCCAAAGCAAGGAATCTTTTTCATCGGGTTCGTTGTTTACATCGAGGGCGCCAACGCCCCATATTGAGAAATTACCGGCTTTTCCGGCAGGAAAATTAAGTTTAAATGATAAATCCTGATATTTTGGGATCTGTTGCGAAGGAATTATGCCTATTTGGGAAAACAGTCCGAGTGTTGAATACCGGTAATTAAAAAGATAGGAAGATTTGCTTCCTTTTTTAAACGGGCCTTCGGATGAAACGTCAATGCCCATCATGCCTATCTGCACGGTATTTTCCATCTTTTCATTGTTGCCGTTCCTGAGTTTCATGTCAAAAACCCCGGCAAGGGCATTGCCATATTCAGCCGGAAAAGCACCGGTATAAAAATCAGAATTGGTAAGCAATTGCGAGCTGAAAATGGTCACAAAACCTCCTCCGGCCACATTCCCCCCCGAAAAATGGTTCGGATTGGGTATTTCAACACCTTCAAGCCGCCACGACACTCCCTTGGGCGAATTGCCCCTGATCACAATGGCATTGTCCTGGATATTTCCAACGGTAACACCGGCAAAAGCGGAGGCCAAACGGGCAGGATCATCAAATCCGCCGGCATACCTGCGTGTTTCTTCAACGGTGAAGGAACGGGCACTTATGGATGCCATGGAATTGACTGGTTTGTCTTTTCTTGAGTTTGCTTTTACTGTTACTTCGCCGATCTTGCTCACAGATTGTTTCAGTCCGCTTTGTATAACCACTTCTTTACCTGAGCTTACCAGAATTTCAGAGACTATTTCGGGGTCATAACCGAGAAAAGTAATTTGGATGTTGTATCTGCCCACGGGTACGCCGGTAATTTTAAAATCACCATTTTCATTGGTGGTTGAGCCGCACAGCGGATTGGTGTTTAAAACAACCACAGAGGCGCCGGGCAGGGGAGACCGTGACTCAATATCATAGATATTTCCTTTGACAGTTTGAGTTATTTCCTGTGAATATAAGTTTAATGATGTATATAAAACCACAAAGACCATCAAGTAGAGTTTTGAGATTTCAGAATATTTTTTCATTGTGCAGGTTTTTTATGTTTTCTTTTAAGGACAAGAAAAAAATTCATCAGTTGCATTGATTGTTTGTTTCTATTCTTTTGTTCGGTATTAGCCACTTCCTGCTTCGGTCTTCTGACCAGTTTTTTTTTGAAGAATTAGATAAGGATTGATATTTTTCAGTTCAATGGCAATCCAGATTATTCTCCTTGCAACTAAGAAGTTTTTTCATATCTTTGCAACCCTAAATCCGGTCCCGTAGTTCAATGGATAGAATTTGAGATTCCGGTTCTCACGATGGGGGTTCGAATCCCTTCGGGATCACTAAAACAGCATGAGTGTGAGTACGAGAGTGCGAGCGTCATGCTGTTTTTGTTTAAATGAACCCGGACAACTTTTTCCTGTCGGCTGTAAAAATCAATAATGCAATATTGAAACTCTTTTTTTTTAGTAAGACCAATGAGAATATAATAGATCAGGAAGTTATTGATTATTCTGGTTATCATTATTTTTTTGCAGGTTAATCTGAAAACCAAAGTTGATAATCCAAGGTCTGAAATTAGGGTGTTTAAAATGGAATACAGGAATCTCATCATATGATCTGTACAGATAATAATTTGAAATGTTGTATAAGGCATTAAAGGTATATCCCAATTGAATAAAAAAGCTTGTTTTTCCTGAGTTGCTGAATTTAAAAGTTATTGTCGGTTCGATTAACAATCCAAGGATATTATTTTCATTCACAGAATCGGCTTCAAAAATATACTGTTCCTCACTTCCCTGATAATTTTCAAGTGTATACATATATTGGTATTTATCAAAGAAAACCAAATTGTTATTTATTGAAAAACCAAATGAGCAGTTTTTTGAAAGCTTAAACAAATAGGAGGGTTGAAGGTAATAATTAAGATACTCTGATTGTAAATTATGATGGTAATACTTTGAGGCTATTAAAATATGAAATCCGAGCCCTCTTTCAATAATGGATTTTCTGAAATTGTATCCTATTCCAGATAATATTTCAAAATATGATTTTTCAAAATGTTTATATTTTACCAATCCGGCATTGATGCCAAACCCCGAATTTAATATCAGGTTGGAATTAATGCCCCATTTTTCATTTAATGCTTTGGTATATTGGGTTTCAAAAATTGAAAAGTTGCCTTTTATTTTTAAATCCTGGAAATCTTTATCTTTTATATAGTTAATTGTCGGAGGCGTTGGTATATAAGTCTTATGAATAAACTGTTGTGAACAGGATGCCAGAATTATTAAAAATAGAAAGTATATATATATTCTTTTCATAATCGCATTAATTACAAATATTACCACTGGAATCAGCTTTAATTACAATATATCTGATTTGATGATACACGTTTTCTCCATCATAAATGTAACATAGTCCTGAAAGCAAAAATTCACCAGTTGAAAGCGCTTTAATATCCATTATTTTAACGCCGTCTGCTGCCGGATATACTTTAGTCCATTCAATTTCACCTGAATTATTGCATTTGTTCATTGCAAAAAAATGTTTTCCTTCAATTAACTCTGATGTGAAATAAATAAAGCCGCCATCATTTGCCGGAAAAATTTTTAATTCAGAATTGTAATTTATTGTTTTTGTAAATCCTGGATTTCCTGCAGCATCTATTTTTTTAATAACATTTCCGGAATTTGTTTTATTTAATACAAGAATATCTCCGTTTGATAAATTAATAAATTTATAACTCTCATAAGAAGATACATTGGAAAAAATAATCTTTTCCCAAATGAGTTCTCCTTCTGAACTTATTTTTCTTAACTGGACATCAATTTTTGAGGTAATGTATTTTTTTTTATATTGTATAAAACTGCTGTCGGTTGTCGGAAAAAAATCCACCATTCTTGTGTAATATCTGCTCCAGCCTATTGTTTCATGATCAGGTAAAATTTTAGTAATTAAAACTGTGTCACAATAATCAATATATTTTGTGCAATAGATGCTGTTATCGCTTCCAACAATAAAAGAATTGAATTCAATATCAGGATTTATTTCTTTGATAAAATTACCATTTAAATCGAATTCCTTTAGTCTTCCCGGATAAACGTAATTGAAAAAAGTTTCTGATTTCGAAAATTTTTCGGGATAGTTATTAATTGGAGATAAAATATTTAAACTTATATCATACCTGTAATATTTATCGTTAGTAACATAAATGAATAAGTAATCGTCATCCCAAGGAGAAAAAAGTTCTTTGTAAGGCCCGTAAGAATCAATTTCAATAAGTCTCAAAAAATGCTCATTTTCACATGTTTCAATTGTTAATGGATCTGGAATATTATCAAATTCCTTTATTTTACATGAGGATAAGACCAAAATAAAAAAGGTCAAATAAATAAACGGAATAATTTTTAAATACTGCATCAGACTGAATGGTAAAATAATTGCTAAAATTAAAAATTTTTATATTTCAGCTAACTATTAGATTGAATTATTTTTAAAAAGGTTGCATCAATAAACTACCCCCTAACAAACAACCACTTAACCCCCTTGTACAATCCTGAAAAGAAATATCCTAAAATTCCGGGTTTGACTCGTTTTTCCATCTCAACAGTAATGGTTGAGTATTCGGTGAGGTGGCTCAGCCGGTTGATTTTCCCCTCCATGGAATCAATTTCACCGTTAAGCCGTTCCAGTTCTTTCTCTACTTTCAATGCAGCTTCTACGTTTTCGGCTTTGGCCAACAGCTCAAGGTACCGATCACGGGCTTTTTTGGCGTTTTCAAGCCTGATCTGAACATCATAATACTCCTCAGTCACGTCTTTTCCTGTAATTACCTTGTTTTTTAGCTTGCCGAGTTTTTCAACATCGGTAATGGCCTGGTTGAGCTTGCCGGCTTTAACCCTGATTTCGGACTTAAAATTGCCCAGGGTCATTACATATCCGTCGTATTTTTCGGCGATTGCTTTTAACAGGGAATTTGTTGAATCGGTGTTTTTTACTTTAAGGTCAATTTCGGCAGAATAAATGACCATCCTTGTCTCGGTTGCGGGCATCGTGCTTCGTTCATCGAAGGAATACCTGTATCCGGATGTACCGCCCGATACGCCGAATTTTGGCAGACCATATCGGGCACCATGCTTTGAGCAGGATACTAAAAGTATTGCCGAAACAAACAGAATTACTATTGTTGTTTTCATAGCTCAGGGATATTAGGTTTTTAAAATAGTTTTCTACAAAAAATCTCCTGTAAAAGTCAACGGCAAAAGATCGGCAATGCTTTTTACCATCTGGATTTTTTTATGTCCGACCAGATAAACCTCCATTTTATTATTGAACCGTTGCTCACTCTCAATCAGCGACTGGCGGCACGCTCCGCAAGGTGGAACAGGCTCGTCGGTAATGGAATTCGAATTTTTGGCCACAATGGCAATGGCTTTTATAGGAGCTTGGGGATATTTGGCATTGGCGTAAAACATCACCACACGCTCGGCACACAAACCGCTCGGATATGCAGCATTTTCCTGATTGCTTCCCGAAATAATCTCGCCGTTTTCAAGCAAAACAGCCGATCCTACATTGAATTTTGAATAGGGTGTATAGGCATCTTTTGAAGCACTGATTGCTTCCTTAACCAGCTTCTGAATTTCAGGTCTGAGCTCCGAAACCCCCGCAAACTCTGTAACCTCAATTTTTATTTCTTTCTTTTGCATTCTGGTTGATTTTATACAAAGGTAATGAAAAAAAACAGAAATTGTAGTTTAGATCCGGTGATATTCTAACCTCGAAAAGTCAGCATTTTTTATAAATAGCCGCTAATGCGCGAATGAATATTTATAATCTCGTTGCAGTTAAATATCCTTTATCATCGAATAAGAAAATGGTTCTGGTTGATAATTTTATTGTATACACCCCGTATTAACCGTGCATTGAAATACAAGGAAATGTTTGGGTACCCGCGTTGCAGATGTAAGTAAAACCACGAAGTGGTTACCCAAACATAACTGCGGATTTCAATCCGCAGAGAATAATCAGAAAAAGTTTATCTGACATTTCTTATCTCAATAGGGTTATTATTTTCTAAACTTTTCTAAAACAGAATCAAAAAAATCAATATTCTGGGTAATTAACATCACATTATTAATATCTAATGGAAAGCACTATAAAATCCGTTATTATCATAGATTAATTTTGCAATACCATGAATAAAATTGTTTTAATAGCACTGTGCTTGTTGATAACGGGATTGGGTTTTTCCCAATCTCCGTTAAAAAAAATGACCCGCGAAGAATATATTGCTGCATATTCAGACTGGGCAGTAAAGGAAATGCATGAAAGCGGAGTGCCTGCAAGTATTACTCTGGCACAGGGCATGCTGGAGTCTGATAACGGAAACAGCACCCTTGCTGTTGAAGCCAATAATCATTTTGGTATCAAATGCCATTCGTCATGGGAAGGGAAAACTTTTCATCAGGATGATGATGCCAAACAAGAGTGCTTCAGAAAATATTCGTCGGTTTATGAATCATATAAAGACCATTCGGCTTTTTTAAGAAAATATGAAAGATATGCCTCGCTGTTTGATCTTAAAATTACTGATTACAAAGGCTGGTGCAAAGGACTCAAAGACGCCGGATATGCAACCAATCCAAAATACCCCGAATTACTTATAAAAATTATCGAAGAAAATGAATTGCATAAATATGACACACAGAAAGATGATGGGAAAGAACCGGTAGCAGACAATAAAAAGGATGATAAACCTAAAAATAACCACAAGAAAAATAACCAAAATGCCTCAGACGATAACTTTGTAATCAGTGCAACCGGTAGGGAAATCAAACAAAACAACCGCATCAATTACATCATTGCAAAAGACGGGGATAACATCAAATCACTGGCAAAGGAACTACAGATGATGGATTGGCAGTTGATCAGATACAATGATCTTGATAAAGATGTTTCGTTAAAAAAAGGTCAAATGATTTATATTCAGCCAAAACGCAATAAAGCCGATTTTAAATATGATTTTCATATTGTGAAGGGCGGGGAGACCATGTATGATATTTCACAGAAATATGGCGTTAAACTCAATAAACTATTTCGTAAAAACCTTATGGAACCAGGAACGCAGCTAAAAGCCGGAGATAAAATATTTCTAAGGAAAACAAAAAGAACTGTTTAAGTTTTGTTTGATTCTTTTGTCAGCCAAACATCTACTGAATATTAATTATTCTGCTATTACAAACTTGCCGCATTGGCTTCCTTCTATTTGGTATATGTACATTCCTGCCGGCCAATTTTCAGTACTGATGCTGCAATTCGTGCTTTCTGAATTTTTATTGTAAATAATGATTCCTGTGGATGAATAGATATTAATAACACTGCTTTTTTCAATATTTGAAAAACTAATTCTATCGTGATTTTGCATGAAGGAAATAATATCTTGTTTGATCTGATTATTTTCGGAGGGATTGTTTATTTCAATAATCTCAAAATCATCAAAGTAAAATCCATCTTTTGTTGTACTCTGATCTGACACAAACTCAAATTTTACGTTTATTCCTAAACCGGTAAAAGCATCCAGATTAATTTCCTCAAAAGCCCAATGGGAGAGGTGACCGTGGTAAACGGGCTGACCTTCGTCCTCGTCATCGCTGCCTGTTTTTGATAACCGTCCGCAAACAGGTACCCAGACCGATCCTCCATTGTCTGAAACAAAAACCTGCACATAATCATAATTGTTCTCCAGATCGTATCTCATCCTGAAATGCATGACTGCATGCAAAGCATTTGTAAGATCTATTGCAGGCACAAGCACCAGTGATGATGTCTGGAAAACGTCATAATTTCCTCCCGGTGATTCGGTCATCGAATTCAATCCCGAAAAACTTTGTTCGTTAGTCAGTCCCCAATCATCTCCGGTCCAGTTGACAGATGTTTCCATATTGTCGTAAAAAATCATTGTTGTGTCCCCATGGATCAGACTGAAAGTATCGCGGAAAGTATATAATCCATTGTTTACAAGTACTTCGAAAGTCAATTCGCTGCCTGTTGATGCAGTATGGTTAAAAAGCACCGAGTCGGTTAATAGCTCGGTACTGTACAGTCCTGTGTAAGTTTTAGCTGGTGAAGGAAAAGACAAATCTGCAGAAATCGGACTGAATGTCAGGGTGAAATCCGATGCCGGTTTTAATCCTGACGATTGAAAATCAAACCTGAAATATCCTGATGATGCTCCGATCAATGAAGATCCAGCTGAGGTAAGCTTGTAATATGCATGGGCATGATGTGCAATGCTGAGATTGGTCCACACAGTTTCATTGCAAAGTGTAAAAATCCTTGATGGGTCGGGCCAAAAACCATCATCTGCATTTCCAACTTCGGCGGTGATTGAAATACTTTTTTCCTTTGTAACAGTTTCACCATACATCCAATCGTCGGCATCGCCATTGCTTTGATAACCGTAGGTTTCATAAACAGTCCCGGTGCGGTAATTATTCCGAAATGACATTGATTCGGCAAGCAGTTCATAGAAAGTTGAATCTTCGGTATAAAGATTTTGGTAGTTCCATGGATAAATAATCATATTTCCATAGGAGTGCCAGTTAACATCAATGATGATTTCATGGTTTTCCATAAAATTTTTCAATGCCTGTGTTTCGGGTTCTGAAAATGCGTAATCGCCGCGATGCCAGGGGTGAAAACCTATTGAACTCGATCCTATTTCATCATAGCCGAAAAATACACCGTAGTTTCTGTTCAAATCCACTCCATCCGAAAACATGGTTGTGTGACGGTTCTTTCGATGCAGTCCGCCACCATCAGGATTTTCCTGTTCATTGTACACATAACCGTCGGGATTGACAACCGGAATAAAGTACAATTCTGTTTCATTAACAAGGTAAGTTACCTCGGGATCAGAACCATAGTTTTCGAGCAGATAGTACATGTAATAAATAAGTTGTTGCAACGACATAGGCTCCTGTGAATGATGAATGGAAGTGTACATGGCCTGTGGCTCATCTTCAGTGATTGCAGGGTTATCCGAAATTTTCACCGAGTAAATCGGCCTTCCTTCATAAGAGGTTCCAATCTGCACCTTTGCACTTATTATTTCAGGATATAAGTCAATCATGGTGTCAAGTTCCGCCATGGCTTCATCAAAAGTGTAAAACCCGCCCATGGAACCGTACTGGAAACCTTCGGGAACAGGATACTGCTTTGAATGATCAAAACATGGGTTCACTTGGGATTGTACATTGAGAATGACAATCAGTAATGGTAGAATAATAAGTATTTTCATAACAGATTTTTTCTTTACGCAAAAATAAGGCAAATTGTGTTGTGTGGTTAAATATTTTGGTTAAAAAAAAACTTAAGTATTGCAGGTAAAATTTCCTATATTTACCATTATTTTTCGATTATGAAAACACTGGTATCTCTCTTTGAACATTGCGTTGAAAAATATTCTGATAATCCTTATATTCACGAAAAAACAGGTGATAATTGGGGAGCAACGAGTTATAAGGAACTGCATAGTTTGGTTTGCGATTTTGCCGCTGGATTAATTGCTGCCGGTGTTAAAAAAGGCGACAGGATCGTTCTGCTTTCCGAAGGTCGACGCAGCTGGATTATCGCCGAACTGGGGATTCTTTTTGCCGGAGCTGTAAATGTTCCTGTTTCAGTTAAAATAGACGAACCCGATGAAATCCTTTTCAGAATAAAACATTCCGAATCATCCTTTATAATCACTTCACTTAACCAATTGCGAAAAATCAGGATTCATAAAGATGGACTCCCCGAAGTAAAAAAGGTCATCATCATGGATGAAACAGATCTCCTTGATGATGAGGTTTTGTTAAGCGAAATAATTGAAAAGGGTAAAAAATTCCTTGAAAACCATAAGGACTTGTTTATTAAAACAAAAGATTCGGTTACCGAAAGTGATTATGCAAATATCTGCTATACCTCCGGTACCACAGCCGATCCAAAAGGTATTATTCTTACACATCGCAATTACACTGCCAATGTGGAACAGGCCAATTCGCTCATGAGCATTCCCGAACATTATAGAACCTTGCTTATTTTACCGTGGGATCATTCATTTGGTCATACAGCCGGACTGTATAGTTTTATGCTCAATGGTGCCTCGGTTGCCTGTATTCAAACGGGTAAAAATCCAAACGAAACTTTGCGAAATATTCCCATAAATATCAAAGAAATTAAGCCCCATATCATTTTATCGGTACCTGCTCTTGCGAAGAACTTCAGAAAAAATATAGAAAAAGCCATTCGCGATAAAGGAAAAATTACTGAATCCCTTTTCAGATTTGCTCTTAAGGTGGCCTATGCTTATAATCAAAATGGATTTGACAAAGGGAAAGGTTTTCAGTTTTTCAATCGCATTTTATACAGTATTTTCGACAAGATTATTTTTAAGAAAGTCAGAGCCGGTTTTGGTGGTGAAATGCAGTTTTTCATAGGTGGAGGTGCACTACTTGACGTTGAGCTTCAAAAATTCTTCTATGCGATTGGTATACCTATGTATCAGGGGTATGGTTTGTCTGAAGCTTCGCCCATCATTTCATCAAACGCACCAAAAAAACACAAATTTGGTTCTTCAGGATTTCTTGTTGAAAACCTAAGCTTAAAAATTTGTGATGAGCAGGGAATCGAATTGCCATTGGGTGAAAAAGGGGAGATCGTTGTTAAAGGAGAAAATGTGATGGCCGGTTATTGGAAAAATGATACAGCTACAAAAGAAGTTCTTAAAAATGGCTGGCTTCACACCGGAGATTTGGGTTTTGTGGATCACGACGGCTTTTTATATGTCCTGGGTCGGTTTAAATCTTTACTCATTGCAAGCGACGGCGAAAAATACAGTCCGGAAGGCATCGAAGAAACTCTGGTAGAATCCTCCAGATTCATTGACCAGTGCATGTTTTATAATAATCAAAGTCCGTACACCATTGCACTCCTTGTTCCCAATTACGGTCCGGTTATCCATGAATTAAAGAAAACCGGGTTAACCACAGAGTCCGAAGAAGGGCAAAAAGTCGCATTGAAAATATTGCAGGAGGAGCTTGATCAGTTTAAGCCCGGAGGAAAATTCGGCGGTAAATTCCCTGTTCGCTGGTTCCCCGGTGCAGTGTTGATATTGGACGAACCATTTACCGAACAAAACCGTTTGTTAAACAGTACATTGAAAATGGTAAGAGGCAAGATAACAGAAAAATACAGCGATCAAATAAATTTTTTATTCACCCCCGAAGGCAAAATTTTTTATAATAAATACAATATGAATGCCGTTAAAAACAAAATATCTTAACAATCTTCACCGAATCTCAAATTAAGCAGTTATTTTTTTTTGATTTCAGGAATTCTAAATCCTCCAAGTACAATTAAAACCTTAGCAAAAGGTATTTTTTTTCTGTCTAAAGAATGTTCCACAACTTCAGTATTGCATGAAACATAACAGAAAGAATTAGATAATAATTTTCTTCTCTCATAACCCTGAACAGACCTGAGGTACAATTCGGAGAATGATTTATAGGTGTGTGGATCAATCTGAACACCTATTGTGTCAGAATCCTTATATGTCGGAGTATAATAAAGTTTATAGGTTTTTGATGTGTCGGTTTTATCGTAATAAAACCTGCGATTATTAGTGTATTTTAGTATTTGCAGAATATTAATATTTGCTGAAAATAAACTAAACCGGTTATTGTTTTTTTTGAATTCAATAAACAAAAACTTGCTGATATTTTTGATGTTATAGCTCGATCTCTTGAATTTATAGGCATTATTATTAGCAACATATTGTGAAGATAAACTATCCAGAACAGAATTATATTTCAATTCAGATTTCCTTGATTTTTTTCTTAATTTATTAATTGAAAAGAAAATGGTCGCGTTTAATAACTCCTGATCAAAAGTTAAATATTCGATTTGATTATTTGCCAATCCGGTATTGAAAAATGATTCTGTATTATATTCCAAAATGTATTTGTTTTCGATAAAATTTGCTGCAGCAGGTGATGTGTCTGCAATGCCTGACTGCGCAGGAATTTCCTGAAAAAACCATAAGATAATATAAAGTATAAAAAAAGTTCTCATTACAGGCTGTCAGATTCTTTAAAATGATCTAAATTAAATGTGTTTGCAGGCCTTGGCTCAACCACAAATATGTTACCGTTTCTTTTTAAAAAATCTGCGGGTTTAATAAATGCCGCCTCACCATTATCAAAAACTACAAATAATGCATTTTTGGAAGATGGGTAAAATGAAAAATCCGGTTTATTAAAAAACCTAAAAACAGTATTAAATGTGTAATCAACTATATAGATTGCATTGGGATTAAGAGGATTACTCAAAGAATCCTTATTGTAAAATTCGGCTACAATATTTTCTGTTGGCATATCAGGATAATTAATGGGATATGGTTTATCAGTATTATATAATCCCATGCTTCTAATTGTAAAAAAACGTGAGGGGCTGTTAATTTCTGATTTTTTAACCAGCCTGCTTCTTAGTTTTTGCTGGCTGGAATCAAGCTTGCTTTCAAATTCATCAATTGCATTCTGAAATAATACATCCATTTTGCTCCAATCTTCAACTCTCTTCAAATATGACTTATTATATATATCGATGACTGATTTGTGTTTAGTGGCAATTTTAGTAACATCATTTTCGCTGAAATCAACATAAACTGGCATTTTTATAGTGTCACCTGTAAAAATGATATTCATTAATAGGTTGTCGCCTTTGGGATTTATGGTTAAAAAAACATCTGATATTAACTCAGGACCCAATGCTTTGTACTTTTTAACATGCTTTTCTGGTTTCGAATCTCTTGTTTTGTACATAAAAGGGGTATAAGTTTTTCTGCAAACCTTATAAATAGAGTCCATTAATAAATAATCCTTTTCCAGACTTGTACCATCATAAATCCACCGATATTTTCGCAAATATTTCATTTCAGGATATTTCTTTGATAAATCATTGCCATTGAACCTGGTATAAGTATTTAAAAACCGCAATTCGAAACTCTTGAGTGTGTTGTTTTTTCTTGGTCTTATAAATACTTTTTCTTTATATATTACTTTTGGCTCTGAAAAATATGAAGAATTCATGTCTTCTCTTATCCATTCAATATTTGATCTTCCCAGTTCGAAAATTACTGTTTTTTCAGATAAAGCAAATGAATCTTTTGATTCAAATTTCCAACTGCCGGATGAAGAGTCATAAACATATAATTTATAATCGGGTGAAAGGGTATTTGAGGCCATTTCAATTTCTAAACTCTTATTTTCTTTCAGTTTAACCGGACTGCCTTCTGAGCTGGCTTCTAATTTAAACATACCGCCAGAGGAAAAAAAGTTTTCGGTATTGCCATCATTATATGTCATTGGAATACCGCTCAAAAGTATTTCTTCGGGTGACAGATATTTTTTGTAATTGACAGTTACTTCGGAATTAACGGGATTTCCATTCATATCAACAAAAGCATTTTCAGGAATCTTTATGCTGGTGCCTGATGAAAAAATTAACCGGGTTTCACTTTTAGGATTTATTACTGTGGATTCTTCTTTGTATTTGATGTTTCGGAGTGGCGGATAAATATTCTTTATTAATTGATTACCTGAGAATATATCGCAATCTGGTAATTTTTTTTTAAGGCTGTTAATCTCATTTTCTTCAATTCTGTTTCCAGACAAATCAAGATATTTAAGATTATCCAAACGATTTATTTTGCTTACACTTGTTAGGTTATTATCCTGAAGAATCAGTTTTTCCAATTGATCCATTTTATTTATTTGATCTGGCAAAGAATCCACACTGGTATTAATCGTTAAATCTGAAAGATTTTCAATTTTGGAAAGCTGTTCGAATAATTTCCCCATATTAATAAGTGGTGATTCAAAAATACGGATGCATTTCAATTGTTTCAGATTACAGATTTCTTCGGGAAATAAATTATTGGTGGCATTTAGAATTTCTAATGTGTCAAGGTTTTTTAAGTCTTCTAATGTTGTGATTGTTCCATCTGAATGTATTGTCTCAGAATTATTTAATACAAGTCTGTTTAGTTTTTTTAACTCACTGAAATCAGCAGTTTTTGAATAATCATTAATCTGAAGGAATCTAAGTTGTGTGGTATTTTTAAAATTAACTACTGAATCAACAGACAAATAAGTAAGT
Organism: Bacteroidetes bacterium GWF2_38_335; assembly: GCA_001769535.1. Classification (GTDB taxonomy): domain Bacteria; phylum Bacteroidota; class Bacteroidia; order Bacteroidales; family GWF2-38-335; genus GWF2-38-335. The sequence goes on from MEOH01000026.1 coordinate 70,853, forward strand.
TTTGAAAACAAACCCAGAACATTATCAAGTTGTTCAATACTCAGGTTGTTTTCAGAAATATCCAGATGTTTCAATCTGAACAAATCTGAAAAATTGTTTTCTAATGTGTGGATGATATTTTTACTAATGTTTATGTATTCAAGATTTCTTAGTTGAGCAAATGAAACAGGTAAATTGTAAATATAATTGTTGCTTAAATTTATTTTAACCAGCTTCTTACAATTATTAATACTACCGGGTATATAAGTCAGATTGTTTGAGCTTAAATCAAGTTCTTCCATGCTTTCCAATGATCCGGAATGATTTAAAAAGTCCGCTAAGTTGAATAGCGCGTTATTATTAAGCTTTACAACTTTTAATTTCTTTAATGAATAAAAGCTTGCAGGAAGTGTTTCGAGATTATTTCCTGATAAGTTTATTTCTTTTAGATTTTTGAACATTCCAATTGAGTCGGTCAACTTATAAATAGCCTGATTGCTTAAATCCAGTCTGATGACTTTTTCAGGATTTGCAAATGCCTTCTCCAGCAAATGATACACAGAGTCTTTTTTTGTGTTTTGCGAAATACCTGAGATTGAAACTAATGATAAAAGGGTTATAACCAATATTTTAATACAAATTGATTTACTGTAGTATGATTTGTTTTTCATAGCTTTATAATAAATGGGTTACCTAATTTACTATTTATAAACTAAATTGACTTAAATTTATTATTTCAATTCATAAAATGATTTTACTGATAATCAAATTTACTAATTATAGCAATACTAACAGAATATGACGATCATTTTTTTATAAAACCAACCATGCTAAAAATATATTGTAATTCTTAAATTTATATATTTACATTTTAATTGAACCTATGCTGAAAATTACTTTACCGACAAACTTCAAAAACGAACGATCCTACATCTCAGACGTTATTTTTAGTGATTTTCTGGGTGTTGAATTCGATTTGACATTTGAAGAGGGTATTAAAAGCAGTCTCATTTCAATTAACAACAAAAATCTAATCATCGAAGATCATTTTTTTAATCAGTTCGATGAAAAGACGGGCTATTTACATGAATCAAATATACCGGGAAATGTGTCTTTTTTCAGTCATGAGTTAATGGCCGAAAACGATTTGCCCGTGATTTTTGGTGAAGGTGAAATTGTGTTTAATGAAAATGAAATTATATGCAAAGCAGACCTTTTTGCATCGGCCTTTTTCATGCTTACACGGTGGGAGGAGACAGTGATTAAAACATGGGATTCGCACAACAGGTTTCCCGGAACCGAATCACTTGCCTTTAGAAACAATTTTCTTCACCGGCCGGTTGTAAATGAATATGTCGAATTTCTTTGGAACCTTTTGAAAAAAGCCGGTTATGATGGAGAAAGAAAACTACGCCGGTTTAATGTCATTCCCACCCACGATGTGGATTTTTTCAGAAAATGGCCCAATTTCAGACATTTTGCAAAAACAATTTCAGGTGATATAATAAAAAGAAAGAGTTTCAAACTACTTTTTAAAAACATTTCAGACTATTTTAACGGAAGAGATCCTTATCTGCAATTCGAAAAATTCATGGATTTATCTGAAAAATATGGTTTGCAATCGCACTTCTTTTTCATGGCGGGCGGAATTACATCTTACGATAATCATTTCTCAATAAATGATGAAGAGGTGAAAGCTATGATAGGCAAAATCATTCAGAGAGGCCATTCGGTTGGAATACATCCAAGCTACGATTCATATAACAATCATAAGATTTTTAATTCAGAAAAAGAAACCCTTGAAGCCATTACAGAAAAACCAGTGTTAAAAGGCCGGCAGCATTTTCTCAGGTACAAACTCCCTGAAACATGGCAGATGTGGGACGATGCCGGAATGCTTTGGGATTCGGGCATGTATTATACCAATGAACCCGGATTTCGTTCGGGCTGCTGCTATGAATATCCGTTGTTTAATGTAAAATCACGACAGAAATTAAACCTTAGGGAAAAGCCTCTGGTTTTCATGGAAATTGCCTGGATTGTTGATCCTGCAAGAGACCGGAATGAGATAAAAGATCTTATCTCAAAAGTAAAAAAATACAATGGTGATTTTATAATGCTTTGGCACAACTCTAATATTGACCATTGTAACCGTGAACTGTTCGATGAGGTGTATGAAAAAATTATTTCTGAAAAATAATTACCCTGCCAGCAAATATTTATTGGCAATCTGTAGACTGATGGCTCAATTGTTTGATAGCAATTTTCGTTTATTTGATAGAAAATGATCATATTTGTAGGGATAAAAAATCGTGATTGAATCTGCGTTTTTTTAATCAAAAATAATAAAAATGGATTTTTTACCCTTTTTAATATTCTATGAAAATTCTGATGCTCACCGATGTTAACTCTGCCCACTCATTCAAGTGGATTTCTTCTTTAGCAGGTGACGATACAGAAATTCATGTGTTTTCACTTACCCCCGATAAAGGTTTGTTTTCCGGTATGAAAAATGTAATGGTTACCTCTTTTAACCTGACAAAAAGTGAAGGCGAACCGGGAAAAATAACTTACCTGAAAGCATTACCAAGACTAAAAAAGCTTATCCGACAGATAAAACCTGATATATTACATGCCCATTATGCAAGCAGCTATGGACTTTTGGGTGCATTGACCGGATTTAAACCGTTTGTCATATCTGTTTGGGGATCTGATGTTTATGATTTTCCAAACAAGTCTTTTATTCACAGGAAAATATTAAAATATAACCTGAAAAAAGCGACAGCTATTTTGTCTACAGGCCATAACATGGCTAAAGAAATCTCAAAATATACCAATAAAGAAATCCAGGTTATTTCCTTTGGAATTGATACCAATGTTTTTAAACCAATCAAAAATGAGATAGAAAAGGAATCAATTGTAATTGGAACAGTAAAAACTCTGGAAAAAATTTATGGAATAAACTATCTAATCGAAGCATTTTCACTGGCGTTCGCCCAAAACCCTGATAAAAATCTCAAATTATTGATTGTTGGAGGTGGCAGCGAAATGCAAAACCTTAAAGAAACCGCAAAAAATCTTTCTGTATCTGACAATATTGAGTTCACAGGTCCGGTCGGCTATAGCGAGGTGCCTCTGTACCATAATAAAATTGATATTTTTGTAGCAGTTTCTCTTCAGGAAAGCTTTGGGGTTGCTGTACTTGAAGCTTCCTCCTGCGAAAAACCGGTAGTTGTCAGTAATGTAGGCGGTTTACCTGAAATTGTGGAAAATGGTGTGACAGGAATAATAGTTCCTCCTGAATCTGTTGAAAAAACTGCCGAGGCATTAAATACTCTCATTTGTAATGAAAATTTGAGAAAAGAGCTCGGAAAAAATGGCAGAAACAGAGTAATTGAGCTGTACTCATGGAATAAATGTGTAGAAAAAATGAAAAATATTTATACTGATTTATTATTGAAAGCATGAAGATTATAACAATAATAGGAGCAAGACCTCAATTTATAAAAGCTGCAGCAGTTAGCAGGGAAATATTAAAGCACAAAAACCTTGAGGAAATTATTATCCATACCGGTCAGCATTTTGACGAAAACATGAGCGATATTTTTTTCAGGCAGATGGATATCCCGGTTCCAAAATATAATCTGAATATCAATAGTATTGGACATGGGGCTATGACCGGACAAATGCTTGAGGGAATTGAGAAAATTTTACTCGATGAAAAACCTGAGTGGGTTATGGTTTACGGCGACACCAATTCAACGATTGCCGGTGCGCTTGCTGCAAAAAAACTACATATAAAAGTTGCCCATGTTGAAGCAGGATTGCGTTCCTTCAACATGAAAATGCCCGAAGAAATTAACAGGATTCTTACCGATCGAATCAGTGATTTGTTGCTTTGTCCCACCGATCAGGCTATTAAAAACCTTTTTAAAGAAGGATTTGACCATTTCCAATGCAGAATTGTCAAAACCGGTGATGTGATGCAGGATGCGGCTTTGTTTTATTCAGAAAAATGCCAAAAACCATCCTTTTTAACTGCCGATAAATTTGCCCTTGCAACAATCCACCGGGCTGAAAACACCGATGAAAAATCAAACCTGGAAAATATTTTGATCGCCTTAAATAAAATATCAGGCAAATTGCCGGTGGTTATTCCCATTCATCCGCGCACAATAAAAAAAATCAAGGAACATCAGCTGGACCATCTTACAAAAAAGCTTATTATTTCTGAACCCGTTGGCTACCTCGAAATGGTTTATCTTTTAAAGAATTGCTCTGTGGTAATGACTGACAGTGGCGGACTTCAGAAGGAAGCATTCTTTTTCAAAAAACCATGTGTTACGCTTCGGGAGGAAACTGAATGGGTCGAGCTGGTCGAAAATGGATTTAATACCATCGCAGGTACAAATGAACAATTTATTATTTCATCTGTAGAAAATGCTATGGAAAAATCCTGTAATTTTGATGTCGACCTTTACGGAATGGGCAAAGCATCAGAAAAAATAATTGAGGAATTGCTGAAATGAAGATACTTTTAATTAATCATTATGCTGGTTCTCCTGAAATGGGAATGGAGTTCAGACCCTATTATCTGGCTCGTGAATGGGTGAAAAACGGACATGAAGTAACTATTGTCGCAGGCTCTTTTTCACAGGTTAGAAGCATACAACCTGATTTTAAAGGAAAATACAATGAAAATGTAATTGACGGTATAAACTATTTTTGGATAAAAACACCAAAATTTGAAGGAAATGGCTTTGGAAGAATTTTAAATATACTCGCATTTATTGTTCGTTTGTCTTTAAAAGCATCATATCTTTCAAAGAGATTTACCCCTCAAATTGTAATTGCTTCTTCAACTTATCCGATGGATATTTATCCTGCAAGAAAAATTGCAAAAAAAACTAAAGCAAAACTCGTATACGAGGTGCATGACTTATGGCCATTGTCTCCAATGGAACTTGGCGGGTATTCAAAAAATCACCCTTTTATCATGATTGTACAAAGGGCCGAAGATTATGCATATAAAAATTGTGACCATGTTATTTCAATGCTGCCAAAGACTCTGGACTATATGAAATCGCGTGGTCTTGATCCAGTCAAATGGCACTTCAACCCGAACGGAATTGTGCCTGATGAATGGAGTCTTATTAACAAATTACCCGAAACACATGTAAAACTTTTTAACGAGCTTAAAGCTAAGAATAGTTTGATTGTTGGTTATACCGGAAGTTTTGGATTGTCTAACTCGGTTCATACTTTTATTGAAGCAGCAAAATTTCTGAAAGATGAAAATATTTCCCTTGTACTGGTCGGTAAAGGCCCTGAAAAAGAAAAACTACTGCAGATAATCAGCGAAAAGAAATTAAATAATGTGCATTTTCTTCCTGCTGTACCTAAAACAGACATACCATACGTGCTTTCATTAATGGATATCCTTTTTATTGGTTTGCAGAAACAATCTTTGTTCCGGTTTGGAATAAGTCCAAACAAAATGATAGACTATATGATGGCGGAAAAGCCTGTAATCCAAGCTATTGAAGCAGGAAATAATATTGTTGAAGAAGCGCAATGCGGACTCTTTGTAGAGCCTGAAAACCCCGAGGCAATTGCATCTGCCATCATGAAAATGAAAAATATTCCTGAATTTGAAAAACAGAAAATGGGCAGTAACGGCAAAAAATTTGTTCTCGAAAATCATGACTATCGCATTCTTGCTGAAAAATTTCTAAAACACTTAAGTTAAGCATTACTTTATAAACTTCTTACTTATTCCTATCTTTACTCAAACAAAAACAAAGAAGAACTTAACAATATGATTCCATTTTCACCACCTAAAATTGACCAGAAAGTTATTGATGAAGTATCCGATGCTTTGCGTTCGGGCTGGATTACAACCGGACCAAAAACCAAGTTGTTCGAAAAGAAGATTGCAGAATATTGCAAAGCCGAAAAGGTGTTGTGTGTGAATTCGGCAACGGCCGGACTAGAGCTTGTTTTAAGATGGTTTGGAGTTAAGGAAGGGGATGAGGTAATTGTTCCGGCTTACACTTATTGTGCTACTGCTAATGTGGTTGTGCATTGTGGCGCAAAACCGGTGATGGCGGATATTAATCCTGATGATTTTTGTATATCAGTAAAAGATATATTAAGTAAAATAACTGAGAAAACAAAAGTAATTATTCCGGTTGATATTGCCGGATTTCCCTGCGATTATGATTCAATAAATTCATTGGTTAATTCTGATGATATAAAAAAGAAATTTTCTGCTGAAAGTGACGAACAGAAAAAACTGGGAAGAATTTTGGTTCTATCAGATGCAGCGCATTCAATAGGAGCTGTATATAAAGGAAAAAAAACAGGTGCATTAACAGATATCACAGTTTTTTCATTTCATGCAGTGAAAAACCTGACCACTGCCGAAGGCGGCGCCATTGTTTTTAATTTGCCTGAACAGTTTAATAAAGAAGAACTTTATAATTATTTCAACATTCTTACACTGCACGGTCAAACCAAAGATGCGCTAGCAAAATCCAAAATAGGGCAGTGGCGGTATGATGTTATTTTTGCCGGCTACAAAGCAAATATGACCGATTTGCAGGCTGCCATCGGACTAGCCGAGATTGACCGCTACGACGAGGAAACCATTACACGCAGGAAAGCCATTTTCGACAGATATTCAAAAGCTTTTTCAAAATATTCATGGGCAAAACTGCCTGTTTATGAAGATCAATCCAGAAAATCCTCATACCACGTTTATTTATTACGGATAAACAACATCACCGAAACTCAGCGCGACGAAATAATAACAAGGATTTTTGAAAGGGAAGTCTCGGTCAATGTGCATTTTCAACCCTTACCGCTATTAAGCGTTTATAAGCAATTAGGTTACAAAATGGAAGATTATCCGGTTTCATATCAGAATTATTCATGCGAAATTTCTCTGCCCGTTTATTTTGATTTGACTGATGAGCAGGTGGATGTTGTTGTCCAAGCAGTTGTTGATTCGGTGGAATAGTACGGACATGCTTCTGCATGTCCGATTTAACTTACAGCCATCAAATCAGATTCCGAAAAAATTGTCTCATCAAAATCATCCGAGTATGAAATGAGGTAAAGGAGATAAACCAAACCGTAAAACCCTAAAACACCGATTCCAAGCCATAAATAACAGTACAGTAGCTCAAAACGGAAAACTATAAACGGAATGAGCACCAAAACCGGTGCAACTGCAAACAAGAGTGATTCACCAATGGCCGAATATTTGGTCAGGCCCATTCTGAAAAAAAACGAGGAAAGAACGGCTACGCACAAAGTAACAACACCCCGTTCGTAATTGAAATTGTTTTCATTAAACATGTTCGCCAGTCCGGTTGCTAAAAACAATACAGCCAGAATTATTGAAACAATATTGATGTATTTTCTTTTTGGCTCGGGGCCGCGGCCGATTACCTTACCACTTTGTCCGTTGATCAAACACCAAACCGGCTTGCCATTGTGCTCGGTCCGGGCTTTCCATACAGGAACTAATGCTGCAGTGGATGTAACATTGCTGAATTCGGTTTTTCGGGAATGGATTTTTTGCTTTTCACCGCCGATTTTCTTTTTGATCCACCATTCTAGGGAATCGTAAAACCTTTTTCCTGCAGGTTCGAGAATATCGGTTTCGTTTTTCCCGAAACACCTCATGTTGATGCCAGAAACATAGCCCGGATTAAAATTTTTTGCTTTTTCTGGTTCCCAGTCCAGATACCAGCTTGTGTATTTATCCTCGCGGGCATTGTATGTGGCTACCGGTAAATCGGTATAATTGACTTTTGTATTCCCCGAAACCTTCTCCCATTTTGTGCTGCCATCTCCATCGGCTGTGCCTTTTTCTCCTTTATAATCTGTACTTGTCTCTGCGCTGAACAGGAAAACCGGAACATACCCGGGAACAATCTTTTTTTGGTTTTCATACCTGATGTTCATGAAAAAGAACAACCTCCAGAAATTTAAAAGATTCCATTTTCTGAATATGCGTGTTGCCTTTTCCCTGTTGACATGAAATGGTATGACTATTTTCGGCACCAGATTGTTGTCGCAGGATTCAAACGGAATATAAAAATTGCCATTGCAATATGGACAAATACCAGATATCTCACCTGTATCGTTGATTTCGGCTCCGCACGACGGGCAGGTCATTTTCTTTATCCCTTTTTCATCATACTTCTTATCAATGTAGCTCTGGAACTTTTTTTTGTCTTTACCTTTAATGCTGGCTCTTGGACTTTTTTTTGTATTGATTTTTTCGGGAGGCAATTGGGTTAATTGCCCGTCTTTTTCATCGTATTGCAGTTTATGGTAATCTGCTTTATTATAAATAAACTGAGGCTTTTGATCGTAATCAACTGTTTCGTAAATAATGTGGCCGCATGATAGACAAGTTCCTTCTGTTTTGCCGGGAATGCAGTTATAAATGGCAGCGCACGATGGACATCTGTTAGTAATGAGCTGCATAAAAATTACAGTTTCTTCAACAAATCATTTCCTATTCCAATTTTATATCCTTCATTTTTATATATTATGTCGCCGTTTGGTTTCACAACAATAAACAGGGGATAGGTTGTTGCTTTCTCGCCAGAAAGGGTTAGTCCCAGCTCTTTAACAGGATCTGATTTGGTGTAAATCACAGTTGTTTTTTCCGGAAGTTTTGGATAAGCTGATTTTTTGAAATTTACTTTTTCATTTTCCGACATCACAAGGATGAGTTCAATGCCTTCGCGGTCAATATTTTCCTTGACAAGCTGAATGTCATTTAATGTGTGCTTCGACGGTTCTTCTCCCGGAACCAACACTCCGATTACAATATTTTTGCTTTTTCCAAAATCGCGGAATGATTTGTCGGCTGTGGCTTTGTTATCCATATCCAACTTACCGTACACCATGTTTTCAACTTTCTCATCAGGAATCTTCAGATTGATTTTCATGTTGCCCTTAATCTCAAAGAAATCAAGATTAACTAAAATCTTACCTGACTCAAGCCTGTTTGAGGTCAACAGCATATATTTTCCGGCTGCAAGTTCAATTTTACCTAATTTGTCAAAATCAGCATAATACTCCAGTTCAAGGGTCTTGTACTTGTTTTTCTCAAATTTTGCCAGTGTGAAATGGTGGTAGTATTGTGGCTTAAATTTCAGATTGTAATTGGTGCTGGTGAAAGTGATGTTGTACTTCTTTTCCTGTTTTTCTTCTTTCCCGTCAAACCGAACATCAACCCATTTTTCGATCCAGAAATACTGCGGTGTTTTTGTTCCGGGCTCCAGGCGCGATGGAATGCCAAAGCTGCGGCATGTTGCGACAAAGAAAATATCCCGCGATAAACGGTCGGCAACCCTGAGCTTGTAAACTCCAGTCGGCGTGATTGGCAGGTTGTATGTTTGTTCCTCATCATTGATGACAATGCTGTCTTTTACCCATTTAATAAGATTATTTACATCATTTCGCGTTTTTGAAATGAACGATCTGCCAAATTTTTCGCGAAGAAAAGCACGGTAAGGAACAATCATTTCATTTGCAATGCGCGGAGCCATGATGTACTGGATGAAATCCTCCGGGAGATAGTCGTAAGCATAACGTATGGCTTCAGAAATATGGTCATCCAGAATATCCGCTTTGGTGTCACGGAGGTCTTTGTCGGCCAGGGTTCCCAAAAATGATTTTAGCCAGTGTTTTTGTCCGTCGTCAAAGTTTTCAATGAAACTGAGTATCTCATCATAGTTGCCTTTGCTTTTTTCCAGAAATGGAAACAAATCCGGTTCTAAATTTTTCCCGGAAGCGATTTTATTGAATTTTTCCTGAGAAATAAAAGAGCCCACATAGGCATTTCGCACTGAATCTTCATTTGCAAACCGAATTTTATTAGCTGCTTTCATTTCTTCAGTCACATTCACCTTAACATGTTCAGATGGCTGGGGAGGCCAGAAAAACATTTCAATATCGTTTTTGTCGTTGTTGTTCAGGACAATTGTGACTGTGTCATTTTCTCCCATGGTCACCTTGCTGAATCCGAATTTCTGATCCTTATATGCCCATATCAGCAGGTCACCCTTTCCGGTAGACATAAAGGCAAATCCCTTTTTATCGGTTTTCTTTTCGGTGAGGGGATAAAACTCAGCGTAATTGTATATCTGGAATTCAACAGTGGCATTTGGTACCGGTTTATTTTTTTCATCTACAACCCTGATATACTGTTTTACCGTTTTTGCATAACGGTCGGTAACATTGATGTTGGTAAATTTATCATTAACGGAATTTACCTCTTCGGTTCCTTTGTATACTCCGAAAACCCGCGAATGAACCAGCATGGAGCGACTTGCAGGCAAATTGAACCAACCCAGATTAAGAACAGGTTCGGGTTCACAGGCACCCATAAAATACCATTTTCCGCTGGCCCAGACTTCAACCCATGCGTGGTTGTCGTCGGAGTGAGCCCAGCGGGGGACGTACACCTGGCGGGCAGGAATTCCAACTGAGCGCAGAGCAGATACCAGAAAGGTCGATTCTTCACCACAGCGGCCAAAAGAAGATTTAACTGTCGCAAGCGGTGCAGAGGTTCTTTCATCGGTGGGCTGGTATTCAACTTTTTCATGACACCAGTGGTTGATCTCGAGAGCGGCTTCGTACATGCTCATTCCAAAAATTCGGGGTTTTAATTCATTATAGAATACAATGCGTGAAGTATCAAGGTTTTCGTTGTTGACACGGTGTGGCATAACAAAATGATAGAAAATGTCATCGGGAATAGAATCGCCCCATGAAGCATTTTTTCTGATCATTAAGGTAGTTTTTACATGATCGAGGAAAAACTCACCATCGTAATCAGCCAAATCACTCAATGGCATAAAGGAATATAAAAATTTTAAAGCATAGACCTCTTCATCGGTAAGGCTTTGCTCAAAAACTCCAAAAAGTTCATCAGAGCGATGCTTTGCCAACTCCTTTACTTTTTCAAAACGAACGTCAACAGCTTTATTCTCTTCGATCTCCTTTGTAGAACTATCACAGGAAGAAATATAAAGAACAATAAAAAGTAAACTGCACGCCCTTAAAACCTTTCCTTTCATTGGTTTATTTTTAAATAAAGCGCAAAATTGCGAAAATATCCTGATTTAATTGCAAAATATTTCGCCAAACTTTATTGATAGTTTATCTCATTTGTTAATCAATTAACAACTTGAATTTCAATAAAAAGCTTTGGAAGATGAAAAATTAATAATATGTTTGCGACAAAAAAATAAAAATCGTAACACGTTTTGATCGCATGAAAAAGAATATATTTTTTATATGTTTTGCCTTATTTAGTTCTCTGTCACTACTTTCTCAAGAAATAGATAAAGACACCATCTTGATTGAAGAAGTAGTGGTTACCGGCACAACCGTAAAAGTGAACAAAAGTATGGTTCCGCTTTCTGTAACTGTGATAGATCGCAAAATGATTGAATCGAGCAACGAAAATAATATTCTTCCTGCTTTAAGTGGTCGTGTTCCCGGATTGTTTGTCACTGAACGAGGCGTTACAGGTTTTGGGGTTGCCACCGGCGCAGCGGGTCAGATTACCTTACGTGGAATCGGAGGCAATCCAACTACCGGAGCATTGATTCTGATCGACGGTCACCCGCAGTTTATGGGGCTTATGGGTCATCCTTTGGCCGATTCTTATGTCGCAAGCGATGCCGAAAGGGTTGAAGTAATAAGGGGAGCTTCGTCTGTTCTCTACGGAACCAACGCCATGGGAGGAGTAATCAATGTTATCACGCGAAAACAAAGTCAGGATGGCTTGCATGCAGGCATCCGTGCTTCTTATGGATCATTCAATACTCAGAAATATTCAGCACATGCCGGATTCAAAAAGAAAAAAATGATGGTTTTTGCATCGGTTAATCATGACCAGACTGATGGGCACCGGAGCAATTCAGATTTCAGCATCAATAACGGATATTTTAAAACCGGGTATGAAATGAATGATCACATAAACCTGAATGCTGATTTCAGTATTGCTGGTTTTAATTCCTCCGATCCGGGTCCGGATACAGTAAACGCCCTTGCCGGCACAAACATTGACATTCTCAGGGGCTATGGTTCTTTTACCGTAAACAACGATTATAAAAAAATAAGCGGCTCGGCCAAGTTTTTTTACAATTTCGGTGAGCATGAAATCAGCGACGGGTTTCATTCTTTGGACAATTGCTATGGGGTGAACTTTTTTCAGGCACTTAAGCTTATCAAAAACAACACCATCACCATCGGAACGGATTATATCAGTTATGGTGGAATGGCAGAGAATGTAAAGGCAATGGGTGGAGCCGGACTGCTTTTTGTTGATACATTAATTGCAGAAACAGGGCTTTACGGATTTGTGCAGCATAAAATTTCGGCCTTGACTTTGAACGCCGGGGTTCGAAACCAAATCCATCCCGTTTATGGAAACGAATGGGTTCCGGCCGGAGGTTTTGCCTGGGCAGTAAATAAAAAGTCAAATATGAAGGGAAGTGTTTCAAAGGGATTCAGAAGTCCGACCATCCGCGAGCTTTATATGTGGGGCATTGCCAATCCGGATCTCAGACCCGAAAAGTCTATTAATTATGAAGTAAGCTGGCTACAAAAATTTTCAGGAAAGATTTCATGCGAAATTGTGGTGTACAAAATTTTGGGATCAAATCTGATTGCTGTCACAATGGAAGGAGGAATTCCCTTGAACAGAAATACCGGTGAGATAAATAATATGGGCACTGAATTGTCACTGAATTATCAGCCATCAGATAAACTTGGAGTGGTGATGTCATACAGTTATATATCCATGGAAAATCCTGTTATAGCTGCGCCGGTAAGCCAATTATTTGCGGGTTGCACCTATAAAAAAGGAAAATTCATTTTTAATGCCGATGTTCAACAAATCAATGATTTGTATCTGGCTACAGGCAAAACAGAGGTAAAAGAAGATTACACCCTTGTTAATGCAAGGGTTTCCTATAAAATCAATAAATATTTTGATGTATTTTTGAAAGGCGAAAACCTGCTAAATGAGGATTATGAAGTTAACAGGTATTATACAATGCCCGGAATAACAGGTTTTGCAGGGTTAAATTTTAAATATTAGAACCATGAAAGTCATTTTAGCTGTTTACACTTTACTTATAATTTCGATTTTTTCCGGTTTTTCTCAGGAAAAAAAACACATCATCATTGATACAGATTGCGCCATGGATGATTTAAGAGCAATATCACTGCTGTTGAGCCGTCCTGAAATTGAAGTAGAAGGGATAATTGCTTCGTGCGGATCACTTGATCCACAAACTGGTGCAAAAAAATTACTCTCGCTCTTAAGCCAGTTTCGATTGAATATTACGGTTGCTTTTGGAAATGAAATAAAAGGAGTAAATCCGGTCTGGAGGGAATTCAATAAAACAGTTTACTGGGGCGAAGAAATTCAGTTAAATAATGTAATTCCTACAGCAAACAAACTTTTTGCCGAAGTTTTAAATGCTGCAAATGAAGAGATTACATTGGTTTGTCTTTCAAATCTTAATGCTCTTGCATATCTGAAAAAATCAAACCCCGAATTGCTCAAAAAAATTGATGAAGTAATCTGGTATAACGATTCCTACAAGCCGCTGGCCGGAGTGAATTACGAATGGGATAAAAAATCGGCTGATGAAATACTGGATTCAGACATCAAATTAACAATGATTTCAAACCTTGATAAACCACAGGCAAAATTTACGGATGAGCTTCTGAAAACTGCTGAAATGAGCAATACGCCGCAGGGAAGAATTATTTTCAAATCTCATAATACTGATGTGGTAAAAGAAAAAATGAAAACAGGTGAGGCGGAGATTTGGGACGAACTGACTGTGATTTACCTTTTATATAATGAAGCTTTTGAAATCCAGCCCGATTTAAGCAGAATTAAAAAAGAGTATTGTGTTTCATACAATGCTGATATTGTTTATGAAATCTACAAAGATCTGATAAATGGGATTTTTAATCCTGAAAAATCTGTGGTTTTCAATAGTTTTCCCGTTGATAAAAGTCTGTATATGTATGATGTGCGTGAAATAATGGACAGCGCGATCATGCTATACGGAATGGATGAATGGAAGGCCTGTGCGCTAACCGATGAGTTTCACGGACATTTGGGGATTTTTTCTCTGGTAGGAGCCAAGATGGGCATTCTGGCGCGTGAATATTTTGGTGTTGGGGTTGACAAACTGACTGTTTTATCTTACGCCGGATTTCGTCCGCCATACAGTTGCATGAATGACGGACTGCAGGTCAGCACCGGGGCGACACTCGGGCAAGGGACAATCACCGTATCAAACGACAGCATAAAATATGCCATGGCTGATTTTTCATATAAAGGAAAAACCATCAGAATCAGACTGAGAGATGAGTATATAAAAGTAGTTGACCGTGATATTGAAAATGCTCTGGCAAAATATTCCCTTTCTGACCAGGGTTACTGGGAATTGGTCAGGTCAAATGCAATAAAACACTGGCTTGACTGGAATAGAAAGGATATATTTGAACTTGAAATAATTAAGTGATTAAAAATCGCTTATGCTTGTTCTATTCAAGTAGATTGCTAATGGTTGTTATTCTAATACGAGGGACAAATATTTTTTTTATTAAAACAGAGATGCTATCAATGGCTGTTTTTGGAGCAAAATGAGATGTTTTTTTTGTGTTAGATTGTTTCCCGTTTTTTCCGGTAGACTTTATGTTATTTTTATAAAATTTAGTATTTATTTGTTTATCAATAGCTTCAAGTAGTTTTTCGCTTTTAATGGGTTTAGGAATATAATCATCAACCATGGCTTTCATAAATTCATCTCTGCGAAAATCTTTTGCATAGGCAGTCTGAATAATAATTGGAATATTTTTTATTTCCTTGATTTGTAATGAAGCATCAAAACCATTTATTCCCGGCATTTTAAGATCCATTAAAACAATGTCGACGGAATGATCTTTTCTTACCTTGTCAATGGCTTCCCTTCCATTGAAAACAAATGTGAGATTGGCTCCGCTGTCTGATAGTATTTCTTTAAACAAAATGTGATTAATGGCTTCGTCATCAGCAATTAAAATGTTTTTATTTCTAAAATCGTAAGTAGTTGGGTTCATATAATTAAGGTTTTTACAATATTCAAAATTAACATTGTCTGAACCAATTAGGAAGAGTAAAAATGCAGTTATTTGAAGTTAACTTGCTATAAATTTGCAGGTAATAATACTTTGTAAAGATTAGTTAAGTTGAGAATAGTACCGATTGCATATATGTACAGTCCAATAATAATAAATCGCAAATTGGACTATACATATATTACATCGGCATTTACCATCAGGTTTATTTTTTTTTATATCCTGTCCACATCTTTATCACCACGGCCGCTCAGATTAATTACGAGTGTTTTCCCTGAATTTCTGAACGATTTCAGTGCCAAAGCAATTGCATGAGATGACTCGATTGCCGGAATAATTCCCTCCAAAGCTGAAAGTAATCGGTATGCTTCGACTGCTTCATTATCGGTGATGATATGGTATTTTGCTCTTTTGCAATCTTTGAGATAGGAATGTTGCGGACTGATTCCCGGGTAATCCAGTCCGGCCGCAATACTATGCGAAGGCAAAACTTCACCTTTTTCATCAACCAGACAGTAGCTTTTGGTTCCCTGAAACACACCCGGTTTTCCAAGGGAAAGAGTGGCTGCTGTATTCCCGAGAAACCCCTGTCCGCCGCCTTCTGCACCGTGTAATTCAACACTGTTGTCATCGAGGAAACCGCTAAAAATTCCAATTGCATTGGATCCACCACCTACACAGGCAAGTGCAGCATCGGGCAGTTTTCCGGTTTGTTCGATGATTTGTTGCCGGGCTTCGTAGCCAATCACGCTTTGAAAATAGCCAACCATTCGGGGATAAGGATCAGGGCCAACCTGGGAGCCGAGCAGATAATAAGCTTCAGGATGCTCAATGAAATAAACGAGGGCAGCATCCACGGCATCCTTTAAAGTTGCAGTCCCAATTGACGTAGTAACGACATCGGCACCAAGAAGTTTCATCCGGTGAACGTTCAAATGCTGGCGTTCAGCATCAATGGCGCCCATAAAAACCTTACATTTTATTCCGAACATTGCAGCAACCGTGGCAGTGGCAACGCCATGCTGACCTGCGCCGGTTTCGGCAATGATTTCCTTGTAGCCACCACGTTTTGCAATTAAAATTTGCCCGATGGTATTGTTTATTTTATGAGATCCCGTGTGGTTCAGGTCTTCACGCTTAAGGTAAATTTCTGCTCCGGTATGCCTGGACAATCGCGACGCATAATAAAGAGGAGAGGGGCGACCGGTGTATTGAACCAGATGCGATGAAAATTCATGGATAAAATCGGGATCAGAACTGTAAGTATCAAATAGCAGTGCTACTTTTTTTAGAGCAGGTTCTAATACGGGTGGTACGTAGCTTCCGCCATATTCACCGTAAATTCCGTTGTATTTTAACATTTTAATATTTGGCAGGGTTACTGTGTTGATCCCTGTTATTTCCTGTGTTATTGTTTTTGTATTCATGATTGATTTTTTTTTTGCCGCTAAAGCGCTAATTCAAAGTGCATATTGGCAGGTTAATGATATTTTTTGGTCTCTTTTTTAATAATCATTTGTCTCTGTGGCGGCGGGCCGCCATCTTTTTAAATGGCTTTTCATATTTGTGCGTTAAATTAGTTAAACAAAAAAAGCGCAGGGGTCACCTGCGCTTTATATAAATATCGGTTAGATCTCCCTGCTAAATGAAAATCATTTTCCACCACCATGAATTGTTAACCGGTGATAAAACTGAATTTTTATTAGCAATAGCAGAAATCATAAATTTTAATTTTTTACAAATAAAATGAATTTATTTTAATAATTCAAATAAATAATGAAAATATTTTAAAAATAATGATATTTTTTAAAATAGAGACACAATATTTTGTGTCTCTACGGTATATTATAATCATTCAACATTTACCCGAATGCCTTCGCTATGCGAAGAAAACTCGGGAGCATACATGCACTGAATGCTGGTGATGCCATTTGAAAAATTTCCTTTATGGGTAACACGCAATGCATATTCAAAAACGTAGGTTCCTTTTGGCAGATAGGAAATAAAGAAATTGGTTGCTGCATCTTTAGTGCTTTCGTAATAACCCAGTCCATCCTGATATTTGTACCGGGAAATGACATTGATAGGCTCAAATCCAGATGCACGCATATCTTTCATGTGCACGTATTCCATGCTTCGATCGGTGCGTAATTCAATCCTCACAATTATTTTATCACCAACTTTAAGTTTCTCACCAACGCCAAGTGGTTCAATAACTTTGCCTCTTTCGGTCATTCGTTCAATGAAGAGTTTCTTTTCCAGTTTGAGTGGGGTTTCGGCCGGAGTGATTTTATCAAGTTGCTCAAAGTATTGCCAGTATAAAGCGCCCCATGAAACGCCGGCATCTTTTTTGGTTACTTTTACTTTACCCATTTCAGGTTTAATTTCACCTTTTCCCCATGAGGTTTTAAAGTATCCTGTACCTGCTTCAATTTGCACTCCGTCGATTTTTTTCGGATCAATAAGTTGATCACCCAATGTAATTTCCACAAGCTGATCACTTTCAAGCCAGTCTGCTCCTCTTAAAAGCAAAGCATACACAGCTTCCACTGTTGCTTTTGTGGTTTTCCAGTCCTGAGTTTGTTTTTGCTTCAGCAGCCACACTTTCATATCGTCAACTGCTTTTTCATCTTTGGCCACTTCATCGAAAAATTCTATCATCAATGCTTGTCTTTCAATTGGTGCCTGATACCAGTAATAACCGACGTTATCTTTCCAAAACATGCCAAATTCCTCAGAGCTCATTGCATTTTCCCTGAGTGATTTGATGATGTCAGCCGGTGTGGCTTCATCTTTTAATCTGAATAAAGCCAGACCGATCATTCCCTGCATGTAAATGGATTCGCTGAGCCAGTATTTTTGTGCCTGACCTTTGAAATAATTGAATGCTTCTTCACACCTTTGCGGGATAGGCTGGTCAAGGAAATAACTGCGGGTGTATAAATAATGGATTTCTTCGTAGCCAATGTGTTTTTCCATCATTTCGGCTTCGGTATAATGTTTCTTGAGATAATCGTAATCTTCTTTCACGCGAATATCCAGGTAATCAATCGCGCTTTTAACCATTCGCCATACGCTATTGTCCTGTCTCACAGCTTTTACGCCTAAAACATCAAGATGCCCCATACCACAAACAATATGCTGGGTAATGTAACGGCTTTCGGGCATGCCTTCAAACCATGGCCAGCCTCCATTTGAAACCTGCATTTTTTCAAGTTTATTCAGTGCAGATTGAAGTTCACCGGCCATTTTGTTTAGATCAAAGAGCAATCCCACACGTTTTTTTCTTTCCGATTCGTTTTGTGAATTTAAAACCCAGGGAGTTTCTTCAAGAAGAAGGGCTTTCAGTTCCTGGTTTTTCTCCAGATTTGAAAGCAATGCCTGAGATCCCGGGGTGTTTCTCCATGAATCAAAAACTTTTTTGATTTTAGGAGATGAATTGGCAATGTGGGTAGCAATGGAGTTGGCATAGAACCTACTGAAAGTCTGTTCGGCACATTCATACGGATATTCGATAAGATAGGGTAATGCCTGAATTGCGTACCATGCCGGGTTCGAAGTAAATTCGAGCGTAACTTTTTCATGTTTTAATGTACTTGAACTGCCCGAATTGATCAGTTTGTCAAAATTGAATTCTTTGGTTTGATTGCCTCTGATGGGCAGTGGCATTGATTCGGTAACCAGCATTCTGTTTGTCAGAACCGGAACGGCATTTTGCTCACCGTCGGTGAATTTTTCAGCTTTGGCAACAATTTTATATTCCACGGCACCAAGTCCTTCGGGAATAGAGAGGTTCCATGTGACTACCGCATTCTGCCCTGCTTTGATTGTAAAGTTTTTAACTGCTTCTTTTTCATCAAACAAAGTGGTAATGGGTTTTCCCGAAATGGCATCAAGAAACTCCAGACGAGCAATACCAGTAATATCCTTATCGGATACGTTGCTGATTTTAGCTGGAAGTTCCATTTTGTCGTTCTCTCTGAAGAATCTTGGAATGTTGGGAAGTATCATCAGTTCTTTCTGAGTTACCAGTTCATTGTTGATGAAGCCGTATTTAAGGTCTTTTGTATGGGCAAATCCCATCATTTTCCAACGGGTAAGAGATTCGGGAATGGTGAATTTAATAATCACATCACCATTGGCATTGGTCTGCAACTGAGGATAGAAAAAAGCTGTTTCATTGAAATTTGAACGGGCTTTTATTTCATTCAATTCACCTGATGACTTTGTTTTGTCTTTTAATTCCCTTTCAGTTACTTCGCCTGGTAAAGCGGTTTGTTCTTCTAGCATAACTTCATTAGCAACTACCGAAGGTGCATTTTCGGCAATACCATCGTCTCCACTACTGTCTAATTTTGCCAAATTTTTTTTAGCCCCTGATTTGCCATTCATTGTAGCTGTGGTGGTACGGTAATGACCTCCTTCTTCAGTCCCGTAATTGTCATAATCATATCCATAATAATTATAATAGCCATAGTAGTTAAACCCGTGCCAGTTCAGATAATCGTAATAGTATGAAGGGGGATAATAGTATTTATTGTAATCTTTTTGCACAATAGTTGAATAACCGGCGCCAAAATCACTTGTATTAAGGGCTGAATAAGAGTAATAGTAATCATAAATATTGAATGACCAGTAATTGGCTCTGAATTTATCCAGTGAAGCGTCATAAAGAGCAGCTATCATTTCGGCGGCTACTTTTTCTCCTTTACTTCCCTTAATTTTTATCTGCCATTCTTCTTGCTCGCCAGGTTGAAGTTTATCGCGGAAAGTTGCAAATTCCAGGTCGAGTTCTTTGTTTGAAAAAGGAACAATAATGTTTGATTGGTTAGAATAAAACCTGTTGTTTTTCACAAATGAGAAATAAACCGAAAAATTGCCCCGGTGTTTTTCGAGAATGGGAACCTCAATTAGTTTCTGCTCGTTGTTCAGTTCAATCCACTTTTTCTCCACAATGTTGTTTTTGTGTTCAATCTCAAA
The DNA here is from genome assembly GCA_001769535.1 of Bacteroidetes bacterium GWF2_38_335. Classification (GTDB taxonomy): domain Bacteria; phylum Bacteroidota; class Bacteroidia; order Bacteroidales; family GWF2-38-335; genus GWF2-38-335. The sequence goes on from MEOH01000026.1 coordinate 90,995, forward strand.
CAGGACTTTTACTTTTTCGGTACTTCCAATCAAAAACTTAGCTGTTTCGCCAGGCTCACCTCTATCAACTAAGGGTTCAAACCAGTTGACAGATTTAACAGGACTTTTACCTGATTTTTGGTCAAACACCACAAAAATATCTTCACCGGTAACTTTGTTTCCAAATGAATCAACGGAATTTATTTCCAGCTTATAATATCCGGGATCCCAGTTTGAAAGATTGCCAAACTTTAGCTCGGTGTCTTTTTTGCTGTCAAAATCTGTTTTGAATACATTTTTTCCTTTTGACATATTCCTGACTTCACTCTCGTCTTTGAATTCAATTCCGGGAAGCTTTTCGTACCATTCTGACTGACTGTACAAATATTTGTCGGGGCGGGCCCATTTTCTTGTTTCCAGGGTTTTTTCAGGTTCGTTTAATTTAAATACGTTAATTTCACCTTTAGCCGGAAGAAACTCCCCATTTAGGTTTTGAGTGTATATCTTCATTTTTTCCGGGTTTTTAGCATCAATCCTGTCAGGAACATCTGTTGAAACACTTAGCGCAACATAACCAACAGTCATTCCTGTTTGAGTGCTTTGGGTTTCGCCATTGATATCAGTCACATCAATGTACACCATATAATTGAAAGAAACATTTTCATTTTTGGGAATGGTGCGGTCGGGAATGGCTTTAAATTTTATTGAATATTCGCCTTTTTCATCGGTTTTCACCTCTCCGAATGAAATTTCGGTGGTTGGTGAACTGTAATACCAACTCCACCATCCTCGCCATACCGGACTTCTCACAATCCTGTATTTTACATTGGCATCAGAAAGAACTGATCCGGCGTAAGATTTTGCTGAACCCTTTACTTCGACCACATCGTCGAGCATGAAATTTCCTTTCAGAGGCAATACTTTGGTTTCGAATTTAGGCCTTTTGTATTCTTCGACTGAGAAAGTGATGTTTCCATCAGGAGTTTCCAGTCTCATGTATCCGTTTAAAAGTCCGAGCGGAATGATAAACGAACCGCTAAAAGTACCATAATCATTGGTAATCATATCGGTTTTTGCTACCACCTGATAATTTACATCTTTAAAGGTTACTGTAGTTTTATAATTGGGGACAATTTCATTTTTGTCTTTTCCCCGGTTTAGCAAAATCCCTTTGAAATGAACAGTTTGGCCAGGTCTGTATATTGCCCTGTCAAGAAAAAAGAAAACCTGCTTGTCATCTGGTCTGTTATAATCATAATTGTAGCTGTAGAATGATTCATTAGGCGGGTAATAATCGCTGCCTTTAGTGAAATCAACATAAAAGGAGTATCCCTGGAAATCATTAGTTACAATAAAATAACCATCACTATTGGTAGTGAAGGAGGGACCTTTTATTTTCTGATTAGTTCTGAAGGTATAATTATATTTAAAGTACCAGGTATTTACAGATACACCGGGCATTGGTTCACCTGAAGTGCGATCATAAACATAAAACTCATGGTTTCCATTATTAAGTTTTCTTTTTGAATAGGTAATGTTTGAAACATCCAGATTGTTATAGGCACAAATATTTTCGACATACGAGAAATTTTCGTTGTTGGCAGTCATTATGACATAATAGCCAACAGGCAAACCTTCAGTCACATATTCAATTATATGGTCGTTGTAGTCTTTATCAACCGGCAGGTCAATTTTCCATTGCTGAACAATTTCAATATTATCTTTCAATTTGTCAAAAAACTCCTCACCATACGATTTTTCAGAAAGCTTTTCATATTTATCACGTGAAATTTTTCCAATTCTGAAGTAAGTTTTTTCGATATTCCTGTAGTTTATCTTAATTGCAAAGTTTTTATTTGGAATAGGAGTGTTTTCAACTTCAAATGACAAATTGCCGTATTCGATTTGGTTTTTTACATATCTGCATCTTTGCGCACCGTATTCTTCAGGGAATTTTTCAATTGCTTTGTCACAAAGCTCAATGGCCTTATTCTTGAAGTTTTTATATTTTAATGTAGTGGGATTTGTGCTGCTGTATTTTGATGACATGGTTCGGTACCATTCAGCCATATAATAATATATTTCTGCTGAATAATCTTTTCCATAGTATTTCCGCTCCATTCTTTCAAGAGTTGCAATATAAAGACTGTCTTTAAATTCATTAACAGAGTTTCTGTACAAAAAATTCAGACGCAATAAATCAAGATCAACAAGGGCTCTGGCATCATCCTTTGAAAGTCTGAATTTCAGTAAATCCTGATAAATTTTAACAGCATAAAAATGTTGTGAGAGAGTATCTTTGGTGTTGATTTGCTTTTTTGAAAAATCTTCGGCATCAGCGAGATAAAAATCTTCAGACATAATGAATTTTTCAGCGGGGCGGGTTAGACCGGATTCAGGATTTGAAAAGAATCCCAATGCTCTGTGTGTAAGAAAGTCGTACAAAGTTGGTCGTGGATCTTTCGGATAATTATTTTTTGTAATAATGACTTCATAAACTTTTTTATCAATCTGCTGAAGTTCGGTAGGTCTTTGAAGCGAAGCAAGATAATGTTTAATTGAAGTGTCAAAAAGTTTGTTTAGGGACCATGTTTCGATGTCGTCATTATCAAAATTAACCGTTTCGGATCGCTGATAAAACTTCCATCTGTTAGCCTGATAATACATGAAATACATTTCCCCCAATAATGAGTGCATCATACAGTTATCAGGAAACTGAGCAGTTTCAAGTTCTTTTTTAAGATCTTTTATAACCATCACAAAACCTCCGTCTTCAACGGTATTTTTATATTTCATTTTATACATCAGCGCTTTGATAAACTCACCGTGTTCATTGGCTGTTTTGGCTTTGGCATAAATCTGTTCGACAACTTCGAGTGAGGACTTTGGCAATCCTTTTTGTTCCAGTGAATCGACCTTTGCCCAATCCTTTTGATATTTGCTTTCCTGAGAAAATGAATCCTGCATAATTGAAAACATGAATACAAAAAGAAGAAATGAAAATAATAATGATCTGGTTTTCATAGTTATATGGTTGTTTTTTATAGTGATTAATATTTATATTAACATTACTAAAGATACAAAATTGAGGGGATTCCATAAGCAAATTCTGAAAATTTGATGAAATGTTCAAATTCAGCGATTAGGTTACCTTTTTTTAAGTGTATTCTCATCGGGTTACGCCATGCTTCACCCGATGTTACTACAAATCGGTCTTTCAGACCTTTGTCGTTACTAAAAGGCAAGGGCAACGCCCTGGGGTTATAATCGCGTAGGGTGGAATGGAATGGAACCTTATGCAAACAACAATCATCCAAAACTCAATCCGTAATTTTCAGGAATTTCATTACCTTTGACAAAAAAAAGTATACTATGCTTAAATCAATGACCGGCTATGGAAAAGCGATTTGTGAACTGGCCGATAAAAAAATAACCGTAGAAATAAAATCTCTGAATAGCAAACAACTTGATCTGAATACCAGAATTCCAAGCTATTACAGGGAAAAAGATTTGATTGTTAGAAATGAAATAGCCAGAGTACTTGTGAGAGGGAAGGTTGATTTTGCAATATATGTTGAACTTACTGATGTAGATAAAAACAACCTGATTAATAAACAACTGGTGAAAAAATATTATCTGCAAATCAAAGAGATGGCAGATGAAATGGGTGTGGAAACTTCACCTGAATTTTTTACTTCTGTTTTGCGTTTTCCGGAGGTTTTAAAAACAGACCGTGAGGAACTTGATGAGAATGAATGGAATCAGATTTATGCAAAAATTACATCATCAATAAATGAGTTAAACGGATTCAGAGAGCAGGAAGGAATTGCCCTTCAGAAGGATATCAGTCTCAGGATTAAAAACATCTCATCTTTCTTAGGTCAGATTGATCAATTTGAAAAAGAACGGGTTGAAAGAATTAAAACACGTTTAAAAACCAATTTGGAAGAATTTTTTAAATCGGAAAATATTGATGCAAACCGTTTTGAACAGGAGGTAATTTATTATCTGGAAAAAATTGATATTACTGAAGAGAAGGTCAGATTGGCTAATCACTGCAAATATTTCAACGAAATAATGAAAGCGGAAGAATACCCGGGTAAAAAGTTGGGGTTTATATCTCAGGAAATCGGACGGGAAATAAATACCATTGGATCAAAAGCCAACGATTCGGATATTCAGAAATTGGTTGTGGGCATGAAAGACGACCTTGAAAAAATCAAGGAGCAATTGCTGAATGTTTTATAACGAGAAATGGTAAATTAGTAAGAAATGGCAGGAAAACTAATCATTATAAGCGCACCTTCCGGATCAGGAAAAACAACAATAATCAAGCACCTGCTAAGTCTTGATTTTAAACTGGAGTTTTCTGTTTCTGCTACCAGCAGGCCAATCAGAAAAGGAGAGGAGCATGGAAAAGCATATTATTTTTTATCGGCAGAAGAATTTAAGAGCAAAGTAAAAAATAACGAATTTCTGGAATTCGAGGAAGTTTACAAAGATACTTTTTACGGTACCCTTAAAAGTGAAGTTGAACGCATCAGGAACAAAGGAAATAATGTGATCTTTGATGTTGATATTGTAGGCGGATTAAATATTAAAAAATTTTACGGCAAAGATGCTCTGGCAATATTCATCAAGCCCCCGTCGGTCGAGGAACTGAGAAAACGGCTGGATGCCAGACAAGATGGTACCATCAACGTGGATGAAAGAGTTGAAAAAGCCAGATTGGAAATGCTTTCCATTGATGAGTTTGATTGTATCGTCGTGAATGATGAACTTGATAGGGCAAAGTCAGATGCTGCAGCAAAAGTCAGTGATTTTTTAAGTAAATAACATGACTATAGGATTATATTTTGGTTCATTTAACCCCATTCATATTGGCCACCTGGCTATTGCCAATTATATGGTGGAATTTGGAAATATGGATCAGTTGTGGTTTGTTGTTTCGCCGCAAAATCCTTTGAAAAACAAAGTTTCACTGCTCGAAGATTATCACCGCTACGAATTGGTGTTCAGGGCTGTTGAGGATGATTCGCGCTTCAGGGCTTCAAATATTGAATTTAGTCTGCCTAAACCTTCCTACACCATCGATACGCTTACTTATCTCAAGGAAAAATACCCAAAAAACAAATTTGTACTGATCATGGGTGCCGATAATTATACCACCATTGATAAGTGGAAAAATTACACTGAAATACTTGATAACTATAAAATTGTTGTGTATCCGCGAAAGGGAATAATTATTAAAGATTTTATCCACTCCAATGTTTTTATTTCTGATGCTCCACTTATGGAAATTTCTTCTTCATTTATAAGGGAAGCCATAAAAAATGGAAAAGACATCAGGTATTTTGTTCCCGAAAAAGCATGGAAATATATTGATGAGATGAATTTTTACAGAACAAAACCGATCAATACCTGATCACCCTTTCGTTATATCCAATATGGTCTGAAGGAAGCAGTTTGACAACAGATTCGACAAATTTAGCAAGATCTTCCTGCAACTTGTTTGAAATATAAACAGATTTTGTTTCCCCATCAATTTCAAAAATAAAATCAATCTGGGTGCCGTCTTCCACAGCATCATTTATGTAGTTTTTTTCCAGATCATCCAATGGCAGCTCATGTATGGCTTTCAGCATCATTTCCTTTTCTTCAGCTTTTAATGCCCTTGTGGTAAGTGAACTGTCAGCACCAAAATTGTCATGGAAAACAGTCAGACTGTCATTTGTAATAGTGGTGATATACTGAACATGACCCATGTACATATTTTTAATGACGATTTTATAGGGCACATTTTTAACTTCATCCTGCGAACTACAGGAAATACCGATTGCCAGAAATAAAAGAATCCCTGCGAAAAATCTAATTTGTTTTAATTTCATAAGAATTATTTAAAGGCTAATGCCCATTACCATAAATATTTTTTGTGTTTGAGGGTTAGCGGCCAGGGTTACAAAGGCAGGCAGACTGAAATGATCGGTAACTTTTATTTCTTTGGTGGCTTTAACACCAATATTTATTACTCCGATGTATTCGCCGTAATAGCCTGACTCATGAAATTCCTCTTTCGGATCAGTTAAATTTCCGCCAATAAAAAATTCGCAGTTTTTATACTCATATAACAATTCAACATAAGTAGAGTATTGAATGCCGTTTTCATCCCCATTTTCATGATATCTGCGGGCATCTGCACCATATAAATTCATGCCAATCAAAAGATCAACAGGAACTTTTTCCGGACCTAGAAAAGTTACCGAACCTTCAAAAACATGAGCCGTTCCGTCCTGATTATATGAAAAGTAATTTGGCGTTTCTTCTTTTGAAAATGAAACAAAATAGTCGGTGGCGGTTATTTTCACTCTTTTTTTGTAGGTGTAACTGATGTATAAATCAGTCTCGGCAAAACTATATTGTGATATCCCGAACGAACCCCATGCTCCGATTTCAAGATTTTTCCAGTTCCATTTAATCGTTGGTTGTATTGCCGGTGCATTGCCGTAATCAGCACCCCGCCAAATATAGCGGCTCACCAAATCGCCTGAAATTTCTACTTTGGATGAATCAGATTGGGCAAAGGAAAAATTATTCAAAGTGAATAATACCAGAAGTAAAAAGTAAATGTTCTTCATAATTTTATTTTGATATATCGGACTTTTATACGATATTTTTGAAAAAAAGTTAGATTTTATAAATCTCTAAATAAAAAAAACCGGCAGAGAAAATTCCCTACCGGTTCACTTTATGGAAAACGGTTTGTAAAAAAAAAACTAGGGATGCGAAATGACATCAAATCCCAATAATCCTTCGGATATTTTAATCTTTTCGGTTGTGGCTTTAAAATATGGTATGGTTTTTTCTATTTCTCCGTTTTTAATCACTGTATAACTGATTTGCTTGTCCGATTGACCATGGCTTCCTGCAATAGTTTTGATGTCGTCAGCTACATAAGAATGAGTTGACTTATTTTGTGCTGATAAAAAGTTAATTGCAAGAAAAATAAAAAGAACCAAACTTCCTGAGGAAATTGTGTGCAATACATATTGCATTGCCCAATGTGTTTTTTGTCCGGTAATTTTATTGACTTTATTTATAAAAACCGGAGTTAATAATAGTCCGGGAGTTAAAAGTAATACCAAAATCAGATAGCCAGGAATAACAGTATACCTGTACAAAAAAACCGAACTAACTAAGAGGTAAACACCGGCAATTATTATTGCTGCCGAAAGGATCCTGTTTTTGTTTGAATTTTCCATAATTTTAAATTTTTAGCTCCCGGCTGTTTTACCGGGAGCTGATTTTTTAATTATTAACATTAATTTGAATTACAAAGCCCCTTCATCATAAGCTTTTTCGCCATGCAACGATTCATCAAGACCTGCATTTTCTTCATCTTCTGTTACTCTAACCCTAACAAAATAATTGATGATGATCAACATCACATAAGTGAAAATGAAGGCGTAAGCGGCTGCGCCTAAAACTGATACAACTTCTTTCATGAAGAATGCTGAATCACCTTCGATAAGTCCGGCCTGTCCGCCAATCGAAGCTGTGGCAAAAATACCAAGCAAAATTGTTCCTAAGGTTCCTCCGATACCATGAACACCCCAAACATCCAATGCATCGTCCCAACCAAATTTATTTTTCATTTTAACTGCCAGATAACAAACAAAACCTGAGGAAATCCCAATTACAATTGCTCCCCATAATGGCACAAAAGCAGCAGCTGGTGTTATGGTGGCCAATCCGGCAACCGCTCCGGTAAGAAGTCCTACAAATTTTGGCTTGCCTGTTTCAATCCACTCAATAGCCAACCAGGTTACGGCAGCGAAAGAAGCAGCTACATCGGTGTTAAGGAAAGCCAGTGTTGTTGATGTGGTTACATCCAGAACACTACCGGCATTAAATCCATACCAGCCAAACCACAATAAACCTGTACCTATTGCAACCAAAGGAATGCTGTTGGGAGGAGTCTGTTTGTCTCTTCTTTTACCAACATAGAATACCGAGGCAAGTGCAGCAAAACCTGCAGTGGCGTGAACCACAATACCTCCGGCAAAGTCAAGTACACCCCATTCAGCTAATAAACCGCCGCCCCAAATCATATGGACAAACGGGTAGTAAACAAATATTTGCCAGAAAACAAGGAATATAAGATAAGACTTAAAAGTCACCCTGTTAACAAATGCACCTGTGATAAGGGCAGGAGTGATGATTGCGAACATCATCTGATAAGCAATAAAAATATAGGTGGGATATTTTCCGCCTGTGGGGCCAAACAATTCGGTAGGTTCGATTCCATTAAGAAAAAGAAAATCAAAGTTTCCGATTACTCCGCCTTCGCCACCGCTGAAACATAATGAGTAACCAAAAGCTACCCACATTACAGTTGTTAATCCCAATGATACAAATGTTTGCATCATAATTCCAAGAATATTTCTTTTTCCGGCCAATCCACCGTAAAAGAAAGCCAGTCCGGGGGTCATAAGCATGACCAGACTGGTACATAAGATCATAAAAGTTGTTGAACCTGTGTCCATGGTGTTTTTGTTTATTTGTTTATTTGTTTATTTGTTTTCCCGATAGCTATCGGGATGTTTATTTGTTTATTTGTTGCTGTTCCAAGTTAAAAACTTGGAACAGTTTATTATATAGAGCACAATAATTTATTAAAAACTAATACCGGCAACCATAAATATTTTTTCTGATTGCGGATTGGTAATGAGTGATAAGTTAAAAGGGACTGAAAATGAATCGGTAATCTTGATTTCTTTTTCATGTTTGAGACCAATATTTACAAAACCAAGATAATCACCATACAATCCTGATTCGCCGCGATCAAGGTCGGGGGCAATAACATTAAATCCTCCGAAAAGCTGAATGTTTTTAAATTTATATCCAACTTCAAGGTAAGTTGAGTGCATGATGTCATCAGTGGGCAAACCATTTTCATCATTTTTGACAACATCGGCTCCATATAGATTGGAAGCAAGTAAAACTGTCAATGGAAGTTTTTCGGTTCCATTGTACATAACCGAAAATTCAAAAATATGTCCGGTTTCTCCTTGCTTGTACTTGAAATAACCATCATTATCAGTTAATTCATTTGGAAAAAAGTAATCGGTGAAAGTCAGTGTCAGGATTTTTTTGATTTTATATCCCACATTTAAATCAGCTTCCTGTACACCCGGAAGGTTCACTGCGTAAGCACCCCATGCGTTGACAAAGAAATTATTTTTTTCAAAAGCCAGGGTAGGCTGAATACTTGGTGATCCGCCAAAATCAGTCCCGCGCCAAACATAACGGCTCATCAAATCAACTTTTGAACTGAAAGGGGATTCCTTTTTAACGTCCTGCGAATTCACATTTCCTGCTAAAATAAAAGCAAGAATAATCATAGAAATTAATGCTTTGGTTTCAAAAAGTTTTTTCATAATAATGAATTAATAATTAATGAATACTATTTGAATCCAAAATTCAAAATATCAGATCAATCAAACAATTGCGGCAATTCTGAATTTTCTTACGTGAAACACGTAAAACATTGGAAGGCTATTTTTCCGACTTATTGAGGTCTATAATTCCGTTTTTTATGGCAAACTTAACTAGATCAACGGAATTGTTTATCTCTAGTTTTTGTAGTATGTGCGTTTTATGTGACTCAACGGTGCGGGTGCTGATGAAAAGTTTTTCAGCAATTTGACTATTATGCATTCCCTCTGCTACCATTTTCAATATTTCTTTTTCTCTTTTAGTAAGCAGTTCAGCTTTATTTTTTGTTTCTTCAACTGCTTTGGCTTTATGAAAATAGCTTTTAAGCATGATTCGGGAAATTTCAGAGCTGAAATAATCATTGCCCTGATTAATTTCAGATATGGCTGTCAAAAGTTCAGCTTTCGAAGTGTTTTTGGGGAGATATCCTCTGGCACCCGCTTTTACTGCGTTTAAAACAAAATCCTCTTGCAGGTACATAGATAATATGAGAACATCAATTTGAGGATATTGTGTTTTTATTTTTTTTGTGAGTTCAATACCCGATTCTCCGGGCAATGAAATATCCAGAATTGCTATATCAGGTAAAGTGTTTTTAAGAAGATTAAACAATTCAACACCATTTCCGGCTTCACCAATAACTTCAATATCAAGGGAATCCTTTAGGAGAGATTTGATACCATCTCTGACCAGACTGTGATCATCAACCAGAATAACGTTAATTTTTTTCATTCAGATCTGTTTTTAACGGTATTATAATATTAATAATCGTTCCACGGCCCGATTCAGATTTAATATTTATTTCACCACCAAGCAATTTAACCCTTTCTTTCATATTGATAAGCCCGTTTTTATTCAGTTGCGAAGAATAAATGTCTTTTTCAATAAATCCGGTGCCATTGTCTTCAAAACTAAGATAAAGGTAATTATTTTCTGAATATAAACTTACTGATACTTCATCGGCTCCGGAGTGTTTAATAATATTATTGAATGCTTCCTGTGAAATTCTGAAAACATATATTTTAATAATATCGGGAAGATTGGCTGGAACATTCTGACAGTCAAACATAACCTCAATCTGTTTTTGATTTTTTAAATCATCACAAAGGTTTTTAATTGCAGTTTCAATTCCGAATTCCTTTAAAACCGCAGGCATCAAATTGTTTGATATTCTTCTTGCCTCATCAATGGTATCGTCCAAAAGTTTTTTAACTCCTGTAAATTTTGTTTCATTGCAATTATGGCAATCATCGAGGTTTTCAATCCTAAGCTTTAAAGCAATAAGTGACTGTCCCATACTGTCATGCAATTCTCTTGACAATCTTTGTCTTTCGCTTTCCTGACCATCAATCATGGATTGAAGTCTGTTCATCTTTTCAATTTCAAGTTCTTCGGTTTTTGCCCTGATTTGCTCTGACATCAGTCTGAATGAATCTGCCAGTTCGCCAAGTTCATCACCACGGTTAATAGAAATAGGGGTATTGTAATTTCCTTTTCCCACATTTTGAGCAGCATCTTTGAGTTCAATGATGGGGCGTGAAATCCGTTTTGAAAATAAAAAGGCAATAATGAAGATTATCAAAGAAAGGATTGCTGTTAAACCAAGAATATTATTTCTAATTTCATGAATGGTAATCATGGCTTCTTCAAAATCGATTTCTGCCAGAATAACCCAGTTCAGCCCATTAATATTCACTTTGCTGAAAGAACTCAGCACTTTAATGTTACGGTAATCAAAAATTATTGCGGTTCCGGGCTTGTTGTCAAGTGCATTTTTTACTCCGTCGGATTTAACAGAGGTATTAAGAACAGAATTGTCATGAAAACGGGAAGTACTTCGCATAAGAAAATCTTCACCAACAAGATATGATTCACCACTTTTGCCCAATCCGTTATGAGGATTGTTTTCATACATAATGGAGTTGATTGATTCGATATTAATCTGTAAAATCAAATAATCTGTGGTTGAATCGCCCGGACTGACAGGGGCGCCGACATTCAGAAATGTTTCTTTTCCGTCGGTTTTAAGATCTTCAAGCACGATGTCATTTTTTTCTCTTATTTTCTCAATTAAACCATTGTATTTATGGGCATCATCAATGTTTAAAATGAAACGGTCGGTTCCGTGTGTATTAAAAGAAACACAGTGTTTTCCTGAAACCAAAATGACTTTTTCAAAGCTTGTTTCGTTTTGAAAAAAAAGATTGAGAAAGCCTCTTTTATCAGGGTTAAAACCAGTTTTTGACTTATATAGCGAATCATCCGAATTAATAAGTCCGAACAATTCTTTTATTTCAGTTGATCTTGAAATAAAAATAACATCATTGTTTCTTTCAGAGAAGAATTTTTCAATTCGGTTTTTCTTTTCTATTCTTAATGAGGTTAGTTGATCGAAAGTCCTGCTCAATAAGGCATCCTTTGAACTGTAATAATAAAAAATACTGATAATAACTGCTACTCCAATTCCCAAAAGGAGAAAATATAAAACAAGCTTTTCGGTGATCAGTATTTTGCGTTTCATAAGTAAATGCAAATATACTAATTTTAAAATGTTTAAGTAGTGCTTGCAAGAAAACTAAAGTGTCAGAGGAGAAAAGCCCAAATTCAAGGGTTACTCCCTTTGGTCGTGAGCTCCGCTTCGCTACGGTTGCGTACTTAGCCGAAGGCGCTCATGAGCGAAGCGAATAACCCCCAAAAAGCGGAGTCCCGACTTTTAAAGTCGTGGATGAGCATTTTTGGGGCAAGCATAACGCAGAAGTTGGGGTTTTCTTACTGACACTAAGTATTAGTCTATACTCAAAGGCTCAGATGTTGGAAAAACTTTTCCGTAAAGCGGATGCATCTGATCGGGGAATGCCGAGTTTTCGGTTGAGAAAAAGGCATCATAATCTGTATGGTTTCTGATGATCCAGATATTAAAGCAATCACTGATGTTTGTTCCGTCAAGTTTTTGAAAATCAAGTTGTACTCTGTATTTCCCCGAAATGCAATCAATACCCGATAAATCTTTACCGTTCCAGCCTTGAGTAATATTATCAGAAGGAATTAAACTTGTGCATTCAAAAACCATTATATCAGTAGCTGAGTAAATTTTCAAATCAATGCTTGTCAAACTATCAACAAACACAACAAAAAAGTTATCATTTATACCGTCACCATTTGGAGAAAACATATTTGGTGCACAGGCAAAATTATAATGGTCAACATAAATACCCGGCATAAAAAGAATTGGCGCCGGCAAAATTGAATCAACCAGTTCGTAATATTTGTTATTTGGACAAGTTGTGTAAACAGGATCAGGCTCATCATCGATGTCCTCAGCATCATTACAGGAAATTAAGGTAATCAGTACAAATGAGAAAAATGCTAAAATGTAAAATAAATTTTGAAGTTTCATGACTTTTTAAGTATTGATAATTAATGTTTGGAAGAAAACTCCCTAATTTTCTTTTCAAACCTACACTATTTTTTTAAAAAACACAATACCTGATTGAAATAACTCATTTCATTTTCAAGGGATGTTTTCTGACTAGAGTGCAGGCATGTAATACCAGTTGTAAAACAGATTCCCGATAAACGAGGGTAAACAATCTGTTTTAATATTATATGACTATCGTGATACATTAATAATAGAACCATCAGATGAAAATGGAAATGAATTTTGGGGTGCTCGTCAACTTGCAAAAGTGTTGGAATACTCTGATTTCAGAAATTTTCAATCAGTTATATCAAAAGCGAAAGATGCTTGTAAAAATAGTAGACAGCTTATCGAAAACCATCTCGTTGAGTTCAACGAGATGGTTGCCATTGGTTCAGGTGCCGAAAGAAAAATGCCAAGTTGCAAACTGAGTCGATACGCTTGTTACCTTATTGTGCAAAATGCCAACCCGAGCAAAGAAATAGTTGCATTAGGGCAAACCTATTTTGCCGTACAAACACGTCTGCAAGAAATTCGGCAAATGGATGAATATAACCGTTTAACTACCGAAGATGAAAAGCGTTTGTTTTTGCGAAACGAAATGGCAAAACATAATACACAATTAGCGGCAGCTGCCAAAGATGCAGGAGTAATTACCGAAATAGATTATGCAATATTTCAAAACCACGGATACAAAGGTCTTTATGGTGGTATAGATGCTAAAGGAATACACGCTAAAAAAGGATTAAAGAAAAGTCAAAAAATACTCGACCACATGGGCAGTACCGAACTGGCTGCAAATCTTTTCCGGGCTACACAAACTGAAGAAAAACTAAAACGTGAACAAATAAAAGGAAAACAAAAAGCCAACCAAACTCACTTCGAAGTAGGCAAAAAAGTAAGAAAAACTATTAAAGAATTAGGAGGCACTATGCCCGAAAACCTTCCCGCTGCAGATAGTATAAAAAAATTAGAACAGAAAACAGAGAAAAAGAAATTGAAAAAGTAAAAAAAAAGCCATCCCAATAAGGAATGGCTTTAAAATTACTTGCAAATTGTATTAAGAATACTTTTTTACTACTTCCATGCCTTTTGTAATGGCCTGTTCATTAATTGGAATCAGGTTATGGTGACGGGTGGGGAGAGATTTTTTCAGCCCTTTGATCACGTTGTCCATTTTTACAATAGGTTTTAATTTCAGGAAAGCACCCAGTACAATCATGTTGAAAGTTTTTCCTGATTCAGTTTTTGCAGATTCTTCAGCAGCTTCGACCTGGTAAATCTGAATATCTTTACGTGTTGGATGTTTTGTGATACCGTTTGGATCATATAATAACAATCCGCCTGGTTTTACTGATTTTTCAAATTTATCCATCGACTGCTGGTTCAGAATAATTGCTGTGTCGAATTCATTGATAACAGGAGAGGAGATTCTTTCGTCGCTCAATATTACTGTAACATTGGCTGTTCCGCCTCTCATTTCTGGTCCGTACGATGGCATCCAGCTAACTTCCTGATCCTGCATGATTCCTGAATATGCAAGGATTTTTCCCATGGAAAGTACACCTTGTCCACCAAATCCGGCTATGATAATTTCTTCAGTCATATCTCTAAAATTTAGATTTTCAAATTAATATTACGGTTTATTGAGGAACTTTAATGTCTCCAAGTGGATAGAATGGGAACATATTTTCTTCCATCCATTTGTTTGCCTGAACCGGAGTCATTTTCCATCCCGAGTTGCAGTTCGAAACGATTTCGACAAAACAGGTACCCAGTTTACGGTTTAATTGATAGTCGAATGCGTTTTTCAGAGCTTTTTTAGCTTTTCTTACTGCAGCAGGAGTATGAACAGATTGTCTTGTTACATAATAAGCACCGGGTAATGTTGCTATTAATTCGGTGATTTTTAAAGGATTGCCCATAATACTTGTATCCCTTCCGTAAGGACAGGTTGATGCTTTCATGTTTGGCAAGGTGGTTGGAGCCATCTGTCCGCCGGTCATTCCATAAATACCGTTATTAATGAAAACAATAAGGAAATTTTCACCGCGGTTAATGGAATGAATTGTTTCGGCAGTACCAATCGCTGCAAGGTCACCATCACCCTGATAAGTAAATACAAAATGATTTGGGTTTAATCTTTTAATTGCAGTGGCAAGGGCAGGGGCACGGCCGTGAGCTGCCTGCTGAACATCAATGTTCATGAATTCATAAGCCAATACAGAACAACCAACAGGTGCAACACCAATGGTTTTATCCTGATAACCCATTTCATCAATCACTTCCATAAGAATTCTGTGGGCAGTTCCGTGGCCACATCCGGGGCAGTATGACATTGCCTTATCGGTAAGAAGAGAGGTTTTTTTATAAACCAGATTTTCTTCTTTTGCTATTTGATCAAATGTTAATTCAGCCATAAACTATCCTCCAATAATTTTTTGTTCTAATGCTTGTACTACTTCACTAGGGGTTGGGATGATACCACCCATTCTTCCGAAATGTTCCACTTTTGTTCTGAACTGAGTTGCCAGTCTGATGTCTTCAACCATCTGACCTGCATTCATTTCAACAGAAAGCATGCCTTTTACTTTATCAGCATATTTTCTGAGGATTTTATTTGGGAACGGACTTAAAGTGATCGGGCGAACCAAACCCACTTTAATACCTTTTGCACGAGCCACATCCATTGCTTTCTGGCAAATTCTGGAAGCCGACCCAAAAGCCACGAATAAGTATTCAGCATCATCGCAATTCAACTCTTCGCACATCACATCTTCTTCCATTTTTTTGTATTTTTTCTGAAGATGTATATTGTGCTCTTCCTGAACACTTGATTCAAGATTCAGAGAGGTAATAATATTTCTTTCTCTGTTTGCTGTTTTACCTGTAGTAGCCCATGGGGAGTTTTTAATAACCTCTTCCTGTGTCCATCTTGGTTTTTCATCAGATAATTCCACTTTTTCCATCATTTGACCGATGATACCATCAGCTAAAACTAGACAAGGAGTGCGGTATTTGAATGAAAGAGCAAAGCCTTTTTCAACAAAATCATACATTTCCTGAACCGAAGCAGGAGCAAGTACAACCAGTTTATAATCGCCATGTCCGCCACCTTTAACAGACTGATTATAGTCAGATTGTGAAGGTTGAATGGTACCAAGACCTGGACCTCCTCTGACAACATTTAAAATCAGACAGGGCAATTCGGCACCTGCCATATAGGAAATGCCTTCCTGTTTCAGGCTAATGCCCGGACTGGAAGAAGATGTCATTACTTTTTTACCACAAGCAGCACCGCCATATACCATATTTATTGCAGCCACTTCACTTTCGGCCTGTAAAACAACCATACCTGTACGTTCGTAAGGTTTCTGGGCCATCAAATATTCCAATACTTCGGATTGCGGAGTAATAGGATACCCGAAATAGCCATCGGCTCCGGCACGAATAGCAGCTTCTGCTATCGCTTCGTTTCCTTTCATTAATCTTAATTCTTTCGCCATTATTCCTTAGGTTTTTATTTGTTAAAATTATTCGCTGGCTTTTACCCTGTAAACTGTAATAACGCCATCAGGACAAACAACGGCACAATTTGTGCAGCCTGTACATGCATCTGGATTCTGAGCATACATAAAATGATAACCTTTACCATTTACTTCCTTAGCCATGCTGATGACATCGGCAGGACAGGCAGCAATGCATACTTCGCAACCTTTGCATTTTTCAATATTTACAACAATTGCTCCTTTAACTTTAGCCATAAATTTGTTTTTTAATGATTCTTATTTTGAAATATTAAAGTTCTTTTTTTCTGTTTAACAATCACAAATTCAGAAAATTGAAATGCAAAAACACTTCAATTAGTTTGAAAATTCAAACTTATCAAAGGTAATAAAAAGGCATGAAATAAATGATATTTAGTAGTTTTTTTGACTGGTTTGGTTACTGTTTTATGGCATATTGTGCTATTTAGTTATAAATTATAACCAAAATATTTTATTTGAAAACATATCATTAATGAATTTATGACCGCACAAATAGTGCTGATCTTCTAATAGTACGTTAAGGTGTTTTGGTCTGCCAAACTTTTTTACCCTGTCTTTTGTGAAAATAATTATTCCCTTGCTAAAGTTATTTTATATGATTTTCCATCAACTTTCAGAAAATAAATTCCATCAGGCTGGTTTTGTAAATCAATAGTCGTAATCGAAGAATCTGATTTTTTATTGTAAACAACTTTTCCAAAAATATTACTAATTGTGACTGCTTTTGCATTGCCATTTAACTGTATTATTCCGGATGATGGGTTTGGATAAATAGTAAATAAACCATCATTTTGTTCGTCAATCCCAGTTGATTCAACTGTAGCGATGATTACCCAATGTTGTTCTGTAACTCCATCCTCAGCAGTTACAGTATAAACAATTGGATAATTGAAATCATTTACAGTTGCTCCGCTTACCTGAGTTATCCCTGAAATATCGGCTGTTGCTCCCTCTGATAGTGTAAAAGTGGATGTTAAAGCATTTAGTGATGTACCACTTTCTACTTCAATATTAATGATGTGGTTTGTAAGGTTTATTGTTGCAGGTCCGGTTTCCTGAGGAAATGAGAAAGTCTGAAAATCTGTTTCATTTAAGGTAAATGGAGAGAAATCGGGTGTAAATATATAAACTGTTTCATTGTCAGGAATCCCAACGATCATATTACCATATACAATACCTTCATTGCTTATCCATTGATAACTTGGGTTATTGGCATCGCCAAAAATATCTATTAAATGATCTCCAATCATAAATTTCGGATAGGGTCCTGTTTTACTTGCAAAAGCGCAATATGAATCTGGATTTAAAACTGAACTGGGACCAAAACGGAGTTCAATTTTACCATCTGATTCATAAAACCAAGCCTGAAAGTTTATATAATCGGAATTTGTAACAGTACTATATTCATTATCTACAATATCCCAATAAAAACCGGCATTGGTCCATTGAAGTTTCAGGATTCTGTTTCCTGCTTCACCAATTATTTCATAATCAAGTGGTGACAATGATGTTCCTGTACCATGTCCACGGTCAAGTAAAAGTGAACCTCCAAAAGGCCAATGGAAAAATAGCATGTGATAATATCCCGAATAAGGAATGTTAAAACCTGAGCCGCTCAATATATTAACAGAATTGGCTGTGCTTTGATATATTGGAAAATCAAAACCTGCACTTACAGGAAAAGAACTTTCCTGATTCCATTCAGTTGTGCCATTTATTGAAATGGGGTTTTCAAGGGTAGTGTATGGCTCCTGAGTAGTTGTTAAAATATAAGGGCTTTGTCCGATTGATTGAATGGACAGTATTGCCAAGGATATTAGAAAAAATAACTTGTTCATATTTTTTTTGTTTTTTAAAAGACTTCTCTTAAATCTACATTTTATAGATATGAATCAAAATTATAAAAAAAAGCGCGAAAAAAATTTTTTTCGCGCTTTTTTTTCATTTCAAATAATTGTTAAATTTTTACATCAGCCCCAATTCCTTTCTCCCTTGCCATGTCATAAATCAGTTTAGCTGTGGCTACATCCTGTATGGCCAGTCCGTTTGATTTGAAAACTGTTATTTCATCGTTGTTTGTACGTCCTTGTTTTTTACCTGTAATAAGGTCTCCAAGTTCTGCATAAAAATGCTCTTTGGTAACGGCTCCTTCGCTGACCGGAATCATGATATCACCTGCTTCGTTGAAGCATGCTTCGCGTGAGTCACCAACAAATTTGGATCTTTTTACGGTTTCGGTATCGAGTTCGCGGGCGCCGGGCGAGTGACTGCCTATATTATTAATATGCGTGCCGGGTTTTAGTTTTTTTCCATCCCAAAGTGGTGTGGCCGATGAAGTGGCTGTACAAATAATATCTGCCTGAAGCAAATCATCAGAGTGTTGTGCAATTTCAATTTTTATGCCGTGCATTTCGCTCATCAATTTTACGAAATTGTTACATGCATCAGGAATAAGGTCATAAACCAGAACTTTTTCAACTTCAATGGTTTCTTTCATAGCCCACAGCTGCATTTGAGCCTGAACGCCGGTTCCGTAAATACCAATAACCTGTTTTCCTTTTCTGGCAAGATATTTATTGGCTACACCGCTGGCAGCACCTGTTCTTACGGCTGTAAGATAGCCACCATCCATTATGCAGATTACATCTCCGGTTGAAGGATCCTGTAACAGCACTTTTCCAATGGTAGTAGGCATATTGAACTTAGCAGGATTGTCTTTATAAACTGTAACTACCTTGCAGGCCAATGCATTTAATCCTTTCAGATACGCAGGCATGTAGAGGGCCAGACCGGGCAATCCATCCTTGGGTGAAATATTATTTCTTAACGGCAATGCAGCTGTTCCGTTTGATAATTCTGCAAAAGCACTCTCGACTGCCTTTATACAGTCTTTCATGGTTAAAACCGATTTTACATCGTCGCGGGTTAATAGTAGTGGCATAAAACCTCCTTTTTTCGTTTGTTGTTTGTTAGTTAATTCGTTGTTTGAAGAATCTAAAGATAAAGAAAAAACGAAATAAAAAAAAAGGAGAACATCAATTGCCCTCCTTTTTTTATTTAATTAAGTTTCAGATTATTTCACTTCTTCAAATCTTCCCTGGAAGAATCTGAGGTTTTTGGGTTCGTAAGTAAATTTCAAACCTTTGATCTGATCACGTTTTTTGTACAGTTTGATGATTGACTCGGCAACCAAATCCATATGAGCGTTTGTATAAACTCTTCTTGGAATGGTCAAACGTACAAGTTCCAGTGATGGCCTGTAGTTCTGTCCGTTTGGCTGACGGCCTTTAGAAACGTTTCCTCTTTCCATGGCTCTTACGCCTGAATCAACATACAATGCGGTGGCTAGTGCCTGAGCGGGATACTGATCCTGATCAATGTGTGGTAAGAATCTTTTTGCATCTAAGAAAACTGCATGTGATCCAACTGGCTCAACAATGGGAACTCCTGCTTCGAGTAGTCTCTTTCCAAGATACTGTGTTTGCTCAACGCGGTTTTTAATGTAGCGGTAATCTACCATCTCAATAACTCCCTGGGCATGAACTGCAAGGTCGCCTGCTGTCATGCCGCCATTGGTAATTGAACCTTCATATTTTCTGAGCATTTCCAATGCATTGTAATAGAATTCCTCATCGTCTTTAATAGCAAGAAATCCACCGATGTTTACGAGGTAATCTTTTTTACTGGAAACGGTACAGCCATGACCGTAGCTGAACATTTCATGAAGAATGTCTTTAATTGAAGCGTGATGATATCTTTCATCATGTTTTTTAATCATATAAGCATTTTCTACTGCGCGGGTAGCATCCCACATTAAATAAATGCCCTGTGATTCGCAATATTCATAAATTTCTTTGGCATTATCCATGTGAACGGGCTCTCCGCCTGCAAGGTTAACGCTGAATTCAAAGCTGATGTATGGAATATTTTTTGCGCCATGCTGATCAACAAGTTTTTTCAGTTTGTTAAGATCGATATTTCCTTTCCATCTGAATTGATTTGTCGGATCGTGTGCTTCGTCACAAATGACATCTGCAAATGTTCCGCCTGCCATTTCCTGATGAAGTTTTGTTGTGGTAAAATACATGTTTCCAGGAACGACTCCGCCCGAAATAAGACACTGTGACATGATGTGCTCAGCTGCTCTTCCTTGGTGTGTCGGAATTATGTATTTATAACCTGTGATTTCCTGTAATGTTTCAACAAAATCAAAGTAATTCTCACTTGTAGCTTGTGTTTCAACACTTTGCAGATATGCGGCCCACTGTGTTGTAGTTTGTGCAGTGGTTCCTGAGTCGGTTAAAAAATCGATGGAAACGTGCTTTGACTGAAGAAGGAATGTATTAAATCCTGATTCGTGAGCATGCTCAAGTCTTTCTGCTTCTGTTGTTTCTCCAATGTATTCGATTTGCTGAATGGTAAATGGCTCTGATTTAAAGAAAAACTCTTCCATAACAGGTCTGTTCCATTTAAACATGGCATCATCATTCCATTCGGGAGCATTTTCAAGAAATAGTCCGGCAATTTTATCCCTCATGGCATAAACCTGATTGATAACAGTTGCAATTTCTGCAAGTTGTTCATTGGTAAGTGCCATTCTTGGGATCTGAACGGGGAGGATGGAGGAGTCGTATCTTCCTTCGAGGAAGCATCTGATACCTGATTTTAAATAAATTGCTGCTGCTAAAGTGTGAGCTGGACTTTCACATTTTGGTAAAAATTCATCGGCTTTGATATACAAGCCATCTGCTCCATAGTAAAATGGAATATTTTTTAACTGCGAAGCAAATTTTTCAGTCTGGAACAAAATCCAGGCTGCTTGTTTTTCATAAACCATTTCGGCTAAACCACGGGCAAACACTTCCATTGTTCTTCCGGCCATTCCTCCGTATGTGTGCAGACCTTCATAAACAACCACCTCGTTCATATATTTGTCGTACAGTTCGTAAATGTTGGTTGAAATAAATCCGCCGGTATTAGATCTTGGATCCTGTCCGCCATCCATTACAAAAATATCTGAATTGGAGCCTATTTCGTAAACAATTTCCTTAAGGGTTTTGTTGCTGTAACCGGATTCATTTTTTCTGATATAATCAGCAGTTGCAATAATGTAAGAACCATTAACAACCAAAACAGTATTGTTATTTTTAGCAATTTTTGAAGCTTCCTTAATATTGGCTAAAGAAACGGGTTTAAAGCCGTCTGCATAAAGTTCAATGTAAACGTAAGGAATGTTTGTTTTTCCTTTTAATTCTTTATCAAGAGCGGCAGTATCAATGTTTCCGGGGAAAGTTTTATCATTAACAGCTAAAATTTCCATGTTGGCATCTTTGTCGTGAATGAGTTCAACCGGTTTCAAAGAATTTCCATAAATTACATCACCTTCTTTAACCATGGTTGCGGTAATGAGTTTGTGAGAACCTCTCAGATTGTGAGTCGGACAAACATTTGTATGACTGAACAATCCTTTGATTACGTCACACATGTGTTCAAAATTACGGCTTCCTGCGTAGGTTTCATCACCGGTGAACAAACCGGCAAACTGTTCCTGGCTAACTGCTGAAGTACCCTGACTGGTCATGTCGAAGGTAACCATGTATGAAGGAATATGGAAAGTATTGTAATTGGCTGCCATCAAAGCATCAATTCTATCCTGCATTGAAGTGTATTCAACGTTTCTTATTGTTTTTAATTTATAAGGTTCTGCTATCATTTTATTTGGTATTAATTATTTGAAAATAAAGTTTAATCCCTGACGGGAAATATAAATAAATATGGAGATGGGTAAAGAAATTTCATACCCTGGTTAAGGATCTTAGGGGTAGTAATGAAGCACAAGGAAAAAAATCATTACTTTTTTACGTCCGTAGATATCGTTCATTCAAATAAAATTACTTGATAAAGGTATAAATAATTTAAAAAAAACAAAAACAATTAAAAAAAGGGTTGTAATGTTCAATTGTTTTCCCGATAGCTATCGGGATGTTAATTTGCTAATCTGCTAATTTGCTAATCAACTAATTACCATAATGTTCGTTAAATTTCTTCAATCTTGCTTCAAGATCAGGAAATTGTGATCTGTTAACCAATGAAACACAAGCCCTTAATCCCTCGTTTCTTTCACTGCGGGTGGTTGTCAGCGTTATAGCAGAAATTCCGTAAAACATCAGTCTTTCAAGAAGTTCATCGCCACTCATTCCGGGATAAGCAATGGTAAAATAAAATCCATCAGCAATAGGTTCACCCAGATCTTTGTCATACACAATATTAAATCCGTTATCGGTGAAGAGTTTCTTCATAATTTCGGCTTTTTTGCCGTATTCTATTACATCGTCTTTATAATTGTATGTTCCGTCATTTACGGCTTTCAGGATGGCACACAAGCCGTACTGACCTGAGTTTGAAGCGCCCGCTGTAAGCGCATAAATGGTTCCGTAAATCATTGAGTAGCCAAAGAGATCGGTAGGATAGAACCGTTTTAGTGCAGGTCTTTTCAGTTTTTGCAATTTATTTGACATCACCATCATTCCGAGGCGTGGACCGGGATAGCTGAACATTTTTGAGCCGGAGATGAGATGAATCACATTTTCGGTGTATTTTGCCACAGATGGTTGGTATGGTTCAACTCCTGGTTTTGAGTAATCTTTTCTGAAGTCCATTCCAAAATAGGCAAGGTCTTCAAGAATAATCACATCATATTTATTAGCCATTTCACCGATAATTTTCAGTTCCATATCAGTCATGCAAACCCATGATGGATTATTCGGGTTAGAGAAAAGAATGGAATGAACATGCCCTTTTGAAAGAATTGATTCGAGTTTATCTCTGAGTTTTTCACCTCTATAATCATACACATCAAAAGATTCTACTTTTTTACCCAGCACATCCAGCTGCAATTTGTGAACAGGAAAGCCCGGATCAATAAATAGTGTAGTATCCCTGTCATCACAACTGTTATTTATGGTGATGAAAGCTGCCATGCTTCCCTGCAAACTTCCCACTGTTGGTACACATCCGTAAGGATCTACCTCGTGGTTCAGGAATAATTTTACAAAACGGGCAATTTCATTTTTAAGTTCAGGGAGGCCTTCAAGCATCGGGTATTTCGAATTCACACCATTTTTTATGGCTTCTATTTCAGCATCAACACCAATTTTTGGGGTTGGTAAACCGGGGATACCCATTTCCATGCGCACATATTTCATTCCGGTTTTTCCTTCGATGATGTTGATCATCCGAACAACCTCGCGAATGCTGGCTCGTCCGACATTTGGAATGCCGCTTTCCCTGATAACAGTTTCCACTGCGTTAAAATCAACCGGGGTTTCCTTTGTTTTAAATATTAAATTGCTCATATCTATATTTTCTGGTTTATCTTTCAAAAATACTGATTAGTTTTTATCTGAAAGATATTGAAAAACCTATTTGATAACATTTTTGACGAGGGGAAAAAAGAATCCATCTTTTTTATATAATTTAATCTCCAATATCTTTGCTTTTATACTCTTTTACGGATATTTTTGTATTAAATCTCTGAAATTATGAATATAGAAAGAGCCATTTTGGTATTTTTTGGTATGCTGATATTTTTGTCAGGCAAAGCTCAAATAAAAAGTGACTGGGCTTTTAATTTAAATGATATGAACCCTCAGGGAGGGCAAATAGCAGGAACCTGTGTGAAAAAAGATGCATCCGGAAATATATATGTTACCGGATATTTTAATGCAACTGCTGATTTTGACCCGGGAATCGGAACAGCAAACATGACCTCTAAAGGAGGCAGCGATATTTTTATTGCCAAGTATGATGCTTTGGGAAATTACGTTTTTTCTAAATGCTTTGGGTCTTTTTCTGATGACTGGGGAACATCCATTGCCCTTGATGTATCTGGAAATATTTATTTAACCGGTTTTTTTCTTTCTACAGCAGATTTTGATCCGGGACCTGATGTTGAAAATCTTGCTTCAGCAGGGAATAAGGATATTTTTGTAGCAAAGTATGATCCTTCAGGTAACTATATTTTCGCAAAAAGCATTGGCGGATCAAGCGATGACTGGTCATATTCCATTGCCGTTGATGGCACCGGTAATGCTTATATTACAGGATATTTTATAAATACTGTTGATTTTGATGCGGGAGCCGGTGTTGCATCCCTTACTTCGGCAGGCGACAGGGATATTTACATTGCAAAATATGATGGATCGGGTAATTTTGTTTCTGCAATAAATGTTGGCGGAACAGGTGCTGATCAGGCAAATACAGTTACCCTGGATGCCGCAGGCAATGTTTTTATTACAGGATTTTTTTATGGCACGGCAGATTTTGATCCCGGAACAGGCAGTGTGAACCTGACTGCAACCGGAATGGGTGATGTATTTGTGGCTAAATACGATGGCTCGCTTAATTACCTTACCTCTTTTAAATTGGGCGGAGTTGCCGTTGAAACCGGAACATCCATTGAAATTGACGCTTCAGATAATATTCTTGTAACAGGTACCTACATGGGTACAGTGGATTTTGATCCGGGTGCCGGAACAGTCAACCGAACCTCTTTTGGCGGCTCCGATGTATTTGTGGCAAAATACAATTCATCCGGAAATTATATTTATGCCATCAGCATGGGTGGAACCTCCAATGAAGGATCTTATTCAATTGCAGTTGATGTTGCAGGAAACGCATATATTACAGGAACAATGCAGGGTACGTGCGATTTTGATCCCGGACTTGGTATTGCCCCATTGGTGTCGGCTGGTGGTGATGATATTTTTCTGGCAAAATATAATCCTTCAGGAAATTACATTTATGCAAACAGATTTGGAAGATCTGCTACCGATTATGGCTACTCCGTTGATGCTGACGATTCCGGCAATGCCTATATTACCGGATATTTTACAGGAGGAACTGTGGATTTTGACCCGGGGGCAGGAACAGCAAACCTGGTATCTCCGGCATCTCTGCAAAATGCTTTTATCGGAAAATATGACCCGTCAGGAAATTACCTGATGGCATTTAGTCTGGGTGGCTATCCAAACACAACTGTGAATCAGACAAACAGTAAGGTTGTATCAGATAACGCGGGGAACATGATTTTAGCAGGGAGTTTTGCCGGCACGGTTGATTTTGATCCCGGACCCGGAAATGCATACCTTACATCAGCTGGACAAAATGATATTTATCTGGCAAAATATGATCCTTCGGGAAATTACATTTTCGCTTTCAGATTGGGCAGTACTTTTAATGATGATGCATACTCGGTTTTTGTTGATGGGGATGGTGAAATTTATATTACTGGTTATTTTGACGGGACTTTTGATTTTGATCCGGGAACCGGAACAGCCAATTTGACTGGAACAGGTGATGTTTATTTTGCAAAATACAATCCATCAGGTGTTTATATCTTTGCCAAATCTATTAGTGGAACTTCAACAGATAACGGTAATTCAATTTTTATTGACGGTTCTGAGAATATATATCTTACAGGATATTTTCAGGGAACTGCCGACTTTGATCCTGATGCCGGAACAGCCAATCTGGTTTCAGCAGGAAGCTCGGATGTTTTTATTGCCAAATACGATCCTGCCGGGGCATATATTTATGCGAAGGGCTTTGGTGGAACCGGCGACGACAGGGGCCAGGCACTAACACTGGATCAATCGGGAAATATTTTGCTTACAGGTTATTTTAATGGTACGGCTGATTTTGATCCAGGTACGGGCAATGCTTTTATGGTTTCAGCCGGATCTCAGGATATCTTTATTGCTAAATATAGTAATTCGGGTGATTATATAAATGCCGGAAGGGTGGGAGGCAGCTCAACAGATTTCAGCTATTCCTTGTCTTACGACGGATTATCTTCATTTTATATCTGTGGCAACTTTATGGGAACCAGCGACTTTGATCCGGGAACCGGCACATATAATTTAGTTTCAAGTGCAGGAACCTCCGATTTCTTCCTTGCAAAATATGATAATTCTTTCAATTTAGTTTTTGCAAACAGCTTTGGAGGTACATCATCTGAGTACAGTTATTCATCTTCAATTGATGCCTCCGGGGATATTTATCTGACAGGTTTTTTCGGTGGTGTGGTTGATTTTGATCCGGGCACGGTAACCACCAATCTTACTTCATCGGGTTCAGCAGATATTTTTCTTGCAAAATACAATGCTTCGGGAAATCTGATCTATGCAAAAAATTT
Organism: Bacteroidetes bacterium GWF2_38_335; assembly: GCA_001769535.1. Lineage (GTDB taxonomy): Bacteria > Bacteroidota > Bacteroidia > Bacteroidales > GWF2-38-335 > GWF2-38-335. The sequence goes on from MEOH01000026.1 coordinate 117,630, forward strand.
TGGTAGCACATCCTCTGAATCAGGTAATTCTGTTCATGCAGGTATTGATAGTGTTGTTTTTCTTACCGGATATTTTCAGGCACCTGCCGATTTTGATCCCAGCTTAAATGTGGATGAACTTAGTTCTCTGAATGGCAATGACATCTTTGCTGCTAAATATTTACCTGCCTATCCTGAAATTGCTGTATCAGGAAACAGCGAATTTATTTTTGATGACGATGCAACGCCTTCATTAACAGATGATACTGATTTTGGTAATTCAATTATCGGATCTCCTGTTTCGCATACTTTTGTGATTGAAAACAATGGAGAAGCTGATCTTCTTTTAAATGGAATACCTGCTGTAACAGTAACAGGAACCGGATTTGCACTCAGCACAGACGCTCCTTCAATAATTGCAACAGGAACAGCTGTTTCCTTTGAGGTAACTTTTACTCCGGATAATTGTGGCTCTTTTTCCGGTAACATTAGCATTGCTAATAATGATCCGAACGAAAATCCGTTTAATTTTTCAATCACCGGAAATTGCATTGACAATATTGCTCCAATACCCGATGTTGCCAGTCTGCCCGATTTAACCGGAGAATGTTCTGTTTCTGTTTCTTCCATTCCAACAGCAACCGATGCTTGTGCAGGTGTTATAACCGGGACTACCAGCGATCCGCTTACATATTCATCACAAGGCACATACCAGATTAACTGGCGTTTTGAAGATGATTTTGGAAATTTCACAGAACAAACTCAAAATATTATTATTAATGATGTAACTCCACCGGTTCCGGATATTGCTACTTTACCCGATCTTACCGATGAATGTATGGTTGTGGTGTCTGGTTATCCAACAGCCACCGATGCCTGCTTTGGAACAATTACACCCTTTTACTCTGGTCCGGCAGTCATCACCACCCAGGGAACCACTCAAATTACCTGGCAATATTTTGACGGTATGGGCAATGTTACCTATCAAACGCAAAATGTTGTTGTCGACGATGTTACTCCTCCGGTGCCCGATGTAACAACCTTACCGGATATTACAGCAGATTGTTCGGTCACTATCTCTGAATTTCCTTCCGCAACCGATGCCTGTTCTTCTTATACCGAAACAACCACAGATGATCCATTATATTACAATGCAGAAGGCATCTATATAATTACCTGGAAATACAACGACGGCAATGGCAATTTTACTTATCAAACACAAAATGTGATTGTGGAAGATTCTGAAATGCCTGTCCCGGCACTTTCTTCATTGCCTGATCTTACAGGAGATTGCTCTGTTTCTGTGGCCTATTTTCCTACAGCAACCGATAATTGTTCCGGTGATTTGTTTGCCACCACCTCCGATCCTTTGGATTATCCTAATCAGGGAACTTACCTCATAACATGGACTTTTGATGATGGAAATGGAAATATCCTCACCCAAACTCAAAATGTTATTGTAGATGACTTGACTGCTCCATTGCCCAATAATGATATGCTGCCTGATGTTATTGGCTCCTGCGATGCTTCAGTTGAAGTTCCATCTGCATGGGATGAATGTTCCGGTACCATTTACGCTACCACTACCGATCCTTTGTTTTATGATGAACAAGGCACCTATATTGTAACATGGACCTACCTTGATGACAATGGAAATTCATCAATTCAAACTCAAAACATCACAGTAGAGGATATTATTAATCCTGAAATGAACTGTGCCAACGATATTGTAATTGATCTTGCCGAAGGTGAAACTTCATATACGGTTGTTGCTGAAGAACTGGATCCGGTCTATACCTGGGATAATTGTGAAATTTCATCTGTCACAAATAATTACAGCTTGAGTGCTTCACTTGCCGGTTCAGTATTTCCAATTGGTTCATACGAAATTATCTGGACTGTGTCAGATATAGCGGGAAATGAATCTGTTTGCTTTGCTCAGGTTATCGTCAATCCTTACGTTGGCGTTTCCGATGTATATAATGAATTGGTCAAAGTGTATCCAAATCCAACCAAAGACTTGATTGTCATTGAAACAACAGGTGAAGATTGTATTTCAAAATATGAACTGAATGATGTGTCAGGAAAAATTTTATTAACTGATTTTATTTCAGAATCACTGACAAGAATTGATCTTTTGGACTTTACTAACGGTGTATATTTCCTGAAAATTTATTCTGATAAAGGAGTCATAGTACATAAAGTTGTTAAAAACTAAAGTTCTTTCATCTGAATTTAATTTTTAGCTTAGCATTCAAATTATTAAGGCGTATCCGAAAAGCCATAAGAGTAGGAAAACTAAACTTAAAAACATGAAAAAAAACTTAGCTGAATTTATCGGAACATTCTGGCTCGTTCTGGGCGGCTGTGGGGCTGCAGTACTGGCCGGCGGGCATATTGGTGCCGGTGGCGTGGCCATTGCATTTGGTTTAACAGTTGTAACCATTGCCTATTCATTGGGACATATTTCAGGGGCGCATCTGAACCCTGCCGTAACGCTGGGATTGTGGGCTGGAGGAAGATTTGATCAAAAGGAAATCGGTTCATACATCATTTCTCAAGTTCTTGGAGCTATTGCTGCTGCCGGAGTTCTTTACATCATTGTAACCGGTTCGGATGGTAAAATTGGAGACTTTGCTGCCAATGGCTATGATGAGCATTCTCCGGGTCATTTCAAAATGATCTCCGCCATAGTCACCGAGTTTGTAATGACTTTTATGTTTTTGATCGTTATTTTAGGAGCAACGGACGAAAAAGCACCCAAGGGTTTTGCCGGACTGGCAATTGGATTTGCTTTAATATTGATTCATCTAATCAGTATTCCGGTTACCAATACTTCTGTCAATCCTGCCCGGAGTATCTCACAGGCCATTTTTGTTGGCGACTGGGCATTGGCACAACTCTGGCTTTTTGTGGTTATTCCTATTGCCGGAGCAATTTGTGCAGGATATGTTTACAAATATCTAAGTTCAAAATAAAAGATGCTGTAAAAGCCCGGATTTTACCCGGGCTTTTTTTTGAAATATTTGACTAAGAAGAATATTTATTAATTTGCTGCGTGAATAAAACGTTTTTGATATTGCTGTTTTTTTGTATCTCCAATTTGATTTATTCCCAGCAATGGATCAAACAGGACGCTCATTTTTCATCCGATTCGATTGCGGTCTGGAACATCTCCATTGTTAATGAAAATGTGGCCTGGGCTGCAGGTTATAATATTTTCAATGGATCAAACAGTGTTTGCAGGGAATTTACCCGGACTACCAATGGAGGAGAAACTTGGATTCAAGGACAGTTTTTAAATCTGCCCGATAGCGCTATTATTTCTTATCTGTTTGCTTTAAATGCAGACACAGCCTGGATTGCCTGCTGGAACGACACAACCGGGGGAAAAGCCATTTTCAGAACCAATGATGGTGGGTTAACATGGAATGCACAGCCCTCTGCTGAGTTTTCTTCTTCAGGCTCATTTCCAAACATTGTTCACTTTTTTGATACAGAAAATGGCATATGCATGGGCGATCCTGTTGATGGTTATTTTGAACATTATACTACCTCAGATGGTGGCCAAACATGGAGCAGGGTTCCTTCCGAAAACCTGCCTGATCCTTTGACCGGAGAAAACGGTTATAATAAAGGCAGGTCTTTTGATGTGGCTGGTAATGTTGTATATTACGGAACTTCTAAAGGTAGAATATTAAAATCAGTGGATTTTGGCAATTCGTGGACTGTATGCGGACCTGAATATCTGGATAAAGCCTATTCGGTAGCTTTTAAAGATTCGGCAGCCGGCATTGCAGTGGACAATGAGGTTCAGACTTACCTGACATTTAACGGCGGAGAAAGCTGGTACGACCATATGTTCAATACTGAGTACTGGGGAGGGCAGCTTGAATATGCCCATGGCGATCCCGGTTATCTCATGACCGTTTGGCAGGGAGTAAACCAGGGAACAGCATATAGTTTAAACAATGGAACCTCATGGACCAGAATAGATTACTTGTTTTATACTGATATTCAATTTTTGGATACACAAACAGGTTGGGCAGGAGGGAAGTGTGACTCTTTGGGAACCGGCGGACTATTTAAGTGGGACGGGCAGGGACTTGGTATTAATGACTTTCAAGTTGATAATGAACTTTTGATTTTTCCAAATCCAGCATCATTTGAAGTGAAAATTAAAACAAATGAACCTGCAATGATTAATATTATTGATTTAATGGGAACCAGTTTGTATAAAGATTCAGTGGAAGCCGGAATTACAAAAATAAATATATCAAATTATCAGTCTGGATTATATATAATATTATCTGAACAAAAAGGTAAAATTAGTGCGGTAACATTTTTGAAAACAGATTATTAATTCTCAAAAGCATAAGCAATTAAATTCGCTCCCATCTTTAAAGCTTTTGTTCTGGTTTCTTCCGAATCATTATGAATTTCAGGATCTTCCCAGCCATCGCCCAGGTCACATTCATAAGAATAAAAAACTACGAGTCTGCCTTCATAAAAAAGTCCAAAACCCTGCGGAGGTTTATTATCGTGCTCATGAATTTTTGGTAACCCATTGTTAAAAGGATATTTGATTTTATAGATGGGATGGGAGAAGGGCAACTCAATAAAATCCTGATCAGGAAACACCTTTTTCATCTCCCTCCGCACATGATCATTTAACCCATAATTATCATCAATATGTAAAAAACCTCCACTAACCAAATATGTTTTCAGGTTTTCTGCCTCTGAAGCTGAAAAAATTACGTTTCCATGTCCCGTCATATGTACGAATGGGTAATTATAAATATCCGGACTACCAACTTCGATTGTTGCGTATTCCTTGTCAATATTGGTTGACATGTTTTTATTGCAAAAATCAATCAAATTTGTTAAGGAAGTTGGGTTTGCATACCAGTCACCTCCGCCATTATACTTCAATAAAGCAATTTTTAAAGGTGCCGGGGCCGGATTGAAAGAGGTAATTATTAATAAATTACATATTATTGTTAAATTAAGTACAAATTTTCTTAATAACTTCATTTTCATATATTTAATAAATTCACTATTTGACAGGCAGCAACCCCTGCTGTCTCGGTTCTTAAACGGCTTTTTCCAAGGGAAATTTCTTCAAAACCATTATTTTTCGCAAGACTGATTTCTTCAGGAGAAAAATCACCTTCCGGTCCGATTAACACCATACAGGATTTTTCCTTAGCAGTTTTATTGAAAAGGTGTTCTTTCTCAGGTTCATCGCAATGTGCAATGTATTTTTGCACTTCTTTGCTGTTGGTAATCAATTTCTTGTAATCTGTTAATTCGTTAATTTTGGGCAAATATGCTTTAACAGATTGTTTAATGGCAGAAATAACAATTTTTTCCATCCGGTCAACGCTGACATTTTTTCTTTCAGATCTTTGACAAAGGATGGGAGTAATCTCATCAATGCCTATTTCTGTAGCTTTCTCAAGAAACCACTCAAAACGGTCAATATTTTTTGTGGGTGCAATGGCAATATGCAAATAATGGTTTCTTTTTTCGAATTCTGATTTTTTTTCAACCACTTCAACAATGCACTTTTTGGGGTTATCAACAGATATTTTGGCAAGATAAAACCCACCTTTTCCGTCAATCAGGTTAACCCTGTCGCCGGCTTTCAGTCTGAGAACCCTTATGCAATGCTTCGACTCGGTTTCATCGAGCAAGTAATAGTTTCCTTCAATATCGGGTGTATAAAACAAATGCATTTATTAATTTTGAATTTTTTACAAAAATACAATTAAAAGTTCAATGAGAAAAATAGGATTGCTTTCGGATACACATGGTTTTTTTGATGACAAACTAAGAGAATTTTTTAGGGACTGCGATGAGATATGGCATGCGGGAGACATTGGAAATATTGAAACAGCTGATAAAATAGCTGCTTTTAAGCCATTGCGTGCAGTTCATGGAAATATTGACGGGCAGGATGTTCGATTGGCACATCCCAAACACCTTCGTTTTTTTTGTGAAGAGGTGGATGTCTGGATTACCCATATAGGCGGCTATCCCGGAAGATATGATACCAATGTTTACCCTGAAATATTTAATAATCCACCAAAACTATTTATATCAGGCCATTCACATATTTTAAAAGTGATGAATGATTCAAAAACAGGATTGCTTCATATAAATCCGGGTGCAGCCGGAAACAGTGGATTGCACACAGTCCGCACCGCAATTAGGTTTGAAATCTCAGAAAAGAAAATTTCTGGTCTTGAGGTTTGGGAAATGGTGAGATGATGGATGATTTATCCCTTTTAACATTCGACTTCATACATCATACATCATACATCATATTTATTTTTTATCTTTACAACCATCATAATAAAATTGCCCGATGTACGAAAATTATTACCGTATTCTTGAACTTCGCGAAACGGCGAGCAAAGAGGAAATCAAACGGGCATACCGCAGATTGGCAAAGAAATACCACCCCGACATTAGCGATGATCCGGATGCACAAAATAAATTTATTTCGATTTGTGAGGCCTATGAGGTATTGATTGAAAGCAAAAAACCACTTTGGCAAAAAAATAAACATGATCTTGAAGAAACACTCAGGAAAGCAAAAGAAAGAGCAGCGCAACGAGCCAAGGTTAAACAGGAGAAAATACAAAAAGATCTGGAGGAATTTAAAAAAAGCGGTCTATACGACATTGTTCTTATTTTAAAGTATTTTCTTCACTTTATTATCCTGATTGCAGCACCGGTTTGTTTATTAATTCCATTTTATTTAGGATTTACAATTGATTACAAAGTTGGACTGGCTTTGATTTTTGTCTTCATATTCGGTATTATTATATCGGTATATATTTATTCCCGGGGGGAAAAATACTTCAGATTGGGTAAGTTTTATTATACCCGGAAAACCATAATAACCAGATTGAAATTAAAAAACATTCATTCTTCATTTGAATGTTTTTACTGCAAAGGGAAAAATGCCAATTCAAAATTTTATAAAATCACACTATTAAAAGTAATGAATATTGAGCTTGAAACAGGAGGGGTTTTTTCGCACAGTGTCAGGTACCGCAGAAAATACAAAACACTTGAGATTCCAAGAAGCAGAAAAGCGTTTATTGTCCATCTGATCAATTCATTATTAAAAGTTTTATCCATTGTTTTATGCATGATTTTTTTACAAATAGACAGTTTGTTATGGCGATTTATTCTTGGTGTTTTTGCGGGAGTGTTTTTATCATTGATGATGTCTTTTATTTCACAAACCCGGCCAAGAACTTCCTATTTGTTTACAAGGGGCTTGTTACTGAAAATACTTATATGGATCAATTTAATAATGTATTTTACCACCATCACAAATGACTTTAATTTCCAGGTATCACGCTTTGTTCCGGTTTTGATAACGCTGCTTATATTTTTTGATGCGGTTTTGGATGCAATATTTGACGGAATACCCAATAATTTTTCTCAAAAACCATTTCTTGTTCAACCCGAGTCGGTTAACAATCTTAAAGAAAATGGTTACAGAGGGTATTTATCAGCACCGATATTATCGGTAGTGTTTCCATTTTTCAAATGGCTTTTTGGATAAGTTTTATTTACTGAGTAAATCAGGCCTTAACCGCTTTGTTCGTTCAACAGACTGATCTTCGCGCCATTGATCAATAATCTTTTGATTACCGGATAATAATACATCAGGCACTTTCCATCCATTATAATCGGCAGGTCTGGTATAAACCGGAGCCGAAAGCAGGTTATCCTGAAAAGAATCAGAAAGGGCTGAAGTTTCATCCGAAATGGCTCCCGGAAGCAATCTTACAACACAATCAGTAATTACAGCGGCAGCCAGCTCACCTCCCGTTAACACATAATCACCAATAGAAATTTCACGGGTAATCAAATGCTCCCTGATTCTGTGATCAATGCCTTTATAATGTCCACAAAGAATGATGATGTTTTTTTTAATTGACAGCATATTGGCCATTTGCTGATTGAATTGCTCTCCATCGGGTGAGGTATAAATGATTTCATCATAATCACGTTCCTTTTTCAATTTTTCAATCAGATCGGCAATGGGCTGTATGGTCATTACCATTCCGGCTCCCCCGCCAAAAGGATAATCATCGGTCTTTTTATGTTTGTCGGTTGAATAATCACGTATATTATATATGTTTATTTCTGTAATATTTTTTTCAACCGCTCTTTTAATAATTGAATGGTTAAACGCACCATTTAACAGGTCGGGGAGCACAGTTAATATATCAATTCTCATTTTCATCTGATTTATCCTCCCAAAAGTATGTTTTTTTTTACAATTAGGCATCTTAAATATAAGCAAATATGGTTATTGGCAAAATATTGGATTTCAGATGTGATTTTTGCTAAAATGCTAATTAAATATAAAAATTGCTGTCGTTCGTAAAATAATACACTTTTGGTTTGAGGTTTATAGCTTAAATCAGTATTTTCGTAGGTTTAAAAAACAAGTTGATTTTTGGTTAAATACCACAATTTTAATATTTTAGGATTTTTAGAACTTTATTTATGGAAGACAACGAGTTGAAAAAAGGAATGGAAGAAGGAACTGAAAACGCAAATTTTCAACCGGAAAACGCAACAGAAGAAGTAATTGTTCCAGAGCAAACTGAAACAGTTAATGAACCTGAACAGAGTGAATCCGCGAGACCGGATGAACTAATTGACCAGCTATTCGAATCATCTGCGGCTGTCATTGAGACAGAAATTGAAAAAAAGGATGAGGAACAGGAAGAAATTGAAAAAGAAGATTTTTCATTGCTGTCAAAAGAACAGCTTATTGAAAAACTTTCCTGGCTGCTTGAAAACAAACCGGTAAGCAAACTGAAAAATGCCGTTGACCTTATCAAATTGTGTTTCTACAAGATTCTCAATGCTGAACAGGAACAGAAAAAAGCTGCTTTTATTGAACTCGGCAATAATGCCGAAGAATTTGTAAAAGATCAGGATGCTCAGGAAGAGCTTTTTAAGGGATATCTTTCCAGGTATAAGGAATATAAAGTAAAGCAACTTCAGGAATCTGAAAAGGAAAAACAGACAAATCTGGAGAAAAAATACGCCATTGTTTCAAAAATCAGTGAGCTGATCAATGGCACTGAATCATTGAATAAAACATTTCATGAGTTCAGAGACCTCCAGGATCAGTGGAGAGATACCGGACTTGTTCCCCAATCTGAAATGAAACACCTGTGGGTTGCATACAATCATGCCGTTGAGAAGTTTTATGATTTTATAAAAATTAATAAGGAACTTAGGGATCTTGACTTCAGGAAAAACATGGAAGCCAAAATTGAGCTTTGTGAAAAAACTGAAGCCCTTCTTCTCGAGCCAATGATCATTCAGGCATTCAGAACTTTACAAACATATCACGATAAGTGGAAAGAAATTGGTCCGGTTCCCCAGGAAAAAAGGGAAGAAATTTGGGAACGATTTAAACTGGCCACTTCAGGGCTAAATAAAAAACATCAGGAATATTTTGACAATCTGCGTAACAGTCAACAAAACAACCTGCTGTCAAAAACACATCTTTGCGAAAAACTTGAGGAAATCAGCGTAAAAGATCTTGACACGCCAAAAAAATGGGAAGATGTTACCAAGGATATCATTGAAATCCAGAAAGTATGGAAAACCATCGGTCCTGTTCCTAAAAGCCACAATACACAAATTTTTGAAAGATATAAGAAAGCCTGTGACAGCTTTTTTGCAGCTAAACGGGAGTTTTATGGTTCAGTAAAAGAAGAAGAATCAAATAATCTTCAGCTTAAAACTGATATTTGTATGCAGGCCGAGTCAATGCAGGATAGCACAGACTGGAAAAAAACCACCGAGGATTTAATCCGTCTTCAGAAAAAATGGAAACAAATTGGTCCTGTTTCCAGAAAACATTCAGATATTGTCTGGAAAAGGTTTAGAGCAGCCTGTGATCATTTTTTCAGTAAAAAATCGGAATATTTCTCAACTATTGATAAAGTATTTGAAGAAAACCTTGCCCGTAAAAATGAACTTATCGAAAAGGTGAAAAACCTTGACATGACCGGCGAAGACCGTGAAGCACTGAAAATACTTCAAGGTTATCAAAAAGAATGGGCTGAAATTGGTCATGTTCCTTTTGATAAAAAAGATGAGATTCAGGATGTTTTCAGAGAAGCCCTGAACGAAAAATTTGAAAAACTGAAAATTGATGACGAAGAGCTTGGAGTTATCCGTTTTAAAAATAAAATTGATGGCTACAACCAGCAGTCAAAAAATAAAAACAAGATAATCCTTGAACAGGAAAGACTTGAAAATAAACTTAAGACTTTTGAAAACGATATTATTACTCTTGAAAATAATATCGGATTTTTCTCCAAATCAAAGAATTCAGAGGCAATCAAAAAAGACTTTGAAGAAAAAATCATTCAAAACCGCAAAAAAATTGAGCAACTTAAAAGCAAACTGACTATTATTTATGATATTTTGTACAAATCCTAAAACAATTATTTATATGCTTAACAAATCCTTGACATTTATTGTCCTGACTGCTTTTGCAGGTTTCGTGTTTTTCTCATGTGGTGAAAAAAAGGAAGAAAAAACCACAGGAACTGAGAAGAAAGATACTGTTGATACTTCTAAAACTGTTGCCCAAAGTGAATTAATGGGAAAACTCGAACTTTTTGTGTTAAATGAATTTTTTCCTACAGAATCGTTTAAAACTTTAAAAGCATCCGGTGCAGCATACAATTCAAAAGTTTTGGCAGATGTGAAAAATGCTAAAAACCTGACTACAAATTTTGTTAAGGCAATAAACCTTGGTGTATTTGGCGCCGATCTTAATTATTCTGTTTGCAATGATCAGGCACAGTCAGCCCTTTCATACCTCACCACTTCAAAAACATTAACCGATGAATTGGATGTTCCAATGGCATTCGACGAAGAGGTAATGAAAAAATACCAGGAAAACATTAATAAACCTGACGAACTGAATATGATTATTTTTGATGCTTATGACAAAACATCCCAAATGCTCAAAAGCAACGAACAACTTGAAATGTCTGCTCTGGTAATTGCAGGAAGCTGGTTCGAAGGCCTTTATCTGAATGTTGTTAATTATAAATCTGGCGATGATGTTAAATCATTCATCCTGCTTCAGAAAAACCAACTTGAAAAAGTTATCAGCATCTTCAGCGAATTTAAAGATAATGAATATATGGCTGGCCTTACAGCTGATTTTAACAGCATCATGGCGTTTTATACCGGTCTGAAAAAAGAAAATGAGATTTCCGCAGATGAAATGAAATCATTTGCAAAACTTTTAACATCAATCAGAGACAAAATCATTGTAAAGCAATAAATTATAAACTAATAAATTAAAAATAAAGTTTACCAGATGAAAAAACAATTAATAGCCTTATTAGCGTTAACTTTATTTTTATCCCTTAAGACCGTAACCGCGCAAACTGGAACCATTCGCGGTTTTATTTATGAAAAAGAAACCGGTGAACCTTTACCTTTCACCAATGTTTATCTCAATGCAACCAATTATGGTGCAGCTACCGACATCAATGGGTATTATAATATTACCAGACTGAAGCCGGGAAATTACACTATTATTGTTACCAACCTTGGTTATGATTCCCTTGCAATTCCTGTAACCGTAAAGGAAAATGAAATTATAACCAAAAAGCTGTATCTTGAAAAATCGGCTAAAATTCTGAATACCGTTACTGTAACAGCCGAAAGACAGGATATGCGAAGGGAAATAAAGGCATCTGTGACTAAAATCACCCCGAAAACAATGTCAAAATTGCCCACAATTGGCAACGATGCAGATTTGGCTCAGGTGTTGCAAATTGTTCCGGGTGTCGTTTTTACCGGCGACCAGGGAGGACAACTTTATATAAGAGGCGGTTCGCCAATTCAAAACAAAGTGCTGCTTGACGGAATGACCATTTACAATCCTTTTCATTCTATCGGACTCTTTTCCGTTTTTGATTCCGATATCATTCGAAATGCTGATGTTTATACAGGCGGATTTGGTGCCGAATATGGCGGAAGAATCTCCTCTGTTATGGATATTTCAACACGCGATGGAAACAAAAAGGGTTTTGAGGGAAAACTGTCTTCAAGTACATTTGGGTCAAAATTGCTGCTTGAGGGCCCAATTAAAAAAGCCGAAACAATTGGTGCCGGGGGAAGTTCTTCTTATATTTTTTCAGGAAAAACATCCTATCTCGAAGAATCATCCAAATTACTCTACACCTACATTGATTCTGGCGGTCTGCCCTTTAATTATACCGACCTATACGGGAAAATTTCATTAAACGGAAACAATGGAAGTAAAGTGAACCTTTTTGGATTTAAATTCAATGATAAAGTAAATTATCAGGCAGTTTCTGATTTGAACTGGAACACATACGGCATGGGAGCAAATGTTATTTTAGTCCCCGCAGGCTCTACTGTGTTGATGAAAATAAATACATCGTACTCAAATTATGAGATCCAGTTAAAAGAAGTCGACCTCCTTCCCAGATATTCGAAAATTTCCGGTTATAATCTGGGACTTGAATTCGTGTATTTTTTCGGAAAAGATGAGTTTAATTATGGTTTTGAAACCAATGGTTATGCAACAGATTATACTTTTTACAGTTCGGTAGGCAGATTAATTAGCGATGCTCAAAACACCACTGAACTTGGTGGGTTTTTTAAATACAAACACACCATCAAAGATAAAAGTGGGAAAAATGAAAAACTTCTCATTGAACCAAGTATCAGAATTCAGTATTATGCATCTTTGCCTGAACTTTCCCCTGAACCAAGACTAGGTATGAAGTATAATATAAATGATTTTCTGAGAATAAAATTTGCTACAGGAATGTATTCGCAAAACTTTATATCGGCTAATTCAGATCGGGATGTAGTTAATTTATTTTATGGATTTCTATCAGGACCCGACAACTTACAGGATGAGTTTGATGGCAAAGAGGTAAATACAAAACTTCAAAAATCCAATCATTTTATTTTGGGTTGTGAACTTGATGTTACAAATGAAATTATCATCAATATTGAAGGGTATTATAAACGAAATACCCAAATGACAAACATCAACCGAAATAAATTATTTGATGACGTAGGTGCAAATTATGACAAGCTTGATTATTTTAAAAAAGATTTTATTATTGAAAAGGGTGATGCCTACGGTGCTGATATTCTTATTAAATACAATCATAAAAGAATTTTTGTTTGGGCAGTTTATTCCTTGGGATATGTTACACGGTTTGACGGATACTTAAATTATGTGCCCCATTATGACAGAAGACATAATGTAAACCTGGTAGGATCCTATAATTTTGGGAAAACATTAAAATGGGAATTTGATGTGAGATGGAACCTGGGTTCAGGATTCCCTTTTACACAAACACAAGGATTTTATGAAAATGTTCCTTTCTATAATGGAATAAACACAGATTATACCACAATCAATGGTAACCTTGGTATTTTATATTCCGATCTCAACAAAGGAAGATTGCCTTATTACCACCGTTTGGATGCAACACTTAAAAGAACTTTTGAATTTACAGAAAGAAACGTGCTTGAAATATCAATTGGTATCACCAATATCTATAACCGCGACAACATTTTTTATTTTGACAGGATTAAACATGAAAGAGTTGACCAGTTACCATTTATGCCAAGCATGGGATTAAATTTCAAATTCTGAAAAAAACTATGAATACGACCAAGTACATATTTGTAACAGGAGGGGTTACTTCATCCCTTGGAAAAGGTATTATTTCTGCTTCTTTGGCCAAACTTCTTCAGGCCAGGGGATATAAAGTAACTATTCAGAAACTGGATCCTTACATCAATATTGATCCGGGAACACTGAATCCTTATGAGCATGGCGAATGCTATGTGACTGAAGACGGAGCTGAAACAGATCTTGATCTTGGTCATTATGAACGTTTTCTTGACATCACAACTTCTCAGTCAAACAACGTTACTACCGGCCGTATTTACCAAAATGTAATCAACAAGGAAAGAAGGGGTGATTTTTTAGGTAAAACTGTGCAAATAATTCCCCATATCACTGATGAAATAAAAAGATGTATAAAACTTCTCGGCACCAAAAATAAATTTGATTTTGTGATTACCGAGATTGGAGGTACTGTTGGCGACATCGAGTCATTGCCATATATTGAGGCTCTTCGCCAGTTAAAATGGGAGATGGGCAAAAATGTGCTGTCAATTCATCTTACTCTGGTACCTTTCCTTCATGCCGCAGGTGAACTTAAAACAAAACCTACACAGCATTCTGTAAAAATGCTCCTTGAATCAGGAGTTCAGCCTGATATTCTTGTTTTACGCACCGAACACCCCCTCGGCAAGGACATACGCCGGAAAGTTTCACTGTTTTGCAACGTTGATACTGACTCTGTTATTGAATCAAAGGATGTGTCAACTATATATGAAGTTCCCATTCTGATGCAAGAGGAAAAGCTTGATGAGATTGTTCTTAAAAAACTTGGGATGTCTTTAAAAGAGCAGCCGAAACTTGAACCATGGAGAGAATTTCTGAAAAAACTCAAAAACCCGAGGTTTAAAACAACAATCGGACTTGTAGGAAAATATACCGAACTGGCAGATGCTTATAAATCAATAATAGAATCTTTTATTCATGCAGGCTCGGCAAATGAATGCGAAATTGATCTTAAACTGATTAATTCAGAAAATCTGAATGCTGAAAACTTTGAATCAAAACTTTCGAAGCTTAAAGGAATTCTTATCGCTCCGGGTTTTGGCCACAGAGGAATTGAAGGTAAAATCCTTGCTGCAAAATACGCACGTGAGAAAAATATCCCTTTCCTGGGTATTTGTCTGGGCATGCAATGTGCCGTAATTGAATTTGCCAGAAATGTTCTTGGTTTTGAAAATGCCAATTCTACAGAAATGAACCGCACTACCGAATACCCTGTGATTGACCTCATGGAAGATCAAAAAGGTGTGGTCGAAAAAGGAGGAACTATGCGTCTTGGTGGATACGAATGTCTTGTAAAAAAAGGATCTAAGGCGTATTCGGCATACGGAAAAAATATGGTAACTGAAAGACACAGACATCGTTACGAGTTTAATAATGCCTATTTCGAAGAATTTGAAAAAGCCGGAATGATTGCAACGGGTTTAAACCCCGATACCGGTTTGGTTGAAATAATGGAAATCCCAAAACATAAATGGTTTGTAGGAGTTCAATTTCACCCCGAATATTCAAGCCGGGTAATTAAACCACATCCTTTATTTGTGTCTTTTGTAAAGTCAACAATTGAAAAATAATTATTAATCATACAACTTTAATAACATGGGAATGGATAGAAATTCGGTGATTGGATTGTTATTGATAGGAGCCCTGTTTGTAGGGTTTATCTTTTATCAGAATTCAATCAGCGAAAACCAAAAGGAAAAGTATTTTGAAGAAAATGTAAACAGAGGCGATAGCCTTTCTAAAAGAGCAGACGTACTGTTTATTGAGGGAAAACAGGCATTTGAGAAATCACTTGTTGACAGTTTAAAAAAAGACAGTCTGATTTTAGCAGCATCAGAAATTCTTCCAAAAGCAAGAAGTAAGTTTGAAGAGGCAATAACAAGCTATAGCCGCGCCCTGAAAGCTAAAAAGGACGAAAAGCAACCAACTGAAATGATTACAATGCTGACTAAAAAACAAATTGAAATTGACAGTCTGCTTAAAATCATTACCCCTGTTGCCGACTCAATGCCTGTTAAAACAGATACCATTTCAAGCGGAAAAGAAGTGACAGTCAGCAATGACTCTGTTGCAAAACCTGCTTTAATAGCTCCAATGTTTACAGAAAATAAGAAAGTTGTTTCCGATACTTTCATTCTCGAAAACAGCAAAGTTAAAGCTACTATTTTATCTAAAGGGGCAAAGCTCGAATCAGTTGAACTTACCGAATTTAAAAAGCATCCTAAGCATGAAGATACCCGTTTGATTTTGTTCGAAGGGGATTCAAATGTTTTTGACCTTCGCTATTTTATCGACCGCAAAGATGTTTCAACTAAAAACAAGGTATTTGAAACAAAGGGTGTCATTGAAAAGGCTGACGGTTCAAAAGAAATTACCCTTTTGCTTTACGCCGATACACTTAAAAAGAAATATATTGAATTCAGGTATTCATTGCCATCAGACGGATACATGATGGACTTTGAAATCAGCTTCAATGGAATGAAGGCCATGATGACTCAGGGGGCTCCGGTTGTTTTGAATTGGAAAATGACCTTGCCAAGTCTTGAAAAAGGATATATTAATGAAGATTCATATTGCACAGCTTATTTTAAAGCTAATGAAGATGTTGACTACCTGTCTGAAACCAGTTCAGAAGATAGTGAAGAAATAAATTACAAAGTTGATTGGATTGCCTTTAAACACCAGTTCTTTTCAACGGTAATCATTGCTAAAAACCAATTTGAATCGGCCACCATTTCAAGTGTCAAATTGGATGATCCAAAGGAAAATTTCCTAAAAACCATTACTGCAAGCATGACACTTCCTGAGCCGGGAGATGGAAAAACATCAATTCCTTTTAATATCTATTTTGGACCAAATAAATATAACATCCTGAGTGATCAGGGCGAAGGTCTTGATCTTGAACAGATGATTCCCCTGGGCTGGAGTTTCTTCCTGATGGAGTGGATTAACAGGTTTGCTGTAATTCCTGTTTTCAATTTTCTGGAGGTTTATATCGGCAATTATGGTATTATTATATTGATTCTTACAATTCTCCTTAAAGTTGTACTATTTCCACTTACCTATAAATCATATCTTTCCACTGCCAAAATGAAAGTTGTAAAACCACAGCTTGATAAGGCACTTGAAAAGATTCCGAAAGAAAAAATGCAGGAACGCCAACAGGCAACTATGGCTTTCTACAAAAAAGTAGGAGTGAACCCGCTTGGGGGATGTTTGCCTATGGTAGTTCAGTTCCCAATTCTTATTTCAATGTTCAGGTTTTTCCCTGCATCCTTCGAATTAAGACAGCAACCATTCCTTTGGGCAGATGACCTCTCTGCTTATGACTCGGTTGCCAGTCTGCCTTTCGAAATACCAATGTACGGAGCACACATTTCTCTGTTTACCTTGCTTATGACCATTTCGACGATTATTTATACCAGAATGAATATGCAGATGAACACTGGTCCGCAAATGCCCGGAATGAAAGTGATGATGTATTTGTTCCCGATCATGTTCCTGTTCTTCCTGAATAACTATTCCTCTGGTTTGAGCTACTATTATTTGGTTGCCAACCTGATCACCTTTGCTCAGATGTGGGCCATTAGAAGATTCCTTGTTGATGACAACAAGATTCTGGATAAACTGGAAGCAAATAAGAAAAAACCCGTTACCAAATCAAAATTCCAGCTCAAACTGGAAGAAATGCAAAAAAGAAACGCAAAAAAATAATGCGTTTTCAGAATACACGAACCACGAATGCAGTATACACTGCGTTCGTGGTTTTTTTTTGAATATTTTAAATGCCATTTCATAATTATGGGCTGCTGAAAAACTGATACCAAATTGATTTATATATTTTTATTATTGGTTTGTTCACTATTAGATGCATGGATTTTACAGTATTCATTCATTTTTCTTTACATTGGAAAATCGTTTTCATTTCCGCCGCAAAAAGCATCATCTTTCTATATTTGTTTTCGGGCGGCGGTATTACCTATCCTTATCCAATTTCTACAGAGGTCATGGTGCTCTGCACCAAATGTGTTTTCTAATGGTGCAGAGCACCACAACCTCTGTAGGTTAAAATTTACGGTGAATAAAAAAAGGTACAGAGTACCGTAACCTTCTTTGACAATTATTAATATTCGACTTAACCAGCAGGCCCAAATTAAAATCTAATCAAAAATATTATATGTTAATAAAAAGTTCATAATTTTTTCATCATTAAAACCATATTTTTATAATTTTAGCCCGGTAAAAAGCACGTAATTATGAATTATATTCAAAACGAAAATTTAAAACTCGCATACGATTTTGTACAATTTACCGGATTGAACATCTTTCTTACCGGAAAAGCAGGTACGGGAAAAACTACTTTTTTAAAAAGTCTGAGGTCCAATTTATTTAAAAGGATGATTGTAGTCGCTCCAACCGGCGTAGCAGCTATCAATGCAGGAGGGGTGACGATTCATTCATTCTTCCAATTGCCTTTTGGTCCATTTATTTCAACAGAATTTGCAAAGTCTAAAAGAACATTTGAAGATGAAAATTCTGCTGAAAAATTTTATGCGAATAAGTTCAACAGGGAAAAAATAAAAATTATAAAAAGTCTTGACCTCCTCATAATTGATGAGATCAGCATGGTACGTGCCGACCTGCTCGACGCCATTGACGATGTGCTGAGGCGCTATAAAAACCGAAACCTGCCGTTTGGCGGTGTGCAGTTGCTGATGATTGGCGATCTCCATCAGCTTGCTCCGGTTGTGCGTGATGAGGACCACATGATTTTAAAGGATTATTACGATTCATACTTTTTCTTCGGCTCAAGGGCTTTGCAAAAAACAAGTTTTATCAGCATAGAACTTACTCATATTTTCAGGCAGTCGGATGAGCATTTCATTAATTTACTCAATAATATCAGGGATAAGAAAAACCTTGACGAAACAATTGCTGAACTAAATAAAAGATATATTCCCGGTTTTAACCCCGAGGAAAAAGATGGCTTTATTACCCTCACAACTCATAACAGCCAATCTCAAACCATTAATGAACGTAAATTAAAAGATTTAAAGGGTAAATCAAAAAAATTCACAGCAACAACAAAAGGTGAATTTCCTGATTACTCTTTTCCCACAGAAAAAGAGCTTGAGCTGAAAATTAATGCTCAGGTAATGTTTGTAAAAAATGACCTGTCTCCTGAAAAACTCTTTTTTAATGGTAAAATCGGAACCATAACCGGCTTCGAGGATGATAAAATACTTGTGAAATGTAAAGATGACGATTCTGAAATTCAGGTCGAGATAGCCGAATGGAATAATATCCGTTACGAAATTAATGACGACACCAAAGAAATAAAGGAAGAAGTAATTGGCTCCTTTTTCCAATACCCGCTCAAACTTGCATGGGCTATAACCATTCATAAATCGCAGGGACTAACTTTCGAAAAAGCCATAATTGATGCAAAGGATGCTTTTGCATTCGGACAGGTTTACGTTGCACTGAGTCGATGCAAAACCCTCGACGGACTCGTTCTGTCATCACCTGTTGGACAGTCTGGAATAAAAAGTGATTTTTCGGTTTCTGAATTCAATTCCCAAATGGAAAAAAACCGTCCGGATGACGGTCTCCTCCAAAAAGCACGCAGAGAATTTGAACAGTTGCTGATTATTGATCTGTTTGATTATGAGTCGATAAAACGAAGGTTTGGATATTTCTTAAAAGTTTTCAAAGAAAATGAAAGTGCTGTGGATTTACTTTCTTCTCTCGATTATAGCGACATTTTTAATAGTTTCAGATCAGAAATTTATGATGTTTCGGTGAAGTTTCACAAACAGCTTAAAGAAATGGTTAATGCGGCATCAGAACCTGAAAGGGATTTGAAATTGCAGGATAGAATTAAATCGGGAGCAAGCTATTTTTATGAAAAAACCGGTGCCATTCTTTGGGAGGATATTAGTGTGGCTCGTGTGGATTCTGATAACAAAGCAATTCAAAAAACATTGAATGACGCTCTGGTAAAAATTAAAGAGGAATTATATCCCAAAATGGCTTGCCTGGAGCATTGTAAAGGGGGATTTTCAACAAAAAAATATCTTGAAATAAAAGCCAAAGCTTCCATAAACGAAATGGGAGCGAAGAAGCCTGAAAAAATAAAAAAAGAAGTAAAAACCGACCTGACAAAACATCCAATACTATATAACCTGCTGCGCGATTGGCGTGCTGTTAAATCGGAGGAATTAAACCTGCCCCGTTACGCCATCATGCACCAAAATACACTGGCTGGCGTTTTGGAATTTTTACCTGTCGAGATCGATCATTTAAAACCCCTCAGGGGATTTGGCAAACAAACCATTGAAAAATTCGGAGCAGAGATTGTCAGTATTGTTAAAAAATACGTTGATGAAAACCATGTTGATATTTCTGTTATCGACAGGAAACTAAGATCTAAGAAAAAAGAGAAAACATTAAAAGTTGATTCCAAGGCAGTGAGTATGGAACTTTATAAATCCGGAAAAAGTATTCAGCAGATTGCAGCTGAAAGGGGATTTACAGCTTCAACCATCGAAACACATCTGGCTCATTTTGTGGGCACTGGAGAGCTTATGGCGGAATTATTTGTTGACAAGGAAAAGATTAGCAAAGCAAGTGAATATTTTCTGAAGGAAAAGAATTTCAGTCTGTCCCCTGCAATAGAAAACCTCGGCCCAGACTACACCTATAGTCAACTGCGGATAATAATCAAACACCTTCAATTCAAAGGTCTGATCAGTTTAATTGAACAAAAAGAATAACAAGTCCCATCTTCCTAATTTATACCCACTTCTCACAACTAGCTACTTGCTACTCGCTACTTGTTACTAGCACCCCTCAATGTCCTCCGCTATTTCCTCCGCCAAGCACAGTGCCTTTTATTCTGAGAGAAATAACAGGGTTTTTGGGATCATTGGTATTTACTGTAATGGATTTATTTTGGTTTCCATTTTTTCCTGCTGTGTTAAATGAAACAGAAATCTTACTTGATTCTCCTGCTTTTATTGGTTTACCAGCTTGACTGGCAGCAGTGCAGCCTCAGGACCCCTTAACACGGCGAATCTCAAGATCATTTCGTCCAAGATTCTTAAATGTGAAATCATAGGTTATTTTAGCGCCTTGTTCAACTGATCCAAAGTCATAAACTAATGTGTCAAATTTTACAATTGGGGCTTCTTCTAACTGCTTTTTTGTGTATTTGGTAAAGTCTTCGTCCAGACTGCAGTTGAAATTCAGTGCGTTTTGTTTATAAGTTGTTGTGTCTCCATTAACTACTACAAACACCGAAAAGGTAGTAGAACCCCATTGCTGCATTCCTTCTTTGTTTTTGTGCAACTTTGGTGTGTAGGTAGTTACTATAATTCCTTCTTTGCCTGGTTTAAGGGTAGCCGGAGCATTTACCAACTTTAAATAAGCAGGAAGGTCTTTGTAAGTCAGTTTGATTTTTGTTTTTGAAACATTCTTTATTTTAACAGTATCTATTCTAACCGAGTTGATGTCTATATTGCCCATCGATACGGTATTTTTTAACACTTTAACAGCACCGTTTCCCCATTGAAAAGGGTAGTCAGGTTGGGTATTTCCCGGTTTATCCTGCGATATTGCTGCATAGGACAGGACCAGAGAAATAAACAGAATTGAAAATAGTTTATTCATAATATGATTTATATAGCATTCAAAATTAATTAATAATATTTCAAAGGTCAATTTTTTGCCAGATTTTATCATATTATTAACAAAAGGTTGGTTATAGAATGCAACCCTGTAAAAAAAACCACCAACACAAATCAATGCATTGGTGGTAAAATAAAAAAAAATATTTTAAAAAAACTTTTGTGTTTCGAAAGCTGAATTGCACAGGTGTATTTCAATCACTGTTCCTTTAAACAGTTTTGAAATGCCTTCTTTTAGCTTTTTGGCGTAATCGGCGATATCCTGCGATTCAAGATCCAATCCCTTTCTCATTACAAACTTAACCTGCAGATTTTTATCTTCCCTTTTTACCTGTACCGAAGTGTTTTTCTGCTCGGCAAAATAATTTGTCTCAAGCCATTTGGCCAGCTTTTCTGCATCTTCTTTGGTTACAGTCTCGGTATAGCAAAGCTCACCATCGATTACTTCAATCTCAGTTCCGAAATTGTACTTTTCAATATTGCTTTCATCCCAGGGTATTTCTTTCCTTGATTCAAACATGGAATTGCAGAAATTAATCACAACCGGACTATTATTCAGAAGTTTGCTGATTTCAACCTGTGAAAAAACTGCATTGGCAACAAGAGATTCATCTTCCACATCCACATCATCCCTGAAAACAAAATTGACTATGTATGAGTTGCCTGACTTGTCAAGCTGAACAGAGCTGTTCTTTTGAAATACAAAGTAACTTGGTTCGAGATATTCAGAAACGGTTTGGGCTTCTTCCTTACTCACATTTTTATAGAATAAGTCTCCATTGGCAGTGGCAATTACCTCACCGAATTCTATTGCAGCAGCCAGCTTATCGTTCCATTCTAACTTTTTGTTCATTTCGAAAGAACGGTCACAGAGCCACACTTCAATTTCAGCACCATTCAATTCCTTGCTGAGTGATACCTGCACAATCCTGAAAGCATTAATTACAGCTACAGATTCAAGATCAGCACCTTCAACAGTTACAAATTTCACAATGAATACATCACCATCTTTGTCAATCTGAACAGAAGGCTTTTCATTGGCTGCAGGGAAAAAGTTTTCTTTAAGCCAGTCGGCTATTTTTTGGGCATCTTGTTCTTCAACATTCTCTGAATAATATACTTCCCCGTTTTCAACATCAATCATTGTTCCATAGTCGTTACAGGAAATTATCAGAAGCGCTGAAAATAAAATCGCCAGCGTAACAATTAAGTATTTTTTCATTTTTATTTAACTACTTTTTGAGTTTCAAGTTTGTCGTCGCAAAGGTGAATTTCAACTTTTGAATCGGGAAATACGGTTTTCACGCCTTCTAAAAGCATATTGGCATAGGCAACAACATTCTCATCATCCAGATTTACATCATCGCGGACAACAAATTTTGCCTGAAAAACATCGCCTTCTTTTTCCAACTGAACTGATGCATCCTTGTTCTGTACAAAATAGTTTTCCTCGAGCCATTTTCCAAGTTTGTTGGCATCGTCTTCAGTTACATTTGAAGTGTAGAACAATTCGCCGTCTTTAAGTTCAATCTTTGTTCCGTGATTTGAACATGACGAAATAAAAATAACTGCCATCATCAGCAGCATTAATGGTAATAATCTCTTTTTCATTTTATTCTATTTAAAGGTTAATAATATTTTCTGTACCCGGACCTTCATTAAAAATAAGATCTAAAATGCTCAGATTCTCCAGAAAACCGTGTTTTGGTTCAAAAACCTGATAATATTTTGCTGATTCAAAAAACGGATCCTCTTTTTTCATTCTTTGCTTGGGATGAATACCAAACCTGAAATCTGAACTGCCAATATACTCATTTTCAAAATCCGATGTGTATTTTATCTCACAATTAATATCCAAAATTTTCAACAGAACGGCGAGAATATCCTGATTCAAATCCCAGAGAAAAACATACTTTTTTGAGAAAAAATGCTCTATTTCAGGAAAATAATGCTCGAAATAAGGTGAGTTTTTGTAGGCTGATTCTATTGCCCGAAAATGAATTTTCTGCCAGTTTTCGTCGTAATCAATCTTAACATCTTTAATTTTTGTTTTTGATGTGGCTTGCTTTTCTATAGGAATACTCAATGTAAGTCTGCCATTTGCTCCGTATATCTCACACCGGTTGCGATAGGATTGCTTTGAATAGTTTTCAAACTTTTCTATGTACACTGTATCGCCCTTTGCCAGCTTGTTCATGTACTGCAGAGGCGGAAAATATGCGGTAGACAGGTAAAATATCATTTTATTGATCAATTAACAATTATCTCATCGGCAAACACCCAGCATTTTCCTCCGGCCCCCTGATGCCATGACGGGCAGATTCCTGTGTTGATTCCGATTACCTTGATATATTTTGCTTTCAGTCCTTCAAAACTTTTTTCGTATTTCTTAACAATTGTCTCTGAGGCTGATTGCGGAATATCTGTAATAATTTCTGCTTCTTTTTTATAAGTTTTGCCATCCAGACTCGAATAGAATTCCACTTTTACAGGTAAAAATATCCAATGGGGCACTAGCTGGAAAAAGTTTACGGAAATGCTTTTAATTTCTGTTTTTGCATCAAAGGTAATTATTGCTTCAAGATTTTCCTTTTCAAATCCCTGCCATATTCCGTCGTTGTAATTGTCGGACGAACCAATTAGTCCGTCGGTCAGACTACCTTCGCCGGTGCCTTTGTATTTATCTGCGTAGGGGAATTTGATTACCGGAATGAGGCCGATAGCTTTGTGAACGTTTACTTCCTTTTTCATTGCATCTCCGATAATTTTGCTTTTTCTGGCTGCAATGGCTTTAATTTCACAGGACTTTTCAATGGTAATTTCTTTTGAATATTTTGGAGATTTAAGTGTGGGCTCGCTGCCGTCAACAGTGTAATAAACATCAATATAATCAAGTTTGTTTTCAATTTTAAACAGATATTTTCCTTTCCCTGAGGATGTAAGGGTAAGATCAAACGGACTTTCTTCAAACCCGTAATCCACATTCATCAGGTCGAGTCTGTCATAGAATGAAGCCAGTCTTTTTCTGAAATCTTCAAAATCCCTGTTATGGTATGTCCATAAAACTTCGCTCAGGGCAAGGATTCTTGGAAATACCCGGCGATCAACCTTTTCCTGCGGCGCACTTTCGGTCCACATGCAGCATTCAGAACCCAGAATGTATTTTGCTTTGTCTTTTGAAAGTTCTTTGGGAACCGGATTGAAACTGTACACTTTTTTAAGATTGGTATTCTTTTCTCCGGCATCCAGATAAACCTCACCGGCCGGTGACATCACCACATAATGGTTTGAATTCGCTGCTTCGATTCCGCCTTCAAAACCTCTCCATGACTGTACGGTGGCTGTTTCGGCCAATCCGCCTTCCAATATCTCATCCCAGCCAATGAGTTTTTTTCCTTTCGAAGAAAGGTACTTTTCTACGCGTTTGATAAAATAACTCTGCAGTTCCTTTTCATCTTTCAGTCCTTCCTTTTTAATTCTGGCCTGACACTTAGGGCAGGCACTCCAGCGATCCTTGGGAACTTCGTCGCCGCCAATGTGGATGTATTGCGAAGGGAAAAGTTCAATTACTTCGTCAAGCACATTTTCGATAAACTCAAATGTATTCTCGTTTCCGGCACAATATACATCCTTGTGAACACCCCAGTTGGTTTCCACTTCGAACGGATCGCCTGTGCAGGAAATTTCGGGATAGGAGGCGAGGGCAGCCTTGCAATGACCGGGCATTTCAATTTCAGGGATTATTTCCACATGGCGTTCGCTTGCATAGTCAATTATTTCCCTTATGTCTTCCTGCGAATAAAAGCCACCGTGTTTGTTTCCCTGATAATCGGTGCGCCAGGCCGATTTTTCGGTAAGTAACGGGTATTTTTTTATTTCAATGCGCCAGCCCTGATCTTCGGTCAGATGCCAGTGAAAACGATTCATTTTAAGCATGGCCAGCAGGTCAATATATTTCTTCACAAATTCCTTGTCCATGAAATGCCTGCAGCAGTCGAGTAACATTCCGCGCCACCGAAAAACCGGCTTATCAGCGATGGTGAGGCAGGGGACTTTCCACTCAAATTTTTCAATAATTTTCTGGTTTTCAATTTCTTTTGGCAGCAATTGTCTGAGGGTTTGCATCCCATAAAACAATCCTGCTTTTGCATTGGCCGATATTTTTATGAAGTCTTGAGTGATTTCAAGTAAATAACCCTCAGTACCAAGGGTATCTGGCGATTTGACAATTACCAGTTCAATGGAGTTTTCGGGTCCGTCACCCTTCAGTGCAGGTGCAAAAAAACGGGATAAATACATTCCTTCAGCATTGCTTTTATCAAATATCAGGGAAGTATTGGCCGAAAAAACAAAATATCCCGTTCCAGTTGTCATGGATTGGGGGCGGGGAATGAGGTTTAATTCGCCGGAATCTGTTTTTTTTTCCGTGGTATTTTCATTTTGGCTGTTGCATGAAACAAGGGCTAAGAGGAAAAAAAAGGAAATAATTCTGAAATATGTATGCATCTTTTTTAGTATTTTATTGCGTCAAATGTATAACAAAAGAGAATATTGTTTATTAGATGTTTTTGTTTTTTATTAGTTTTATAAAAAAAATAACGCAAATAATCCAATGGAGATTCACACTTGACCATATGAAAAAACTAACCATACTAATAATGCTTATATTAATTTCTTCTTTGATTTTCAGTCAGGATAGCACCTCGTATAAACTTACAGCCACAAAAATAACAAAGGGAAATACTACTGAAAAACAAGTAAAAATCTATGAAATTGAAACCGAATCTTACTTAAAAATTAAAACTCAATCAGGAGATGTAATTAGAACAACCAATTCATACAAAATAACAGAAAATGCAATTGTTTTTGAAAATTCAAACACTGTTAAACTGACTGATATTGAGTCGATAACAGCAACTTATAAAATCAGTGAAGGAAAAAAATCCCTTGGAGAAATTTTGATTGTTTATGCACCGATTGCAATCATAACCGGAGTAATAATATTAATTACCAGTTCACTTGACTCACTTTTTGAAAACGAAAGCACAGCCAAATTAGCCGTGGGAATTTTTTTTGGCAGCACAGCACTTCCTGCAAAGATTTTTGGAAATAAATTATCTAATCACCAAAAAACATTTTACACGAATAAATGGAAAATAGAATCTGTTTCGGAATAAACCCTAAAACAAATCCGGGTAAAAACTGTGCAAAACAATTGTTGTGGCAACTAATGCTGCTATTCCAATCAAAAACATCTTTGTGATCTTTCTAACCTGCCTGAGTTTATTGAATGAACTCAGCGAGTGAATACGCTGTTTGATTTTTTGAAAAGACTGGTTGTTTTTTACTATAAAACTGTCAGCCCCCATTTCCATCGATTTGTTTGCAATATCCATTTCCCTTTTACCAGAAAGAAAAATTACGTGAGTGTCCGGACTGGTTTCTTTGAATTCCTTTAAAACCTCAATTCCGTTTTTTCCGCTCAGCTGATAATCCAAAATCAGAAAATCAGGCTTTTCAGAAATTTTTTCAAGACATTCCTCTCCACTGAAAAATGTTTTTATTTTATTGAAATTGAATTTATTAAGATTTGCTTTAATCAGTTTCTGGTAAAATATTTCATCTTCTACTACAAAAATCAACGGATCCCTATGTAACCGTAAACTAATCATATTTATAAGTATTTAATTACTTAAATATACGAATTTTTGCGGCGATTTCCTTATTTTTTTGATGTCTATTCTTTTTTAAGTGACGAATGTAGCTGTATGCTAAACTGATGAAAAAACTGATTTATTTTACTGATTTTCTGTTTTTTAATTTGAAAATGTATTTGGTAAAACTTTCAATTTCATATTCAACTTGTAAACTTAAATACAAATAAATGGTGCATTAATAGCGTTTTACTATTATCAGAAGTTTTTTTTTATATTTTTGAAAGATGAAAAGTACTTTACTCAGAATTAGTTTTTCGGTAATTTTTATATCTGTTTTCATGACTTTAACTGGTCAGAATGATCTTAAATATAAACTTTACAACGATGCTGTAAAATGTTATTATTCAAAAGATTTTAATGGCGCTAACAAAATTATTTCAACCGCAATCCAGCTTGATTCATTACGGGTAAACTCACATTTGCTAAAAGCTGCAATACTCACTGAATTGAAAGACTATTCCGGATCAATCAGAAGCTATAAAAAAGCTCTTTCGCTAAAGGGCGACTCATTGGTGTATACCTATTTTGACCTTGCTGAAGTTTTGTTTGCCTGCGGGCAGTATAATGATGCTAAAACAAATTACAATACTTTTCTTGGTAAACAGAAGGAAAAGGAAACTGACGAAACCGTTTGGGCAGCAAAACAGCTTCTTTCCTGTGATTTTGCAATTGAAGCGATGAAAAATCCTGTAGAGTTCAAACCCGAAAACCTGGGGAAAAATGTCAATTCAACCTTTGATGAATATCTCCCTTCACTCACTGCTGACGGAAGTTTGCTGGTTATAACCCGAAAAGTACTTAAAAACGATCCTTATGGCATATATGGAAAAGTTTATCAGGAAGATTTTTATGAATGTTCAAAAGCCGGAGATTCATGGACATTGGCCAAACCACTCAGAGGAGCCATAAATACTGATTCTAATGAAGGGGCACAAACTATTTCAGCTGATGGTAAATATATGTTTTTCACTGCTTGTCAACGAGATGACGGAATGGGTGAATGTGACATTTATTTCGCTGTGAAATCCGGAGCAGGTTGGAGTCCGGCACAAAATCTCAAAAACCCTGTCAATACAGAATTTTGGGAATCACAACCAAGCATTTCATCAGACAACACAACACTTTACTTTTCCAGTACCAGATCGGGAGGATATGGCGGGTTGGATTTATGGAAAGCCACAATCAGCGCAGGGGGGATTATTTCTGAACCTGAAAATCTGGGACCGCAAATCAACACGGAATATAATGAGTCGGGTCCATTTATCCATCCCGATAACCGTACATTGTATTTTTCTTCCAATGGATTACCCGGAATGGGTGGAACAGATTTATTTTACTCCAGACTAGGCGATGACAACACGTGGAGTACCCCGGTAAATCTTGGCTATCCAATTAATTCGCAGGGAAATGAAAACAGTCTGGTCCTTAACTCAAAAGGTGACCTAGCATATATTTCTTCTGAAAGGGAGGGCGGATTAGGAGGTATTGATCTCTACACATTTAAATTGTATGAAAAAGCCCGACCAGCCGAAGTAACATACCTGAAGGGCATTGTATATGATGCAGTGACGAAGAAGCCATTGTCAGCAAAATTCGAGTTTATTAACCTGGAAACCGGAGAAAAAATAATCAGTTCCGTTTCATCAAGGGATAAAGGCGATTTTCTGGTATGCATCCCTGCTGATAAGAATTACGCGCTAAATGTATCCTGCGATGGATATATGTTTTTTTCAGAAAATTTCTCTTTTATTGTTGATGCCAACACTCCAAAACCCTATGTAAAAGATATTCCTTTACAGCCAATCAAAGAAGGGGAAAAAATTATTCTGAAGAATGTATTCTTCGAAACGGGTGCGTTTGCCTTAAAACCCGAATCAAAAGCCGAACTTAATATATTGGTGGGATTCATGAACCAGCATCCCGGAATGCAGATTGAAGTTTCAGGGCATACCGACGATGTGGGAACCGAAGAAAGCAATCAGATTCTTTCTCAAAACAGAGCAAAATCAGTTTATGATTACCTCATTTCACAGGGTGTTGTCAAAACAAATATCACTTATATCGGGTACGGTGAAAAACAACCTGTTTCCGACAATACCAGCGAAGAAGGAAAGGCTCAAAACAGAAGGACTGAGTTTAAAATTATAAAACTATGAGAATATCCCTACTTAAATCCGAGAAAAATTTCTGGCTTCTATTATTGACAGTTATTGCTTTCTTTACCGGATGTGAAAGCAAAGTAGAAAGAAAAGATGATGATTCCGGCGACGGAGAAAAATATGGAGTAAGACAGGCAACATATTCTCTTGATCTGGCAATTCTTGATGAATCAAAAAAACCAATGGACGGGGTTCTTGTTGAGGTGATTGACACACTAGAAAATATACATGACAGTATATATACAGATTCTTCAGGCATAGCAGTATTTACCTATTACGACAGACAAATCGGCAATCGGGAAATCGCACTTAAAATTAAAGGACCTGACAGTAAATATCCTGATAAAGATACGACTATTATTTATCGGGAAGATGAGTTCAAAGGTGGCTCTGATGATGGCTGGGACTGGGGCGAAGCAGTCAAAACCATAACCATGACATTGGAAAGAAAAAAATAGACTTATGAAAAAACGGATCTTAAAAATTGAAAAACGTTTTTGGTTGTTGTTGCTCTTCTTAACAGGAATCATTACCGGTTGCAGCACACAGCCTTCAAAATCAGGCGAGACAAAAGATTATGATGATACGGGTGCAACCGAATATGGCTGTCCGCATGCTTCATATTCACTAAATATAAAAATAACCGACCAAAACAGCAAGGAAATTAGCGGTATTGAAGTAGCGTTTGTTGATTCAGCTGAAAATTCATTCCCAATTGAAATAACCGATTCTACTGGTATTGCAAATTATTCGACCATGGGGTTTCCTGACGGCAAATTGGTAATTGTTAAAATAAGGGATATTGACGGTAAAACCAATGGTCAGTTCAGAGATATGGATACCAGTATTGCTTTTGATCCTGGCGATCTTGTTGATGAAAACGACGACACATGGGATCAGGGTGAGGCATTTAAGGAATTAACGGTAAAGCTGAAGAAAAAATAATACATTATTCATCAAATCTCAGCTGACTTTCAGGCTTTGTATGGATGCAGTAAGCCAATCCTATTTGAAGTACCAGTGAGTTTTCAATAAAGTTATCAAGTTCTGCTGCAGGAAAGGTAAAATCATAGGTATATGCCAATCTGAACCTGAAATTAATTTTGCTATCAGTTGAAGAGTTAAACAGTAAGGATATTTCGGGCCGGACATAAAATCCCGGCTCGCCAGCTAATTGATAATAGCCTGCTTGTAAGCCGATCAATGGAAAAAAATAAGGATTTCGCAATAAACAGCACGGAAGCGGTTTAATAAAAAATTTTCCGCCGGCCATAAAGTTGGTGCCGTTGTAAAAATCAAATGACAATCCGTAACCGGAAAATTTAAAATCTTTATAACCCGGGTAAATCCTGTCTTTGGTGATATCAATAGAATAAAAATTGTAATCTCCTTTAAAGTTTAATCCGCCAAAAACGGAATATGAATCGGTATATTCATCTTCAATTTGGGCATGAGAGAATGAATAGCTCAGTAGGAATATCGACAAAAACACAAATTTAAAAGCGGTTTTCATAAGCCGTTTTTAATTAATCTGAGCAAATATAAGAAAAATTACTCTAAAAAATCTGTTGCAAATTTTTGTCCGCTTTCAATAAGCAGTTTTTTCTCATGTTCGCTTAGCTTTCTGATTTTTGACGCAATGCCTTCTGAAGATACCGAAATGGTTCGCTCCCAGTCAAATTGTTCCAGCGTACTGCGGTTCAGGTTTTCAATTGCAATTATATAAAAAGCATTCACATAATCACTTACACTTTTTATTTCAAGTGGAACAAGTTCTTTTGTTTCAGCATCACTGGCAATTTGATTTTTTGTATCGATTCTTATTCCAATGGTTGAATAATCGGGAATTCTAATTAGCCTGCCGTTTTCGGAGTATATACTGTCAAAAATAAAAATAGGAAAATTGCCCAAAATGCCGCCATCGACCATCACATCCAAAGAACAATCCTTGCTTTGTTTTTCATAGGTTTTTCCCTTCTCATCAACAAATACAGCTTCAAAATAGAGTGGGATAGACATTGAAATCCTGACTGCATCCTTAACCTTCATTTCCGGGTAATTTTGATGAGAAAACACTACCAGTTTTTGTTTATTTAAACAGGTTGCCGTTACATAAAGATTTTTAAAGCCCATTTGACTCAGTTCTGCAAATGTAATTTCGGAATTACCACATTTATCCAATATGATTTTATCGAGCCATGATAAAAATGCATCCGGTTTGTACCATCCATATTTGTGAGTTGTTCGGTAAATACCGCCAATGAATATGTAAGCGCCATCATTGAATTTTTGAAATTTTGTTTCAGAAATTATTTTTTCAATTTCATTTGAAGTATAACCCAGAGAAACCATTAAAGCAGTGATTGCTCCGGCCGAAGTGCCACCCACGTTTTCAATTTTTCCCATGACGCCTTTTTCCTCCAGCACACTCAGCACCCCGCAATAGGCGATACCACGTACGCCGGCTCCTTCGAAAATGAGATTTTTCCATGTCTGTTGTGAATACAAACCAGACAGACAAAAAGTCCCGAATAAAAGAAAAAGAATTTTTTTCATGGCTTAAATTTTCTATTAAAGACAATATTTTTCACTATGAGTTGCATAAAAAAACTCCCGACTTTCGGCGGGAGTCAACCACGATCCGTCTTTACAATCACTTTGAAGCCAGCATAGTGCGTGCTTCTTCCAGTGAAGTTTTTTCGGGGTTTATCAATTCAATCTTTATTGGATTTTCAGGGTTTTTCACAAATTTTTCAAATTCCTTTGCATCAACCATGGCAAAAGATTTATCAGGCATGATCACAACAAGACGTGAATTCACATCGGTCTGATAACTGATTTCACTGTCCCCGAAAAACACTGAAACGCCAATCATATAATCGTTTAAAACATAAATAAATTCAGGTAATATCGGATTATTTTCTTTGTCAGAGAACCGGGCAAGGACATTTTCCCGGGGCAATTTGTTCAATCTGTCAATGTTCGCAACTCCAAACCTTATGGGCTCAATGGTTCTTAGTACTTTATCATCGAGTTTTTCCGGATCATAGGAAAAAGTAAACTGGTAATCGTTGTAATTTTTCATTTTTTCATTGAACGCTGCAAGATCTTTTTCATATTTTATTTTTGCCAATGAATCTTCCCTGAGCGCCATGGCATTTCTTTGGTTAAATATTTTTATTGAGTCTGCATATACTTTTTCGGCAAGGATTTTATTGTCTTTCCAGGTGGCAACATCTTCGGTATATTCTTTTGCCTTCTCAGCAAATTCCTCATAAGCCTTGTTGTATTTATTGTCAATTTTATCCCATAATCTGGTTCGGGCATCATATAGCTTTTTGTATTTGGTGTACTGGAACATCAATTTAAAGTCTTTTGCCGAAAAAGGATCAGCATCCAGTTTAATTGTGTCCCTGCCCAGCTCAAGTGTCAGAGTAAAAGTGTTTTCTTTCTTTTCAATGGAGATATCAGTGAGTGCTTTGCCATTATCGGTGAGTGTTTTGAATTTTTTGTATGCATCGGCCGATTCCCCGCTGCATCTCCATGAAAATTCCTTCAGGTAAGCCAGCTCTTTAAGCGCTTTATAATGAAATTTCTGAAGTTTTTCGCCCCGTGGATTGTTTGGTATAGCAATCTTAAAAACATTGCGATTGTTGTTTTCAGCGAATGTGATGTATGTTTTACATCTGTATATTTCATAATCAAAAACCGGAGCAACGGGTTCCTCAGGTATATTCAATTCTGGTTTATCAAGGGTATCCAGATTACTTCTCCAGAATGGCGGCTGGGGTTTCATTACAACGGACTTTCCTTTAGTCAGGTCATTTTGCCCTGTTTCAACCCAATTGTTTTGGGTTTCATCATAAAAATACTCATTCATTTCAGGATCGTTACTTGGCGAAGCAAGGTTGATGGCTACCCTGTTTTCTGCTTCAAGGTTTGGCTGGAGTGCCTGACCATTTTTATACACATCAAGTCTGAACATTCCGGCCGAAACAAAAGGATACTCTGTGCCTTCGGAATTGGTTGTCATGGGAATTCCACTCAGAAATACATCTGTCGCATTTGTATATTCCTCATATTCGACTTTTACGTTTCCGGTTACTATATTTCCGTATTTATCTTTGAGTGAGTTGGCCGGAATGCTGATCAATGTACCTGATTTAGCAGGCAATACCGTGTCTTTTCCTGCGGTTATATTGAATACTTGCGTTTCAACAAGGATTCCCTTAAGTGGCGGATCAATTTTCTTAGCCATCACGGGAATATCATAAAGAACATGGCAGGAGGGAAGAAGTGCGAACATTTCCATTCTGATTTTCCTTCCCGATTCATTGTTTCGCACATCCAGCATTCTGAGGTTTTGCATTTTGCAAATATCAACACCCACACTGTCAATCTTATTTCCCGACAGATTCAGCAATGTCAGGTTGTTCAGATTGGCAAAACCATCGGGTATTTTAGTCAGTCCGCAATTTTCAATCCCAATTTCCTTAAGTTCTTTAAATCGTCTTAGATACGCGAATAAACTGTCCTGTTTTAATTCCGATGCCCCTTTTATAACAATGCTTTGCAAACCTTCAATATTTATTAATCCGGCCGGAATATATTTCATTTCTTTAAATGAAATTTCAAGATGTTTCAGTGAACTCATCACTGAAATTATTCCGGGCACACTTTCATCTTCTTCTCCTGAAACCGCCAGCTTCTCAAGTTTTTTAAATTCAGAAATCAATACCACCGAAGTCGATGAGGCAATCCTGTCGTTGTTTGTAAGATCAAGAGACTTGAGCTTTTTCAGATTGGTTAAAAAAATTGGAATTTCAGTCAGTTCATTATCCGAAAGATCAAGAATTCTGAGGTTTTTCAGGGTTGATATTTGCTCGGGTAGTTTTCTAAAATAATTTCCTGAAATATCAAGATGTTTCAGGTTTTTAAACTGGCTGACAGAATCGGGCAGGGAAGTTATTCCCTGATTTGAGAGATCAAGTTTCACAACCTTTTGAGGATTTTTAAAAGCCTCATTCAGATTGTAAAATGTGTTTTTGTTTGTCTGGGATTGAGATACTGACAAAAAAAGCAACACGCTGACAACAGTTAATGCGAGTTTCATGGTAGTGTTTTTTAATAAAACGAAATAAGAAAGCAAATTATTATTCGTCGTTTTATTATTGTAAGTTATTAATGGTCAGCGTGTAAAAATAAAATATCCTGCAGAAGTTCTGCCGGTGGTTGTATATATATAATGCTAAAAAAAATGAAAGGGTAGCCTGAGGTTTAAAGCCGCGAATGCACAATATATTATTCGCGCATTCGCGGCTAAATACCTACTCTATTCCTATGCTCACATAATCAGGATATTTAACCTCATATTTCAAAGTAATCACTTTCTTTTCATTTGCTCCCAAACTAATGTCCCAACTGATTTTTCCGGTATTTTCATCAATTTTTCCACCGGATGTTTCCAACCGCTCCACTTCAATCGATTTGCGGTCTGATAACGGAAACTGATCATCAATCACGATTCTTATTTTAGAGCTGCGGTTGTTTTTTACCGTAACGTCGAAAGCTCTTGTTTCTTTTACTGTTGTGCCTACAAACCTTTTATCGAACAGTTCTTTGTTCCCTTCTCTTTTTACAATGATGTTGTTGTCTATACCCAGAGCAATTTTCAATGTGTCACCTGTGTAATTTGCATTGATAACATTACTTCCGGTAAAAGTTCCCATAAAATAGATATTCGACTTTCCGCTGAGCAGGTTCAACTCTGTCCAATTGGGAATCTCTGCTGTAAGATATACGTTGCAATCGAGCTTGGGAACAGCATGATAAATAAAGTCAACCGGCAGTTTCACTTCTTTTATTTTTAAGATGTTATCATTGCCATCTGATAAAATTGTGTAAGGAATTTCTATATCGTATTCCAGACTGGTGATGGCGGTTTTTACTGTGTTTGAGATGTAGTTGTTTGATTCGTAATTGTTGTTTTTTACACCATCCACATAAAAATCAACTCCGCCTTCTCTTGCACCACGTCCGGGTATTTTCATAACTCCTCCGGAAGCATCACCATATCCTGCAGGTAAACCACCTGAATAAAGGTCAACCCTCGAAGGATCTTCCTTGTCAATTAATGAATTTCTATAGGTTTTTACTTCAACAGCTGATAAAAGCTGAGCCGATTCTGCAAGTATGAAATTCTGAAAAGTGATGTGGTCACTGCTGACAACCACATTACTGACTTCACTATTTTCATAACCTATAAAAGAGACTCTCAAGCTATAATAACCAGGCTGAATGGGTTTTATGATATAATTGCCATCCAAATCAGTGGTTGCACCTGTTTGCACTTTACCATCTTTTAAAACTGCAACTGATGCAAAAGGAATTGCCTCATTGTTTTTTTTATCCCTCACCGAACCTTTTATTGCACCGATACCATTTTGATTTGCTGGTGTTTGAACTGAATATGGATTGTAACCTCCCAGATACCATTTTTTTATCTCCGGTTGCTGTCCGCCCACAGAAGGATTTCCTGTCGAAAGTTTTATCCTCACATTCTTCCAGTCTTCACCGGTTGATTGGTAAACACCTGCATTATATATGATACTTAGTGGTTTTGTAATGTCATCAACCCTGAAATCGTATAATGGTTCCCATCCGGCACCTGAAATATAATAGGTGAAATTCAGGTCATTTGTCAAATATTCACTGCAGTCAAGTGTAATATATACCTGTGAATATGTCTTACGTTTTTTTACCGAAATTTTATTTAATTCATTGTTCAGTTCAAGGATTTTCTCCCGTATTTTCTCGGTTTCAGTATATATATTCAGCTTGTTTTGCCTTATTTCATTGAGTCGCAAGCGGTAAAAGTCGGCTGCCTCTTTAATACTTGAAACAGCAGAGCCTTCATCCTTGTTCAACATACTGTTTTTCATCATGATTTCCTCTTCCAGATCAAAAACACTCAGTTTATTTTGATTTTCGCTGATTTTCAGTCGCAAAGCTTCAATTTTGTCATTTATAAGCGTTTCTTCCGGATTTTTCTTCGCAGATTCATTGTAATCAAGCATGTGCTTAACATTCAGAATAACAATTTTATCCACGCCTTCCACTCTCAGACTTTTCGGGTCGAGTTCCATGGGAAGTTCATTTATTAAAATGACATGCTTGCCTTTGGCTAATTTCAAATCAGCCTTGCGTGTAACCTGTGCACCTGAGAAAAACACCGTTACATTGGTGATTTTTGAATCAAGTGTTAGTGTGTCGATGGTACAGTATGCTGCTCCGGATACCAGAACAAGCATCAGAATAAATAGATTTTTCATGGCCTTATGTTTTTGAGATTAATCTAACTTTTACTTAAATGATGCCATGAAATGGGGAATTACATAAAACCCCGGGTTTTGGTCCGGGGTTGAATTATTCCTGCTAATAAGAAATATTAATCAGCTTTTATAAACCTGCTAATTCTTTTTCCTTTTTCAGTAATTATTTCAATTGTATATAAACCGGGATTAATGCCGGTAACATCAATTTTATTTGAGTTGGAGGATATCTGCTCTGAAAAAATAATTTTTCCGGTAATGTCACGTATATTGATCAGTGAATTTATTTGGGTTTCAATGATTAATTCATTTACAGCAGGATTTGGATAAATATTGATTTCTGAAAACTCATTTTCTGATATGCCGGTTGTCCCGCTGACCTTCAGAACCCAGGCATCTTTATTTCCGTGGTTTCCGGTTACATCACCATCAATGGAATAGGTAAAACCGCAAACAACTGCAGCGCCGCCGCTGGTTTCTATTACACTGTGCGCCTCATCCTGATCGGTACCGCCACAGGCACGTTGCCACTGGATTGTTCCGGTTGCATTAATTTTCAAAACCCAGATATCGATGGGATAGAAGGATCCATGAGTTCCGGTGACATCTCCATCGTTGGATGTAGTCAATCCGGCCAGTAAATAACCTCCGTCGCTGGTTGTGCAAAAGGTTTCTGCCTGATCATCGGCTGTTCCCCCGTAGCATTTTTGCCAGGTAATTGATCCGGTGCTGGTCATTTTCACAAACCAGTAATCATTTTCAGCACTGTGAATGCTTGTAATATCTCCGTTATTTGAATCGGTATAACCAAGCATGGCATAACCACCATCGGAAGTCTGGTGTATATCGTTAGCTTCTTCATCTTCTGAACCGCCAAAGGATTTCTGCCATTCAATGGCTCCGGCACTACTTACCTTTACAACCCAGCTATCTTCATTTCCGTGATTTCCGCTGACATCACTATCAACTGAGCCACTTCGTCCGCAAAGTATTGCTCCGTTATCAGATGTGGCATCTACAGCATAAGACTCATCGTATAAGGATCCTCCATAACAATGCGCCCAGGTTTTATTTCCTGACGCGTCAGTTTTAACAAGGAAATAGTCTGCTTCACCTTTCGGATCGGTTATATCTCCATCATTTGAATAGGATCGACCGCTAATGTAATAACTTCCATCACTTGATACATCAATATCTGCGCCTGTTTCATCGTATGAGCCGCCGAAGCATTTTTGCCAAAGCAATGTACCGCTTTCATCGATTTTTATTACCCAGATATCGGTACTGTAATCATCATGGTTTCCGGAAACATCTCCATCGTTTGAGTAGGTGTATCCGGTAATGACGTATCCGCCGCCCGGAGCAGCAACCACGGCTTCAGCTTCGTCATTGGCAGTGCCTCCAAAACATTTCTGCCAGATAATATTTCCCGAATCATCGGTTTTAATGACCAAAAAATCATCTTCGCCATGATTTCCGCTCACATCACCGTTATTTGAATCGGTATATCCAACAATGATAAAACCGCCTCCGACAGCCGGAATAATATCATTGGCGTATTCGCCGTTTGTCCCGCCATAACAATTTTGCCAGATCAGGGAAGTCTGGGCATGTGAAAAAACAGAAAATACAAAAATTGCTGCAAGAGTAAAAAATGTTTTCATAGTAATAGATGTAAATGGTTTCGGATGTGAAATTAATTAAATAAAATCAATCTCAAAACAGACAATTTCAGACTTTGTTCCCAAACGAATGGGAGCACCCCACAGTCCGAGTCCCGAAGAAACATAAAAATGGGTATTTTCTTTTTTCTTATATCCATAAACCATTTCATAAAATAACGAAACCACATAATTAAAAGGGACAATTTGTCCGTTGTGGGTGTGGCCCGAAATCTGAAGGTCGACTTTGTTTTCAACTGCATCAGAAAGCCTTACCGGCTGGTGGTCCATGACGATCAGCGGGAGGGAGGGGTTGCAGTTTTCAATTACACTGGAAAGCGGTTTGCGGTTTTTATTCATCAGATCATCCCGTCCGGCTAAAACGAAAAGATCATCTATAACCTCAAAAG
The DNA here is from genome assembly GCA_001769535.1 of Bacteroidetes bacterium GWF2_38_335. Lineage (GTDB taxonomy): Bacteria > Bacteroidota > Bacteroidia > Bacteroidales > GWF2-38-335 > GWF2-38-335. Next base: position 156,340 of record MEOH01000026.1, read on the forward strand.
AATCGCGCAGCAATTTTATTTCGGATTCCTGAATAATTTTTATGGCCTCATTGGTTTTGCCAATATATTCATGGTTTCCGAGAATGGCATAGGTTCCGTATTTTGATTTGAGTTTTTTCAGCACTTCCTGCATATTCTGCTTTCTGACCGATTCCATGTTGCGGTCAAACAAATCACCGGCGATGAGGATTATATCGGGATTGCATCCATTGATCATTTCAACATATTTTTCAAGGCGTTTCCTGTTTATCAGGTCTCCCAGATGCACATCACTCACAGCAACTGCATTTATTTTTCCACCATTTCCATTTCTTTTGGAAATACTGAGTTTAAGCTTAACAATGGCTGGTGATCTAAAATGCAGGTATCCGATAATGGAAAAAAGAATGAGCAAAAAAATGACCAGACCGAAATAGGCAAGTTCTGTCTCATTCAGGTTTTTGGTTATGAAATCCGGGTAAATACCAAAAAGATAATTGGTGAGCCATATCAAATCTCCCAACAAAGCCATGGCAATAAAATAAAACAGTGAGATCATCCAGAAGCCGCCAATGCGCTCAAAAATCATGACAATTGAGCGGCGCATGACTTTTTCAAGACTGAAAGCCAGAAAAAATGAAAAGGAACAAAGAACAAAAACAGGGATATAAACGGCATGAACAATACTGTTGTCGGGCAAAGCTAAATATCCACTGATAAAAACGTACCAGCTTAAAGCTACAAAAGCGGCAAAAAACACAAGGAAAAACAGGTTCTTGTTCATGTAATGTTTAAAAATGCAAAATTAGTGATAATTATAAAACCCGGGATAATAATAGCGGAAAAGCTCTCAGATTTAATAAAATCAGAAGCCTTTATTATAAAAACTTTACTTTTGTTTCTTGTATTTTTTAACCAAATTTTTGTACTCCTTTGTCAGAATCATTTCTTTGAACCAATCGTTACTTTCTGCTTCCCTGGGGTTTGAGGTATACTGTATGAATTCTTCATACCAAATAAGCGCATTTTTTATATCTCCTGCAATGGCATATGTTTCAGCCAAATGATAAACATGTGCACTATGATCGATATGATTAGGGTAATTTGAGATAAGGGCATTTAATTCCTTTTGTTTATATTCCACATATTTATTAAGATAAATCTTATAGTTTTTCTCATCTTTAACAGAAAGCGTCATAAGTTCCAAATAAACATCTGCATTTTCGGGATCGGTTTTAATCGCTTTCATATATGTTTCAAAAGCTTTTACTGAGTCCTTAAATAAATCACGATATAAATCTCCCACATAAACAATCTGCATGACATCGGGATTAATGTTAGTGGCAATTGAATCTCATTTTTCAAGATACTCCAGTGCCAGGACTGTGTCTTTGGTTCTGTAATAATGATCTATAAGTAATGAATGAATAGGACCATAATCCGGGTTTATTTTCAATCCTTTATTAATAAGAGCAACTGCTTCATCACTTTTTTTCAATTTAAATAGTGTTCTGGCAGCACTTTTATAGGCCCACATCCAGTTAGGTGATAATTCAACAGCTTTCAGAAAACTTTCTGCAGCAATATCAAAATTACCCATATTAAAATTTGCAATACCTTTAATAAAATAAGCCGGACTGAAATCAGGATCTGTGTTAAGCAAGGCTTCAATATTTTGAAATCCCTCTTTAAAATTATTTGAATCAAAGGAATTAAATGATTTAACAAAAAGATATCTGCATTTGATACTATTATAGGATATTTCAGTTGAATCAGTCATTGAGTAAGCTATTCCGAGCTCCTTGTATGCCTTTGGAATGGAAAATTCATTTGGTGATTCTTTTCCTTCTAATAAGCAGTTGATTGTGATTTGGGTTGTATTTTGAAGTGCTGCAATTAACGATCTTTTAGCTGGTGAGTGTACCAACGAAGCATTTTTATTTTCTAAAAGCTTTTTATATAATTCAACTGCATTTCCATACACAGGGTGACTTTCTGTCAGATAATTATTCGTTATACAAAACCTGAAATCCATATACATTTTGTAAGTAGAACTGTCCAGTTGCTTTTTCAGATCATCCTCAAATCCCCTGAAAGCCACATCCCCGTTGGTCAATATTTCATTTGATTGCATTTTCTTAAGATTTGCAAAAGTAATACTGTCGATTACGGAAAGGATAACTGCCGGATTCCCAATAACTGAAGGATTTTGTGCGAAGTTTGTTTCTGCTGGTATTTTATCTGTCAGGTAAATATTGATTTCTCCAACTGTAATTTTTTTATCATTATTACGATCAGCAAACCCCATCATTCCTTTAACAAGATAATATGTAAAAACGCCGGCACCACCATTCCATTTATCACTTTCATAGGAAAGCTCTCCTGGCTGTGAAGACAATATTTTTACTGTATTTTCGACTGATTGCTGCAACGCTGTTGTAGTATTGGTTATTCCTTCTAATCCGCCCGCCAGTTTTCCCGATTTACAGGCATCAGTGATAATGATCACCTTTGCTTTATTTTTCTGAACAAGAGTTGCAGAATATTGCTGCAGATAAATTACAGGCAAAGCTCCGCCGGCCATGTAAGATGATTTTGGGCAATCATTTGCAAGCAGGAAGCCATTTTGAAACATGGTTTTGTTTTCAAGATCTCCATGGCCAGCGAAATAGAATATCACTGTTTCGCCTTCTTTGGTTTGGTCAATAAGCCATTCAAGAGCCGCAATCATATTTGGAAAAGTGGCTTTTTCATTTAGCAGGAGGGTGGCGTTGTCGGGAGAGACTCTTCCACCTTCGGGGGATGTCATGAAATTATAAAATGCAAGGGCATCGGTGTGAGCATAGTTCAGCGACTCAATATTTTGATAGGTTGATACACCTATTACCAAAAGCTTGAGATCAGAATTAACCTGATTGACCATATTATTGCTTTTATTTCCCACATTGTTCCTTTCCTGGGAAACCGCACATGTTACCGTAAACAGAATGATGCTAAATAAAAAGTACTTTTTCATTTTCATTTTTCAGGTTTAATTAATAAGTAAGTATGCCTCTTTTAACCAAGTTATCATCTGCTTGTCTATTTCATCAGGATGATCGATATGAATAGTATGTGCCACACGGTTTTTTGAAAGGCGCTGGAATTTTGAAACCGGAAATTCGTTTACCTCGCGGCCCAAACAAAAATTAATCTCCACAAATTTTTTTCTCACTTTGATTTCAAGAAATGATGAAGAGGTCTTTAGAAAAATTGCAGATTTTACGGCATAAACATTGACCGGACCAATACCCATTACCTTTTCCAGAAGTTTATCAAATATTTTTCTGACATTTTCAGATTTGTTTTTAAAATGTTTTTCAACTTTAGTCACCATACAGGAATGCGACTGGTTGGTAGTTTTAAAGGATCGGTTGCAGTTGGGGCATTGCCACATTTTTTATGATTTTGCGATTCAACAATATTAATCAATAAACCTGCAAAAAACAAAAACACCTGCCAACAAAATCAACAGGTGCTTTCATATTTATTTTTTGCAGAATCAGTCTTTCAATGTTATAGACAAATCCGCACTCATTACAAATGTGGTTATTGATGAATAAGGGACTACAGTTATCCCTGAAATAGTGGCTTTGGTGTTATCAGTATAATAAACCAGATTTACTGAAGTGGCTGTAAACTCAACTGTTGTCTGATCACCAGTATACTTCGAATAAGTGTAATTGTAAGTACCATCTGTATAAAACGTTTTGTTGTTATTTACATACACACTGTTAAATTTAGTAACTCCCATTTTGGTTTTTGTTGTTTCAAAATCGGTTTTTGTTACCTGAGCAAATCCGGCCATACTTATAACACCGGATAATAATAAGAGAATAAATAGTTTTTTCATAGTCTTTGAATTTAATTTTTCCTTACTCTTTTATGGATTTTCGGGAAACTCCGTTTTCATCAAACAATATTACTGAATTATTACGAATAAAAATTAATAATCTGTTTTCAAACCAATCATTTTTCATCCATCTCCAACTCAACAACCTTTTCAATCTCATTCATTTCGGATTTAAACAGATAGCCATCTTTTTTATACTCCATTAAAATATCATAGCATCCGAATGCACAACCTACCATCATGTATGCTTCGAAGGTACCGGTGGAGTCGGTAGTGCCTGCCGCATGGTTTTTTGTGTAATCGCCATTTTTGCCGGCTTTTGCTTCTACAAATACTCCCTGCAAAGGTTTTCCTGTATTTTTATCTACAACTGTTACCAAAATATGCATCTGTGCCTCACATGAAGCAAGAAAAGCAATGACTGTAAAAACTGCCCATATTTTAATGAATGTTTTCATGTTGATCTGTTTTTATTGTTTTTCTGTTCATGCGCATCTGCAATATATCCACCAACAGTGAAAAAGCCATGGCAAAATAAATGTAGCCCTTTGGAATTTCAAGTCCGCATCCCTCAGCTACCAGCGAAAATCCTATAATCAACAAAAATGCCAGTGCCAACATCTTAAATGCAGGATGCTTTTCCACAAAACGACTGATCGGACCCGATGCAAAAAGCATTACCACAAGTGTTACGATCACAGCCACATACATCACCCATATTTCGCGCACCATTCCGATGGCCGTAATAATTGAGTCAATGGAAAAAACCATATCCATGATTAAAATCTGAATGATAACCTGAGAAAAGGTAATAGCTAAAATATTTGGTTTATTCTCCTCGTGACCACCTTCCATCTTATGGTAAATTTCTGAGGTGCTCTTATAAATCAAAAACAGTCCTCCGGCCGCCAAAATCAGATCTTTTCCTGAAAAACCCTGGTCTAAAACTGTAAACAAATCATCGTCAAGTTTAATAATTACCGAAATAATTGCCAGCAAACCCAACCTGAGTAATGCAGCCAAAACCAAACCAACCTGCCGTGCTTTCTTTTGCTGATGAACAGGCAATTTACCTGCCAATATTGAAATGAAAATGATATTATCAATACCCAACACTATTTCAAGGGCTATCAGACTAACAAGCGCAATAATTATTTCGTATTCCATAACGTTATTTTATCCGATAAATATAGAGAAAAATTTGGTTTTATTAGCAACTGAAATTAATTGCGAATTTTCGGTTTTACCATCGCGGTCTTGCTGAGGCGGTCTTGCAGAGGCAAGACCCTACAAACTTCACTGCGCACTCCGCACTGCGCACTCCCAACTAATATATTCCCCGTTTATTAAATAAAATATATCCAAAATTAAACAGCAGATAAAATTTCTTTCCTTCCTTATCGTAGTAATTAAGGGAAATGGCGGCCGGACCAGCAGGGGTGTGGTAAATAAAAGCTGTGGATCCCATAAAATATCTGTGAATAAAAGGTTTTTCATATACCGCCTCATGTGATGATGATTCTGCAATTTTCCTGTAGGGCTGAAAAATATACCCCTCAATCCTGAAATCAAATTTTTCAGTTATGCTGAACACATTTTTCAATCCTGCAGCTACAAAAGAATGGGCACGGTAATTTGTCAGAAACTGAGTACTGCTGTGTGGAGATGGAGAAAAAACCGGGGCAGCCAGCATGGTGGAATTGTAATTTGAAAGAAAATCCTGTGTGGAATGTAATGCCTGAAAATATAGTCCAAGTGAATAAACCTTTCCCGAACGCAGGTATTTATTCAGTAAAAAATTAGCCGAAAACCAGCTATGGTTTTCTCGTACTTCACTTATTGTTGTTGCTGTGGTTCCAGGATAATATGTTTCCATTCCGTCAACAAACCTGATTCTGAATGAAGCAAAAGTCCCCTTATTTCCATACTGCGCATAATTCAGTGTCTTTTTTTCTATTGAAGTATGCAATGTATAATAGTCAAAATAAGTCTTATCAGCAAAATCAGCGGTTGAATAGTCGGTTTGGTAGTATTTGTCCAGTGCATCTGCCAGAGCAAATCCTGAAATGAATCTTGCTTTATTGCCAAGGGGCAGACCGATATTTGACTGAAAATTTGTTTCGTTTTGAATCAGAAATGCAGGTTTCACATCTATAAAAAACCAATCGGCATTCGACCTGAAATAATCCCACCTGTTAAAAGTAAAAGAAGCATCAATAAAAAAAGGTATGCGGGTAGGAACATCCATGCGCCCCATAACCTGAGCAGAACTGTAAAACTTGCCAAAAAAAGCATTTCCTTTAATGCTGTAGGCTTGTTGATTGAGATGTCTGAATTCAAAGCCTGCAAACATTTGATTTATGGGACTGGATGAAATATTTCCACCAATTTTCGCTTTGAATTTCTTTCGTTTTTTTATATCCAGGAAAAGATCAAAAAAACGGGTATCAGGGTTATAACGTGAGATAGGATATATCGATTCTATTTTATCATCGGCTATCAGTTTGAAATATTGGTTTTTCAATTCATTGGAAGAAATAATTTTTTTATTGTGCCTAAGACTCCGGGTAATATACACCCTTTGTCTGCTGTTAAGTCCTTTAATATCAATATTCTGAAAATACATTTCAAGCAAAGAATCCCGGTAGGCTATTCTTTGGTCACGTATTGTCTGTGGATCTACACGTCTCGAAATTCTTGATTTTATTTCTTCAATTTTATCATTTGCAGCAAGATATCCGGTAATGGTCAGATAATCCACTTTGCTAAAATCCATTAAACCCACATTTTGAATTTTCGGTTCAATCAGAACACCCTTTTCTTCGGGAATGTTATAATTTGTTTTTCCAAGAAGCATGTTTTCAATTTGCAAAATCAGATCATCTTCAGTTGGTTTTTGGGAATTGGAAACCACTTTTGAACCAATGATAATATCCGGCTTAAAATCTTCTTCCATCACGTCAATGGGGAAATTGTTGTGCATACCGCCGTCAAAAAGTAATTTTCCGTTTACGGTAACGGGTTTGAAATAAAACGGATACGTCATGGAAGCTCTAATGGCAGAAGGAAGTTCGCCTTTTCTGAAAACAACCGGACTGTTTGTGTGAACGTCTGAGGCCAGGCAGCGGTATGGGACAAACAGACTGTCGAAATCATATCCTGCTTTGGCAATGGCAGGAGAGAAGAGTTCCATAAATGCAAAGTCCATTTGATGCGTAGGAACCAGATTGGTTGGTAATATTGGTCTGAATACCGAATCATTTGAAAAATCAAGCTCCAGCCATGACGGAGTCGCATCTTCCTCTTTAAAATAGAATTTGTACTCTTCGGGCATAATACCAAAAGCCCAGTTGTTAAATGCTTCAGATTTTATCAAAGCTTCCATTTCTTCGGTGGAATAGCCAATTGCATATAGTCCGCCAATTATTGCCCCCATCGAAGTGCCGGCAATGTAATCTATCGGAATGCCATTTTCCTCCAACGCCCTTATTACTCCTATATGAGCAAGGCCTTTCGCACCACCGCCACTGAGAACCAATCCCACCTTCTGGCTTTTCGCACTTAAAACAATAAAAAAAACGAGCAATATGAATGATGCTTTTCTCAAAAGATAATTTAGCTTTAATAATTCATCAAAATTGATGAAAAAATCATTTGCTTATACTTAATTTTGCAAAAAAAATTAAACAAATGAGATACATATTATTTTTCGCTGCAGCTTTTACTCTTTTTTCATGCTCTGAAAATGAAAAAAAAGAAGAAAAAAAGGAAATAAAAAATGACACTACCGCTCAGGCCGATTCATCCGAAGCAGCTCAACTTACCAAAGATTTCGAACTAGATCGCACCGATACAATTGAGATTGGGGATGTTAACATGGATAAAAACCCCGATTTTCTATATATCAACCCTGTGAAATTTTATCAGACCGAAAATGTTATTGACTCACAGTCTGTAGAACTCAGTTTTTCATGCAAACTTCCTTCAATAATCCATTACAATGGCTTTCAGGGTTTGGCGGTAAATGTTGGTGACCTGAACAATGACAAGATTTGTGAGATAGTTTATTATCCCGATTGGTACACGAGCAACTGGACCGGATTGTTCCTTTACAGTTTAATAAAGGGAGAATGGAAACTGATTGCCGGATCATCTGCATTTCGTCCATTTATTGACGAATACGAAAAAGGGCCCGAAGATTACATCAAATCAAGGTTCAAAAAAATTGATAATAAATCCTTTAAAATGTTCAGTTCTACTATGGGTTCCGATGATTTTAAGGATACTGTGGAAGTGGTATTTTTTCCCGAATAGATTCAATCCAAAAGTTTTAAAATATGCTTAACCCTGTCTGTCTGAATACAGTCAGGGTTTTTCATTATAGCTTCCCTGTTCTTTTTTTTTGTATTCACATTCCACACAGCCACTTTCAAGTTATTTTTCTTTGCCAGATCAATTTGTTCCAGGGTTATTTTATTTAACGAAATTGTTATTCCCCAAAACCCGTTTTTGTTGGCAATTTCAAACCCTTTTTCAAATGATTCCGGATATATAAATAGTTTTAGTTCCGGGTTCTGTTTTTGAATCAAAACAAGAAATTTTTCATTTTGTGATTCAATATATACATTGTTTTGTAAATCAAACCTTTTAATAGTATTAATTAAACAATTAATATAAGCATTGTAATAAGCATCTGTTTGATCATTTGCAGACTTTAATTTGCAGTCAAATGTGTAATAAAAATCCTTTACATTTTTGATTCCCGATAACAAAGAATCCAGGGCAATAATCGGGTAACCAAATACCAAATAATTCCGCACAACCAAATCTGAAATTGATTTATATGTATATGCGTTTACCGGGCCCTCTGCTTTTGTCTTTGAATCCAGTTCAAAATCATGAAAGCAAACCAAAACACTGTCTTTTGTCATCTGCACATCAATTTCTACTCCGGCCGCCCCCGATCTCAAACATTTTATGATAGATTTTTCTGAGTCCATGGGATAAAAGTTGCTGTAGCCCATGCCTCCGTGTCCCAGAATTTTTATTTTAGGAGTATAACAGGAGCATAAAAGTACTCCGGTCAATATTATTAAAGCCAATTCTTTACGCACTTTTCAAAAAAAAATGAAAATCAGATTATTTGACAATGTCAGGAAAAAATCGGAAATTGCAATAAAAAAATTATGAAATTGTTAATCGGTTTGCTTCTAATAACTGAAATAGTTATTGGTCAGTTCACTACAAGCATAAATCCCGGAATCTCATTAAATGAATTCAAAAATACGAATAAAGGAATAATTCCTGAAAAAGTGTATTTTGAAAAATATGTTACTTTGAATGACCGATTATGCTTAATTGACGGGGATTTCGGACTTAATTTTTCTAAAGACACGCTGGTTTCAGTATTATTCAGCTCAACCGGTGGCCACTTCTATCCCGGAATACAAAAAGACCCATCCTTGATAAAAAAGGCCTTTGACGAACAATATGAAGCTTTTCTCTCTGTTTTTGATGATTACTCAAGATTATTCGGAACGCCTGACAGTCTGTGCCGTGCCGACACACTTTTCAAAGGTTATTCTGAAGAAATGTATACTTATAAAATAATTCATGCGAGATGGGACCTGGAAAAAACAATAATTGATCTGGATTTTGATTTTTCGGGTATAAACGAGTCCCAGTATTTTGAGATAAATGCAGCCCCGACTACATATTATTACAGTTTTAAGGCATTTTTCAGAATTAGCACCACAAAAGGTGAACAGTTTAAGGGAAAATTTAACCCAGGCACTTCAATTCATGAGTTTGTTAGGGAATTTCCGGGTTTGATCGAAGGGGGAGCCAGCATAACAGGTGTCTGGTCAGATGTTTGCGAATATGCCGGAATTAATGGATCTGTTTCATATACCTTCGAATATGACACATTGCTTCATTACACATTTCAGCCGTTCAATAAGTACAATGAGGATAATGAAGCCAATCTCAAAGTTCTGCTAAAAGCTTATGAAACTGCTAAAGCAGAGCTTACAAAGATTTATGGTGACCCCAGTGAAATTATCGAAGACAACAAAAAACCCTATCAGGAAATTAAAAAAAAATACATTTATGGCTGCGAAATAGCCATTTCCAAATGGAAGTTTAAGGATGTCTGGGTAATTTTGCGGCTTGATATATCAGGAGGAAAGGGTGAAACCTGGCTTGATTTTACTGTCAATGTTTGCCGTCCGGGTGATTTTTCATTTGAATATTAGTTTTATGAAAGAAAAATGGAATCAGAGATATGCTGCAAAGGATTTTGTCTATGGAACAGAACCCAATCTTTTTTTTAAAGAGTTAATTGACAAAACAAAACCTGGAAAATTATTGCTCCCGGCCGAAGGCGAAGGTAGAAATGCCGTTTATGCAGCATCAATGGGATGGGAGGTACATGCTTTCGATTACAGCACAGTTGCTGTAAACAAAGGATTGGATTTTGCCAAATCAAAAGGAGTGACCATTAATTATTTTTCGGGTGATTTTGAAAATTTCAACACCACTGAAAAATTTGATCTCATTGCATTGCTTTATACTCACATGGAACCCCGTTTGAAAAAACTTTTTTTGGGAAATCTGCATAATTTCCTGAAACCGGAGGGAAAAATCATTGCCGAATTTTTCTCAAAGGAACAAATTCATAACAATACCGGAGGTCCGCAGGACATTGATTTATTATACAGTCTGGATGAAGTAAAAACCCTTTTTTCCTTTATGAAACAAGATCTTGCAGTTCAAGAAACTATCTGGCTTGAGGAAGGCCTCCTGCATGTCGGTAAATCCGACGTCATACGACTAATCATGTCCAACACCTAACCCTGTAAAGACGCACGGCGTGCGTCTCATATTAACATCTGATATTATTAATAAAAATTATATGCCAACCGAAATTGAAAAAAAATTCCTTGTAAAAGGTACAGCCTGGAAAGGAGAAATCAAGGGAACAAAAATCACACAGGGCTATCTGCTCTCCAACAATCTGATTATGGCCCGCGTCAGAGTATATGGCAAAAAAGGGTACATCACACTCAAGGGAAAAAGAAAAGGTATCAGCCGTACTGAATATGAGTATGAAATTCCGGTTCGTGAAGCAAAAGAGCTGCTTTTATACTGTGAAGACAGGGTTTTGGAAAAGATTAGGTATAAAATTCCCTATAAAAATGAAGTTTTTGAGGTGGATGAATTTCTTGGAATCAATAAAGGTCTGGTCCTTGCTGAAATAGAATTAAAATCAGAAGAACAGAAATTTGAAAAACCCCATTGGCTGGGCAAAGATGTTAGCCAGAATAAAAAATACTACAACTCGAATTTGGTCAAATCCAAACTTAAATAAGAATTAAAGATTTAACGGCTGCTTTATTGTCTTTGTTTATTTTAATGTAGTATTTACCCGGAGTAAGGTGCTTGAGGTTTAAAAGCTCCTTTTCAAAGATTATATGCTTTTCAAATATTACTTTTCCCATAACGTCGTAGATTTCAATATCCGATCCGGATGCATTGGTCAAATTGACTTCACCTTCGGCCGGGTTTGGAAAAACACTTATTTCCTTTTCAGAATCTATTTCCTGTGTTTCAGATAAATCAGGTGTCCAGGTCAGGTGTATTGAATTAAAATAGGTTTGGTTGGCGTAGGTGGTATCAATAGCCGCTGCGCCTTTTACAAAGGAACAATAGTATACTTTTCCGGTTGCATTGGCCGAAGTAAATTCAATATAAACCCGGTAAGTTCCGTCTGCTAACAAAGTGCCACTGTTGTTTTTACCATTCCAGGAAACATTTTGAGGGTTGTTAACACCTGTATTGTGGTTTGAAATGGTTGAACCTGTAATTGCATCGGTTGCATTATAAGAATTCGAGGTTGCATTTTTAAAATTGGTCAGAAACTGCCTGTAAGAAGGATTTGAAGACATAAACTTTCTTGTTTTTACCCAATTGCCGCTGTTGTCGGCTATCCAGATTGCCAAAATGTGTTTTGGGGAATGTTCAGCAGTATAATTTACAGTAGTAGCCGTAAAAGTCATAGTGCCTGCAGTCTGCGAAAATAATATCTGACTTATAAAAAAGGCAATTATTAAGCTCAATAATCTTTTCATATTCGTTTAATTTTAAATGCAAATTTATAACATATTTCTAAAATATAAATATTTTCAGATATTTTTATCTTTTTATACATACTGCATTTTTTTTGTTAAAAACTCTGTTTATCTCTTTTTAATTTTATGGGAACTTTTCAGTTTTATTGCGGTTATATTTGCAAAAAATAAAGAATTATGAAAAAAATTGCATTGATTGTGTTAATATTTGTGGCAGCTGTTGCTGCAAAGGCGCAGGATTATAATACCGGGATAGGGATCAGGTTAGGTCCATTTAGTGGAGTTACCCTAAAGCACTTTTTGGGCGAAGGAAAAGCTGTTGAAGGAATTCTTAACACAAGATACCATGGATTTAGTATACATGGACTTATTGAATTTGAAAAACCATTGGGAGATGTTTCCGGGTTAAGCTGGTATTTTGGCTTTGGCGGCCATATCGGCTTTTATGACAGATACAATTTTCCGGATCATTATGCATATCATGAAGATATTGTGACGATAGGAGCAGATGGTATTTTAGGTATTGAATATACATTTGAAGAAATTCCTCTTAATCTGAGTATTGATTGGAAACCACAAATTGACCTTATTGGGTATGGTGAATTTTGGGGTGATGGTTTTGCTCTTTCTGCAAGGTATATTTTTTAATCCTTTAAAAAAAAACCACGAATACATGAAATGTGTTCGTGGTTTTTTTCATTTATGCTTCAGTTTTAATCTGTCCAAACCTCAAAATTAATCAAGCATAAATTGTTTTTCATAAGTAAAAACAATACTTTAACACCCATTTAAAAGTATTAAGACAAATTTTATATTAAATTAATGTAATATCCGTGCTAATGCAGTACTTTTGCGAATTAATTCTATTACATTTCTATACAAAATGGGATATATTAAATTCGACAAACTTCAACTTATAAATCTTGAATACAGTTTGCAGCGTGAATTGTTACGTTCAAACCGTGCCGGATCTTATGCCAGCACAACCATTGTTGGCTGTAATACAAGAAAATACCACGGATTGCTTATTTGTCCGATGGATGATCTTGACGGTGAAAACCACTTGATATTATCTTCGGTTGATATTTCTATAAAACAACATGATGCCACTTTTAATCTTGGCATTCGAAAATACCCGGGTGGAAATTACGATCCAAAAGGTCATAAGTATGTCCGTGATCTTGAATCTGAACCAATTCCCAAAACAACTTTCAGGGTTGGCGGAGTGGTTTTGGACAGGGAAAACATCCTCGTCGAAAATGAAGAGCGCATCATGGTCAGATATACTCTTGTTGATGCACACTCGCCAACAACAATAGTCCTTAAACCATTCCTTGCCTGTCGAAATGTTCATAAGCTTTCAAAAGCAAATATGAACGTAAATTATAAATACAAACTTATTCCAAACGGAATAAAATACAGGATGTATCCTGAATACAAACCTCTTTACATTCAAATTTCAAAAACACCTGAATATGTTCATGTCCCGAATTGGTATTACAATGTCGAATACCATGAAGAACAGGTAAGGGGATACGATTATCAGGAAGATCTTTTCGTGCCGGGATATTTCGAAATACCTATGAAAAAAGGTGACAGTATTATCTTTTCTCTGGGATTCAATGAAATTAACCCCGTGACTTTGAAAAAGAAGTTCCTTACCGAATGGGAAAAGAGAACTCCGCGCAACAACTACGAAAACTGCCTGATTAATGCAGCCAAACAGTTTGTTGTAAAAAGAGACAAACGTACTGAAATCATTGCAGGCTTCCCCTGGTTTGGAAGATGGGGAAGAGATACTTTCATCTCTCTGCCCGGATTGACTCTTTCCTATGGCGATGTAAAAACCTGCAAAGCTGTTCTTGACACCATGTCTTCCGAATTAAAAGATGCCCTCTTCCCAAATATCGGACATGGAAGCAGTGCTGTGATGAATTCTGTGGATGCAGCTATGTGGTATTTCTGGGCTCTTCAAATGTATGCACAATATACAGGAAAACAGCACACCATTTGGAAAGAATATGGAAAAAAAATGAAACTGATCCTGAATGGATTCAGAAACGGAACCCACTATAATATTAAAATGCAGGAAAACGGATTGATCTATGCTGGTCAGTCAGGCGTTGCACTAACATGGATGGATGCCGTTGTGGATGGAAAACCCGTTACTCCGCGTACCGGATGTCAGGTTGAAATCAACGCTCTTTGGTACAATGCCGTTTGTTTCAGCCTTGAGGTTGCAGAATTTGAAGATGATAATGCATTCATTGAAAAATGGAAAGACCTTCCGGAATTGATTAGAAATTCATTCAATGAAAATTTCTGGAACCCTGAAAAAAAATATCTTGCCGATTACACAAATGGTGATTATAAAGATTGGAGCATCAGACCAAATCAGGTAATTGCGACTTCTTTGCCTTATTCACCAATCAGCGATGAAATAAAAGATTTTGTTCTTGAGGTGGTAAGACAAGTACTGCTTACTCCTAAAGGATTACGCACCCTCTCACCTGGAAATATTGCATATAAAGGCCGTTATGAAGGAAACCAGCATGACCGCGATAATGCTTACCATCAGGGAACTGTCTGGCCATGGCTCCTCGGACATTTCGCCGGAGGATATCTTAGCATTCATGGCAAAAGCGGCTACAACTTTGTAAAAAAATTGTATGAAGCATTTGAAGAAGACATGACCGTTCATGGCATTGGAACAATATCAGAAATTTATGACGGAGATCCGCCACACCAACCACGGGGAGCAATATCACAAGCATGGAGCGTTGGTGAATTGCTGCGCATCAAATGTATGCTCGAGGAATGTAAAGGCAAAAAACAAAAACCGTAGAGACACATCAACATGCGTCTCATAATCATATATGAATCTAATAAACAAATAAATACAAAGATGAAAAACGAAAAAAAAGTAACAAAAACCAAACCCGCAGCTAAGAAAACTGCAGCAAAAACTGAAATTAAAAAAACAACTGCTAAAGCTCCTGTAGCTAAAACTGAAGCTAAAAAAACTACTGCTGCAAAAAAACCTGCTGCAAAAACTGAAGTTAAAAAAACAACTGTTGCAAAAAAACCTGCTGCAAAAAAGACTGAAGTTAAAAAACCTGCTGTAAAAAAATCCGTTAAAATAACTGATGAGATGATTACCAAACGCGCATACGAAATTTACCTCGAAAGCGGTTGTGTTGAAGGAAGGGATTTGGAAAACTGGAATCAGGCAATTAACGAATTAACCAAAAGCGGAAAGAAAAACTAACTAAAACCGGGAAAACGGAATGAAAGTTCTAATGTTTGGCTGGGAGTTTCCTCCTCATATTACCGGAGGATTGGGAACTGCCTGCTATGGACTGACAAAAGGGCTTGCCCACTTTGGTGTGGACATGATTTTTGTTGTGCCTAAATCGTACGGAGATGAAGATGAGAGCTTCCTTCGCCTCAGGGATGCCGGTCAGGTTGCCCTGAGCGAGGAACTGATCAACTATGAAGAATTCTGGAAAAAAATCACCTACCTCGAAGTCGGCTCTACCCTCATTCCTTATATGTCTCCCGAAGAATTTGAGCTTGCCTTTGAAGGTAAAATACTGGATCATACTGAAATAAAAAAATCCGTTATTTCAAAACACTTTAAGTTTTCCGGAACTTATGGAAAAAACCTGATGCATGAAGTTTCACGGTATGCTCTGATTGCCGCCGCTATTGCAGAAACAAATCAGTTTGATGTGATACACTCACATGACTGGCTCACTTACCCGGCAGGAATTGCTGCCAAAGAAGTTTCTGGAAAACCCCTTGTTATTCATGTTCATGCCACTGAATTTGACCGTAGTGGTGAACATATTAACCATCAGGTGTTTGATATTGAAAAGAAAGGTATGGAAGTGGCCGATAAAGTAATTACCGTCAGCAACCTTACCCGCAATATTGTCATTGAAAGATATGGGATCGATCCGGATAAAGTAGTTACTGTGCATAATGCTGTGGATCCTGTTACTATAAATAATGAAATTACAAACACTAAAGGGGTGGATGAGAAGATTGTTACCTTTTTGGGTAGAATTACTTTTCAAAAAGGCCCCGAATATTTTATTGAAGCAGCAAATAAAGTACTGAAAAAAGATCCCAATGTAAGATTTGTTATGGCAGGAAGCGGGGATATGATGAACAGAATGATTAAGCGGGTCGCAGAATTGGGCATTGCCACTAAATTTCACTTTGCCGGATTCCTTAAAGGCAGCGAGGTTGTGGATATGTTTTCAATGAGCGATGTTTATGTTATGCCTTCCGTTTCTGAACCATTTGGTATTTCACCTCTTGAAGCCATGAGATCAAGCGTTCCGGTAATTATTTCCAAACAATCTGGCGTATCTGAAATTTTACACCACGCAATCAAAGTTGATTTCTGGGATATCGATGCCATGGCCGATGCCATTTACGGTCTTTTAAATTACAATGCCATTTCAAGCATGTTCCGCACTCTTGGTAAAGATGAGGTGGAAAACCTTAAATGGGAAAATGCAGCTTTTAAAGTTAAAGAAATTTATAAATCAGTTATATCATAACATGCGTACAATTTGCTTCTATTTTCAGGTCCACCAACCTTTCAGGTTAAAACGATACAGATTTTTTGATATCGGTCATGACCCTTATTATTTTGATGAATTTGCCAACAAGTCCATCATGCGAAAGGTTGCCGAAAAATGCTACCTGCCTGCCAATCAGGTTTTTCTTGATTTGGTTAAGGAATATGGAGGACGGTTTAAAATATCCTATTCCATTTCAGGTACTGCAATTGACCAGTTTGAAATGTATGCACCCGATGTCCTCGAAAGTTTTAAAAAACTTGCTGCGACCGGCCATGTTGAATTTATTTCAGAGACCTATTCGCACTCCCTGTCGGCCCTTAAAAGTAAAGATGAATTTGAAAGACAGGTTAAATTGCATAGAAATAAAATTGAACAGCATTTTGGTATTGTTCCGAAAACATTCAGAAATACTGAGCTTATATACTCCGACAAAGTAGGTGAGATGGTTGCCGACATGGGCTATAAAGTAATGCTCATGGAAGGTGCTAAACATGTTCTTGGTTGGAAAAGTCCAAATTACGTTTATTGCAATCCAATTAATCCAAAACTGAACCTGCTTCTTAAAAACTTTCAGCTCAGTGATGACATTGCTTTCCGTTTTTCAAACAGGGGATGGGACGGCTGGCCATTAACTGCCGAAAAATTTGTCGGATGGCTTAACCAGCTTGACCGCCGCGAAGAGGTCATTAACCTTTTTATGGACTATGAAACCTTCGGCGAACATCAATGGAAAGAAACCGGAATTTTTGATTTTCTGAAGGCATTGCCCCGCACAGTTTTTAATATGTCTGATTTTGGCTTCAACACTCCCTCCGAAGTCGTTGAAAAAATTGATCCTGTTGGTGTGGTTAATGTTCCTTATCCATGTTCATGGGCAGATGAAGAACGAGATCTTACTGCCTGGCTGGGAAATGCTCTGCAGGATGAGGCTTTTAACAATCTTTATAGCTTAATTGATAAAGTAGAAAAATGTGGCAGCCCTGATTTGAAGCGTGATTGGTTGTATCTTCAAACCAGCGACCATTTTTACTATATGTGTACAAAATGGTTTTCGGATGGTGATGTTCATAAGTACTTTAACCCGTACAATAGTCCCTATGAGGCCTTTATTAACTATATGAACATCCTCAGCGATTTTATCATCCGCTTGAATAAATGCACCAGATAGCATTTATTTTTTTTAAATAACATTCTAAATTAATTCATTATAAATCAATGAGTAATAAATCATATAAACCAGATGCTGTATTTGAAATAAGTTGGGAAGTTTGTAATAAAGTAGGTGGAATACACACTGTTATATCAACAAAAACACTTTCATTTCAGGAAAAAATCTGTCTTAATCACATTTTCATCGGTCCGGAATTATGGCGCGAATCAGCCGAACACCCCGAGTTTATTGAAGATAACGAATTATTCAATGCTTGGAAAGAAAAAGCTTTTGAAGAAGGCCTCTCAGTAAAAACAGGTAGATGGGATATCCCCGGAAACCCTGCCGTAATTCTTGTCGATTTCAGTACATTTATCATTAAAAAAGATGAAATATTCGCCCACTTTTGGGAATTATATAAGCTCGATTCGTTGTCTGGTCAATGGGATTATATCGAGCCTGCTCTTTTCGGATATGCTGCAGGCAAAGTTGTTGAAAGTTTCGTAAACTTTAATTTTCCTCCCAGACACAAAGTTATTGCACAGTTTCATGAATGGATGACCGGTACAGGTATTCTATACCTCGAGGATGTAATGCCCCGCATCGGAACGGTTTTTACAACCCATGCCACCGCCCTGGGAAGATGTATTTCAGGAAACGGCCTTCCTCTTTACGAAAATATCAGTCAGTATAATAGCGAAGCTCTTGCTCATGAATTTAATGTTGCATCCAAACATTCTCTTGAAAAACTTTCTGCAATAAATGCCGATGTTTTCACAACAGTTAGCGAAATTACCGGAAACGAATGCAGGCATTTCTTTGGAAAAGAAGTAGACCTGATTACTCCTAATGGTTTCGAAAATTCTTTTGTTCCCGATCAGAAAGTTTTTGACAAAAAGAAAAAAGCAGCTCGTGTATTATTGACAAAAGTTGCTGAAACACTTGTCGAAACAAAGATTGACAACAACACTCTGTTAATAGCTACCTCCGGTAGATACGAATTTTCAAACAAAGGATACAACATTTACATTGATGCACTTGGTGCTTTAAATAAAAATAAAGAGCTTAACAGAAATATCGTAGCCTTTCTTTTAGTACCCGCAAATAATTATGGTGCCCGCAAAGAACTGTATAACAGACTGTATGAGGGCGGTACGGAAGTGATTGAAAATAACGTACTTACCCATAACCTGCATGATCCTGATTGTGATCCGGTTATTAGCAGCATAAAAAGAAATGAACTTTTTAACCGCCCCGAAGATAAAGTAAAAGTAATCTTTGTCCCCAGCTATTTGAATGGCAACGATGGAATATTTAATGTAAAGTATTATGATCTGCTTATCGGTTTCGATATAACTGTTTTTGCTTCATACTACGAACCATGGGGTTATACACCTATGGAAAGTATTGCTTTCGGCGTTCCCACAATTTCAACAACTTTGGCCGGTTTTGGCAAATGGGTAAAAGATCACATGGATAAAAACAATGAATCCGTTTTTGTTATTGACAGAAACGATAACAACTATAATCAGGTTGTGGATGCCATTGTAAACAGAATAATAAAATGTTCCGGTAAATCAGCCGATGAAAAAAATAAGGTTAATGAATCAGCTAAAGATATGTCGGACCATTTCCTGTGGAAAAATCTGATAACATACTATGAAGAAGCATACAAATTAGCATTTATGAACGTGGAAAAAAGAAAAGAAAAAATTGTAGATGTGCAAACTACTGTAAATCCTGTTGCAAAACAAAGCGAATCTTCATGCAATAAACCTCAATGGAGAAAAATTGACGTTCAGGTTAGTATGCCCGAAAGGTTTAAAGGTCTTTCAGAAATTGCTCATAATACCTGGTGGTTCTGGAACTACAATGCAATGGAACTTTTCAAATTCATTGATCTTGATTTATGGAGAGAATCTTCCTATAATCCGATTATTTTTCTTGAAAATGTCACTGCAAACAGACTAAGGGAACTTGAAACCGATGATATTTATACAAAAAAATATGATGAGGTTTACGCCGAATACATTGCCTACATGGAAAAAGGAAATGAGAAAAAAGGACCAAAAGTTGCTTATTTCTCCATGGAATTTGGTTTGAATGACACATTGAAAATATTCTCAGGCGGTTTGGGTATCCTGGCCGGTGATTATCTTAAAGAAGCCAGCGATTGCAATGTGAATATGTTTGGTTTGGGTTTGCTCTACCGACATGGCTATTTTTCACAAACCCTTTCAGTAAGTGGAGAACAACAGGCTACTTATGTACCCCAGGATTTTTCACGACTCCCAGTTTCCCCTGTAAGAGATTCTCATGGCAACCTATTGGTAATCAATGTGAAACTTCCGGGCAGAAACGTCTATGTTAAAGTATGGAAAGCGCTTGTCGGAAGGGTAGATCTCTTTTTGCTCGACACAGATCATGAACTCAATCAGGAAGCAGACAGAATGATTACCCATCAGCTTTACGGGGGTAATAACGAAAACCGTCTGAAACAGGAAATGATCCTGGGTATTGGCGGTATCAGAGCAATAAATGAATTAAAACTGAAACCGGATATTTATCATTGTAATGAAGGCCATGCAGCATTTATCGGTCTTGAAAGATTGAGGGTGCTTAGAACAAAACGTAATCTGAAATTTAATGAAGCACTCGAAATAATCAGGGCTTCAACTCTGTTTACAACCCACACGCCGGTGCCTGCCGGTCACGACGCTTTCGACGAAAACCTGCTCAGGGTTTACATGTCGCATTATCCCGAACGTCTTAAAATCACCTGGGAAGAAATGATGAATCTTGGCATTAAAAAACCCGGCGACAAATTTTCCATGAGTAATCTGGCTGTTTCTCTATCTCAGGAAGTTAACGGCGTTTCCCGACTCCATGGGGAAGTATCCAAAAAAATGTTCGCCGAACTTTGGGAGGGTTACTTTTCACAGGAATCTCATATAGGTTACGTCACAAACGGAGTGCATTATCAATCATGGACTGCAAAAGCATGGAAACTTCTTTATGAAAAGGAATTCGGACAAGGTTTTACTGAAAACCTTTCGGATTCAAAATATTGGAAAAAAATTCACAATGTTCCCGATGAAACTATCTGGGATATCAGACTCTATCAACGTTTTAAACTTATCGAATACGTTCGCAACCGCGTTAGGAAAAACTGGGTAAGGACTTATGAAAATCCAAAAAATATTGTTGAAGTAATTAATAATATTGACGAAAAGGTTCTAACAATTGGCTTTGCCCGAAGATTTGCAACTTATAAAAGAGCTCATCTTTTGTTTAAAAATCTTGAAAGACTCTCTGAATTGCTGAATAACAAGGCAATGCCTGTTCAAATTCTCTTTGCCGGAAAAGCTCACCCACATGACAAAGCAGGGCAGGACCTCATTAAAATGATTGTGGAAATTTCAAAACGACCACAATTTCTTGGCAAAATTGTCTTCCTTGAAAATTATGACATCGAACTTGCCAGAAAAATGGTACAGGGTGTTGATATCTGGATGAATACACCAACCAGACCATTGGAAGCATCGGGTACCAGCGGAATGAAAGCTGTTATGAATGGCGCTCTCCATTTTAGTGTACTCGACGGATGGTGGTGCGAAGGTTACCGCCCCGAGGCAGGATGGGCACTTCCCGAGGAAAGAACTTACCAAAATCAGGATTTTCAGGACGAACTGGATGCCGAAACAATTTACGCCCTCCTCGAAAATGAAATCGTTCCGCTGTTCTATAAACGCAATGAAAAGGGTATTCCTGTTGGCTGGGTAAAGTATATTAAAAACTCACTGGCTGCTGTTGCTCCGCAATTTACCACCAAACGGATGATGGACGACTACTATGAGCGCTACTACAATAAACTCTACAAACGCTCGGTGGAAATGAAAAAAAATGACTACGAACTAGCCATTCAAATTGCCGAATGGAAAGCCAATGCAGTTAAAATGTGGAATGATATCGAAATTATTTCGGTAGATATTCCCGATTATATGAACCATCCCATCAAAATCACTGACCAATACGAAGGAACAGTGAAAATAAATATAAACGGATTTAAACCCGAAGAAATTGGTGTGGAACTTGTAATTGCCGACAAAATTACTGACAATGAAACACATATATTCAGTAAATATGAAGGCGAAATCACTGAACAAGACGGAAACATTGTAACGTATAAAATACAACGTTTACCGGTAAAAGCTGGCACTTTTAACTATTCAATAAGGGTATTTGTTAAAAACGAACTACTTCCTTACAGACAGGATCTGCCGCTTGTAAAATGGATTTAATTTAATTGATCAATTATTTATCAGCCATTAAACAGAAAAAAAATAATCCTGTTTAATGGCTGTTTTTTTTTCTTTAACTTTTTTTAATAAAAAACCCGCATGTTAATATTTGGTTAATCTTGAATTTTACCATATTTCTTGCTTACTTTGGAAGTAAATTTGATCAGGTACATTTTATTATAAATAATTAAGGTTTGTTATGAAAAAACTGTATAGTGCTTTAGTTATTCTCCTGCTTACCGCAATAATTAGCAATTCATTTGCCGGCGGACATAAAATTAAATTCAAGATTACCGGACTTGCAGGTAAAACAGTTTATGTTGGCAATCATTATGGTGATAAACAATATATTACTGATACAATAGTAGTGGATGCCCAAAATTATTTTACACTTCAGGGTGAAAAAGAACTTGAGGGCGGAATTTATTTTGTCCTTAATAAAGACAAACAAATTCTTTTCGAGTTTTTTATTGTGGAACAACAGTTTTCTCTTGAAACCGATACGCTCGATTACACTGCACATATGAAAGTTAAAGGTTCTCTTGAAAATGAAATCTACAATAATTTTAATAAATTTTTCTCAGCATCAAGAAAAAAATCCGTGGCTCTTGAAGCCAGATTGAAAAAAAATCAGAATAATGCCGATTCAACAAAAATTATTAAAGAACTAATTGAAAAAGCAGGAAAGGAACTGCAAACTTACATGGAGGATGTCATTAAAAAATATCCCGACTGTCTGCTTACAAAAATATTTCTTATCAATAAACCCATTGATATTCCTGATGCTCCCGATCCCAAAGACACAACATTTGCATTAAGATATCACCAAAAACATTATTTTGACTATACCGATTTTAGTGACCCAAGATTACTTAGAACCCCTGTGCTTCACACAAAAATTTATAATTACCTTGACAGACTGGTTTACCCAATTCCTGATTCACTTAAAATTGCTGCCGAAATGATCTGCGAAAAATCAAGGGCAAATAAAGAGGTTTTCAGATACGTGGTTTCTAACCTCACTTATTATTATGAATCATCAAAATATATGGGAATGGATGCGGTTTTTGTGCACCTCGCCGATAAATATTACCTGAAAGGCGAAGCATGGTGGGCCGATACTGCTATTGTCAATAAAATACAGGACCGTGTAAATAAAATCAAACCAACACTGATCGGTGAAAAAGCCTATAACGTCAATTTTGTTGATACAACCCTGGCTAAAATTTATTCGCTTTATGGCGTTAAAGCAGATTACACTCTTGTGTTCCTTTTCGATCCGGGCTGCGGACATTGTAAAACTGTTACCGCCGAATTAATGGAAAATTACGACACACTTAAATCTTTAGGCGCCGAAGTGTATGCAATCTGCACTCAGCCCGAAATTGATAAATGGAAAAAATTTATCAGGGAAAGAAAACTCAAGTGGATTAACGTGGGACCTACAAGCAACGAATACCGCGACTATTATGATGTTTACCTGACGCCAATTATCTATCTGCTGGATAAGGAAAAACGTATTGTGGCCAAGAAAATTGATGTGACCCAGGTTAAAGAAATCATTCGCCGTGAAAAAAAGAAAAAAGCGGATAAAGGTTAATCCAATCCCTTTAATTTTTGTCTGTATGCCTAAAAAACTCTGTGCCACAGAATTTTTTAATGTTAAAAAAACTTTTGTCTTTTTATTGTTCATTTTTTTATATTGCTTTTCAGTTTATTCTCAAGGACATAATATTTCGGTCGAAATAAAGGGTTATGCAAACAAAACTGTTTATCTTGGTAACTACTATGGCGATAAACAATATATTTCTGATACTTTAAAAACAGATTCCAATGGGAAATTTAAAATAATAGGAGAGAAGAACCTTGAGGGTGGAATCTACTTTATTTTAAATACCGAAAAAACCATACTCTTCGAATTTCTTGTTTCTGAACAAAAATTCTCATTATCAACAGATTCGATTGATTTTAAAAACAATCTGAAAGTTAAACATTCAAAGGAAAATGAGATCTTTTTTGATTTCAACAGATTTTATGCAGAGAAAAGAAAAACTTTCATGGAATATGAGAAAAGAATTGAGACAAATAAAAACAATCCTGATTCTGTTACAGCTATCAAAAGTCTCCTGAAGTCTACAGAAAAAGAAATTCAGGATTACATTGAAAATACCATTAAAAATTACCCTGACGCACTGATTTCCAAGATTTTCAACATAAATAAATCAGTCGAAATACCTGAATCGCCTGATAAAAGCGATTCTACATTTGCCCTCAGATATCACCAACAGCACTTTTTTGATCTTACTGATTTCAGCGATCCCAGACTTCTTCACACCCCGGCACTAAACTCTAAAATATATACTTACCTTGATCGACTGGTTTATCCTGAACCCGATTCCCTGAAAAAAGCTGCTGAAATGATCTGCGAAAAAGCTAAAGCAAACAAAGATGTGTTCAGATACTGCTTGTCAAACCTCACTTATCATTTTATTACTTCAAACTTCATGTGGATGGATGAGGTTTTTCTTCATCTGTATGATAAATATTTTTTGACCGGAGAAGCCACCTGGGCCGATACCTCAGTGCTTAATGAATATAAAAAAATTGCTGACAGAATCAGATATAACCAAAAAGGAATGGTCGCTTATAATTTAAATTATATTGATACCAGCCGCACTAAAATATATCCGCTTCATAATATTAAAACTGATTTTACCATAGTCTTCTTTTTCGATCCCGGCTGCGGACACTGCAAATCATCAACGGCAGCACTCAACGCTGATTATAATACATTAAGAATGATGGGAGCAGAGGTGTATGCTGTTTGCACCAAGCCCGAACATGATAAATGGACTAAATTTATCAGAGATAACAAGCTTAAATGGATAAATGTAGGCCCAACCGATATGAAATACAAGGATATGTTCAATGTTTATACCGCACCAATTATTTATATCCTGGACAAGGAAAAAAGAATCATTGCGAAAAAACTTGACGCCGCAATGGTTAAAGAGTTTATTCTCAATTATAACCACGGCCTTTAGACCGTGGTTAATATGCCTGAGCATGAATACTAACCTTGAATACCCAACGCCAACAGAAATTTGTAACTTCTGTTCTGTTATTAATCAGCAAAACTTGCCAAATCCCATATATTCTTTAAATTTGAAAAAAAAAACAATACCATGTTTACGGATAAGGATATTAAACAAATTCAAGCCAAAGGTATAGATGTTTCTTGTGTGGAAAATCAACTTGGAAAATTCAAAACCGGGTTCCCTTTTCTGCCTGTTACTGCCCCGGCAACCATTGGAAACGGAATTATCAGACTGAATGAAGATCAGGTCAAAGAATACGGATTATTGTACGATAAGGAAAAGGTACAGCTTGATCCGGTTAAATTTGTCCCGGCTTCTGGTGCCGCAACAAGGATGTTTAAGTCTTTATTCTCTTATTTAGATGACAGTGTTTTATCATCAGATATTCAGGAGTTTGCTAATAAAATTGAAAACTTTGCGTTTTACAGCGAACTGAAAAAAAATGCTGAATTGAAATCCATTGATATTTCCAATATTTCAAATTCTGATATTTTAAAGAATGTCATAAAAACTCTTTTAAATGAAATGGAATACGGTTCTCTGCCAAAAGGTTTACTGAAATTCCATAAATACAACGAATTTTCACGTACATCATTTGAAGAGCATCTGGTCGAAGGCTTCATGTATTCTGCAACTAACAATAATAACCTGGACTTGCACCTGACTGTTTCACCTGAACATGTTTCAAGGTTTGAAAAGTTGTTTAATCAGATCCGAGAATGCTATGAAAAGGAATATGGAATTAAAATCAATTTTACATATTCTGTTCAAAAACCATCTACCGACACCATAGCTGCTGATGAACAAAATTTACCTTTTCGAAACAGTGATGGCAATTTGCTCTTCCGTCCGGGTGGCCACGGAGCACTTATACATAATCTGAATGATATTAATGCCGGACTAATATTTATCAAAAACATTGATAATGTAGTTCCTGACAGGTTAAAAGCAATAACCGTTGCTTATAAAAAAGCAATCGCAGGGGTTCTTATTGAAATCCGGAATAAAATTTTTGGTTTTTCACGAACCATTGACAAATCTGGTTTTACAACCAAGATTATAAATGAAATCAATGAGTTTTATAGAAAAGTGTTGTTTGTGCAAATACCTGAAAACCGCAGAAATGATAAGGATTTTATCCTCAGGATGCTAAACCGGCCCATTCGTGTTGCCGGAATGGTAAAGAATGAAGGAGAGCCGGGAGGCGGGCCGTTTTTTGCCCGAAACAACGATGGAACAATTTCTTTGCAGATTGCCGAATCATCACAGCTTGATCTGAAAAACCATGAAATTAAGGAAATGGCAGGCAAAGCCACTCATTTTAATCCGGTTGACCTTGTAGTTTCAACCAAAAACCATAAAGGTGAAAAATTTGATCTGTTAAAGTTTGTTGATGAAAAAACCGGCTTTATCACTGAAAAATCACAATCGGGGAAAACGCTAAAAGCTCAGGAATTGCCTGGTTTGTGGAATGGGGCTATGTCGGACTGGAATACTATTTTTGTTGAAGTTCCTCTAATAACGTTCAATCCGGTAAAAACAATTAATGACCTGCTCAGAGAAACGCACCAATAACAATATAAATAAAAAAGCCCCTTCCGGGGCTTTTTTATTATGATCTTGGATGATACTGTATAATCGTATTTCGCAGATAATCCTTGTCAAGATGTGTGTAAATCTCAGTGGTAAGGATTGACTCATGGCCAAGCATTTCCTGAACTGCCCTAAGGTCAGCTCCGCCTTCTATAAGATGGGAGGCAAAGGAGTGGCGCAGGGTGTGCGGACTGATGCTCTTTGATAGTCCTATTTTTTTAGCAAGATTTTTAATGATGGTAAAAATCATTACCCTTGTAAGTCTGGTACCACGACGGTTAAGGAATAGAATGTTTTCATGTCCTTTCTGAATATCAATTTTCTTTCTGTAACCTTCCAGATAAAGATTGATTTCATTTACCGCCTTTTTACTGATGGGTATCAGTCTTTCCTTGTTAGCTTTACCTTCAATTTTGATAAATCCCAGATCAAAATAAAGATTGGTGAGTTTCAATCCGACAAGTTCTGAAACCCTTAAACCACAGCTGTACATTGTTTCCAGCATGGCTCTGTTTCTTTGTCCTTCGCGCTTGCCAGGTTCAATTGCATCAATTAATGCATCGATTTCTCTTAGTGAAAGTATTTCCGGAAGTTTGCGTCCAATTTTTGGAGCTTCCAGAAGTGCAGTAGGGTCTTTTATAATCAGGTCTTCTATAAGCAAAAACTTATAAAATGATTTTATTCCTGAAATTACTCTTGCCTGAGTTCTGGAACTCATACCATGTTCACTGATATGAGCAACAAATTCTTTTAGATGCTTAAGTTCAACCTTTTCAGGAGTAAGCTTAAGCTTTTTCAGCTCAAAGTAGTTTATGAGCTTTTTTACATCTGAAATGTAGGCTTCAACGGAGTTCATTGACAGCGATTTTTCCAGTTGTAAATAGTTCTTGTAATTTTCAATCGTTTTTTCCCAATTCATAATATTGTTTTTTATTATTGATTACTAAAATAATTTACAAAATTAATCTATATTTGTTTAATTGACATTAAAAAGCAATAATAATGTATATTCAGATAATAAATGGTCCAAATCTTAACCTTGTGGGTGTACGAGAAAAAAATATTTATGGTAACAAAAACTTTGACGAATATCTGAAAACATTAAATGAACATTATGATAACGTCAACTTAAAGTATTTTCAATCTAATATAGAAGGCGAGATTATAAACAAAATTCATGAGGTCGGATTTACTTTTGACGGCATCATTCTGAATGCCGGGGGATACACTCATACCTCCGTTGCCATCGCTGATGCTGTTAAAGCCGTAAATTGCCCTGTCATAGAAGTTCATATTTCAAATATCCTGTCACGCGAAGATTTTAGACATAAATCACTGATTGGACCATACTGTAAAGGTTCTGTGATGGGATTCGGACTTGATTCGTACCGGCTTGCTTTAGAAAGTTTTGTTATAAACAAATAATATTTTTCTCCTTTCTCTGCTGAAGGTAATTATTAATACAGCTTAATATTTTTTTGTACCTTTACAGAAATAATTTACATTGAATGTCTGGCTTTATTTTAAGTTTGATTTTTTGTTCTTTGATGCACCCGGTGCATATTTCATCATTAAATATTGAATACAATGATTCCCGGAAAGCTTTTATCGTTTCTTTTAAAATGAATAAGGAAGATTTAGAATCAGCTGTGCAGTTCAAATATAACAAAATTGTTAAAATTTTGGAAAACGAAGATAATAATGAGGCCGATAAATGGGTTAATTCATATATTCTTGATAATTTTGCTTTGATAATTAATGATAAGGATAAAACTCGCAACAAATTGAAATTTGTCAGCAAATCAACCGATAATGAATCACTTTGGTTCATTTATGAGTATAAATTTAATGGCAAACTTAAATCAGTGGTTGTGAAAAACAGAATTTTACAGGATCTTTATATGGATCAGGTAAATTTGCTTATCTTTACATATCGCGAAATACAAAATGCGTTTAAATTACGTTATAATGAGAATGTGGCTGAAATAGACCTGAAAAAAGTTTCATGAGATTAATTTATACTTCAATATTGTTTTTATTTTGTCTTACTTCCTTTGCAACACACAACAGGGCAGGGGAAATAACCTACGAACATGTTGAGGGTTACAAATATAAATTTACTATCCTTACATACACTTACACTCCTAGTCTGGCAAATGCCCAAAGGGATTATCTGCTGGTTTCCTGGGGAGATGGAACTTTATCTGAGGTTGAAAGGATTATTCAGGAAAGTCTGCCCGATGACTACGACCGAAATACCTATGTGGGTTACCACACATTTCCTGGTCCGGGCACTTTCGAAGTAATTATGTCTGATCCCAACAGGAACCTTGGTGTGGAAAACATTCCGAACTCTGTAAATGTGGTTTTTTCTATTAAAACTATTCTGCTCATCAATCCTGAAATAGGAAACAATTCTACTCCGGTACTGACGAATCCACCGGTTGACTGGGCGGCTGTCGGACAAATATTCATTCATAATCCGGCTGCTTTTGATCCTGATGGAGACAGTTTGTCTTACAAACTGGGAATTTGTCTTGGTGAAAGTGGTGAAAATATTCCGGGCTACGAATATCCTGAGGCCAGTACTTCATTATACGTTAATTCCATAAACGGTGATTTGGTTTGGGATGCGCCAGTAGAACCCGGTATTTATAATATTGCCATGTTTATTGAAGAATGGCGGCGTGGTATAAAAATCGGCAAGATTGTCAGAGATATGCAGATAGAAGTAAAAAGTACCAATAACAAACCTCCAATTATTGAACCACTTGAAGATACCTGTGTACTGGAAGGTACTTTACTTGAAATTCCTGTGTATGCTTCTGATCCTGATGGCGGAATGATTACACTTTCTGCTTTTGGCGGTCCCTTGCTTTTATCTGATAGTCCGGCATTATTTCCCGTTTCGGAAGGCGATGGAACTCTTGTTGACACTTTTGTCTGGCAAACCGTTTGCGCCCATGTCAGAAAAAATCCTTATCAGGTGGTTTTTAAAGTTAAGGATGACGGAACTTGCCCCACATGCGACGAAGATAACCGTGTAAGTCTCGTTGATCAGAAAAACCTTAATATTACAGTTGTCGGTCCGGCTCCCGAAAATCTTGTGCTTACTCCAACAAGTACTTCTATTTTTGTTGATTGGGATCAAAGCTCATGCGATAAAGCTGTTGGTTATTTTATTTACAGGAGAATTTCATATTACGGCTTTGTTCCGGAACATTGTGAAACAGGCGTCCCCGCTTACACAGGTTACACCCTTGTTGCTACAGTGGACAGTCTCATTAATACAAGTTACCTTGATAATAATAACGGAATTGGCTTACCTCAGGGTTATGAATATTGCTATATGGTTACTGCCTTTTACCCCGATGGAGCCGAAAGCTATGCTTCTGAAGAAATCTGCACCGACCTTGTAAAAGGCATTCCTACCATTACAAATGTTGATGTGATCGAAACTGACCCTGTCGAGGGCATCATTAACGTGATTTGGTCGAAACCTACCGAATTTGATACCCTGCTTGCTCCGGGACCATACAGATACCTCATTTACAGATCTGAAGGATATTGGGGCGAAAGTCTTGTTTTGATAGATTCTTTAGAAAATTATGAAACCGACACAACATATCTTGATAGCGCATTAAATACATTTGAAAATCCGTATTCCTACAAAATTGAGTTCTGGAACGTCAACGATACTTTAAGATTCCTTATTGGCAGTCCGCATGTAGCATCTTCCGTATTTATTAATCTTGTGCCCGATGATAATGCTGTTATTATAAACATTAATAAAAACGTTCCCTGGATAGACACTGCTTATGTGATTTACCGGAAAAACAACCTTTCAATGGCCTTCGATTCCATTGGCACCACACCACTTATTCAATTCAGGGATTCGGTTTTGCAAAACGGCGAGGAATATTGTTATAAGGTGAAAACCGCAGGGGGGTATGATGATCCGATGTTTGTTTATCCAATTATAAACAATTCTCAAATCAGTTGTTGCATTCCGGCCGATACAACCGCACCCTGCAAACCACAGCTTTTTGTTACAAGTTTATGCGACAGCATGGCAAACCGACTCACCTGGACAAATCCCAATCATTATTGTTGCGACGATGTGGTTTCCTATAAAATATACTATAAACCGGTTTTTACAGCCGCATTTACTTTCCTGACAGCGATAATGAATGTTAATGATACGCTTTATTTCCATTATCCCGAAAACACCATTGCCGGTTGTTATGTTGTAACGGCAGTTGACTCTTTTAATAATGAAAGTGCTTTTTCAAACTGGGTATGCGTTGATGAATGTACTTATTATGTACTTCCAAATGTTTTCACGCCCAATGGTGATGGAATCAATGATCTTTATAAACCGGGACCATATAAATATGTAGATCATGTTGAGATGAAAATTTTCGACCGGTGGGGAATTCTGGTTTATGAAACTACCAATCCCGATATCAATTGGGATGGATCTTATATGAAAAACGGCAAGATGGTCACAACCGGAGTTTACTATTATATATGCGATGTATATGAAAACCGGCTTACCGGAATAATTCCCCGGAATTTGGTTGGATTCATTCACATCTTTGCTGAGGAAAAAACTAATAACGAATAAATGCATGTACAGAACTGGCTATAATATAATGATCGTTTTCCTGTTTTTGCTGCCGGCATTGTTATTTTCACAAAGCAGTAAGGATGATTTCATAAACGCATCGGTTTTACTGATTAAAAAAGATTATCAGAAAGCCATCGATTATTCTGAAAAATGTATCAGCAATAACTTCCGTGTTGCCGAAGCAAACCTCATGGCAGGAAAAGCATATTACGAAATGGGAAATTTTGAAAAAGCAATTTCATGCTTTACCCAGGCAAATTCCGGTAAAAACAACGTTGCCGACCTGGAATTGGCAAAAGCATACGCCTCTTTAAATAACAATCCCGAAGCTGTAAAATTCCTTGAAAACCACCTGAAATCATCTTACAAGGAAACAAAAATTAAAATTTTCAACGAACCTGCGTTTAAAAATCTTCAGGAAACCGATTTATGGAATAATCTTTGGAAAGAAGAATGGTATACACCTGCAGAAATAACGCTGGGCGAAGCGCATTCGCTTATTTCAATCGAAAATTATAATGATGCCCTTGAAATTCTTGATGATTATTTAATAAAAAGACCAAAAGATCATTATGCGCTTTTTCTGCGGTCGATGGTGTTTACCGGACTTAAAAACAACGATAATGCCATTGAAGACCTTTCTGCCGCCATTGAGGCAAAATCTGCTACCCTTTATCTAAAAACAAGAGGTGATCTTTATTTTATTGAAGGTAAATTAAGAAAAGCATTTGATGATTATAATTTGTGTGTAGAATCATCTCCCTATGATGTTACATTTTTTTATCTCAGAGCAAAAGCTTCCTATCACCTTAAAAAATACGACGCCGGTAAAACTGATATCGACAATTATCTGAAGTATTTCTCTAACAATAAGGATGCTTTCTATTACAGCGCGTTGATAAACATTGAACTTAAAGATTATCAAACGGCACTTATTGCCATGAACAACGCCATGGAAATTGATAGTCAATCGGCTAAGTATTTTTACACCCGTGCAAATATCTTTTTCTTCATGAAATCATATCAGTTTGCATATCAGGATTATACCATGAGCCTTGATTTTAATCCCTCATCGGGAGAAACCTATCTTATGAGAGGAAAAACAAGACTGGAACTTGGAAACCCCGAAAAAGCATGCAATGATTTTCAAAAAGCCGACCAGCTTAAAAATCCTGAAGCATCAAGCCTCATTGAACTGCACTGCAGACAATACCTGAAAAATTAATCGACTTTTTTATTGATTACTTTGGTCATTGGACCCGTCTGATCTTACCAAAATTCCGCCTGCAAAAAGCAATCCTGATCTCATTACGCTTTCGGGCACAATTACAGGCTCTTCATTAAAAACTAACAGCTTGGCGAATGAATCATCCCCGTTCAACAATCCGGGATTTTTTCCGGTGAACTTTATCAGAACAACATTGTGCTGGCGGTCTCCCGAAATATAAGGAGCATCAAGCCTAACCACAAACCAGTTTTTTTCTCTTTTCTTTTGTTTAAAGGACCATATTTTGTCATTTTCAATGCAAATTCGGTCTGTAATCAAACCTGAATATGGAAAGACAACTTTATCAAGCATTTCTAAATTTCTTTTGTAATTGAAGAATCTGATTTTATATCCGACAAAATTAAGAGGCTGCCTGAAAATAAATGGATTGACTCTGATATCGATAATATTCCAGTGCTTCCTGACTAAATCGAAATGACTTAATCTGAATGCCAGCAGGAAAATAACTATACTTCCGGTCGAGGTCATTGACATTATCGCATCATTTGCGGCATGCGGACCAAATATCCAACCCATAATGGCATACTCAAAAACCAGAATGCCTGTGAGGGTAATAATCAGATAATATTGTATTTTGGTCATCGGCAGCCTGGCTTCAAAAGTAAAATATTTTGAATTGTTAAGTGCATTGTTAATGAATGTAACCCATATTTTAATGATTACCAGATAGTAAAAAACAAAAATAAAAGAATAGCCAAAATAAAGCAGAAAATTATATAACCCGTGCGAAATGGCAGCAAAAATGAAAAACACGAAAAACAGGGGCAGGGGATGTGTTTTAAATTTGTACTTTGCCAAAACTAGTCCATAGGCAATTATCGATGAAAAAAACATATGTCCGACTACCGATATCAAAGCACGTCCATGAATTATATCAACCGAGTCGGTATGAAAATAAATCATGTTTTCAATAAAGGAGAAACCCAATGCCGAAACCGATGCATAAAAAATATAGTCATAGGGCTCATCCACAATTTTTGTAAACAAAATAAAAATAACAAGAGGCAAAATCTTTACCGTTTCTTCAACTCCGCCAGTTACAATTATTGAATACATCAGGTCATTAACCGGTTCTCCATTACGGTTGAAATGTACGTAGTAATTGAAAAAAGTTGACATGTAATCACAGAAAAAGCTAAAAAATGCACCCATAAAAAAGACAATCAGGATATGCCTGATTTTTTCCTTTTCATACAAGTCAGCCATTCTGAGATATATAATATATGTAAAGGTAATAAGCAAGGATGCGATAAATCCAATTAAATTGATGCGGGCAAGTATTATCTGAATCAGAGAAATAAAATAATATTCAAAATCATTATTCAGATAGGCAAGATCTTTTACAATGGATTTGGGAATATATTCTGCACTTTTGTCATCATAAATTAATACTGTTGCCTTTCCATAATCCTTATTGTCCATGTACATAAAAGCCAGGCTTCGGTATGCAAACAGCAGACTTCCATTTGCTTTTATCTCATCATAATAGAACTTTTCGGCAATATTGAATTTGCCGGCACCTTCATAGATAAATCCGATAATCAGGTTCCTGTATTTAAATGTTTTTGGCTTTATATTAAACAAGGTGTAAATTGCTTCCTTTGTTTCTCCTGCCTTATATTTGCAGTAGCCCAGACCAAAATAGCCCAACGCAGCACTATTGATATCAATGGAATTGGAAATGATTCGGTTATAATAATTAAAAAGCGAGTCATCATTTCTTTTTATTTCCAAACCTTTTATATCATACGTGATTTCTTCCTGAGAAAAATGGGCATTAATAAGGTTAAAGTTGTTTTCAAGGTTTGCGGAATCTTTTTTCACCATCTCCCAGCAAGCTTCAGTCAGTAAGGCCGGAATGTCCCTTTTCTTTGCAAATTCCATTTTCTCTTCCGGCGATTCAAACACAGGCTCTTCAAAAAGCAGGTTTACTGCAAAAAATGCAATTCCGGTGAGTAATATTATACTTAAAAGAGATTTATTTCTTATCAGAAAAGATCTTCTGTACCTTTCTTTTCGCAAAGATTTTTGCTTGTATAATTCCGTCCCATATGCCAATCCGAAAACGGGCAGAAATACAAGGACCAGAAACAGAATAACCTTAAAAGGATACATTTGATAAACAATAAATAATCTGTGGTTAAAGATACAATTATTTTGCCAAAATTAAATTCATAAAAAAGTTTGTGAAAGACTAATTACTTGCTGACACCTAACTGAAATGACCTGAACATAAAGCTCCAAGAAATTCAATGGATTTGGGTATTATGCTATCAGGAAAATCATATGATTCCTGATGAAGCCCCGGACAATCTTTTCCGGCTCCGATTCCAAAATAACATGTTTTTGCAATATTGTTATAATGGGCAAAATCCTCGGACCATCTGAATGGCTCATTTTGCCTTTTTATTTTTATTTTCATTTTTCTTGCTGCCTGTTCAACTATTGCGAGGGCTTCAGAATTATTAACCAATGCTGGAAAAACATCTGAAAGGGAAGTTTTTATTTCCAACCTATGATTAACTTTTAGCTCAAGGATTTTATTGCTTATCTTCTTAATAATTAAATTCATATCCGTATCAGAAAAGGATCTTAAAGTGACCAGCATTTTGGCTGAGCCCGGACTGATTCCAAACACAGGTTTTCCAATGCTCACATGGGTTATTGTATTAAGAATGAAATCCTTAAACCCTGATGGTTTTTTGTTTAATTTCTCAAAAAAATCAATCAATGACATTACTGCCAGCACAGGTGAAATTCCACTTTCAGGATTTGCAGCATGAGCATTTTTTCCTTTAAGTTCAATCGCTAGTCCGCTTGAAGCTGAAGCAAATGTTCCTTCCTTAGTAATAATGGTGTTTTCAGAAAATCCGGGTAA
Organism: Bacteroidetes bacterium GWF2_38_335; assembly: GCA_001769535.1. Classification (GTDB taxonomy): domain Bacteria; phylum Bacteroidota; class Bacteroidia; order Bacteroidales; family GWF2-38-335; genus GWF2-38-335. The sequence continues at coordinate 191,873 of MEOH01000026.1, forward strand.
ATTATGGTATCCAAAAATAAAATCCGGCGCAATTTCATTTAAAACTCCCTTGCTGATTATCCTTTTTGCCCCATTTCCTGTTTCCTCTTCGGGTTGAAACAACAAAACAATTTTTCCATTAACAGGTCTGTTTTTATTAAGAAAGGATGCTAAACCGGCAAGAATTGCAGAATGTCCGTCGTGCCCACACTGGTGTGATACACTTTTATTTAGCGAGCTGTAATCATTGACAACTGAAGATGATACCTTTACTGCATCCATATCTGCCCTGATCATCGTAGTAAATCCGGGTTTCATTCCGTTAAATATTGCAATAATTGCATTTCCGCCCTGTTTTGTAAGTAATGTATCCGGGTTTTGCTTTTTAAGAAAATCTTCAATTATGGTAGATGTTTTAATTTCTTTTCCCGAAACCTCGGCGTTCTGATGAAGCAAATGCCTCAGTTTCTTCATATCTGCTATATTTTCCATGGTATCTGAATTTGGTTGAAAAAATATAAAAGTTTATAATCAAAAACAAATTCCCTTTTGTTATTTTTATTGCGGTTTCAACGTACTAAAGAAAAATTGCATAAAACCAACCTGATGAAAATTTTACATACCTCGGACTGGCATCTCGGTAAAAAACTCGGTGATTATCACAGACTGCCCGAACAGAAAGAAATTCTTGAGGAAATTACAACCATTGCAGACAAGGAAAAAGCCGACCTGGTAATTATTTCCGGTGACCTTTTTGATACCTTCAATCCACCCGCAGAAGCTGTTGAACTTTTCTATAAAAACCTTAAAAAACTGTCGCTTAACGGAAAACGACCGGTTATTGCTATTGCAGGAAACCATGATTCGCCCGAGCGTATTGAACTTGCCGATCCACTGGCACGAGAATGCGGAATCATTTTCATTGGCTTTCCAAATACGATTGTTCCTTTGCTGAAACTGGAAACCGGAATGAAAATTGCCAATTCCGAAGAAGGTTTTGTTGAACTTTATATTCCTGATTCTGAAATCCCTGTCAGAATTCTTCATACCGCTTATGCCAATGAATTCAGGTTGAAAGCCTTTCTGGGTAATGATGACAGTGAAGCAGAAATGAGAGAAATTCTCAGGGAAAAATGGAAGCTTCTTTCTGAAAAATACTGCGACCAAAAGGGAATAAATTTGTTAATCAGCCATCTTTTCTTTGTTAAAGAAGGCGAAGTATTACCCGAAGAGCCTGAAGACGAAAAGCCTATTGTTCATGTTGGGGGTGCTCAGGTAATTTTTACTTCGGCAATTCCGGGCAATATCCAATATACAGCTCTTGGCCATTTGCACCGAAAACAATTTGTGGATAAAACTCCTTGCCCTGTTTGCTATTCAGGTAGTCCGCTTGCCTATTCATTTTCTGAAGCAAATCAAAAAAAATATGTTATTTGCGTTGATGCTGAGCCCGGAAAAGCAGTCAAAATCAAAGAAATTGAATTGCAAACAGGAAAAAAACTTTTACGATACCGTGCCGAAAACATTGAAAACGCTCTTGAATGGCTCTGCAACAATGAGAAAAGTCTTGTGGAATTAACACTTGTTTCAGATACCTATATCAGTGCACAGGACAGGCGACAACTCTATAATTGTCACAAAGGAATTATTAGCATCGTTCCCGAAATCATCCGGAAAGACAACGCGGAATCCGAAAAAATCTCGATTGACCTGACTAAAAACATTACTGAATTGTTTGTCGATTATTTCAAACATGAGAAAGGCCAGGAACCAAACGAAAAAATAATGAAATTGTTTAAGGAAGTATTATCCGAAAAATAAACCGAAATGATACCAGTAAGCTTAACAATAGAAGGCCTCTATTCATATCAGGAACCTCAAAAAATCAATTTTTCAGAGCTGGGAAAAGCCCATTTGTTCGGGATCTTTGGTCAGGTTGGCTCAGGTAAATCAACCATCCTCGAAGCCATTTCATTTGCTCTTTATGGAAAAACTGACCGTTTAACTACCGCCGATAAAAGAAATTACAATATGATGAACCTCAAATCTGACAAGATGTTCATCAGCTTCGAATTTACTGCCGGCGAAAATGGTAGCTTGTATATTGCCGAAGCTTCAAGCAAAAGAAATAAGAAAAAATTCAGCGATGTTAATGTAATAGAACGGAAAGCATACAAATTGGAAAATGGCGAGCGCACTCCCATTGAGGTGACCGCTCTCGAAGAGGCTGTGGGTTTAAGTTACGAGAACTTTAAAAGAACTATTATAATTCCTCAGGGAAAATTCCAGGAATTTCTTCAGCTTAGCTCAAAGGACAGAACACAAATGATGAAAGAACTGTTCGGTTTGGGAAAATTTGAGCTTTCGCAAAATGTGTCTTCACTTGAATCTGAAAATAACGCCAAAAAACAAAACATTGAAGGTCAACTTCAGCAACTTGGAAACATTAGCCATGAAGAAATTGAACAAATTGCCCAAAAGGTTTTGGCCCTGGAAACTAAGATTATTGAAATAACAATTCAGTTAAAGAAAAAACATGAAGAAGAAATTGAAGTAACAAGGATTAAAAATTTGATAATCAAAAAAGAAGAGCTTGAAAAACAGAAAAAGGAACTTATTGAAAAAAAGACACAGATAACCAAACGTGAAGAAATTATTTCAAAATATGAATATTGTCTTCAGCATTTTCAGGGACTGTTTGAACTAAAAAAATCCGGAGCGGAAAAAATATTATCTCTTGGAAAATCTTTGGAAATTAATAAAAAAGAACAATCCGATTTTTTGAATAAAATTGAATTGGCTAAAAAATTACATTCTGAAATTCAGCCTGCTTATGACGCCAGAGAATCGGAGTTGAAAAAAGCTGATGAACTTTCAAAATTAAAAACAGTTTCAGGGTTGATAAACGAAATTAATGCATTGGAAACCAGATTAAAAAACGGGGAGGATAAGCTTAAAGAAAACGAGAAAACTGCAGCCGAATTTAAAGAAAAACAGGAATCGACTACAAAGACCATTGCAGAAATCAAAAAAAACATGCCCGATCTTGCCGAATTGAGTCTGATAAATGCCTGGCATATTGAGAATAAAAATCTTACAGAAGGATTAAAAAAGAATCAGGAATCAATTAAAAATCATGAAATTGTGTTTTCAGACATCAAATCTGCTGTCTTAAATATTATTCCGGAAGCAGTCATTTCAAATGCCTCTGAACTAACAACTTTAATTGATGAAAGAATTACTACATCAAATACAGATCTTGAAAAAATCAATGGAGAAATTGATGAACTGAATATAAGAGCTAAACTTCTTGAATTTTCTGATTCCCTGAAAGATGGTCATGCTTGTCCGCTCTGCGGCTCAACCCACCATCCTTCAAAATACAAAAACAAAGAGATTGCTGAACAGCTGGACTCATTCAAAAAACTGAAATCAAAGGAAGAAAATCAAATAAAAAAACTCAGCGAACTCAGACAAAAACTAGATGGAAATATTGAAAACATTGAAAAGGCAATTAATGAAAAATCCCGTCAGGAAAATCTCATTGACCTGCACTTGAAAAAATTTAAATGGCCTGAATATGAGAATTCCGACGAATCTGACAAAGCTTTTGAACTAGCAAAGAAACTCTCGGAAAAGCTGAAAAACGAGGAAGACATTATTGCCAAAGTGAACGATGCTTTAAATATCGAGAGTGCCAACCGTGAAAAATATATCGCAGCGCTGGCCCAGATTAACAATGACAAAACAAACAAATGCGCACAAAAAGACCTGCTTCTGAGCCAGATAATGCAACTGTGTCCCGATGATTTCATAAATATGGAACCCGAAAAAATTGAAGCTTTGATATCTTCAATGAAAAAAACCATCTCTGAAACTATTGCCAAATATGAAAAAATAACACAAGAGCTGGCCAATCTTCAAAAATCATCCGATGAACTTACCGGATCCATTAATTCAGAAGAAAAACTTTTAGCAGAAGAAAATTCTAAGCTTTTATCCTTAAATGAAAAAATTTCTATAAAAATTGCTGATTCTCCTTTCTCAAACCCAACAGAAATTGAAGAAATCCTTGAAAGATCAATGAACACTGAAAAGGAGAAAAAAGATATCTCAGATTTTTATTTGCAGTTTAAATCAGTTAACGACCAATTTGACAACATCCTGACCGAAATTGGCAATAAAACATATTCGCCCGAAAACCATAAAATACTTACCGAAGAAATTCAAACCTTACAGCACTCGAAATCCCTGACTGATCAGGAAAAAGGGGAGACCACTGCCATTTTGAAAAGAATGAATGAAGATGCATTGAAAAAAATAGCCTTAAACAAAGAATTAACCGAGGTTATCGAACGTGGCGATGATTTGAAAACACTGAAAAAGCTATTTCATGCAAGCGGTTTTGTTAATTTTGTAAGCACAGCCTATTTAAGAAATCTTTGCACCGCAGCAAATATCAGGTTTTATAAAATGACCGGACAAAAACTTAGTCTCGAACTTTCCGAAGACAATGACTTTTTAGTGAGGGATTTTCTCAATGGAGGAAATTTGAGAAGCATCAAGACACTTTCGGGCGGACAAACTTTTCAGGCAGCCCTTTCAATGGCGCTTGCACTGGCCGACAACATCCAAAATCTTCAGAATTCTTCACAAAACTTCTTTTTCCTTGATGAAGGATTTGGCACACTTGATAAAAACTCCATTTTAACTGTGTTTGAAACACTGAAATCCCTAAAAAAAGAAAACCGGGTTGTTGGAGTTATTTCACATGTGGAAGAATTGCAACATGACATTGAAATGAATCTTAAAATTGTTAATGACGAGGAAAGAGGAAGTTTGATTACAAAAAGTTGGGGATAACTTGTTAAAAACTAACTTGTGTATTGTAACCCGGTCACATTATTAGTCCTTTATTTTGCAGAAAATTTTTCTATATGCACAAAAGTATTGTATTTTTCGTAGTACTTTTTTCCTTAATTGCCTGTTCTGAAACAAAAAAAGAAGAACAAAAAATAAATGTCAATGGCGGAGATTTTACACTGACACTCCCTGAATACATGAAAAAATCGGAGAATATTTCTTCAGAAGGAAAAGCCGAGTACATGTACAAAAATGAAAATTCCTATTTATTCTGTGTTGTTTACAAGGACTCAAAAAAAGATTACAAAACAGGATTCAAATTGGCAGATTATTACACATACATTGCCAATGATATTCTTAATAATTATCTTGATTACGGGACTTTAAAACCCGAAAAAGAAATTAAAATCAATGGGAAAAATGCCTTGCAGTTCGAGTTAAATGGTATTCTCATGCATTCACCGGGCGATCAGAATTCATTTTTCATTGTAACCGTTGTAGAGTCTGAAAATGCCTTTTATGAGATTCGCACCTGGTGTGACTATCAGTCAAAAAGCAAATTTCAACTGGACATGATCGAAATTGCAAAGTCATTTAAAACAAATTAGGTTAAAACAGATTATTAATAGCTGTACAAATACAGTAAATATTCATCAAACAACAACTTTTTACTTTCTGAAAGGTCTTCTCTTGAGATGTAAAACCACTTTGTGCCATTAAAATATTTTAACTCATTGGCTTTGTTTTCATTAATAATATCTGAAGAAAATTCAAGAAATGGAATAATATCTTCAAAAACTTTTTCTACAAAAGTCCTGTTCAGCTTTATGCTAATGCTGTCAATTACTTTCTTTTGTGTTATTAATGCTTGATCAAATTTAATCAACCTGCATTGAACAATAGCCAAGCTATCTTCAGCCCTCTGTTTTAAATTTAATAATGCAGTATCATTAGGATATTTTTTTAGTTTTTTTTCGCATGCTGAAATTTCCTTTTGCACATTTCCCAATTCCCAATTAGTTCCAATTCTTTTTTCTTCAAGATTTCTATATACATCAAACTCCAAGGGATATCCTTCAATATTAACAAGTTTCTCTTTTTTCGAATATTTAGCGACAAATGAATATACCGGCTTTCCTTTTTCAATTTCAGATATACTGAATTTTTCACCATTTTCAAATAGAACATTTACTTTCTCATCCTCACCTGGCCAAAGAATATGCTTTTGTGAAAAATTTTGTGCTTTAATATATACACTTGAAAAACAAATAAATAACACTAAAATAAATTTCATTGTTATTTTGCATAAGGTTTGATATCCGATATTCTTTCCCCATTCTTATAGCCAATAATAAATGCACCGGCAACCCCACATTTAGTCTTAATATCAACTGCTTCAGCATATGATTTTACATTTCCAATGGTATATTTATATAAACCGCCTGAAAAGGATTCTTCAATTTTCAAATCTCCGGAATAAACCTGTCTCAGTTTGGTAATAGGCTGCTTTGTTGAAGTGGAGCTTATCTGAACTTTAAAAACAACCCCGGTCATATCAGGTTTTTCACCAGATGTGTTTACGGGATTATCATTTTTTACAGTTGTATTTCCTTGATTACCATTCTTTTGGGTGTCATTATTAACAGGATTGTCTGTTTTAACAGGATTATCAGCCATGGCCTTTTCATCAACCGGTACGTAATCATTTAATGATTTTTTACCTACAATAATTGCACCACCCACGCCACACTTATTTTTTAATTCAAGTGCTTTTTCATAATTGGTAAAAGCACCGATATAATATTTATACATTTCCTCATTATAAAGCTCTTCAATCGGATATTCACCGTTATAAACCAAATGAAGTTCCTCAGGAGTTTTCCTGATCTTGCTGGTTATTATCAATACTTTATAAATATCGTATTTCTGAGAAGGAGCATAACTGGTAACTTTCTCAGTATTTCCCTGTGTTTTTCCCTGTTCAGGTTTCGATTCAGTTTTTACCGGTTCGGTTTTTTCTGGCACATCAGATACAGGTGTGTTTTCAACGGGATCTGTTTCATTGACGGGATTGCTGCTAATGGCAGTTTCATCAGCATTTCTGTTTTCATCTTTACCGACTTCTCCTTCCATGGCAACCATACATTCCCTTATTTTGCCATCTACCGTCTCCTGCATGCTTTGTCTGTTTGTATTGTCAAGCCCGTTTAAAAACGCATTATACTGGGTAATTGCTTTGTCGTATTCACTATTGTATTGCAAGGCCTGAGCAATGGCGTAATCAATTTTAATATCAACTTTCGGATTGATGCTCTTTGCAGCAGTAAAATACTCAAGTGATTTATTTTCAGATCCGGGCATATTCAGGTAACAAGCGCCTATTTTAAAGTTTAGCACCGCATTTTTTCTATTGAACCCATTGGCTTTGAGATAGAGGTCAACTGCCTGAGGATATAAAGCAGGATCTTTTTTACTGAAAAGCTTATCGCCTTCTTTCAGGTTTTTAACTGCCTCTTTCAATCCTTCCTGATCATCAAAGTTTTCCTTTGTAAATTCAACATTCTGAGAAAATGAGCCTGTTGTAAACAGAACTAAAAATAAAAAATAAATGCGTTTCATAGTTTTTTAATTTTAACAGCTTAAAATTAACTCTTTATATTATTATTTAAACTGATGTGGTTAAATTTATTCCACAATTTTTCAAACTCGATAATGTATTGATTTACAGTATTTATATGATTAATTACTAACATATTTTCATAATTTACCTTGCTTGCACTTCGTGTCCAGTTGAAACTGCCGGTAAGGACTATTTTATTATCAATGATTGCAAATTTGTGGTGCATGTGCTGATTTGAATCATCCGCCTTTATTCTGACTCCTGTTTTTAAAAGAGATTCAATATCCGACCCTTCGTCAAATCTTTTATCATTGTCTGTTATAATCCTTAGATCGATTCCTCCGTGGTATAAATCTTTAATTATTTCAGAAATCCTGTTGTCAGAAATTGTGAAAACGCAGATCTGCAAACTGGTTTTTGCATTTTCAAGATATTGTTTTACTGCATTAAAACAATCATCTCCCGGAGAAAAATATGCTTTGCTTATCTGTTCCATTTTTTTTTAAGGATTAAATAAAATCATTATTCAAATCATGATATTGATTTGATGGGTAAATTTGCAAAAAAATATATCATGAAAGCAAATATTTTGACAATCGGTGATGAAATATTGATAGGACAGGTCGTTGACACCAACTCAGCATTTATTGCAGCAGAATTAAATAAAGCGGGAATTAAAGTTCAAAGGATATTTTCAGTGGGCGATGAGCCGGATGAAATTATTGCCGGACTTGATCTTGCCGGAAATAATTCGGATTTTGTTTTTGTAACCGGAGGGCTAGGTCCAACCCGTGATGACATCACCAAACAAACTATTTGTAAATATTTTAACTCAGTTCTTAAACTTAATGACGAAGTTCTTGATGATATAAGGGCTTTTATTGGGAAACGAGGTCTAACCGAAATTAGCGAACTTAACCGGAAACAGGCTGAAGTACCCGATAAATGTACGGTAATCAGAAATACCAACGGCACCGCGCCTGCAATGTGGTTTGAAAAGACAAAAACACATTTTGTATTTATGCCCGGGGTACCACACGAAATGAAAGGACTGATGACTGATACCATCATTCCAAAAATCAAAAACCTGTTCAGTCTTCCTGCCATCGTACATAAAACAGTTCTGACTTTTGGCTCATTTGAAGCATCTCTTGCCCAAATACTGGAAGACTGGCATAAACAGCTTCCCGAAGGACTTAAAATTGCCTATTTGCCCGGAGGCGGAATTATCAGGTTGCGGTTTTCAATGTCAGGACCTGAAAAACAAACCATTGTCAATACCATCAATTGCGAACTTGAAAAATTGCATCAAATTATCCCCGGTATTATTTTCGGGTATGATGAAGATACCATGGAAAAAGTAGTGGGAGTGAAGCTGGCTGAAAGAAATCTGACTGTATCATGTGCCGAAAGTTGCACCGGAGGTAAAATCTCTTCCATGATTACTTCAATACCAGGAAGTTCAAACTATTTTAAAGGTTCGGTTATAGCATACAGTAACGAAATAAAAACCAATACGCTGGATGTAAATGCTGATGATATTATCAAACACGGAGCTGTAAGCCAATGCGTTGCCGAACAAATGGCAAAAGGTGTACAGAAACTCACCGGCTCAGATTGCTCCATTGCTGTAACCGGAATTGCCGGTCCGGATGGTGGCTCCCCCGAAAAACCGGTCGGAACAGTGTGGATAGCTGTTTCAACCAATAAAAGGACAATAAGCAGGAAATATGTGTTTGGCGGAAATAGGGAATTTAACATTCTAAGGGCTTCTGTCGCGGCTTTGAATATGCTCAGAGAAGAATTAATTCAAATAAATTAATTCTTTTTCCTTTTCAGCAATTTGCAGTTCGTAGGGCTTGAACTTTATACTCTGTATAGGTTTCCTGACTTATTAACAATTAAATTTTAATAAAAACATCATTTTTTCATAATATTGCTTGATTAATTAAATAAAAATCACGTAATTTGCATCCCGTTTCAAAAACGGAAAATGATAAAATTTAAACGATATGTCACAGATTTGTCAAATTACAGGAAAGAAAGCGATAGTGGGAAATCACGTATCTCACTCCAATAAAAAGACTAAAAGAAAGTTCCATCCGAACCTTTTTACAAAGAAGTTTTTCAATGAAAAAGACGGAAATTGGGTGACTTTAAAGGTTTCTGCAGCAGGCATCAGAACCATTGATAAAATGGGTCTTGAAGGTGCTTTGAAGCATGCAAAAGAAAAAGGATTTATTATTAACTGCTAAATCATAATCAGCAATGGCAAAGAAAGGAAACAGAGTTCAGGTTATCCTGGAATGTACCGAGCACAAAGAAAGCGGTAAACCCGGAACATCTAGATACATCACAACTAAGAACAGGAAAAATACTCCTGACAGAATTGAAAAAAAGAAGTTTAACCCGATCTTGAACAAAGTAACTGTTCACAGAGAAATTAAATAATTTGAGATATGGCAAAGAAAGTTGTTGCTACACTTAAAAAAGCCGACGGCAAGGGAGTTGCCAGGGTTATTAAAATGGTAAAATCTCCTAAAACAGGCGCATACCTGTTTAAAGAAGAAATTGTTGACAAGGAAAAAGTTCAGGACTACCTGAAAGAAAAGTAGTCCGTTGTACATACGAATTATAATATAAAGCTTTCTTCCCCTTGAAGAAAGCTTTATTTATATTTACATACCTAACCAAAATAATAAATGAATGGCTCTTTTCGGTTTCTTTTCAAAGGATAAAAAGGAAAGTCTGAATAAAGGACTTGAAAAAACGAAGGAAAGTGTTTTTAAAAAACTTTCCAGAGCTGTAATGGGCAAATCAAAGGTTGATGATGAAGTCCTCGACAACCTTGAAGAAGTACTAATTTCCTCAGATGTTGGCGTTGAAACAACATTAAGAATTATTGAACGGATCGAAAAAAGGGTTTCCCGTGACAAATTTATCGGAACCGAAGAGCTAAATAAAATTCTTAAAGAAGAAATTGCAGCCCTGCTTGAAGAAAATAATTCAGGAATCAGGGAAATTTCTTTTGAAAATTTACCCGCCAAACCCTATGTTATTATGGTTGTCGGAGTTAATGGTGTAGGAAAAACCACAACAATTGGAAAACTGGCCTGGCATTTTAAAAATGCCGGAAAGTCTGTTTATCTTGGAGCAGCAGACACTTTCAGAGCTGCAGCTATCGACCAGCTTGTTGTTTGGTCACAACGGGTTGGCGTTCCCATCGTTAAACAAAATATGGGATCTGATCCGGCTTCCGTTGCTTTTGATACTTTACAGTCTGCTGTTAAAAACAATGCCGATGTCGTCATTATTGACACTGCCGGCCGACTCCATAACAAGGTAAACCTTATGGCCGAACTTTCCAAAATCAGGAAAGTCATGCAAAAGGTCATTCCTGACGCTCCCCATGAAGTTCTGCTGGTTCTTGATGGGTCAACCGGACAAAATGCTTTCGAACAAGCCAAACAATTCACCATCGCCACAGAAGTCAATGCTCTTGCCCTCACTAAACTCGACGGTACCGCTAAAGGCGGAGTGGTTATTGGCATTTCTGACCAGTTTAAAATTCCGGTTAAATATATCGGAATTGGTGAAAAAATGGAAGACTTACAATTATTTAACAGAACTGAATTTGTTGATTCACTGTTTAATTAGTCTTTTACTTAAAGTCTTTGTTAAACTCAGCTTCTTTTGAAAAAAATTAAGAAAATCAATATTATTACCATGGGATGTTCTAAAAATCTCGTGGACTCTGAAGTCCTTGCCGGACAGCTTAAAAAAATGGGCATTAGTGTTGCTCATAACGATGAAAACAATAATTCAGACACAATTATTGTCAACACCTGCGGCTTCATCAACGATGCAAAAGAGGAATCAATTGATACCATTTTGCAGTTAGCAAAGGATAAAAAAAATGGATTAATAAATCACTTATTTGTATTTGGCTGCCTATCTGAAAGATACAAGGATGAACTCAAAAAAGAAATCCATGAAGTTGATGAGTTTTTTGGAGTAAACAGTTTAACTGATATTGTACAAAACATTACGAAAGATTTTGAAAAAGAGCTGATTGGAGAACGGCTTATTGCCACTCCGCCGCATTATGCTTATCTCAAAATTGCTGAGGGATGCGACCGCAAATGTTCTTTTTGCTCCATTCCTTCGATTCGCGGAAAATATATTTCACGAACAAGCGGCAGTCTTCTGACCGAAGCTCAACATCTTTCCGCTCAGGGTGTAAAGGAAATGATGGTTATTGCACAAGACCTTACTTATTACGGAACCGATTTGTATAAAAAACCACAACTCACTTCTCTGATTGATCGTTTGTCAAATGAAAGTGGAATGGAATGGATTCGCCTGCATTATGCATACCCTGCAAAATTCCCCAAGGACCTGATCAAACTGATGAAAGAACGTGAGAATATTTGCAATTATATTGACATTCCCTTTCAGCACATTTCTGATAAAATGCTGAAAATTATGCGGCGAAATCACACAAAATCTGATATTCTTAATCTGATTGACTACTTCAGAAAGGAAATTCCCGACATGGCCATTAGAACCACCTTGCTGGTCGGCCATCCCGGTGAAACCAAAAAAGATTTTGATGAACTGCTCCGTTTTGTTGAAGATGCCCAGATCGACCGCCTTGGAGTATTCACCTATTCTCATGAGGAAGACTCCTGGTGCTGGAATAAGTACAAAGACAACATTCCGGCAAAAACAAAAAGAGAAAGAATGGAAACGGTTATGGAAGTACAACAATCCATCTCTGCAAAACTGAACAGTGGTAAATCAGGAAAAACCTTTAAAACAATTATTGACCGCAAGGAGGGAGATCTGTTTATAGGACGGACTCAATATGATTCGCCTGAGGTAGACAATGAAATCATTATCAAAAGCAAAAAGAACCTTAAGCCCGGTTCTTTTTATAATATTCTGATCACCGATTCCAGTGAATTTGATTTGTTCGGTAAATTTTAATCCACAAAAAAAAACCGGATCGTGTGATCCGGCTTAGTTTTTACTATTGATTTGCTTCCGTTTTTTCAATTTCGGTTGGCTTTTCAAGTTTGATCTTAATTTCATCATCCTTTTTATTATATCCTACAGAAAGCACGTCACCTTCTTTTGGTGAATGTTTCAGAATGGCTTCTGCCAAAGGATCTTCAAGATATTTCTGTATGGCTCGTTTCAACGGACGTGCACCATATTGGGCATCATATCCTTTTTCAGCAATATATTCTTTTGCAGGAATAGAAAGTTTAATGGTAAATCCAAGCTCCATAACCCTTTTAAACAGGCTTTTTAGCTCAATTTCAATGATTTCATAGATATGATCTTTGCTCAGACTGTTAAATAAAATCACATCATCAATTCTGTTCAGAAACTCCGGAGCAAAAGTCTTTTTCAATGCTTTTTCAAGAATACCTTTGGATGTAGCATCTGTCGATTCTTTTTTTGCTGATGTGTCAAAACCGACGCCTTTTCCATAAGTCACCAAATCGCGTGTTCCGATATTGGATGTCATGATTACAATGGTGTTTTTGAAATCGATTCTTCTTCCCAATCCGTCGGTTAATCTGCCTTCATCCATGACCTGTAGCAGAATATGGAACACATCCGGATGTGCTTTTTCTATTTCGTCAAGCAATACAACAGAATATGGTTTTCTTCTGACTTTTTCAGTCAGCTGTCCGCCTTCTTCGTATCCAACATAGCCGGGAGGAGCTCCAACCAGACGAGATACCGAGAATTTCTCCATAAACTCACTCATATCAACTCTGATAAGCGTGTCGGCCGAGTCAAATAAATATTCTGCCAAAACTTTAGCCAACTGGGTTTTTCCAACCCCGGTAGGACCAAGGAAAATAAATGTTCCAATGGGCTTATTCGGGTCTTTTAGTCCGGCCCTGTTACGATGAATAGCTTTTACAATTTTTTCAATGGCTGCTTCCTGACCAATAACCGAGCCCTTTAGTTCTTCCATCATTTTAAGCAGACGGTTTCCTTCAGCCTGGGCGATACGTGTAACAGGAACGCCTGTCATCATTGCCACAACTTCAGCAACATTTTCTTCATTGACAATTTCCCTGTGCTTTGCCAGTTCCTTTTCCCATCTTTTCTTTTCCTGATCAATCTGGTCCAGGAGTTCCTTTTCCTTATCACGATATCCGGCAGCTTCTTCAAAACTCTGACTTTTTACCGCATTGATTTTTTTATGTTTGGTCTTTTCAATTTCACCTTCAAGTTCAAGTATTCTCTGTGGCACATGAATATTTGAAATATGAACCCTCGAACCGGCTTCGTCAAGCGCATCAATGGCTTTGTCGGGAAGATGCCTGTCGCTGATGTAACGCTGAGTAAGCTTAACACAGGCAACGATGGCTTCGGGAGTATAGGTCACATTATGATGATCTTCATAACGCTCTTTAATGTTATTAAGAATTTCAATGGTTTCTTCAGGAGTAGTGGGATCAACCATGATTTTCTGGAATCTTCTTTCGAGAGCTCCATCTTTTTCAATGTGTTGACGGTATTCGTCAAGTGTTGTTGCGCCGATACACTGAATTTCTCCGCGGGCAAGCGCAGGTTTGAGCATATTTGCAGCATCCAGCGATCCTGTTGCTCCGCCTGCACCAACAATGGTATGAATTTCGTCAACAAAAAGAATAATATTTGGATTTTTTGCAAGCTCATTCAAAATAGCTTTCATTCTTTCTTCAAACTGACCACGGTATTTGGTTCCTGCCACTATTGAAGCAAGATCAAGAGTCATAACCCGTTTATCAAAAAGCACCCTTGATACTTTTCTTTTAATAATGCGCAAGGCGAGACCTTCAGCAATGGCTGATTTTCCAACACCGGGTTCCCCGATCAACACAGGGTTATTTTTCTTTCTTCTTGACAAAATCTGGGCAAGTCTTTCTATTTCACGCTCCCTGCCAACAATTGGATCTAATCGGTCTTCTTCAGCGGCCTTTGTAAGGTCAATTCCAAAATTATCCAGCACCGGAGTGTCGGATGTTGATTTGGAAGTGGGAGCAGAGCCTCCCTGAGCACCGCTTCCTCCACCTGTAAATCCGCCTTTGTCATCGTCATCATCATAAGAACTTGCCTTGGCTTCAGGTTTAAGTTTTTCAAGCTGTGAGCGAACAAAATGATAATCAATGTTCAACTCTTCCAAAACCTGCGTCACGGCACTGGTAGAATCCTTTAAAATGGCCAGCAACAGATGCCCTGTATCAATGGTAGAACTGTGAAGTGATTTGGCTTCCAGATAAACAAGTTTTAAAACCCGTTCGGATTGCTTAAGAAGGGGAATATTATCCGGTTTGGGGGCGTTTTTTATCTGCTCCGGTTTAATTTTGTTTTCAACAGCGTTCCTCACATCCATAATATCAACGCCCGACGACACCAGTATATCAATGGCAATTCCTTCGCCATCCCTCAATATTCCAAGAAAAAGATGCTCGGTTCCAATGTAATCATTACCCAGTCGAATGGCTTCTTCCTTACTGTAAGTAAGCACATCCTTAATCCTTTGCGAAAATTTTGAATCCATATTTTATTATAAATATTACCTTGTAAAATCTTAAAAATTAAAATTATAAAACAATACAAAGATAAACAATAAAAATGATATCAATTATTAACAGATTTCTGTTTATAATTAAGGGATACAAAAGAACTGTTTATCCCTTCGTTTTGATTAATTTAGGGCCTTGTTAAATTTTTATAAAAAATTTGTTAAATGACTGAAGGAGAAAAAATTATTAAAATCAACATCGAAGAGGAAATGAAATCGGCCTACATAGACTATTCTATGTCGGTTATTGTTTCAAGGGCGCTTCCGGATGTAAGGGATGGATTAAAACCTGTTCACAGAAGGGTTTTGTTCGGAATGTCTGAACTTGGTGTGTATTCAAACAAATCTTATAAAAAATCTGCCAGAATAGTGGGAGAGGTGCTTGGTAAATTTCACCCGCACGGCGATTCATCTGTTTATGAAGCAATGGTCAGAATGGCTCAGCCCTGGTCTCTTCGCTATCCATTGGTTGACGGACAGGGTAACTTTGGCTCCGTCGACGGTGATAGTCCGGCCGCCATGCGTTACACCGAAGCCCGACTAGCAAAAATAGCAGAAGAAATTCTGTCCGATATAGAAAAAAATACCGTTGACTTTAAACTTAATTTCGACGATTCACTGGAAGAACCTACCGTTCTGCCTACCAGAATTCCGAACCTGCTTGTCAACGGCGCTTCCGGTATCGCTGTTGGTATGGCTACAAACATGCCTCCCCACAATTTATCTGAGGTTATTGACGGCACTGTTGCTTTTATTGATAATCCGGATATTACCATTGCCGAATTAATGGAATTCGTTAAAGCACCCGATTTTCCAACAGGCGGAATAATTTATGGTTATCAGGGAGTTAAGGAAGCTTTCGAAACCGGAAGGGGCAGAATTGTTATGCGTGCCAAAACCGAGATTGAAGTAACTGATTCCGGACGAGACACAATAATTGTTACCGAAATTCCTTATCAGGTTAATAAGGCTGAAATGATCAAAAAGACTGCCGACCTGATCAATGAGAAAAAAATTGAAGGCATTTCTTATGTGAATGATGAGTCAGACCGTAATGGAATGAGGATCGTTATAATTCTTAAAAAAGAAGCCATTTCGAATGTTGTCCTCAATAACCTTTTCAAGTATACTGCCCTCCAGACTTCCTTCAGCGTTAATAATATTGCGCTTGTGGCTGGCAGACCAATGACTCTCAACCTGAAAGATATGATCAATCATTTCGTGGAACACAGACACGATGTGGTTGTCAGAAGAACTAAATATGAATTGGATCAAGCCGAAAAACGTGCCCACATCCTTGAAGGTCTGATTATTGCCAGTGACAATATCGACGAAGTTATTAAAATAATACGCGCATCAAAAAGTCCGGACGAAGCCAAAGACAATTTGATTGAGCGGTTTAAACTCACTGACATTCAGGCAAGAGCGATTGTAGAGATGAGACTGAGACAGTTAACCGGTCTTGAGCAGGATAAATTGCGTGCCGAATATGAAGAACTGATTAAACTGATAGAATATTTGAAAGGTGTGCTGGCCGACAAATCTCTCAGAATGAAGATTATCAAAGATGAACTTATCGAGATTAAAGCCAAGTATGGTGACGAACGCCGCACTGAAATTGTACAGTCTGCCGAAGATTTTAACCCCGAGGATTTTTATGCCGATGAAGATGTGGTAATCACCATTTCCCACTTAGGCTATATCAAGCGCACCCCGTTGACCGAATTCAAACGTCAAAGCAGGGGAGGTGTGGGCTCAAGAGGAAGCCAAACCAGAGATGAAGATTTTGTTGAGCATTTATATATTGCGTCAATGCACAACACTTTGTTGCTTTTCACTGAAAAAGGAAAAGTTTTCTGGCTGAAAGTATATGAAATTCCCGAAGGCACTAAAACATCAAAAGGCAGAGCCATTCAGAATCTTCTGAATATTGAGCCCGACGACAACGTGAAAGCATATATCAATGTGTTAAAACTGACTGATCAGGAATATGTTGATAATAATTTCATCGTGCTTTGTACCAAGAAAGGCATTATTAAAAAGACTTCACTCGAAGCATACAGCAGACCAAGACAAAATGGTATCATTGCAATTAATGTGAGAGAAGGTGACCAGCTGCTTGAAGCAAAAATGACCGGTGGAAAACATGAAATCATGATTGCTATTAAATCGGGCAGGGCTATCAGGTTCCCCGAAGCAAAAGTGAGACCTATGGGCCGCGGTGCATCCGGAGTAAGAGGCATTAAATTAGATAACGAAGTTGATGAAGTAATTGGAATGGTTTGTGTTGAACAGGAAAAAGAAGATATTCTGGTTGTTTCAGAAAACGGATACGGAAAACGCTCAAGCATTGAAGATTACAGAATCACTAACCGGGGAGGTAAAGGCGTAAAAACCATTAATGTTACCGAAAAAACCGGATGTCTGATTGCTTTAAAAGCCGTTACAGATAAAGACGACCTTATGATTATCAACAAATCAGGTATTATTATCAGAATGGCTGTTCTTCAGATGAGAGTCATGGGCAGGGCAACTCAGGGGGTAAGATTGATTAACCTGAGAAATGGTGATTCAATCGCAGCTGTTTGTCCGGTTGAAGTATCCGACGAGGAAAGAGCTCTTGATGCCGCTACTGCAGAAAATACAGAAACTTCTGAAACAAATACAGAAATTTCAAGCACCGAAACTGAGGCCGAAAACTAGAATGTAATAAGATTGCAAGTGTGCAGATTGTAAAGATGAATCCTGATTTTGGATAAATTTTTCATCTGCACATTTGCTAATTATTAAATTTACTAATCAAATAATTTTGCTCAAATTATGAATTATATATAGTTTTGTCATCAATTTAAATGAATTGGCAAAATTTTTGAAGGAAGAACATAAATAAAATTTATAAAATATGAAACGTATCTTAATCCTGTGTCTTTTTGCTGTTTTCAGCCTTTCTGTATTTTCACAGCCTTACAAGGTAACCACCGCTAATAACTACATGAAAACTAGTGAATGGGAAAAAGCAAAAGAAAATATTGACCCGGCAATTCTGGACAGTAAAACCTCCTTATGGGCCAGAACTTGGCTTTTTTATGGGCAAATTTATAAATCAATAAGCGACAGTTGCATGTTCAATAACAGCAAGCAATATTGTGATCTTGATTCAGATGCATTGAATAAAGCCTATAAAGGATTTACGAAAGCATGGGTATTAAATTTTAAAGATCCTGTCAACAGAACTCTGAATATTGAAGACTCAGTAGATTATTTCAAATTTATTGCAGTTTTAAGTAATCCGAAAACTGCATATAGCGATTTTGAAGATACTCAGATGAAAATATTTTTTGGCATTGCCGGATTAACAAATTCATTTGTAAACAAAGGGATTCAGGAGTTTCAGAAAGGTGATTTTAAAAAATCCGCATCTACTTTTGAAACCGCGTTAATGATGTCGGGCTTCAAATCACAAATTGACCTGTTAACAGGTGAAGCAGATAGTTTAATTATTGACACAGAAATTATTTACTACGCTGCACTTGCAAACGAGCAAGCCAAAAATTTCAAGAAAACCCGCGAGTTATTCAAAACACTGATTGATAATAAATACGGCAAGAATGACGAGGAAAAAGCTAAATTATACATTTATGTAGCCAATACATATTTAGCTCAGAAGGATACAACCAAATATGTAGAAACTCTTGAAAAAGGCATTAAAAAATACCCCAATGAAAAAGTGATATTGGTTGAAATGATAAATTACTATATTATTGCTGATCAAATGGATAAGGCAAAAGAGACCATTATTAAAGCCATCAATGCCGATCCATCAAACAAACTTTTGCATTACAATCTTGGTTACATATATGATAAAGAAGGGGCGTTTGATCAGGCAAAGGCAGCATATCTGAAAGCTTTGGAAATTGATCCCAATTATTTCGATGCCGCTTACAACCTTGGAGCTTTGTATTTCAATAAAGCTGTTGAAGTAAATGATAAGTGTGATGAAATTCCTCCCACAAAAACAAAGGAATACGAAGAATGCAAGAAGCAGGCCGAAAATGGCTTTAAAGAAGCACTTCCACATCTTGAAAATGCTTACAAGATTGACCCGAAAGATAAATATACCCTTTCAAACCTGAAAACACTGTATGCATGGTTCAAAGACACCGCCAAGTATGAAAGAGTGAAAAAGGAACTGGAAGAACTTGATAAAAAATAAAATTTTTCAATATTTTAAAAACCCGGTTAACAGCCGGGTTTTTTGTTGTAATTGACAGAGTTATTACTTTTTTATTTTATCCCTAAATTAGTTTTGATTCAAAAAAGGCAAAGGAAAACATTATCCAGACTCAAAGAATCGTTATAATGCATTTATAAATTTCCAGGGCACACATACTCTAATCACTATGGGGTTTGTTCCCCGCATCTTCCTGCGATAGTTAAACAAATTCTTACTAGATACCTCGAAATATTTCATTTTGATAAAATTGAGAGTAAGTCAAAATTTTGTTTTTAATTCATTTGGTTTTTTAAACTAATTTGTTATTTTTGATTTTAATAAGATTTTTTGTTTTAATTGAAATTGACATACAGTTTTAATTTAGAGTGCTTACAATCAATTACTTAACAATTTTTATTGAAAACCTACACGTTACCATTTATTTAATATTAATTAATAAGTTGTTTAAAATGAAAAATTTAGGGTTAATGATGGTTATAACTATCATTTTATTTGTAAACAAAGGCTTTTCTCAATACACTTTTACTTCTTATAAACATAGTTATTTTGAAAAGTTTTTATCATCAGAAACACTTGTTCCTATTACTGGAATTCAGAATATTGATTCTATAATTAAAGAAACATTAGATAGAGATTGGAAATTTACTAAATTAAAGTTTGTACCTATAAATGAAATTGAACAATTTAGTAAGAATGGTAATGTTTCAATAATAAACTTACTTCCCATTCAATTTGGCAATTTTGGTAATTCAAGCTTATGTTTGTACGTTCCTGGTAATTTTAATATTACAAGAATGACTAATGTAATATCTTCAGTTCCTATAAAATGTGGTTTTTCTGGAGATAAAAAATATAATACCGAATGTAGCTTTGAGCAAATAGGTTATAAAATAGATATTCTTTTTGTTCAATTGATTGAAGTCATAAAATTTATGAAGGAAGAAAAATATATACCATTAGGCGCTCATATTACTGGTGTAAATAAATACGTTAATTTATACAACAAAAAAATTGCAAAAAGCAATCTAGATATAAAATTAAAAACACTTTTAATTAATGAAAATTTTTTTAATAACAAAATGGATTCGGTAATTTTTAAAAAGTACTATTCATACAAATTTAAAGTGGTTACTGAAAATGAGTACCAAAAAATAATATCTTCTGACAATGAAAACTATTTTGTTATGTTACAATCTAATATACCTAATTCAGTTATTTCAGTATTTGATTTACAAATTAATAAGACTCTTTTTATAGATTTAAATTTTCAAAAAAATCCATTTACATCTTCTGCTAAATTAAGAAAATTAAATCTAAAACAAGTTAAGAAATTAGATGCTCAAATTGAGAAAATCGCTTCTGACAATAATTAAAATTATATAATATCCATAATATTGGAAATTGAACCGAATTATTTTGACGCCACATACAACCATTTAGCAGGCTTCAAAATTGACCCGAAAGACAAATACACACTTTCAAACCTGAAAATCTTATATGCATGGTTCAAAGACACAGTCAATTATGAAAAGATAAAAAAGGAACTCGAAGAACTTGATAAAAAATAGAATTTTCCAGTATTTTAAAAGCCCGGTTTATTGCCGGGTTTTTGTTGACTTTTTTTAGTCACCAGAAAAACATCATTTACTTTAATAGTTAATGTAATGTTGAATTTCATTGTTCAAAATCATCCGTTAATAAAAAAATCCAGGCCATTACCGGCATTTTGGAAACATTTGAAGAATTATAACGTTTTAATGGTAGTTTAAAGAACTTTTTTGAAGATATGAGGATAAAATATTTATTGATACTGCTTTTATTTTGTGCAGGAGCAGCAGTTTCACAGGGAAAGATAGAAAATACCTACAACTATTTAAAGCAGGGAACTCTGGACAAAGCAAAGGTTGAAATTGATCTGGCTACCGGACAAACCGACTTGCAGGCAAAGGCTTCCACATGGTATTACAGGGGAGTGGTATACCATTCAATCTACGAAAGTACTAATGAAACTTACCAGAAACTTAGCACAGATCCACTTACTGAAGCATATAATTCATATCTGAAAGCCATTAAACTGGATGAAGAAAAAGAATATCTTAATGATATAACAAAAAGACTTGAAATTGCTTCCATAAGCTTCTATAATATTGGTGTTGATGAATTTAGTAAAAACAATTATGAAAGAGCATTTGCCTGTTTTGAAAACTCATTAAACATAAATCAAATGCCTTTGTTCAATGTGATTGATACGATTGTTTATCTGAATGCTGCCATTTGTGCAGATAAAAGTGGTAAAACAGAGAAAGCAAAGGAGTATTACAAAAAATTAATTGAATTAAAATACGGCGGACCGAAGGTTTTTCTTGGCATGGCAGAATTGTATTCAAAAGAAAAAAAATACACTGATTTTGTTGAAATTCTTAAAGCTGGTATTTCAAAGTATCCAAATGACTGTAAATCACTGTTAATTAAGTTAATAAATTACTATATGATGAATAATCAAAAAGATAAAGCACTTGATTATCTGAATATAGCCATTGAAAAGGATTCGGGGAATGAAACTTTTTATTTCGTTAAGGGAAGTATTTATGACCAAATGGAGGATTATGACAACGCATTGATTTTTTATACTAAAGCCCTCGAAATAAACACACAGTATTTTGATGCGCTTTACAATGCCGGAGTAATTTATTTCAATAAGGGAATTGATTACATCAAAAATGCCGAGGAAAATATGAACAACAATTCTGCATATGAAGAATTAAAAGCAAAAGCAGAAATAAATTTTAAAAAGGCATTGCCATATCTAGAATCTGCTTATTCAAATAAAAATGATGATTTTAGTACGATGAAAACTTTGTTGGTTATTTATAACCGGCTTCAGATGGAGGAGAAATTCAAGGAGATGAAGAGTTTATTAAATACAGAATAATCTGTATTTTTTTAATATATTTTATTTAACATAATATTAATTATCAGACTTGATAATTAATGCTATTTTATTGATATTTAGGTTATTTCATTAATATTTCGAACATTTCGGTATGACTTACCACCTGGTGGGTTTTCCGGTTCTTTAAGATTATTATTGTCCAGTCTTTCTCAGGAACACGCACAAACATATTATGAAATCCATGCCACCAACCACCGTGAAAATAAACATTAAATCCCAGCTCTGATTTATACATTCTCCAACCATATCCGTAATTTTCGTCTGATTCTTCATTTTTGCCATAAGGTTGTAAACTTAAATCAATCATTTTTTCAGATAATATTTTATGTTCATGCAATGCCCGGTCCCATTTATATAAATCGTACACTGAACTATAAATTCCTTTGTCTCCGATAACACCATCAATAAAATTATCATCTGCCTCTGATTTACCATATTTATAACCTGTAGATGGCTTATAATTATGTTTAACTGAGTTTTCGGTATATGAATTGCTCATTTCTAATGGCTTGAAAATATTTTTTTCAAGGTATTCATTGTATTTCATCCCTGAAACCTGCTCTACTATTGCTGCAAGTATTATATATCCCGTATTGCTGTAATCAAAAGTAATATCTGGCGGATAATATGGATCAGGCTTATGCTTTGTAATGGAATCCAGAACTGTCTGATTACTTATTTTTGTTGTTTTATCGGGTATTATATCATCCATGAAATAGATGTAATTTGGCAATCCGGACCTATGGCATAATAACAAATGTATCGTAATATTATGATAAGGAAAATCAGGGAAAAATTTCTGAATGGTATCTCCCAGCGATATTTCACCCTTTTCTACAAGCTGCAAAATGCATGCAGCTGTAAACTGTTTGGAAACACTGGCCAACTGAAAAGAGTGATGAATGGTGAGTTGTTCATTCTTTTTAAAATCGGCCATTCCAAAACACTTTTCATATATTATTATACCATGCTGTGCAATAAGAACATTTCCGTTAAATGCCTGATAATTATATAAACTGTCAAAATAAAATTCAAATAAGGCTTGTTTTTCTTTGATGTTCAGCGATTCTATCACAAATCTGGAAGTGTCATTATAATAAATTTTCCTGACAAAATTTACTTTCTCCTCACTGCAACTAAAAATTATCAATGCAGAAAATAAAATAATGATAAGCTTCATATTGATTTAGAAGACTTTTGCCAGACCAAATCCAAAGTCAGAAATACCAATTGTAGGGATTTTTCCGGTATAAGCTTTGTATTTAAGCGTTTTTTTGCCTAGCGACTTATAAAACATAAATCTAATAATACCTAAATCCTTAATTTCAAGACTGAATTCAACATTAATTGATGGAAGAAGGTATTTATAGTTCATTTTATCTTTGTAGTAATCAGTTACCCCTGAGCCATATTCAAAACCTATTCCAAAACCCCAACCTGTTGGTCCGCTCCTACGCTTACCATATTGCTGGGTTGTTATGGATCCAACTCCGGATTTAAATGAGAGGTATGATTGCAAATTGAAAGTGTAAAAGTATGTGGCCTTCAGTCCGGCACTATTTGTATTCCTTCCTGATGAATAACCAAGATTCATTCTTTCTGTGAATCCAATTGATTTTTGCTCAATATGCCAGTTTTTAAATGGCATAAAACCTCCTATTAAGAGAGAAGAAATCGGGTAAACATCATTTACTTGTGTAAGAATATAATCAGGCATAGTGGAAACTGGTGATATATCAACAATCCTGTTTCCCTTCATTTTATATGATTGGTAAACATATCCAACTTCAAGGCATTGGGCAAAAACCAGGTTTCCACACAGAATAAAAAGCAATATAAAAATATTTCTCCTCATTTTATTCATTGAATTTTATCACTGTTCCACCCTCACCCACTGCAAAACCCATGGAACTGTTAAAACAATATACACCATACAGATTCTTACTTATATTTATTCCGGTTTGGTTTCTTAGCCATTCCCAATACAAACCCCCATTTGATGTTTTTAAAAGAGATTTTTGGCCTACAGCGTAACCATTATAATCATCCACAAAATATAAACCGTATAATGGATAAGTAACACCGGTATTTACCGTTTGGTACAACTCCATATCCTCATACACATAAATCAATCCGTTATAATTTACACCCTCATCCGAAATTACTTCAAAACCCAGATCAGGTGAATAATAATATGCCCCTTTGTGAGGATAAGTTCTGCGGTATTGTTCTTTTATAATCTTGTAATATATAGTGTCGCTTTCGTCCAGACTGTCACAATGTATCCAGGTCATTCCTGAATTATAGGTAAAAAGAAATTTTGCATCATCAACTGAATAGCTATTAAAATCATTTAATTCTATGATTCCCATACTTTTACTGGAAAAATATATTCCAACCACATCTTTTTTTGATGAATCAGGATACATTTCGATTGTCCATACTTTCCCGGCGTCAACAGTTTTAAGCAATAAACCATCCTCTCCGCCGATATAACCATCCTCCTGGTCAGAAAAGCAAACAGAATATAAATCAGATGTAACTCCGCTTTCAAATTCAAAAACATTGATATTGGGTATCTCAGGTTCTTTATGGCAACCGCACAAAATAGACCCTAAAACACATAAAATCAATATAATTGAAAAATATACCTTCATAAATCAAGCTTAGCGAATAGCAGCAAATATAATGATTTAAATATTCTTCGTAAAATAGAATGAATTTAAATATTCATATTTAATCAAATTTTTCAAATTTGGCTATTTTACGATTTCACTTAATTTTTTGAAAGAGTCGTCAGCCCTTTTTAAAAGCTCAATATAAATCTCTTTATAAAATGCCTTGGCTTTTTTGCCTTCGGGAATTGACGGGTTATTTATTTTATTGAAAAGGTCTTGCCTGATCTGAAATGCTCCATTCATCAATTCTCCAACCTGTTCGGCTTTTTGGCCGGAATTCATCATTTGGTAAGTTGCGCAATCTGAAAGTAATTCGTATACAACGTAATCAACGTCTTTTTTAAGATTCCTGATGTTTGCCATATTATTATTTTTTAAGTTTTATATTTTCCATTATATGTAATCCACATTCCTTATGTCCGCTTTCCCACCACCATCTTCCGGCCCTAAAATCTTCATCCTTTTCTATTGCCCTTGTGCATGGTTGACAACCAATACTTTTATATCCTTTGAAATGAAGTGGGTTAACCGGTATGTTATTTTTTTCAACATAGGTGTAAACCTGTTGTTCTGTCCAGTCAATTAAAGGATTAACCTTAACCAATCCATTTTTTTCATCCCATTCAAATACGTTAATTTTGCTCCGGTAATCTGATTGCTCCTTTCGGATACCGCTGATCCAGGCATCAAAATTCTTCAATTTTTTAGTCAGGGACTTGACTTTTCTTATTTCACAACATTCCTTTCTGTTTTCAACAGAATCATAAAAAAGGTTTATTCCTTTCTCATGAACCATTTTTTCAACTTCCTTTGATGATGGAAAAGCAATGTCAATGGTTATTTTGTATTTAACAGATGTTCTGTCTATCAGGTCATAAGCTTCAGGAAACAATCTTCCTGTGTCGAGGGTGAAAATTTTAATTTTAGGATTCACCGAGCAAATTACATGAGTAATTACCTGATCTTCAACTCCCATACTGGATGAAAAACACAACTTGCTGCCAAATTTTTCATAAGCCAGTTTGATAATTTCTTCCGGACTTTTTCCTGCAGATTTCTTGTTTAATTCATTAATCAAAGTCATGGTGCAAATATACTTATTACTTTCTTAAGTACACCACCTGTCTGCCAAGGTATTTGTCCAAAGAAATTAACAATTGAATTACATTTAACATATATATTACTAATGTGTGAATAAAAAATACGAATGATGCTATATAGCAAATTTTTAACGCAACTTCTCTCAGTAATATTGCGTAAACTGAAATAAATAAACATTACGGCCATGAAAACGAATAATAAACATAAAAATTCGAAAGCCGGATACAAGTTGGTCAGTTTACTGTGTTTTGTGATTATCTTTCCCTTTAATTCCTTTTCGGGATCATCTGAAAAAACAGACCAGATAACATTGACTTACAAACTAGACCATTTTTATGGTTTAAACATTAAATCCGGATTTGACATTGTCCTTCATCAATTTGAAGCAGACCCTGGTCAACTGAAACTCTCTGGCACTGAAAATCAATTGAAAAATGTAAAATTTGAAGTTATTGACGGTGTACTTAACCTTTCTTCGGGGATTAAAACCGAAAACAGCCAGCCAATTAAAGTCTACGTTACCTTTACTGATTTACAATTAATTAAAACTCAAGGCATTGTTAACATCACCACACAGGAGAACATGTGTCTTAAAAAAATTAACCTTGATCTTAGTGAAGAAACCTATCTTACTCTTTTTGTTTCATCTCTGGATTTTATGTGTGATGCATCCGGAAAAGGTACAGTTAATATTTCGGGTGATATTACCAATTTCCGATTGAGTTGCAGCAGCGAAACAGTAATAGATTGCAATGTTCTTACCCACAACCTTTACACCTACCTTCAGGATGAAACCCAGGTTAATGTAAAGGGAAAAGCCGACTTTTTTCAGGTAAAGGTCATTAACGAATCGTTTCTTAATGCTTATGATCTTAAAACCAGTGATTGTGTTGTAACAGTTGGTGATTATGGCGATGCTTGTCTGAGTGTTTCAAAAACTCTGGAAATTACAGGAACCAAAGATGGATCAGTTTCTTACAACGGAGCTCCTGTTATAACCAACAGGTATGTATCAGAATCAGTTTTTGTCAGAAGTAATAAAAGTAAAAAGAGTAAAGAACTTACAACATATAAAAAATAGTCATATTGTAATAATATAACAGATGCCTTTTTTGATTTTAAGTATCTTATATTGATCCGTATTGTTCATGGTGTTGTTAACCAGTACACATTTATTTTCGAGAATATCGAACAGCTCCCCTCCTTTTTTTCTAAAAATATACGTCTCCCCTTCCTGATAATAAGGATGTTTTGGTTCAAAGAAAATCTTTCCTTTACAATTTATTTTATCTACGCGGCATAACACTGTTTTCCCTGGATTTAACTCATATCTTTCGTAATTCTCTGTTTTTAGTAAATGCTTCTGATTAAAGGGATCCATGATAATAAAATATTCATCATCCCCCGGCAGTTTTACTTTGTTGAGGATAAGCATTTCATACCATTCTTTTTCTTGCAGAAGCTTAATCATAAATAAAAAAAGGGGAATAGACCCCTTTCAGATTATTCTTTTGTTTTCAGGAAATTTTCCCAATCAGTATAAACATCTTTTTTAATCACCCTTGGAAATTTATTTTGGGCCCCCTCCTTGCCTTTTATTTTTAACCATTCATAAAACCAGGAAACTGGAATTACTTTCATATATACTTCACACAAAGCACCTTTCCTCTCTACCCCATAATCATCATTCAGTTCAACAAGATAATTATCAATTTTGCTTTTAATAACACCATCGTTAACTTCCCTAACTTTATCATCATCAACCCCAACATACCATTTATGTGCGAACAGACTGCCATGGGGAATTCCGGATACAGTGAATTCATTTATATTGATATTGAGGTCATCAGCGGTCATTTTAACAGCTTTTGTCATATTGTCTACTGAAAGATGTTCACCAACCAGACTTAAATAATGGCGTGTTCGGCCGGTAATAATCATCTGGAAATCTTTTTTGTTGGTAATCTTTACTGTATCTCCGATAATATACCTCCATGCACCTGCACATGTACTGATTAAAATGGCATAGTCAACCCCTTCTTGTACATTTTTCAAATCAATAACTTCTGGGTTTTCAACAACCTGACCATCGTGATCGAAGTTTTTATCATTAAAGGGAATAAACTCAAAGAAAAGTCCTTTGTCTAAAACCAGTTGCATTTTTTTATTTTCATCAAACTGAGCTGCTAAAAATCCTTCTGAAGCAAGATAAGTTTCAAGAAAATGAATCTTTTCACCCAAAAGTTTTTCAAAACTGTTTTTGTAAGGTTCAAAGGAAACGCCGCCATGAACATAAAATTTCAGATTGGGCCATACATCGTGGATGGTTTCAACCTTATAATGGCTGATAATTCTTTCAAAAAGAATCTGATACCAGGCAGGAACACCGGCACAGAGACCAATATCCCATTTCCCTGCTTTAGCAACTGTTTTATCGAGTTTTGTTGGCCAATCCTTTACTGCTGATATTTTTGCTCCGGGCTTATAAAAGTTCTGAAACCAAATTGGCAAATTACCGGTCATTATTCCGCTTAAATCGCCCTCATATCTCTTTCCAACCTTAGTAAGTGTAGTGCTTCCACCAAGCATTAAAGCGCTTTTTTGAAAAAACGAAGGTGGCAGGTTATAGTTTGAAAGCGAATAAGTCTGGCTAATACTGGTGCGACGAATGCTTTGAATCATGTCATTGGAAACAGGAATCCTTTTGCTTGCAGATTCCGAGGTACCGGAAGTCAGCGCGAAAAACTTAATTTTTCCGGGCCAGGTTACATTCGGTTCTCCTTCAATAGTCCGGTGCCAGTATTTTTCAAATATAGTTTCATAATTGTAAACCGGAACTCTTTTTTGATATTCAGCAATAATATTTCCTGATGTCAATATTTCTGAAAAACCGTAATCGCGCCCAAACTGAGTATTTTTTGCCTTATTTAGTAGTTTTTTCAGTGTTTTTTCCTGAACCTCATAAGGATTAATAAGTTTCTTTTTCCTTTTAGCAGATTTTTGTTTAACAACTTCCTGTAATATTGTGCCAATAAATGCCATATTAATTAGTTTTCAATGCAAATTAAAGTAAACAAAATCGTGGCAAAAATAATGTAATAAATAAATTTTCGGCCTATTAATTCCATAATTTTATCCACAACCCTTTCTGATAAGTTTATTTCAGTTTATTTTCTCTGAAAACCCTTCAGATTTTTTAAGAGACAGATAAACCACATCATGCACCCGCTGCCGAATCTTTAAAGTATTTAAACGCCAGTTTTTCACATTAGGATGAACTCTGTTGGAGAGAAAAACATATACAATTTTGTTGTCAGGATCGGCCCAAATGCAAGCTCCGGTAAATCCTGTGTGCCCAAATGTATTGCGCGAAGCCATGGAAGAAACAATATTCTTGCCTATTGCCTTATCAAAACCAAGACCCCTGTATGTATCAGGTTGATAATCGGTAAATAAATCGATTATATTTTCACTAAGGTAACGTTTTCCTCCGTAGACACCTTTATTCAATAGCATTTGCAATATTATTCCAAGGTCATGTGCGCATGAAAACAGTCCGGCGTTACCCGCCACTCCCCCAAGTAAAGCAGCCGAAGGATCATGCACATAACCTCTTAAAGACTGTTCACGCCATCCTTTATCATTTTCGGTCGGAACAATTCGCTCTCTGGCATATTTCTTAAGTGGTCTGAATCCAATCGCCTGTAAACCCAAAGGTTTATAAAACTTTTTTTCAAGATACTCATCTATTGGAAATTTGTTTACCGAGTCAATGGCCTGTTGCAACACGATCATATTGGCATCACTATACTGATATACCTTTTTCGAATAAATGCCGATCTGTTTAATATCATTCCAAAGCGTATCAAAATATTCATTTCTGAAATAAAGTTTTTCAGCAACCTGAATATCGCAGGTATCTTTTAGAAATTCCCTTGAATAGTACTTTTCAAAAAGAAATTTGGTGGTGTCGCGGCGCGATTTCAGGACAAGATCTTTATATTTTTCTCTGATACTGTCATTTGGAAAAAGATTTTTATCCTTTCGGTACTGCACATACCTTAAAATGGGAATAGCCGGAGGAAGACCGCTCCGGTGTGTAAGTAATTCACGAACTTTGCATTTAAAGATATTCAACCGCGGAGTAACTCTTGAATAAAGTGTATCAAAAGCAATTATTACCGAATCATTTATATGAATTGTATCACGTTCCCTTAACAACTTTGACATATCAGGAACATCCGAAACAACAAATGTATCAATAACTACGGTGGTATCCTGTTTAATTCTTTTATAATCAATTTGCCGGTCCTTAAAGTATTTTTCCATCTGATCGTTTAAGCCTATTTTACCTTCTTCGATCATTTTCATGGTAGCCAAAGTCGTAGCCATGACCTTGGTGACAGATGCCACATCATACAAATCGTTCCACTTTACCGACGATCCACCATCATATGAATGCCTCCCATAGCCCTTATTTAATATTACCTTACCATCTTTTGCAAGGAAAACCTGACAGCCGGGGGTTGCACTTGATTTTAGTCCATCAAGTATCACAGAATCAATTTGAGAAAAGTCATCCTCAAGAATTCCAACCTCCTCGGGAAAGGAATACTGCAACCGGGTTTTTGGCGTTTTCAAGCCCAATCCGGTTTTGCCATCCCTTTCAATTTTCCAGGGTAATTTTCCACTGATGGCTATCCCTCCAAAAATCATTTCAGCAGCAATTTTACAAGCAACACTCTGGAAACTATTCATTTGAATAAAGCTGCAATTCATCTTTTGGAATAATTTATAATTCTCGAAATTGAAATTATTGATGACAACCAAATGACCATTTTTAGAAACAGACTTTAAGTTTTTTAATAAAGCTGAATGACTGACTGTATCTATTACAATATCGTTCATAAGAACTACTATATAGCCTGACTGCGGAAAAGATGGCTTGCTGTCGGCTGAAAAATGTTTGTAGTTATATTTCGGGGTATAATATTGAAGAATATTTTCAAAATCATTTGGTACTGTTTTGCCTATTGATGTGAAGCTAAACGTAGAATTCAGGTCGGGAACCGGAAGGTTTGCATTATGGTTTTTCAACAGCACCGGAGACTTCTCAAACAGTTGTGCTGCAATGTTTTTTGCCAGAACAAAATTTAATCTTTGGGCTGTTGAATCATTACGCAAAACATTGAATTTTTCTAAACCCGCCCATGATTTGGCAAGTAAAATTCTTTTGACTTTTTTATCAAGAAGCTCATCTGTAAAACTCCCTGCTTCACGAAGGGTTTTTATTTTTTCAATAATTTCTCTTGATTTAAAAAGGCCTTTAACAGAGATAATATCAGTTTCTGAATTCAGGATTTTTTCCAGCTCATTAGTATTGTTCAGTTTACAGATAATCAATCCCCTATAGTTTAAGTTTTTATTCAGATAATCTGTTATAAGTACCTTTTTTTCAATGGTTAACTCAAAAATTGAATCAACAATTATTGCTGATAACCCGGAAGAAATAAGCTGCTTATATATTGATTCTATCAGCTTAAAGGAAGATGAGTCATTAGTAAGTTTTTCATTAAACAATTCAACCCCCATGATGATGTTTTTTTTCTGAACTTTGCTGATCATTCCCTTTAAGATATTTACAATCCCGTTTAGTGAAGAAGAGTCTATCAGCATTTTTTCCGAAAAAGAAGAAAGTAGCCCGTTTGCAGTGAATGATACTCCAATATTTTTATTAAAAAAAGAAGAAAAATCCGAATATTTGCTGAGCAGAGCAGTATCATTAACAGTAAGGAGAGCATCGGATTCAGGAAACACGATATTTTGATATGCAAAAGATTCAATCCCATTATTTTTATTACAATAAACAAACATTGGAATTTTGCAGTTATATTGGAGATTGTTAACTGCTGAAAGGTATTTTTGGACAGAATCGAATGAAAAACTGACAGAACCAATGCTATAATACTCGCAGAACTCTTTTATTTTTTGAGTATCAGGGTTTAAAGAGTCAGTAATATCCACATGCAGCAATTCACCGATTTTTTCTTCGGTACTCATTACATTGATGAGTGAATCGGCCCATGCAGATTTGTGGTTCAGAAATGGGGCATAGATTTCTGAAATTTCTTTTTTTTCAGAATTTGAAAGAATATTATGAATCAGAAACAATAAAACTGCTGAAATTGCTGCAATAATTGCAATATCCTTTTTCAGACCTGCTGAATTTTTCAAATACCAGTTTTTTTAATTAAAAAAAAGCAAGATAATATCTTGCTTTCAATATTTTATACAACAAGGAATTATTCTTCGTCGTCATCTTCAGGATCGACGTAACCGTTTGGGTTTTCAGTAACTTTAACTTTTCTGAGCACCCCTTCAAGGCGGAAGTTTGGATCCTTGTATCCTCTTTCGCTTGGGTTTTCGGTAAAAAATACTTTACCATGAATCAACAATTTATTTCCGGTATCATCGTCAACCAACAATGAATCATTGAGATCTTTTGTGATGTAAACAGAAAAATTCGAAAAACCCCAGCTTTTCATTTTCCACATACAATCCCATGCCTGAAACTCATCTTTGAGCTCAGTCCGGTAAATAATCACGTCAGCTTCATCCTTATTGTCAACCTGCAGCAATACGATATTCGCATCAGAAGGATGCATCATTTCGATAACTGTCTGGCAGTTAGCCCAGGTAAAAATGAAACAGAACAATGCTGAAACAATTAAACTTTTCATATTCTTAACAGTTAGTTTTCAAGTTGTTATATTACAGAATAAAAATTTATTGTGCAATAAATAAGTCCATTTTTTTACAAAAATACTAATATCTTTGACAAAATCCGCATTGTAATTGGTAAAAATACCTATAAAAACACGTAATTTTTACTGATTATATTAAAAATTGTATTTTACACCGTCAACAACGGCAGATTTTATTTCTTTATAATCAACAATTTCAATATTTTTATTTGTTTCATTATGAGCCACAAAGCTTTCATCTGTATAACAGGTATTTCCGGTTAGCGGAATAAAATAAATGAACCTGTCCGTTTTTAAAATGAACTGGTATTTTGCCTGTTTCAGCATTTTTTCAAATGTACTTTTGTTTAAGCTCATTTTTTTAAAAATAAAAATCCATCTTTATCTATATAGCCATTGCTGCAAGAAACGTACCAGCCCTTTTCAAAACGGGCTTCTTTTAACGTTTTTTCACTTAACCCAAAGCCTTTTATCTGCAATCGCCCCTCTTCACCCTCACCTTTTAGAACAAATCCGTCATTTTCATCACATATCTTAATTGCGACTCCGGGCAACATACGACCAACAGAACCTTCCCTGCTGCAATGCTGGACAAACTCTTTTCCCGCAATATCTTTACCTGAAAAATCAGGTGTATTCAACGAAATCATCGGGAAAAATTCGTCTCCATATCCTTCTAATACCTTTATACCATTTTCTGAAGATAAATGTTTCTTAATTTCAGCAGATAATAGTCCGTCAGTGACAATTATTTTTCCAACCCCATCTGACAGAAAAAGGTAATTTTCCTCAACCCATTTCTTTTCCGAAATAATTATTGAAACATCTTTGTTAATATCCTTATTTTCAATGCTAAAATTAATTTGTTTTAAACCTTTAATTAAAGCAAGTAACGTAAAAACAACTGCAATGGGTTTATCTGGTTGAATTGTAAGTCCGATGGTATCATTTTTATTAAATGCAAGCACCTGATCAAGACTTAAAACACACAAAATTAAATTTTTATGAGTATAATCACCGTTTTTGGTAATTAAAGAGATCAAATTTGAATTTCCCTGAAGTCTGGTAAATGGAAATAATTTTCCTAATATTCCATTTGCCATACAAACCGGACTGATGGTGTTTTTCAGTTCCTTTGTAGTGAAAACCAAATCTTCTCCTATAAAGGTATTTTTTTCATTTACTATCCTTATAAAATCAGAATAATTATTTGCAATATCCTTAGTTATCATCGTTTTGCCAGCCAGCAGGATAATTTTTATAAAAAACTGATATTCATCGGAATTAAAATCCATGTAAATAAGATTTTGTTTTTTCATGGTTTTTAAAAAACGAGCTGAAATTGCCAGATCAAGGTATGAAACGGAGCTTTTTTTGGAAAACAACAGGTAATACGATATACTCTCTTCATTTTTTACCCGGTAAGTAAAGGCTTCCGACTCCAGCTCCTTTAGTTTTTGTCTGATTTGAAAGGAACTGGTATCAAAGGGTAATTTTTCGCCAATTGAAATTGTAATCGGAGTGCGGAAGGGCGATATTTTCAGTTTTACAGGTTTAGATTTACCCGTTTTAAAAGTAAAAGGCGAACCCAGCGCATTATCCACATAAAAAGGAATGATTGGTGATTTTGACTGTCGGGCAATTAGCTCAAACCCCTTTTTAAATCCAAGCATAAATCCATTGCGGGGCATTTCACCCTCGGGAAATACGCAAACAATTTCACCTGCATTGATTTCTCTGCAACATTTTCCGTAGAAATCCATTAATTCTGTTTTGCTTCTTGTGCTTGCAATGGGAATCATTCGTAAGGAAAAAAGGAACTTCCCAAGTATTGGGGTTTTAAAAACCTCTTTATAAATAACGAACCTTATCATTCTGGGTTCACCAGAAGCAACGATTGCTGCATCAAGTAATGAATTATGGTTAGGAATAAGCAGTGCACCTCCTTTGAGAGGAAAATTTTCGGCTCCGGTAACCCTTACTTTATACAGCAGCTTACCGATAACCCGGAAAGTGTATCTTACTATTTCAGTGATCATTAAGCTTTTCTTTTTCTGAATAATTTTATAAACAGCTTTATAATACCGGGATGTAAAATAATTGACAGGGCAATCATGATCCAAGAAACTGCAGCAATTGCAAGGAAAACCATTACAGAATTTTCTATAACCATAAAAATTACAGCAGACGTCAGGACAAATGAAAAAATTGAAAAATTATTAAAGGCCAGGATATCACCTAATTTTCGGCCTTCAACCCTATCCTGTATAAAAGCATTCAATGGAACCATATAAATACCTGCAAAAAAAGCTGCAATAAGAAGCAACAGTGTAAAAAGTTCAACGGCTGGATTCAAAAAATAAATCATGGTAAAAGGGATGGAAAAGCCAATTGCCCCAATGGGCACAAGAGACAACCTGACTTTCTTTCCGGAAAGCAGTCCGGCAGCCAGACTCCCTGCAGCCACGCAAACAGCAACACCGGCAATAATGTATCCTGTTTCAGTTTTACTAATATTCAAAACATTTGGTCCGTGCACCGCGATAACCATATCAACCATTGAAACTGAAAGCCAGAATAGACCTAGACAGAGAATGACATTTAACAATCCAGGAATATTTTTTGACCATTTAATAGAACCAACAAAAGATTTAAGTGTTGATTCATTGTTTTTTTCAGTTTCAGATTCAACGGCTTTTATGTTTATAGCCGAATACCATCCATTAAACGCGATGAGAATGACCAAACCAATAATAAAATAATCCTGATGGCCTGAAACATCTGCAACAATACCGGCCAGAACAGCTCCTGATAAATTTCCAAGAAAGGCAACCATTTCAAATGCACCACTACCGAACGATATTCCCTCCTTTCCTCCAATATCCCTGATCAATCCATATTTAGCGGGACTAAAGAGACATGAAATGATACCCATAAGAAAAATCGTTAATAAAACCAGGTACACTGAGTTCATCAGAAATCCCATTCCACCAATTACAGCAACAGGAAACTCAGCAATTTTAGCCCAGATAACAATTTTTCTTTTGAGGTATTGGCGTGATAGCTTTCCGGCAAATGGTGAAAAAACAATGTATGGCAGAACAAATAAAAAACCGCTCAATCCCAGATAGAAATTCATCAGGTCCCCATCATTTTCCTTTCCTGCAATCCAGTAAATACTCACAAATGCGAATAACTTTTTCAGGAAACTGTCATTTAATATTCCGAAAAAATTCAGAGACAACAATGGGAACCATTTACCAAGCATAGGATATTATTTGAACCAAAATAACTGATAAAAAGTGAAAATTCTGTTGATAAAATCAAAAAGTACTTAACATGTTATCAAAAAAAAAACCGCTGAAGATCAAAAATTGATTTTTCAGCGGTTTATATTATAATATTAGATATGCTATAGCGGCATTATTTGTGCTTCAGGGTATTTTTCCTTCCACATCTCGAATACTTTCATGCTCTTGACGGTTATAACTGTCCGTCTGTCTAATCTCACTTTTAATGGTTTTAGAATCGATTCGAGTACTTTTTTCTTATTTTTTCCTTTTGTTCTCATTTTCAATATATCGTTTTAACGTTTTATTTGGATTTAATCTATATAAAGATACTTCCTTTTAATCCCCAAATCAAGCTTTTTAACAATTTTAACAATTTAATTTATTAACATGCTTTCAAATAACTTACGATAAAAAAGTCCCTACACACAAAATAACGCTATTTCAATTAAAAAATTAGTTTAAAAAAGTTAAAAGTACTTAATACACACTTGCCACAGGTTTGTTTTTGTCATAAACGACATTATAAGTAAATACATGTTTTTTTGATTCTTTTGACAGAAGTTTATATTTCCAGGTAAGCAATCCCATTCCCTCATCAACTTCAGCTTTGCCGCCATCAACAAGTTCAACTTTTATATCCTGGTCCTGTGATACGGGAATCTGGTCCTGAACAATAATGTTGGCAGCGACAGCTTTATTATTTTTTATAGAAATTTCATAGGAGATTACTTTAGTTCTGTAAGATCCAATAATTTTTGAATTTACTTCATCTTTCAGTTTCTTGCGGTTAATAACGATGCTGCGGTCTCTGCCCAGCGCCAACTCCATTGTATCTTCAAGTGTATTGGGATTGATCATTGTTTCACCGATAAAAGTGCCATCAAAATAGATATTTGCATTTCCGGGTAAAAGATCCATGGTTTCCCAGTCGGTTAGTTTAGCAACAAGGAAAGCCTGGCTTTCAATTTTGGGAACAATATAATGATAGTAAGTGGTAGGAATTTCTTTATTCTGAACCGGAACCATATGAGATTTGCCATCAGACGGAACTGAATAACTGAGTTTTATATCAAATTCAACATTGGTCAGGGTTTGCACTGCGCTTGTATAGTTATAAGCATAATCAGCTGGTGCGGTTGATGGCGAGCCTGAAGCTGCCAATTCTCTTGCGCTAAAGTCATCGGCAGCGTATGCTCTATCCCTTTTTTCTGAATCTGTTCTCAGATAAGCAGGTGCAGTATAATATCCGAGGTAAAATACCGGTAAATACGGCTTCACATTGTTGGCAGTCGGTGTTATAGTGGAAAGTTTCAGTTTAACGTTGTCCCAGTTTTCACCGGTATTTTGCCACACATTTGCTTTATAAATGAGCTGCATTGGTTGGTCTGAGCCATTTGCGCGCAGGTCATATGAAGGGGCCCAACCAGCGTTGTTAACCATGTAGTTAATATCCATTGAGCCTGAAACCGCAGCTTCAGCAGAAACAGTTACGACAATCTGGTAAATTGGCACCTGTGGTTGAACTGTAGGTAAAACCTGGGAGTTATAAGCTAAAAGATCATTTAATCTTATTTGCATATTATTTTGTTTAAGAGATACTTTATACTCATCCTTTCTGATTTTCACCAGTTCGGTATTGATGTCATTAAGTTTGACTCTGAAAAACTCAAGAGTTGCTTTCAACTCAGGAATGGTGTCACCTCCGCTTCCCTTGACAAGTGAATTATTCATCAAAAGGGTTTTTTCCAGATTCAACACATCAATTTTGCTGCGAATAGCTTCAAGCTCGAAGCTTACATCTGCAAGGGAATCCTGTAGAAATTTAATTTCAGACAGAATTTTAGGTGGCAGTATATTATTATAAACAGGAAGAGCTGGTTCGGGTTGTTTAACCCTAAATTGAACATCCAGAATTACATAGCTTCCGGCACCCTTTGCCTGAATACTTTTTGGGTCAACAAACGGAGAAACATTTTCGAATACCAATTCTGTAATGCCGCTTGAAATAGAAAAAGAGCCGGAGCGAAAAAGTTGTGCAGATCCCGGAAAAACAGTAACGTTTTTAAGATCAGATTTGATGGTTTTTTCATCGGTTGCAAAACCAAGGATGTATATAGCCATCAGGACGAATGTAATAGTCAGCGTTTTCATATCATTTAAATTTAAGTTTGTACTTTGTTTATTAAGAGATACAAAGCATGAAGAAATTCCATAAATGAGAAAAAAGTTGGATTTCTAATGAGGGACTATCATATAAAAATGAATGATTATCAACAGTTAAATGACGCTCATAACAATTTTAAAAACAATTCTTTTAATAATCGTACAAAATGGTGAAGGCAAAAAGTACATAAAGGATTTACTCTGCCGGAGATTTATTAGTTAATGTTTATAATGGTTTAGAGCACACTTAATTAAAGCCCCCTGAAGGCAGCAACGAAAGTGATAATTAAATAAATCTCCGGTTTTTTTATTTGTATTTTTCGGGGTTAAGAGCAGCCGGTGACCAATCTTTCAGGAATCCCATAATCTTTTGTTTATCATATCCTTTATCCAGCTCAAGATATGCTGAATTTTGAGTATGTATGCGATTACCTTCGGCATCCAGAATAACAATTACGGGGAAACCAAAACGTTGGGGATAACCAAGTCGCTTCATTAATTCCGGATTTTTATTTTCTGAACTATAATTCAGTTTCATTACCACATAGTTAGCATGGAGCATGGAATCAACCTGAGCTTCTTCTTTCATAAAATTATGTAGTTTAACGCACCAGGGACACCAGTTGCCGCCGACCTGAATAAAAACATGCTTGTTGTCCTCTTTTGCTTTAGTTAAAGCATCAGACAATTCTTTTTCTGCATCGGCATCGGGATTATATATTTTAACCTGAGCAGAAGCTGAAATAAAAACAAACACAAGCAAAAAGGAAATAAAAAGTTTTCTCATTTTCAGGATTTTTTAATAATTAAACCCACGATATCGTTGATATCTTTGATGTTATGTTCAATGCAATAGCTATTAAGTCCGTCAATTATCTTCATAGTTACAGCAGGATCAATAAAATTGGCAGTCCCCACCTGCACAGCAGTTGCTCCGGCCAACATAAACTCGATCGCATCAGTAGCATTCATGATTCCGCCCATACCAATAATAGGGATTTTAACGGTTTTTGCGCATTGCCAAACCATTCTGAGTGCAACGGGTTTAATAGCAGGACCAGACAATCCGCCAGTAATGGTAGAAAGGACAGGTTTTTGTTTTTTTGCATCGATGGCTATTCCAAGCAAAGTGTTGATAAGTGAAATTGCTTCTGCGCCTTCATTTTCAGCAATCTGAGCAAACTGGGTAATATCTGTAACATTTGGCGACAATTTTACAATCAATGTTTTCTTGTAAACTTTTCGTACAGCCTTTATTACTTCAGAAGCAGCCGAACAGCTGGTTCCAAAAGCCATTCCGCCCTCTTTAACATTCGGACAGGAAATATTGAGTTCGATTCCGGGAATATCCTCAAGATCACCAACCCTTTCAGCAGTTTTCACATAATCATCGACCTTAGAGCCAGAAACATTAACAAAAATATGAGTATTGTAATGTCTGATAACCGGATAAATTTCTTTACAAAAATAATCAACCCCTTTATTCTGTAACCCAACCGCATTAAGCATTCCGGATGGTGTTTCGGCCATTCTCGGGTAATTATTTCCCTCACGGTGTTCGAGTGTGGTGCCTTTAACAAAAATTCCACCAAGTTTATTATTGTCAACAAAATCGTCAAACTCAGGTCCGTAACCATAGGTTCCCGAAGCCGTCATCACCGGATTTTGCAACACAAGATCACCAATTTTAACATTTAAGTTTACCATACAACATCATTGAAATTAAAAACAGGACCGTCGGTACATACACAAAGATTTCCCCTGACTGTTTTCTGGATACAGCATAAACAGGCTCCGATACCGCAGGCCATAGTATTTTCGAGAGATACTTCGCACTGAATATTTAGGTTTTTTGCCCATTCACCAACCGCTTTCATCATTACATCCGGACCACAAGTGTAAACAAAGTCAAATTTATTTTGATCCTTCATAACCGGATGGTCAATCACAAGTCCCTTCACTCCTGCTGATCCATCATTAGTTGTGGTTACAACCTTTCCATATTTTTCGAAAGTATTTATTTCGAGTAAACCATCAGCAGTGCGGGCACCCAAAAGTATCACAACTTCATTTCCCGATTTTTGTAGTTCAGAGGCCAACAGCAATAAAGGAGCAATACCACTGCCACCGCCAACCAAAAGCACCTTTTTTTTATTAACCAGAGTAAATTTGTTTCCCAAAGGATAAACCAGGTTCAAGGTATCATTTTCATTAACCATACCCAAATACTTTGTACCTTCACCAACTATGCGTACATAAA
Organism: Bacteroidetes bacterium GWF2_38_335; assembly: GCA_001769535.1. Lineage (GTDB taxonomy): Bacteria > Bacteroidota > Bacteroidia > Bacteroidales > GWF2-38-335 > GWF2-38-335. The sequence continues at coordinate 232,375 of MEOH01000026.1, forward strand.
GAGAAAGCATGTTTTTGCTTTTATCATAGAAATGCACCGAAAGTGGTCTGCGAAGAAAAGTAGTTTTTGAATCCGGGATTTCAATTTGGACAAACTGACCGGGACAAACATCTTCAATTGGGTGTTTTGATTGAAGTTCAAGAATGTAGTGATCTGCGTTTAACCTTCTGTTTTTTAATACATTAAAATCTTGAATCTGCTTCATAATATTGTTTAAAATCAGAATTCAAAGATAATAAAATAATAGTGTTGCGGGATAAAAAGAAATTAACAACCAATGGTATTTATTGATAAAACAAGTTGTTTTATATTGTTGTACGATAAAAAATAAAAAACTCACATTTATCCAAACTATTGAATTATTATACAATTGAAATTGAATGACATATACGACAACATGATGTCAGGCCTAAAGGCCTTTCCCTGCACAGACATAATAACCCCTGCCTTAAGGCAGGGGTTATGAAATGCCTCTAGTATAAGGCCTTTAGGCCTGACTAATAAATTTTTATCAGACAACAGTGATTGTTTTATACTAAAATAAACAAATACCTACTTTTTAAAATACTCATCAAAGGTTTTATCAGAATAGAAAACTAAAATACGCTCAATATGCTTTATTTCAGCTTCTTCAATCACTTTTGAAGATTCAGGCGCACCAGAAAAATCTATTTTTTCAGAAGATTTATCCGAATACAAATCAGGTTCAATATCCGGCACCTCAGAAATTACGGTAGTTAAAACCTTAACAGGCTCAGATGCTGAGTTTTTAAACATGTCGCCTCGTCCTGAAATTAACCATTCGGCATTAATATTTCGATATCTGCTAAGTATTTTCTGTATTAAATCAAGACTTGGGTTGTTTCGGCCAGACAAAATATGTGAAATACTTGAACGTTGAACACCTATTTCATCTGCAAACTTTGAAGAAGTAATTCCTTCAACCCTTAGTAAATTGTCAATTCTGTCTTTCATATTTTTAATAAAAAATCAATATTACAAAAGTATACAAATATTTGATTACAAATGTAACTTTTGTAAATTATTTAACTTCACATATGTAATCACAAATTACGAGAAATTTTGCCAATTACCATTAATAGTATTTTTTCTGTAACTAGAATTAATGTTTCATTCCTAAAGCTTGATAAATCATAGTTACAGAATATTTAAAATAACATCAGAACAATAATAAGAATATATCAACAAATCCCAATATACCAGTCATTCAAATCAAAAAGCACAGCATAATATTAGCAATTAATACTTTAAAACAGAATGAGGTGTTTAAATTAAATCTCCTTAACTAATTAAATCTTTACTTTATGATTATTTTATAATATATTGATATACAATGTTTTTAAATTAATAAATAATGTGATATTTGATTGTTTTTCGCGAAAAACCTACTCATGTAAATTAATAATTAAACTAATACTTTATTTTAAAGTTATAACTACCTGATTTTACGATACATATAATTACTACTAAAAGTTTATAAATATGTATACAAATGTAATATTGTAATTGTAAATTATCAGCCTGTTTTTACTACATTCTTATTGATTACATTTGTAACAATTTAATAATTGTAAAACTTTGAGTTACATATGTAATTTTTAATGAGTATTGCCTTATCATGCTATTTTGCATATAAAAGAAGATTTTTTTGTTTCCGGGATAATTATCATTTTCGAACGATAATCTCTTAAAATCAAAAAAAACACATTAATTTTGGATTATGGATCTGGAAAAGCAATTATTGGCCGATTTATCCAAAGGAAATGTACAATTTGTATCCAATGTGATACTAAATGACCTTAATTTGCTTGACAAATTATGGAACATCATAACCTCCTCACCTGCCCCATTGCCAATGCGGGCGGCATGGACTATGCAGCAGATAATTGAAGAATTTCCGGAATTGCTTAACAAATATTATTCAAGGCTTGTTCCTCAGATTGAAAAATGCCCGGATGACAGTACCAGAAAGGTGTTGATGAAAATGATAATACTCACAGAACTTAAAGAAAAGCACATTAATAAGCTGTATGATATTTGTTACAGGTATTTTCTCGATGCAAAAAGATCTTTGGCTGTAAGAGCGTATAGTTTAGAAATTCTTTATAAAATATCGTTAAAATATCCTGAATTATCCAATGAAGTTCTACTATTATTAGATTTAATAACTGAAGAAGATGCTCCTGCGCTGCAGGCAAAGCAAAGATTACTAAGAAAATCCATATTTAAAAATATTACTAGAAATGAAAAACAAAACCACTCAAATTGACTTTGATAAAATTGCCGAAATTCTGCAAAATCATGATACAGAGTCTTTTTTTGAAAAAGTAAATGTAATTCCGGATAGTTCGGGACTAAAAAAGGAGCTTTCCCTGTACATGAATGTGGAAAATTTCAGTAAACGGACAGTTTTGGGAATTGATATTTACCGATACAGCTCCTTTAAACACCTTGAGCAGTCACTTATTCCGTTTTTGTTCAAGATTCTCTTTCACAAAGCCAGCATGCTGTGCCTTGAACAAAACCAATATGTTTTTCAAAAATATTCTAATGACCGGTTTGAAAAATCGTTTCTAAGTACAGGAGATGGCGGATATCTGATATTATCAACTCCCCTGCATGCGCTCTTGTTCGCCATTAATTTTCAGGCTGTTGTAAGAGCTTATAACTCATATCACCTGTATCCTAAATTACGCCATATAATTGGTGAAATCAGTTTAAGATATGCCATTACTTACGATGCAATATATTATTTCGACAATAATTTTTACGGAAGAGCCATTATTAATAATGCGCGGATACTTGAGAAAGACAATCTCAATAGATGTCTGATCGACCAGCAAACCTACGAATGGTTTATGATCAATATTGACGGCACTGAAAATCTGCAAATTCTTACCATTAATGAGATTTCCAATATACTTGATTTTCAGGACTATGATGAAGTTTTTAAAAATAAAGCAAGAAATACAATAATAGGAAACTCCATTTCCAGAGAAGTTGGTATAGTAAATTCTGACATACTGAAAATTGGAACCATAAAATCAAAAGAATCAGAACTTGACGTTTATAATATTCATTTACAGGTTACTATGAATATTTCTGATGAAAAGAACCTGAATCAAAAACGGACAATAACTATAAGTTTGGGGAATCTTAATACCACAGGGATTTAATTTATTAATATATGAGCAAAAACAATAAAAAAGACCGCATAAATATAGTTTATTCAACAAACCCCGATTTTAATTACGAGCATGTTGAAGAAGAAGCTAATGATACTTTACCCCCTTCGCAGCAGGATTTAAGAGTTCAGCTTGATAAAAAGCAACGGGCAGGAAAATGTGTAACGCTGATCACTGGCTTTGTTGGTAAAGAAGATGATCTGAAAGAGTTGGGTAAAATGTTGAAACAGAAGTGTGGTGTTGGTGGCACAGTAAAAGACAATGAAATTCTTATTCAGGGCGATTTCCGGGATAAAATTCTTCAAATCCTTCTTAAAGAGGGATATAAAGCCAAGAAATCAGGAGGTTGATTTTTTTCTGATGGTTTAAATATCAGATTATTACCTGTAGAATTATTTTTTATTTATTTTTATTTAGAACCATTAAAAAAAACATCTGTTTTTTCTTTGTTCTTATTTAGAATCATTTTAAATTTGTAGAATTGAAGTAATTTAAATGTTTCTGAAATAAATGGTTTTATCTGAACTGGTTAGCGGGGAAAAAGGGATTATCACAAAGGTAACAGGACGCGGAGCGTTCAGAAAACGCATTATGGAAATGGGTTTTGTTAAAGGCAAAGAAGTTACCGTAGTTAAAAATGCACCTTTAAAAGACCCCATTGAATACAAGATCATGGGGTATGAAGTATCTTTAAGAAGATCTGAAGCCCAACTGATTGAAATCATCACGCGTGAAGAGGCCATTAATCTGCAAAACGAAAAATACGAAGGAACTTTTACCGATGACCAGCTAAAAATAACAGCCCGCGAAAAAGGAAAGATAATTAATATCGCACTGGTTGGCAACCCCAACTGTGGAAAAACAACATTATTCAATTATGCCTCTGGTTCACAGGAACATGTTGGAAATTACAGTGGTGTGACTGTTGATTCAAAGTCAGCCATATTTAAGCAAAGCGGTTATCAGTTCAATTTGGTTGATTTACCAGGAACCTATTCATTATCTGCATATTCACCCGAAGAACTTTTTGTAAGAAAATACATTATCAATAATGTGCCCGACATTGTGGTAAATGTTGTAGATGCGGGCAACCTTGAGCGTAATCTCTATCTTACAACCCAGCTTATTGATATGGATATCAAGGTTGTAATTGCCCTTAATATGTTTGATGAGCTGGAAAAAAAAGGTGATCGATTTGACTATGAGGCATTTGGAAAAATGACGGGTATTCCTATAATCCCAACCATTAGCTCAAAGGGAAAAGGAATTCACGATCTGTTTTCCAGAATTATTGAGGTTTACGAAGACCGCGACACAACTATAAGGCACATCCATATCAACTATGGGAAAGAAGTTGAAAACACAATCAAAATTTTACAGGATGAAATAAAAGTTCATCAGTCAGTAGATTTGAAGGTTGCCCCAAGATATCTGGCAATCAGAATGATAGAAAGGGATAAAACCCTCGATGTTTTTTTTCCTGAAGTAAACAGTTTTTTTAATCTTAAGCGTTTTGCAGAAAGACAATTAAAAAGTCTTGAAGATGAACTGAATGAAGAAGGCGAAACCATTATTACCGATGCCAAATACGGTTTTATAGCCGGAGCATTAAAAGAGACATATTCAGAGGGAAAAGAAGAGCGAAAAAGGAAAACTCAGATGATTGACACCTTTGTGACCCATAAAGTTTTTGGTTTTCCAATTTTCATTGTTTTTATGTGGTTTATGTTTTTTGCCACATTTACTATTGGCTCCTATCCTATGGAATGGCTGGAAAAGCTTGTTGAACTCATTAGTGCCGGTGCCGAATCTGTCATTCCCGGCGGCACGTTCAAGGACCTTTTTGTTGATGGCATTATAAGCGGCGTGGGCGGTGTTATTGTTTTTCTCCCCAACATCCTGATACTTTTCTTTTTCATTTCTTTGATGGAAGACACAGGTTATATGTCGCGCGCGGCTTTTATAATGGACAAATTGATGCACAAAATGGGTTTGCATGGTAAGTCATTCATTCCCATGATCATGGGCTTTGGATGTACTGTTCCGGCTATTATGGCAACACGAACCATTGAAAATCGCGGTGACCGTTTACTGACAATGCTGGTAACCCCATTTATGTCATGCAGCGCGCGCCTTCCAGTATATGTACTGCTGATTTCTGCTTTTTTTCCAGGCAATCCCAGTCTGGTTTTGTTTGGCATTTACCTGACCGGGATTTTGATTGCAATTATCATGGCAATTTTGCTTAAAAGAATATTTTTCAGATCGAAAGAAGCACCCTTTGTCATGGAGCTTCCACCATACAGAATACCTACTCTCCGTACCACTTCAAGACATATGTGGCACAAAGGAATGCAATATCTCAAAAAAATGGGAGGAATAATCCTTGTAGCATCAATTATTATCTGGGCTTTAGGATATTTTCCGAGAGAGGTTGAATATTCCAAAAACTACGACAAACTTATTTCCCAAACCAATGATAAACAGTTGATTCATGAGTTGCATCTTGAGCAGCAAAGTGAAAAAATGGAGAATTCATATATAGGAAAAATAGGAAAGTTTATTGAACCGGTAATCACACCACTGGGATTTGACTGGAAAATGGGTGTTAGTCTGCTTACCGGTATTGCCGCCAAGGAAATCGTTGTCAGCACCCTTGGGGTTTTGTATCATGCCGAGTCAGATGCTGATAAAACCTCTTTGGTTGAACATCTGAAAAATGAAACTTACCGTGATGGCAAACGAAAAGGCGAAAAAGTATTTAACAGTCTGAGCGCCCTATCCTTCCTGTTATTTATCCTTATATATTTTCCATGTATTGCGGTTGTAGCTGCAATCAGGAAAGAATCAGGGAAATGGAAATGGGCATTTTTCACAATATTTTATACAACTGCACTGGCATGGGTTGTTTCATTTTTAGTTTATCAGGGAGGAATGTTATTATGATACAGGATATATTAACTTATTGTGCTATTACATGGGCTGTTGGGTGGAGTATCTGGAGATTATACCGCACATTAAAACCGGCAAAAACTGATGGTTGTTCCGGAGGATGTTCCTCCTGCGAATTAAAAAATGAATTAAGGAAAAAAACTAAAACCTCAAACCGGCATTGAATCCAACCCAGTATTTCATTGTATTTCCATTTTTTGTCGTTCCTTCCTTAAATGTCCATGAGGGAGCAATACTTTCTTCAAGCTCAGGTGTTGCCGGAGTACCGGAAATGGCGACATTATATGATGGTCCGGCAAAAACCGAAACTTTTTCACTGATATCATAACTTATATTCAGCCGAATCTGATTCCACATGTTAAGTCTATCCTGTAAAAGGAAGCTTGAATACGGGTTGTCTTTCTTTTTCTCACCGATCCAGACTTCCTGATGTACGATTCCTTCAAAGTTCATTCGGACTTTGGGACTGAGATCCGTTTCGGTTCCCATACCAAATCCATACGCCATACGGTTTGCAGGTCCGTTCAACTTACCAATAGAGTATATATTATAAAGTTTTTTCACGCCCAGTTTACCTGCAATAAAGAAATTGCCCAGGTCTGCTGTAGAAATTTCGAAAGCAGAATAGCCATTTGATCCGACAATATTAATAAAACCGATAGGTACTCCTTTTATTGAATCACAAATATTAATAAATCCGGCGAGTTGAACACCCTTTACATTTTTAGCAACATTAATAAAACCTCCGATCTGTAATCCGGTCAAATTCCTGGCAGTATTAATAAATCCGGATGTTTGTAGTCCGGTCACATCATAAGCAGTCCCCATGAAACCTGATAACTGAAGACCTTTTATATCTCCGGCAGAATTGATAAAACCGCCAATTTGTGTGTAAAGTTCTCCGTCATCAGCCATGTTCAAAAAACCAGCAATTTGAACACCATTAACCTCGCCACCATTGATATTTGCAAATCCGGCAAGTTGAAAACCAGTCATATCTGAACGGTTATGATTTAAAAAACCGGCGAGTTCAAATCCATCAACACCTCCGGTAATACCGATAAATGCATTGAATGAAAATTTGTATTCATACCGTCGTGTCTTTCCCAAATCGGTGCTTAACGGAGGCACCAACAGGGTAAATTGGGCAGCACGTTTAGTAAGGATAACCAAACTCTCTTCTTCCTCCTCATCCTGCGAAAAAGCAGGCATAAGCGAAGTGATTAACATGCAAAAAAGCAACAAATATTTTATCATCGATCTGGTTTTTCAATATAATGACAAATTAAGTAAAAAAAGTTGCTTTCAGGGTGGTGAAAAAAAATATTTTTGGTCAAAATGAATTTTTATTCTCAAAAACAGCTGCTTATCAAAATTAAGTCACTATATTGCGAAAAATTATTTATTTATTATTATGAACAAAGGAATCGTTAAATTTTTCAATGTAACCAAAGGTTTTGGTTTCATAAAAGATGAAAGTTCGTCGAAAGAATATTTCGTACATTCAACCGGTTTAATCGACCGTATCAAAGAAAATGATGTAGTAACTTTTGATCTTCAAGAAGGTAAAAAAGGTTTAAATGCTGTAAATGTAAAACTTGCATAGTTTTTCCATTATAAACATTTGATTACCAGTCCCGCCCAGGCGGGATTTTTTTTTATCTGATTTTTTGGATCTTTATAAAAAAGCAAAGAGCTATTTAATATAACTGCCCGCCATTTCAGCAGCCCTTTGTCCGTCAACGGCAGATGATACAATTCCACCGGCATATCCAGCACCTTCACCGCAGGGAAACAATCCTTTAACAGTCACATGCTGAAAACTTTCGCGGTCGCGTGGAATTCGCACCGGAGATGATGTGCGCGACTCTACTCCCAGCATAACCGCGTCATCTGATACAAATCCCCTTATTTTATTATCGAAGTTTTTAAAGCCATCTGCCAGTCTGGCGGCAATATTTTCGGGGAGCCAAAAATGCATTGGTGAAGGAATAATTCCGGGATTATAGGAAGACGGAGGTAATTCAGAGGACATTTTACCTTTGACAAAATCGCTGATTTTCTGGGCAGGAGCAATCAGACCGTTTCCTCCGTTAATATAGGCCAGTTTTTCGATGGATTCCTGATACATTAATCCGGCAAGCGGACCGAATGAAGAAAACTCATTAAGATCTTCCTGTCTGATTTCCACCACGATTCCGGCATTTGCAAAAGGGGAGTTCCGTTTTGACGGAGACATTCCGTTAACAACCATCTCGCCCTGACCTGAAGCAGCGGGGACTATAAACCCACCGGGACACATGCAAAAAGAGTACACACCGCGGTCGCGGCTTTGGTGTACCAGACTATAAGTGGCAGCGGGAAGGAAATTTTCGCGGTCAAGGCCATTATACTGATTGTGATCGATGAGTTCCTGCGGGTGTTCAACCCTTACTCCCATTGCAAAATTCTTTGATTCAAGTGCAATTTCGCGTTTGTGGAGCATTTTATAAACATCCTTGGCTGAATGTCCGGTAGCAAGAATAACAGCTGCAGCCTCGATGCGTTCATTGGTTGAAGTTAAAACACCTTTTATAATATTATCCTTAATTATAAGATTGTCAACCCTTGAATTAAAATGCACTTCACCACCATATTTCAAAATAGTTTCCCTGATATTTTTAATAATCCCGGGCAATTTATCAGAACCAATATGCGGGTGTGCTTCAAATAAAATTTCTTCGGGAGCACCATGCAGGACAAACAGTTCAAAAACCGATTCATTGTCGCCTCGTTTTTTCGACCGGGTATAAAGCTTGCCATCAGAAAAAGTTCCCGCACCCCCTTCGCCGAAACAATAATTGGAATCGGCATTCAGTCCATTGTTCCGGTTAAGCAAAGCAATATCTTTTTTTCTTGAATTTACATCCTTTCCCCGTTCAATGACTATGGGTTTAATTCCGAACTCTATCAACCTCAAAGCAGCAAACAATCCCGCTGGTCCGGCCCCCACAACCACAACCGGAGTTTTTCCATTGACATTCTGCCATTCGGGTTGTTTCTGAAATCTTTTTTGAGGCTTTTCGTCGATAAATATTTCAAGAGACAAATTTACCTTAATGAGTCTGGAACGCGCATCAATGGATTTTCTGAGTGTTCTTATGTATGCAATTCTGTGTTCAGGGGTTTTCAATTGCCTTGAAACAATTGACAAGATTTTCTTTTCATCAGAAGCTTCTATGGGAGTGACAATAAGGTCAATTTTATACGACATATTATTCGAAATGAAATGAAAGTACGATCATTTTGGAATTCATTCGTTCAATAGCTTCAGTAAACTGAGAGTCATCGGGTCTAAGCACATTGAACTGACCAACTTCAAATTTTATTTCTGTAGAGAATTTAAAATAAGGCAAATAATAGTCAACACCAAATCCCACATGGTAATATGCATCATTGCGGGCCAGTCTGACTTTTGGACGTTCCTTCGGATCGATTTTTTTCTGTGCAGCAAGGTCGTATTTATAATCAAAACCTGCTAACAGGTAAGGTCTGTAGTTATTAATTCTTTTTGCGCGGTATTTGAAAGTGAGTGGAAAATCGAGGAAAATGGATTCGATTTTCATAGTATGCCTCATTAGTGTTGAATCGGTATCCTTGACAATATAAACCAGATCACGCTGTCCGAAGTCCAAACCAGGCAAAAATCTCATATTGAAGTGCTTATTTAAGCGTAAATCGGAAACAATTCCAAGATTAAAACCTACATGCGGAATATTTTCGACTGAAAAAACAGAATCCAGACCAAAAAACGATCCTGAATTATGGATGGTAAAATCCATGGTATTCAGCGAAATAGTAAAACCAAAGTGAAGTGTTTTTGTGTCATACTTAGGCATATTCAGGGAAGTGGCCTTTTGGGCAGAACTGCCCATGAAAGCCAGCAAAATAAATATGACCAATAATTTTTTCAATTAATCCTTTTTTCTTAAGAAACTTAACTTTTGCAAAAATAGTATTTTATCAATAATAAAAGGGTAAAGTTTAAGAGGTTTTAGATAATGTTAAGGCAAAGCATCAATAATGGAACCGCCACAGGCAAATTAATCAGTCGGATAAGCCCAAAAAGAACATTCAGCCGGAATAAAATCATACATGATCCGCTGGGTATTTTCAGATTCCAGAGCATCCATATCGGGATTTTGATCAGGATCAAAGTCAAAAACTATTCTTGTTACCGAAAAATAAGTGTCAAAAACCTCGGTATAAGTAATATTTTTTGATGCAGCCGGTTCACTTTCATCAATGGCAGCCAAAACTGATCTTTCAATTATATTATCCTTAATTACAATAATATAATACGCCAACCAGGGACTGTTGGGATCGAGTCCCTCCTCTTTGAGCACATAAAAATTGCAGCTATCAGGTTTAACCGGAATTTCACCAATAATTTTATAAGAAAAATTCTCTGTTTTTAAGGTGCCGCGGGCAAAGAAGATGAAGTTTTTGATATACTCTTCGGCTTCTTTTTTCTCAACAATTGAAAACAAATCAATGTCACAAAGTTCCTGCATACCATTTTCAATAGAAAAACTTAGTGAATATTTTGGAATATCTGTATTTGATTCCTTAACCTGTGAAAAAGAGGATAAATAAATTAAAAGCACAAAAAAACAAACAGCGTTGATTTTCATTTAGATTTAATTACAAAGTTGATAACATTAACAAATATTAATAAGGTTCATTATTTTATTCAATAAATATTCCCGGACCAGGATTATGAAAATCAGGATAATACGAAGGTTTATAATGAAGATATGTTGGAATGAAACTGCCGTCTTTAAATTCATAATAAACTTTACAGAAGGGGTTGGACAGCTCTTCGGGTACAAAATTTTTTGTATAGTCGGGCAATAAAATTTCAGGGGAATTGTGCTCAATGGATAAAATGTAAGCAGGTGAAAAATAGACTTGATTAATTGATAATGTGTTTTCAACAGACAGGTATTTGATTTTATAAAAGTCTATCAATGAGGATTCGTTATCGACAGACTGAGAAATACCAAAAACAGGTAAAAGAATTAAAATCAGAAAAAAAAACTTATTCATTATTTTAATTTTATATCAAATTTATGACATAAGGCCATAAAATGCAAGAAAAAGGTGATTTTTTGAGTATTACCTTTATTTATTGCGCCGAACCATGCCCCTACTTTTCCCCATAATAAATCGAAACCACCCCAAAAGTCATTCGTTTCATGGCAAGGTTGGTAAATCCTGCTTCCTGCATTACTGCAAGAAATTCCTTGCCTTCTTTAAAGGCCTTTACCGATTCGGGAAGATATTTGTAGGCCGATTTGTCTTTTGAGAACAACTTTCCGATGAACGGCATCAGAATTCCGGTATACAGCTGGTACACCTGTTTTTCAGGAAATTCATCGGGTTTTGAAAATTCGAGAACGACAAAGGCTCCGCCGGGTTTTAACACCCTGTAAATTTCTGAAATTCCCTTTTGCAGATCCTCGAAATTTCTAACGCCAAAAGCCACTGTAGCAGCATCAAAACTGTGGTCAGGAAAATGAAGATTTTCGGCATCGCCCAACTGCAGCTCAATAATGCCTTCAAGTTTCTTTTTCAATATCTTATCCCTGCCTATCTTAAGCATTTCTTCAGATATATCAATACCAATAATTTTTTCAGGTTTCAGTGAATTTGCTTTAATGGCAAAGTCGCCTGTTCCGGTGGCGATATCTAAAATTTGGGCAGGTCTTTTTTTTCTAAGAAACTGAATGGCCTGATGTCTCCAGTTTACATCAAAACCAAATGAAAGCAGACGGTTAAGAAAATCGTATCTGCCTGCAATGGTATTAAACATCAGGGTTACCTGAGTTTTTTTCGAACTGTCTTCTGTATAAGGTTTTACCAGTGTGTGAATTTTTTATTACTGATTCAGGTATTCAGATAATGCATTGTCATATACTTTTTTAGCATCTTCGATAAATCCGTAGGATAAATCATCCACCCTCAACTGTCCTTTGGTCACGTGACCCAGAGTTGAAAACGGGATGTTATTATCGAGCATATAATCAATAAAAGGACCTTCTTTTTCGGGATCAACAGAAACAACAATCCTGCTTTGGGCTTCACCAAAGAGGAAAGCGTCCAATCTGATTTCGGCATCAGAAGTAATGTCAAACCCCAGGTTATTGTGAATGGAAGATTCGACCAAAGTAATAAACAATCCGCCATCTGAAACATCATGAGCTGATTCGAGCAGTCCTTTTCTGATCACATCTTTGATTGCTTTCTGAATTTTATATTCGAAATCAAGGTCAAATTGTGGCACAGGTGATTCTTTCACTTTATGCCATGAAACCAGATACTCAGAGCTTGAAATGTCGTTGGCTGACCGGCCCACAAGGAAAATCATGTCGCCTTTTTTCTTAAAGGCAAGAGATGTCTGAAGCTTTTTATCCTCAAGTATTCCAAGCATTCCGATGGTTGGGGTTGGCATAACCGGCTCGGTTTTCTTTCCGATAACGGTCTGATTATAGAAACTGACATTTCCTCCGGTCACCGGAGTTTCAAACTTCAGGCAGGCAGCCGACATACCCTTGATAGCTCCAACAAATTGCCAGAAAGCTTCGGGGTTATATGGATTGCCAAAATTGAGGCAATTGGTTATTGCAGAAGGTTCGCCGCCCGAGCACACAATATTTCTTGCAGCTTCGGCCACAGCGATCATGGTTCCGATTTCGGGATCGGCTTTTACATATCGGGCGTTGCAATCGACTGTAAGAGCCAGTGCTTTGTTGGTACCCTTAAGGTTTACAATTCCTGCGTCGGTGGGACAGTTTGTGCTCATATTTAAAGTCCGCACCATTGTATCATACTGTTCGAACACCCATTTTTTTGAGGCAATATTGGGATTTTTCAGCAAGGACCAGGCAACATCCTTCATGTTTTCTGGTTCCTCAATTTTGTCGATATTAAACTTTTTATATTGTTTGTAATAAGCAGGCTCTTTGTATTCGCGCTCATAAACGGGAGCGCCACCGCCAAGTACCAGTGTGGAAGCCGGAACTTTAGCAACCAGTTCCTTTTCCCAGAAAAATTCCAATTCATTACCTTTGGTAACTTCACCGATTACGGCGCAATTGAGATCCCATTTCTTGAAAATATCCTCAACAATTTTTTCCTGTCCTTTTTTCACCACCACAAGCATTCGTTCCTGCGATTCGGAAAGCAGTATTTCCCATGGCTCGATATTTTTCTGGCGTAAAGGAACTTTTGAGAGATAAACCTTCATACCATGCTCACCTTTGGCCGACATTTCGGAGGTAGAACAAATGATTCCGGCTGCCCCCATATCCTGCATGCCCACCACTGCTCCGGTTTTATTCAGTTCGAGAGTGGCTTCCAACAGCAGTTTTTCCTGGAAAGGGTCGCCTACCTGGACTGATGGAATGTCATCAGCAGATTCTTCAGTGAGATCAGCTGAGGCAAATGTAGCGCCGTGAATGCCATCTTTTCCGGTTGAAGAACCAACAATATAGACAGGATTTCCAACACCGTAGGAAATAGCAGAAATCATTTCATCTTTCTTCATGATTCCCACAGACATTGCGTTAACAAGAGGATTTTGGTTATAAGAATCATCAAAATAAACTTCACCGCCGATAACGGGAACACCAAATGCGTTGCCATAGTCGCCGATGCCTTTTACCACACCTTTGATAAGCCATTTGGTACGATCGAGATCCAGATTACCAAAACGAAGAGAGTTCAACTGAGCAATGGGTCGGGCGCCCATGGTAAAAATATCCCGGTTAATACCACCAACTCCGGTTGCAGCACCCTGATAAGGCTCAATGGCAGAAGGATGGTTATGTGATTCGATTTTAAACGCGCAGGCCAGTCCGTCGCCCACATCAACCAATCCGGCATTTTCCTGACCAGCTTCGGCAAGCAGATGTTTTCCTTTACGCGGAAGGGTTTTCAGCCATTTGATTGAGTTTTTATAGGAGGCATGTTCTGACCACATAACTGAATAAATACTTAGTTCAGTGAAGTTGGGAGTGCGTCCGAGTATGTCTTTGATCATCTGAAATTCTTCGGGCAACAAACCCAGTCCTTTTGCGGTATCGACAGTAACTTTAATATCTGATTTGCTCATTTCCATTAAATTTTCAGCAAAATTAAGAATAATATCGGGAGAAGGATTACTTGGAAAGATTATAATTCAACAATTAATTAACATATCAGGATTAGGGATTTTTCTTAAAAATAATATAATCATTTTCCTTGAAATTTTCCATTGAAAATGAGATATCTAAAAAATCAGAACATGCTTTTATAGTGCTGAAAATACCAATTATATTTTTAAAGAAAGGAGTCTTTTTAAGCAATAAAGAGAAAGAAACCTGATCAGGCTTATCAGTCAATATAGCCCATCTGGCCTGAGGGTTTTCGCCGGGTGAGGACATAAATTTTGCAAATTCCTCTATTTCCTCAACAGTTATCGCCAGGTCCGAATCAATAATATTTGAAAGAATTTTATGAACGCTTTTAAAATCGGGGTTTGCAATTTCCTGCAAAAACAACTCTTTCATGTTGTCATATGTCATAATACCTGTACAAACATCCACTAAAAGATTTTGCTCAGGATAGAATTTATATTTCATTGACATAAAACCGGACTTTTTGAAATTACTTATATATCAAAAATAAAGAAAATTTTCAATATACATTACAAAACTATTATATTTTCTTATTCTCAATTAAATATCATTAAAATATAAAAGTCAGGTTTTTTTGGGCCTGACTTTTATATTTTATTGGACAGTGTGGAATAATATATTATGTATGGGTTAGGCTCTATATAGTTTTCAAAAAGTTGCTGATATTGTTTTCGATTCTTTTTAAAATTCCTGCGGTATCTGCTTTTTGGAATTTTTCTCCGGTTATATTTTCATAAAGTTCTATATATCTGTCGGATATTTGATTTATGAATGTGTCCGGAATTTCGGGAAGTTTTTGTCCTTCAAGTCCCTGAAATCCATGTTCCATAAGCCATTCGCGAACAAATTCCTTAGAAAGCTGTTTTTGAGCTTCGCCCCTTGCCTGTCTTTCCTCATAACCTTCGAGGTAGAAATATCTTGATGAGTCGGGCGTGTGAATTTCGTCGATCAGGTATATCTTACCGTCTTTTTTTCCGAATTCATATTTGGTGTCCACCAGGATCAGTCCCATTTTCTTTGCAATTTCAGTACCTCTCTGAAATAAAGCCAGCGAGTATTTTTCAAGCTGAATGTAATCTTCTTCGGAAACCAGGCCGGTACTGATAATCTCTTCGCGGGAGATGTTTTCATCATGTCGGCCCAGCTCGGCTTTTGTAGTTGGGGTAAGCAATGGCTTTTCAAAGCGCTGGTGCTCTTTCATGCCATCAGGAACGGGAAGGCCACAAATATGTCGTTCGCCGTTTTTGTATCCGCGCCAGGAACTTCCGGTAAGGTATCCGCGCACGATCATTTCGACTGCAAAAGGTTTGCAATGGTGGCCAATAGTGACCATGGGGTCGGGTGAAGATATTTTCCAGTTTGGAACAATATCTGCGGTAGCATCCAGAAATTTTTCTGCAATCTGATTAAGAACCTGACCTTTATAAGGAATCCCTTTTGGAAGTACTACATCAAAGGCAGATAATCGATCAGAAACTACCATTACAAGATATTTATCATTGATATTATACACATCCCTGACTTTTCCTTTATAAAATGATTTCTGTCCGGGAAATTTAAATTCTGTTTTTACAATTGCTTCGCTCATATTATCAGTAGTTTAATCATTATTCTTTTCGTACGCTTCAACAATATTTCTCACCAAACGGTGCCTGATGATATCCTTTTCATTAAAATTCAGGATTGAGATACCCTGTATATCCTGCAAGATGTTAACGGCTTTGAGCAGTCCGCTTGATTTTTTATTTGGCAGGTCAATCTGTGTAAGATCTCCGGTTACAATAAACTTAGAATTTTCGCCCATACGGGTCAGGAACATTTTTATCTGGGCAGATGTGGCATTTTGCGCCTCATCAAGTATCACAAAAGCATTGGCCAGGGTTCGTCCGCGCATAAACGCAAGCGGAGCAATTTCCAGCACTCCTTCTTCAAAGCAGTCATTCAGCTTTTTATATGGAATCATATCCGTAAGGGCATCATAAAGAGGCTGTAAGTATGGATCGAGTTTTTCTTTTAAGTCACCGGGCAAAAAGCCGAGGTGTTCGCCTGCTTCGACAGCCGGACGGGTAAGAATGATTCTTCGCACCTGTTTTTCCTTCAGTGCGCGCACCGCAAGAGCAACAGCAAGGTAAGTTTTTCCTGTACCTGCCGGACCAACAGCAAACAGGAGGTCGTTGGTATTGATTTCCTCGACCATCTGAAACTGTGTTTTGTTGCGGGCTTTTATGGCGCGACCTTTATTTCCGTAGAGGATGACATCTGTTTCAATTTTAACGGTTTCCACAAAATCGCCATTGTCTTCCTCCATGATTTTTTCAATGGTGTACTCAGAAAGTTTATTGAATCTGTGATAATAGTCAATAAGCAAGTTAATTTTCTCTTCAAAACGGATGATTTCAGATTCCTCGCCTGCTACTTTGATCTCAGTTCCCCTCCCAATAATTTTCAACTTAGGAAAATATCCAACCATTTTATTAAACTTTTTATTATTAATCCCATAAAAGTCAATAGGTTCAATATTTTCTATGAGTATCAGTTTCTCAATCATAAGCTTTTTCTAAAAAAATCATTATTTTTGAAGGACGATACAAAGAAAAATAAATTAAAAGTTAAATACTAAATAACTTTTTCAGCAATTATTAACAAATGCCTGTCATTACTTTAACATCGGACTGGAATATAAATAGCTTTTACACAAGTGCTGTAAGAGGTCATATTACCTGTCTTTGTCCGGATGCCAGAATCATCGACATTTCCCACAATATTGATGCATTCAATGTGCCGCAGGCGGCATTTGTTCTCCGAAATTCCTTCAGACATTTTCCGGCGGGAAGCATACATATCATTGCAGTAAACAGTGAGCCTGATAAAGAAAAGCATCCGGTAATCGTTAAATACCGCGATCATTATTTCATATCTTCGGATAATGGGATTTACGGATTATTGATGGACAGTGACCCGGAGATGGTAATCCGCATTGAAACCAATATAGAAAGCACCTTTCCCGAGATGGATATTTTTGTTCCGATCGCATGTAAAATTGCCAATGGTGAAAATATTGAAAATCTAGGCATTAAAACAAGTGATTTATATCAACACTCAAACTTTCTTCCAACCTTTTCCGAGAACCTTATCAATGGCCGGGTAATATTCATTGATTCCTATTCAAACGCCATCTCGAACATTACACCCGATTTATTTGAAAAAGCGGGCAGTAACAAGCCATTTGATATTTTATTTAAAAGTAATGCAAATAAAATAAACAAAATCAATAAGAAATACGTAGAAACCTCTGAGGGCGAACTTTTAGCCATCATTAATTCGGTCGGATTGCTTGAAATCGCAATGTATAAGGGCAGATTGGCTGAATTAACAGGATTATCAATTGGAGATGTAATCAGAATTAAGTTCTATGATCGTTAGAGTAATAAAAATGACCTTAAAAGAAGCCCATGTGGATTCTTTTAAAAAACGCATCCCGATTATTTCTATTGAAGTAAGGCGGGTAAGCGGCTGTATGCACAACGATATCTTCAGGGATAAGAACAAAGACAATGTCTTTTACAGTTACACCATCTGGAACAGTGAAGAAGATATTGAAAAGTATCTTAATTCTCAGTACTACAAAGAGATATGGAATGATTTATGGGACTATTTCAAGATTGAGCCCCAGGCCTGGAAGATTGACAATATCTTTGATTACCCTGAGAGTTTATAGGCAAGGTATTATAAAACAGAAGTTTAGCCACAAATATACAAATGAGATTTTAGTATATATGTGGCTAAATTTTTTACACTAAATCCTGACCACTGCTTCATTAACGACCTCTTCGTTGTTTTGAATAAGATCTGTTTGAGAATTTATCGCCAGCGGGTTTTTGCCTGAAATTTTCTGTGTTTCTTCTGGGACGGGGTTGTTTGGGCTCCTTAACCGAGTGATGGTTGACCAATGGAAAAGGGTGATCTTCAACAATGGCAATTTTTTTATCAATGAGTTTTTCAACATCGCGGAGAAATTCCTTTTCATCGGCATCGCAAAAGGATATTGCTGTGCCCTTTGCTCCTGCTCTGCCAGTGCGGCCAATCCTGTGCACATAGGTTTCGGCGATATTGGATATTTCATAATTGAAAACGTACTCCAAATCGTCAATGTCAATGCCTCTGGCGGCAATGTCTGTAGCCACAAGGACTCGTGTTGATTGGTCCTTAAAATTTGCCAGTGCACGCTGTCTTGAGTTCTGTGCTTTGTTGCCATGAATGGCCTCGGCTTTGATGTCGTTTCTTGCCAGCATTTTTACCACCCTGTCGGCTCCATGCTTGGTTCGGGTAAAAAC
Source organism: Bacteroidetes bacterium GWF2_38_335 (assembly GCA_001769535.1). Taxonomy (GTDB): domain Bacteria; phylum Bacteroidota; class Bacteroidia; order Bacteroidales; family GWF2-38-335; genus GWF2-38-335. The sequence goes on from MEOH01000026.1 coordinate 251,086, forward strand.
AAGAGCCGTTTTAATGTCTTTGTTTTTCAGGACTTCGACCAGTAAAGCATTCTTATTTTCCTTGTCAACAAAATAAACGAACTGCTTGATAATGTCAACAGTAGATGACACAGGTGTAACTGATACTTTAACCGGATTATTCAATATTGAAGCCGAAAGTTTAACAATTTCGGGAGGCATAGTGGCGGAAAAAAACAGCGATTGTCTTTTTTTCGGGAGGATGGCGATTATTTTTTTCACATCATGAATGAATCCCATATCCAGCATGCGGTCGGCTTCATCAAGGACGAATATTTCAACATTCTGTAAGGTCAGGAATCGCTGATCAATTAAGTCTAAAAGTCGTCCGGGCGTTGCAATGACAATATCAACTCCTTTGGACAGGGCGGCCGTTTGCGGCGCTTTATTGACTCCGCCCAACAAAACAGTTGTTGCCAATCCGGCATGACGGCCATAGGCTTTAAAACTTTCTTCAATTTGAATGGCAAGTTCACGAGTTGGAGTAAGAATCAGTGATCTGATTTTTCTCTTTTTGTCATAGGTTTTATTGGCAGATAATATCTGAATTATCGGAATGGCGAATGCTGCCGTCTTTCCCGTTCCCGTTTGGGCGCAGCCAAGCAAATCGTTTCCTTGTAAAACTAGTGGAATGGATTGCGACTGTATGGGTGTTGGCGTTGTATATCCTTCTTCCTCAATGGCTTTTAAAATGGGGTCAATAATGTTTAATGGTTCAAACTGATTGCCTTTTTTAATTTCTGTATTAATATTGTGGGATATTATTGGGGAATTTGAGTTGTCTGTTTTCTTTGTTATTTTTCTAATCATTTGTTTTTATATCATTGTTTATTCATTTCCTTTTTATCAACCACTTCATTATCCAACATATAAACATCAGTAATCTGCAGATTTGGTTGACAAATAAGGGCTGCAAAGGTAGGTATAATAAATCAGATTATTAACCGATTATTTTGAAACCCTCAAATTCCACCTAATACAGCTTATTACGCAATTCCCTGATTTTTTCGTCGTGAATGTAATCATCGTAATCCATCAGTTTGTCGATCATACCTTTCGGACCAATTTCGATGATGCGGTTGCAAACGGTTTGGATAAATTCATGGTCGTGGGATGACATCAGAACGATGCCTCTGAATTTTATCAATGTATTATTGAATGCCTGTATTGATTCAAGGTCCAGGTGGTTGGTGGGTGTATCAAGAATCATGACATTGGCGTTTCGTATCATCATGCGGGCAATCATGCACCTGACTTTTTCTCCGCCCGATAGCACATTCACTTTTTTATAGATTTCTTCGCCCGAAAACAGCATTTTTCCTAAAAATCCCCTCAGATACAATTCGGTGGTATCTTTTGAAAAACCTGCGAGCCAGTCAACCAGACTGATATCCGAATTAAACAGATGGTCGTATTCAAAAGGCAGATACGCTTTTAAAATGGTCTGTCCCCATTCGAAACTTCCTGTATCGGGTTTTTCGTGGCCTTTGAGGATTTCAAAGAGGATGGTCATGGCACGGGTATCTCTAGAAAGGAAGACAATCTTATCGTCTTTTTGGACTGTAAAATTTAAGTTTTTGAACATCATTGTGCCGTTCAGACTTTTGCTCAGGTCTTTTACTTCGAGAATATTGTTACCGGGTTCACGTTCCGGAGTAAAAATGATGCCCGGATATTTTCTTGTAGATGGCTTTATTTCTTCGTAATTGAGCTTTTCAATCATCTTTTTTCTGCTGGTTGTCTGCTTTGATTTCGCTACGTTGGCCGAAAAGCGTGCAATGAATTCAAGCAGTTCTTTTTTGCGCTCCTCGGCTTTTTTGTTTTGGGCAAGTTGCTGGCGAAGTGCAAGCTGACTGGATTCGTACCAGAAAGAATAATTCCCGGGAAACTGCTGAACCTTACTAAAGTCAATATCAACGATATGTGTACAAATGGAATCAAGAAAATGCCGGTCGTGTGAAACAACCAAAACGGTATTTTCAAACTCTGAAAGATAATTTTCCAGCCAGTTTACGGTTTCCAGGTCAAGGTCATTGGTGGGTTCATCCAGCAAAAGGTTGTCGGGCTTACCGAAAAGTGCCTGAGCCAGCAGAACCTTAACTTTTTCCTTGCCATTGAGTTCTTTCAGTAATTTTTTATGCAGGTTTTCTTTGATTCCCAGTCCGCTCAATAAATTAGCCGCATCGCTCTCAGCATTCCATCCTTCCATTTCGGCAAACTGCTCTTCGAGTTCGGCAGCCCTGTTGCCATCCTCTTCAGAAAAATCGCTTTTGGAATATAATTTGTCTTTTTCATTTATCACAGACCACAGCTTTGTATGTCCCATCAGTACGGTGTTTATGACGGTACATTCATCGAATTCGGAGTGACCTTGTTTAAGCACAGACAAACGTTCGCCAGGACCAAAGCTCACCGAGCCCCTGGTATTTTCAACCTCACCATAAAGCATTTTCAGGAAGGTGGATTTTCCTGCACCGTTGGCACCAATGATGCCGTAGCAATTTCCCGGCAGGAATTTCATATTCACGTCTTTGAATAAAATTCGTTTTCCAAACTGAATTGCTAAATCTGATACTGAAATCATTTATAAAAATTTAATATTTCCGGTAAAAATCCGGAAAAGGATGCAAAATTAGTCTTTTTACTTTTAATTGTGGGTAATTATCACTTCAAAATGTTTTTAAGAATAATAAATCCATTTGAGTTCACTTGTTCAGAATTCAAGTTTTTTTAATTTTATTTCTATCTTTGCTTAAGACAGCAATTAACAATTATTATCATGAAAAGAATCTTATTTTATCTCATGTTGTTTTCTTTAAGTAATATTAACGCACAAAACAATGCAATTAATTTTATAGAAACTGCAAACAATTACATTATTGTACCAAACAATTCAGCTATAAATGTCACTGATAACTTTACAATTGAATTCTGGATACAACCGGGGCAAAAAGAAGAATGGGCAGTTTTATTTCAGGAAGGAAAATGCAACAATTCTTCATTTTCTTATAACATCCACATAAAAGAAGACAGCTCCTTTGTTTTTGCATTTAATTGTATTGGCAATTGTAATTATACCAATGCTTATCAATGTGACACAAAGATAAATTCTGGAGTTTGTATGCATATTGCAATCACCTACACGTCAACAGAAATAAAAATATATTATAATGGATTTTTGCAACCCGGACATATTTCGTTGGGATCCTATTGCGGGATTTTAAAAAATTCGAGCGAGCCCTTGCGTATCGCACACTATGTATATCTTGACGAAACCGTTGGGGCGTATTATACAGGATTATTGGACGAATTAAAAATTTGGAACCGGGTGCTCACTCCTGCCGAAATATATGATAATTATATGTCGCTAATGACCGGCAGTGAAGAAGGACTGAAATTGTACTATAAATTTTCAGAAGCTATTGAAGGAAGCGAAGACACTGTTTTAAATTATGCCACCACAGGAAGTGTATTAAATGGCATTACTTACAGTCTGAATGAATACTCCCCATACACTTCACCATCTTGTTTTTTTTATACAGGAGTTGAAAATTATGGTTTAACAGAAAACAAAGTCAGTATCTATCCGAACCCATCATCAGGTGATCTGAAAATCACTGGACATGACATAAACTCTATTGAAATAAGAGATTTAGTTGGCAATATTATTATCAAGAAGAATTTCAATTCCATGAGAAATATTAATCTTTCCCTTGATAATTTTGGAAATGGAATTTACTTTGTTTTGATACAAAACGGGAAAACAACAACAACTGAGCGATTAATTATTGTTGATTAGATATGTATCAATTATTCAGAAAATCATCAATTGAATTGAGTAGAATTCCCTTATAATCATTTGAATACTCCCAAAACATCACTCCGCCTAAGCCCTTTTGTTTCAGGTATTCCAATTTCTTGTTTAAGGTCATTGTATCTTCGTAGGAAATGAAAATGGCTGAATCTTTGCTGTACATATATAATGCGTCACAATCGGTGCCGTAAAATTTCTGCAGGCCTTTTTTCCCGATATACTCATTTTTCAATGTTTTATAGTCAACAATAGTCCCTACTGTTTGGGCCTCCTGAAACAATCCATCTGTTGATTCTTTCACTCCGTGCCACATCCTGCCATAAAAAGGAACGCCCAGAACGATTTTTTCAGCCGGAACGCCTGCTTTGATGTGATTTTCAACCGAAGTGACAACTGATCTGACATCTTCGTTTTTGGCTTTAACAGCAGGATCAATTGGGGAGGGTTTCAGATTGGAATGATGACCGGTGATTTTATGCAAACCGTTATAAAAATCATAGGTCATGATGTTCATAAAATCAAGGTATTTATGGATTTCCCCAAGCTGTGTGTTGTCATGATAGGCCTGATCTGCGCCGGTGGCGATGGTGAGCAGATATCTGTTTTCGCCTTTGCGTGCTTCCTTGTCACTTTGGATATCAAGCAATTCCCTAACTTGCTTCAATAACAGGGTGAAATTCTCTGTATCTTCTTTTCTGTATGTGTTTCCTGCACCAATCTGATTGGGATATTCCCAGTCCAGATCAATTCCGTCAAGTTTATATTTAAGGATAAAAGTCAGGGCACTTTGTGCAAATTTCATGCGGGATGAATCGGTCAGTGCCACATCCGAAAAGTTCTTCGACCAGGTCCAGCCACCCACAGAAACCAGAATTTTAAGATCGGGGTTGACTTTTTTAAGTTTCTGCAGTTCAATGAGATCATTTTCATTGAGCGAGGCATTGTCAATGGTGTCATCGGTGCCGAATCGCACTTCGCAATCAATAATGTTGGCAAAGGCATAATTAATATGCGTCAGCTTGTCTGCCTGAATGGTTGAAAAATCGAGTCCGCTCCAACCCGCTACATATCCCACTACTTTATACTTTTTGGAAACGGGTTTTTCTTCCTGCTTTTTCTCTGTTTTCTCGCATGAAGCAAGGAAAAAAGCGGCTATTAAAATGAAATAAAAGAAATTACGCATAACAATTGATGTTTTAGGGGTGTAAAAATACATGGTTTTTATATTTTATCAAGCATAATTGTTTTCAATTTAATTTACACAATTCGCGTAGCCATGCTGTAAGTTATAAAAAACAAATGACATTATTTAGGTCAAACTTTATTAAGCACGTCATTGCGAGGAGCTTACGTGGTTATTATCATTTATACAAAGTTTGTGCGACGAAGCAATCTCCTTATAATAAATATGAATTTAATTGACAGATTGCTTCATCGCATTAACCTCTTCTATAAACGATTAACTCGACCACGCTCTTCGCAATGACGTTCCCGACAGGGTTGTAAAACCCTATTATAACTTTATATGATGTAATAATGACATTTTTGATGATTTACATGGATTATTTATAAATGGTGCATACACCGTTAATAATTATCCGGCAATTTAAATAAATCTAAAAAGTCATTTTGTACTTTTGGCGATGTGCAAATTAGCAAATGTGATGATGTGCTGATTAGCAAATTAGCAAATTAGTTGATTAGTTGATTAGCAGTCCCGATAGCTATCGGGAAGCTGATTAGCTGATTAGTAAGATAAATGATTTACATAGGAGCAAATCAATCATCTGCACATTTGCTAATCAGCACATTTACAAATTTATTATATGAAGTTAGCCACATTAGATATTGCGATTATCATTGTTTACCTGATCGGAACAATTCTGGTCGGATTCTGGATTTCCAAGAAAGCAAAGAAAAACCTTGACTCCTATTTCCTTGGCGGAAAAACCATGCCCTGGTATATGCTGGGACTTTCCAATGCATCAGGTCAGTTTGATATTTCGGGAACAATGACCATGGTTGCATGGCTGTTTTTATACGGAGTAAAATCTGCATGGATTCCGTGGCTATGGCCTGTATGGAATCAGATTTTCCTGATGGTTTTTCTTGCCATTTGGATGCGAAAATCTAACGTGCTTACCGGTGCGGAGTGGCTTAAAACGCGCTTTGGCGATGGAATGGGACTAAAAATGTCGCACCTGAGCGTAGTGGTTTTTGCCATTATTGCTGTTGTGGGCTTTACGGCTTATGCCTTTGTGGGAATTGGAAAATTTGCCACCACTTTTTTACCATGGAATCTGGAAGCTGATTTCAGTCCGTTCTTTATTTCATCCGATCACATGTATGGTTTGATAATTTGCGGAATCACAACCCTTTATGTAATCAAAGGCGGAATGTATTCGGTTGTTTTCACCGAAGTGATGCAGTTTATCATCATGACTGTGGCCTGCATTGCTGTTGGAATTATTGCCCTTAACATGGTTTCTGCCGAACAAATTAAAGCATTGGTTCCGGAGGGATGGGAAAGTTTGTTTTTTAGTTGGAAACTCGATTTGCAATGGAACAACCTCCTCCCTGCCGCTCAAAAAGCCGTTGATAATGGCGGATACCAGATGTTTACCGCCTTTATGATGATGGCTATTTTCAGAGGAATATTCGCCAGCATTGCAGGTCCGGTTCCGGGATACGACATGCAGCGTGTACTGGCCACCCGCACTCCGAAAGAAGCATCCATGATGAGCGGCATCGTTTCGCTTGTGCTGTATTTCCCGAGATATTTGATGATTGGCGGGTTTGTGCTGATCGGACTGGTATATTTCAAAGATCTCAATGTGGCCAATCCCGATGGCACTGTGGATTTCGAAAGAGTAATGCCCGAAGTGCTCATGAATTATATTCCGGTTGGGATTTTGGGTCTGGTACTGGCCGGACTGATTGCTGCATTCATGTCGACTTACGCGGCAAACGTGAATGCCGGTCCGGCTTACATAGTAAACGATTTATACAAGAAATTCCTGAAACCAAACGCCACCGACAAGCAATTGGTGAACATGAGTTATATTTCATCGGTAGCAGTTGTTGTTGTGGGGATCATCATCGGATTGAATATCGGCAGTGTAGATGAGCAATTTCAGTGGATCACCGGATCGCTGTTTGGCGGATATGCCTTTGCCAATGCGGTAAAATGGATTTGGTGGCGTTTTAATGGCTATGGTTATTTCTGGGGAATGATTTCGGGTTTGGCAGCATCACTGGCCATTCCAAAGATGTTACCCGATGCAGATTTTCTTGTGTCCTTCCCTATTATCTTCGGAATCAGCGTTGTGGGCTCCCTTTTGGGCTGTCTGCTCACCAAACCCGATAATGATGAAGTACTGATCAGTTTTTACAAATCAGTGAGACCATGGGGATTTTGGAAACCAATCAGAAAAAAAGCACAGGAACAATATCCCGGATTAAAGAAGAACACATTTTTCGCAAGAGACATGCTGAACAGTCTGAACGGCATCGTCTGGCAGATGACCCTCACCGTATTGCCGTTGTTTTTGCTGCTCAGGGAATGGAATGCATTTTTTGTGACCTTGGGAATATGCCTTGCCAGCATGGTGTTGCTGAAGTTTTACTGGTATGATAAGCTGGAGAAGAGTTCGATGATTGATGAGTATCATAATTAGTTGAAAGTTCATAAAGTTCACAGTTGAAAGTCCAGAGACGCAATACTTGCGTCTCCAATAAAACACAAAAAACAAATCCCGGCGGAAATGAATGTGAGGGTTTAAAGTTTAAATCGGGAAAATTCGATCACATAAAAATTGTAGTTATAGATTCCGAACCCGCTGGCTAGCGGGTTCAACAACAATAGCCGTAGGTGAAACCTACGGTTGTTGTATGGCTATTCCGGAACCCCGAAAGGGGTTCAACAATCATAAAAAACAATCATTAATGCCAACCCAAAACCAATATACCCAAAATCATCACGAAAATCTTTCGTAAGTTTGCAAAGCCAAATAACATTAAAATGAAAAAAGAAGATTTCAATAAAAAAATCGCCGACATGTTTGCCGAACATCATGCATTCGTGAACATTAAGAACGAACAACTGAATTCAGACAACGGAATTTATAACCGATATTTATACCCCATCCTCACCCGCGAACATATTCCCGTACACTGGCGGTTTGACATGGATTACAATACCAATCCCAACCTTTTGCAGCGATTGGGTGTCAACACCACTTTCAATGCCGGAGCCATCATGCTCAATGACAAATATTACCTGATTGCCCGCGTGGAGGGTTTTGATGTGAAATCATTCTTTGCTCTGGCCGAAAGCTCAGACGGAATCCATTTCAGGTTCGTCGGAAAACCCATTCACCTGCCCGTGACCAACAATCCCGAAATGAACGTTTATGATATCCGGCTGACACAACATGAGGATGGCTGGATTTACGGAACCTTCTGTGCCGAAAGAAAAGATATGTCCAAACCAGAGGACTCCTCAGCGGCTGTTGCAAGCTGCGGAATTGCCCGAACAAAAGATTTAATTAACTGGCAGCGACTGCCTGATTTAAAGTCAGATGCATTTCAACAACGCAATTGTGTTTTGCATCCTGAATTTGTCGATGGGAAGTATGCTTTTTACACCCGTCCGCAACAGGGATTTATTGATACAGGTGACAGCGGAATTGCATTTGGATTATGCGAAAATATCGAAAAAGCCGTTTTAAAAAACGAGGTCGTCTTTGAACCCAGAAAATATCACACCGTTAAGGAAGTCAAAAACGGACAGGGCCCCGCTCCCATTAAAACCGAAAAGGGATGGCTGCATTTGGCACACGGAGTGCGTCGCACGGCTGCCGGATTAAGATATGTGCTGTACATGTTCATGACCGATCTGAAAGACCCTTCGAAGGTGATTCATCGTCCGGGTGGCCATTTCATCGAGCCGCTGGGCGAAGAGCGCGTGGGCGACGTGTCCAATGTGGTTTTCAGCAACGGCTGGATTGTCAATGAAAAAGAGGAAGTTTTTATCTACTACGCCTCATCCGACACACGCATGCATGTAGCCGTCAGCACCATTGAAAAACTGCTAGATTATTGCATCAATACACCCGAGGATGCAGGGCGTACCGATCTTTGCGCTTTGCAGCGAAATGCAATGATTGATAAAAATCTGGAGGTTATAGATAAGGAGTTTCCGGGATTGAAGGGGTACTTGTAGTCGGGTACGGAGGCTTTATAAAAATACCTACACATCCTAAAGGAGGCAAGCGTTTCAGCATAAGAATAAACGAAGCGCAAAGACAAAACAGATACAATGATTTATCTATTACTGTTTAGTCACCTTCCATAATCCATATCCATCCTTAAACCTCAATTTTAAAATATACAATCCAGGGGCAAAATCTTCCATGTTCAGGCGAAATTCGGTTTGCTGATTATTTGTTCCGGCCCACACTAACTCCCCTGTTTCATTGAAAATCTCTATTTGATAATTTTCAGAATATGCAGTCTGGGAAATTACAATAACATCTTTAACCGGATTGGGATATATTCTTACCTTACTATTGATTAGATCATCAATTGAAACCAAAATGATATCTGATTTTAAAGTATCCGTCCTGCCGCATAAATTGGTTACCACCAGGGTAATTTTAAAAGTATCGGCTCCGGCATAATCATGAACAGGGTTTTGTTCGTCTGAAAAAGTACCATCACCAAAATCCCAGTGCCATGAGAATGCATGATTTGATGTATCTGTAAAAGCCACCTGGAAATTATCAGGAGTATATTCGAATCCGGCAACCGGAGTATCACAAATCATTATATCATCAATTCCAACGCCGGTGCTGCTGATGTCTTCATAAAATTTCAACCGGATCTGGACTGTGCTGATACCTGCGTAAGCAGTCAGACTGTGTTTTACATTGATCCAGTCTCCGGAGCTTCCAACCCATGCATAACCCGAGTTATACCAATCAGGGTCGCTCATATGACCAAGTGTTGTCCATGTATTTCCTTCATCCTGTGAGATTTCAAACTGCAATCCCATAATTATTGTTTCATACCAAATGTTGAAATTTATTTCAGGATCTGAGAGTGTTGAAAAATCAAAACACGGTAGAGTCAAATATGAATTTTCCATAAGACTGTGATAGCCTGTAAGGTTGGTAACCCAGCAATTACTTCCCGAAGCAGCATGTGTAATAACTGAATCGGCGGGTGTTCCCCATTCCCATGAAGAATTTAATCCCGAAGTAAAATATCCTCCATCGCCCGATTCAAAATCCTCATAATAAGGAAATTCGTTAACAGACTTAAAATTATACAAACTGAAACGGGCGGTGTCATTAATACTTTCTTCATCACCGGGAAGCTGTGAATAAGCTGTAAGATTATATTGTCCATTTGTCGACAAATCTGCCAGTGAAGTGAAAGTCAGAATCAGTGTATCCTGAGAAATGATCAATGTGTCAAAAAATTCAGAAACCGGAGTGCCACCGTTAATTTCATAAGCAAGATAAAAACCATCTTTGTCCAATAAGCCATAGTTAACAACCGAAACCGTTACAGGAACCAGGTCAATTCCACACCCGCCCAGCATATCGATATTAATAACCCCAAGGTCATCCGAAGGTGATTCATAGATTTTAAAATTATCGAAAGCGAATCCTTCCGAAACTTCAGTAGAAGAACCTTCTAAATGAAACCTGAACTGAACTTGCGGCACGCCTGCCAATTCCGACAAGCCATGAATAGCAGTAACCCATTGAAGAGAGCTGCCATTCCATCCTTTTGAAGCGAGGGTAACCGGAGTATTATACCAGTTGAACCAACCATCGCCGACATCTCCCAACAGATCCCAATTTTGGCCGCCGTCGGTTGAATATTCAAAATTAACCACATCAATTTCGGCAGTTGCGTACCAGATATCGAATTCAACGATCGGACTTACCAAAGTCGAAAAATCGAAACATGGAGAAACAACATAAGAAAATTCATGGAAATTATTAAAACCGGTCAGATTTGTTACCCATGCATAATTGCCATCAGATGCTGTATTGATAGTGTCAGCATCAGGTATACCGCATTGCCAGCTTGACAGGGAAAAAGAAGAATTGGTATTGGAAGTAAACCAACCGCCGGAATCAATTTCGAAGCTTTCAAAATACGGAAATGAATTGACCCAGCCCATGTGTTTAAAGCACCTTTCAATAGTATCGTTGGTTTGAACAGCATCGCCGGGAAAATCAATCCATACTTTCACACAATAAATTTCTCCGGGAATTGACATATCCGGTTGCACCCAAAACCCATAAAATTCACTATCGCCCGGCACAAGTACTATTGGCATGTTTTCACCATGCGGAGCACCCCCATTTATTGAATAATAAATCTGAAAATTCGAAGCAGTATCTGAACCAAGGTTCATTAAATCCAAATTAATTGGAGTGGTTTCATCCATATCGCATGTTGAAAAAGGCTTATTAAAACCCTTTATCCAAACGTCTTTAGGATGAATTTCATAAATATTAATATCAAATGTGGTTGACGGATTAAAACCTGCAAAATTCCATGTGTCAATGATTATATAATAAACAGAATCCTTGATCACATTAACATTGTTTACTGTCATCGCAGTACTGCCCTCAATTTCGAAGGCAACACATTCAGAAAGAGGATCTGAAGGGCAACGTTTTAAAACAAAAGCCCCCACACCATAACCAATGCCGGTAAGTTCAATTCTGATGTTCATGTCAGCAGAAGGAATAAACTGAAACACGAAGTCATTACCCAACAGATAATTATTTTCATTGCAAATGCTGGATGTGTAATCATTTACGAATCCGGCAGTTGTAAATCCTGCTTCAGTAAAAGGAATTGAAGTTATCATGTATGGGTTGGCGCAATCTTTTCCCGGCTGGGCAATAGAGGAATACGAACAGCCAATCAACAGAAGAAGGATCAGCCTGAGCAGATTTCTTTTCATAGAATTAGTTTTTAACAAGACTTATACCGGCACAAAATGGTTGCATTATTTGATGATCAGTTTTTTAACCAATTTCATTTTGCCACTTGAAACGGAAATAAAATACATTCCGGATTCAAAGCTACTCACGTCAATATGTGTTTCAGCATTTGCCGAACTGTTTTTATATAAAATTTTTCCTGTTACATCAGTAATTGTGAACTCCCGCTCCATTTCATCAAGAAATGCCAATTTAATAAAATCGGTTGCAGGATTGGGGGAAACAGTGAAAAACACATTTTCAGATTCGTTTTCATAAATTCCGGCAACCACATCTCCGGGCTGATCAATAATCCAATCGCTTGGATCGACCACCATTCCTGTAACAGTTTTTGTTATTCCGGTTATTAAATAATCTTCCACGCTTTCATCCTGAAAAACCCTGATGGTAGTATCGGTGCCATCTGAAAAATTGATCAGGTATTCCATGTGAGTCTGGAAGAACGGAGTAAACGAAGATGAAGTGCTTTCAGTAACAGTAAAATGAAGGTCAAAACCATCCTGATAATACAGCACATCGAAAATAGGAAATCCTTCGCCGTAGTACCAATGATCGAAGTAGGTGTCATAATTTGTTCCGGTTACCGAATTCATAATATCCTTAAACTGGTCGCCAGTGGCATTGCTGTTGCCGTTGGTGTTCAGGTGTTCTTTTAATACTGCAAAAAACAAAGAGTCGTTGTTAATTTCAAAGCGCATCTGATGAATAATTGCAGCCCCTTTTTTATAAGACAGAGCGTAGCTGAAAATCCTGCCTTCATTGGTAGCCAGATCAAAAGGAACATAAACACTTCCTTCGGGTTCGCCCAGAGAATAATCATGGGCATCAAGCATCCAGGAGTCGGCATCTGCCTGAGTTTTTAAAAATTGCAGTGCAATATATTCAGAATAAGAGGCAAAACCCTCGTTGATCCAGATATCCTGCCATGTGGCGCAAGTAATGTAATCGCCAAACCACATGTGTGCCATTTCGTGGGCGATGATCCAGAATTCAAAATATCCCATAGTTGTCATGGTCTGATGCTCCATTCCGCCACCCAGCGGGGCAGCACAATGACCGTATTTTTCATCAGCATAAGGATAAAGAATGTATTTATCTGAGAAAAGCTCTATCAGTCCGGCCGATTCATCAAGCGCTTCCTGATAATAATCAAGATACCATGAAGCGTTATAAATATAATTTTGGATCAAAACAGGATCAGATCCAGCGGGATAGGCATAAAGACTGTAATCAGCATATTCAGCAACAGCAAATGAAATCAGGTAATAGGCAATGGGGTGACCGGATTTCCATTCATAGCGGACTTTACCGCTTCCCATATCGGTGATATTGGTCAGTACTCCGTTTGACCCGGCTTTTAAGTTATTGTCAATGGTAAGAAAAACCCATGATGAGTCAGCTTTATCAGTAAGGACCTCCTTACACGGCCACCATTCTTTAGAGTGGAAACTTTCTGATAATGTCCATGTAACCCAATCGCCGGTATAGTCATACTGATCGTTTGAAACACCTGAGAAAAACTCGGATGAACTTTCGGGCAGACCGTGATAATAAATGATGGCGTCAAACAGTTGACCTGAGGGCATGGCCGGACTGACATTAATACTCAGGAGACTTCCTGAATGAGTATAGGTGCAAAGGTTGCCATCGATTTTAACAGAATCAACGGTCATCACATCTTCCAGTTGCAGTGCAAACAAATCAAAAACATCAGCGGTGGTTTCGGCCTTAATGGTAACGTTACCAGCAATGTATTTGGAAGTGTTAGTTACTTCAATATCAAGAAAATAAAATTTCACATCATATAAATCAAGCAAGGGATTTTTAGGTTCATTGGATTTTTTTGAGATACCCTTAAAATATTCAAAATGTGGATTATCCTGAGATTTAATAATAAAAGAAACGCAGAGGATAAAGATAAGTGTAAGGATCAGGTTTTTCATTTTCGGTTTAATTAAACATTAATAAAACATATTGCTGAAAAGCAATCAAAGTTACTTAATAAAGTTTGAATGGTAAAAAAAATTATACGAGTGTATCGTTTTGAATAAAGGTTATTATAGGATTTTAGTGTAATAATTAACTGAAAAACACGAATATCCCAATATTTTCACTATATTTGCAATAATTCCATCCTCAAGATGAGAAAACACCAAAGCCACTTAAAACAATCATTTCAGATTAAGTAAGTGTCATGACAGAAAATTAGTAGGTTTAAATTGTTACTTAAAAAGATAAAAATGTTCGAAAAAAAACCGCTCAACATGAAATCCCCCGATCTATCAAAAATGCAGGTAGTTGTAATTGATCACCGCACAAGGATTTATATCCATCAGGGTGCTGATGTCGAAGCCGCAAAGGAACGCTATTATTCAAGATTAGAAAATACCAGAACACCTGTAACAAAAGTCTAGTTCTGGTTCATTACTTTTTTTATCCATTCAGCAGTTTTTAGTACAACATCATCGTTGAAGTTTTCAACCATGAATTTGTAATTGTAGTTTTCTACTCCGTCTTTCATGGATTTCACCTTTGAAAATGCATGGGTTGTGCCGTCCATTTGCATAAATTCTGCTTTTCCCGGATGGTAGAAATTTACTACATCTGCAATGGTTTTGTGCTCAAAATCAGAGAATGCTTCAAAATCAAATTCGCCGAAAACTGAAAGCACATAGGAATCTATTTTGCTCCATATTTCGGTCATGTTGTAATCATCAATCTGCTGCAGGTATTTATAGCTTCTTGTAAATAAATGGCCATTGCCGTCGTACTGCAAAAAATCGGTCATGATTTTTTCAAGTTCTTTGTTTTGGGCAATTTCTTCGGGAGATTTTTTTTGTTTATAAAACTGGTACATAATTTCCTGAACTCCCTTAACTGCTTTCTCATTTTCGAGATAATCAACACCAAAATAGGGATTCTGGAACCTGAACATTTCCGGAATATATTCGCTCCATGTTTTTATGGATGTGCCGTAAACAATGACGCCTTTGACCTGGTTTCGGGAAGCTATGACCGGACCAATAATTCCGCCCATCGAATGTCCATAGATAAATACATTTTCGGTATCAACAAAATCATATTGTTTAAGTTTCTGCAAACCCAGTTCGAAAGCTTTTATTTCGGTGTTCAGATCAATTTCAGTACATTCCTGAGTATTCAGATTGTCCCCCTCGCCCGGTTTTTCAACACGCATTACCACAAAACCCTGCTTTGCCAGTTTCTTCACAAACTGACCATAAGGATGGTCGCCCAGATTATCCATTGAACTGCAGGTATAACCCTGAATAAACAAAACAGCGGGAAGTTTGCCTGTTAAAGCCGGTTTGTCAACAATCACACGAATTTTTCCGCCTTCGAAATCAAAAGAATCGTAAATGACTTCGCCCGATTCGGCAGTTTCCTGGCTCTTTCCCAAAACTGTACCTGTAAGCAGCAATACTTTTCCCTTTCTTTGTACTTCAACTCTGATTTTATCATTTTGTCTGAGCTTGTTGAGAGATGAGTTAAAATCAGCCTGTTTGGAAATTTTTAAGTCATTCAGCTTTATTATTACATCACCCGGCAGTGCTTTAATTTTTTCAGCGGTTGATTTTTCAACTATTTTGAGGATCATCACTTCGGATTGCCCACTGGCATTAACCGAATCTTTTATATACGCACCGAAAAATGCTTTTCTTTGAAGATCCTGGGAATTGATTGATAGACAAACAATAACCAACCAAAAAAATATTACTGTTTTTTTCATAATCATGTATTTAACAAGCTTCAAATTTAGCATTTATAATTGTTTCTAAACAATAACCATCAATTAATGTATCGATCTGAAAGTCCAATTTCCCCAACTCCCAACCAACCACGAATAACTCATAACCTATAACCTATAACTCATAACCTATAACTCATAACCAAAATCATCCCGCTCCCACGCCCAAATCAATCCTTTCATCCTGTCTGCGCTGGTAATTGTTGATGCGGTAAACAAAAGTCAGTCGTACGATGGGTGCTTCGCCTTTGAAACCAATTTCTGATTTGTATGCCGGGGTATCGGTTGAGATTTTGTAAGCAGATGTGCCGAAAATATCTTCAACATTTACCGAAATGGACGCTTTGCGTTTCATGATGTCTTTTCTGAATGCCACACTGATATCATACATGGCTAATCTTGTTCCTACTGCTTCAACGCTCGGACCGTTATAAGTACCCGAAACCTGCAATTTTGTGGTTTGCTTGATTTTGAAGGTGGCAACCATTCGGGCATCCCAGTTCAGACTGGTTTTATCAACTTCATTGCCTGCTACAAAGCCTTTCATCTGATAATTATAGATATTTCCTCCAAAATTCATGTTCAGCCATTTGTTGGGATCGATGTTCATCATCAACTCTGTTCCCATGGAATAGGTGTTATCCACATTTTCATAGAAAAGGAACAACCTGTTTAGTTCGTCAATATTGATGCTCATGACTTTCGTATCGTGTGTGACGCGGTAATACAATCCGGCTGAGAAAAAGCCCTTTTTCAGTTTATGGAAGTAATTGAATTCATATGAGTCAATGTCTTCGGGTTTTAACATGGGATTTCCTTTTGACTTGTTGTATGTATCGGAATAATCGGGAAAAGGATTGAGTTCCCAGGGCTGCGGACGGTTAATGCGGCGGCTGTAGCTTGCCTGAAGCTGATTCTCATTTTTGAGCTGTTTGCTTACATGAACTGTTGGGTAATAATTCCAGACTTCGAGATGAAACCTTTCACCAGTTGTTTTCTGGTCGAAAAGCCTATCCATATATTCTCCCCTCAATCCGAGCTGGTATGAAAAACCTTTTAATTCGTTTGAGAATGTTGAATAAGCCGAATGGATGTCCTGTCTGTATTCAATTTCATTGCACAAATCGGTATTTCTCGACCATATTGCTGCATCGGGATCAAAATCTTCATAAATATAATCGTGTGAACCCGGATTGATATGCGACATGAAGCCGGCCTCGAATTTTCCTTTTTTAAGTGGCAGGGTGTAATCTGTCTTAACTCTGAGGTTATCCCGGTAATTGTCGTTAGTAAAACGGTTTTTCCTGATGCTCAGCACGTTTTCATAGCCAGCATCGGTATATTCTTCGTTTGAAGTTTGTTCTTCATCAGAGTGCCATTTCCATGCGGCCAGTGAAACGATGATGTTATGTCCTTCCTTTTTGAATTTATGCTCGTAATTGAGATGACCAGTTAGATACATTCCATCCATGAACAGATAATTGTCTGAATTAATGAAAATTTCATTATCGGTCATGTTATCCCATGCATGGTAAGTGGTTTCAAAATCTCTGATAAAGCCAAAACTGCCAAGGGTACTCATAAAAGTCAGGGTATTTTTATCGTTCAGGTAATTGTCAACTCCAGCTGTAATATTCCAAGGACGCATGGTTTGCACCCTGTCGCTGCGCTCGGTTAAATAAAGTGTGGTGTCGTTCATGAAGTTTGTGCGGTCTTCCCATGCTTCCATATTTGTGGGATTGCGGTTGTATGAAGCATTTATAAAAATATTTCTTTTTAAGGATTTCATATTCAGATTGGTATTTCCCCCGAACTTGTTCCATGTTCCAAGATTCGCACTGACCATTCCATTGACACCCTCATCATTTTGTTTTTTCATGACAATATTGATGATGCCTGTGGTTCCGTCGGGATCATATTTAGCTGACGGATTGGTGATGATCTCAATATTTTCGATGGCTTCGGCCGGAATTTGTTTAAGGATTTCGGTGCCTTCAATCGGACTGGGTTTGCCGTCGATGAGGACGGTAAAGGAGCTGCTGCCGCGCAGCGCAACATTGCCATCCATGTCAACTGTAACCGACGGGACATTGACAAGGGCATCGGCAGCGGAACCACCGGTGGCGTTCATGTTCTGACTCACATTAACTACTTTTTTATCAATTTTGTATTCGACGTATTTTTTTTCGCCCACCACTTCAACATCTCCAAGCTGCTGTACGGCCTGTTCGATGGATAGTTTTCCAAGGTCGATCACCTTTTTGTCTTTTGTAATGCTGATGTTTTTAATGGTCTGCTTTTTATAGCCGATAAAATCTGCCACCAGGTAATACTCGCCATATGGAAGATTTTCGATAACAAAGGAGCCGTCGGCTTTTGAAACTGTGCCGTCAAGCAATACAGAATCTTTTGCGCTGTAAATAGCAATATTCGCATATTCAAGCGGTTGCTTAAGTTGACCGTCAATGATGATACCGCTTATTTTACCGGAATTGGCAGCGGGATTGACTTCGGTGGCAAACAGGTTTGCCGAGATAATCATGGCAATAATTAAAATTACAGATTTCATACGCTTATGTTTTAATAATAATAGTCCAAATACAATTTATAAACGGGTGTATGCAATAGTCGAACCAAAGATTATAAGAGTATGAAATATAGTATTTTACATGAATTTATCACATTAAATAAATGTACGGTATCGTACATGTTTGTGCATAATTGGACATGGGTAACGGAGGTTGCGGTGCGCTGCTCCTTGATGGCAATTTATGGATTGGTTGGCTCATTTTACAACAAAAATGATTATCAATTTATAACAAAGAGATCCCTCGCTGCACTCGGGATGACAATTCATGTTTTGGATTGGTCAGATGGGAAGGGGAATGCGTTTCAGAATGCTTAACAGTTCTATTTCAGAATAACAAGTCCTGATTTTTTATACTCATCATACTTTTCTAATAAAACAGAAAACTCATTTTTTACTTCTTTAATAATGGATTCATAGTCTGATTGTGTTAATCCATATTCGTTAAGTTTGCTATGAAATTTTAGTGAAAGTGAATCAATTTTATGTTGGTATAAGTTTAATTTCGGACTGTATTTTTTTGATATTTCAAACAAATCATCTGACGTTTTGGATTCAGCAATAGCCATTTCAAAATAATTTACCGATGAATCTTTTAAAGAAATCATTTCATTTTTGAATTCAACTAATTTATCACTTTGTTTAACATTTGAATTAAAGTCAGAATCTCTTTGAATAACTGAATAGCTAATAATCTGAATAACAAAAAGTAAAGAATAAATAACAATTATTACCAGCAAAGTAGTTCTGAAATATTTTTTCTTGTAATCTAAACCCTTATAAGGGATCATAGAAAAAACTAGACTAAGTAAATGACTGGCAACAGGTATTCCTATGAATATCATTATTAGTGAGCTTTTTAATGCTTGTATGAAAGAATATTCTATATACTCTCCTCTCATATTATAACCGCCATTACGGTTGAAAATATTATATATAAGCAAATTAGCTATTGCCAATAAAATAATTACTAAAATGTATTTATTTCTTTGTTTTTTTAAATCAATTATTTTTTCCATTAGCTTTCACAAATTGAGAATTCTTTATTTCACAACCACAACCTTTCCCTTAGAATACGAACAAATATCGGGGTAATACATTTGCTGCAAGACTGCCGGGAGCAGATGAAGTTTTCCTTCAAATCGTGGCACAAATTCAACTGTAAATCTGTGCTTTCCTTCCGGAAGATTATCGCAGGCAATGACTGTTTTATGCTTGTATTGTTTGCGGTATGTTTCGTAGCGGGTCGAAGTGTTTTCTTTGTAAATGCAGCCAGCCGGAATGGGTATTTCGAGGAAGGCATACTCAACGGGTTTATAAACGATTACTTCAATAACCAGACTGGCTTTTTCACCGGCTTTTAAGGTATCAGTTTGTTTGCCTCCCAGCATGATTTTTGAGGTTATTTTCATCAGAGAATCCTTGCCTGTTGGCTCTTTCATGATTTCTTCGTCCTGAATGAACATCTTAAGCTCTGATCCTTTCTTCTCAATTTTTACCGGTTCTCCGGGCTGCACCCTTACCAGATATGGATAATCTTTCCCATAAACCTTTCCGTTTATCGTCAGGTTCGAGGTGAGTTCTTTCTCCAGCGTGCTTTCCTTTAGCATGTCTGCCAAAAAGGTCTCCACCATGGTTGCCTGCTCAATGGTATTGTTTAATTTCTTCTTGTAATTGAGAAAATATGAACGTGTTTTTTCCAGCTTATCTTCCTGTCCGCCAGCATTCTTTAATATCTGATATGCAAGCATGGATGTTTGCAGGACATTTACCTTGATGTCAAAAAATTCTTCGCCCCAATAAATGCCATCAGGATCTTTCACAAATCTTCTTAGCACCGGCTCTATTGATACAGTGCTGTCAATGCTTTGCTGAAATTTGATGAATTGCAGACTGTCCTGGAAACTGAGGCGTTTTCGTTGAAATTCATTTACGTATTTTCCGTATTCCATAGGGAACGGAATAGATGCCAGCATGTTAAGGGCTTCAAGTTTGCGGTTGTCGGGCAAATAGTCAATTTTGCTTTTTAGCCATGTACCTGATTTTATATGGCTTTTTGTACGGTAACCATCGGCTACCGCTCTGTTTAAAGCATCAGTAATATAAATGGTAAGCCAGATATCGGAGGTTCCTTTTTCCCACCAACCCCATGAACCGTCAGCATTTTGCCTGTCCTCAAGAAGTTTGATGTATTTTACCAGTTCTTTTTCATCTTTAAACTCACCACCAAGATGGGCGACCATTTTCTTTTCCAAAAGCATGGCTTTTATTTTGGATGCTGTTTGTTCGTTGCAACCATATTCATACTCTTTTACTTTTAAAATTTCCTGCTTAACAAGGTCCAATGGATCATTTGTTATGTAAAGTTTTCTTGCAAATAATTCAGGAGATGGTGCAATGGTGATTACCGTATCATTTTTCATTCTGATTAACCTGGAATTTACCTGTTTCACACCGTTAAAACTTACGAACAGATATCTTTCTTCTCCATCAATATATCCGTCGCCCTTATCCAGCTTATAAGTTAATTTTGCGGTATCCGGACGGGAAAACGAGATCATTTTTTTCTCAATGGCGGAATTTTCAGGAGATAATGCCCCGGAATAAACAGAAACCCCATCAATCAAAAATTCAGTATTTATCTTAATAGATTTACCTGTATAATTTAAAATCTTACCTGTAATGAAGATAGAATCGCCTGCAACAAGGTAGTCGGGAATACCCAAGCTGGCGCTCAAAGGTTTATATGCTTTTGTGTCGAAAGTGCCAATTCCGGTTTGTTTATTTCCGTTCATGGCCGGAATGATAGTCCTCCACTGTGTGATGTTATCAGGGTAAACCACAGTAAAGTGGGCCTCTCCTGTCTTACCGGTAAGCAAATTGGGAACCCAGAATCCATAATCCCTGAAATTTTTCCTGATGCGGTTGCTGTTCTCATCGTTTTTGAGGGCTTCAATGGCTTCTTCACCAAGGATTTCTTTGTTTCCGAGTTGGTTGGAGGCAACTCCGGGCACTGCTTTGATTTCCTGAGAAATCATTCCAAGCATAACTACAGTTGTGTCGGCCATAGCGCCATAACCCCATGAATAAGAACTATTTAAAACCGCATTGTCAGCGTTTAAAAAACTATGCAATTCATTCTCAAAATCATAACTTATATTGTTACTTATTGCGCACCCATTAGCGTCAATTGTCAAAAATGGCACTTCGGAAATTGGTTTTTTCAAAAACACCTGATTGTTAATTCCTTTAGTGATATTCACGTTGTAAGCATTGCAATCGCCCGAATATAGCTCTCTTATTTTAAACATATAAACACCGGGTTCGACATTGTATATTTCGAAATAACCTTCTTCGTTGGTCACTCCGCCTGCCTTAAAAAATCCGGCTTTTTCAGCAAAAATCACAGCATTATCAATGGGATTTCCATAACCATCGGTATAAAACCCGCTGATCATGGTTTTTCCGTCTTTGGTTTTAGAGGTAGTTGTGCGTATGTTGGAAATGATGGTTGGGGGCGAACTGAACGGTTTAACGGGAGGTTTGTTCAAACGAATAATAATGGCTTCATAATTATCGGTGATTTCCTTGTCATACTTTTTAAGGTCGGTTGAATCGTAACGGATGTAGTTTGTGCCATTTGCGTACAGCTCGTGGTTTCTGATGAGGAAATAGGAGCTGTCTTTTAGCACGATATAGATGTCATATTTTCCGGGTTTTGGGGTTTTATTGATAATCCCGTGACCAAAAGTTGCAAAAGTTGATGATTCGGTTGTTTGTGAAAATACTCCCATCCACAGAATTTCCTTGCCTGAATTATGTCTGATTTCCAGTTTGCATTTTTCTTTTTCATAATAGCCGGTCATTTCATGATCCTTAAGCAAAGGATGTCTTTCTTTTACAACGATGTATTTGTAAGGTTCCAGGTGATACTTATCGGATACAGGTCTGTCTTTCTTTTTAACAATTTTTGGACAGACAACTGCTTTAGTATAAAAATCCCAGCTCGCATTGCTTGATGAAAGATATGCATTCTTTAGTGGATTAGGGTAAAGAACCGGCTGGTCAAAGTAATTGGTGTCGCGGGTGATATGGTACAAATAACCAGGTTCAAAATATATTGTATAAGCGGTATCTTTAGACGTGTCAACAATATTGATATTTCCTTTTCTAAAAGGGCCAATGCAGCCAAAATTTCCAAATTCCTCATCATAAAATGAACCCTGATATGCATAATCAATATAAAATACAGTGCTGTCCTGTTCAATATACATTCCGTAATAATTGCCTCCTGTATTCAACACAAGCATGTGTTTTTTCAGCATTTCCTGCTCTTCTTCAGTGTAACGACTTAAGTTTTCAAGGTTCAGATATCCAAAATTCCTGTTATTATAAGCGCTGTCAACATTTAGACAGATAAAGGATTTGAGTCCTTTTTTAAGTTCAATGTCATTTATGGTGTAATAGCTATCCATGACCTTGATTTTCATTTCATATTTCCCGGGTTTTACTTTTATGGACAGTGGTCTTTTATAAGTGGTTCCACTGATATAAACCGGCTCATTGTTCAAATAAACCGTGTAAATCTGGAGAAGATTTTGTTTTCGCAATACATAGGGTGTGAACTCAGCCCACTCGCTGTTAATGGAATCATAAGCGTAACCTAGTCCGCCTTCGCCATAAATAAGTCCGTAATATGGCGTTTCGCGCAGCTTCAGCAGATCAATGAATCTTGAAGAAATGGGGTTGTAACCGTTATAATAGATTGGTTCGGTTTGAACGGTAAATGGAGATAAAATTTCGAAATGATTGGTCCCGAAATAAGGCAAAACAGGAAGGGGAATATCTCCAAACTGAGCGTTCACGGACCAGGCAGTAAGGTTTACGTTTTCAACGGGATTATTTTTATAATCGGTAACTTTAACAGAAACCGGAACACGTGCTCCGGGAAAAATAATTTCAGGCTGATCAATGAGGACATTGAGCTTTTTTTCCTGGATATGGAAGCTTTTTTCAAGGGTATAATCTGTGTTTTTCCACCTAAAGCTATAAATCACATAATAAGAATCAAGTGATTCATCGGCAGTAACATAAGACAAAGCATCACTCCTGCCCGATTTGAATTTTTTCTTGTCTTTGAACAACTGGTAACTTACCGGAAGTTTAAGGTCATTTTTTAGTGAGATGTAAATAGAATCGTGGGTACGTTTTCCGGTTACAAACATGAGTTCGTTTATTTTTTCGGGAGTATATATTTCGCGCAGTGTTTTTCCTTTGTCATCTGTTAAAACATATCTTGTAGCTGCATAATTGAGTTTTTCGGAATAAGGAAGTTTCACGATTTTTTTCTCTATTTCCTGATAATTATAATAAGAAATGAGGGTTGCGCTTTTTGAATTGTCTGGTTTTGACAGGAAGAAAAAATCTGCTTTCACTGAATCACCGCTAACTTCCAGTGTATAGTTTTCATTGTTTGCATCATAGGTGAAAAGCATGGTAAAATCGGCTGATTCATTTTCCAGGTTTGATAAATGTGCATAAGCTCTGAAATTCAAGATGGCATTGCCAAACATACTGTCGGGCAATAAAATTTCGGTTTCGCCCGAAATATCCAAAGTTTGGTTTTTGGCATAAAATTCATTGAACCAGCTATCAGGAAGAAAAAATGTTTTTCCATAAAAATTGGTCATGTTCTGCAGATAAATTTTCAAGTCATAATTGGCATCCAGCAAAGGCAGGTTATTTGCGTCGGTGGCTTTTAAATACATGGTAACCGGATCATTCTTTTTAAAATAGTCCTTTTTCAATCGGGCGTTATAAGTAACTTTTGCCAGTGTGTAATCTTCTACCCTGAATGGCTCGCGTTTTAGCAAGGTATTGCTTTTTGTTCTGTATTCAATGGAGTAGTTTTTGTCAATTAAAAAAGTATCCGGAATAACAAATTCCCACACATAAGCTCCGTCAGAAACGGGATTCAGGTTGCGATACGGAGTGCTGCTGTTGAGGTTGTCCGAATCAACCACCCTCACTTTCATTTTCTTTTTCCAGGGGCGGCCTTTTTCATCTACCAGAAAAGCCTTTGATTTAACAGTATCCAGCAAGTGGTATTTGGGTTGGTTAAAAGCCACATATCCCGGAAGGATACGCAGTCCGGCCATTCCGCTTCGAGAGTATTTAATCTGACTGTCGCGGTAATTTGGCCGGGGAGCATCGTTGGCATACAGTCTTTTCATTGAAAAATATTCGCCTTTAGTAATAATTACGGTGTCATTGACTTCGCGGGGCGGTACCGGGTAGCAGCCGCAGTCTTCGCGGTACTGATATTTCTTGTTTTTTATGGTCACCTCGGCATCGGTAACCAGATTGCCAAGATAATCGTTCACAATGATCCATACCTCACGGTTGTAGCCGGTTGAGCGCACCTGAAAATAGGGTGATTCGAAGGAAGAAAAAGCGATGTTGTTATTTTGTGCTTTTAATGTGAGATAATATCCTTTTGGCAGGGAATCGTAATAAAAAACGCTGTCGGTATAAAAATTTGTGTACAGGTTTGTGAGAAGGTCTGTTTTTGTATCAAGCGTATGTTTTCTGAAAAACTCCAGTGCCTGGGGTAAAGTAAGTTTGTACACATATGTTTTATGGGAATAAAACTTGTTGTCGGTTATTTTTTGGCTGAATCCCTGAATAAACAAGGCCATCATCAGCAATAATAAAGTTTTTTTCATAGTGCGCTGTATAAAACAATAGGGTTTTGTGCCCGGAATTTAAACGTAAAAAATCAAAGGCAGTTTTAAAATTTATATCAAATTTCAAACCAAATAGTGTAAAACTTACTTATGAGATGCCTTAATTTTAGAAAATGCATAATAGCTTTTTACTATTAAAAGTAAAAGTATGTGAAAATAACCCCAACATCAATGCCGGGGTTATTTTTTATTTTTCCGATAATACCCTCCGCATCTCCGCAATCTGCCTCTGATCAACCGATACATAGGAAAACTCATTATAATCTTTGATCACATTTCCCATGGTGAGGTTTTTATTGAAGTACTGCATTTTGCCCTGGACAAATGTTTTTGCACTGGCATGAAACTCGGTGCATCCAGTGCCTGAAACCAAGTTCGCAATATTTTCTGCAGTCACTCCACTCCCCGGCATGATGATGATTTCAGAACCAAATTTTTCCTGCAACTCATGAAGCAGTTCAATGCCTTCGATGGCAGTGTTTTGCTGACCTGAGGTAAGAATTCTCTCCACCCCGATGTCAATCAACTCTCTGATGGCTTTATGTGGATCGTTGCACATGTCAAATGCACGATGCGAAGTAACCCGCAGCGGATAGGCGGTTTTAATTACCTTTTCCATTCGTGGCAAATCGTAGGTTCCATTAGGCTTTAATATTCCGGTCACAATGCCATCGGCGCCCATATCTCTGGCTTTTCTGATGTCTCTGATGATTACTTCAAACTCATATTCGTTGTAACAGAAGTCTCCGCCGCGCGGACGAATTATAGGATGCAGGCCAATTTTAATTTTTTCGCGCACATATTTAATGGTTCCGGCAGAGGGAGTGGTTCCGCCTTCCAGAAAATTATCACAAAGTTCAACCCTGTCGGCACCGTTTTTTTGAGCAAGAATAGCTGACTCGGCAGAGTAGCAGCATATTTCGAGAAGTTTTTTCATAATTCAATTTATAAAGGTCTTAAAATGGCAGCAAATCCGCCGCCTGGTTTCATATCAATAGTCAGTTTATCTTTTTGGTTGATTTTTTTTATCAAACACTTATAATCCTGTGCATTTCTGTCAGCATTTATTCCATCGGCAATGAAATTCATTTCATAGGTGCCGGTAATAAAATCAAGCGGAATTTCGATTTTTCTATCTGCCCAGTCAGTCATGGCTCCAATATACCAATTTTCACCTTTACGTCTGGCAACCACAATATAATCGCCGACTTTGGCTTCTAAAACTCTGGTTTCATCCCAGGTAGTTGGAATCTGCGTAATAAAATCAACAGATTCCTGTTCCTTCAAATAAACCGAAGGAGATTCACACATCATCTGCAAAGGAGCTTCATAAACCACATACATGGCAATCTGGTGGCAGCGTGTACCTTGTGACATGGGACGGGTAAAATTGGCATAAAAACCACCTTTATTGGCGTTCAGCATGGAGCCCGGGGTGTAATCCATTGGGCCGGCTACCATTCTGGTAAACGGAATGGTCAGATTGTGATCGGGAGTCATAAAATCAATCCATTTATTGTTTTCCCCACCCCTTACTCCTTCAAAATTCAGAACATTGGGATATTTACGCTGTAAGCCCGAGGGTTTAAAACATCCGTGAAAATCAACCAATAAATTATACTCAGCAGCTTTGGCGGCAATTTCCTCATAAGAGGATACCATTGCCTGATCGGATCTTTGCATAAAATCGACCTTCACTCCCTTTGCACCCCAGGCGCTGTAGGTTTTTAAGATAACATCCATATTTTCTGACAAAGGTTTCCAAAGAACCCATAAAATGATACCAACTCCTTTGCTGTTGGCGTAATCAATGAGTTTTTTCACATCAATATCCGGATTATAATCTAAAATTTCGGTAGTACTTTTAGTCCATCCCTCATCAAAAATCACATATTCAATTTTATTGGCTGCGGCAAAATCAATATAATACTTATAGGTTTCGGTATTAAGACCGGCTCTGAAATCAACCCCGAAAATATTATTGTAATTATACCAGTCCCATGCTACTTTACCGGGTTTGATCCATGAAGTATTTTCAAGAACGCAGGGCTCGGCCAAATTATATGACAGAGTGCTTTCAATAATTTTTCTGTCATCATTGGTGGCAATAAATATTCTCCATGGATATTTTCTGGCTTTTTGTCCTGTTGCAATATAATCAGCTTCTTCAGTGATAAGTTCGGAACGATCGGGTGAGGATTTTTCGTTTGGTATAGCCTTTAAAACATATTTTGGAAATATAGATAACAAACCATCCCCGGTGGCTTTCAGAAAAGTGTTTGGATAATCATGAAGAGCCGATTCGGTAAAAAGAATTTTTGTGCCGGCCCGAGTATCAAATAAAACCGGAAGTGAGCAAAAGCTCTCATCCTTTATTTCTGAAAGCAAAACATGATTATAGCCCCTTTCATTGTGAGAGTACATTTTTTCCTCGAAAGGAAACCATGAGCCTGATCCTTCGGGCAAATTAAGGCGCATCAGCTCATTGTTGACATTTTTATCATTGCCGAGTAAGTCTTCGAAACAATAGGCAACACCATCGTTGTATGCCCTGAAATACAAGTTTATATCATTATCGAGCATCAAAACAAGTTCATTATAATGATCGGTTATTTCAGCATATTTATAAGAAATTTCGGGTTTGATTACAGATTTGTTTTCCGAAGTAGCGGATTTCTTTACTTTTCCTTTGCCGGCAGTGCGGCCGTCGCTGAATTCAATATCAATCATGGTTTTATCGACTATCTGTGCTTTTGCAACAGAAAGTTTCCATGAAATTCCCTGGTCGGCATTGATGGTAAGAACAACATTTCCATCGGGAGATTTCAGATTATAATCCTTTGCATTTGACTGAAAAAGAAAGGAACATGTGAAAACAATAATAATTGAAAAAATTTTCATCTCTTTTTTATTTTAATCAAATATTATAAGTAATACTATTTTTATAAAATATTATCTTACAGACATTTGCATCGAAATTTAATGCCATTTCAAATATTCTGTCAAGCATACAAAAATAGCAAAATTAAAACGACAAAAAAGCTAAAATAAAATGATTGTATTGATTAAGAAAAATTGGCATCTAATTTTTGTATTCTTTCACAAACAGGGTAAACAGATATATAGCTCAATAATCATTTCACTGAAACTATATTTCGTCAACCAAATATCTTTTACTAATTTTGTGCTATGACATTGCTTTTTAATATTTCTTTTGGTTATTCGCCCTGGCTGATATTTTTTTGCATCATTGCAGGAGCTGTTTATGCAGGTTTGCTTTATTTTCGTGATAAGAAGCTGGTTGAGGTAAATAAAAACATCATCCGTTCCATGGCGGTCCTTCGATTTATTACCGTATCATTTCTTGCTTTCCTGCTTCTTTCTCCGCTGATCGTGATGCTTGAAAACACTATTGAAAAGCCCATTATTATTGTGGCGCGCGACAATTCGGAATCCATTCTGATCAATAAAGATTCTACTTATTACAAAGGTGAATATGTTGACCAGACAAAAGATTTCATTGAAAGTCTAAAGAATGATTTTGAAGTTATAGAACTGGCCTTTGGCGATGTGGTTTCAGAAGATAAAGGATTTACATTTGATCAGAAAACAACGAATTTTTCAGAGCTGACACGGGAAATTTTTACCAGATTTTCGGGCCGTAATATCGGCGCAGTAATTCTTTCGACCGATGGCATTTACAACAAGGGAAGTAATCCGTATTATGAAACCGGTGATTTTGATTTTCCTGTATATACAGTTGCTTTGGGAGATACTTCACTTCAAAGGGATTTATTTATTTCGGAACTCAATACAAATAAGATTGCCTTTTTGGGAAATAATTTTCCGGTTCAGGTAATTGTGAAGGCAAATAAATTAAAAGGGCAGACAACAAAAATTTCTTTATTTCACAATTCAGAGACAGTATTTTCAGAGGTCATTAAAATTGAATCAGAGGAGTTTGAAAAAACAATAAATTTGCAAACAGAGGCTAAACCTGCAGGATTGCAAAGATACCGGATATCGCTCATGGCACTTGATGGCGAGATAAGTAAAGAAAACAACCACCGTGATTTTGTAGTGGAAGTAATTGAGAACAGACAAAAAATACTGGTTCTTTCAAATTCCCCGCACCCTGATGTAGCCGCATTGAAAAAAGCATTTGAAAAAAATGAGAATTTCGAGGTTATCCACCAGAACATAAATGATTTTACAGGCAAAATCACCGATTATAATCTTGTGGTGTTACACCAGTTGCCTTCAGTTAAAAATCCCGCTACTACTGTTTTGGCCGATCTTTTAAAAAATAATATTTCGGTTTTGTTTGTATTGGGATCACAATCCAACATCAAACAAATAAACGCACTAAACACGGGATTCAGCATCTCACAGCGAGTCAATTCAATTGATGAGTCACAAGGCATATTCAACAAAGATTTTCTCAGTTTTGAAGTCAATGAGGATTTTGTGGAAATGGTTCGGTTTTTACCCCCGTTGAGCAGTCCGTACGGAGAATACGCCATCAACGGGGATGCCGGAGTGGTTTTCTGGCAGAAGATCAAAAACGTGACAACTTCGCGTCCGCTTATTTTCTTTACCGATTACAACAGTACAAAAATAGGATGTATTTGCGGTGAAGGAATCTGGAAATGGAGAATACAGGACTTTGTTCAAAACAACTCACACAATCTTTTTGATGAGTTTTTCAATAAGATTTCACAGTATCTGTCATTAAAACTAAAAAAACAGCAGTTTACTGTTTCTGCAAAAAATGTTTATCCGGAGAATGAATCAGTTCTTTTCAGTGCCGAACTTTATAACGAATCATATGAACTTGTAAATGAAGCAGATGTGACACTTGAAATAACCGATCAGAATAATAAAAAATACCCGTTTACTTTTAGTAAAACAGACAATGCGTACCGGCTAAATGCAGGAATGTTTCCTCCGGGTGATTACACATGGGTTGCCAAAGTAACCAATTATAAAAAAGCATACTCCGCAGGTGGAAAATTTACAGTTGTGCCGGTTCAGATGGAAGCCCAGAATACCCGTGCAGACCATGGATTGTTATTCAGAATAGCGGAAAAAACCGGAGGAAAAATGTTTTTTCCTTCCCAATACGACCAACTTCTTGATCACATCAGGTCAAATAAAGATATTGTTCCGGTTTCCTATTCCGACAAGAATTACAAGGATTTGATCAATTTGAAATGGATATTTTTTGCATTGCTGGTTCTGATATCCGCCGAATGGTTTTTTAGAAAATATTTTGGATCGTATTAACTTAGGATTTATTAATCTGTAGGACAAAACAACCAAAAAGCTCTACAATGAAAAAACTGACTCTGCTTTTTTTTATTTTATATTGCCTGACAGGATTATCGCAGAACAGGGTGATTATTCCTGTTTCAAATACAGTTATTGCTGATACCCTGATGGACGAAACAAATATGAAAAAAGCCATTGAGAGAAAGTTGAACCATAAGGTGGAGATATTTGATGAAAAAGAAGCCGAAAAACCGGTTGTTCTTACCAAAATGCATTCATTGGTTGCTGCGGTCCATTTTGGCTTCAGCCACCACCGTCCCGTCGTCCTTTCTCCAGATATTATTTGGCTCACCCTATTACAAGGATTTGCAATTCACATTACAACCCATTCTGATTCACTCAAAAAAGCACTGCTCATTGACCGTGCAAACACGGCCATTCTGGTAAAAAACGACGAACTGGTCAGGGGCAAAAGCAATCAATGGCCTGAAACAATTAGTGCCCTGGTTGATTCAACCTGTAAAAATGTAAACCAAAATTATTTTGGTATTTTTAATACAAACTACTCCACCACCGACAAAAACACAAGCCTTGCCTATAAGATCACTTTTTTGAACAGTGTTGATGACTATTTTGATTATTCGGCACAAACAGCATGCGGGATTCCTTATATTGTTCTCGAAGGCAAACCTGAAGACTGGGCACAACTTAATCAAAATGTAAAAAAAATGTATGGGTATGGGATTGACAACTGGGTAAGAAAAATGGATAAACTCACCCAAAACATCTACAGGTCAGCCATTGGAAAATCTGATAACGCTTTCTGGAAAAACATCTATAAATATAATGAGCAAAGTGGTGGAAACACAGTTACAGGATGGATTGTTGATATGTTCCCTTATTTGGTCTCCAATGGTGAAAACATTAAATTCAGAAAAAATGAATACATTTCTTATACTTTAAAAGATTCAATCATCAATTTAGAACAAAATTTAAGACATCATGAATGGGTCAGAGGAGTAACGGGTGGAGACTTTCCATCGGGTTATTCACAAGTTGACCTGAATTGGATTTATTATAACGACACCTTGAAGATGAACCTGATTGCAGGATTTTTTGCTCTTGAACAGAACAATCAATCAAAGGAACTGAAGCCAATCATTTCATGGTGTATTATCGACAAATCAGACACCTCTGCCATTGAAAAAACACAATTTGAAATTGAAAATGATTTTTGGGACTTTGAAAACGAAATTGATAATTTTCAATTTAGCTGCAGTAGCTTTGATTGGACAAACAACAATGTTGACGACAGCCCGAGATATCGCTTAAACAATAAAAAAACCCTGGACTATCACAGTTTCAAGGAATTTTTGAACGATAGTATCGGACTTAATTACTGCGCCAAAAACCCGCGCACTTTTAAATTGTCTTTTACAATTGATGAAACAGGACAGTGCAAGGATATTGTTTTCACCATCAGCGAAAAGGAATGTGAACAGTTTAAAGAAGGAATAATTGCCATCCTGATGAAAAAAAATGCATGGCACCCCGCAGTCCACGACGGTAAAAAAGTTAGTTTTAAAGCGAATTATGATTTTTAATGACAGACTATGAACAACGACACCATATGCGCCATAGCAACCCCGCACGGATCGGGCGGAGTAGCTATCATCAGAATTTCCGGAAAAGATTCTGCAAAGATTGCAGACACCATATTTTCAGGTTCAAATAATGCGAAAATTAAGGACCAGAAGCCATTTTCAGTTTCCTATGGAAAAATTGTAAACGGAAAAACAGAGCTGGATGATGTTTTGGTAAGCTATTTTAAGTCACCCCACTCCTACACCGGCGAGGATGTTGTTGAGATATCCTGCCACGGCTCGGTTTACATTCAACAGGAATTATTGCGGTTGCTGATTTCTGCAGGAGCACGGCTGGCCGCACCGGGCGAATTCACCATGCGCGCATTCATGAACGGTAAAATGGACTTAAGTCAGGCCGAAGCAGTAGCCGACCTCATTTCGACCACCAACAAGGCATCGCACCGAATGGCATTTAATCAGATGCGCGGCGGGTTCTCAAGGGAGCTTGAACTGCTCAGGGAAAAACTCCTGCATTTTGTTTCGATGATAGAGCTGGAATTGGATTTTGGTGAGGAAGAAGTTGAATTTGCAAACAGAAAAGAGCTGATAAATCTGGTAGAGGAAATCAGCGAAAAAATTACTTCACTTATTAACTCATTTTCAGTTGGAAATGCTATAAAATCAGGAATTCCGGTTGCCATTGCCGGCGAAACGAATGTTGGCAAATCAACTTTATTGAATGCTATTCTCAACGAGGATCGTGCCATTGTTTCAGAGATACCCGGAACCACCCGCGACACCATCGAAGATGTGATAAATATGGAAGGAACCGGCTTCAGGTTTATAGATACAGCCGGAATCAGGACCACCCAGGACAAAATCGAAAGCATGGGAATTGAGCGAACATGGTCGAAAGTTCAGCAGGCCAGCATCATACTTTACATGACCGATGCCCGTTCGGAGTCAGATAAAATAGCATTGGAACTGGATGAGATAAAACAAAAGATTTCCGGGCATCAGCATCTGATCGTTGTGATCAATAAAACCGATCTTTGTGAGCCAATAGAAATCAGGAAACGACTGGCAAATTACGAACTTATCGAAATATCCGCAAAGAAGAAGACCAATGTAGATTTGCTAAAGAAAAAAATACTTGAAAAAGCAGCCCTTCCCGAGGTAACCTCCGAAAGCGTAATCGTGAGCAATGCCCGTCATTTCGAAGCTTTGAAATTGGCATCATCTGCACTGGAGCGAATAAAAGCCGATTTATCGGAAAACATTTCAGAAGAACTCCTCACCAGCGACATCCGGGAAGTAATGAACCATTTGGGAAGCATCACAGGACAAATATCTAATGATGAGGTGCTTGGTAATATATTTAAGAATTTTTGTATAGGCAAGTAAATTGAACTTATACCATAACCAACTGAAACAATAACTTCTAAATTATAATAAGAAACTCTATTTTTTTCCATCCCTTGCAGTAGTCAAGGAATACTTGACAACTGAATTCATTTTCAATTCATCTTCCCTGAAAATATTATTAATGTATAAACTAAAAAATTGTTTAGAAGAATCAAATGATTCAAAATAACCAAACCATTAAAAAAACGAATAAAAAATGTTGATAATTTTTTGATTCTAGTCCTCACCAAGCGCTACAATCCCAGGGTTTTGCCCTTGCTCCACACAATTTTAAAGGTCTGAAAGGCCGATTTGTATCACCACAGGGAGAAACATAGTGCAACCCTGTGTAAAAAAAACATTTTCCACATTTATCTCAAATAGGATTTTATATTAGCATAGGGTTGCATTTCATTTCACCCTACGCGCTTACAATCCCAGGGCTTTGCCCTTGCTGATTTCTTCACGGAGAAACAATAAAAACAACAAAGCCTTAAAAAATAAATATGTAAAAATTAGAAACTGGTGATACATTGACGAAGTCAGGAGAAATTGTTTCCCTGCTTTTCTATTACTGTTTTGTTTTGATATCAAAAAAAAAGAGGAATGTATAAAAAAACGACTTCTTTTATCTTCATATTAAACCTTCAACCGGTTTATCAGTCAAACCCGTCAGTTGTATAAATTTTATTATCAGCATTGATTTTATTAATAATTTTGAAGCAAACTCTATAATTTACATTTAATGAAAAAGATTTTATTCAGTCTGGTTATCATTTCCTTTTTTCTAAGTTCAGGAAAAACCTTTGCACAGGACACCCTGGGGGGAACCGTTAAATATATGCAAATAACAAAACTTGATTTTTCCGGCAGAAAAGGAAGAGGCATGGATGATCAGCGTTTCAAGGATTTTATTGCCGACCTGCCCGAAGAAAGCAAAATTGTAAAAACGCTGTACTTTACTGAAAAAGCATCCCTTTATGAGGAAGTGGCTGCCGAAAACGCTTCTGTTGACCCAAAAGAAAGACGGGCAGCCATGTTCATGAGCATGGGCAGAAAACCAAAAGCCAGTGTGGAAAAGGTTTATATCGATCTTGAGAACAGCAAGAAAACAGAATTATTGATGTTTATGACACGTAATTTTATTGTGGAATCTGACATTGAAGCAAAAAGCTGGAAATTGTCGAACGAAATGAAAAAAATCCAGGGATTTACCTGCATGAAAGCCGAGATGATCATTACCAAAGACAGCGCCCGAACCGACAGCATTGTAGCATGGTTCACACCTGAAATTCCGCTTTCAATTGGTCCGGAAAATTATACCGGACTGCCCGGATTGGTTATGGCTGTTGAAAAGAACAGGGAAACCATTTTGCTTGCTTCTACAGTTGAAATGACGCTTCCAAAAGACGGGACAATTGTTGTGCCATCGGATGGCAAAAAAGTTACTAAAGAAGAACTTGACCAGATAATAAAGGAAAAAATCGAGGAATTTAAAGCTTCGGGAGGAGGAATGGGTCCGGGAGGCGGAAGGCCCCATTAGTAGGGACATGCTTCTGCATGTCCTAACAGTAAAACAGAAAAAGAAACTCAAAACAAAGAATAATGACCAGGCATTTAATTTTTATCGGATTCCTATTAATAACAATAACAGGTTTTTCTCAAAAAACAATTTCAGGCAGAGTGATTGATGAGCAGGGCGCTCCGTTAAGCTACGCCACTGTTGCATTGCTTAACCCCTCCGACTCCACCCTCATGTTTTTTGGTATTACCAATACAACAGGGGTTTATCAGATCAAAAATGTAAAAAAAGGCAATTATGTGATGCAGTTTTCTTATGTAGGTGCCAAAACATCCACAAAAAACATTACTGTTTCAGATGATTCCCCATTAAATTATGGTGATAAGGTAATGCAAAGCCAGATGCTGGGTGAGGTAAAAGTAATAGCTGAATATATTCCAATAACTTTTAATAAGGATACCATTGAATATAATGCAAAGGCATTTGCAGTAAAACCTGATGCCGTTGCTGAAGATCTTTTGAAAAAAATCCCGGGCGTGGAAGTGGATGAATCGGGCAACGTAAAAGCACAGGGCGAAGACGTTACAAAAGTATTGGTTGACGGCAAAGAGTTTTTTGGCAAAGATTTGAAAGTCGCCACAAAAAATCTGCCTGCAAATGCAATTGACAAGGTTCAGGTTTATGACAAAAAAAGTGAAGATGCCGAGTTTATGGGAACTGATGATGGTGTGCGCGACAGGACAATTAACCTGGTACTTAATGAAAAGTATAAAAAGGGGTATTTCGGAAATGTTGAAGCCGGCGGATCACCCAAAACTGGCGGATCATCACAGGAATATTTTAAAACTGAGGGGAAAATCTATCGCTTTTCATCAAAATCTCAAATTGCTGCATTGGGAATGTATAACAACATCAATGAATTTGGATATTCATCTAAAGGCCATGAAGAATGGGGAAAAACAATCGATGGTTTAAACAAAACAGTAGCCGGCGGATTTAATATGTCCTATAACCCCACGTCAAAGAAAAGATATTTCTTAAGTTATTTGGGCAGTTCCATCAAAAAGGATATTTTAAGGGAATCATTTAAAAAGAATTTTCTGGCCAACGGTTCATACATTCAGGATTCTGAAAGGGATGAAAACGAGGATGAAATTCCCCATATTGCCAATTTTGGTGTCAGACATCAGTTTGGAACAAACAGCAAACTTACCCTTGATGGCGACTTTGATTTAAGTTCAACAAACAACATGTCCAATTCCCTGACCAACACCAGTTTTGAAGACACTACCGTAAATATTTTAGAGAACAACACCCTTACCAACTCAAAATTATCAAATGCCAGTGCCAAAGCGGTTTATATTCAGAAACTCAAAGAAAAGAAAACACAGCTTAAGTTGAATACTGCTTTTATGTATGATAAAGGGCTTTCTGAACTTGACTGGGAAAATCTTACCACATTTATGAATCCAACAAGTTTTGAATTTGTTGAACAATTCCAGGATAACAATACCGAAAAACTGAACTATTCCTTCAGTCCGACCATTGTCCAGGAAATTGCCCCATTATGGACCCTTACCGCTGAGGTAAACCTCGGATCAGATAACGAGTCGCTGCAAAGAACCTTTGGCTCCATGGAAGTTATAAATGATACACTGAGTGCAGATTTTAAAACCAAAAGAAATTTCATGCAACCAGCTATTACCTTTCAAAAGGGAACCGAAAAAGCCCAGCTTAAAATTACTCTGGGCCTGGAACTTGACGCTTTTGATAAAATCAATACAGGTTATGACAACAGTATTGGCTCAACCATCGAAGAAAATTATTCATTCTTTACTCCGGGTCTGAGCTACGAAAATAATTACAAAACGGGAAGAAGAATAAAAATGAAGTATAATTCTGGTGTTAATATGCCCTCGGTAAGCCAATTATTGCCTATTATCAACACCATAGATCCAACATCAATTTATAAGGGAAATATTGACCTAAAACCTGAGTATAGCCATAATATCAGCATGATGTGGTCAATATTTGACCAGTTTTCATTTACATCGTTATTCACAAGGATTGGGGCAAGTTACACTCAGGACAAAATAAGCTTTTCACAAACAGTATCTGAAAGCTTTTTTCAACAAATTACTCCGGTTAATGTAGATTACAGTCAATCCCTATTTGGGTTCTTTTATTTTTCGACACCTTTTCGTCCGCTTGGAATAAAAATCAACCTCAGAGGGAGTGAGAATTACACTCAGGGACTTAGTTTCATAAATGAAGTAGAGAATATCAATACCAGTTTAGCCCATTCATTAAAAATGAGTATTGAAAACCGCACTAAGAAAAAATGGGATGTTAGTATAGGAGGCGCATTCAGTATTACCGATTCAAAATTTTCTATCTCTGACAGCATGAATAGCATATACAACAACACCAGTTATTTTGCGGATATTAGATTTACGCCAAACAAAAAATGGAGTATCAGTGCCAAAGGCAATGTTGTAAATTACAGTTCAAAAAGTTTCAATGAAGATTTAAGCATTCCGTTAATTGAAAGCGGCATCAGTTATTTTTTCCTGAAATCAGAAAAAGCTTCGCTGACAATCAAAGGGTATGATCTGCTCAACAAGAGCTCAAATATCAGTCAGGTTACCACAGCCAGCTACATTATGCAAAGCAATACCAACACCATTGGCAGGTATGTGATGCTGGTATTCAGATTAAAAATAGGCAACGGCGGTGAAGAAGAAGGCGGTCCAAGGCACGGGCCGGGATCGGGTTTTTAGTAAATTTTCACGTAATAAATGATTAAAAAAGCTTTAAATAACTTTTTTTTCACACCTGTTTTATTTACTTTTTATTGATCATCGCATAATCTAAGTAATACAGGATTTTAACTGACAAACTGTTTGTCTGGGGCGAATCAAGCGTATGTGAGAAATTCTTTGACCAGGAACTTTCAATTATCTGACCTTCAGTTTCAATGGCATTTTTATATACGATTGAGATGGTGCTGCCCGGAGCAAATTGCCATGAATAAATAAAGTCAATGTTAAAAGCATTGTAGCTGTAATCATTGATTTCATTGTATACATCATTCGGAGAAATTTCACCGTCTGCCTGCAATGTATAATAATCTTTGTAATTACCTGAATTCCAATAATGCCTGCCCCTTATCGAAATGCTCATATCATTCTTTATTACATATTTAGCCGATAAAATATTTTCATATACCCGCAGGTTTCTTCCACCATAGATGATATTGCCCAGGCTGTCAACATTGGCAAACCCGATATCGTAATTATCATTGCTGTATCCGCTGTTTGCAACAATCTGAAATTTATTATTGACACGGTACAATGCATAAACGCCAAAATTAATATTGCCCCCGCTGTATTTTTCAATAAAATTACCATAACTCATGTTGAAATTGATATAAAGCTGTTTTCTCGAATCTGAACCCAAATTGGTATAAAAAGCGTATTTTTTATAAACTCTTGAGTAATAACCGGCAACCCGTGGCTCATAATAATCATATGCCTTAAAAGGATTTATGATTGTACCAATACTAAAAGTTGAATAGTTTTTCAAAACTAAAGTACAGTCATAATTGATCTGACTGAATACCGATTTTGTTGTTTCAGGATTTGTCAGATAATCAAATGTGAATGAATTATATGATTCCCTGAAATACTTTTTTGGGATGAATGTATTGTACAAAAGGTAAACCCGCTCCTTCTGCTTGTTACCAATAACCTGATAGCCCATATCGCTGGGGTCAAAAGTCTTTCCGACATAGGTATGAGAATATCCGAACTGAAAATTGCCTGATGCTTTTCGTACCCCGATAAAATATTTTGTTCCCAGCTGATTTCCAAAATAGTTTTCAGCTGTTGTATCGGCCATATATTGCTGGCTTAATGAAATACTCCCGTCGGTAGCCCATTTATTTTTTTTGTCCATGAACGTAAAACCCGACCCGGTAACATTGGCATCATTGTATTTTTTATCACGCAACACATTGGTGTTGATGAAATAAACTGAGGAGTTATTTTTCAATGCCTGATCAAAAACAACCATATTGTAGTTCGTCAATGGCTCGGTGAGTATCTTCCTGTCGTTTCCCTCAGCATCTTCAACAATTGCATACATATTATCGGTGATTGCATTAAAGACGCCAATACCCAGACCATTGTTATTTCTGCCCGACAGCTTTATTGCATTCAGTAGTTTTGAAACAGACGGGTTTTTCTTTATTTTTTCTCCCTCGCTTATCATGTAAGGCAAATAATAATATCCACCGGGAGTTTGCCCGATTCTTCTGGAATAAAAAAGAACATCTTTTTCAAAAAGTTCGGTTCCTTCTTTGAAAAACGGACGGTTTTCATTGAAAACAACTTCGGTATAGCTCAGGTTTTTTACCTTGTTATCTGATTGGGTCTGGCTAAAATCAGGCAAAAGTGTAAGGTCCATCGTGTATTTTTCATTGATTCCGTACTTTAAATCGGCGCCGAAATTATAGGAATTTGAATTCTGGTAGCTGGTGCTGTTGTCGATATTGGCAACGGGTTCGCTGTTATAGAAAAAATTTGCAAAGGGAGTTACCGATAATCTGAGCGGGGGTTTAATATCCTTAAATCCAGCAATTCTTCCCCATTGTGTGCGGGTATTAGCCAAGGTTCTTTCGGTAAGTGCCCATTGTATATATTCCTGATTACGGGTAATGGTTCTGATGACCTGGAATCCCCACTCCTGCTCCGGCACTGAAGGAAAGCGCAAAGCTGAATATGGAATTTTCATTTCGGCAATCCAACCGTTTTCCACAATTTTAACCTTGCTTTGCCATACGGCATCGAATGTGGGATCAGAATCTTTATAATCCATCTGTACACCCGAAGCTGTCAGACCAAAAACATAAGCATCAAAGGTGTTATAGGTATCAAAACCTATGTAAAATTTGTCGGCAACAATGCTTTGGTCATCACGTGATCCGGCCATGCGAAAAATGCTGTCTGCAGAAGGCTCATAAATATATGCTGCCACATAAATGGCATTGTTGTCGTAAACAATCCATACTTCGGTTTTTTGTGTGGGGACTGTGTTAAATGCAGGTTCGCGCTGTATAAAATCACTGCACACAGAAACTTTTTTCCATGCACCATCATTTAAAATCCCGTCAATAACCGGCGGTTCGGCAACCCTGACTGTTGTGTATTTTTTGAGATAGTTTTGTGACAACCCAACTAAGTTAAGTATTATAAAAACAGATAGTATAACGGCTCTTTTCATGATTTAAAGATTAAGGGATTTGACAATGAAAATACCAAATAGCAAAAACCTGACCTGGTCAGGCCGGGATTGTTAAGTGCGTTTAAAGTTTCAGCAGATATTAACCGGCAGTAAGTAGCCACAGGAATAATATCCATTTTTTGAAGCTTTATAAACAAATATACGGTACAGGAAAATTACTTGTTTATTTCCGTATGAAAAATGTACGGTTTTGATACAGTATTTAAACTTCGGTTATTTTATATTGATAAACAAATTTAGATTTCGGGTTTTTTTCCAAAATTACACAATTACTTGTTCGATTGTTTCATTTTCATGCCACCCAATAATCGGACAATCGAACTATCAATTTTAATACCTGTTTGCCTATAAGAATAGCAGCAAATCAACTAAAATAGTTGATTGATAAATATTAATTATCTTTTATTGTATTAAAAAATGGTGCTGAGTTATATTTTTTACTGCCTTGGAAAAAGCAAACTCATTCAATCAACACAAAAGCTCCCCAAAAGTATGGGTCATATTTTTGTCCCATTGCTTTCTGAGTTTCGGTAAAAGCAGCACGAATATCCTTAGTTTTTAAAACCCTGTCATAAAAATCAGTCATAAATTCCTCCGTTTCCTTATCGGGAACCTGCCACAGACTCATAATGATAAACCTCACTCCTGCCATTTTAAAAGCCCGTTGCAATCCAAATACTCCTTCGCTGCCCTGAATATCTCCCAAACCAGTCTCACAGGCTGATAATGCAACCAATGCAGTGTTACTCATATTCAGTTGTGATACTTCAAAGGCAGTCATAATTCCTTCATCTGCAGTGTCATTAACCATTGAAGCATTGATATTGTTTGCTCCGGCAAAAATCAACCCGGACCGTTTCATTGGATCGGCATTGTTAATGAAAAAAGACGCAGCTGAAATATCTGATCCTCTGAATTTTATATCACCATACTCCACCAGTTGTTCTTGTGATGACCCATCGCCGTTTGCCATTTCTTCCTGCATCAATTTAATGGCAGGATCGGGAAAGAAAAAGCCATGAGTGGCCAGATGCAGAATTGATGGACCGCCTCCCTTTTGTGCAAATATATTTTTAAAAGCTTTTTCTGTGGCTACATCACCCGAAAAGCCCTTTGCCTTAATACTGCTTTTCTTAAATTGGTTAAGAATTATATTCATTTCAGATAAGGTACCCGGAAGATAATTCCATCCCCCTTCCCCAGAGGCCTCAATATTTTCAGGGAAATTGAAATTTATTCCTCCAAAAACGGCAGCAGTTAATTTTTTCCCGGGTTCAAAGGGTAAACTATTAATAAGCTTTCCGGTAGTGCTCATTTGAATTAATTTATACCGATCACATAATAGTCCGTTTCCTTTACCTATAGAAGCAAATGATATGTTGTTTAAAATTCCGGATGGCGTGAAATAAATTGTCTGAATATTTGAAAGATAAGATTCAAAAGGCAGCCATATTATATTGTACAGCAACTCATTGACATTGTTTTTAGAGCCATAAATCCGTTGGATTTGATTTATATTGTTTTCATTTTTACCAATTATTTCATTTAAATCCTGTTCCATGAAAAGCTTAATGGTAATTGGCTCCTTGCAATCCGGGGTAATCAGGAAGGCTACATAATAAATCTGATTTTTATTGTCGTTTAAAAAATAATGGGAAAATTCAATGGCGGCCTCTCCTTTTTTCAATTGTTTCTGTACATCTTTCCATGTAACATTAAAAATGCTTTGGATATCAGCATATTGGATGCACAAATTTGCCAGTTTATGCTCAATTTCGGTGGACTGCATTTCGAGTGTTTTGGCTCCCTCGGTATTTCCTGTGCCTTGAGCTTCAGAGAAAAGTCTCCTGATTTGTTTTAATCTTTCGTATGTATTCAGCAAGACTGTATCGCTGCTGTTTCGGATCACATCAGCCATTGCTTTTGAACTTTTCAACATCAGTCCCTTAAAAATAAGCTCATTGTCATAACATAACTGAGAAAGACTGTCAATTTCGTTAGCATATTTGGAGTTAAATCCGTTCATCTGCATAAAAACACTTCTAAACAACTCCATGTGCTCTTCTTTTTCGCTTTCACCAAGGAAAGCAAAGCTGTTTCGGAATTCGTTGAGAAAAAGTTCCCTTGATTTGGTGTAAGCCCTGAAGGATTTTTCTTTGTTACCAGCCAAAAAACTTGTATGGGCAAGTTTAAAATATTCATAAGGCATGTCAGAAATATAATTAAGCCGGATAAATCCCTGAATAGACTCTTCATGGCAGGCAATTGCTTTTTCATATTGACCCTGATAATAATAAATTATTCCCATGTTTGCCAGGCATGATAGAACCTGTACATCATTTTTATTTTTTCTCCCAATCTCTGCAGCACTTTCAAAATATTTTACCGCATCTTCAAATTTTTCCTGTCCTACACAACATGAACCAAGACCGATAAAGCAATTTGATTCAAGATCTGCATTGTTTAATTCACGGGCAAGATCAAGAGCAGGTAAATAATAATTTTGAGCTTCTTCAAATTTCCCATTAAAATAGCAAATCCTTCCCATGTTAGTCAGGTCGGCACACAAATCATTTTTATTTCCGGCAAGTTTACTTATTCTGAGAGCTTCTTCATAATACAACTGTGCCTTTGCATTAGCTCTTTAAATTGAATACGCTTCGCCCAAAACAATGCACGTGCTTCTGATTTGCAGATTGTTTTTCTGTTCCTTTGAGATTTCCATTGATCTCTCATAATAAGTGATTGCCTCGGGATAATCACCTTTTATAATATATTTTTTACCTAAACTAATCAGGCTTTTAGATTCATTTTCCTTTAAATTAAATTGTTTTGAATAATCTGCAGCAATAATTAAATTTTCAATGGCTTTATCAAGATTTCCCATTTCACCCCATGTATTGCCGATATTCAAGAGGTTGCGGGCAACAATTTCGTGGCTGTTAATAAATTGAGCCATTTTTCGGGAAAGCTCATAATACCTAAGTGCAGATGTGTAATTTTTTATATTTTTATTGTAGTTACCTAAAGTTTTCAGGGCATCCGATTTAATTCTGTATAGTGATTTGTTTTTTAGAGAATCTTCAAGTATATAAACAGTGTCGGACAGGTTGGATAAGTAGAAAAGCATTAACTCGGTATCCCTTGTTTCATAGTATTTACTCAGTTCCAGGTGAATTTTATAGCTTATGGTATCCGATGATTTTCCGCTAATAGGAGGTGCTGCAGAAAGCAGGTTTTTCAAGGAATCGACATTATTCTGAGACCTTGCAGAAAAAAGAATTACAAAAAACACACCTGAAAACAATAGAATTTTCATGATATAAACAGGTTAATACCTTGCGAAAGTAGTGAAATAAACCGACCTCAGAAAATATAAAAACAATAGCTTAAATCCTGATTCCCGCTACACAAACATCATCAACCTGAGTGATGTTGCCTTTCCATTCGCTAAATGTTTTTAAAATGATTTCCTTTTGTTTTTCCATTTCATGATCTTTAACCGAAATCAAAAGTTCCTTAAAACGTATTGATTTGAATTTTTTGCCGGAATCACCGCCAAATTGGTCGGCAAAACCATCGGTAAACATATAAAGGATATCACC
Organism: Bacteroidetes bacterium GWF2_38_335; assembly: GCA_001769535.1. GTDB lineage: Bacteria > Bacteroidota > Bacteroidia > Bacteroidales > GWF2-38-335 > GWF2-38-335. Next base: position 294,742 of record MEOH01000026.1, read on the forward strand.
TGTTTCAAGTTTTAAATTGTTTGACAAGAATGGCACCCGGTTAGGATGCATGCCAACGGGCTGTTTGCTCGGACGAATCTCTTCTATTTCAGAACTTCCGTTTCTAATAATCCAGAGTGCATTGTTAGCGCCCGACCATTGAAGTGTTTTCAAATCGGGATTAAAGACACACAGACTGGCATCCATACCATCTTTAACTTCATTTTCACCCTTTTTGAAGTTATCAACAACCATATCAGCAACATGATCAAGTACTTTTCCGGATTCAAAAATTTCCATTTCCTTAAAAGCCCTGTTAAGAAAGTCACAGCACATAACACTAACCATTGCTCCCGGCACACCATGTCCGGTGCAATCGCAAACTGCAAAACCAATTTTGTTTTCCACCTGGTTAAACCAATAAAAATCACCAGCAACAATATCCTTTGGAAGGTAAATTATAAATAAGTCAGGAATTTGCTTTTTGATATATGAAACAGGAGGTAAAATAGCTTCCTGAATATGTTTAGCGTACTGAATACTATCCGTAATATGCCTGTTTTTCTCCTCAATGATTTGATTTTTAAGCTCTAAAGCTTCAGCTGTTTTCTTTTTCATTCGGTACCTTGACCAGATAAACAAAACCAGTGCAATAAACAAGAGTAATAAAGATATCCCGATATAAATGAAATCCTGTTTTCTTCGTGCTTCAAATTCCTGTTCTTTTTCAAGAAGTGTTATTTTTTGTTTTTGCTTATCAGATTCATATCCGGCTTCAAGTTCAGCTATCTTTTTCAAAGCATTTTCATTGGATATCTCATCAACAACTTCTATATACCTGTTTTGAATAATAAAGGCACTGTCATAAAACCCTGAAGAAGCCAGAATCTTTGAATATTCAAGGGCTGCCATTCCAATTTCCTTTTTGGCACCGACTGTACTTGAAACAAGATAAGCCTTTCTAAAATAATACAGCGCCGAATCTTTTTGATTCATGCTTTTAAAATTCGATCCGATGTTGATCAGTGTCAAGGCCAATCCCTGCCTGTCGCCCAGTTCTTCTTTGATGAGCATAGATTCCCTGAATAATTTGACAGCTTCATTATTTTTTCCGGTATTCAAATATGCAATTCCAAGGTTATCAAGTGAAGAAGACATTACGTAGAGATCCTGATTTTTCCTGCCTGCTTCGAGAGACATGCTTGCGTATTTTATTGCTTCTTCGAAAGCTTCCATTTTAACAAAAAGCTCACCCATATAGGTATAGCTATCTCCTTTTGTTATTGCATCGCCACTTTCCAGGGCTTTTTTGAAATAATCAAGTGCTCTTGAATAGTTTCCCTGATACATTTGAATCAGACCCAAACCATTCAAACAATTTGATTTTCCGGTATTATCTTTAATTTTTTCATATAAGGACATGCCTTGAGCCAGATAATCAATAGCTGCACCGTATTTTCCCATTAAAATATATATATCACCAATATAGAAAAACACATCGGCTTTCCCTTTTTTGTAATCAATCCGGGTAGCCTCAACAAGCGCGTTTTCAAGAAAAAAAAGTGCTTTTTCGTATTCATCCATATAATATGATGATTTTCCGGCATCGTTCAGTGCATTTACATATTGTTCTGTCCCCCGCTCAGAAATATTTATTTCTTCAAGGGCAACCTTAAGTGCATCTTCGGGATTGTTTAGCACAAGATCTTCGACCACCATGTGCAGCGAATCGGGCTTGCTTAACTTTTTATTCTGTGGTATTTCAGAATGAGCCTGACAAACAAACAGAACTACACAAACAATGTTTATTAAAATCTGATTAACTTTCATTTTATAAATCTGATTTTCAGGTTATGGAACAAAGATAGAAAAATAGTATTAAGATGAAAGTCGAATAGAAAAAAAACATGAATCGGAATTATACAATTCAAAAATAAACGATAATTATTTGAAGTAATTTTAAGGGATGTTAATTAAAAGTAGCTTATACTATCATTTTTACTGTTTAAAAAGATGTATTTTATTGTGAAGTATTTAGTATTTTTACGCCTTAATAAATTTTAGAAAAAATAAGTAAAAAAAATTGCAATGTCAAAAATTGAAGTTTTGAATCTGATAGGAAATACACCAATGGTGCATTTAAAAACACTTGATCCCAAACCTGGTGTAGAGATACATGCAAAACTCGAGTTTATGAATCCGACGGGAAGTATAAAAGACCGGATTATTGCATATATGGTTCAGAAAGGTATTGAAGCAGGATATATCAAAAAAGACACAACCCTTGTTGAGGGGAGTTCAGGTAACACAGGCGCATCTGTTGCCATGATTGCTTCGTGTATGGGACTAAAATCAATTCTATTTGTTCCTGATAAATGCAGTGATGAAAAAGTCGCAATAATAAGATCTTATGGCGCCGAAGTAGTCGTAAAACCAGCTTCTGCTCCTTCCACTTCTGATGAAGAATATGGAAATGCTGCCGCAAAAAAAGCAAGAGAAAATGCAAGCTTTTATCATATTAACCAATACAACAGTCAATTAAATCCCGAAGCCCATTACATGACAATTGGCAAAGAGATATGGAATGACATGGATGGTAAAATCGATGTATTTGTAGCTACGGCATCTACAGGTGGAACTATATCCGGAATTGCAAGACGATTAAAAGAAAATAACCCGAAAATAAAAATTGTATTGGCTGATCCTGAAGGATCTGTTTACAAACCTTATTTTGACGGTAAAGAAGATTATCTGTCATACAAAAAGTCATTTAAAGTTGAGGGAGCCGGAAAGGGTGCCCTTGTTGAAGCTATGAATTTTGGCATCGTGGATGAAGCCATATCATTTAATGATGAGAATGCCATAGGCATGGTACTTCGGCTGGCCCGCCAGGAAGGCCTGATGGTTGGTGGTTCAAGCGGAGGTAATGTTTGGGCTGCTTTAGAAATTGCAAAGAGAATGGAAGGCCCTGCTAAAATAGTAACTGTAATGCCTGACAGCGGTTTTAAATATCTGAGCAAAATCTTTAATCCCACATGGCTAAAGGAAGTTGGTCTGGGACATCTTATTGCTGAATAAAACAGTGTTTTGCTGATATTTGAGCAGACTCTCAAACAATCACACATGGAAGGGATGATCAAAAATAGACTGGCGGGTTGAAGCCGTCTGTATTACCTGATCCTTTTGTAGTAAACCACGAATTTTATCAGTCTATTATAACCAATTTCTCGGTTGCAAATAAAATACCGTTTTGTGTAAGTTGAATGAAATACAATCCACCGGGTAATTTATCGCGTTGAATTGACACAGACTGTCCGGAAATATTACTGATTTGTTTAATCACCTGTCCTGATGAATTATAAAGCGTAACCTCGGCATTTTTCAATACCTGATTTGATTGCAGTATTGTTTCAACGGAAAAAGGATTAGGGTAAATTGTTATGGCCTGATTGTTATATATTTCTCCCATGCCATTTATAAACATTATCTGAACATTATCAATAAAATTCCATCCTCTCCTTTCTCCTTTATTTCCAAATGTTATATACTGTCCGCTAAGCGGAGCAATAAAGTCAAAAGCAGTCTCGGTCCATCCGGTCTGGACAACAGGCTGCACCGAATAAATCTGTATTCCAAAACTTATTTCTTCATCAGAAACACCGATTAACAAACTGTCATAAACAGTGAAATTTGTGTCCGCTTTTTGAGAAAAGGTAAGATGGTATCCGTTACCAGCAATCAGCGGCGAGCTTAGTTTTAAAGCAACCTGATCGGGAGATCCAATATTCGAAGCAAGAGAAATAAACCATTCACCTTTGGCCGGAATTGCATATCCGCAAGTACCTTTCTGTATATCGACTTCTTCGCCGGGACCAAATGCAAAGCAGTCACTCATCAATGAGTTAAATGTACTATTCGGATTATTCCATAAGCAATCTGTTGCCAGGTTGTCTTCAAAACTACCGTTTATAACAGTTTGCGAATATGCTTTTGTACTGATAATTACAGTTACAATCAATAATGCCAAAATACCTGTTTTCATACTTTTTATTATTAGAACGGTTGGTGTTATTTCAAGCGAAAGGTACTCATAATTTTCTCTCCGACAATAATATAGCTGTCAAACTTGTCAAGTTCACACATTAGTTGCAACCCGCATGCCGAATCACCTTTTAAGAAAATATACTGAACAACTTTCAAACTATTTTTTTCTTCAATGCTTGTAAATGTCAGATTGTGACCCTGCATGCCATTTAAACTCAGTTTTTCATTTGCGATCAGCTCCCTGTTTTCGACTTTTTCAATTTCCTTAATGGATACCGCAATGTATTCATCGAATGATTTACCTTTTAAATCATCAAACATTAATAAAATATTTTCAGGATTTTTATCCCCCCTGTTTTCAAAAAGCACAAAAGAAGTTCCATCTTTTCCGGTTGTATCAATCTCCCAGTTCCCGGGATATTCAATCGAATAATCGTCAGTTTCAAAAATCAGCCACTTGCCAGAATCAGCTGAGCTTTTCATTTGGCCATTCAATGAATCCCTGCTATTGTCTGTATTTTTTTCTTTATCGGTGGCCGGCTGGTTACAGGCTATAAAACCAATAAACAATAAGCTTAAGTTTAAAAATTTTATTGTTTTCATATTAGGTTTGTAATTATCATTGAGCGGATATAATTTTTTTATTTAGTCTGTTTGCTAAAATAATACAATGTATCAGATGGAAAATCAAATTCTTTTTGCTCCCCTGAGCCCCAACACCCGCTTCCATACTCTCTGTATTCCTGAGTTGTGTCGCAATAAACAAAAAGACATAGAGTTGAAGTAACCGGGGCATACAAGTCAACATAGTAATTATTGCAAGCATGTACCATTCCTGTGCATTCAAAGTTTCCGAATTGATCAAAATCAATACATATTTCAGTTGGAATCCCAAGTCCGTTATTTATATATGTCAATTTTTGACCTTTAACCTTTCCTTTTATATAAAAATTTACAAAAGCAAAGGTATCCACATCGGTATTAATATTCACGGTAGTAAACCACGAAACAGAATCAATAGTGAGATTTAAATCGTTTTGTGTACATTTAATCATTATTGGTTCTACCTTATCACAAGAAGCAAAGGCAAATACTAAAAGTAAAATAGCAGTATATATTTTCAATATTTTTTTCACAGATAAAATTTAGGTGCTTTAACAATTTATAACTCTCTAATATTTTGCAACTTCAATTTGAATATTTCCTTTCAAAGATAAATGTTTTTCAGGTAGAAGTCAATAAATATTCCGGTGTATTTAAATTGCAAGTCACTTTTTATTAATTGACAGACAGTTGATTTTGTATCAAAATTCACCTATGCAAGGCATGAACTCTTCAAATATGCCGGCTGACTGTTAAATAAGTCATGGTTATACTGTGATGCTTTTTATATTCTTATGATCAGCCGGTAAGCTTTTTACATTTCACTAAAATACATTTCAAAGGAGGTTCATTTTTCATGTGTTTTATCGGCTCGTCAACCTCTGTGATTTCGAATAAACCAAAATGCTCAAACTCACTTTTAGCCGAATCTTTGTCATAAAAAAACACCCTCACTCCTTTCCTTAATTCATATCGGTCGCTGCTCAGATATTTTCCCGTTCGGTACATTGATGCTTTCTTTGAGACTGCGGTAAATATCATATGTCCGCCTGGGCTGAGCTGATTATAACAATCGCTTATAAATTTTTTCCTTTCGCGGTTGTTTAACAGGTGAATCAGGGCATAACAAAATATTCCGTCATATTTTTTATTATCAAAGGGCATGTTGATCACTGAACCATGGTGGATTTTAATATCCAGTCCGTTTTCCTGTTTAGCCAGATCTATAGCAGTTTTGGAAATCTCAATACCAGTGAGGCGGAATCCGTTTTCCATGAAAATTTTTGCATTTCTCCCGTACCCGATGCCCGGAATTAATATTTCCTTTGCTTTGGCAGCAAGAAAGAAGTCTTTAGCCATTATTGCCGAGTCCGATGGTTCAAAGCCCCACATCGTTTGCATTTCCTTAAAACTCGATTCCCAAAATTCGGTCATTGTTTGTCATTTTAATATTCTGCTGACTTACCGCGTGTCGGTTTTTTTGGCTTAAAACCCGCATAAGCATCCGCCGGTAGTAAAGTTAATTAAATGCAGTGAGCTTTCAAAATCGATGGTTGCAAAAAAACGCGCTTTTACCTGCCGTTTTTTTCACTCTGTAATGAACTACCCCGTTGCAAGCAAACGGGGTATCAACTTAGTATTTATTACATATCCGCCCCAAGGGGCGAGGAACCGAGTTTACGAGCTTCGCAAACGCTGAAGCTTAATGCGAAAGTGTTCGGCGAAGCCAATAAAACCTTAGAGATCCCTCGGCTTTCCTCGGGATCCCTGCCTGCACTGCCGTTTCGGCTGGCAAGAGTTCGACTAAATAATTTCAGTTCACTATCGTTCCTGAAATTATAGTCTCACTGATTTAATTTACTAATATTTCCCAAAGCCAATTCGAATCTTTTTTATAGTTCCGTAACTATAGTAAAATGTCAGCAAACTGAAATACTTCTTTTCTCTAAAGTCATAGGACATTGTCAACTCATCATTGATTTTGAGAAAAGATTTAGGTTTTCCATATTTTTTAACAACAAAAGTCGAATCCAAGTTTGATATTGATTCTCCATTTAGAGTAATTGATGAGCCATTAAATATTTCAATATGTGGCTTTGTAGTTTTCTTTGTCAGGGTGTCAGGGCTGGAATAATAAAAACCAACAACAAATAGATTATTATCATAAAATAATTCATTATAAGCTAAGCTTTTAGAATTTTCAGGATCAAAGGAATATGTTGAGTCCGGGGCACCAATTGCCGCTATAAGCTTTCCATAGGAATATTTGCAATTTACCTCTCCAATACCTTTAGATAAATTAATATTTTGAGAATAACCGTAGTTTGTGCAAATGAAAAAGCAAAGTATGCTCATCAGTTGTTTTATTACTCTTAAATTGTCTTTTATTCTTTCAACTTGTTTATTCATGACGTTTTGTTCAATAAGAAGACAGCCAGTTATTCCATCATTATCTTTTCCGTCTTAATTGTCTCTCCATTGCAAATAATTCTAATAATATACAGCCCTGATTTAAATTCATTTCGGTCAATAACAGAAGTCTTATTTATTTTTTGTTTAGATACTTTTCTGCCTAAATAATCAAATATTTCAAGAATATATTCTTTATCAGGGTCACCGTTTTCTATTTTGATTGTTGCATTGTCTATAATTGGGTTTGGATAAATACATATTTTTTCATTAGATTCCATTTCGCTTATTTCAGTCCAGTAATAATAGCATGATGTGTATGAGGAATTTTGGTAAATCAAAGTACTATTTTCTGAATGACACAATAATTGGTATGAATCACCTCCAACCAAAAATGCTTCCCAATGCAAAATTCCACTTTTACTTCCTATTCCTTCAATCCAGAATTCTGATGCGTCTGGAAAAGTATCTCCGGGAAAAACAGGATTCATGTGAAACTGTTCTCTATACTCGCCACCTAAAAAGACACTGTCAATATTACTAACCTTAAATGTCATTGGCGATAACGAATAACTGTCTCCATAACCACAAATACCATATACTTCGACAATATCATTTATTGCTAAACCGAAATCATAGAGTAAAAATTCAGTGGTTGAGTCTGTACGATAATATACTTTTCCGTCAACTGTTTCCCTTACATACCCATATGTCTCCCAAATTGTTTGAAATTCGTCAGTAGAGCGAAATACTTTTTTATAGTCAAAAAAATCAATAGTTGTATCTCCCTCAAATTTTATGCTTTCTGTAATTATTGTAAAAGATGGCAACCTATGTATTACTGTACTCCACCTTTTTGTTGTATCAACTATCGTCTGAGCATTAATTTGTAAAAAACTCAGGGCTATTATTAAAATCATAGCAATTTTTCTCATAGTTCTTTTTTTTATGGGCTGTAACTCGTTTATTACCTGAAAAACCATACATAGAATGCCAATTCAGGCATATAACCGAACCTTTTCTCACTGGCTATATCCACCTCAATACTACAAAAAAAAAATCAAACCATCAAATTTAAATACCTAAGCTAATGCGCATGCAGACCATCGAACCATCGAACTACCTTAACATCAAACTATCAAATGCCAGCTAAAGTCGAGCATCCCCAAATTTCAATTTTGTGGCAAACCAATCAACCTACTTAATCAAAAATAATCCACCATCAACCATTACCCCCTTTCTCTTCGTAATAATATTTCAATTTTATTTGCATGAAAAAAGTAACCAACTTATTTTAGCAAAAACAACGACCATGAAAAAGCGCTTTTTATTCCTTTTTATTATATGTATTAACCTTTTTGGTTTTTCACAGGAAATTAAACCTTTTATAGGTGCCGGATATAATTTTTCCTATTCAGCCCTGCGTGGAATAAACCGCTTTCTGGATGCTTATAACAGATCTCCGGTTCACGGAACAGGGTTTAATCTGATCGACCCTTTTAAGCATGTAACCGGACTTAACGGACATAATATTGTAATTGGCGTAACTATTGACCAGAATATAGCCGAGATTAACTGGACAAGAAAATTCGACTACAGCACAGCTCTTTTCTCGCCCTACGCCCGAAGGGATGTTGGATTCAAGACCAGGACCTTCGGATTGGGTTATTTTGTCCCTGTATACAAGTACCCAAACCTCTCACTTAATGTATACGGTGGTTTTCACATGGATTTTATCAAAGCACGTCTTTTGACAAAAGTTGCATATTCCGAAGCCGCATTCGATACTCTTGAATGGAAAGAATTATCAATGGAAAATGGCAGGGGAAATTTTTCAATGCTCTCTCCTACCTTAAAACTGGTGTTTACTCCATTTAAAAATGTCCCCGTTTCTTTTTGTGTAAGCACATATTGGCAAATGTGTTGGAAAAATCATGATTTTTCTGAGATGGATTCTGAAATGCCCAATAACTGGCCAAGTGTTGAAACGTACGACTCGCTAAAATCATCAGGAGGCAATGTGGGTGTGGTTTTCCAGATTGTTTATGCTCCGGGTTTTAAAAAATCTGAACGTGAACCCAAAAGAAAAATTATTGATGAGCCGGTGGTCACTGATGTTGTTCTTTCAGGTATAATTAAAGATGAAGCAACAAATTTACCTGTTACCGATGCCAACATTAAAATCGAAAAATTTGCTGATGGCAAATGGGTTGAAATCATTTCAATGAAATCCGGAGCAACCGGCGATTATAACATTCGGATCCCAAAGGGTTTGAAATACAGGGTATCCGCATCTTCTTTTGGCTACAATGATAAATCGGAGGAGTTTCTCATTGAGGACTACTCCCCTTCTGAATATAAAAAAGACCTTCTGTTAAGCAAATTCAAAACCGGTGAAAGCATTACCCTGCAAAATATATATTTCAAAAAAGCTTCAGCCGTACTGCTTGAAGAATCCTTCCCTGAACTCGATAAATTATTCAGTTTTCTGAAAAATAATCCTTCTGTGGAAATAGAAATTGCCGGACATACAAGCAGCGAGGGCGATGACGATTATAATCTTAAACTTTCAAAAGAAAGAGCCGAATCAATTGCAGCATACCTGATAACCAAAGGCATTGACAAAACACGCATGACACCCGTGGGCTATGGTGAAAAATTCCCGAAAGTTGAAGAAAAAACCGAAGACGACCGCAAACTGAACCGCCGTGTGGAATTTAAAATATTAAAACAATAACCCGGCTTAATAGATTTACAGCTTAGTTTCTTTATCAAAGAGGTTGTGTTTATTTAAGCATCCCCATTCGCGCATTCGCGGCATCCCAATATAACAAAGGCCCTCACATTTCTGCAAAGGCCCTTGTAATATTTAATTCACTAAAATCTACCGCACAATAATCTTTGTTCTGAATACATTTTCACCCGAAAGCTCAATCATATAATAACCAGGTGTCAGTTCATTCTTTTCAATTGTGAAAGAACCAGAGTTAATTTCAGATCTGCGAACTACCTTTCCGGTAACATCAAAAATTGAAAGCTCATACATTTTGTTATCAGGATTGGTAAATTCAACTGTTGTCATCACGTTAAACGGATTGGGGTACACCCTGATCTGTTCATCTGTCGACACAATCGGTGAAATTCCGGTGGCAATGCCGTTATCTTCCAGGTTTGAAACTGATTGACTGTACGGACCTGTCAGGTCTTTACTTCCAAGACAGTCAGGACCCGGTTTCACAGCAGCGACTTGATAGAAATACTGAATACCGTCAAGTGCTGTGATATCGGTGTATGTGAATGTTCCGATGTCGTAGGCAATGGAGTCAATCTGAACAAGGTTGTCCGGAGCAGTTCCCCTGAAAATTCTGTAGGTTGTAAAAGAAAAACCTTCGTAATGGTTCCAGGTGAGTGCGTATCCGGCGGTTGTTGACGACGGACTAACATTCAGGTGCAATGTTTTATGGTAGCTGCTCAATTCCGATTCATTTCCGCAGGTATCCACCACGGTAATTTCATATTTATCGGAGTGGATTTGAGGATCGGATGTTCCATCAAGACAGATACTCTGACTGTCATAATCAATACTTGCCAGATAATCAAACTCACCAGTATAGGATTGTTTGTAAACATTGTAATAGGCAATTTGCTGATCGGTTGTTTTTTCCCAAACCACAAGGTTTTTGCCCGAAACGGGATCGACAGTTACAATACAAACCGGGACCGGCAATGCTGCCACAGAAATTTCAGCATTGTCATATTGCTCACAGCCATTATTATCGGTAACAGTTACATAATAACTTCCCTCGCCTATTCCCGAGATGTTTTCGGTTGTAGCGCTGTTGGACCATAAAAAGTCATAGGGAGCACTTCCTCCGGTTGCATAAACGGTAATCATTCCATTATCAAATCCGCACCCTGCATTGGTTGATTCCAGTTCAAGTTCAATGGCGTCGGGCTGTCCGATTTCAATAATATCAGAGCTCAGACAGCCATTGGCATCAACCACATTGATGATGTAAGTACCGGGGAACAAGCCGACTGCGGTTTGTGTATGCTGACCGTTGCTCCAGGAATACAGATACGGAGTGGTTCCGCCTGTTGCAGAAACTGTTGCCTGACCATTTCCATAACCGTAACATGAAACATCGGTTCCTGCAACATCTGCTGCAAGCACATCAGGTTGGTCAACCACAACTGATTCTACTGATTGGTCACCGCAGCCGTCAGCAACAGTTACATAATAAGTTCCGGCTGTTAATCCGCTAACCATTGAACTGCTGCCACCCACTGACCAGTTGTAACTGTAAGGGGTTTTTCCGCCGGTTGCCGAAACGCTGGCTTCACCGTCGTTTCCGCCGTAGCAACTTACATCAAAGGAAATCGGTGAAGTTGATAACTGTTCTGGTTGGGCAATGATAACGGTTTGATAAGTATGCCCTGAACAAGCGTCGGTAACTGTAACATTATAGGTACCAGCCAAAACATTGGTCAGGTCCTGAGTAAAATACCCGCCAGTCCAGACATAAGTATATGGTGTAGTACCACCGGTTACAGTAAGGTTTGCATCACCATCGGCATCACCGTAGCATGTTGCATCCGATCCGGTAACAGACGAGCTCAAAATTGCTGGTTGGGTAATTGTAATACTGTTTGTGGCAGCAGCACAACCATTGGCATCCACAACGTTAACAAAGAAAGTTGCCGGGTACAAATTGGTAATGGTTGCTGTTGTACCGCCATTGCTCCAATAATAAGCATACGGAGGAGTTCCGCCTGATGGACTTACTGTACCGGTTCCGTTTGTTCCGTTATAACAAGTCACATTGGTACTTGAAACACCGGCTGTGAGCAATGTGGGTTGGGTAATGACAACAGACTCATTAAGTACACAACCAAAATCATCGGTAAGTGTCATGTTGTAAGTACCGATAGCCAATCCTGTGAGATCCTGAGAATGAGATCCTGTTGACCAGTCGTAGCTGATTGGCTCACCTCCGCCATCAACAGTCACATTGATCGAGCCATCGCTCCCGCCGAAACAGTTCACATTTTCTGAAACAACTGAGAGTTCAGGAATCAAATCGGTGATAATTGCGGATGAAACACTGGAAATCAATGATACAGTGCTAGCCGTTCCGTTGTTTGATGTTGTTGTCAGAGTGGCAGTGCCAACGGTGAAAGTAAGGGTGTTTACAGTTGGTGCAAAAGTGGCTTCATGGCAATCAGCCGAATGGCCATCATAATCGGTTTTCACTAGATAATATTTGCTGTACTGTGGTGTAAAATTATAGGTATATCCGCACAGGATAAAACCTTTATCGTTAACACGGTCAATGGAAGTAAAGATATCATCCGAAGTACTTCCATAAGTTTTTGTCCAGATGTGGTTACCGCTCAGATCAAACTTTGATAATGAAGCGTCAGAATATGTTCCAGTGTTTATATATCCGGCCATGTATAAATATGAGTTATCCTGAATCACATCATTGAAATCAGCATATTGAGAAAAAGTTTTCGACCATGAAATAGTCCCGGTGCTTGTGATTTTTGTTATAAATCCTCCGATACCTGACTTTCCAACGATTACATAGCCACCATCATTTACCTGAATAACCTTTCTTACATATTCATAATTGGCAGTCCCAAACAATTTTGTCCATGTAACATTTCCCGAAGCATCAGTTTTGACCAGTTGGATATCATTTCCACCGGCACCGGAATTACTGTTAGTACCTGCAAACAGGTATCCACCATCGTATGACTGTATCATTGCCTGCAATTCCTGGTATCCCACTGCCCCGTAGGTTTTAGTCCAAAGCTGTGTTCCTGATTCATCGGTACAAATGACATAAAAATCATCGCTTCCTGCACCGTAGTTATCGGTTTTTCCGCCAAAGAGGTAGTTAGAATTTCTTAGCTGAATGGCTGCGGCAATATTCTCATTGTTAACGGTTCCTCCAAAACGTTTTGTCCAAACAATTTCACCGCTGTTGTTCACTTTTGATGCAAAGCATCGGTCGTCGGAGTCTTCATCGGGCGAAGTAAAACCCCCGAAAATATAGCCCCCGTCATTGGTTTCAAAAACGTTGCTGATGGTATTGAGATAATCCCATGCATAGCTTTTTTGCCACTGAATCTGGTTGTCGTAGGTCAGTTTCAATAAGGTCTGGTTAGACTGAACCAAAGAATTGTTCCAGGGTTCGCCCGACAATAGATATCCGCCATCGCGGGTCTGCATGATCATTGATCTGTTGCAATCGAGGAAATCATGCCCGACTGTATTCTGGTATCTAGAAGGGTCACATTCAACATCAGTAATATGATAATATGAATTCGATTTAATCAGAGTAGTGACTGTTGTTTGAGTAAAAGTATAGTTTGCAACTGTTGAACCACCGTTTGTTGTGGTGTATGTAGGATTTGTAACCACAAAATATTTCAGGTCATCATCACAAGCTCCTGAATTTCCGTCAACATCGGTTTTAATGATGTTGATCTCAGTCCGGTTAGTTTCAGAATAATTGCTGTTAGGAAATGAAAAACAAAAACTATTGTCGGAGTTCACACAAAGTTGTACTTCGGGATTGTTATAAAAACTGTTATTATAAACTTTTGCCCATGATACTGAGGTACCTGAAGGCATTTTCAATAAGCAGGATTTTTGTTGATCGGTTTCGTCATAGGTCTCACCAAAAATATAATAATCGGTGCCAATTGCTTTAATCGAAAAACCATAGTCATTGCCATAAGAACGACCAACAGTACGGTCATTATAAAGTGACCCTGTGCTATATGTTTCAAGAATGTAAATATCATTCTGTCCTTCACCTGCACTGCTTGTTGATCCGGTAAAAACAAACCTGCCTGATGCCAGTTCTACAACGTCGTAAAGGGTTTCCATTGCTGCCCCGCCATAAGTTTTTTCCCAAAGCAGGTTTCCCGATGCGTCAAGCTTAAAAAAGTATCCATCATATTGCCCCCCGGTGGCAAAGGATGAGTTTGATGTTCCACAAGCAAGGTATCCTCCATCAGAAGTCTGAATTATTGCTTGCGGTCTGTCATAGCTGGTTCCTCCTACCTGCTTGCAAAATTCAATAACCCCTGAAGCTGAAACCTTCACTACCATAAAATCATAATTACCTGCGCCTGCAACATATTCATAAAGTATAACACAACCGCCGTCGGAAGTAGTGTTCATATCTGCAAAGTTGGATTGGGCAGCCGGACTGAATGTTCTGGACCATAAAATGGTTCCGGAACTGTTCATCTTAACAACATAAATACCATTTCCAGTTACTCCAAAGCTTTTTGTAAAACCGGCAACGATCAGATCCCCTGTCGAAGTTTTTTGAAGTCTGTATCCATAATCTTCATCAGTACCGCCGAATACCTTTGTCCAAAGAGTATCACCTGCCGAATTCATTTTTAACAGCATAATATCGTTGCTGACATTGACCATGGAAACAAAATTGCCGTCGGATGTCTGAATTGTTTGTGAACTGTTGCTCATATAGACATAATCAATACCAATAGCTTTATTGATGGTTTGAGAATTTACTGCAATAAATAGAAATGCAGAAATACAAAGAAGTAAAGTCCTTTTCATTTTAAGGGTTTTTAAATTTAGTTTTTAAGTTACGGTATTTTGAACCAGAGTTTTGTGAAAATGCCGTTTTATTTAACAAAGGTAATAATAATTAGAAAAAAAACGAATTTGCGGCACAAAATTACAAACAGCTAATTTGCAAATTATTAAGCAACTTTACTTATTACTATTTTTTGCTTTTCTTACGCATTTCAGCTTTCTGTAAATTTTCAACAATTCTGAACACAACAATCTTTTCAATGAGTTTTTTGGGCAGGGGTTTATCATAAGGAAACTGTATTGCTCCTTTTGAAAATGTATAACCGGTTAATTCTTCCCTGAAATTTTCTATTCCCGAGGAAGTAGGGTAAAATCCAAGGTGGTTTTTGTGTGCGGCAAAATAAACCAGAATTCCATTTTGCTTGAATGCGGGCATTCCGTAACTGATTACTTCCTCCGACTCAGGTGCGGATTTTTTAATAATATGATATAGCTCATCCAGATGCTTTTGAAATTCTACCTGCTGATTGTCAATATATTGTTTGATTATGTTGTTGGGTTCCATTTTTTTATTTCAAAATTAATAAATATTGCAAAATTTTAAACTATGCTGCTTTAAATTTATCTATTGCTACGCTATCCCAAGTCTCCCGACTTGGGATATGTCTCCCGACTTGGGATTTGTAACACCAATTGTAATAACTATATCACCACATTTACCCAATATCGAAAAAAAATTCATAACTTTAACCAAATTAATATCTTAAAAAACCATGAAAAAAGCAATAATCATACTATTGGTAATCACCACAATCAGTGCATGTGACATATTTCAGCAGGTTGCAAAAACAGCTACTGATTCGATGAATGAGCCATCGCTCAGCACTTCAGAAATGGCCGAAGGATTAAAGAGTGCTTTGGCAGTAGGAACAGACAATTCTGTTAAACTGCTGAATGCCGAAAACGGGTTTTTGAATGACAACACTGTGAAGATTCCATTTCCTCAGGAAATCATCAAAGTAAAGGAAAAACTTGAGGCTGCAGGTTTATCAGACCTTACCAATAAATTTGTTTCAGAACTTAATAAAGGAGCATCCGTAGCTGTAAAAGAAGCATTGCCTATTTTCAAACAAGCCATTACCGACATGACCATTGACGATGCGAAAAATATACTTTTAGGAGAAAAAAATGCCGCTACTACCTATTTCAAATCAAAAACCAAGTCAAAACTCTACACTTCTTTTAAACCCAAAGTGACCACCGTTCTTGAAAACTACGGAATTAATACTGCTTACACCAAGATGATGGAAGCTTACAATAAAATACCTTTGGTAACCCCTCAAAACACTGACCTTCCCGATTACGTGACCAATAAAGCAATGGACGGGTTATTTCTTAAAATTACCTTAGAAGAAGCAAAAATCCGTGAAAACATCAATTCGCGGGTGAATGATATTTTAAAGAAAGTTTTTGCCTGGGCTGATTCGCAGAAGAAGTAGGTTGGTTTGATTAAGCCGCGAATGCGCGAATGGTATGGTGGCTAATTTTTCAGCATTCACTTCCTGAAAAAAGATTTTAGATTTTTATTACAGCTTAATAAATTTTCCGATGGCAATTCCATTTTCTGTTGTTACCCTGACATAATAAACCCCAACAGGCAAGTTGCTTATAACAATTTTATGACTTGTTGATTCCATTTTTTTGTTCATCAAAACATCATAGATTTCGACAAGGGATAATTGATCAACTGATAGATTGATCTCTGTTGTAGCCGGATTTGGAAAAACACTGACAATAATTTCCGGTTTGATATTTTCTTCTATCGAATTCGGGATAGTTAATGGATTTCCCCATTCTTCACTCCCCTTAAGGAAATAAACAAGATCTGAGCAAGGCATACAGTTTGTATACATTTCAACATCGAAATTATTATATATATCACCGCATCCCTTGACATATTTCTCATATACCCAGGCGCCGGAATCAAAGTATGGAGTATTGAAACAAGTATCTTCATCAAACTTACGAAACTCCTGCCCTAAATTACAGAGTAACATTCTTCCGTTATACTCTAAACTATCAGTAAATACAATATAATTCATTAAGTAGGAACTTCCCCCACCTGATGTAATTATTGATTCTAAAGGCAGAAAATTTCTGATATTTTGTCCGTAGTGAATAATACTATCAAGATTTGTATAATATTTGGTGATGGTATCGATAGTGTGAAAATATGTCCCTGGCCCGATGTCATTATTACCCCATAAATTATAATCAAAATCATAAAAAACAGTATCATTAGTTATTGAATAATACTTATTTATAACCTTTTTTACTTCGTATTGAGAAAAGTAATGATTACCAAAACTGAATATCTTATGAAACTCATCTCCAATATTAAAGTCATAAACATCTTTGACCAGCAGCAAATCATTTACTCCTGAAGAAACTGCAATTTGTTTATATTTAACAATTGGGTAGTGAGAATCGCTTTCAGAAAACTCTCTGAAGTTGAACATCTCAATCAATCCATAATTCTTGCTTAAAACAATGTGCTGGTTATTCAAGTCGCTTGTGATTGGATTATCTGATGAATCGAACACCTGCAATTCAATATATTTCACCGAGTCTGTTTGCCCATATAAAGTCAGAGTGTCCCAATTAACTATTTCAGCATTGATATAATCGCCATTTTCAAAAACAAAAAGTTTCCATTCCTCTCCCATCCCCGCAAGGGTTTTAATAATAACTGAATCACTATTCCGGGTAATGAATAAATTATCTCCGTTGTCCTTAATAATAATTTTTTTTCCACACCATGAATCACATGAGTCATTGAAACATCCAAAATTATCCCAGGAATAATCATAATTATGAACCTCAGGAATGCTGAATAAGGTTGTTTCAGAACCGCTAACAACAGAATCAATATGTATACACCGGATAAAATTATGGTATGATTCATTATAACAACTAAGGAGTTCGGTCTTTGATTGAGGGTGAAAAAAATAGGTACTGTCAGGATTTACCGCTGTATAATTTTGGGCATTAATCAAAGAAACAACGGACAGAAAAAGAAACAGGAAAAAATTCTTCATAGCAATAAATATTATGTACAAGGTAAAAATACATAATAATAATGGCATTCCAAAAAATCAATGCTTCAAAATAACATTCTTCCGTATCAACCCATCTTCGTTAATTGACCAATAATATTCCCTGTCTTTTGGATAATAAAGTATTTCAAATGATTTATCGCAGCAATCGAGTTTGACATTCGGACTGTGTTCCATGTCGGGGTTGAATTTACGGTGCTGCATGAAATAATGCTTTTGTTTTTCGTACATGTTCCACATCTGGGCAAGGATTTCTCCGTCGGGATCTTTGACGATACTGTCCTTTTCGCTGCCGGCAGGTAAATTTGAAAACTGCACATACCCCCATTTCTCTGGCCGGTGCATATCAATGGCTCCCTGCGGTGACCAAACCCAGTTTTGCTCGGGAAGGTTTTTGCCGGTTGTTTCATTTTTCAGCTTTACATATTTCCCGTCAACAACCTGTGTTTTCCACTGAACCCGGGAAAAATTCATGCGCCAGTATTCACCAATTTCCGGAGCATTTTTATCAATGGAGATTTCGAAAAGTGATTTAAACGGGATGGCCATTTCAACAATCCATTTATCATCTTTATCTCCCGGCTTATTGATGGTTCCATGAATTTTAACTGCAGATTTCACTCCGTCAATGTCCCATTGAATAAGCGGCGGACCACCATTTCTGTAGGGTTTTACAAGTAATAAGTCCCATTCGGTGCCAAATGCATTGATTTCAAACTCGGCATAATTGTGAGTATCGCCATCGGGATCAATGAAGACCTCAAAATCATTGTCGTAAAATATTACAGATTCCCTTTCGGTAAGTGTTGCCCAGATATCAGGCTCAACAATCTCTGCAGCAATATACAAGCAGGAATCATCCCATATCATTTTCATGCGGGTGGAGAATTCGGGAACCGGCTGTTTATCGCCTTCAATATCCACAAAGCAATCAGACCATAAAGCATTTTGCCATGATTTTTCTGATAAACCACCATCAATTACAATCTTATCAGAACTACGCTGACATAGATAGTACTTCTGATTTTGAGCGATTCCCTGAACCGATAAAACTGCAAAAATGAAAATTAATCTATACATAGGTTCAAATTAAAAATGTATAACTTTTCCGACCCTGTTTTTTCTTAGAAACAGCTTGATTATTTGTCTGATATCACTGTTATCAGAATAATTCGTAATGCAATCGCGGATGGCATCCACAGAAGAAAAAGATTCGGAAACATCAAAAAAACCAAATCCTTTGTAATTGCCATTTTCCACGAGGACAACAGATTTTTCGCCTTCTTTTCTGCCCTTATCGAAAATTATGAAATTGTCGTTGCTGAAATGGAGAGATTCAAGGGCCTGATTAACACGTTTGTTATAGCTGTCCGGACTTTCCTCTCCGACACACGCACCCCTGCATTGTTTGATATGGTAGAAAAAACAGGCATTTTCAGTTTCGTAAACACCGCAAAGTTTCTGACACAGATTGTATTTATCGATGAGATTATTGATAAAATCCTTTCCATCGGCAGCAGATGCAAAGGTGGTAACAGGATCAGTGTTTTTATCAATTTTGCCTATTTTAAGGCAGTCATAGCCTTTTTCATTGGTAAACCGGTATAATCCGCTGCTCGACATGGTACGCCGTTGTGCGCGGTTGTATTTAGGTTTATTTTTCTTGATTTCATCTGATTCAAGTAAAAGAGCCACCAGTTCGCTTCCTGTCAGTTCAACCGATATATCATTGATGGCATTTTTCATTTCAATGGCCTTTTTGCTGTTGGCATTGTTAAAATGCTGCATCACACGGGCTTTGATGTTTTTGCTCTTGCCCACGTAAATAATTTCCTTATTGTAATTGTAAAAATAATAAACACCTGTTTTTTCGGGTAAATCGCGCAGGAACTCTTTATCAACCGATGAACTCAGACTCTTAATCTTATCTTCATTAATGTTATAAATTGAAATCGGGTTTTCAGCTCCGTTGCATTTCAAAAGCAGTTCAAAAAGCTTAACAGTTGCCAGGGCATCACCGGCAGCACGATGCCTGTCGTTTATAACAATTCCGAGGTCTTTGCAGAGATTTCCCAAAGAATAGGATTTTTTTCCCGGAATAAGTTTTCGGCTGAGTTTTACTGTACACAACCGTTCCCGATTAAAATCGTAACCAAGTTCCTTAAACTCATTTTTAATAAAGCCATAGTCGAAACTGACATTATGCGCAATGAAGATGGTGTTTTCGGTGCGTTTTAATATTTCGGCAGCCACTTCATAAAACTTGGGAGCATCAGCAACCATTTCGTTGTTAATGCCTGTAAGCTGAGAAATAAAATACGGGATGTTTTTTTCCGGATTAATCAAAGTAACATACTCATCAACAACTTTTTGACCGTCGTGCACAAAAATGGCTATTTCGGTGATTTTTTCCTTAGCCGGACTGCCTCCTGTGGTTTCGATGTCGATGATTGAATACATTTGATAAAAGTAGGGATTTTTTGAAAAATTTAGGGATTAATTTTTTCAAGTTTAAATCCCTGGTGAAATATTATTTATTATTGAAGATTAAAAAAAAATTACAAAATTCTGATGCCAGTTCGTTTAATTTCCTCTGCAAATGGGTAATATGAATTAAAATCCTCCTCTGAAAAAGGATGAGGTTCGATAATGGATTCGTTTTTTCGACGCATGATCATTAATTTCACCTGCATTTCAAACCTGTTCTTAATTCCTCCTATTACAATAGCTAAATCCATATCACTGTCATCAGTGTATGAGCCATTAGCGTAAGAGCCAAATAAATAAGCTTCCTTGACGTTAATCTTATTCTCTATTAAAAAGTTAAGATAACTTTTTAACGATTTAACAGCGTTTTCTTTATCCATTTTCGATATTTTGTAATTTCGCTATACCACAATTCTGTATAGTCTTTTGTGCAAACTTTATTAAATGATGTTTTATAATCATCGTACCTTGCATTGATGTTAAATGTTGTAACAGTTGCAAGAAATTCTTTTAATTTTTCATCGGGATCCAAGTCGGATTTTTCTGCCAGTCTGACCAAATCATGAGTCAAGGGATGCATATCATCTTTTTTACTCACATAATAAGCTTTGAGAAGTTTTTCAACAACCAGATGTCCAACAAATAAGCACCATGAGTACTGTTTTTCTTTAAACAATACGGTCATGGTTTTAAAATCCTTATCTGAGGATTTTATCCAATAATCAATTATTTCTTCTTTGTTCAACATTTTTTCTATAAAATTACAAAAACTCCATTTAACAACAAATATATTTTAAAAATATAAGCAAATCATGCTTTAATGAATTTCGGCGAATAAATATTTCAATTCATTTTGAGAAGCACATTTCATTTTATTTCAATCAACTAACCTCCTTTTAATATTTTCTACTTCGTTCTTAAGATTTGCCACAGTCTTGTGCAATTCCATCTCCGGACTCATGGCTTCAGGAATTTCAGAACTGATGTAATTGACAAATTTCCAGATTTCCTTTATCTCGCTCACCTGCACGTCAAACGGTTGATACAAAGGATTCAGAGAAAACAAAGTCACAGGTTTACCAGCTTTTATTGGATTTCCCAAAACTTTAAACACCACTCCGTCTTCCTTTGTGAGAATGACACAGGCATCACCTTTTTTGAGGTAAGACCAATTCTGGATAAACTCTCCGGTAATAAAAGATTTATCCGGAATGGGCACCATGGAATCGCCATTTATCTGAAAACTACGGTATTTTCTGTCTTTCGATAAAAACGGCAGTTGAAAAACCGGCAGCACACTGATATATTCGGGATCGGCATATCCGCTTTTATAACCGGCTTTGGCTTTTTCGCTGACCAACTCGATGTTTTCCTCGTTATCACTGTTTACCGTAGATGTTAGCACACGCAATTTACTTCCTGTTATATACACATCAAAACCGCGCTCCAGTTCCGAAAGCTGACTTTCAGACAGCGCCGACAGGTTTGTTTTTACCAGGGTATCAATGGATATCTGAAAATATTCGGAAAATGTCATTAATACATCCACACCGGGCTGTGCCACGTTGTTTTCATACCCGCTGAGGGTTGAACGTTTCATTCCGAGGTAATTCGCCACCTCATCCTGTGTGCGGTTCCTGCGCTTGCGCAGGAGCTTGATGTTTGTTGAGAAATGCATAATTTTTTATTTTCTTTCGCCCTTACAGGGCTGATTTATAATCTATCGCACATATTTCATAGGGCGGTGCCCTATGCTATTGCTCATGCCCCGTTGGGGCGTTGGTTAAACCGAAATTTTAATGCACAAAGGGCATTAGTTTCCGGTAATAGCTGCCCTGAAAGGGCTTTAGCATTAGCACAGGGCAACGCCCTGTGTGATATGTGTATTTTAACCAATTCCATTGAGCCCTGTAGGGGCGCAAGCAAATGTCTAATCCCATACATAGCGTTCATCATATTCAATTTTATATTTTTTTAAAAATGACCTGAACTCATCCTGAAAACTTTTTTCCTCATGATGTTCATGTTGATTTTCAATATATTTAATTACAACATCAATTTGTGTTGGATTTATTGAAAAAATTCCATATCCATCCTGCCAATAAAAATTTGAATATTCAGCATCCTTAGTTTTTATCCATTTAGATGATTGCTTTTTAACCTCTTCAACTAATTTCATTTGACTTATTTTCCTTGAAAGCAAACATAAAATATGAATATGGTCTTTGTAACCTCCAATAATTAATGGATTACACTCCAAACCTTTACATATCCCACCTATATATTCATGCAGGACAGGTTCAATATTTTCATCAATCAGGTTTTTCCTGTGTTTTGTGCTGAAAATTATATGTACGTATACTTTTGATAATGATTGTGGCATAATTCATTTGCTTTCGCCCTTACAGGGCTGGTTTTTATTCATTTATTTCATAATTTCATGGGGCGGTGCCCTATGTTGGTGCTAATGCCCCTTTGGGGCGTGTGATTAACTCACTATATTCCATAGGACGTTGCCCTATGCTGATGCTTATGCCCCTTTGGGGCGGTAATTACCTCGGTTTATTTGAAATGCAATATTTCCGGTAATAGCTGCCCTGAAAGGGCATTAGCATTAGCACAGGGCAACGCCCTGTGTGATATGTGTATTTTAACCAATACCATTAAGCCCTGTAGGGGCGCAAGCAATCTATTTTCATTTTTTTCTTGCATACAATTATTAAATTGATTATATTATAACCAAATTTTTGATCATATTCTAATCAAAAGTAGATATTGATTTTTTAATTACCAAATTTTTCGATAAAAAAATGACAGAAAACAACCGCAACATCGTTCATCTCGACCTGGATTCGTTCTATGTTTCGGTGGAAAGACTACAGAATTCAAAGCTTATGGGCAAACCGGTGGTGATCGGCGGATTATCCGATCGCAGCGTGGTGGCAAGCTGCAGCTATGAGGCCAGAAAATTCGGAATCCATTCGGCCATGCCCATGAAAATGGCTTTGCGCCTGTGCAGCGATATCATTGTGATCAGGGGCGATATGGACCAGTATTCGAAATATTCGAACATGGTTACTGATATTATTAAGGAAAAATCACCCGTCTATGAAAAATCATCCATTGATGAGTTTTATGTTGACATCACAGGGATGGATCGTTTTTTCGGAAATCTCAAATGGACCCGGGAGCTCAGACAGAAAATAATGATCGAAACGGGATTGCCGATCTCCTTTGGATTGTCTGTAAATAAAACCGTCTCAAAAATGGCCACCAATGAAGCCAAACCCAATGGTGAATTGCTGGTACCGGGCGAACATGTTCAGCCTTTTCTGAACCCCCTTTCCATCAAAAAAATTCCCATGATAGGCGATAAAACATTCCAGTTGCTGCGCATGATGGGATTAACAACAATTCGCACCCTGACTGAGATTCCGCCCGAAATGCTGCAAAATGTTCTAGGCAAAAACGGCATCATCATCTGGAAAAAGGCCAACGGAATTGACAATACTCCGGTTAAGCCCGACTGGGAAAGAAAATCCATCAGCACCGAAAAAACTTTCGAAAAAGACACCATCGACATCAAAATGCTAAACGCAATATTAATATCCATGGTCGAAAAAACTGCTTTTCAATTGCGAAAAAGTCAGAAGCTGACCTCCTGCGTGTCCGTAAAAATCAGATATTCAAACTTTGATACGCATACTGTGCAAAAAAACATCACATATACCAACTTTGACCATAATCTGATTATCACTGTCAAGGAACTTTTTGAAAAGCTGTACAACCGAAGAATGCTTATCCGTCTGATCGGCATACGCTTCAGCAACCTCGTCTATGGCGGCCAGCAGCTCAATATGTTCGAGGACAAACCTGAAATGGTCAATCTTTATATTGCCATGGACAAAATTAAAATGATGTATGGATCGAAGTATCTGAAAAGGGCTATTGCGATGATGTGATTAGCTGATTAGCAAATTAGCTGATTAGTAGATGTGCAAATGAAATAAAAAAAAAATACATATGAATAGAAAATTTCGAGTTAAACGTGTTGTTAGTCGCCTCCCCGGTGGAATTGGCAGTGGGCTGCCTATTAAGAAAAGAAAAACAAATATTAATTTACAAAGCACAGTTCAAAATTCAACATTCGGTGTTCCTTGTTCAGTATTCAATAAGACCAATGACGATCAAGGAACGCTCTTGCCTGCAACAAGCAAGGATTTTTGATTTAAGAATTACTGAAATGCCTTTTATAAAAGCAATGTATCTAAACACTCACTCATATCACAGTCTGCGCTACGGGACTATCTCCATTGAGGATTTGGTGGAGGATGCCATTAAATGCAACGTGAAAGCGCTGGCCCTGACCGACATTAACAATGTTACGGGTGTTTTTGATTTTGTAAAACTTTGCAGGAAAAAGAAAATAGAACCCATTGCCGGTATTGATTTCAGGGATGGAAATAAGCACCTTTTTACCGGAATTGCCCGCAATAACGAAGGTTTCAGAGAACTTAACGAAATGCTCAGCAATTTCAACATTCACAACGAGCCTTATAATCCTGTGAATTTTAACCATTCTTTTGTGATTCATCCTTTCGGAAGTAAAACAATAAAAGAACTGAAAGACAATGAGTTCATCGGCGTCAGACCGGCCGACCTGAATCATATTATTACCTCTGATTATCGTAAAAACCTCGATAAACTTGTGGTTTCGCATCCGGTGACTTTTAAAAACCCCGATGAATACGAGTTGCACAAAAACCTGCGTGCCATTGAAAACAACATTCTCCTCTCCCGCCTTACTCCGGCCATGAAAGCAGCTCCCGATGAAATCATGCAGCCCATGGACATCCTCTATAAAATCTATTCATGGTATCCCGAAATCATCAAAAATACCGAGCGACTGGTATCTGACTGCAGTTTTCATTTCGAATTCGGCACCAACAAAAACAAGAAAACCTTTACCGGCAGCACTTATGAGGATAAAATACTGCTTGAAAGTCTTACCATGGAAGGACTGAAATACAGATACGGGGAAAATGATGTGGCAAAAAAGAGGTTGATTAATGAATTGCACGTCATTGACAAACTTGGTTTCTCCTCATATTTTCTCATTGCATGGGATATCATCAGGTTTTCAATGTCGAAGGGTTTTTATCACGTGGGACGAGGAAGCGGCGCAAACAGCATAGCTGCTTATTGCTTGAAAATCACAGATGTTGATCCGATTGACTTAAACCTTTACTTTGAGCGCTTCATTAATCCCAAAAGAAGCAGTCCGCCCGACTTCGACATCGATTATTCATGGAAGGACCGCGATCATGTGCAGACTTACATTTTCAACAAATACGACAGTCGGCACACTGCCCTGCTGGGTACCAATCCGGTTTTTAAGGACAAAGGAATTGTTCGCGAACTGGGCAAGGTTTACGGTCTGCCAAAAGAGGAAATGGACGCTTTCATTGACAATCCGCGCGATGACATGAACAACAATGAAATTATTCAGAAGATCCTGTCATTCAGTGAAAAGATGTACGGAATGCCCAACATACGCAGCATACATGCGGGTGGCATTCTGATTTCTGAAAAACCCATCACTTATTACACAGCCCTCGACATGCCGCCCAAGGGCTATCCCACCACGCAATGGGATATGTATGTGGCCGAGGATATTGGTTTTGAGAAGTTTGATATTCTTAGTCAGCGCGGCATAGGCCACATCAGCGAATGTGTTGAGATTGTCAGCGAAAACAAAGGTGTTTCGGTGGATGTTCATCAGGTGGAACAATTCAAGAAAGACCCTGACATCAAAAAACTCATCGAAAACGGCGAAACCATTGGCTGCTTTTATGTGGAGAGTCCTGCCATGCGCGGACTATTGAAGAAACTCCGTTGCAACAACTACCTCACATTGGTTGCTGCAAGCTCGATAATTCGTCCGGGTGTTTCCAGCTCGGGCATGATGCGCGAGTACATCCTGAGATTTCACAACCCCAAAGGATTCAAATACCTGCACCCCATTATGGAAGAGCAGCTGGGCGAGACATTCGGAGTGATGGTCTATCAGGAAGATGTGTTGAAGATATGCCATCATTTTGCCGGACTTGATCTGGCCGATGCCGATGTGTTGCGCAGGATTATGAGCGGCAAGCCCAGGTTTAAAGCCGAGTTCAGCGAGATAACCGACAAGTTTTTCAACAACTGCAAGGAGCGCGGCTATCCCGATGAACTTACCAACGAAGTATGGCGGCAGATCAGCTCCTTTGCCGGATATTCATTCTCAAAGGCCCACTCCGCCTCGTATGCAGTGGAAAGTTATCAGAGCTTGTACCTCAAGGCACATTATCCCTTGGAATTCATGACTGCAGTAATCAATAATTTCGGAGGATTTTATACCGCCCGCACCTATTTCAACGAAGCAAAAAGATGGGGAGCTACCGTTCATTTGCCCTGTATAAACCGCAGCAATTTTAAAACCTGCATCAAAGAAAAAACCATTTTTATCGGGTTTATCCATGTGGCAAATCTCGAAGGCAATATGGTAAACGGTTTTTTGACAGAAAGATCGACGAACGGGGAATTTTCTGATTTAAGTGATTTTGTTCGCAGAACGGCCTGTGGCATCGAACAGCTAATAATACTCATACGTTCAGGAGCATTTGCCTTTACCGGAAAGACAAAAGCAGCACTTTTATGGGAAGCACACTTTTTGCACAAAAAAGAAACCAAAATAACAGGTTCTACCCTGTTTAATGTCAACGCAAAATCATATAAAATGCCTGAACTTTTGCAGCATAAAATTGAGGATGCCTATGACGAAATTGAACTCATTGGATTTCCTGTTTCATTGTCATTTTTTGATCTTTTAAAAACGGAATACCGATCAAAAATCAGGGCACACGATCTGAGAAATTTCACAGGAAAAACCATCAGAATACTTGGATTACTAGTCACAACCAAATATGTACGAACCAAAAAGAAAGAAATTATGCAATTCGGAACATTCTTAGACATTGAGGGAGAGTTCTTTGACACCGTGAACTTTCCCGATTCACTGAAAAACTACCCGTACAGGGGAACCGGTGTTTATCTGATTCTTGGAAAGGTGGTGCAGGAATTCGGGCATCCGGGAATTGAGGTTGAAAAGATGGCTAAGCTGCCTATTTTGGGGGATCCGAGGAGTGAATAAGATACACCAATTGTTTGTTGAAACCGTCATTGCGAGAAGCGTAAAAGAGCACAATGGTTTACAAATAAGCTTATGCGACGAAGCAAACTCCTAATTGAGCCCGAGGACATTATAAGGAGATTGCTTCGTCGTTCCTCCTCGCAATGACGGCCTAAAAAGAAGTTTTATTGATAAAAAATAATATGAACGAAATTGTACTGGACAAACTAAACATTCTCGCCGACAGCGCCAAATACGATGTGTCGTGTGCTTCGAGCGGGATAACTAAAAAGAATAATGGCAAAGGACTTGGGAATACAGTCAACGGCGGCATCTGCCACAGTTACACCGAAGACGGGCGTTGCATTTCCCTACTCAAACTGCTCATGACCAATCACTGCATCTATGATTGTGCCTACTGCATCAACAGAAAGAGCAATGATATTAAGCGAACGACCATGGCAGTGCAGGAAGTGGTTGACCTGACTATAAATTTCTATAGAAGGAATTATATCGAAGGACTCTTCCTGAGTTCAGGAGTAATCAAGAACCCCGATTACACCATGGAGCGTTTGGCGCTTATAGCGAAAAAACTCAGAACGGAAGAGAAGTTTTTCGGATACATTCACCTGAAAGCCATACCCGGAGCCAGCGAGTCAATCATCAGACTTGCAGGTTTATATGCCGACCGACTTAGTGTAAACATTGAAATACCCTCGGAGCAAAATCTGAAGATATTGGCACCCGATAAAAACTACAAAGATGTTTACACACCCATGACCATGATAAGAAACGGTATATTGCAGTGTAAGGAAGATTCGGCAAAGTACCGGAAAACCCCGAAATTCTCTCCAGCCGGCCAAAGCACTCAGTTGATCATTGGCGCCACTCCCGATTCGGATAAGCAAATCATGTATCTGGCCTCGGGATTATACAAAACCCAGAATTTAAAACGAGTTTATTACTCAGGCTTTTTACCGGTAAACCAATATGATTCCCGGCTGCCTGTTCTTTCTGCCCCACCCTTAAAACGAGAAAACAGATTGTATCAAACAGACTGGCTTTTAAGATTTTATTCGTTCTCAATTGAAGAAATACTTAATGACGATCATCCCAATCTTGATTTGGAAATTGATCCCAAATTAAGCTATGCTTTGAGAAACCCGCAGCACTTTCCTGTTGACATTAACCGGGCCGATTATGAAATGATTCTGAGGATACCCGGAGTCGGTGTAAAATCAGCCATGATGATCATCAACGCCAGAAAACACGGGCGTCTTGGAATGCACCACCTGAAAAAAATCGGAGTGGTTCTCAAGCGTGCCAAGTATTTTATTACAACCAATGAGCTGGGTGCCGCGCAGACTTTCTATCCAGAGATCATCAGAAGAAAGATCCTGACCGACCTCAATCCCAACAGAATCAAGGACGCCGATCAGTTGAAGTTGTTTAATGATGGGCTTCCCAATCAAATTAGCAACTTACAATCTGTTAAATAAACATCCCTTTCAAAGTTGCAAATGTTCCAAGTTGCAAATGTTCCAAGTTGCAAACTTGGAACAGCAACAAATAAACAAAAAGAACCCTTCGAACAAAAAGAACAAAAAAAACCATGACCATCTACACCTACGACGGAACCTACCACGGACTGCTAACCGTAATTTTAGAAAGCTACGAGCGAAAGCTTTTGCCCGACAGGATTGAGAAAACAGGAGCATTTCAGGGAGCATTGTTCGGCACCTGCATTCACATTGTTACGCAGGAAGAAAAAGCGCTGAGAGTTTGGAAAGCTATTGATAAAAAACTGTCAGTCAATGCAAAACACATTCCGTACAGAGCATTTTTATCGGAGATGGAAGGAATCGAAATGAAAATCTTCAATTACGTAAAGCTGGTCATTGATTCAAAGGAATCCATAGAAACCGATTTGCGGGATGACCGCGTCATTGAAATGGTGAAAATTGTGCAGAAAGTTTCCAAGGAAGCCATGCGTATGATGCAGTTTGTGAGGTTTCAGAAAACAAAGGACAACATCTATTTTGCTCCGGTCGAACCCGATCACGATGTTCTGGAGCTTGTGATTGACCATTTCAGGGATCGCTTTTCAGACCAATCCTGGCTCATTTACGACATGAAACGGGATTTCGGCATATATTATGACACCGCAGAAGTACAACTCGTTAAAATCAACGAAAACAAGGCAAGCCGCAAAACCGGCAAAATTGATCCCGATGTTCTTGAAGAAGGCGAAGAAATATATCAGAAGCTTTGGAAATCCTACTACAAATCAACCACCACCCTTCAGCGCAAAAATCTGAAACGGCATTTGCAGTATTTACCGAGGCGATATTGGAAGTATTTGACGGAAAAGTAGGACATAGTTCTAGGTTCTAGGTTCCTTGTTTCGGGTTCTGGTTTTAAAGTTTTCTTCTTTAATGATACCCGAAACGCCAAACCCGAAACCCAAAACCACAAACTTTTCATGGTTTTTTTAATCAAATCAATTATATTTGAACCTTTAACATTAAAACTTGTTAGATAATTACAGAGTATAACTAAAAACATAAAATTATGAGTCCGCTAGATTATTTCGACCATCATTCAAAAAAACAAAATAAAGAACATTTTACCCATTTGATTGAGGTGGCCTTCGCCGACAATGTAATTGACGACAAGGAAAAAGAAATGCTTCACCGCTTTGGACGCCGACTGGGCTTGACCGATGTGGAGATTGACCAACTCTGCGAGGACCACACCAAAGTCTCTTTCCATCCTGTTTTCGAACTATCTGCCCGCTTTGAACAAATGTACGACATCGTTAAAGTTGTTTTAGCCGATGGCAGAATTGAAGAAACAGAACGTGAAATGGTTAAAAAGCTTGGCGTTAAATTGGGATTTGAAGATACTGAAATGCCCGGTTTGATGAGCTTACTCATTGAAGGCCTTGAAAATGGCGAGGATGAAGATGACCTGTTTGTGAAGTATAAGAAGGTTAAGTTTAAGAAATAAACTCAATCATAGTTACTTAACACTGTTTAATATGATTTGTCTGAGTTGTTCCTTAAGTGCTTTTTCTGAAACAAGTTCAACTTTTATCTTTAGCTGATTTTCAGGAAATTCTTGAAAATCAAAAAATTTCCATCATAGAAGTTTAGTGTTGAATCCAAAATATCAAGGTCAGAAAACATAACCAAAGGAAATATCTCCAATAATACCTGTATTTTTTGATTTATTTATTACTGTAACACCTACCCCACATTCAATATTGAATATGAACTTTTTAAATAATGACCGTTGAAGTCCAATCAATGGTCCTATTTGATAATAATTTTCACTAATTAAATAATAATAACCATTTGAATACCTTATAGCACCATATGTTCCAGAAAAATTTTCTGTTTTTTTTCCTCTTTTTTGTCTTGTCAATAAATCAGTATATTCTCTGAGTTCAAGGGATATATACTGGTTAAATATTAAACTCAATTTGTTTTTATGTAATCTATCATTATAGTAAAAAGACATACCTAGTGATGCTTTAAAAACTGCAGTAAAATCCGGGCTTAACTTTTGTTCAGTGCAAAAACCCGGAGAAATCAAATGTAACTGGTATGTTGATTTCTGTTTAACAGATTTATTCTCACTTTGGGAATAAGTCTCCTGAGAAAATTCCAATAAAATAAAAAATAAAAAAACACAGATTTTAAATCTCATTTATTCTTACATAAACATCTTTTCTACTATATTAAAACAAAACTATAATAATATCTTTAATAATGCAACCATGATTCATTAAATTTCCAAACTCACATATTTTCCCTAAATTTGCAAAAACAAAACAAAAACAAAACGATATGTGTTTAAGCATACCTGCAAAGGTTATTTCGATTGAGGGTGATATGGCAAAGGTTTCTGTTGGCGGAGCTGAATATGAAACCAGTCTGCAAATGGTTGAAGATGTTAAGCCCGGCGATTACATCCTCATGCACACCGGCTTTGCCATCCAGAAAATTTCTGAGGAAGAGGCCATCGAGTCTTTGAAAACTTTCGAGGAATTCAGGGAACTGAATGAAAATCTGGATGAGGAAGAAAAGCAGACCGGTGAGCGCATCGTTTAATCTAAAAATTCCAAAATGAAATACATCGACGAGTACCGTGACAAGTCATTGGTACAGGGTTTAGTAAAGGAAATTAAAAAGATTTCGGTTAAAGAAATCAAACTGATGGAGGTCTGCGGTGGCCACACCCTCTCCATTCAAAAATTCGGCATCCCTGCCCTGCTCCCGCCCAACATTAAACTGATTAGCGGTCCGGGCTGCCCAGTATGCGTTTCTGACAGAAAATTCATCGATCAGGCCATTGCTTATGGAAGATTGGAAAATGTGATCATTACTACATATGGAGATTTGATCAGAGTTCCGGGTTCAACTTCATCACTTAATGAGGAAAAAGCTTCCGGACGTGACATTCGCATTGTTTATTCTACTCTGGATGCACTTAAAATTGCCAAAGAAAACCCCGGAAAAAAAGTAGTATTCCTCGGAATAGGTTTTGAAACCACAGCACCGGGAACCGCAGCCGGAATCATCAATGCCGAAAAGCAAAATCTGAATAATTTCTACGTTTACAGCTCTCATAAAATCATGCCTCCCGCCATGGGTGCGCTCATCGACGAAGGCGTGCAACTGCATGGATATATAGCTCCCGGACATGTAAGCACCATTACCGGATCAGGAATTTATGATGATATTCCAAAAAAATACGGATTGGGCTGTGTGATCAGCGGGTTTGAACCAACAGATATTTTGCAATCAATTTACATGCTTGTCAAACAAATCGAAAACGGTGAGCAGAAAGTGGAAATACAGTATAAAAGGGTTGTCAGACCAGAAGGAAACCTCATTGCTCAAAAAATGATGGCAGATGTTTTTGAATTACGTCCCGATTGGTGGCGCGGTTTGGGCGTTTTGCCGGCAAGCGGATTGGGAATCTCGAAAAAATATGAAAAATTTGATGCAGAGAAAAACCTCGATGTGGTAGTAGAACCTACAAAAGAAGACAAAGGATGTATATGCGGAGAGATTTTAAAAGGACTTAAATCACCAAAGGATTGCAAATTGTTTGGCAAGGGCTGTTCTCCTTCTGATCCTGTGGGGGCGTGCATGGTTTCGCATGAGGGGGCCTGTCATGCTTATTATAAGTATAATAGATAAAAAGTTCTAATATTAATAAGTGTTCCAAGTTGCAAACTTGGAACAGCAAAAACTAAACAATAAACACCTAAACATTGAAACATCTAAACAACTAAACATCTAAACAACTAAACAATAAACAATTTCCAATACATAAAATGAAAGGAAAACAAATATTACTCGGACACGGCAGCGGCGGTCAGCTTTCGCACGAATTGATTAAGGAAGTTTTTGTGAAGCATTTCAATACTGAAGAGTTAAAATTACAGACCGATTCGGCCATTCTGAATATTCCGGGTGAACTGATCAGTTTTACTACAGATTCTTATGTAGTAAATCCCATTTTTTTCTCGGGCGGCAATATCGGAAAACTTGCTATTGCAGGAACAGTAAACGATTTAGCGGTATCCGGAGCAAAACCTTTGTACATTTCCTCGTCATTTATCATTGAAGAAGGTTTTCCCATTGCCGATCTTGAAAAAATCGTAGCCACCATGGCCGATGAGGCAAGGAAAGCCGGAGTCAAAATAGTGACCGGCGACACCAAAGTAGTTGACCGCGGCAAGTGCGACAAGATATTTATTAATACTTCAGGTATAGGAGTTTTAAATCCTGAATACAAGCATATTGGAACCGGAGAAAAAATTACTCCAGGTGACATAATTCTCATCAACGGGAGCATCGGCGACCATGGAATGACCATCATGGCTGAGCGCAATGATTTAAACATTTCTGCCCAGATCGGATCAGATTGTGCTCCACTAAATCACCTGATCAGTGAAATTCTGGAAACAGGTGCAAAAGTCAGGTTCATGCGCGATGCCACACGCGGCGGCATTGCCACTGTTTTGACAGAACTCAGTGAAGGAAGAAATTACGGATTGGAAATTGATGAAGAAGCAGTACCCGTAAAGGAAGCAGTGCGCGGAATCTGTGAATTGCTGGGATTTGACCCTTTTTATGTGGCCAATGAAGGAAAAATAATTCTGGTTGTTGCCAAAGAGGATGCGGAAAAAGTACTTGAGGTAATGAAGAAAAATGAATTTGGGAAAGAATCGGCAATAATTGGAAAAATTGTTGGGGAACACCCTGGCAAGGGCTGGATCCATACCGGTATTGGAGGAAAAAGGATCATAGATATGTTGTCGGGTGAGCAATTGCCTAGAATTTGTTGATGGGGAAAATATGCAATATTTTGCATATCCATGCAAAATATTGCCATAGAGACGCAAAATAATGCCATAGAGACGCAAAATATTGCGTCTCTACGGCATTTGAATTCATATTCGGCATCTAAATAAATCCGTTAATCAAAATCAATTTTGCGCTTGGTTATTTTCTTCTATTTTCGTTTTAACAAAATGAAAAACGGGATATTACAAATATTGATTTTACTGATGGGCTTAACCCAGGTCAATGCTCAAAAATATCATCTGGATGTTAGTCCGGGCAAATCAAAATCCGAAATTGATATTCTTATCGACACTGCATGGAACAACAGGATTAGTAATCCCGACAAATCAATTGAAAATGCAAAACTCGCACTGCACCATTCCGAAAAAATCGGATACACAAAGGGAAAGGCCTCATCGTTAAAGGTTTTGGGATATGTTTATCGTTTCAGGTATGACTATTCAAAAGCAATCGATTATTTCCTGTTATCTCTTGATTTTTACAGAAAGATAAAGGATCAACCATCAATTTCCCTGATTTATTTCAACTTAGGGGTTATTTATCGTAGTGTCGGGAGTTTTAATCTGGCAGTTGATTTTTTCAATCAATCAATAAAAATAGACAGTTTATTAAATGACAAGAATGGAATATCCACTTCAATGCTTAGTATTACAATTTGTTATCTTAACAGCGGTGAATACTTGAAATGCATTGATTACGGTTACAAAACACTGGCTATTAAAACTGAAATTGGCGACAGTTCAGGAATTGCTGCAGTGAACAATAATCTGGGCATGGCGTATGATTATCTTAAAAAATATGATGAAGCCCTTGATTATTACAAGGCAGCCCTTGACTACTATTACAAATCAGGCGCAAAACTTGAGTATTCAATGTGCCTTAATAACATAGGTGTTTTATATTATAACAAGAAAGAATTTAAGCTGGCGAATGAGTTTATCACTCAGTCAATGGAAATGAAGGAAAAACTCGGAGACACTGCAAGTATGGGATCGGCTTATGTAAATGCGGGGTTGATTTATTACGAGAATAATGACTATGAAAAAGCAAAAAGCTACCTGTATAAAGCAGTTAAAATAAGGGAATATTACACAAATTACATTTCCGAAGCAGATTTGTATTACAATATGGCGGATCTATACAAAAACGTTTCAAATATTGATTCAGCCGAGTATTTTGCACTCAAATCATTTGAAATAGTTTACAAAAACAAAAACAACTATTACCTGCATCATGTAAGTTTATTATTGTCAGATATTTACAAAATAAAAAAAGATTCTGAAAAAGCGCAATACTATTCCAAAATAGCCAGGCAGGCCAATGATAAACTTAAGATTGAAGAAAAAGAAAGCGATCTTGAAAGGATAAAGCTTGAAAAGAAAGTCGCTGAGCACAATCTAAAACTTAAAAAATCACATAATAAACTAAAAACCACAAAGCAAGATCCTGAATATTCAGCTATACTGTGGATTACATTTAGCATAGCTGTTCTGCTTTTGATTGCCGGAACTATTTTTCTGTTTTTCAGAAATAGAAAACAGTAATACTGCCAAACTGACATAATTTGTTAAAAATTTCCAATAAACCAGGTCATTTTGGTCAGTTTTTTGCTTTTCTCTGTAATTGGTTTTAAATTTGATCACATTTGGTTATCTAAATGAAAAGAACATGGATAAAGATGCATTTAAAAGGGATTTGGAGGAAATAATCAGGTTATTCAAGCTTCTCAAGGAGAAAGCAAAAAAAACCGGATATCTCAATATAGATGACATGCATTACAAGCAAATTGAAATGCTGGTACAGTCATACGATATGGTTAAGGATAACATCAACGAACAGATGCTAAGTCAGTTTGGCGAGCCAATCAAAGACATGATGCAGGAAATGATCGAGCATTTGCGCGAAGAACTGGGCGAAGAACATTTATACAGTTCGCAAGCACAATCGTCTTCCCATAGTATTTCAGAAAACGCATCAACCGAAGATAAAAAGGTTATTCAAATTGGTCCGTCACTTGAAGAAATTGACCGGATTTTAAGTTCGACCAATCTTTCGGATAAGGAAATAAATAAATTGCTCGATTTGAGAGTTCAGATGAAAAAAGCAAAAGAACAGACACCTCAGGATTAAAACATGAAAATAAAAAACACTTTACTTATTTCAGCGCTTTTCATAGCGCTGAATTTGTTTTCACAAAGCGACACCATTAAGCTTCCTGCACCCCAAACGACCGGAGGAATGCCATTAATGGAAGCATTGAAAAACCGCTGTTCAACACGTAGTTTTGATGCTGAAAAAAGTTTAAGCAACCAGCAATTGTCAAATCTGCTATGGGCAGCCAATGGCATAAACCGTCCCGAAACAGGAAAACGTACTGCCCCATCGGCGGTGAACTGGCAGGAAATTGAAATCTTTGTTGCCACAAAAGACGGCGCATTCAGGTATTTGCCAAAAACCCATGCCCTTTTAAAATTAACCGGCGACGATGTGCGAAAAGACATGGGCAAACAGAATTTTACTGCTGATGCTGCAGTTGATATGGTTTTCGTTGCTGATTATTCGAAAATGAACGGCGGCAGCAACACCACTGAATTCTATGCCGCCACCGACTGCGGTTTTGTCAGTCAGAACGTTTATTTGTTTTGTGCTTCTGAAGGTCTGGGCACTGTAGTCCTCGGATACATAGACCGTGATAAAATCACCGAAAAACTGAAACTGGGAAAAGATCAGAAGGTTGTTTTATCGCAGGCGGTTGGATTTATGGTTGGGGAATTTGAGGAAGAATAAGCTGGAGGTGAGGACATGTTCAAACCATCACCCCCATCACCGTTATATCGTCAATCTGATGATATTCCTTACCACCATTGTTCATCCATTCATGTAACGATTTTTTAAGGATATCACCTTGTTCCAACATAGGCTGGCCGGCTGTATCCAACAATAGGTTCTTAAATGCAGAATATTTAAATTTCATGCCTTTCGGTCCGCCAAACTGATCGGGGTAACCGTCTGAAAACAGGTAAATTTTATCTCCTTTCTGTAATTGAATATCATGATTTGTAAAATCATCCATTCTGATATAAATGCCCAAAGGCATTTTGTCGGCTGGTATTTCGATGAGTTCAAACCCGTTTCTGATATAATTGCAGTGATCTTCAGGTTTATCGGTTTTGCGGATGATATAAACGGGGTTGTTTGCACCAGCAACCGAACATTTTTTCGTTTCGCGGTGAATGGCTACCAGCGACATATCCATTCCATCCTTTTGTGTGCCTGATTCGCCTGTTTGTTTAAGAGCATCTATTACCGATTTTCGCATGTGATTTAACACATCAGCTGAGTTGGTTACCTCCTTATTTCTTACAATTTCATTCAGAAAACTCACTCCAAGCATGCTCATAAATGCACCGGGCACGCCATGTCCTGTGCAATCTGAAACACAGAATATCTGCCAGTCGCCGATAATGTTAGCCCAGTAAAAATCGCCCGAAACCACATCCTTCGGATAAAAAACCACAAAGTGTTCATTCCTGACAATCTGTTCCAGGTTTTCTGATGGCAACACGGCATTTTGGATTCTTTTGGCATACCTGATGCTGTCTTCAATGTCTTGTTTCTGTTTTTCAATGAAACTCTTCTGTTCAGTTACCTGATCACGCTGCTTTTCAATTTCATCACGCTGCGTTGAAATTTCTTCCTTTTGCGTATACAGAATTCTGTTTGCCCGCTTTCGCATTCGGTTTGAGCGCAGCAGAAATACAGCAAAAACTGCCAACAGAGCAAGTCCGCCCAATACCGAAAAAGTAATAATTCGTTGTCTTTTAATCGCCAAATCCTGCAGCGTACGGTCCTTTTTAAGCAACTCGTTTTCTTTTTCCGTTTTTTCAATATTATAAATGGTTGCCAGTTCGGCAATGGCTTTATTGTTTTTTTCGTTAATAATTGAATCTTTCATGGCCGAATACAGGCGGTGATAATACAAAGCATTTACAGGATCGCCCATTTCCTCATAGATGTAGGTCAAACTGTCGTAAATATTGAGTTTAAGATCCTTTTCAATTGTTATTTTGAGTGCACTGTCTTTATAGATCAGACAGGTTGTAAAGTCTTTCTTTTCCCTGAATATTTCAGCAATATTTGCATAAGAATAGGCTGCGCCTCCGGGATTTCCGCTTTCCAATTCAATTTTTAAGCCCTGCAGATGGTAATCCATAGCCAGATCATATTTTCCCTGCTCAATATATCTGTTAGCCAGATTATTAAGAGCACGAGCCTGTCCTGCTTTGTTTCCGGTTTCATTTGATAAATCAAGTGCTTTTTGAGTATATTCAAATGATTTCTCGTGGTTTTTCAGTTCATAATAGGCAATACCAATATTAATATAGGCATCTGCCTCATCATCCTTATCCTTATCAAAAACTGCATATTCAGCGGAACGCTTGTAAAATTCAAGAGCTTTTTCAAACTGCCTTAAACTAATGTAAATGTGTCCAATATTACTATATGCATAGCCTGTGCGCGTGGTGTTATTAATTTCCTGCGCAACGGTCAGACTATTTTGGGCATTTTCCAGTGCCAGATCAAACTGCCCCAATTTCCGATATAAAATGCCGAGCACATTATAGCAATACGAAACCGAAACCATGTCTTTGATTTTCTGCTTATAATGCACGGCTTTCTGAAAGTAGTAAACTGATGTATTGAATTGATTAAGATCGTAATAAATATCGCCAAATAGTGCATAAACATCTGACAGGATTTTATCATTTTTAAGTGAGTCGCTGATGTAAAATGCTTTTTTATTATGGGAAATTGCTTTGTCGTATTCGCCTTCATTATAAAAATACAAGCCTATTTCATTATTAACAACTGCATTTTTCAATCCGGATGATTTCTTTTCGAGTTTCATCAGACTGTCAATATTTTGCGAATAAGAAAACCCTGCAAGAGCATACAGAAAAAAGAAACACCATATTTTCATTTTTCCGTGAAACATCATTATCTCAGGATTTTTCTTGCAAAAGCTACTGTGAAGTATGACATCATAAACGGACCAACAAAAGCTTCGACCGAGGCTACAAACCTGAGGAACCCGACTGGTGAGCAATCACCATAACCAACAGTTCCGAAGGTAATCATGCTATAATAAAAAGTATCAAGAGCCCTGTAAAGAAAAGAGCTATCCTCTTTGATACAATTAATTGATGTATCCAAAAAAAATGGAAGAATTAAATAATTCAAACTAATGATTATATAAACCAGGAGCAAGCTGGTAAAAACCCTAATAGGAGAAGTGGCATACAACCCCATTTTGTCAAAAATAATAAGTTTAAAAAGATAAAGCGGATAATGCAGTACGGCATTCAGTTTATTCTTTTTCAAAGCATTTTCCAGTGTTCCTTTTTGCTCATTTCTTTTAAACTGTATATAAGCCAGATCTTCGTAATTATAATTCCCGGTTTTACCAAAATTTTCCTTTAACACCCTGAATTGTTCGGCTTTCTGATTATGATCAGTAAATTTCTGCTGATTGATTATTTTTTCCACATTGTTTTTGTCCCAGTCGATATAAATATGTCCGATCATCCTGACTCCCGAAAGGTTAAGGATTTTAATGTCAACAGGATGGTCATAGGGTGTGAAATCCACTATATCCCTTATGATATTATCGGAAAGATCAAGGTAACTGCAATGTGAAACCCTGAGATCAAAATAAGCATTAAGGTGGCAGGAAACAATGTCAAGTTTTTTAAAATGTGATTTACCAAAATAAACATTGCCTTTGCCAAAAGTTGTGTTATCGAAAATTAATTCCGCCTCCATATATTCCACTTCTTCGAAACGGATGTGTCCAAATCCAAAAATGGTTTTTTTGAAGGTCATTTTACTGTTATTAAGCGCGCTGCCTTCAAATGTTACCTCACCGTCGCCGAAAATTGCCCGGTTAAAATTTACTTTCCCATCAGAAAACTCAACTTTTCTGAAATCAACTTTTCCGTCGCCAAATTCTGCTCTTTCAAAGGAAATTTCTCCTGCGCCGAATTTTGAAAAATGGAATTCAATATTTCCTTTGCCAAAACGGGCAACTTTAAAAGAAACATTTCCATCGCCAAAATCTGCATTTATAAATGAAACATCTCCAATTCCAAATTCAGTATTGGTAAAAATCACATCCCCATCACCAAATGCAGCGTATTGAAAGTCTTTAACCCCATTCTTGAAGGTGGCATTTTTAAAGTCTATCTTTCCTTTACCTGCTGTGGTATTTGAAAAATTGAAGTTTCCGTTAAAGAATTGAGTGTAGGTAAAATCAACATTACCATCATGAAGTGCTGACCCGTGAAAATTCACACGTCCGCTTATAAAAGCTGCCTCTTTGAATGAAATGTCGTGATCATCGAAATCGGCATGATAAAAATCGGTTTCTATTTTAGAATCAAAAATGGTTCCTTTTGCACTGAAATTATGGATGATAACTTTTGCCTCAGGCTCCAAACCACGTGACTTTCTATAGCTTTTAAGTGAAAAATTTTCAATGTAACAGTCATCCAGATTTACTGTAAGCTTATTATCTATGAGAATATAAATATCTTCTACGTCAATATAGGCAAGTTCCTGATAATGTACTTCCCTTTTATACTCATCATAAAACGAAATAGATGCCATATTTTCATATAGCATACCTTGTTTTGTGGTATAAATCTGAGGTTTAACCTTAACTTTATAACTTAAAAAATCGGGAATCATTGTTTATCATTTTGCTACTAAAATATAAAAAAGAATTTAGATTTCAGATTCTTTGAAAATAATATTGGCTATTCAATTACAAATGCATCTTTAACTCCCTTTGTCCGTTTGAATTTATCAAGCAGTTGCTCAAGTGTTGCGTGATCATCAACCTCCACAACCAATTCAGCCTCGAACTCTCCTTTGTTACTTTGCACATTAAACCTCAGGAGTTTTACATTTTTATTGTCGGTTGTATAATTAACAATATTTCCCACAACCGGTTTATCTCCATTGGTAACGATTTGAATTCTGGCAGTAAACCCGATATCTGTCCCTTCTTTTGACCACCGGGCCCTGATTACCCGATAAGGATATTTGGAGATCATATCTGCAGCATTGGTGCAGGTTTTTCGATGAATTTTCACTCCTTTGTTTACGGTTACAAAGCCAAAAACCGCATCACCGTATACAGGTTTACAGCATTTGGCCATGGTAAAGTCAATTTTCCCGATGTTTTCATCAATCACCATCATGTCATTGCCAATTTGGGGCAGATTTTTATCGGGACGGACAATGGTTTTAGCTTCCTGAACGGGATTTTCTTTTACAAAAGATAAATCAATGGCCCGTTTCAGCTTCTGCATATCAATTTTTTGCGAGCCAATTAGTTCGTAAAGTTCAACGGACTCATCAAGTTTAAAATAATCAAGCAACTTTTCAATAACATCCGAAGAAAATTTATGTCCCATTTGCTCGCACTTGCCTTTTAGCAGGTCTTTTCCCAAATCAGAATATTTTTTTTCCTGTTCTTTTAGTGCTCTTTTCAATTTGGCTTTACCTGCATTTGAATTCAGATAATTGAGCCATTCCATTGAAGGTTTTTGCTTTTTGGATGTCTGGATTTCAACTCTGTCGCCGTTGTTCAGCACATATTTTATGGGAACAAACTTATTATTGACCTTTGCTCCGGTGCAATGCAGTCCGACTTCCGTATGCACCAAAAAAGCAAAATCAAGGACTGTTGAACCCGACCTGAGTTTTTTAAGGTCGTCGCCCGGGGTAAACACATAAATATCCTTTGAATAAAATGATTTTTTTATTTCATCGGTTTTCTTTTCCTCGTCCGGACTTTCAAGTGCCTGGCGCATTTCGGTGAGCCATGAATCTATGGATTTTTCTTTGCCGCCCTCCTTATATTTCCAGTGGGCTGCATGTCCCATTTCGGCAATGTAATCCATCCTTCGGGTGCGAATCTGCACTTCAACCCATTTTCCCTCGTCGGTTTGCACTGTGGTATGAAGCGACTCATAACCACTTGCTTTTGGAGATGAAATCCAATCACGCAGTCTGTTTGGATAAGGCCTGTAATTCTCGGTAACCAAAGAATATACTTTCCAGCAATAATCCTTTTCCTCAGAAAGCTTTGTATTGTCAACAATGATGCGGATAGCAAATTTATCATAAATACCTTCAACGCCCACTCCCTGCTTTTTCATTTTGTTCCAGATGGAGTGGATGGTTTTTGGGCGGCCAAATACTTCGCAATCGATGCCTGCCTTTTTCAGTTTGCGTTTTATGGGAGCAACAAAAGAAGAAATAAATTTTTCCCTGCTTATTTTTGTTTCCGCCAGTTCATTGGCGATATTCCTGTATGTATCTGGTTCTGAATATCGCATCCATAACTCTTCAAGCTCGGTTTTAATAGCATACAAACCTAATCTGTGGGCGATCGGGACGTAAAGCAGCTTGATCTCTTTTAAAAATGGAGCTTTATCCTGATCGCTGATTTTATCATAGTTTCTGATTTTATTCAGCTGGTTTGACAAAGATATGAGAATGGTACGGGGATCATCAGAAAGCGTAAGAAGCAGGTGGATAAAGTTTTCTGTATTTATCTCAGCCCGCTTCATCCTCAGGTTATCAATCCTGTTTATTCCGGTTACCAATGAGCAAACCTCTTTGCCGTACTTTTGTTCAACATCTGAACATGAATTATTGTTATCCCTTACTGATTTAAAAAGTAATGCAGCCAAAATCGAATCAATACCCAGATTTATTTCTTTTTTAAGAATTAATGCTATTTCGAGTGAAGAAATATTAAAAGAAGGATCGTCAACATTTACAAAATCAAAAACCGATTGGATTTTATCTGCATTTTCTTTTTCTTCATTTTGCAGCAGTTTATTGATTATTTTTTCCTTCATTTATTTTTTTTTACAAAGATAATATAAACTAAACAAAAAAAACTGCACCAACTGTCAACACCCATAAACAGTGAAATCTGTTATTTTTTTACATTTTTTTTCTGAAATAATTAACAATTAAAATACCAACTAAATGGTCTAAAGTTTTTTTAAATAAAAAAAATTCTTAATTTTGAGCCATAAACTATTTGCCGTTTTTTAAACGGGGCGTAACCGAAAAGCCTAACGAGTAGGGATAATTTAATAAACACTAAAAAATGAAAAAATTAACTTTAGTTTTTGCAGTAGTATTGTTTACAAGTTTTGCTTTTACAAGTTGTGGTAAAAAATCAGCATGTGACTGTCTTGATGAATCATTAGCTATCGCTGAA
This sequence comes from Bacteroidetes bacterium GWF2_38_335, assembly GCA_001769535.1. Taxonomy (GTDB): domain Bacteria; phylum Bacteroidota; class Bacteroidia; order Bacteroidales; family GWF2-38-335; genus GWF2-38-335. Next base: position 337,823 of record MEOH01000026.1, read on the forward strand.
GAAATGATGAAAATGATTGAAGATGGCAACATGGATGAAGCCAAAATGAAAGAACTTGAAGAAAAAGGTAAAGCTTTGGAAGCTGACTGTAAAGATTTTAAAGAAGAAGATCTGAAAGATTGTGAAAATTACAGCAAAATGAAAGATCTGAAATAAGACTTTTCAAAGTAATTTTTAAAAAATTAAGAAAGGGCGTGAAATTCACGCCCTTTTTTATTTTTTAACCCGGCCTTATAGCAGGGTTTAATATTAGAATTTAGCTTTTAAAGACAATACCAGATTTCTTCCGGGAGATACGATACCCGAGCTATAAGGTCTGTACCTTATGTTTGTGATATTTTCAACACCTCCGGTAATAATAAAGTTATCTGTAAACTGATACATTGCCTTAAAATTCAGGGTAAACCATGAAGGACAATATGGATTACCATCTGCATCAACCGCATACATATAATCTTTTCCCTGTTCTTCCTGTGGAAGGTTTTCGAATTTTACTTCAGCGGCATACATACCGTACAAATCTAGTTTCAGGTTTTTCTCCGAATAAGTAAGATGGGTTATTCCGAACGCCGGTGCTGCATGGCGCAACGGACTGGTTGTTCCGTCATCAAGTTCTTCTTCACCTTTTTGGTAATTGTACCGTGATGACAATCCAAAACCGTATGGCAACCGGATATCAATCTCTGCCTGCACGCCTTTTACAGTTGCTTCGGCAGCATTTTGTATTGCCTGTACCTTACTCATCTCTCCATCATATATTATGCTGTCAGCGCCATTAAAAACAAAGTCTCTTCTAACCAAAGCATTTTTAAGTATGGTGTAATATGCGCTCACATCAATACGGCATATATTTCCAAAAACCTTTGCAATTCCCAGATCCACATTATAGGAATATTCAGATTCAAGATCAGGATTGGGAACAACCACCGAGCCGGGCTCTGAATCAAAAACTTTTCCTACATCATCAACATTGGGTGATCTGAAACCTGTGGATAAATTGCTGTAAACTGTCAATTTCTCAACCGGACTTACCACAACCCCAATGCTTCCGGTTTGTGAACCTTTATTCATTTCGGTTTTGGTAAAAGGGAATTTGTAAAAAGTGGTGTCAAATTCACAATTAAGGACATACTGATTATATCTTGTTCCTGCCTGAACCATAAATTTTTCAGAGAATTTGTACTGATAATTTAAGTATGCGGCATACGAAGCCCATGTTGATTGTGGATAACGTGATGGTCCCACGGCTATTTCACCGCTGGTAATATCCTCATCTTCACCTGTCGAAGTCACATCATTGTGAACCAACTCCAGTCCGTAGAAAAGATTGCCTTTCTGACCAAGTGATTTGTTCAGGTCAATATTAAGTGAAATGGCAGACACTTTTTCGGTCCTGATTTCACGGGTATCCTTGTTCAATCCCCTGCTGATGCGACTTTCCTCAAACTGCTGATGGGCCGCTCTTACAGTAAGCTGATCGTACATTGCATTAAAACCATCATGTGAAATGCTCAGGTTATTCATCATCCAGATTTGCGGTCCGTAATTCCATTCGGCATACTTTGGCAGACCGTTTTTCATTTGCAGCAAACGGTCGTAGCGTGAATAATCTGAGGTAGTTGAATAGTGAAATCCATATTGAAAATCAAGTTTTTCAGATGCTTTGAACCTTATTTTTTCCATCATGTTGATCTGCTTATATCCCGAAGGACGCTGCAATTCTTTTTCGTTATTGCTCACAACCACATCGTTGCTGTCAATCCTTTGGACAAAATGATTGCATAAGTACTCATCCGGACCATCGCTTCCCATTCTGAGGTCGCCATAATCACTGGAGGATATACTTGTAAGCATTGCCCATTTTTTCCATCCGGCATTGATGTCAAAATGAATTGTTTTTTCATCGTTGGCCGATGAATAACGTGTCACAGCACTTCCCTTTATATAGGTTTTATTGTTTAGGCTCACCTGTGGAGTAAGAGTCTGAAAACTCATCACTCCTCCGATCGCATCGCTACCGTAGATGATGGAGCCCGGACCAAAAAAGATTTCTGTTTTTTCGGTGGCAAAGGGGTCGAGAGAAATGACATTCTGAATATTCCCGCTTCTGAAAATAGCGGTATTCATGCGAACTCCGTCAACAGTATAGAGCAGACGGTTTGTGGCAAACCCGCGTATCATTGGACTGCCTCCGCCCTGCTGACTTTTCTGAACGAAAACTTCACCTGAAATACTCAGGAGATCTGCAGCAGTCTGGGGAGCCAGAAGTTTCATTTCCTTGGGTGAGATGGTAATTACCTTTGCGGGGATGTCGCCGGTTGACTGGTTCCATTTGGTTGCAGAAACCACAACCTTATCGAGCTGAAAAACTGAAGGATTCAGATAAACAATAAAATTTTCCTTTTCAATTTCTGAAAAGCTGAATGCTTTTGTTTCGTATCCAAGTATTCTCACCTGAATTTTTTCCGAACCCTTAAAAGCATTTATATCTGCTTGTCCTTCATCATTTGTTAAAGCATAAATTTTTGCTTTTTCACAACTTATGGTTGCAAGCTCAATCGGTTTTTTTGTACCGGAATCCAAAACTGTCAATATTTGAGAAATTCCGGATAAACAAAAAAATACACTAAATATAAATAATAAGAATATTTTCATTTTTAAGAAATTAAAAAACATTTTATGCAACCGGAAGCCTTTAAAATATGGCTGTATCAGGAAATATTTTCCCAATCCGGTTACGAAAATAAGTTAAATAATAAATGCTAAAAAATGAAATTCGGAGGTGGAACAGGCGGATCATTCAGGTAATTCAAACTGAATTTTTCTTTATAATTGAATGATAAAAGAGTGTATTGATCGGAACCAATGTATAAATCCTGAAGCTCGCTGCAAAACAGTGTTTTCAAAAAACCTGAAAAATTCTTTTGATTGGTATTATTGGCATCATCTGCCCCCATTGCTTTTGCCACAAGATCAATGAGATGCCTGTTGAGTCTGGTTTCTTCATGATCCCACCAGCACCAGTAAGTAACAGAGTCGCCCTCGGTTTTCGATTCAACAATATCGTACATCTCGCCTTTATATTCAAATTCCTTTGAGTGTTTCCAATTGAGTTCCTCTGACTCTTTCAGGGAAAAAGAAAGCATTACAAGCTCATCTTTGGGAGTATGAGACAGCAATTGCTTTTTAACAGATTTCCTGATGATATTTTTCTGATGGAAATAAATAGTGTATGTTCCTATAAATGGGAGAATCAGACAAACGATAAATAATATACCCAGGAACTTCTTCAAAACTATTTTTTTTTTACAAACCTATGTATTTTTAAGGAAAAACCAAAAAAATACTATCAAATATATTAAGCCAGATACAGCACAAGACCTTTTAAGTATTCGCTTTCCGGGTGGAAAATATTTACCGGATGATCTGATGGTTGTGTGAGCTGCTTCATGATCCTGACTGTTTTCCCACATTGAGTTGCTGCAGCAAAAACCGACTTTCTGAACTCCTCTTTACTTACAACCTGTGAACAGGAAAAAGTAACAAGGATGCTGCCCGGCTTCATTTTTTGCATGGCTTTCAGGTTAAGCTTTTTGTATCCCTGTAACGCATTATGCAATACGTTATTATGCTTTGCGAATGCGGGTGGATCTAAAATCACCACATCATAATCGTCTTTCATATTTTCGATAAAATCAAATGCATCAACAGCAAAAGATTTATGTCTTTTTGTATCTGAAAAGTTCAGGGCAATATTTTCATCGGCCAGTTCCACTGCTCTGGCTGAGCTGTCAACGGTGTGAACCAGTTCAGCTCCTCCGGCCATTGCATAGACCGAGAATCCGCCTGTATATCCGAAAACGTTCAGCACTTTTTTGCCGGCAGAAATTTCCCTTACCAACTGTCTGTTTTCGCGCTGGTCAACAAAAAAGCCTGTTTTTTGGCCTTTTTTCCAGTCGATTTTAAATTTCAAACCATTTTCAGAAACCTCATTTATATTGCTTTCGCCGAAAATATACCCATCGGTTGCATTAAGATCAGCCTTAAAAGGCAGGGTTGTACTGCTTTTATCGTAAACAGCAACGATTTTATCGCCTGCCACATCCCTGATTGCATTGATAATCTGATCGCGGTTTTTGTACATTCCCACCGAATGCATCTGCACCACAGCGGTACCATTATAGAAATCAACAATCAGTCCGGGCAATTCATCTCCTTCAGCATGAATCAATCTGAAAACATTGGTTTTATCGTTATCAATGATTCCAATATTTTTTCGGTAGTTCCATGCATTTGAAATTTTTCTATTCCAGAAATCCTGGTCAATCTCCGTTTTTTCAAAAGAAAGAATTCTGACAGCAATGGAACCCACCTGATAGTGGCCTATGCCCAAAAATTCATCTTTATTGTCAAATACTTCGATCAGGCAGCCCTCATATGGTTCGCCGTAAAATTTCTTTATGGCACCTGAAAAAACCCAGGGATGAAGACGGCGCGCTGACTGGTCTTTGCCCGATTTAAGTACTACTTTTACCATGGTTGAATTATTGGGAAATTAGGAGTTTTCTGTAAATGATGTTGCAAGCCCATGCATCTGTTGCTGCGTATACCTGTTGGGAAGGTGACAGTTCTTCATTTTCCCAGTTTGACAAACGCTGCGATTTTGAAATTCGAATGCCCAGGGTAATAGCAGATATTTTTTTCAGTCCGCGCTCCTCGATCCCATAATTATTAGCCACATCAGCCAGGTCGAGGAATGCTTCAGGATTAAACGGTGATAATTTTTGCAACGCTTTAATATCATCGCGTACAGCAAGGCCTATCTTAAGGATGTTCCTGTTTGAAAGAATGCCTTTTAGAGAATCAGGAAGTCCGGTATATTTCAATCTGAAAAGAAATACGCAATCTGTTGAAGCCAATTGAAGCAAAGCAACAGAGTTTCGGTTAGCCTTACCTTTTTTAAAGCAAGGTTTTGTTTCAGTATCAAAGCCAATGATTGTTTCTTTGTTAAGCATTTCAACAGCATAATCAAGAATGCTGCTGTTTTGTACCACAACAATTTTTCCGTCAAAACTGCCTGCCGGCAGCAAATTGACTTCTTCAAGTGTTATATTTTGTTTAAACATCATCCCCTCTTAAATCTTTCATTCGTTTGGAAATTAACCAATTGTCGGTATCTTTTTTTTCGAATCTTTCATCAGTTTTACCGGGAATATCAGAATAAAGGGCGATATGAATTTGTTCCATCAGTCCGATTAGTCTTTTCCCCCAATAATTTTCGAAAGCATTTTTACATTCCCACAAGGCATCATTCATAATTTCCTCATTTCCCAACTGATACAAATGAATCAGATCAGAAAGGTCCTGATAAATATCCGTAAAAACCTCAGAAACAGAGATTTGCATAATATCGTTTTCAACCATTGAAAACGGGTCCTGATAATCAAAATACCACTCGAAATTCTCGAGTTTTGCGGTTATTTTCATTTGAATGTATGACCAATCGCTTTCGGAGAAAATTTTTTCGACCGGTTCATCTAAAACCTGATCAAAGTATGGAATCAACGATGCTTTCAGATAAAGCAAGGGAAGTATTTTCTGTGCCTGGCTCAGAAATATCAGAGCAGGCATTTTATCAATACTTTCAATCATTTTGCAATACTCGCTGGCCACAGTTACAAATTCTATGGCATTTTTTGAATAAACAACCGATCCGGATTCTTCTTCCATTCAAGAAAATTTAAAACGCAAAAGTATGTTTTTATTTGTTCAGTTGCAAGTTTGCTGTAAGAAAGTAAGATGCGGTTTTTAGATATCTGAACCAATTGCAGCAACTATGTTTGTTACTAATCTTGAATGGATAGATTAATTAGAGAATTGATGATTGGATAGTTTGATTGTCCCGAAAATAAAATTTTCGAGGATGCTCGACTTTAGTCGGCATTCGATAGTTTGAAAATGGCAATATCAAACTATTTAATGATCATCTTAACGATAAAAAATCTTAAGGAATAAAAAATTAGGCCGTAAGTTTATACAAACATACGGCCTATTTATTTTTCGATAATAATCAATCACATAAGTTCTATCTGAAGATTATATAGCTTATTAGTTTCTATCTATTCCTTTATTATCATTTCTGTAAATACTTCATTTTCTGTTTGAATGCTGATTAAGTAAATTCCATTTTCAAAACCTGATAAATCAATCCTTATGGATGTTTTAGAAGTAATATCATTCGATGATTTTAGAACAACTTTTCCTGTAATGTCCATAATTTCAATTTCATTGATTGTTAACTGCTCATTATCAATTGTGATGAAACTGCTTGTGGGGTTTGGATAGGTTGATATGCCATTTTGATTTACTGTTTCAATGCTGGTTTCGAGATTATTTTCATACCATGCAATTTTACTGTCCCATTCTGATGCTGAAAGCACATCTAGAGCCCCATCACCATTAATATCGGCGCAAAATACTGAGACAGCATGAAGTGCATCACTTGAAATTACCAGCTGAATTCCGAAAGTTCCGGCGCCATCAGTATTCTCATACCAGGCTATTTTATCGTCTTCAGAAGAAGCTGATATCACATCCATATCGCCATCGTTATCAAGATCAGCCGAATACACTGACTGTGCCCCATCGGCAGCCGAAGTAATAACTTGCTGAAAACCAAAATATCCTGAACCATCGGTATTTTCATACCATTCAATTCTGTCGTCATCAGCAGAAGCCGAAAGCACATCCAAATCTCCATCGCCATCAATATCAGAGCAGGAAACTGATTGAACACCGTAGGCATGTGTGGAAATAATTTGAAAATCTTCGAAAGTTCCGCTCCCGTCGGTATTTTCAAACCAGAATATCTGGTCGTCCCAACTTGAAGCTGCAAGAACATCCATGTCACCGTCACCGTCAAGGTCGGCAGAATAGATAACGGTACCAGCACCATATAAAAGTTGGCGAGGCCCAAAAGTTCCAATTCCATCAGTATTTTCATACCATCCAAGTGAGCCAAATAAGAAGGCAGAAAGAACATCCATATCTCCATCACCGTCAAGATCGGCAGTATAGACCGAACGGACACCATCACCATCTGAAGGATCTGAAATTATTTGCTGAGGTCCGAATGTTCCGTACCCATCGGTGTTTTCGTACCAGGCTAATGTGTCTTCAATAGAAGAAGCAGAAAGCACGTCCAAATCCCCATCACCATCAAGATCGGCCGAATAGATTGTATTTACCCCTGTTGCAAAAGTATTAATAATTTGTTTTGCCATGAAAGTTCCGTTTCCATCGGTGTTTTCATACCAGGCCACTTTATTGTCACTACCGGAGGCAGAAAGAACATCCACATCACCATCACCATCAAAATCGGCAGAATGTACTGAGCACGCACCTAAAGCAGCAGCAGTAATTAATTGTTGTAAACCGAAATTCCCTTCTCCATCGGTGTTTTCATACCAGGCAATAGTATGATCACTGGCACAAACAGAAAGCACATCCATATCTCCATCTCCGTTAATATCTGCACAACAGACAACTTTTGCACCATCTGCAGTATTAGTTATAACCGTATGGGTTCCAAAAGTTCCTAAGCCATCGGTATTATTATACCAAACTAATTTGTTATCTCCGGGTGATGCAGAAAGCACGTCCATATCTCCATCTCCGTCAATGTCGGCAGAATAAACTGAACAGACTCCCAGAGCATCGGTTGTAATGACTTGCTGAGTTCCAAAAGTTCCTAAACCGTCAGTATTTTCATACCAGGCTATTTTGTATGGATAAGTTGGATAAGTAGAAGGGGCTGAAGCAGAAAGCACATCCATATCCCCATCACCGTCAAGATCGGAACAATAGACTGAATTTGCTCCATATACACCTGAAGAAATTGTTTGTTGAATTCCAAATGTTCCGCTTCCATCGGTATTTTCATACCAGACAATTTTATTAGACTGATTTAAAGCAGAAAGCACATCCATATCTCCATCACCATCAAGGTCAGCAGAATAAACTGAATATGCATCCATTGCATCAGTGGCAATAACCTGCTGAAGTCCGAATGTTCCGGCTCCGTCAGTGTTTTCATACCAAGCTATTTTATTGTCAATAATAGAGGTAGAAAGCACATCCATATCCCCATCACTATCAAGATCAGCAGAATAAACTGTGTATGGGTAATTAGCGTCAATAGTAATAACTTGTTGCGTTCCGAAAGTTCCGCTTCCGTCTGTGTTTTCGTACCAGGCAATTTTATTGTCCAAACCAGAAGCAGAAAGCACATCCATATCTCCATCTCCGTCAAGGTCTGCAGAGAAAACGGAGCATGCTTCCATCGCATCAGTGGTAATAACCTGCTGGTGGCCATATGTTCCCATTCCATCAGTATTTTCGTACCAGGCAATTTTATTGTCACCGCTAGAAGCCGAAATCACATCCATATCACCATCACCATCAATATCGGAAGGAAATACTGAATTTGGGCCATTGGTAACTGTATTTTCAATGATCACATTCGGGCCTCCGAAAGTAGTTTGGGCTTGTACTGTTATCAAAGAAACAGCAAAACCCAATGTAAGGAATAAAGATAACTTTTTCATAATCGCTATTTATAATATTATACCTGTTGTATTATTTAGAATGACTCTTTTACAAATGTAAAATATAATTATAAGAAAAGAAAGCTATTTGAAAATAAAATTATATTATGACAATTTTATTTTATAATCATCAGAATAACTAATTACACTATTCTCGAGCATCCAACGGATTGCCTTCAGCACCTTGTCTTTATTGAAACTCATTTCGGCAATGAGGTCGTCAATATCCATGCTGGCGGTTTTGAGGACTGCTTTTATTTCATCCTGAATTTTAACAAACTCATAATTGGTTAATCCTGACTCATTATGCTTTTTGCAGATGTCGCAATGTCCGCACAGCGAAGGGTTTTTCTGGCCAAAATAGGAAAGCAGGATTTGTGACCGGCATTTTTCTGTTGTTGATGCGTAATATATAACCTCATCGATGCGCTCCTTATGTTTTTTCTTGCGCAGGGCATAATTTTCGCCTGAAAACATCAGGTTTTTTTCATCAATTCTTTCCTCTGTGTAAATAATCAGCGGTGTTTTTTTTCTTGGGATATACCTAATAACTTTTTGATTATTAAGGTATTGCAACATCTGTGAAATAATAAGGGCGGTGGTATTGCCTTTTTTGGCAAGATATTCCTCATCAGTTTTTACATATTCGGTAAAGATGCCTGTATAAGTACGCAGCAACAATTTTATAAATCCGTCAAATTTTGAATTTGCGACCTGAAATTTATACAGGTCATCGCGCGACATAAGGAACATTACCTTGGAGGGATTGTCAATTTCATCTGTAAGTTCAACATATCCTTCCCTTTGAAGAAATTTAAGAGCGCTGTATGCACTCATCATATCAAATTTAAAGGTAAAGGCAAAGTCGCGGATATTGAAATCAAAAACCAGTCCTTTTCCTGCACCCACCGGGAGTTTATAGTAATTTCCCAGTGCTGCGTACACTTGCTTTATTTCTTTAATATAGGGAAATGATTTTTCAAAATTATCTTCAAGCTTGGCTTTATCAGAGTCGTGGTAAAGCAAAACCGCATAGGCCGGTTTTTCATCTCGGCCTCCCCTGCCTGCTTCCTGGAAATAGGCTTCCAGACTGTCGGGCAGGTCGATATGGGCCACAAAGCGTACATCGGGTTTGTCAATACCCATACCAAAAGCATTGGTTGACACTATAATGCGGGTTCGTCCGGACTGCCAGTCATTTTGTTTTCTTTCGCGTTCAAGGTTATCGAGTCCGGCATGATAAAAATCCGCAGAAATTCCCTTTTTAATAAGCATGGTGGCAATTTCCTTTGTGCGGCGCCTATTCCGGACATAAACCACGCCGGTACCTTTAACTTTGTCAATGATATCGTTCAGGTACTTCATTTTATCTTCCACGTGTCTGACAATATAGGCGAGGTTTTTTCTTTCAAAGCTTTTGCGGAAGACATTTTTATTAACGAACCTGAGTTTTTCCTGAATATCGTCAACCACAAGTGGAGTTGCGGTAGCGGTAAGGGCCAGAACCGACACATAAGGTAAAACATCCCTGATTTCAGCAATGCGGAGGTATGAAGGTCTGAAATCATAGCCCCACTGTGAGATGCAGTGAGACTCGTCCACAGCAATAAGGCTAACATTCATTTTTTTCACACGTTCAATAAAGAGATCCGAACCAAGTCGCTCAGGAGAGATGTAAAGAAATTTGACATTTCCGTAAATACAATTATCAAGCGCCACATCTATTTCATGTTTAGAAAGTCCAGAATATATAGCGATGGCGTTGATGCCTTTTTTAACAAGATTTGAAACCTGGTCTTTCATAAGAGCGATCAGGGGGGTAACCACCAGACAAACACCCTCGGAAGCCAGTGCCGGCACCTGAAAAGTGATGGACTTGCCACCACCGGTGGGCATGAGTCCGAGCGTATCATGACCCGAAGCAACAGATTTGATAATATCTTCCTGAAGCGGTCGGAACTGGGAATAGCCCCAGTATTTCTTTAATATATCATGATAAATACTCAATTACAATATTGTAAAATATTAGAATAAAAAAAAACAGCCCTAAATTGTGGCTGTTAGTAAACCCGGGTGTTAAAAAGTTAATCTTTTTTATCACTGAGAACCATGCTGAAAAAGCCGGGACCGAGGAGCAGGAATTTAGCTGCAAGTATCCAGGCCGACAAATGCACCAGAACAAGTCCGGCAGCCAGCAAAGCATCATTGGGTGAATTGACAACTATAAAAAAAAGGACAAAACTAATAATCAACCCGATAACAGGCACGTACATTGGTATTTTCATCAATTTTTTCATCTGTTTACTTTTTAATTTTCGCATTTGATGACATCAAAAATAAGAATAATTTTTGGTTTGTTGGAATAATGATCAGGGAAAAGAATATAAAAGATTGCGGAGCGTCATAATATCTTGAAATAATACATTTAGCACAAAAAACAAATCTGCAATTTCAACTATTTTTTTTTGAACAGTCCCCTCCTCCTTTTTAAGTCTTCCCAATTAACTTTTCAACAACCTCATTGTCAGTAGGTGAATAATTCCAAACTTAACCATATTATTCACTTTCCCTTAAATGTTAACTAAACTTAAAAAACAAATTCCATTGCAAAGTATTGGCTTTTTTTTGTAATTTGGCACAATTTTTAATTTTAATAATATTCATTCAGATGTCATTTGATACAGATAAAGTAATTTCCGAAGGATTAACATTTGACGATGTATTGCTGGTACCGGCATATTCTGAGGTTCTTCCACGCGAGGTTGATATTTCCACAAGCTTCTCACGGAACATCAGGTTAAACGCTCCGGTTGTTTCTGCAGCCATGGATACCGTTACCGAAGCTCAACTAGCCATTGCCATTGCCCGTGAAGGCGGAATCGGTGTTATCCATAAAAATATGTCAATTGAGCGCCAGGCCGTTCAGGTGAAAAAAGTTAAAAGGGCTGAAAATGGGATGATCATTGACCCGATTACCATCAGCAAGGACCAGACTGTCGGGGATGCGCTGAACCTGATGAGTGAATTTAAAATCGGAGGTATCCCTGTTGTTAAAAAAGACCGCACACTTATTGGCATTGTTACAAACCGTGACCTGCGCTTTCAGGAAAAAATGAACAGACCGATTTCCGAAGTCATGACGCAGGGAAAAATTATCACTACTTCTCAATCGACCGACCTCGAAAAAGCAGCTGCCATTCTGCAGAAACACAAAATTGAAAAACTGCCCGTTGTTGACGAAAACAATAAACTTATCGGGTTGCTCACATATAAAGATATTACCAAGGCAAAAGACCGGCCAAATTCATGCAAAGACCATAAAGGACGTTTGATGGTTGCTGCAGGGGTTGGCATTGCATGGGATACCATGGAACGCGTTGAAGCCCTTGTAAACGCCGATGTTGATGCCATTGTTATTGATACGGCACACGGACATTCGGTAAACGTTATAAAAATGCTGAAGCAGGTAAGAAAACGCTTCAAAACAATTGATATTGTCGTTGGAAATATCGGAACAGGCGAGGCTGCTAAAGTTCTTGTTGAAGCCGGTGCCGACGCAGTGAAAGTAGGAATTGGTCCGGGCTCCATCTGCACCACCAGGGTTATTGCCGGTGTAGGCGTTCCCCAACTTTCGGCTGTTTATGATGTTTTTAAAGCTATAAAGGGCAAAAATGTTCCTATTATTGCTGACGGCGGACTTCGTTACTCAGGTGATATTGTTAAAGCCATTGCGGCTGGCGCCAGTTCGGTAATGGCAGGAAGTTTATTTGCCGGAGTTGAAGAATCACCTGGAGAAACAATCATCTTTAACGGGAGGAAATTCAAATCTTATCGTGGCATGGGCTCCATTGAAGCCATGCAGCACGGATCAAAAGACAGATATTTCCAGGATGTTGAAGACGACATAAATAAACTTGTTCCCGAAGGAATTGAAGCCAGGGTTCCTTATAAAGGCACACTGTCGGAAGTTGTTTATCAGATGCTTGGCGGACTGCGTGCCGGTATGGGATATTGCGGCGCAAAGAATATTACCGCACTTCAAACGGCAAAATTTGTCAGGATTACTTCAAACGGAATGATTGAAAGTCACCCGCATGATGTGACCATAACCCGCGAAGCACCTAATTACAGTAAATATTAATTAACCATATAAAAACAGCGAAAAATGAAAAAGAGAGTTTGTTTATTGACCTTCCTTATTTTGTCGGTATTTTTTAACCTGAATGCTCAGGATAAAGTGTTATTGACAATTGATGATGAGAAAATAACAAAAGCTGAGTTTGAGCGAATTTACAAAAAGAACAATTCAGGCCAGTCTGTTGAAAACAAATCAATTGAAGAATATCTCGATTTATTTATAAACTTTAAATTGAAAGTATTTGAAGCTGAGAAAAGAGGCCTTGACACAACTCAGGCATTTATAAAAGAACTGAGCGGTTATAAAAAACAACTTGCAAAGCCCTATTTTGTAGATGAAAAAGTTGAGGAAAGTCTGTTAAAGGAAGCCTACGAAAGATTAAAAACTGATGTTCATGCAGCTCACATCCTTGTGAAAGTTGCTCCGGATGCACTAGCAGCCGACACCTTAGCTGCATGGCAAAAAATTGAAAAGGCAAAAAAAGAAATAGAGTCGGGAAAATCCTTTGAAGAAGTTGCTAAAAAATACTCCGAAGACCCCTCCTCCGAGAGCGGCGGTGATCTGGGTTATTTTACAGCATTCAGAATGGTTTACGATTTTGAAAATGTGGCATACAACACCAAACCCGGTCAGGTATCAAATATTTTCCGTTCCCAGTTTGGCTACCACATTATAAAAGTTATTGAAACCCGTCCGTCGATGGGTGAAGTAAAAGTTGCCCATATTATGCTTTCAGTTCCACAAAACGCAACAAAAGAAGAAGAACAGAAAGTAATTGACAAGATCAATGAAATTTATCAGGAACTTCAAAAAGGCGCTGATTTTGCCCAAATGGCCAAGGAATATTCAATCGATAAACAATCATCCACAAAAGGTGGTGAACTTCCCTGGTTTAAAAGCGGAAACATGGGAATGGTTCCCGAATTCGAAACTGCCTCATTCGCATTGCAGAAACCCGGCGACATTTCAAAACCTGTGCGCACCAAATATTTCTGGCATATCATCAAACTTCTTGAAAAGAAAGATATCGGAACATACGAACAGCTAAAAACCGACATAAAATCAAGAATTTCAAAAGATGCAAGGGCTCAGAAAAGTAAAGCGGCTGTTATTGAAAGACTGAAAAACGAGTACAAAATCAAGGAAGATTTAAAAACTGTTGCTGATTTTTATAAAGTTGTGGATAAATCGGTTTTTGCCGGCGAATGGAAAGCTGAAGCTGCAGCCAAACTGAATAAAGTAATGTTTAGTTTAGGTGACACCTCCCTTACCCAGTCACAGTTTGCAAAATTCATTGAAAGCAAACAGGGAAGAAAAGAACAGGAAATAAAAGACTTTGTTGACGAAAGATACAAGCAATTTGTTGACAATACTGTAACCAAATATGAAGAAGACCGTCTTGAAAAGAAATACGATGATTTCAGGTTTCTGATGAAAGAATATCACGATGGTATTCTCCTCTTTGAACTTACCGATCAGATGGTTTGGTCAAAGGCAGTTAAAGATTCTGTCGGACTGGCAGCTTTCTACGAAAAAAACAAGAATAATTATATGTGGGATGAAAGAGCAGATGCCACAGTATATTATTGCAAAGATGCCGAAACAAAAAAAGCCGTTCAGGAACTTCTGAAGAAAAAAGCCAAAAAAGGCTATACCAACGAAGACATCATGAAGATGATCAATGGCGAAGGTGATATCACCAATGAAAATAAAAAACTGCGCATTGAAAATGGCATTTATCTAAAAGGTGAAAACCGCGCGGTAGATCATTTTGCATGGAATCTTTTTCCAGAAGATGAGATTTCAAAAGCCATTAAAAGGGAATATATCTATGAAGGTAAAATGATTAAGCCATCAGTAAAAACCCTTGATGAAGCAAAAGGTCTGGTTACAGCTGACTACCAGGAATTTCTTGAAAAAGAATGGATTGCACAACTCAGGGCAAAATATAAAATATCCGTAGATAAGGAAGTTTTAAAAACTGTTGAATAAATTACAGGACTGCCCTGAAAAAGGGCAGTTTCTTTTTGATATAATACAATGATCAAAAAACAAAACATACTGCTTATTGTCATTTTGCTGTTTTTCGCTGCTGTTTCATGTAAAAATGAAGCAAAAGAGGAACAGAAAAAATCATTGGCGCGAGTGTATGACAGGTATTTATATATTGAGGAAATCGAGTCTATCCTTCCCGAAAACCTTTCAAAAACCGACAGCATTACCTTTGTTAAAAATTACATTGACAAATGGATTAAGAAAGAACTCATGCGGAAAGTTTCTGATGAAAATCTTCCGGAAAATGAAAAAAATGTTGAAAAGCTGATTGATGATTATAGAACTTCCCTCCTCATTTACCGATACGAACAGCAAATCATTAAGGAACGGATGAAACCGGATGTAACCAGACAGGAAGTGGAGAATTACTATGAGAAAAACACCGATGAGTTTATAATGACCAAAAATGCACTTATTCCTTTGTATGTTAAGGTGCCACTTGACGCACAGGATATCGCCAAGGTCAGGAAGCTGTGCAGACTGGAAAACGAAAGTGACCTTGAAGATCTTGATGAATATTGCACCGAAAATGCCACTGAATTCTATTTTAATGAGGAATGGGTTTACTTTACTGATCTTCTTAAAAAAATTCCCATTGAAACCGACAACCAGGAGCAATTTCTGAAGTACACAAAAAATTATGAAACAAAAGACAGTGCTTATTATTATTTTCTGAACGTGAGAGAAAACAGAATAAAAGGCGAGGTTTCTCCGTTATCTTTTGTTTATGACAAAATTGTTGCCATAATATTGACAAAAAGAAAAATTGAACTGATTGACAAATTTGAAAAAGCCATCTATAATGAAAATAAGGAAAATATCGAAATATTTGAAAAATAACCGCTTACTGCTGATCTTTTTATTTGCTATTATATCTGTTCCGGCAGCCGCACAGCCTGAAAAAAAGGTCATTGACCAGGTTGCTGCTGTGGTTGGTAATAATGTTGTTTTGCTATCGGATATCGAAAACCAATACATTCAGCTAAGGGCTCAGGGTTTTTTTTCAGACAAGGACATGAAATGTGAAATCCTTGAAGAGATGCTTTATCAAAAACTGCTTTTGCATCAGGCCGACCTTGACAGTGTTGAAATTTCTCCAAAAGAAGTTGAAGACAATCTGAATATGAGGGTTGATTATTACATAAAACAGGCCGGTGATGAAAGTAAACTTGAATTGTTGTACGGAAAGCCAATATCTGAGCTTAAGGAAGACTTTCGGGCAGTGATCAAGGATCAGATGCTCACCGAAAAAATGCAGTCAAAAATCACAGCCGACATTAAAATTTCCCCTGCCGAAATTCGCAATTTCTATGATGATATTCCAAAGGACAGTTTACCTGAAATTGCTGAAGAGTACACGATTGCACAGATTGTAATTTATCCGAAAAAAACCAAGGAATCAATAAAAGCAGTAAAAGAAAAACTCGAAGGTTTTAAAAAACGCATCGAAGACGGCACTCCCTTTGCCTCACTGGCTGTTCTTTACTCGCAAGATCCGGGCTCTGCAAAAAATGGCGGAGAAGTTGGTCTGGCCGGCCGCGGTGACCTGGATCCCGAATTTGCAGCTGCAGCGTTTAACCTCACAGGAAATCAGGTATCGAGGGTTGTTGAATCAGAGTTTGGCTTTCATATCATCCAGCTAATCGAGAAAAAAGGTGACCTGATCAACGTGCGTCACATTTTAATAAAACCGGAAATCGGAAACATAGAAATAAAAGAAGCAAGAGCCCGCCTTGACAGCATTCGTAATATTATAATGAATCCCAAGGATACCCTGAGCTTTGAAAAAGCTGTGGAATACTTTTCTCAGGATGAAGATACAAAATACAACAGTGGTTTGTTAATAAACAACCAGACCAACTCCATTAGATTTCATTCAGACGAAATGGAACCCGACATTCTCAGTCGCATCAGCAAGCTAACTCCGGGCCAGATTAGCGCACCTTTCGAATCAACAGACAAGTTAGGAAAAACAAACTTCAAAATTGTCAAGCTAATTAGCAAAACCGAAAAGCATATTGCAAATCTGAAGGATGATTACGATCTTATCCAGAAACTTGCTTTGAACAGTAAAAAGCAGGACATTATCAATGAATGGATAAAAAGAAAACAAACCGAAACATTCATCAGAATCAACCCACCTTTCGATAACTGTGTTTTTGAACTCGATGGCTGGATAAAATAAGCTCAGCGATGAAAACTATGGTCCTCCCCTTCCCCCGTTCTTACTGGGTAATTCCGGGCAAACTGTTGGCCGGACATATTCCCACGGGTGAAAACATGGAAGCATCGGAGAAAAAGATCAAAAACCTTATTGAATGTGGAATCCGCACGTTCATCAACCTGCAGGGAAAAGATGAAGTGAATTTTGAAGGAGTTCCCTTTCTCAATTATCAGGCAATACTTAAAAAGTTTGAAAAAGAATATAAAATAAAACTGAGTTTTAACCGTCTTTCCATTCCGGACTTTGGCATAACAAGCACAAAAAACATGAAAAAAATTCTTGACACCATTGACAAATCAATTGGTCAGGGAAAGCCTGTTTATGTGCATTGCTGGGGCGGAATAGGCCGCACCGGTACAGTAGTTTCCTGCTTTTTGCTGCGGCACGGAATGGCAAACCATGATAATGTTTTTAAAATGATTGAATACCTCAGGCGCTCCGATCCTGAAAACCACAGACTTTCGCCCGAAACTCCGGAACAGTTTGAATTCGTGAAAAACTGGAAAGAATAGGATTATGGCTGATTTATTGCTGTTCATCAAATCAAGAAAATTACTGTTATATATCATTCCTATTTATCCGGCAGGTTTGATTAACTTTGTCGGATGAAAAAAATTGAGTCGCTCGATAAAGAAGGGTTTTATAAAACAAAATATTTCAAGGTTTTCTCTGATGAAATAATTCGCAATTTTCCTCCAAATCATAAGATAAACAGTGCCCTTCACGGTCCTGATCATTGGCACCGGGTGACTTTCCTTGCTGCAGTTTTGTCATGGAAACTTGAGTTAAGTGATACAGATTTAAACCTGCTTTTAAATGCCGGTAAATATCATGACATCGGACGAAAAACAGAGGGTCGCGATACCATGCATGGCTATGAAAGTATCAAAATCATTAAAAGGGACAAACTTGTTGAGTTGGATAATAATGAAGATCAGGAAGTATTCCATTTCATTGTTGGCGAACATTGTTTCGATGATGAAGAATCGCTTGCACGACTTGAAAAATCGAAGCTTCCGTATAACCGGACAGAAAAACTCTATGGCATTTTCAAGGATTGCGATGGGCTTGACCGCGTACGATTTGGCGGACTAGATGAAAAATTTCTCAGAAATAAGGAAGCAAGGGAATTGATTGATTTAGCCGGATTGGTGCTTGAGGCTTTATAACTTACCCCCTGTTTTTCAAATATTTCATTCAACTAATAACTATTCAGCCTGTTATTGTATTTTACTAAATAAGGAAAAGGTTAGTCCGGTCCGGAAAATAAATCCTCCCCAGTTGATGCGAACGACCTCATCATTCACTCCGGGATGGGCAAGAAATGAATTGTAATCATAACTATCTCCTTTCCGATGACTTTCGTCAAGTTTTACAAAACGATAACCGGCACGCATAACAAATGTAATCCTTTTGCTGATAATCCAATCAACCCCTGTATGAAACCCGGGCCCTCCGCTCATTGTAAATTCAGTATATTCAGTGCCAAACATATTGATATTGCCCGAAACCATTGCAATTTCCAGGGTTGGTTCAAAAAACAATATCACATTTTTTTTACGGCTGATTGACCTGCCATAATCTATAATAACATTCATTAAAAATGCTCTGAGATTTACTTCATTTGCCCCGTAATAATAATTCTGTGCATTTATTGTTCCTTTAGCAGTAGAATATAAATGAAGATGAGTTCCAATCCATGTTCGTTTATTCCCAATAGGCGAAACCATCCCCAGTGAAAAAGAAAAATACCTGTGTTTTAGATCTAATCCGAGCTGATTATTATTGTTCCAGAATCTCCAAAAGCCCAAAAGATCATCCGTTTCATTTCGATTGAAATAATTAATATACATTCCAAATGAGAACCTCATGCTATTTGCCGGATTCAATTCTTTCTCTTCAGAAATGTTTAAAGTATTTATTTCAGCAGTGTAATCAACAATTTTTCCGTTTTGGTATTTAACCTTTGAAACATCAACCACAAGCGCCGAATAAATGGCTTTATTTTCAACACCCTGTTTTTTGTAATTTATTTCAGCTGAATTAGCTTTGACGATCTCACAGGGAATTGCCGATCCATTTTTCATAAATATCGTGTCTTGTGCCAGCCCCATCAGAGCAGAGCAAAGAGCAAGAAAAAATAAAAGTATGATTTTCATTTCCGTGAGATTAATTTAATTCAAAATTAACAATATCCGGATATTTTGAATTACTTTTAATCAATTATTTATGGAATTAAATAACCTGAAAACGTGAAAACTACTTTTCTTTTTCTCATCATTTCCTTTTTTTCTTTTTTGTCGGTTTTTTCACAATCCCTGACTGAAGCGGATAATCAAAGAAAAATAATGTATGAACAATGCAAATATGATTCGGTTTTATTTTATGCCGAAGAAGCTGCGGCCATTGCTTTGGGCATATCCGGTGAAAACAGTCTGGAATATGCTGAATCACTCAGGGGATTGGTGATGGCACATTATCATCTGGGAAATTACTCGAAAGCAAGGTTTTACGGACAGAAAGAAATAAAGATCAGAGAAAATATTGGTGCTACAAAAGACGACAAATATATAAATGCCCTTGTAAATACAGTTGTGATTTCAAGTAAAATGGGATTTTACAACGATGCCATTGATTTGATGAAAAGAACCAAAATTAAAGCTGCTAAAATTTATGAACAGGAAAGTCCTGAATATGCAGGAATTTTAGTGAATATGGGATGTGTTTACAATGATCTTGGCTGCTCGGTCAATGATAAAATTTTTCTTAAAAATGCTGAAGAATTCTTCCTTCAGGCAGAAAATATTTATAATAAAAATGAAAAAAAGAAAATTGAGAACCTCGTTAATAAATTAAATCAGGCAGTCCATAAAAACAATCAGGGAAATGGTCCGGCATCAGAAATTCTCTTTTCTGATGCAGTAACAACCTCCGAAAAGGAATTTGGTTCCACAAGCTATAATTATGCCTGTGCTTTGAACGACCTTGGGGTTTTCAACTACAACAAAGGCAGTTACATGCAAGCCGAGAAGTATTTTACCAAAACACTTGATATATTAAAAAACGCAAATAACAAGGATAAAATTCTGAAAGCCATTTGCATAAGCAATTCTGCAGCCATGTTGTACGACCTTGGAAATTACACAACTGCAGCAGAAAAATTTATTGAAGCAAAACAAATTCTTGAAGAATACCATTTACAAAACCACCGCTATTATGCAATATTGCTTAACAACCTTGCCATCACCTACATTTCTGAGTATTACTATGCAAATATTGAAGATAAAAACCAAGAACAGTTTTTAAATTCGGGAAAACTTTTTCTTCAGGCCGATTCTATCTTTAATCTAAATTGCCAGATGCCCCAACCCGACGGGTTTATTATAAAAACCAATATTGGACTGTGGTATAAGCTAAATGGAGAATCAAAAAAGTCGATAAAACATATCACTGATCTTGTTTTACAATCTAATTTAAGTGCGTATAATCCTGTTTCCCTGATTAAAAAAATGAACATATCTGCTGGTATTTCATTTGATAATACTACCAGCCAATCAATAATTGAGCCTGTCATGATTTCGGTCAGCACAAAAATAAATGACCATTTTATTAATGATGAGCAACTGGAAGTTAATTCACAGACAAATGTTGCCTCTACTCAATTTATAATCAGACTGATGATTGGAAAAAGAACCAAAATCAAAAAGGCACTCGGACAATATCATCCTGCTTATGCTGAATTGCTCAAAGGTCTGATTCCCCTGTACCGTTCAATTGGTGATTTCAAAATGGAGGAAATGATGACATTGGAGTGCCTTAAGGCTTTTAACCACAACATGGTTCAGGATTTCTCATTTTTAACTGAGAGTGAAAAGGAGATTTACATGAAAGTTAAAATGAATGAAATTAACTCTTTCCTGGGGTATTTTCTCGAACGAAGGGAGAAAAATCCTGAAATAACCGGTTATGCTTATGATTTTATTTTGCAAAACAAAGGGCTTATGCTTAAATCGAGCACTGCCATGAGGGCTTCCATCCTCAACAGCAACAATAAAGAATTGCTGGCCAAATACGATGAATGGATACGTTTGCAGAAGGAAATTTCTTCGCTTTATTCCCTTCCCGTTGAAATGCGAACAAAAGATGTTGCAATTGTTGAAAAGGAGGCCACATCCATTGAAAAGCAGCTTGTGCAAAGCTCGCAGGTTTTTAATGATTACACCCAAACGCTTAGGATGAACTGGAAAAATGTTAAAGACAGTCTAAAATCCAATGAGGCAGCCATCGAATATATCCATTTTAGAATCAAAGACAAAGAAAAAGTGTTTAGGACCTATTATTGCGCGATGATTTTAAGAAAAAATTCCGAATATCCCGAAATGATTAAACTGTTTGAAGAAAATGAGCTGCAAACAATAATAGTAAGCAATCATAACAATTATACCAGCATAAATAATATATACGGAACAGAAAACAAACCTGACAACAGACTTTATCAACTAATTTGGAAACCCGTTGAGTCTTTGTTGAGCGGAGTAAATAAAGTCTATATTTCGCCTTCGGGATTGCTTTTAAAAATTTCATTTTCATCAATATGTACACAGAAAGATGTTTATCTCTGCGATAAATTGGATATCCAAACCAAAGGCAGCACAGGAAACTCTGCTCCCCGTAATGTTTTTTCAACAACCGCTGATTTGTCAGCATTGATTTTCGGAGGAATAAAATATGGAGTAGACAGTACAAAATCAGGCATCTGGAATTATCTGGAAGGAACAGGAAATGAAGGAGATGCCATACGGAATATTTTGGAAAAAGAACAAGTTAATGTCAAATATCTTACCGACATCAAAGCCACAGAAACCTTTCTCAAGCAAAATGCCGGAAATTATAACATACTGCATGTAGCCACACATGGTTTTTCTTTTCCCGACCCGGCCGAATTACATTCAGCAGCCGTTGATTTGCCTGAAGAATACGGTTCGATAGCTTTCAGGGGCGCAGCGCGCGGAATAGGTGTGAGTAGTTTTGTAGAAAACCAGAATCCTTTGATGCGGTCGGGACTTGTTTTTGCAGGAGCCAATGAAGTGTGGAACAAAACTGAAATTAGTGAAACCGATGATGGAGTGCTCACCGCACAGGAAGTTACCCAAATGGATATGAGAAACAGCTTTCTGGCAGTGCTTTCGGCATGCGAAACCGGACTGGGTGACATCAAAGGAAATGAAGGCGCTTACGGACTTCAGCGAGCCTTTAAAATGGCCGGCGTCAAATATATCATCATGAGTTTGTGGCAAGTGCCTGATAAGGAAACACAGGAATTTATGACAGCATTTTATGCTAAGCTGATAAAAACAAAAGACATCCGGGAAGCTTTCACTGAAACCCAGAAGGAAATGAGAAAAAAATATGACCCTTACTTTTGGGGGGCTTTTGTTTTGGTGGAGTAGTTGGAATTTTATAATGTTGATCATGGTCAAAGACTCACAAAGACTGGCATAAATGCAAGGAGAAAATTCTTTTAAAATATTTACTACTCAAATTAACTTGCTTTTATGAAATTCAATAAGAATATGCATCTTTATAAAAAAAACTGATTTTTCATTATGAGATGGTATGTAACAATATTCCTTATTCTTACAATATTTATTTTTGCTAATGGTCAATCAAATAGAAAAGTATTTATTCCGGTTTATGAAAACGGTGATACATGTTATTGGTATAAAATATTTCAAAAGAAAACAAGTGACCTGCATCTTCAGAATCTTTTAACATCGACCGATACATTTCATTTCAGATTTCAGGATCATTCGCATGTTGTGGATGTGTTTACCACAGACAATAAAACATATCACGCAATGATCACATGTTATACCTACTCTTATATATCTGATGATAAAAAGAAAAAACCAAAAGTTTATTCAGTTCAGGTTGAATCAGACCCTGTTTTGGCAGAAAAAATTTTTTATTTCGCCAAACAAATTGATACCATTCCTACAGAAGACTTAATTAAAGGATGGAACAATGGCTGTGACGGAGTAACTTATTTATTTGAATCTTCAAACCCATCATCATATTACTTTAAAACTTACTGGACGCCAAAGGCACAGGACAGTATTGTTCGGGAGGCAAAAATAATTCAGAATTTCGTTGACTCATTATATTCTTGCCTTAAACTTCATGAGAAATTCCAGAGTTTTTTTTCAACTCTTAAACCGGGTTCATACACAAACGGCTCGATGATAATCACAAAACCAAGTAAAAAACAAATAAAAAGAAGTATTAAATATGAACCATACAGAGCTTATTTAGAAACAGTTAATGACACTTTAAATAAATACTTAAGCGATACCCTCACAACATTATTACAGACAAATAAAGCAGATTTTTTCTATCGTACTTATTATCTGAAAATGTCAAGTAAAAACAAGCTGAAAAAAATAAAAACCGATGAGGATTTTAATGCTATGGACTCCAAAAAAAATTATAAGCAAAACAAAAAAAATATCAGAAAAGCTTTCCGCAGAATAAAAATTGACTTCGTTCACTCTAAAGTCAGCTATTGGAAAGGAATTGAGTATTTCAGGGAAAATGTAGACGTATTTTGATTTGAGTACTGACTAGTGAAAGATTGAATATTAGGGTGGTAATTTTTTTTTAAATTCATATGAGTTTTTTCATCCATTT
Organism: Bacteroidetes bacterium GWF2_38_335; assembly: GCA_001769535.1. Lineage (GTDB taxonomy): Bacteria > Bacteroidota > Bacteroidia > Bacteroidales > GWF2-38-335 > GWF2-38-335. Next base: position 361,533 of record MEOH01000026.1, read on the forward strand.
CCGCCGGAATGGTTTTTTTTGTTCTAATGTGCTTGTGGCCGGCGGGCCCCTAGGCAATTGCCTGGGGCTACCATAATATAAGCCCTCCAGGCTTATTAGCCCTCCGACTTGACCGTGTGTCGCTGGAACTTTAGCGGAGGCACAAAGCCGGGTCTGAATTGAGCCGGCCTTACAGGCCTGGATTTAGAAGGATATAACATCCTCAATATTAAGAACTTTCCATTTTACAAACTTCCAACTCCGAACTTCCAACTTCCAACTTCCTACAAAAACCACCTTTTTAATTACACTTATTGGAAAAACATATACTGTTGTTGTTTTGCCATAACTTTCGCTTTTTCAGGGTTGTAATTTTACTCCTGTTAAACAATACAACGGAGGACCTGAAAATGAAAAACCTGAAAAAAAATCAACTGATGAATGAAAACCACACAAGAATCCTGTTCCTGATTGCATTATTTTCATTCACTTTTTTATTTTCTTTTTCGCAAAGCGAATCAGAAGACAAAACTTTATCGCCATACTTTTATGTAGTGAGCAATGACCCCGAAACCGATGACCTGCCTTTGAAGAGCACTTCGGCCGAGGTAAATATCGTGGGTGTGATTGCCGATGTTTCCATTAAACAAGTGTATAAAAACGAAGGTAAAAGCACCATCGAAGCCATTTACACCTTCCCTGCCTCATCAAAGGCTGCCGTTTATTCCATGGAAATGAAAATCGGCTCAAGAAAAATTGTAGCACAGATCAAAGAAAAGGAAAAAGCCCGTGCCGAATACGAAGAGGCTAAAAACTCGGGACAATCAGCTTCACTGCTCGAACAACAAAGGCCAAATGTTTTTCAGATGAACGTGGCCAATATCCGTCCGGGCGAAACCATCGAAGTGTCCATGAAATACACCGAAATGCTTGTTCCCGAAGCAGGAACCTATTCATTCGTTTATCCGACTGTTGTTGGTCCGCGCTACACAGCCGGAGCAGCAGCCGAAGATACTTACCTCAATACGCCTTACCAGAAAGAGGGAGAAACACCTTTCAGCAGCTTTGATCTTAATGTTTATCTGGCAGCCGGAATGCCCATTGACAACATTTCATGCACCACACACAAAACAAATATTACCTATCCGCAATCAGATATGGCTGAGATAAAACTTGACCAGTCTGAAAAAAACGGCGGCAACAGGGATTTTATCCTCGAATACAGTCTGGGTGGCGATAAAATCCAGTCAGGCCTGCTCCTATACGAACACGGTGATGAAAACTTTTTTATGATGATGGTGGAACCGCCAAAAAAGGTTCTTAACGAAGATATTCCTCCACGCGAATACATTTTCATAGTAGATGTTTCTGGCTCAATGACCGGCTTTCCGCTTACCGTATCAAAAAAACTGATGCGCAACCTGGTAACAAACCTGCGCTCAACAGATAAGTTCAATGTAATGGTTTTTGCAGGATCATCGGGATTTCTCAGCGAAACCTCGCTCAATGCTACTTCAGCAAACATTGAACAAGCCATTTCATACATCGAAAACCAAAAAGGTGGCGGCGGCACCAATCTGTTGCCGGCATTGGAAAAAGCACTTACTTTTCCAAGAGGAACAGAATCCCTGTCTCGTTCATTCGTGATCATCACCGATGGATATGTGGATGTTGAGAAAAAAGCTTTCGACCTCATCAGAAACAACTGCGACAACGCAAATACCTTTATTTTTGGCATCGGTTCAAGTGTCAACCGCTATATCATTGAGGGAATTGCGCACGTTGGCATGAGTGAACCGTTTGTTGTGACAAATAGTGAAAACTGCGATAATATTGCTGAAAAATTCAGAAAATATATAAACAGTCCGGTCCTCACCCAAATAAAAAGAACCATCACCGGAATAGATGCCTACGATATGGAACCAACAACCATTCCGGATGTTATGGCCGAACGCCCTGTAATTATTTACGGCAAATACCGAAATAATGCCGATGGCTCAATCACGCTCAAAGGCCATGCAGGAAAAGAAAAATTCAAAAAAACCATTAAATTTTCCGAAGCAAAACCAGACAAAAGAAATTCAGCCATCAGGTATTTATGGGCCAGGGAACGAATTAAAATGCTGGATGATTACAACAATGCAAATTACGATGAAACTACTGTTAAGGAAGTAACCGGACTGGGATTAAAATACAATCTGATGACTGCCTACACATCATTTGTGGCTATTGACGAACAAAAGGTAACCGTAAACGGAAACACAAAAACAGTAAAACAGGCATTACCCATGCCTCAGGGCGTTTCAAATTACGCAATCGGTTTTGAAATGGAACTTGACGAAGCAGAAATGGGATTTTCTTTATACAGTGACATCGAAATTATCACAGCCATTGATGAAAAAATCAAAAATAAAGTTATCGAAGCAATTGAAAAAGAATTTATTGCAGACATCAACAGTTGCTTCAACAATGATAATTCCCTGCTTGAAAAAATTGAAATTACAGTTGATGAAAAAGGAAACATCACCGGTGTGTCAATAATCGGTCCGTTCATCAGTATTCCCATTGCCCTGTGTCTGAAAGACAAGATCAGCAAATGGGATTTCAGTGAATATCAGGCAGGATGTGTATGGACAATACAGATAAAATTTTAAGTCATGAGAAAGTCTTTAATTCGCACAGGGGGTTTTTCATTGATCATTATTGTCATGGTACTGGCAACAGTATCATGCAATAATGATGCAGGAAGAGCAGTGAGACCGGTTGTTATCAGATTTAATACTGATTCCGTAAAATTGGCAGAAGAACCCAGAAAAAGCATCACTTTCATTTTGGGTGAAGATGAAGATCCATCTAATCCATATTACCGTGAAGCAGCAGATTTTTATCAGTTTAACACAGAGCACAAAACCGATTTTGTAGTAACAAAATGCAGGTCATTGCTTGAAGTCCGGAATTACCTTGAAAACAATGCGCCGGATAATGATCTTCCCTGGGGACAGATAAACCTTGTATCACATGGAAATCAATGGCTCGGACTGAGTGTGAATGTTACACCAGAATCAAAAAGAGCAACCCAGGAGCGGATAAAAGAACACATCGAAAATGGCAGTCTGAAAGCACTCCCCGATGATATAGCCGACAGCAAAACCGAAATTGTCATCCACAGTTGTGGTGTCGGGAATAACCCCCGTCTGGTTGACATCATCAGCAAAGCATTTGGCGGCGAGCATAACCGTCCGATGGCAAAAGCCTCCACCCTGTTTGAGTACTATGAATCGAAAAGAGATGGAGATAAGCTGATTGAAAGCAAGCGTTATTTTGCCAATGCATGGCATGTGAATTACAAGAAAGGGTACAAACCTGAGAAAAAAGTTCTGGAAAATATGCTTAGAATAAAATACCCGAATGAAAAAATTAACTGGACCGAAGCCATTGAGCGCGAGCAGCCAAGGTTTTCGGGCGACACCTATTTCTACACCTTTGAAATACAGGTGAAATGGGTAATAAACCTGAGCGAGACCGATTCCATTCCCGATCTCAGTGATCAAACGGCCATGTTAGCCTGGGTAAAGACGCAAAAGGAGATAACAGAATCGTTGAAGGAAACAGATATTCCGGCTGGTGAATTCAACTGGTGGATCAGAAAAGTTTATACCGACAATCCTGATGGAACAAAAACTCCGGCGTTGTGGGTAAAGGGATTCAGCGAGTTTTTGTGTGTGATTAAACCGGTAATAAATGATCAGAATAAAGAAAATAATGATTCTGAATGTTATTTTGTTTCGGTTGAGAGGTAAAATACACACAGAATTTAATAATCAAGGTCTATTCATTAGAAACGTTTTATCCAACCAACATTTTTTATTGATTTTTGTTGGTTGGATAAAACGTTTTTACAAACTGCAAAAATATATGATTCATGTATTGTATGAGTAATGAATCTCCTTGCAGCAATCTGATGGAGAACCGAGTCTGAAGATAAATATAAAAACTAATACAAGCCCGCCAAAATCTTGTCTGCTTATAAGCGGATTAAAACAACCTCTTTCTGATTTTTCCGGTAAATTCAATAAATTCTTCTTCCCTGCTTTCATAAAATGAGATATAAACCGGGACATAGAATCCGATTCGGTCTTTAAATTCTTTAGGGCTGAATTTTGTTTTATTATTCTGCCAGAGTTCATTTAAAGCATCAGTCAGCTCATTTCTGTAATTTTCTTCAAGAAAAACTGCTATATCCAATTCCTCACCAAGCCAGAGGGTGTATCCCTGAAACACTTCAAGGTAATGAGGATGCAACAGGGTAAATTCCAGATAATCTTTAATTTGGGTTTGGGAAATTTCTTCTGAATTGAATAAAAGAGAATAAAAAAGATGTGTAAGCAGAATTGTTTCAGGAGAATCAACAGACAATAGTTTTTGCAAATACTGGTCGCAAATTTTAGCATCCTCTGCTTTCAATGGAATTTTCTCATGCAATTCCCAAAGCATTTCCGGCTTATCAAGGTATTTTTCAATATGGATTAACTGAACTTTATGCGATTGCAATTCTTCAATTTCCTCTCTGATATGAGCAGTGGGCGAAGGCAAAAAAACAGATTTTACCAGATGGAAAGTCTTGCAAGCATGACAATAAGCCACGCAGCCATGACTGACCCAATCAATCCAGGGAAGAAGCTCCCCGCCACATTCACCGCAAACGGGTTCGGTCCACTTAACCCGGGGATCTTTTTGGATGTTAAAACCTTTGTATATGCCCCAGGTTTTTAGAGTAGTCATTTTCTTTTGTTAAAATTCAACTTCCTTAATATTATCCTTGCAATCAGTTTCTTTGAGTAACCCGGCCACTCCGGATACACTCAACCCAAGCAGATCTGAAATAGCTTTATCTGCATTAAAATTTACTTCCTGATAATAAGCAGCAGCGCAATCACAAAGTTGTTCTTCTGAAATATTCTTAGACGCTGAAAAATCCAGATAACCTTCATCAACCATTTTAAGTTTATACATAAACATAAAAGATAAGCACTTCTGATTAAATTTTTCCTTATCGTTTGAATTCCATGAACCTGAGCATGAGACAAAAATTGTTGTAATAATAACAACCAAAATTGAAAATAAATTTAGTTTCATAATTCAAATAATTTGATTTCTACTTATAAAGATAGATAAAAAAAACTTTTAGAGGTTGTTTAAAATATTTTAATATTAAAAATTAGAACACTGATGCAACTGATCCGCCGGGAGTCGGACAAGTTTGATGGAATATTTGTATATACCCCGGAATTTGATCACAAATTAATCACTTTCATTATAATTTGCCGCTTTTTCATCATCAAACTCCCGCTCCCATTTCGCAACGACAATTGTAGCCAGACAGTTTCCGATCACATTGACAGATGTGCGGGCCATGTCCATCAGCTCGTCAATTCCTAAAATGATAAAAACGGGCCAGGTGGGCAATCCGAAATTGGCGCAGGTTCCGAGGAGTATGACCAGCGACGCGCGGGGCACTCCGGCCACTCCTTTGCTCGTAAGCATCAGGGTAAATACGATGAGCAGTTGCTCAGACAGCGAAAGATGAATTCCTGAAATCTGTGCAGTAAAAATGGTTGCCAGCGACAAGTAGAGTGTTGTACCGTCAAGATTGAAGCTATAACCCGTTGGCATTACAAAAGCCACTATTTTGCGGGGCACACCGAATTTTTCCATATTTTCCATGGCTTTTGGAAGTGCTGCTTCGGATGATGTGGTTGCAAAAGCAAGTGAAACCGGCTTGGCCATGGCCTGAATGAATTTTTTTATAGGAACTTTGAGGAACAAGGCAATGGGCAGCAATACAAACATAAGAAATACGATGAGCGCCAGGTATAAAGTCCCGAGCAACTGGAACAGGTTAATCAGTATCCCCGCCCCCATATGTCCGATCGTGTATGCCAGCGCAGCAAAAACCGCAACCGGAGCAAAATACATCACAATATTGGTGAATTTAAACATGGTTTCGGATAAAGCTTCTGAAAATCTAACCATGGGCTGTTTGAACTTGTCTTTGAGCATGGCAACGGCAATACCAAAGAGAATGCTGAAAATGACTATCTGAAGGATGTTGCCTTCAAAAATTGACTTGGCGATGTTTTCCGGGAAAATATGAAGTATCAAATCCTCGGTGGTTTGTTTATCAACTTTTTGCAGTTCGCCGGTATCAATAACATCCGGAATTACCACTCCGGTCCCTGCCTGCGAAAGATTAATGGCTGCCAGTCCGATAAACAAAGCAATGGTAGAAACGATCTCGAAATATAAAATGGACTTCCATCCCATTCGTCCGACCTGCTTGAGGTTCGAATGTCCGGCAATCCCGAAAACCAAAGTTGCAAAAAGCAGTGGTGCTATGATGGTTTTGACCAGGTTCAAAAAGATTTTGCTGACCACGCGCATATGTATGGCTATCTCGGAAAAGTCATGACCAAAGATGCCACCGGCGACCATTGAGACCAGAATCCATGTGGTGAGGGATTTTTTCAGGATGGCGTAGAATATCAGCGATGCGACCAAAAGCCATCTTGAAGCAAACAAAACGGACTCTGGAATATCAGTAAAATAACCGTCAAGAGCATGCAGGATGCAAACGATTGTTGTGATGATCAGGAGGAGTATGCCGGATTTTTTTTTCATTTAGTCAATGTTAAAACCGGCAGCTAATATATAAATATTAAAGATTTAAAGGGATTAAACAGGCAAATATTTTAAATAAGCCGCAACTGTCTGGAACGGATGATTTAAAATACAACCATTTAAAAAACGGGAATAATGAACAAGGAACACCGAGTTATGATTTGAGAAGTTTTAAAATTCATAAATCTAAAATCGGTGTTCCTTGTTTATAAATCAATATTCTTTGATAACCAAATCATAATCAAGTATTCACCTTAATAGATTGTGATCATTATATTTCAATATTGAACCTCTTCCATTGGTTCAACAATTTCTTATTCTGATAATTCAATTATGAAAATTAATAATTTTCACACATTATTTTACCAGATTCCCAATCCCAATTTTCAACCCCACCCCGCACATTGGTCTTTTAAAATTAAGATTTCCGTATAAAGTCCCGGTGATACCCAAAACCATTACCGGCTTAAGGGTAATATCAATCTCCACCGGAATGGATGGTGAAACAAATGTTTTTCTTTCATAGTGTTTTGGGTCTTCAAAAAAACCGGGAAAAGGATCAACATAAAGCAGTTTGCCCCTGATTATCCCGTAAACAATTCCCAATCCCGCACAAAAATAAACTTGTGCAAACTTGCCCGAAAAACCTTTTCCTGCCATAAATTCAACGTTATAGGTTCTTTCATGAGGCAAAGGGCCAAATAAATCAAACTTAAGAGTCTGAAAATATTTTATTTTATAAAGCGTTGAATCCAAAACAATATTTACATCAGCATTCCATTCAATACCACCTGTACTGTAAACAGAACAATAATTTCCTGCGCCAAAGTTTAACCAGTATTTGTCTTTTTTGAAATCAAATTTTTGGCTAAGGCAGGTTGTCTGAAAAAGAACTAAAAACAAAAAAAAAGGTAAAATATTTTTCATGTATTTTTAGGTTATTTAATATCAAAAATACAACTTTTTTTAATTATCATCCACCCCAGCAACCGCCGCTTTCTTCAAGGAGACTAATAATCTTGTAAATTATAAAACCAACTAAAAATAAAACTAAAAGCAATCTTACAAGTGCCTGTATAAAAGTAAATCCGATCAAAATCATTAATGCGAAGTATATAAGTATTATCAATGAAATAAGTATTGAATACAAAAGAGTACTAAGTATTGAAGATTCATTTTCATAAAAAAACCCGCTGTATAAAGCAGAACCTATAACAGCAGTAACCAGAAAATAAATAAGAGTCATAGTAAAACTCCATGATAAAATACCAAGAAGCATGTATAAAATCAGCAATAAAACATCAAAAAGTATAAGCATTTCTTGATTTTCTTTTTCATAATCGTCTTCATAACTACCTGAATATTTCATTAATCCACCACATTTAATATTCATGAGGTTTTTGATAACCGGAGCAGATTTAATGTTTTTTTCAACATCAATTTTTTTAATGCTTTTTATTTCATTTACAGCCGATTCCATTCCACATTCCTCTTCTACCTTTTCAATATTTTCTGTAATATTGGAATTATCTGCTGTCTGAATTGTGTCAATTGATTCCTGTATTTCAGGTTTCGGTTCTGTTTCGGTATTTTTAATTTTCTGTTGTTTTCCGTTTACCAATTCCACATTAAACCCCGAAGAATACCGCCTCTTCTGAATCGAAAACTGCGTAGAGCAGGAAGTCAGTAACAGGATCATTCCTATTAGTATTGCTGTGTATTTTGCTGTTGTTTTCATTTTGTTTAATTTGACGATAAAAAAATGTAATCAGAACATGAAGTGAAATGAAAAATCTTACATCAAAGCAGTATTAAGTATTTAATCCAAAACCCCACAAATAGCCAGAATAATAAAAGTAAAGAAGATTAATCCAACTGAAAGGATAATGACATAAAGTGCTTTTATAAGAACGCTTAATTGTCCCCAATAGACACTGATTACCAGACAAAGCAATATAAACAAAGCATTTATTAATGATTCAAGCATAAGGTAAGCTATGGAACAATATTTCCCTTCATTTTTCAATTTATAAATAAATGTCAATACAAATAAAATCCCAAGAAAAATTCCCAGCTTAGCCCATGTTAATACTTGCAGTCCAACTGCAAGATAAACAACAAGTAATCCTAAGGCAATGTACAAATATTCCACTTCAGGTTCCAACTTTTGATTGTTATGATCATTGTCGTTTTTCTTTGGTGGTTTAATTGAGAAAGCTATTTTTCCCAAATTCATTTCTGGCAGTAATTTTCTTGTATTTAATTTTGTCACGACTTGTTTTTTTAAAGCAATTTGTAGGTTGGTATTTTGTTGCTTTTTTGTAATTATTTTTTGGTCCATAATTCCAAATTCGGTGGCACTTCCATTATCTTTTTCCAGCAAATTGGCAGCTGATTCAACCTTAATGTTTGTTGCTGGGCTATCATTAATTGAGTCAAGTGTTAATGAAGTCTGTGGCCTTTTATCATTATTACTCACAAAATCTACATTAAACCCCGAAAAATATCTTCTCTTCTGAATTGATAATTGCGTAGAGCAGGAAGTCAGTAACAGGATCATTCCTATTATTATTGCTGTGTATTTTGCTGTTGTTTTCATTTTTCAAGTTTTTTTTCTGTTTTATTGTGAGACTGCTTCGTTCCTCGCAGTGACGGTTTGCAATGGGCGTTGATTAATCATCAAATTTGCACATCAACTACCATCCAAACCCCACCAGCACCCCGCATTTAAAATCAGGTGTAAACAAAGAGGTGTTGTTGTTTTCGGGATTGAAATTTCCGGTGAGGTAATAATCCGAATTCAATTCCTGTTCCTGCATATACCTGTACCTAAAGCCAAAACCAAGGTAAAAGTCAAATACCCAGTTGGCGCTTGAAACAAACTGCTGTCCAAAAATCACATAGGCATTGCACACTGTTTTTTCTTCGTTGAAATCTACTCCGGTTGAATCTGTAACCCACTGGTTTCTTTCATAATCGACGAATTTCACTCCAAACCCCACTCCACTGTACTTGCGCATGTTCGGATTTTTCTTTGAAGGCCTGTAGAATTTAAACTCGGTTTTGATTTTATATCCGTAGTTTATCGATTTTCCATAGGATTGCAGACTAAGTCCTGTAGTATTATTGAAACAATAACCGGCGTGAATGGTGCATGAAGTATTCTCGTTGACCGGAAAATCAAATCCTGCCATTAAAACCGGATCGGTCTCAAACAATCCCAGGGGCGAGAACAGCAAATAATTGCTGTTGTTGAAGTTGTCGCTCAAAACTAACAGTTCTTCTTTTTTGACCGGCTCGTTGTTTTGTGACTGCTGCGGTTTTACCAACTCAGGCATGGCTTTGCTTAAATACACCGGTTTGCCGGCTTCATCGAAAGCAATTTCTTCCCCTTTGTAAAAAATGCGGGAAATTTCTGATATTGCCAAATCATGCAACGCTCCGTTTTTAAGGTATACAATGTTGTTTTCTTTTATCTCATGCAGGGATGCATCTTTAATTATTTTGGCGTTTTTGAGGACTATTTTATCCTGTGCACTGACTGCTGCAGTCAGTAAGCTGAGGATGATGCTGAGGATTATTGTTGTTTTCATGGTATATTTTTTTTACTTCGTTAAAAAAGGGGCAGGCACAAGACCTGCCCTCACAAAACTATCGGGGTGATTTTGACAGGTTAAAGCCAAGGGAGAGTCCGTAGGTTGTGCCTTCCTTGCGCGGAGATACATATACATTGACCGGGATGTTGAGATAACCTGAACGGATGGTTTTTCCGAAGGCAATAATCAGACTGGTTGACATCTTAAAGTCACCGCGGTGGTCAATCTGTTCAACTATTTCATAGTCGGCACCTACAGGCATGTTACTTTCGAGAGTCCATTTTCCAGTTGCATCGTAATATCCATAGGCAGTTTTGATTACCCTGAAAGACGGGCCAATGGCCAGTTCAAATCCACCGTTGTTAAACCTGAAACCGTTCATGAAGGTGACGGCCGGAATAAACGCTCCGGATTCCAGTCCGTTCAATGTGCCCAGAAATTCAAACAATCCCTGGAAACTACCGGCGCTGATGTATTGCAATTCATGTTGGTAGCCAAACATTGAAGTAACAGGAAACATATTGTAACCACCATCGCGTGTTGAAGCCATCATTCTTTTACCATAATCGCCCGAAACATAGGTCATACCCATTCTGGTTCCGTTTAGCTTTACTTTGGTGCTGGGCGATTCAATCGGATGGTTATAATTTATGAGCATGTTGACGATATTTGGGTCATTTTCAATGCCCAGCAGGTCATTTACAGAGATGCGAATCATAATCTGAAGTTCTTTTTCCAGATTGAGAAATTCCAAAACACCCGATTTAACATACTCGCCAGTACTTACATCCAGAATTCTGAAAGAAATGATAATTTTCTCATTCATGCGCTCAACGCTTCCCGAGAACATTAAGCTGACGCCAAGTTTTTTACCTGCGTCCATGAGTTTTGATTTGGATTGGCAATCTTCGGGATCGATTCCTTTTTCTTTTACAATTTCATTTACTTCATACTTGTCGAGCACACTGTACAAGTTGGTTTTTTCAAGTTCCAGTTGTACCATGTTGGTAACTGTTTTCTGGTCGTTAAAGATTCCGGTGGTACTGATACCTACCACTGCAATGCTGCTTTTCTGGGCAGTTACTGATACTGAATTAAAAAATACCATCATTGCAATGATCATTCTGATTTTAAAATTTAGAGTTTTCATACTGTTATAATTTAAAGTTTTCATTTTGTTATTTTTTTTGTGAACGTTTCTGATGTAAAAGTACAATCCCAAATATGCGATATCAAACAGCTATTTACTTGTATATTAATAAGTTTACTGATTATTGAAACAAACAGAGGAATTCTGTATTCAGAATCTGTTTTTTTGGATTTTATGCATGCACACCGGGGTTATTTGCGATTTTCGCAAATTGATTTTAATGAATTATTGAAATTTGCATGATTATTTTTCCCGAGGCTTCACGCCGGACTGAATTGAACTGGCCTTCCAGGCCGTTTATTCTTGAAAATAAAATATAATGGGATAAAAAATATACCTGTAACCTTGTAACTTTGTCACCATATCACCCCACAACCATCCTACCGTCTACACCTTCCTTTTATCGTACTTTCCTCTGATTTTCTGAGTAATGTTTTCAAGATCGCGGCATAGTTTTTTATATTGAGTATTATGAAGTGCTCTGGATTTAAAGTGCCTGATAATATATGATGCTCTTGAAATATACAATGCATCCTCGATGGTTTTTTCTTCGATATAGACCTTTTTTTCTTTTTTGGCAAGTTTTGCCAGGTTACCGCACATATCTGCCAACAGACTGAATTTTCCTGAAAAAGAGGAAATTTCAGGTGAAAGTCGTTGTACTTTAACCGAAAAGGAATCCAGTGTCTCACTGTAAGCCTGCGAAGAAAAATCCTCAAAATAGCAGGACCTCTTTAGTGCTGTACATTTATTTACAATATTCTTATTGTATTTTAACAATATGGAAAAGTCCTTATTAAGTTTTTGAAACTCTTTATATAGTTCTTTTACAAGTATTTTTCCTGTTGAATCCAAAATGGCTGAATCGGCAGGAAACTTATATTTTATTAAAGTATCCTTTAGCATTCTGATTTTCAGATCAAGGTCATCAAACCCACTAAGCCTTAAAAAATGAATTGCTTTGCCATCGTTTCTGTGTTTTTTGGAGTATGCTGCATAGAAGTAAAAATTTGATACTGTTTTTTTAAATATACTGTCACAGATATTTATTCTTTCTTTGATTATTTTTACCTGAATATCAGCCGAATCCCTATAAAGTCTGATTTCATCCATTGCCTTGGCTGAGTCAACCGGATTGGTTTTTTTTGCATTGTTTGAGTTGGCGTACGACGGAATGCGATCAAGCTCCAGAATTTTACTCCGGTTGTCCCTGTTCAGTTTTTTTGAGGAGCTTTGGCCTTGTCTGCATATACTTTTACCAGACCTGAATAGTGTTTCACATTTAGTTGTTGATTTAGAAAGAAGTTTATAATGACCTGCCATAATTTCGTGCTTCATTTTATTTTTTTCGGAGAGAAGAGCCTTTTGTTCACTCAGATAAAAAAAATTGCTGTCAAGATTTGACCTCGACTTCAGCAGCATTACAAGTAAAGTGTCGCACTGATTTATAACTTTTAATGAATCAAACGATTTCTGGTCAATATCAGGAAAAAATTTCAAAGCCTTTAAAAGATGGCTTTGGCCGGGTGCAAAATGATTCTTATGATTATAATCGTGAAAAACATATCCGTCGGCTATATTTCGGGTAACCTCATCCATTGAGGCAAGGAAACGCCGCTGATTATTAAGGTGCTTATTAATCGGAGAAGGCGTAATTGTGTCACAAAGCAAAAAATAAAACGAACTGTCAAGCACTGCATCCTTTAAAGAATATTGAGGTGATACCATCTGCCAAATTGGATCAGCAGGAATATGATCGGATTTGTAATAGTATCCGCTCTTACAATAATAAAATTCTGAAGGACTGCTTACAAAGTGAGGTCGATATCTGAAAATCGTGTATCTGTGCCATGAAAAAAAATACAGTATTTTGCCAATGATTGTCATTTTTACAAATTGCACATAACCCGAATCCCATGTAGCATCAAGCAAATGCCAGTTATCATTGAAATAAACAGCATTCCAGATATGTTCATCTTCAAAAAAACCATCCCCCTGATCATAGTAAATATCCTTAACATATCCGGGAACCGAGGTTGAGGGTATGCCGGCAATGCTGCACATTTCATTAAAAAGATCACTGTATCCCCTGCATATAGCCTTTCTTTTTTTTAAAATTGTTTTTAGCGGAACCTTTGAATAATTGAATTGCTGAAATCTTTTTAAATCATATTTAATATTTGAGGTTATCCATTTATGTATTGCATAAACTTTTGCACTGTCAGTCTCTTTCCCTGAAATAACCTTTTGAGTAATTTTATGCAAATTTGTGTTTCTAAAAAAAGGAAACAACGATTGCTGCTCCCCTAAAACAGGAACATGAATAAAAGAGCATAAAACAATTAAAATTATCAATCTCTTATACATATCAGCTGAATTTCTCCATTAACTTACAAATATATGAATTCATTGTTATCCTGAAAATTTTTACCAAAATCTTTAACGAATCTGATAATAATGATCATGACTTTTAACCAGCACAATTATTTTAACATTTTTTTAAGGATTTTTTCTCATCTCGAATCTGGAAAAAGTCTATCTTTACTACGTGTTATTACTTATGTCAATACACAGACTTTTCGAACGATCTAACAAATCGGTCTAAAGTTTAAAAAGATGATTAGAGCAACCTTAACATTTGTCATTGTACTATTTTTCATGGCTTCCACCGCTCAGGTGACTGTGACCCATGATATACCCTGGAAATCTGATACAGTCGGAATGTGGGGACCATCATCTTCTGTATGGAGCATCAATCAAATTGACACACTTTTTGATATAGAAGTCGGGCCTTATGGCGACACCTATTCATTCGTGTATAATTTTGGTCTTTTTGATTCTGTCGGAGTTATTTTGGATTACGGTGCCTATTTCAATACCATGGCTGTTTTTGAGATGACGGGGTGGCACAGCGGCTCGGTCTATGTCAATTATCCCACAAAAATTGAAATGGATTTTCCGACACCGGGAACCGTGAGCAACGGCGAATGGTTTTCAATTGAATCGGATTACCGCGAACATGACACCACCATTTATCCTTCGGATATGGACAAATGGGAGCTTTTTTCGACCTGGCCCACAGCCGGAGTTATCCGTCTTTATCTCAATGTTGATATTGAAGCCAATCTGGATGTCATTTATTCTGATTTTTCTAATCCTTTTGATATTGAATGGGATACACTAAATGTCATTGAACCTGTCGATATTGATCTGGATACTTTTGATATTTTCCTAATTGATGTTCCTAACGCCGAATACCTCATTCCCTGGGTTGCCTATCACACCGACGCCTTTGGAAATACTGTCATAGACTCGGTGTATTTTCTTCACGATTCTCTGGGATGGCCCATTGAATTTCCTGACATTTTCTATGAACTGATCGGCATCAGCGGAAGTATTGATATTCCTTATATCCAAACAACCGACTGGATAGAAGACGAACAGCGGCTCTATGCATGGGGTAACGATGAATACCTTCATCTAAATCTGGATATTGTAAAATTCATCCAGTGCATGTGCCATTATCTTTCGAATATTCCATCTCTTGTTGCTCTTGAACAAGTCAGCCAGATGATAGATTACGAAGAAGGCGACACCTCCATTTTCATCATGACCGATCCGCTCAGCGGCGAAGATTTTACCATTGATGCCATGTGGGATCTCATTGATGCAGAGCTTTTGTTCACGAGTACCATGAACCAAACCTTATCTTTTGTGGATAATCAGGAATATTCAATATTTGGATTTCCTATTCCACCCAACCATTATCCCAATGTCTGGAATGTACTTGATTTTCCGGTACCTGTTGACTACAGAGTTTACGACCTGACCTCAACCATGATTGAAGAAGGATCATCCGATATCATTACATATGGCGCAGATTACGATGTTGACATCAAATATCCATGTTTTGATTACCCCGAATTACCCGTAACCATTTCGCACACCATCGATCCTTGGCTTACCAATCTTGTTCAGGACACCATTGATGTTGATTTTTACCTTAAAGTTCTTGAGTTTTCATATTCGGTGGGAACACCCTCAAACCCTATTATGTCGGGCAGTTACCTGGCATTTCAGGACACTTTTAACCTTGGCTCTTTTGCCGGACCTCCGTTATTTGGTCCGCCCATTTTTATGCCATGGGAAATTGAAGGTTATTTTCCCGATACCACATTCATTCCCGATTACCTCATCGAACCCGATTACCAGCCACTGACCATCGAAGAAATTATTGTAACCGACATTTTGTGTTTCGGACAATCAACCGGTGAACTTGAAGCTGTAATCAGCGGCGGAATTCCTCCTTATGAATATGCCTGGAGCGACGGAGTTGATACGGTTTCAACGGATCAGCTGGCTACCGGACTGCCAGCCGGCACATATTATCTCACGGTTACGGATGGAGGTGAGTGCAGTGTTACCGGATCAGCTTCCATTACAGACAGCTCGAACCCCGAAATTTTCCTTACTGTTACAGGTGTTGATGTGCTTTGCCATGGCGAAAATACAGGCTCAGCCACTGCGATTGTTTCAGGTGGAACTCCGGGATACACTTACCTTTGGGATCCGTCAGGGGCAATCACAGCCACAGCAACCAATCTTTACACCGGTTGGCATTATGTTACCATTGCCGATGCCATCGGATGCGAAAAATACGACTCTATATTCATTGATGAACCCGCAACCTACGTCACTACTACAATTTCAGGAACTGACATTTCCTGCTTCGAAGGAAGCGACGGGACTGTTTCCCTCACTGTCAGCGATGGCATTCCGCCTTACACTTTCAACTGGAGCAACGGCTCCCATGCTGAAGATCTGACCGGATTGACAGCCGGAATTTACAGCGTAACTGTTTTTGATGCCAACGGCTGCGATACTGAAAATGAAATTGAACTGACACAGCCCGACCTTCTTGAAGCAAATATTGACATCACCGATGTGTCCTGCTTTGGCGAAACTGACGGAGCGGCTGATCTGACTATCACCGGAGGAACAATGCCTTACAGCCAGATTTGGTCAAATGGAGCTGTGACTGAAGATATCAGCGGACTTGCAGGAGGAAATTACTCAGTAACCGTTACGGACGATAATTCCTGTATCGCTACAGCATTTATTTTCGTGACCCAGCCCGATGCGCCACTGACAGCAGTCTTAGCTCAAACACCAGTAAACTGCTTTGGAGGAAACGACGGAAGCATTGACCTTGAAGCCTCTGGTGGAACACCTCCTTACTCCTATGACTGGAGCAACGGAGCATCAACTCAAAACATCCTGAACCTCACTGCAGGAAATTATCAGGTAACCGTTACCGATGACCATAACTGTACTTTCACCACATCTATCGAGGTAACCCAGCCCGACGCACCACTTTCAGTTGATATGGATGTAACCAATGTGCTTTGCTACGGCGGACATGACGGAGCTATTGATGTGACTGTAAACGGCGGAACACCTCCTTATTCATATATCTGGAATAACGGCCATCTGATCGAAGACATTGATATGCTTTATGCCGGAACCTATTTTATTACCGTAACCGATGAAAATGGCTGTCATGTTTATTCTGCTGCCTCGGTTACAGAACCTGATCCGGTTATCATTACTGCCTCCGATGACATCCACCTTTGCTATGGTCAGGATACCATTTTACATGCGCATTATGTTATGGGAGGCAATCCCCCTGTGACTTTCCACTGGAGTGATTTCACCGTGAATGATACAATCTACATTGATCCTGTTACAACCTCCTCGTATTCGGTTTTTGCCCTGGATGCCAACAATTGCCACTCCAACACCGAACACATGACTGTAACTGTTGATCCGCCTTTGTATCTGAGCATTTATTCAAATGTTGACACGGTTTGTCCGGGCGAACCAGTTTATATAAGCGGAGTAATAAATGGTGGTGGCGGTATGCCCTACAACGTATTTATGAATGACACTATTGAAGGTCATTTGCCCATGACCTACATTGCCGACACATCAGGATATGTGACTATAACTGTATGGGATGCCTGTCATTTTAATTATCTTTCAGATTCGGTTTACGTTGAAAACTATGAATTGCCCAATGCAGCTTTTGTTTCAGATACTAAATCCGGATGTCAGCCATTAACTGTTCAGTTTAATGCTTTGTATCCGCTAACCGGACAAACCTATTACTGGGATTTTGATGATGATGAAGTTGAAAATCTTTCATTGGATGACCATCCACAGCACATATTCAATTCAGATGATTTGTATGATGTTACACTGGTAATCTTGTCACCCGATGGCTGTTATTCGACCTATGAAATTGAGGATATGATTACCGTATACCCAAAACCGATAGCAAGTTTCATTGCAGATCCTCCGGTTGTTTCACTGATAAACCCTGTCATTACTTTCGAAAACAATTCAGTTGACAATATATTCAATTTCTGGGATTTTGGCGACGGAGGTGTTTCCGAAGAAATCAATCCAACCCATGACTACCGCGAAGTGGATGACTATACTGTCGAACTCATTGTGGAAAGTCAGCACGGCTGCCTCGACACAGCATATCTTGAAATAAAAGTCTCGGGCGAATACACATTCTATGCCCCCGAGGCCTTTACCCCCGATTTTAATTCAGCCAACGATTATTTCATCGTTAAGGGAACCGGAATTTCAGAAGAAGGATTCCAGATGCTGATTTACGACCGCTGGGGCGAAAAGATCTTTGAATCAGATGACATTGAAGTCGGTTGGAATGGTCAGGTCAAAAACAACGAAATTGCTCCCAACGGCGTATATTCATGGATTGTATTTTACTATGATAATTTCGGCAACAAACATGAAGAAGCCGGCCATTTGACTTTGATCAGAAAGTAATCCATTTATATTATTATTAATCGTTATTTACCGGAAAGAGGTGAAGAATGACCTGTAGCTTCAGGCCTAAAAACATCATTATACAACTGTAAACTAACACCATCTGAGACGTTGACTTTAATAAACTACGCTTTAAAAAGGGGAATATTGAACAAGGAACATCGATATTCGATTTTAGAAGTTTTAAGTTCATAAATCAAAAATCGGTGTTCCTTGTTCTTAAATCAAAAACATTTTTATGACCATGTCATTAATACATAACCACCTTCTAATAAGGTGGATTTTTAATCTTTATTAAATAACTCCGACCTTAACGTCGGGATTATTGTGACTGAGACATGGTGGCCTTTAAGCCTGTCAATAATTCTTTTCTGACTGTGTTGGTAAAAAAACTATAAAACATTTGCATTTCATGTTATATATTTCTAACTTTGTGTTAGATTTAATTAACAATTTCCTATTATGAAAAAAGGTGCAATCACATTAATCGTAACCGGAATAGTTCTGCTTTCCTGCGGGTTATTGATCTATTCCGAAAGCAATAATTTAAGCAATGTGGATCTGGTTCAGTTTGGGGTAATTGCATTGGTTGTGGTATTCGCTGTGTACTTTGGAATGAAAAGGATAAACAGTTCGCGCAGAGGTGAGCCGGTCGAGGATGAAATGTCAAAAAAAATGGTACAGAAAACTGCCGCCCTCTCCTATTACATTTCACTTTACATCTGGGTTGCCATGATTTTTATCAAGGACAGGGTTGAAATGGACACAGAGGAATTGCTTGGAACCGGAATCATTGGTATGGCAATAACTTTTGCGCTGTGCTGGGTATTTTTTAATTTCAGGGGTATTCGCAATGAATAACATAATTAAGGAACTGCGTGCCCGCCACAACCTTACTCAGGACGATCTTGCCCGCAAAGTCAATGTGCGCAGGGAAACCATTGTATTTCTTGAAAAAAACAAATACAACCCTTCGCTGAAACTGGCTCATGATATTGCCAGGGTTTTTGGGGTGGCTATTGAGGAGGTGTTTTTGTTTGAGGAAATTGACTAATTCTTTTGCCCTGCGTAATTATTAATATCGAACAAGGAACACCGATTTAAGAATTAGGAAGTTAACTTCTAAAATCATAAATCGATGTTCCTTGTTCTTAAATCATATTTATTCATAAAGCAAGGTATCTTAATGAATAACATCAAAGAGGGGAGAATTAAACATTCATTACAACTGCCGCAACAAATCATCACGCCGCAAAGCCCTGAGCTCACGTCTTATGGCATCCTTGTTTTCGGGTTTGTACCAGAAAAAATATTTTCGCTGACCGGTTTTTTCCAAAGATGTGCGGGGTACCTTTACCGGCTGCAGATTGTAGGGATCAAGCCCGGTGTAATACATAACTGTGGCCAAAGTCATGGGTGTCGGCGTAAAATCCTGAACCTGTTCAAGCTGTATATCTAACCCCTTCGTTTTTATTGCCAGTTCGGCCATATCAATAATTTCACTTCCCGGATGACTGCTGATAAAATAGGGCATGATCTGTTGTTTCAGTCCCTCTGTTTTATTAATGTTATCAAATACTTTTTTTAGCTCATAAAAATATTCAAATGAAGGCTTGCGCATAATCCTCAAAACCTTATCCTGCGTGTGTTCCGGAGCAACTTTCAATCTTCCGGAAACATGATTTTTAATGAGTTTCTTCAAATAGGCCGCATTGTTGGTTTTCAATGGCAGGTCGTACCTGACTCCGCTTGTCACAAATGCTTTTTTAATGTTTGGTTGTGAACTGATTTTATCGTAAAGCGCCGTCAGTTTTGAATGGTCGCTGTTTAGGTTCGGACAGATTTCCGGATAAATACACGAAGGTCTTTTACATTTTTCACATATCTCAATGTCCCTTCCCTCCATTTTGTACATATTGGCCGATGGTCCGCCCACATCCGAAATATATCCGCTGAAATCGTGCATCTCAGCTATTTTTCGGACTTCCTTCAGGATGGATTTTTCAGACCTGCTGGAGACAAACTTTCCCTGGTGTGCCGAAATGGTGCAAAAACCACATCCGCCAAAGCAACCACGATGAATATTTACCGAATGGCGGATCATTTCATAGGCTGGAATCCTGTCTTTGGAATTGTATTTAAAATGCGGAATCCTTGTGTAGGGCAGATCATAGATGCTGTCCATTTCCTGCTCGGTCATCACCGGAAACGGAGGGTAAACAATTACTGTTTTATCGCCCGACTGCTGAATTATTGTGCGGGCATTCATTTTATTCGATTCTGTCTCAACAACTGCAAAATTCTGTGCATAAGACTTTTTATCCTTCAGGCATGCTTCGTGTGAATTCAGACGAATGGCATCTTCCGGACCATCAGATCTGACAACGGCAGTCTGGCTGACATTAATTTCACGCACCCTCATTCCCGAGGCAAGTTTTTCGGCAATCTCAACCACCGGACGCTCACCCATTCCGTAAACAAGAATATCTGCCTTGCTGTCGAGCAGAATTGATGGTTTTACCGAATCAGACCAGTAATCATAATGAGAATATCTTCTTAGTGAAGCCTCTATCCCTCCGATCACCAAAGGGACTTCGGGAAAAAGTTTTTTCAGGATGCGGCTGTATGTTACCACTGCGTTGTCGGGGCGCATGCCTGCCCTGGCACCCGGCGTATAAGCATCATTCGATCGCAGGCGTTTGTTGGCAGTATAGTGATTGACCATGCTGTCCATGCAACCCGATGAAACCCCAAAAAACAAACGGGGCTTTCCAAGTTTTTTAAAATCGCGGAGATCATCGCGCCAGTTGGGCTGAGGAACAAGTGCAACCTTATATCCTTTGCTTTCAAGAACCCGGCCTATTACTGAAGTACCAAATGATGGATGGTCAACATACGCGTCGCCGGTAAACAGAATAACATCGGCCTGCTCCCAGCCCAGCTGTTCAATTTCCTTTTTCGTTCCAGGCAAAAACCTGTGTATGCGCTTGTTTTCCATTATGCAAAGATAAAAAAATGAGCCGTAATGCCATAATCAGAAACAAATTCCGGAGTAAGGGCATTTTTCGCATTTCTCGATTATTTCTGTCTGCGAAAAATCTATACCCCGGTCAAAAATATTTTTCAGTGTATTGCATACTGCATTGCGAAAGTCATTGCGGTACTCATTGTAATTGCCGACCGGAATATAAGTGCCTTTTTTTGGAGAATATTTCAATCCGGGCTCAAACTTATCCGAATACACCGTTTTAATTTTGAATACCTGGGGAAGAATAACATCCGTACAACTGGTGGCGCTGATGAAATTCTCGCAGTAAAGGAACGTCTGTAAAACCGCTCCCGGCCTCTTTTTAACAGAGGAATCAAACATTTCGTCAATCGATTTGAAACTGTTTGAATCACCTCCGGTTTTATAGTCAATTATTCGAACTATCCCTTCCCTGCTGTCAATTCTGTCGGTTTTACCATAGAGATTGGGGGTTATTTTTTCGCCATTTACCTCAATTTCAAATTTTCCACGGTATTTCTCCTCCAGCGATACCAGATCAAACGGCGCATGATTCAGGTCAATGCGGAGCATTCCTTTGATATACTTTTTCAGAACATTGAATATCAGCTTATTTCTTCCCTCGATCTCAAATTCACCTTTCTCATCAGGCTTTTTCAGCATGATGTTTTTAAAAGACTTTTTCAGGACTGCATCCAGCATCTTGTCCTCGAGCAATATTTTTTCCAGATCAACTGCGTTTACGGTTTTTCCGATAAAAGGAGTGTACAATATCTGCATGGCTTCATGAAAGATATTGCCAAAAACAGCTCCGTCTATTTCTTCCGTAACCTCATCAGGTTCATATATTTCGGCAATCTGTCTGAAATAGAACTTCAGACTGCAGTCAATATAACTGTTCAGCGCCGAGGGCGAAATGTATTTTCCCGAACCCTGGCGGGCAAACTCCATAAGTTTGTTAAAGACATCACCTGTTTTTTTGATGGTGACTGGCTTTTTTCTTCCACTCAACAGGTTGTACACCACTTTTTTCTCAGCGATGGGCAAATCCGTTTCATATTTGAGCTGATACAGGTAGCGGCTCATCTCGCCTGTTTGTTTGCTGTCGCGGCTTGTATTATAAATAAGATGAATATTCTGAGCCCGTTGAACAGCCCGGTAAAAATAATAGGCATAAATGGCATCCATTTCTTCGATGGTGGGCATTCCGAATCCTTTTCTCAGGTTATACGGGATAAATGAGCTGGCGCTGCCCGAGACAGGCATAACACCCTCATTCATTGAAACCATGATGATGCGGTCGAAATCAAGCAAACGGGTTTCAAGAATCCCCATAATTTGCAGACCTTTCAGAGGTTCGCCGGTGAACGGGACTTTAATTCCCGAAATAATTTTACGTACCCATTGGTAATACAGACTGATATCGTCAAAAGCAATATTATTCTCAACAATCAGGTCATTCAGCCGGTTTAGTCCGGTGTAGATCCTGAAAATAAATTCCTTTTCAATGAGTACGCCCGCATTGTCGGTACCCATGTCAGTATGAATAAACTGTAACAATTCCAGAAGGTAAGAAGAAAAATCAGCAGGGTTTTCAGTTTTCCTGAAGATCATTTTCAGCAGGTCATCGCGGTGCAAATCAGTATCAGTAAGTCCTATGCGGTTAAACCGGATGATGTCATCAGAAATTTCCTTGTATAACTCCGGATTGTGGCTGATCACATACTGGTGGTTTAAAATGCCCGTCACGTCACGGTAATAATATTCCTTGTTTTTTCCCGCATTTTTCTGGAGTTTCAGAAGCATATCGAGCAATCCTTTTACCGGAGTATAATCGGCGGGATAGCCCATTGTAATATTGAAATCACTGATATTTTCGGGTATCACCCCGATTAGTGATGGCAACAGATTTTCGTTGCACAATACCACAGCAGTGGATTCTTTACTGACCTTCTGTTCATTTTTCAGAATGTCATGCACCACATTAATCTGGATGGTATCATTGGGAGCCGAGATGAATTCAATATTCTTTTTTCCAATTACAAATCCCGATTCCTTAACAAAAACCTCTTTTTCGGGCAAAAATTTGAGATTTTTTCTGAGAAAATAGCCAGCTTCATGATCAGGATCGTCCATATAATACGGGTCATAATCCCAGTAGAGATCAACTATTTGTCTTTTATTCAATTCCTCAAACAGAATTTCCTCACAGCGGTTTAAGGCATTAAATCCGGCAACAATATACCTGCTGAAATCAAAAGAAAGTGTCTCGTTTCGCTGAATTTTTTCAGCCACATCGCGGTAAATCATTCCTTCGTATGCCCAACCCTTTTTAGTAAGTACTGATTTAAAACCCGAATAAATATCAGATAAAACTTCCCAAATACCAATAAAACTCGTTTTATGAGCAGATTCCCTTTCGGGGTTGAAGCCCGTCCAAAATCGTTTGATAAGATCAATCTGCTCATCAGTAAGATATGAAAATTGGTCTTCGATGCTTTTGACAGATTTCAGGTTCATAAAAAGATCTGCAGCATTCACGAGATGTTTGTCAATATCATTAAAATCGCGCAGCAGCATCTCGCCCCAGAAGTAGAAATTATCAAAACTTTCCTGTGAGTTGGTTTTCTCTTTGTACACCTTGAACAATTCATACACAAGAGCGAGATCGTCGGCGTTTTTCAAAACAGAAAGTTCCCTCATCAGGTTGTCAATGGAAATGCATGAAGGAGCCCAAACCGGTTTGTCAATAAATCCGGTGAGGTGCTTATTAAAAAACAATCCGGCGCGGCGATTGGGAAAAACCAGACAAACCTCTGAAAGACTTGATTTGTAGTCATTGTAAACTTTTTCTGCCAACCGGTATAGGAAATGTTCCATTGCTGTGATGTTTCTGTAAAAATACTAATTTTTGGCAAACAGCCTAAATGGTTTTTAAAATCAAAACCCATTAATATGTAATTTTCATAGCAGATTGATTGAACTTTTATGTATTTTTAGTAGTTGTAACTCAAAACGATTGATTTGAAAATATTAATAACAGGCGGAAGAGGTTTTATCGGCAGGATGCTGATTGAAAAACTCAAGGAAAAAGGACACAATGTTGCAACCCTAAGCAGGTCACAAACAGATATACAGTCCAATATTTTTTCATACGATTCGGATGAAATACTAAAATTCATTGGTGAAGAAGCGTATGCAATAATAAATTTGGCCGGGGAAAATATTTCATCAAAAAAATGGTCTGTAAAGCAAAAAAAAGTCATTCTTGACAGTCGGCTCAATGCCACAAAACTATGCAAAAAAATCATTGACAAATCGGGTCGCCCGCCGGAACTATTCATACAGGGCTCTGCCATAGGTTACTACGGATTTGATTCAAAAGGATTTAAAAATGAAAAATCCTCTGCCGGCACAGGTTTTCTTGCTGAGGTCACCCAAAAGACCGAGAAATATGCAGCAGAGTCAGTAAATACATCACGAATGATTTTTCTGCGCACAGGTGTGGTTTTGAGCAAAAACGGCGGAGCACTGAAAAAATTATTGCTCCCTTTCAGATTTTTCGCCGGAGGAAAAATCGGAACCGGTCAACAGTGGTTTTCCTGGATTCACCATGAAGATTATATCAATGCCATTATTTTTCTTATTGAGAATAAATCCTCATCGGGGATATACAACCTTACTGCCCCACGTGCTGTAACGCAAGGGATGCTTGCCAAATCAGTTGGCAGGATTTTGCACCGGCCGGCAATATTTCCGGTGCCGGGATTCGTATTGAAACTGATTTTCGGACTAATGGCCAAAGAAGTTTTACTGGGCGGACAGCGCGTTATACCTGAAAGACTGATCGATGAGGGATTCGACTTCAGGTTTCCTGAAATTGATGAGGCATTGAAAAATATCTTAAATAAATAGCAATCAATTGGCGGGTTTAAATGACTTGAAAAAATCATCTCCCTTTACCAGAGAATCTTTGTTTTCATTCATATAAACAAGTTGATACAACCGATTGCTGATGAAAATCACTCCGGCCTTAATGCTGACATTGTCCGCTTCGGCATTGACAAGCGTACCTTTTAATGAATCAACCAAATACTCTTCCCTGCCCTTTTCTGTTGCTTTTGTCTCAAATAAAATATTTGCAATAACACCGTCAATAATTTCCTGTGGGTTTCCCAGTTCCAGCATCACCTCCGGGTAATCAGAATAAATCAGATGGTATTTTTCAGTCTGGTTATCCAATGTATAATACAGCACCTGTCTCTGCCCGAATTCAGAGTCTGTAGTGATTGCATTGACAACAGGTTTGGATGGAAAGACTACTGAAAAACCATTCTCGTTAACTTCATACGGACTGGCAGTTTTGCTTTCCTGATTTGGTTTTTCGTTGGTATTGTTTCGCTGTTTACTTTCAGAACAGGAATACATCATGCAAATAACCAATAACATAGAATAAATAAAGTTTTTCATATATATTTTTTTATAGCCCGTGTAAAGGAAAATAATTGTTTTGCATTTCTCAAAAAGATAATTCTTCTCAAAAGTAAAAATAATGGTATATAATACCAATTTTTAACCACCAAACTTCCTTTGAAACGCTGTGTAACATCTTGATATCGGGATTAACTTTTCTGGCCTGCCTTCGATTTTTTATTCGGGGCTACCGAAGCACTGAACCCCTGCTTTTGAGGTAGGAGCTGTTACCACAAGAAATGAACAACCCCGCCGCAGAGCAGCGGGTTATCAGCAAAAGATTTCTTTTATATTTCGCCCCAAGGGGCGGGGAACCGAGTTTACGAGCTCGGCGAAGCCAATAAAACACTAGAGATCCTTCGACTTCCCTCGGGATCAGTTCGACTAGATAATTTCAGTTCACTATCGTTCCTGAAAATATAGTCTCACTGATTTAATAGTCAACACTAAGTCTTAAATTTCCGCCGAGTCCTTCACGAATTATTCTCATTAGTGTTGAAAGTCTGATGTCACTGGCGTTATTTTCAATTCTGGAAATATATGTTTTTGTTGTCCCACATTTTTCAGCTAATTGCTTTTGTGTCATGCCTTTTTCTTTGCGAAGTTCCTGAAGCATCACTCCGAGTCTGAAAGCTTCGAATTCAGCTTCATATTTTTCCCTTTCTTCTGTCCCCCGCTTACCGTATTGCCCGTCCAAATGCTCTGCAAATGAAGTCAGGTTATTATTTTTCTTTTTCATCAAAGTATTGTTTTTTAAGTTTTTCTGCTTTTTCAATTTCTTTTTTTGGTGTCTTGTTTGTTTTCTTTTGGAACCCATTAATAAGAATTATTAATTTGCCTTCGTCAAAAAAAGAGAAAACCCTGTATATGTTATTTCCAACTTCTACTCTTATCTCAAAAAGTCCGGATGTCCCTGACATATGGTCGAAGTACTTTTTAGGTACATTTTCTATAACTGAAATAAGTTGTAATGTCCAGTTAAATTTCTTTTTGACTTCCGGTCTCAACGTTTCAAAGAAGTCAAGGTAGTAATTCTTATAGTAGAAAATATTTCGAACAATCTTATCTTACATTTAGCAAAGTTAGCTAATTAGTGAACTTTTTCCAAATTTTTCAGAATTATTTTTTTTTGTGCAGTCAGTCAACATTTGTGGTAGCTCAATTATACCCCGACTAATTTCTTTGTCATGGGTTACTTCACCTTCGGTGTTCGTGAGAACGCTTACGCTTAGTTGTTCAACTTATCCCGACAAAATGTCGAGGACTTTCAGCAAATTTCAATTCACTTCGTTCTTAATAATATAGTGTATACTTCAATTATACCCCGACAAAGAAATTTGTCGAGGGTTGTTCAACTAGCAAATTTCAATTCACTTCGTTCTTGAAATTTGAGTTTCACGAATAAATCAGTAATTTTGCATAAACTAAAAAAACAAATTATGTGCGGAACATGCGGATGCGGAGATGACTCCACTACTTTCAGAAAACCAGGTGAAAAGCACGATCACGAACACCACCACACACACAGTCATTCACACGACCACGACGGAAAAGAACATACTCACGATCATGATCATAAACATACCCACGACCATCACCACGATCACGGGCATCATGACCATGACCACAGCCATGACCACGACCACCATCATCACGACCATGACCATGAACATGAGGGAAATGCGCACCATCATCATTCGCACGAAAAGGAAATAATGGTGGAGCGCAACGTGCTTTCAAAAAATGATTTGATTGCCGAAAGAAACAGAGGCTTTTTTGAGGCAAAAAACATAGTTGCCCTGAATCTTGTAAGCTCCCCCGGATCCGGAAAAACCAGTCTGCTCGAAAAAACCATCAAAGAAATGGGCAAAGAGCTGAAATGCTTTGTTATTGAAGGCGACCAGCAAACCATGAACGATGCAGAGAGAATTCACGCTGCGGGCGCTCCGGTTATCCAGGTAAACACCGGAAACGGCTGCCATCTTGATGCCGAAATGGTGAACACCGCCGTTAAAAAGCTTGATGTGAAAGAAAAATCGGTACTTTTTATTGAAAACGTCGGGAACCTTGTTTGTCCGTCCATGTTCGACCTTGGCGAGTCGAAAAGGGTTGTGATTATCAGCACCACCGAGGGCGATGACAAACCGCTGAAGTACCCCACCATGTTTGAAACTGCACACATTTGCATTATCAACAAAACCGACCTGCTTCCATACGTGGATTTTGACATGAAAAAATGCCGTGAAAATGCCATGAAGGTTAACCACCATCTTGAATTTTTTGAGGTTTCGGTAAAAACCGGAGAAGGGATGAAGGACTGGTACAAATGGCTGAAAAAATTGGAAAAATAACCTTAGAATTTAAACCATGGCTGAAATAAAAACAAAACCGACTGCAGTAAAACCTGTGGATTTTATCAATACCGTTGAAAGCGAGCAAAAGAAAAAAGATGCCTTGGAATTATTGAAAATATTCAATGATGTTACTGGCGTTAAACCTGTAATGTGGGGCACATCCATGATTGGATACGGGCAGTACCATTACAAATCGAAAAGCGGCCAGGAAGGCGACTGGTTTATGACCGGATTTTCACCACGAAAAGCCAATATCTCCATTTACATTTATCAGGACTATAAGGAACGCGAAGCCTTGCTGCAAAAACTCGGCAAATGCAAGACAGGCGTCGGCTGCATCTATGTCAACAAACTTTCCGATATTGACATCAAGGTTTTAAAACAGATGATTACGGGCTCGGTGGAGTGTTTGAAGAAGATTTATAAATAGGGATATTTGCCTGCGGCGATATTTGCTTGATAATCACTACTTACTACTCACAAACCCCATCATGCATTCCTGCCGGGGCTGAATTGATCTGGCTTACAGGCCGTGGATTTCATGCGTTTCTTTTATTAATCCCGGATTGAAATCCGGGCTATGATTGGGCAACTCCTTCGGAGTTAATCGAACCTAATAATCCCACTTATTCAAAAACGTATTGTAAGTATTGATTCCCAACTTAAAGGTAAAATTGGCCTTATCCAGCGAGTCATCGGCGGTGACGGCAAAAATGCCTATTCTGAAAAGCTGCTTTTTAATTCTGATGGTTTTTTCGATGCCGGCAAACATTTCAAAATGTGCAAAATCTTCATCCCTGATGATGAGTGTGCCCGCTCCGCCTGCCAATGAAAGATTTAACTTATTCAGGAGTGGAACCATATTCAGCAAATTGCCTTCAAAATGGTGCATGTAGTTGGCTCTGATGTATGCGCCCGGAGTATGTTTTATGGCTTCCATCAGTTGGAATGACCGCATGGGATCTGAGAAAAAGAAGGGATCAGATCCCCTGAAATATTTGTGCTCCAATACACGCAGGTCGGCCGAATTGAAAAATCCTCCGGTATAAACATTGTAAGCCGACTTCCCGAAACGACCAAGCTGCAATTCATCTTTCATCCCAAACTCAATGAAATCAAAATTCACTTCGGAATTTAACAGTCCGGGTATCCCCTTCCTGTAAACCATTTGCAGTTCGGGATAATCAGTTCCAATGATGTACTTTTTGTTACCCTTTATGATATACTCCTGCTTAAACCGGTATTTTAACTCCAGCTTTATTTCCGTTTTCATATACCTCTCAAACTCGCCCGCATCATTAAGTTCGCCAAACAGGGCTTCGGACCATTGAGACATTTGCAGGTTGGCAATGGGAATCTGGTCTGAATAAATAAACGTCAATTCACCAAACAACCCGTTCACAATCTCCATGCGCTGGGCAATTTCAAAAGTTTTCGTCCGCACGTAATTGCTCATGCTGAACATCTGACTCACAGCGGCATAGTTGTTGATCATGTCGTAATAATCTCCCACAGTAATCATGGTGCGGACAAACTTTTTGGGAATATAGGTTAAACCTACACTCAGTTTACCTTTAATGTCTTCATTTCTGAAACCGTAGTCTACAAAACCTTTTGTTTCAAGTAAATAATCGTTTTTAAACTCTTTATTGAAATATCCGGGAAGTTTATGGCGATAGCCGCCTATGCCAAGCGGACTAATCTGTTCGATCAATCCCGAAATATACCATTCGGTGCCCCTTAAATGATTTTTATGCCCAATTCCGGCCAGCCAAAACCACCAGTCAACACGGTTGAACGCCGAATCAACTTTTCTGAAATATTCCTCGCTGGTGTAATATGCCTTAATGGAATCGGTTTTGCGGATAAATTCAAGTTCAGTGTCTTTCAGTGTTATAGGCCTTTCATTCTGCCAGAAATTAGAATCCTTGTCGAATGCATTCGCATCAAAAGTTTTGATTTCCGAGGTGAAAAAATTTCCCTCAAATTCAATATTGGGTTTGTATTCGGAATGGTCAACCCGGGTATTGCCCAGGATATTATCCTTCCCTTCCCTGATGGTATATATAAGTTCGCGACGTACAGGCAGGTAAACAGAATCGGAAAATTTCTGGTAATTCTGGATGATATTGAAATCCCTGCAAAAATTCATTGCAGCCTTGTTAACGTTCAGGTCGAGCGAAACCAAAGCCCAGGTGCTGTCTTCTATATAAATTATTCCTGAAAACAGCGTTTCTGTTTTAATCCGGGGAATAATTTCAATCTTATGAATTTTCTTTTCATCCTCATAAAAAGCACAAACATAATTGAACTTGTAGCTGAGGCCTGAATTGGGCGCGAGCGGACTTAAAAAAGGTTTTTGAGCGAGGATGGGAAAATCGATCAGCGGACGATAAAAATTAAGATCCACTGAAGATACACCATTATACAATATGTAAGGATTGTCCTCAAAATTGGTTTTGGGAATGATTTCGGGTTCCTCAAATTCGATGGAGAGGGAAACAGACTTTTCAAGACTTTCGCCTTTTACCTCGGCATAATCGTGGTGCGCCGTTACAACCTCCTTATATTTCCCCGGTTCTTTGAAATAAGTGTTTGAAATGGACTCAATCATATTGAGTTTTTCCTTTTTGAAATGCGCCTTAATGTCCTTGGCTTTAACGGTATCAAGCTTAAGAGAATCAACCAGATTAATGTCGGCGGATTCCTTTTCGATGGAAGTTTTAATATAGGTTTTGCATGAATAAGACTCAACCGAATTAAGGTAATATTTTCGTTTTTCCCTGACCGAGTCCATCACTTCCTTAGCTTTGTCGCGGGTGTTGGCGTACACTTCAACCTCTTTGATAAGAGAAGCGGCGGCTTTCATTTTCACATCAATGATGATTGATTTAGCGGACAGACTGATATTTTTTTCAATGGTTTCATAGCCGATAAAGCTGAATACCAGCAAATAGCTTCCCGGTTTCAGTTCAAGAAAATATTCCCCCTTAAAATTTGTGGTAGTACCGTAGGTAGAATTTTTAACATACACACTGGCATAAGGAAGAGGATCTCCGTTGTTGTCACGAACCACACCCTTAACATACACTGCACTTGCCAGCAATGAATAAAAAATCAATATAGCGGTAATAAAATATTTCATTTTGCTGAAATAAGACGATTAACCGGCGATAAAGTTACACAAAAGTCCTTTGCACAATATCCAAAAAATGTTAAAGATAATCGTTCGATCATAAATAAAGATGAATTCAGACTTTGAAAATAATGAAAATAAACCTTAACGCACAAATCAAAATACAATACATTCAAAACACTGTATATAAAAGCAATACAGAATAGTCTCTGTTTTAAATAAATATTAATTTTCATCTTTCATAAAATAATGATAACAATTTGGAAGTTTTTTTATATTTTAGTTTCGAATTTTAATACTCAAACATCAAAACTATGGAAAACATGTATTCACGTTTTGTAACCAACCCCTTAAACGGACTTGATGACGGTTCGTTTTTCAAAAAAGGTTTTTACTATATTGTAAAACTTGCCTCCATTGGAGTTGCAATCTGGGGTTTCTACCTGATTTTTGCTTCTATGTTCGGAGACGCAGGATATTTTAAAAGTTTAAAGGGCATGGAAATTTGGCCTTTGATCAGATCACTGCTGTTCTTCCTCAGCAATATTGTTATTTCTGCAATGGCAGTTATGTGGCTTACTTCGGTACTCTGGAAAAGAAGTGAAGAGTTTAAAGAAGTAGATTACAATGGCGTTCCGCTTATCATTCCGCGTTTCATAAAATTATTCGGACAACTGGTAGCCGTTGTTTTTGTAACTGTATCGGTAACTTATGCTTCTGCTCACATTTTTGTAGCCAATCCCGGAGTATATATGCCTCTGGAAGACATTTACAAAGCTATTATGAACAACCCGATAAATGAAATTCCCAGGGTACAGGGATTTATTGAATCACTTCCCAAACTATCAATGAATATTGGTGAAGTCAATGGTTTTGGCCATTACATGAATGATTTTTTCTTTGACGGTGCCATTTGGAATATCGTTAAAGGTCTGATTCTTGCATTTATCAACCTTGCCGTATTCTATTTCATTGCCGAAATTTTCGAAATCGTGATTTATTTCCTTATCAGGAAGCAATTGTTTAAATAATATTTAGTGCACCAATTAAAAAAACATCCGCCAGTTGGCGGATGTTTTTTTTTAATGGAAACCGGCATCAATTATATGAACCCGGTTTTTAGTAAAAATATTTTACTCCCTATCAATTAGCATGTGTATCAAAGAAACTGCTGGTTTTTCCATTCCAGTTTTCCATAAATTTGGTTCTGTTTTTATTAGCAGCATCGTTTTTTACATTGTATGCATTTACTGAGTCGTTATATTCTTTAACTGCCTTATTGTATTGATCAATATCCTGCTGGGTGCGGTCTTTCTCTTTTTTTGATTCAACTACTTTCTGAATTTTTTCAAAACTATCCTTTTTTATACTGAAATCAACATATGATGAAAAAACGTCGTTTGACTCTTCTTTATAAAACTTCAATAACTGCTCTGCTGCTGATTTGAGGTTGATATCCCCTTTGTAACCACCGGCAGTTTTTATTTTAGCAAGCTCTTCATCCACAATGACTCCCAGTGATTTTGAATTCTGTTCAACCCCGTTTACATCATTTTTGTTTAAGGCTTCCAGCACGTATGCTTCCTGTTTGTAGCATTTGAAAAAACACAAATAAATTTTGTTGTAATAATCGAGTGCTTCAGATGCTTTTTTAATTTTCTGAGAAATTTTGTCTTTTTCTCCTTCCACCAGTGTTATTTTATATTTCAGGGCAAATTCATTTTCGGCCAGACTAACAATATTGGCAGCGCTGTCAAGTTTCTCATCTGCTTTTTCTCTGGCAAGAATATATGCTTCCATTAAATCATAGGATTCTTCGGCAATTGCTTCCATATCCAGTATTTTGTCATAATCTTCCTTTATCACCGAATAACTAAGATCAAGAAAACTCAAAATTGCCTTTTTCAGTGTTTCATCCGATTCAAATGGCTTAACCTTACTGATTTCGGTCTTTTTGTCTTTCATTTCAGACAGCAAAGTTTGTCTTTTCGCTTCAACTTTTCTGGCTCCCTTTTCATTGGTTATGGCCTTAAGGTACTTCCATGTTTCGTCTTTCAAAGAATTGACAGGCTCTGTAAGGGCCTTCATATACTGCAATGCGTCATTTGAGTTTTGAGCGACTGAGTCAACCTGCAAAAAACAAACCATTGCAAAAAATGATAAAAATAGAATTGCTGTTTTCATTTTTAAACTATTTATTTTTGTTTTCATTAATTAAGTCATTGATAATATTATAAACCTCCCTGATAAAAAAATCCCGTTTAACCCTTGAAATTGAATACTCGTTATATTCTGAAAGCGAATCCGTTGAACTAACTCCTGCGTTATATCCCGGATTGGTTACTGAAAGAGCCGAAACCGAATCTACAGCAAGCTTTTCCATTTCCCTGGCAATTTCATTATCATTAAAATACTTGACAAATGCATGATATTCAACCGAAATCGGAAGACATTTTTGCCTTTCAATTATCAATTTGCCTATTTTGCTCACTTTAAAATATACACTATCAGCCTTCAGTCGCTCGACACTCTTTAAATTAAGGCTTTCAATGGGCAATTCAGGAAACTTTTTTATTTGCACTTTTTTTTCAATTACGGTTGATTTAAGTGACGATTCGTAAGAGCTTTCGCGATAATTAACACCCTCATATATGCTTGGGAATTCGATATCCGGAGTGATTCCGCTGTTTTGGTAGCTTTTTCCGGTTACGTTGAAAAATTTCCCGTTTGTGATTTTTAAATACCCGTTGGGCGCATTATATAATCTTACTAACTCTTCCATGGAATAATTACAGGCATCAACGGGAAGAATGTTCTGAGCTGTAAACTTTCCAAATGTTTTAGTTCCAGCAATAATTGCCCGGTTATAATCCTGCATGGCCGAGGCAAAAAACTCCGATGCCGATGCACTTGTTCCATTGACTAAAATGGCGAGCGGACCGTCATAAATTGTTCCTCTGGCCTTATCTTTTAACACTTCTGGTTCCAAATTACGCACATGAATAATACCAACCGCTCCGAAATCAATGAACATTCCGGCCAGCTTTATGGCTTCCTCCATTGCACCGCCGCCGTTATTTCTGAGATCAATAATCAAACCTGAAATTTGCTCATTTTTAAGTCTGATGATCTCCTTTGCAACATCGTTGGCACATCCCTTCTCCTCACCTGTCTGATAATCCGTTCCGGTATAAAACGAAG
This sequence comes from Bacteroidetes bacterium GWF2_38_335, assembly GCA_001769535.1. Classification (GTDB taxonomy): domain Bacteria; phylum Bacteroidota; class Bacteroidia; order Bacteroidales; family GWF2-38-335; genus GWF2-38-335. Next base: position 395,965 of record MEOH01000026.1, read on the forward strand.
GAAGGTAAATGTAGCCTGTTTTATTATCCAGACTGTCTTTTAGAATTAGACTGACAACCTCATTAGTTTCTACACTAACCGTTTCCTTGTTTAATTGTATATAGATTTCCTTGCCGGATTTCTTGCGAATCCTGAAAGTTGCTTTGTTAAGTTTTTCTGAATAAATGATGCGATAAATGTCTTCAACAGCCAGGCAGCTGAAATTCGTCATTTCTTCTGAATTTGTTTTTAGTCCAAGAACAACATCCCCCTCTTCAATTTCATTGCTTTTCCAGGCCGGACCGCCAATAGCCACATTATATATTACAACTTCACCCCTTTGGTTTATATCAAAATCAAAACCAAAGGATTCATTTTCCTTTGATAATGAACCCATAAACTCATCCTTTTCGGGAGCTGAAAAATAATTTGTATGAGGATCGAATGCCATTGAAACGCTCTCAAGAAAAAGAGAACCAATGTATTGCGATATTCCATCTGTAAAATTTGTCCTTGATTTGATGTAACACAATTCTCTTTGAATGACATCAGGCTGAAACTTTGCAAGCGAATCATCATTGGGTTTAACCGATTGTAAAGTGGAATCGGCCTGTGAAAGGTATGAATACAAGATGTCGAGCTTAATGTATTTTTCCCATTTTTTTGAAAGATCCAACCTTTTGGCATAAACAACTTCTTCAGTAACGAAAAGAGTATCTTTCAGACTGTAGTTAAACTCTTTGATTAAAAAGCTGTTTATTACCGAATCTACAAAAATTACGCTGTTCGTGTAAATTTTTTCAGTCATGGTTAGAAACCCGCACCTGTTATTTAAGATTTCATCATCAAGATTATTTTTATAGGTGCTCAGCAATTCAACATCTTCACTGGCAAGGAACAACCCTTCGGGGTCAAGCATATTTAGAAAATTCTTATACACCAATTCTGAAAACTCATCATCAACCGGACGGGGTTCGTAATGAAAAATCCTTGATGTTTGAACAATCAGGCCTGCTTTATCGCAGATTGAGTATGACCTCTGAGCATTGATCAATTGATTTTGAAAGGCAAAAAATAATAGTAGGAAAAGAATTTTTCCAGATTTGAACCATTTTCCCGAAACAATATTCACGCTCATTCAATATTTGTTAGAAACAATACATAGCTTTTCGATTCAATTAACTAAAACTAATCAAATCATGTCATAGAATGTGAACAAACCTGATAGTTGAAATAATTGTTTGAAATACATTATTACAAAAATAAAAAAAATATTGTCTGAACCAAAAATTTGGGATTTTAATATTGATCGGTCAAAGCTTAAAAGAAAGCATCAGACCGGTATTGTTGCGACCAGAATATGGATTTATTGACAGTTTCCAGTTATTTGAGTTATAAATCAGTTTTCCCATGGCAATTCCGAAAGCTGCACCGCACATCACATCGCTAAGCCAGTGGTCATTGCTGTAAATTCTTGACAAACCCGAGGCAGTTGCAATTGAATAGCATAAAACCGGCACCCATACAGTGTTTTGATATTCAGAAGCCACAATGGTGGCAACCGAAAAAATCGAAGTAGTATGTCCCGAGGGAAACGACCGGTAAAAGTCCGGTGCAAATGGGCCCATCCACATTCCGGGATCGGGCGATTTGCCGTTATACGGTCGGTAGCGATTAAACAGAATCTTTGGAATGGCTGCGAACAATCCCGAAATCAGAAAAGTTTTTGCTCCAAGCATAGCCACGCGTTTTGCACGATCATTTTTAAATGAAACCCCGTATAGATAAAATAAACCCATAGTTGACATTGAATATAGTCCGCTGCCCCAGGGCTCAAGATATTTTTCAGCAATTTTATCATTTTTTTCAGATTCCTGTTCCATAAAATAATTGTGAATCTGAAGATCGCGTGAGGTCACATATAAAATTGCCCCGCCCGTTAATGCAGCCCCGGCATATTCCTTATAATCCCAATGCAAAGGAGACAATGCAATATCGCGGGTATCAAGCAGAAAAGATTTGAAATAGTTTTTGCTGAATGAAGTTTTATACACAGAGTCAACAGTTTGCGAGCAGATTTTTCCTGTCGACAAAATCAGAATTCCAAAATATATAATAAAAAATCTTTTCATTCATTTTCAATAACTCCAAACCAAAAACCAGAAACCCCAAACCACAAACCCACAAACCCATAACTCATAACCCATAACTCATAAAACCCACTCATTCATTTCCGCCGGAAAAGGGTTTTTCGTTCTAAGGTTTTCGCGGCCGGCGGTTTGTCATATCATATTATTTTCCCCGGCTTGAAAGCCGGGGCTGAATTGACCTGGCCTTGCAGGCCGTGGACTTTTTTGTGATTTTTAGGTATTAATCAAAACTTCTGGCTTCCAACCCCAAACCAAAAACCAGAAACCCCAAACCCATAACCCATAACCCATAACTCATAACCCATAACCCATAACCCATAACTACAGTTTATCAAACCTCTTAGCCTCTTCCCAAATCAAATTCATCTCATCAAGGCTCATGTCATGAAGAGATTTACCCTTTTTGATAGTTTGTTCCTCGAGATATTTAAATCGTTTGATGAATTTTCGGTTAGTCCGTTCGAGAGCATTTTCGGGATCGATGTCATACAAGCGGGCTGCATTGATCATGGAAAACAGGAAGTCGCCAAATTCCTCTTCAATTTTTTCCTGATTGCTTGTTTTTTTCATCTCAGCTTTGAGCTCATTCAGTTCCTCCTCAACCTTGTCCCATATCTGCTCCTTTTCATCCCAGTCGAAACCCACGCCCCTCACTTTTTCCTGTATTCTGTTGGCTTTGATAAGCGCAGGCAAAGAGGATGGCACCCCTTCGAGAACAGATTTTTTCTTACCTTCCTTAAGTTTGAGTTTTTCCCAGTTATCGGCCACATCGCGGGCATTGGAGACTTTAACATCTCCGAATATATGCGGATGCCTGTAAATCAATTTTTCACAGATGCCGTCAATAACAGATTTGATGTCGAAAGTTTTGTTTTCTTCTCCAATTTTGGCATAAAAAACTATATGAAGAATTAAATCTCCAAGTTCTTTTCTGATTTCATCCTCATCACCTTTTATTATTGCATCAGCCAGTTCATAGGTTTCTTCGATGGTAAGTTTGCGCAGCGAATCGTAAGTCTGGGCTTTATCCCAGGGACATTTAGCACGCAACTCATCCATAATGGTAAGCAATCTTTCGAATGCTTCCAGTTTTTCTTTCATCAGGAAATGTTATTTGTGGTATGAATACTCCCAGTTGCTGACTTTAATTTCCTTGCCTTCAATATCGGTGGCATTGGTTGAAATTACGCCAACATACAAAGTATCTCCGGGAGGCAGAAGAACCACATCGCCCTGGCATTCCCATACAGCAGTAGTGATGCTTTCCATCAATTCGATTTTGAAATCGAAGGTAGCTGTATCGGGAGCAACATTAATAACCCAGCATTTAATCTGTGTTTTATCTTCGGCAGAGCAACTTTCAACGCGCACCTGATCGATAATAAATTTACCCAGATCATCTGAAGTGGCAAACTCGTCCATTACAACTGTTTGTTCAAAGACAAGCACATCACGGTTGTAGCAGCATAAGCCGTTATCATTTTCGGCTTCAGAATCATAATTTCCGGCAGCGGGATCGGTACAGCCCGATTTTTTACATGAAGTAATAACAGTTGTTACGGCAACCAAAGCCACAATAAGTATTAAAGTCAGTTTTTTCATATTTAAATAATTTGGCATTACTAATTTTATTACAAAAGTCAAAATTCGTTTTTTTAATTCAAATTTCAAAGAGGTTGATGATATAAACTTTTTGATATTGGGTGTTTGCCTTCGGCAGTATTGGATATTGGCCTTTGGCGATATTGAAAAATTTCATCAAGCCTTATAAAAATATCGCAGCAGGCAAATACCGGCAAAGACAAATACCGGCAAAGCCAAATACCGGCAAAGCCAAATACCGGCGAAGCCAAATACCAGCGAAGCCAAATATCGTGAAGCAAATAACAGCAAAGCCAAAATACCAATCAATATCTATTAACAATCCAATAACAAAATCATTTTATGGGTTTCAAAATAAAGTTTTTATATTTGTTGACTAACATAACCAAAAAAAAATGAACTTACTTAAAGGAAAGACAGTACTGATAACGGGAGCAGCCCGTGGAATCGGCAGGGCCATTGCAAAAAAATGCGCCATGGAAGGTGCAAATGTTGCCTTTACCGATATCAGAATTGAGGACAGTTTTACTTCCCTTGAAAAAGAATTGAACGAAATGGGAATCAAAGCAAAGGGATATGCTTTTGACGCCAGCAATTATGAAGCTTCACAGACCAGCGTTGAAAAAATTATTGCCGATTTCGAAACAATCGATGTTTTGGTAAACAATGCCGGTATCACAAGGGATTCACTATTAATGAGAATGACGGAAGAACAGTGGGATGCGGTACTTACCGTTAACCTGAAATCGGTATTCAACATGACCAAAGCAGTTCAGAAACCCATGCTGAAACAAAAATGTGGCTCAATTATTAATATCAGCTCAGTAGTGGGTGTCGGAGGAAATCCCGGACAAGCAAACTACAGCGCATCAAAAGCCGGAATGATTGGTTTTTCAAAATCTATAGCCAAAGAACTTGGCGCCAGAAACATACGTTGCAATGCAATCGCACCCGGTTTCATTATGACCGATATGACAGATACCCTTTCAACTGAAATTAAGGAAAGCTGGTATGCCAAAATTCCCATGAAACGCGGCGGAACTCCGGATGAAGTTGCCAATGCGGTTGTTTTTTTGGGATCTGATTTATCTTCATATACAACGGGACAGGTTATCCATGTTTGCGGAGGTATGCAGATGTAATTTTTTGTAATTAACTTATTTAAGCCGGTTCAAATTTTGTACCGGCTTTTTATTTTAACTGCGATCCTTTTCAAACAAACAAATTCATCTTTATTTCCATTATTTCAAATCTCTACTGACCCAATATATTTAGTTATCAGGTTTAATGGGGGCTTTCTCATTCCATTTCATAACCCCGGCCTTAAGGCAAGGGTTATTTCTCCGGACAACAATGCTTAAAAATAAAATATTTTAAAAAAATAACCGTTTATAAGATAATATCCACCGTTTGTAAGTTGATTATTGAAAAACTTTTAATTATTTATTAATTTAATGCTATTATTTATGAAAATTAAATTAATTATGATATTGACCTTAATAAGTTTCATCATGGGTACCATATACGGATGTTCTAAAAAAACAGCCGGCATCACTGCCCCAAGCGGAACTTACTTATCTGATAAAGGTAACTTTGAGAAAGTTGTCATTGCAGATAACAACCGCATCAGATTATATATTACCAATGACACAATTATTTCATCGGTATTCAGTGTTGAAAATAACAGACTGGTGGTGAAAAGCAATTATGATATTTCTTTCAGGATTCTTGGAGAAAATCTACTGATTGGCGAAAACCGCGATCAGGGGAACGTGTATTTTATCAGCGAGTAAATCAGCTTATCTTCACACCGATTATGGTAATATCATCAACCTGATCAAGGTTGCCCATCCAGGATTTTAATTCACTTTCTATTATCGCTTTTTGCTCTGCCATTGACTTTTCGGCTATTTCGAGTAACAGTCCCTTTAATTTCCGGTGCTTGTATTTTTTACCAGCCGGACCGCCAAATTGGTCGGGGTATCCATCAGAAATCAAATACATCATATCCCCTTTCCTGAGTTGCAATTCATGGGTATTGAATTTATCCATTTTCTCATAAATGGCAACAGGCATTTTATCGGGAGGAATTTCGGTAAGATACCACCGGGAATTATCCATATATTTGACATCATGTATTTTATCGGCGCCTTCCGGAATTCTGTCCGAAATCACATATAGCGGATTATTAGCTCCCGAAAACTCAATGGTTCCATTATTTTTATCATAGCTGACAAGCACCATGTCCATTCCATCCCGCATGCTGATGGATGAGATATTTTCAGAGCTGATGTCGTTTTGCTTCAGTGAATTAATAACCTCTTTACGCATCTTTCGCAATATAACCCCCGGATGTGTGATATACTCCTTTATTACAATTTCCTTGATAAGTGAAATTCCAAGTATGCTCATGAATGCCCCTGGAACACCATGACCTGTGCAATCGGCTGCAGTGATGAGGAATTTTCCTTCGATTTCTGCCCACCAATAAAAATCACCGCTAACGATATCCCTTGGCTTAAAGAAAACAAAGTTCTCAGGAAAAACGGCATTTAATATTTTAACATCCGGCAGGGCTGAAAATTGGATTTTTTCCGCATACTGAATACTTTTTTTCACTTCCAGATTTATGTGCTCCAGCTCTTCCTTGCGGCTATGAAGCTCATCATTTTTTTGCGAAATGGCACGACTTTGCTCCTGCAAAAGAACATTTACTTTTTTACTCCTTCTGTTTTGGCGGATTAAAATCAGGGCAACAATAATTACTGCAAGCAAGCCAAGGCCAAGCAGTGAAATAAAGAGTTTTTTACGCTGTGAATCAAGGCTTGAGCTTTTCTTTTCGGCTTCTGCCCTTTTCACCGTCGCTTTATATAAAGCATCGGCATCACTCAATATTTTCTCATAATTAAGTCTCTGAATTTCCACTAGCTTACTTTTTTCATCCAGCACAACCGAATCATTCAGTTTCTGAAATTCCTTGAAATTCAATAAAGCCATTCGATAATCACCTTTATTTTCATAAATGGCTGCCATTACTTTAAAAAGATTAATTTCCAGATCACTTTTCCTGAGATTGGAGGATATTGTGAGTTTTTTTAGTATTTCAAGGCTCATACCGGTATATGCAAGCGCCTGAGCATAATTTCCCCTGGCCTGATATAAGCTTCCAAGATAAAAATAATTGAGTGCCAGATCGCCCAAATCATTAATCGATTCGCAAATTTGTATTGAAGCTCTGATTTTTTCTTCAGCCTCATCATATTTTTTAAGTTCGATAAGTGCAATGGCAAAATTGACTAAAGTACTGGCCGTGGGTTCTTTATTTTCAAGTTTTTCCGCATTAAACAGACTCAGTTGGTAGTATTCAATAGCGGTATTAACATTTTTAACAGCCAATGAATAATATTCTGCATTTTTTATTGAATCTCCGGATCTTAAAATCAGCTCTTTATAATAATAGTTGAAATCAACATAAACAGAACCGATATTATTTGATGTTTTTGAAATATTTTCAAAATCCTCCTGGTCTTTTGCCATTTCAAGCGCTTTTTTGTAATACACAAGCGCCCTGTTTTTATAAACTGTATCGGTGTCATCCGACAAGTTTTGGTTAATGAGACCTAAACTGTTATATGCTGAAATAATACCTTTATAATCATTGAGATCCATTGCAGTTTTCAGTGTTTTTCTAAAATATTTTTCAGCATTTACGTGATCCTCAAGTGAAAAATACAGATTTCCAATCAAATAATACAAGACAAAACAGCCTGCTTTGTCGCTGGTTTTTTCCCTTATTTGCAGTGATTCATTGTAATATTCAAGTGCCCGGCGGGGCTGCTGCAGGGACTGATAAACTTTTCCTATATTGCTTAATGATTTGGAAACACCTATCTGATCTCCGGTTTTTTTTCTGATTTTCAGAGATTTATTGAAATATTTCAAAGCCCCGTCAAAATCAAGCTGCTTATTCAAAATAATCCCCAGGTAATGATAGGCATTTGCTTTTTCTTTTTCATTTCCATATTTATCACTTAATCTGAGGGCTTCTCCGGCATAATATTTTCCTGAATCAATTGAAATTTCAAGATACTCCTTTGCCAGTTCATTTAATAGAAGAATTTTTTCCTTTTCATTTGATTTCTGAAGCAAAAGCTTAAGACTGTCAATATTCCCTCCTCCTCCTTTTACCTGAAGAAATGACGAACTTATCACAAATAACAGAAGTAAAGTTCTGAGTTTCATTATTAGCCCTGAAAAATAACTTATTTAACGGTTAAAGATAAAAAAAATAATGAATACTTGCATTTTGTAGTCAATCTGATTAATTTTACTTTGTAATGTTACTTTCTCAAACAACATTTAGAGCATGAATTATTTAAAAATTTCATCAGTTTTTCTGGCATTTTTATTGATTGCCGGATGCAATCCCAACGCCATATTCAGTGAAAGCGAAACCATTGAAGGCAGCAAATGGGACAACACCAAAAAGATTGTTTTTAAACCCGAAATCGAAGACATTTCTAAACCTTACGATATTTGTGTAACCCTGAGCCATGTTTACGGGTATGCCCCAAAAACCCTGGATATTATTGTCAAAACAACATCACCCTCCGGTATTAAAAAGGAAAAAGAATATTCCTTGTTTGTAAAAAGCGAAGACGGTGCTTATTACAGTGATTGTGCGGGAGATTATTGTGATTTGAAAACCCAAATCGAAAAATCCTTTAAATTTTCTGAACCCGGCACATGGGAATTTTCCATCGAACATAACATGGCTATGAATCCTCTTCCTGCTGTGATGGAGATTGGGCTGGTTATTGAAAAATAAAAATAAAATAACCCCGACTTAAAGACCGGGGTTCTTTTAAAGTCAGATTATTTTTATCTGATGATCGTTATCAATCCGTTTATCGGTTCGTCATCATTCATTTTTAAAATGTAAACGTAGGCGCCAAACGGACAATCAGATCCGTTATAAGTGCCATCCCATCTTTTTGAAACATCTAAATATTCAGATCCTGTTCCTTTAAAACTGAAAATCAACTGTCCCCAACGATTAAAAACTTCAATCTCAAGATTTCCAATAAGCTCGGAATGGGCAATTTCCCATGTGTCATTTATTCCGTCACTATTTGGTGTAAACACATCCGGAATTTCGATACAGGTTGAAACTGAACCTTCTGAGGTCATTTCCAGAGTATCAACAACCAGACAACCATTTAAATCTGTAACAGTAACAAAATAAATACCAGTGGTTGCATTGGAAAGGTCCTCATTTGTAGTACTGTTTGACCACAAAGTTGAATAGGTTCCGGTTCCTCCGGTTACTGCAATATCAATACTTCCGTCTGATGTCCCGGGGCAGGTTTCGGGATCGATAACCAATACCTGCAACTGAAGTGCTTCGGGCTCAGTAAGCGTTGATGAGCCGGTGGTTGCACAACCATTGCCATCTGTTACAGTAAAATTGTATAAGCCGGCGTTGATATCAGGTAAAACTGAGCTTGTACTGCCGTCGGACCAAAAATAAATATACGGAGGTGTTCCTCCGGATACATCCAATGTAATTGATCCTGTACCATCAAAACATTGGATCTCATCAACGGTAGTCAGCGTTTCAAGTGCAGCAGCGGGTTGGGTAACCTGAATATTGTTTCTGACAAGGTCACAGCCATTTACATCGCTTACAGTTACCGAATATCCTCCGGCAGCAAGGTCAGTAATAGCGACACCGGTTCCTGAAGGATACCAGTTATAGATATAACCGGGCGTTCCTCCAGTTGCAAAAACTTCAATGCTTCCTGTATTTTCACCATAACATAACACACTTGCAATAATAACAGAATCAAAATACATGCTATCAGGTTCAGTAATTAAAACATCATTTAGAAACGCCTGACAATTATTATCATCCTCGATTACCAAATCATAACTTCCGGCATATAATCCATAGAAAAGATTTGTGGGTGCAAATGTTGATCCGCCGTCAATACTGAATTGGGTAGCTGTTGATGAATAGATGGTAATCTGACCCGAGTTATCTCCGAAACATTTGGCACCAACAATAGTCACGCTGTCAATGGCAGCACCCGAAACATTTGACACGATTGAAGAAACCGATTCAGAACATCCCGAAGCATCTAAAACTACAACTGGATAGGTTCCAGCCATCAATCCGGTAAATGTGCCGTTATCCTGGTAAGTTGCTCCGCCATCAATTGAATATTGCACTGAGCTTCCTCCGGTTGCAGTAATAACCAGACTACCATTTGGTGAAACACAATCTGTTACGTCGGTAGAAACCACTGAAGTGATAGTCGGGGCAGGCTTAAGAGTCAGGGTAAGTTCAAATATGCTGTCGCAGCCAAATTCCGTTTCAAGAGTAACTGTATGAAGGCCGGCGGTACTAAAAAAAGTACCATGGTAATTGATACTGTCGCCGTCACAAACAGAATCTTCTTCAGCGGTAAAGTAGGTAGGATGGAAATTCAGAAAAATAAAATCTGACACAGTCGCACAGGGTCCTGTGGCCGTCAGAGTCAAAGTTACAAATCCGGTAACAATATCTGCCCCGCTTGGCGTATAGGTTGGAGTCAGAGTTGTTTCACCGGTAAATGATCCTGTACCGCTTGTGGTCCATGAACATGCAGTTGCACTTCCGCCATAGGAGGCTCCGGAAACAGTATAAGTTTCGCCATTGCACACCACACCATTTGCTCCGGCTTCAACAATTGCAACCGGAATAACAGTAATCACATGAGTTTCTGTACTAACACAGGTACCGCCTGATCCTACGGAATAGGTAACATTATAATCGCCCGACAATCCGCTTGGATGGAAAGCCCCCGACCAAACACCTGTTCCTGACCATGTTCCTCCGGTATTACCGGTAACAAATGGTGCCAGAGTAACATTTCCGTCGGATGCGCAAATGGTTCCGGGTGAAGTCCAGGCAGCACTAAACGGATTTAACACCGTAACAACCTGATCCATACATCCAGAACAACCAGCCTCATTATCAAAGCAATAAGTGATGGTATGGACTCCGGGTCCGGCTACTGCCGGATTAAAAATTGCAGCACCCCAATCGGTGGTGGCTGTAATTCCGGCTCCGGTTGCCGTCCAGGACGAGCTCCCTGCCGGAACATAAGGTCCGCGCGTTATCCAACCTGTAGATCCAACAGGATAAACGTAAGTATCGTAAACTGTTCCGTTTCCATCATAAACAACAAGCTCAATTCCTCCGTCGCCATAGGATTCATAAATCTCAGTGGTATAGGTTTCTGAAGGGCTCATTAATGGTCCGGTTGCATATACGGTCAAAACTTCATTGACATTTAGAACAAGATCTTCATAAAGCAAAGAAGATGTGCTTGATTCCCAAATACGACATCCGTTTTCGGTGCCATAATCATCGGTACTGTATTGAAAAAGAATGGACGGATAAATTGCACCGTTTGCAACAGCTGAATCATTTGCATACATGGTTACCGCTGCGGAATTGCAGTTTAGGGTTGCGGGCAGACCGTTAAATCCAATGGTTGGGCAAGGAGGATCAGAAAATGTGAGACTCCAGTTTGTTAAAGACCCGCCATCGAATAAGGCATCATCATAAATATGAAGACGCCATACAGCGTTGGGATATAAACCGGTTGGCAGTGAGCCGCATTCTGGAATAAAATTTCCGGTATAAGGAGCTGCACCGGCGGTAATGCTTGTTCCAGCCGTATTGGTAAAACAGGTACCGGTGTAATTTGCACCACCCTGATCAGTTGAAAGTTCATATTCATTTCCAAGAGGGTCAACAAGGTAAATATCAAGATCGGCATTGAAACCATGCGAAATATTGACACAAACACTTGTCAGCACATCAGTGCCTCCCAGTCCGGAAACAGTAAGATCAAAATAGGTATCACTCCAGTCGGGGATTGATCCGCCACCGCCTGTAAAAGTTTGTCCGATTGACAGCAGGTTCATTAACCCGGCAATCATAAGCAATGTAATTTTTTTCATGGCTATAATTTTTAGGGTTAAAGATTAAGGTGCTTTATTTTCTCAAACTCTTCAGGATGTTCCTTTATCCACAATTGCTTGGCCTGATAGTAATTTTCCTCATCATGTTTGGGGTCTCCGGTATCAATGTACTTTGGAAATGAGACAGGAATTTCAATACGGGTTTCTTTAACATTATAATTAATATTCCCCTCACTATCAAGGTTTTTCTGCAATTCGACCTTTACTTGTGTTTTTGCGACTGTTTTTTCAACAGGATTTTCTTTGGTTCCGTTTTGATTACCGGTCCTTGTCTGGGCCTGACACAAACTAACACCCAAAACAAATAAAAAGGCTGTAAATAGTATTCTCATATTCTGTCTATAAAAGGTTTGTTTTATGTTGCTTTTTTACAAAACAATACAAGATATAAACAAAAAATCAATTCTTTTTATGAATTTGACAAACTAATAATTTAAGAGGATGATTTGAAAAAACGGATGGTTGAATTAACAGAGTAATACTAATTATTTGTTAGTCACTTTTCTGTCTTTTCTGATCACTTTTAAAGAATCCTTTTCTTCCCAGACTTTAACCATCTTGTCTTTTTCTTCAATTACAGTAACATTTTTCTGGCAACTCACCACAATAATGATGAGACCAAAAAACAGAGGAAACAGAAACTTTGATATTTTATTCATTTTCTTCAACTTCTTTAAAATCATATTCTGATGCATCTTTTAAACTAACAATAAAAACGGAATCCTTTATCAGGTAATCAATATCCTCGGCTTTGAACCATCCTCCACCCTTTAGTTCTTTCGGAAATTTTACCTGAGAATCGTCAATATAAAAGTTCATCCCGAGTGCCGGAACAAAATTCAGTTCCACAAAATAATCTTCAATATCCTCGCTGATGTAGGTCCTGAATTCAAATAACACAGCGTAAGTCTGCATAAATACAGTTTCTTTTTTTGCCATTGGATATGTTTTAATAATAAATTACCCGGCAATGGACTCCGGATCAATTTTATAAAAATAGTCAATATTTATACTCATAATTAGTCCGGCATATAATAGAATTAACTGTTTTATTAACAGGTATTTTATTATCTTTATAAAAAAAAAGAATCATGGTTCAATTTGCAACTATCTTACTTTCAATTATTTTAGGAATATCCTGGATGAATCATCCGGTCAAAACGCACACCCCTTCACCGCAAAAAGAAATCGTTGATACCACAATGGTATTTAAGGAAACAGGAGGAAGAATGGATTGGTGTTTCAAAACTAACCGGATTGTAATGGACATGCCGGCAGGGAAAACTACCGATATTTATTCGATGGATGAGAACGGACTGGATACCATAAATCTTACCCGTGAAATGATCGGACAAGAGCTTTGCGGACAGAAAATTGAAAAATACCACCAAAAAGGTCATCCTGTTTGGCATCCTGATGGAACTTATATTGTTTTTCAGGTTATGAATGAACATGTTTCAAATCCGCCTAAAATGACCGAATACATTACATTCGGAGGTAATTATGATCTTTGGATAATGAAATCAGACGGCAGTTTAAAACAAAAACTCACTGAAAACCCAAAGGGTTATGGCATTCTTCATGCCCGGTTTTCGAAAGACGGTAATAAACTAATGTGGGGTGAATGTTTTAACAGCAGCAGTGATTCAAGTATTTTTGGCTCGTGGCATATTGTGGTAGCAAATCTTGAATATTCTGAAAATGGAGAGGTGAAAATTAAAGATTCCTTCAAGTTGCAGCCCGGTGGAGAAAAATTTTACGAAACCAATGAATTTTCAGCAGATGGTAAAACCATTTATTTCAGCAGCAACATTGACTCTCATAAAAAATCTGTTAATCTTTATAACTGGAACACCGAATCAAAAAAACTAACTAAAATATCTGAAAAACCTGAAGTTTGGGAAGAAATGATGCTCTATTCACCAACTGAAAAAGACACCTATGCCTTTATTTCCACAAGGTTTTTTAAATGGAAGCCAGGAATGGGTTATATGACTTTGCGAACAGAATTGTTCCTGAATAAAAGCGGAAAAGTTCACCGCTTGACTTACAACAATGCTGCAGAGAAAAAAAATAAACTTTCAAAACTGCATTATTTTATAGGAGATTACTGCTGGGGACCTGATGGCAAGACATTATTGGTGCTTTATTACGGATTTCAGATTGGAAAATTTGAAACTAAAGTTGTGAAAATAAAACTCAATTAATTTCATTCGGCACAGCATTGGTCTAAGATAAAAAAAGGCAGCTCATTACTGGCTAAACTTCCCCAATAAATTCATATCCACCCTCTTCAATCTTTTTTGCTACGTTAATCATATCAATATTTTCTCCGGTTAAAACAGCTTCACCGTTTGAAAGATCTATCCTGACATCACGGATATCCTTGACTCCCAAAAGGATCTTTTCAACATTCATCCTGCAGTGATTGCAGGTCATTCCTCCGATTTTAATAATTCTTGAATTCATATCTTTTTTAGTTTTTCTTTTTGGTAAATATTTTCTGAGTAAAGCAAAGGCAATCAGCAAGGAAAAGACAATAGTCGAAGACAACTGTAACCAATAGGGAATAATCTGGTGTTCATGATGGGCATGGTGCATAGGCATCATTGCTTCGGTAAAAAAACCTTTCGGAAAGGCATAATCAATTATTAATCCCGAAATTATAGCCCCAGCCATTATTGAAAATAGATATACAAACAGCGTTTTTCGCCCAAGTGTTTTGCCTATAACTGTTATGGTAGCAATGTTGGTTGCTGGTCCGGCCATTAAAAAAACCAGCGCTGCACCCGGCGACAACCCCTTAGCAATCAGTACTGCAGCTATGGGAACCGACCCGGTTGCACAAACATACAAAGGCACTGAAACAAGTAAAATAATAATCATGCTCAGCAAATCATTCCCAATGAAATTTGTGAAAAAATCATCCGGAACCAGAACTGAAATAAGGGCTGCAGCGAGCAATCCGATGAGCAGCCATTTAGCAATATCCCTAAAAAAATCAATGAACGCATATCTGAAAATTTCAGTGAAAATATTTTTCCTTTTTTTGTTTTCTTTCTGATCACTGACATCACAGGCACAATCAATTTCATCTACCGTTTTCTTTTCTCCTTTATCTGTGAAATTTGCCAAAATTCCGCCTCCAATACCTGTAATGAAAGCAATAAGCGGACGGGCAATTGTAAAAGGCAGTCCCATCATCGAATAGGTGACCATTATTGAATCCACGCCTGTTTGCGGAGTAGATATCAGAAACGAAACCGTTGCCCCCCGAGAGGCTCCTTCACGATAAAATGAAATCCCTGTTGGAATAACACCACAGGAACAAAGAGGTAAAGGCACGCCAAGTAAAGAAGCATACAAAACTGACTTAAAATTTTTCTTTCCAAGCCACTTTTTAATTCTATCTTTTTTGATGGTTACATGTAAAATACCAGCTATGAGAAAACCAAACAGAATGTATACCGACATTTCATTTGTTAAAACCAGTAAATCGTTAAAATATTTCACCAAAAAATCCATAATACAAATATACGATAATTGTTTGTTGTTTAAAATAATTCTAAATAATATCTTTTGAGCAAAAAAAAGCAACTTCAAATGAAATTGCTTCTTATACAGCTACGAAAACAGCTAAAAACGGTTTGTAAAATGATAACGGAAAAGTATATTGATTATTATAAAATAAAGATATAAATTTGAATAAAAATACAAACCATGGAAGAGTCAATCATAATTTTTGTTGTTATCGGCACGATCATATTTTCAATTGCCGTAATGCTTGTCACCATGAAATTTGTAGCAAAATTCGGATGGAAAAAGCTATCTGATAAATTTCCTTATGAAGGCTATTTTGAGGGATACAAGGCCGGACTGGTTTCTGTAAAAATACGCACGGCACAATATAATAATGCCATAAATTTGTATTTCGGGAAAGAGGGTATTTACTTAAAACCACTGAAAATATTCAGTTACTCGCACCCTCCCGTGATGATTCCCATCAAAGATATTTTAGCAATGGACGGAGGATTCGAGAGAGTTTTAAATTCAGGCATTATTTATTTTCCGGAAATTGATGCCTTAATTACATTACCTCCCCGAATAATTGCCCGGCTAAAGGAAAAAACCGGAAACTTGTAAGGGGGATATCTTAATTTTATTTTCAACTCATAACTTATAACCCATAACCTATAACTCATAACCCATAACCCATAACCCATACTTCCAAACCCACTCATCCATTTCCGCCGGGATAATATTTTTTGTTTTTATGGCATTTCGGCCGGCGGTTTGGCTAATCTTATTATTATTCCCCGGCCGTTAGCCGGGGCTGAATTGATCTGGCCTTGCAGGCCGTGGGCTTTTTGTGATTTTTAGGAATTAATAAAAACTTCTGGTTTCCCACTCCAAACCACAAACCAGAAACCCCAAACCCCAAACCCATAACTTATAACCCATAACCTATAACTCATAACCCATAACCCAATTTCCGTCCCACATTCAACAAACATCTTTAGTGTAATTCATCCATAAATCAATTAACCATAAAAAAATAATTGCTTTCTTTGTGATAACAAGCAACTTTTTCAGGATTTTTAAAGTCCTGATAATGTAAATTGATATGAAAAAAGGATTAATTGCAGTTTTCTGCTTAATAATTATTGCACTTCTTTTCCAGAATTGCAAAAAAGAAGCCACATCTCCCTCATGGGATGTGGGCATCCTTGCTCCTATTATCAAAACTACGCTTTCGATTGATAATCTTGTAAATGATACGCTTACCCAAACTGGGCCTGACAGTTTGATTTCCATTGTTTATAACAGCGAAATGTACACCATGGCACTCGATTCCATAATTGAATTGCCCGACACAACTATTCAATACACCATTAATCTTGAAAATCTTGATATTGGTAATTATGAGATCGTTTACAGAACCTCACTTGGCGATATTGCCAACCGCGATATGGAAGAAAACGGCCCTGGCAGTGACCTCTATGTAACCATAATGAATGCCCACAATTTCGGAATTCCGTCAACCATTGACCCAATTGACCAACAGGTTTATGAAAATATCAGTATGGATGCAGGTGAATATTTCCAGACCATTACAATTGCTGAGGGCTTCATGGATATTGAAATGGACAATCAATTGCCCATGGATATTACTAATCTTATTTTCGAGTTAAAAAATACCGATGACGGCACCATTGTTTTTCAGGACACTTTTTATGTAATTCCTGCATTCACAACCATGACACGTACCAAATCACTTGCCGGATTAACAATCGACGGTAATCTCACAGGTACTGTCAAGCTTGAAAGTCCGGGCACAGGCGGAAACGTAATTCTGGACACAGCCATGGCACTCACTTCAACCATTACAATCCGGGATCTTGAAATTCTCAATGCCACTGCGGTTTTTCCGAATGAGGAAATGATTGACTTAAATGAAACTATAAATGTTGATCCGGGCGATCAGACTTTTCTTAACAGGGTTCTTGTGCGTGAAGGTTCAATAAATGTTACTGTTTTCAACACCATTGAGCAACCCATGCACTTTAATTTCACCTTATACAGCGCCACCCTGGATGGTGAATTTCTCGAAATCGAAGGCAATGTACCGGCTGCCTCGGGAACCACTCCGGGCAGTCTGCTCATCAATAAAAACCTGGCCGGATATGACGTGAGTTTCAGGGGAATTGGCCCTTTTGAGATGATATGGGGCGACCTGAACGGCAACGAAATTATTGATGCAATCACAAGCAATTCATTGTATTACAAGCTAACCGGAGGAATTGACTCAACCGGAGCAATGGTCACCATTGACCAAAACGACAGTATTTACCTGTATTGTCATTTCAGTTCTATTATTCCTGATTACGCAAAAGGTTTTCTTGGCAATCATACAGCCGATGAAACAGGAGTCACAGATTTTGAAGTGGTAGAAGAACTGGAAGACACTTATATTAGTCTGGATGATGTTAGAGTAACTCTAGAAATAGCCAGTCAGATTGGCGTACAGGCAGCAATATTTATCGACGAACTGGTATCGGTCAATAACCGGACCGGTGTGCAGGTGTCGCTGAGCGGACCGGTGTTGGGCGAGCCATTTATCATTTCAGCACCCGATGATCCGTATTCCACTTCAATAGATGTTATTCCATCAATCAGTTATATCAATATAAATTCATCAAACTCAAACATTCATGAGTTGTTGGAAAACAAACCCGACCAGCTGTCCTATTCGGTAAGGGTTGAAACCAACTATGGAATTTTGCCAGAACCGGGCAGTTCAGGAACCGACTTTATTTACTACGGCGATGCCCTATCAGCCTCTCTGAATGTTGAAATTCCATTATCAGTAATAGCAAGCGGACTTATCCTTGAAGACACAACCGATCTTGAATTAAATGCAGGAGATGTGGAAGATGTATTGGGAGGAAGATTGATTCTGATTGCAAACAATTATTTCCCATTTCAAGCCCAGGTTCAAATGTATCTCATGGACAGTCTTTATAACATCACAGATTCACTTTTTACAGAACCACAGTTGGTACAGGCCGGAATTATTAATTCTGAAACCGGGAAAGTCCACAATCCTGAAAAGTCAAAGCTTTATGTAGATGTCAGTAAAGAAAGACTTAACCGGATACTGGCTGCAAAAAAAGTGCGGATAATATCAAATTTCTCCACCCAGCCCACCGATGAGCATGTAAAAATATTCAACTGGTATACACTTGAATTGAAGATAGTTGCTGATTTTAATTACAGAATAGACTGATTTTATGGGAAAGGTAATTACAAAAATCATAATCATCATTTTTGTACTGAGCACGCATCAGGTTTTTTCTCAATTTGACAATCCTGAAGGAAACGACAAATTCAATTTGTTAACCAGAGGTCACTCGCTCATCGGAAGCAATTTCAATTCCTATTACTCATCAAATTCGGTTCATTATAAATTTCTGAGTTCCTTAATGGGAAATAAGTATATTGATGACGAACTGAAAACTTCAGTTAAACTGAAGGATGACAATCGTTTTGGCTCAATCCAGGACCTCAATCTTTATTACATTAGTTATCCCGACAGTTTTCTCGGAACAAACCAGTACGGATTTAAGGTCAGCATGGGCTATCACAGCAACATGAATATGAAGTTTGGTGCTGATGCTTTTAATCTTGCTTTCAGGGGCAATAGTTATTTTGCAGGAAAAAAAGCAGATTTAAGTGATTTAAACATCAATTATCTGGTATATCAGGATTTGCAATTTGGACTATTTACCAGGCCATCTGATGACAATCCCCTCACCTATTATCTGGGTTTTTCATTGATCAAGGGCCAGACGTATTATTCAATTGCCACTGAAGAAGCATGGTTATTTACTGAAGAAACCGGCGAATATCTTGATTTAAGGCTCCAGGGCCTTTTCATGGCATCCGATTCAATAAAACCAGATTTACTTGAATTTGCAGGAACCGGATTCGCCACCCATTTGTTTTTCAATTACGACAATATAGTCAGAAACTTCAGTGTTTCGCTGGCCGTGGATAATTTTGGATACATAAACTGGAACCAAAACAGTTTTCTTGTTGAAGAAGACACATCACTGCATTGGGAAGGAATAATCATCGATGATATTTTAAATATTGAAGACGGTCAGATAAACGGGTTTTCGGATGACACCCTTCAGAAATTGCTAAAACAGGAAGAACACTCCGTAAATTTCAGAAAACAAATGCCCGAAAGAGTTCAATTAAGCTTTTTTAAGAGAACCTCGAAAATGAATTCTATAAAAGCCGGATTGATATATTTACATGATGTGAATTTAAAAATGCCCTTGTTCTACATCCGGGATTTCTATGACATTTTACGAGCTGAAAAAATTGGCCTTCAGCTAAATCTGGATGCAGGATATGGCGGCTACAGCGGATTTCAGACATCCATGGGAATGACATTTGCAACCGGCAGCAAGGAAAAAAATCTTCTCATTAATGCCAGTACAAACTTCCTTTCATTTTTGATACCCAAGCACACATTTTCTCAAAATATTTTTGTATGTTTATCCTATCGTTTTTAGGTATAAATATTTAAAAATTGTTAAATGAAAAAATTTATTGCACCCATCTCATTAGTATTGATTATTTTTGCAATAATATTGTCCTGTGACAAATTAGCCGAAGAAGATACTCCGGTTTGCAAAAGCTGCCACAGTATAATATATAAGGGTACAACCGATACAGTGGTATCGTACGAAGATACCCTCAGGTTGTGCGGAGGCGATGTAATAACATGGGAAAACATGTCAGACATCACAACCGACTCAACCACAGAGAAACATTATTGTATTGACTAACTTAATACTATTTGAAAATGAGTACATTAGTTGAAAAACATGGCGAATTAAGAGAAAGCGGCGCCATTAAAATGAATAACCGCACGAATAAAAGGACATCCAACCGTTCAGGCGGATGTTTGGGATTTACCATGTTCATTGTTCCGATTGCCATTATTGTGCTATTTATAGGTATATATTTATGGAGATCTTACAATGGAATTATTGAACGTGAGGAAGCTGTCAAGAAAACCTGGGCAGATGTTGAAACCGAATATAAAAGAAGAGCCGATCTTATTCCAAATTTAATTCAGGTAGTAAAAGGGTATGCTGATTTTGAAAAAAGCACACTCATCGGAGTACAGGAAGCAAGATCAAAAGCAACCAGCATTCAGGTAAATGCCGACAATCTTGATGATGCAACCATTGAAAAGTTTCAGGAAGCACAGGGTCAGTTATCATCTGCTTTATCAAGATTAATGGCCGTTGCTGAAAACTATCCTGATTTAAAAGCAAACAACAATTTTATGAGTTTGCAAAACAAGCTTTCACAAATTGAAGACGCTATTCTGGCACAGCATAAAATATTCAATGGTGTTGTTGAAGAATATAACGTTAACCTGAGAAAATTCCCAAAAAACATTGTGGCATCTATTTTCGGGTTTGAAGAAATCATGTCTTCTTTCGATATCAAAAAGCAAGGATACATCAAAGCAAAAGAAGGTCAGGATGAAGCTCCTGAAGTTCAGTTTTAACAACCAAGGCAACTATTAATTAAATTTAACGTCTATTGAAAAAATTTAATTGAAAATGAAAAGATACTTAATTTTTACACTCATTGCTGCTTTTACTTTTGGGTTTGTGGCAACATCATGCAAATCTAAAAATCAGTGTAAGCAGTTTAAAAAGAAACAGAATAAAAAAAGAAGACATTCTGAAATATTTCAGAAAAATGATGCCCGTTATGAGGATTTTATAGCTGTTAACACAAACCTATAAGAAAAAAAATACTGGCTTTTTAAAACAACCTTTTTAATATCAATTAATTAGGTTGTTTTTTTATGTCTTAAAAAAAAATGATTTTTTTTTATTTTTCACTTTTTTTTGAATTCAAATATTATATAAATTTATCCGCACAAAAAAAAGTATAAATTTAGTTCATTTGTTGATTCGGATTATGAAACAGCAGCCCAAAAAAAGACTGATAGTAAGTTATAAGAATCTCTCTCCGGAACTGATTGAGGAGATAAGTAAGAAATATCCTGAAGGATTCTCTGATCATCTGATAAAGATCAATAAAAACGACAGGGAGTTTTTTTACGCCATAGCGCTTGAAACAAAAGACACAAGCTACCTGATAAAGGTAGATGTCGAAGTTGATGTGCTGCAGGATGAAGAAGCCATGGAAGATATTGAGATCACTCCTGTAAAAGCTGATGATCCTGAGTTTGATGACGATGAAGAGGATGAAGATGAGGAGAAAGACGATAAAGATGAATTTGACGATGATGATGACGACGAAGACGATGATGGTGACGACGACATCGATGACGATGACCTTGATGATGACGATGAAGATGAGGAAGAAGAAGTTAAAAAACCAGCTAATAAAAAGAAACCAACCACTAAAAATAAAAAAAGCCGGTAAAAACCGGCTTTTTTTTATGTTCTTAAATAATTTGCCCGGGCTTCATCTGCCTGCTCTTTCCTGATTAATCCAATAATCAGCAATTCCGCCGAAGCATAATTGGATGCCCATGGAATATTTTGCATGTTACAGACATGAATAAGACCTTCGATGTCCTTGTGATAAGTTTGTTTAACTTCCGGATCAACAAGAAAAATTACAATGTCCACTTCCTTATTTTTTATCATCTCCGTAATTTCCACATAACCACCCGAACGGCCCATACTCATATGTTTTACCTTAATTCCGTGGGTTTCCAGAAATTCAGCCGTTTTACCTGTTGCCAGCAGATTAACACCTTCAATCCACTTTTCCCGTTCCTTAAGAAATTCAGCAAGTTCTGCTTTTTTCTTATCATGCGCGATAACTGCAATGTTTTTCATATCTTAATCTTTTCCTTAAATGTATGTATTCCTACAAATTTAACTCATAAATTTATTAAAGTCTAATTTCACATTCATTTTTTTATGAACGGTTAAAAAAATACATACATAGAAAACAGGATAGAAATCAATCTGTATTTTTATATCCCTGACAGAACTTAAGAGATATTAATAACTTCCACTTCAAAAA
This sequence comes from Bacteroidetes bacterium GWF2_38_335, assembly GCA_001769535.1. Lineage (GTDB taxonomy): Bacteria > Bacteroidota > Bacteroidia > Bacteroidales > GWF2-38-335 > GWF2-38-335. Next base: position 418,329 of record MEOH01000026.1, read on the forward strand.
TCAAATCTTTTCCTGCAAGCGGATGATTATAATCTATACTGACAGTTGTGCTGGTAACAGCGCTGATAATTACAACCTGCTTCTCACCTTCCGGTCCCTCAGCCACCAGTTGCATTCCCACTTCCGGAACAATTTCCTGTGGCAGCATGGCTCTTTCAACAGTATGGATCATTTCGCTCATTGACTTTCCATATGCCTCATCACAAGGTATGTTTATGGTTTTCTTTTCATTTAGTGCCATGCCAATGACTCCCTTTTCAAAACCGGGGATCAATGAACCCTCACCAATTGTAAATTCCAGCGGTTCTCTGCCTTCTGAACTGTCAAAAACTTCTCCGTTTGCCAGTTTTCCTGTGTAATGAACCTGTACGGTATCATTTAATTTTACTTTACTCATTTTGTTTGAAATAATGGTTAATAATTCTTTAAACAGTAAGAGATTAAAGAATTTACCGGATGTAGGGAAGGTTAGTTCGATAATCTGATTCCGCGCGGCAAATGTAGGAATAAATTATTTTCTTCCAAACCGAAAAAAAATATGTACCTAATACAATAACAAGATTGGTTTTTGTGGTCTTGATGAAATTTTGGATTTTCGGTCGATGGACTTTCGACTTTATGAACTTTCGACTTTATGGACTTTCGACTTTATGGACTTTCGACTTTATGGACTTTCGACTTTATGGACTTTCGACTTTATGGACTTTATAATCTTACCCGAAAAACTCAACTGATTTATAATCAACACCTGAACGAACTATCATCTTTTTCAAAGTAACATTTTAGCAACTTTTTTGGTCAAATGACTTGTAATGGCTTGGAAATGTTTTGTTGCTACTTTTTTGTTATTTCTATATTCGCTTCTACCATTGTTACTCATTACTTGCGTAAAGATAATAGTAATTCACATTTTGAAAAAAAATTAGCTGATTTTTTTTTACAAATTGAATTTTTCTTTTCTAAGCTTTAACAATTTAATAGTAAACAATATCATCCAGGTCATTAATAAAAGTCCTCCGGGCATTGCAAAAGCAGTTGCCATTGTTTCAACACCTGGGACAAAATTTACTAAAATCACATATACCATAATCAGAACGCTTCCAATAATCCCGATCCATGCATTTATTCTGCTGAATACTCTACCTTGAAGCATTACAATTGACATAAGTAACCCTGCTATGTTAGGGATAAAAAAACCTATAAATATTCCAGAACTGCCATGCGCTCCTTTGGCAAGCATTGACTCACCTGCCGCTGCATAAAAAGCTTTCTGAGATTCAATTGAAGTTGCAAAATATTTATTACTTAATTCATACATTGGCAATGCAACATTATTTGAAACCATAATTACACTTCCAAAAAGAAAAACAATCAAGGCCATTAAACTAAAAATAAAATTCACATTTCTATGTGCAATAAAAAGTGCAATGTATGCAGGTATCAAAATCATTTGTGTTATTACATTCAACAGATCAAGATTATACAATCCCAAAAACTTGTTTTCATTAAATTGTTCAAATCTCCCAATTGCTGTTTGTGGCAAATCGGCTAAATTGCCACCGGTTATATTACCTATAACAATATCGATGATTATTCCAATTAGGACAATAATTGTTGAGATAGCCCCAATCATATAAATACTTTTGATTTGTTTTTCGTTTTCCATAAAAGTGCAAATTGGTTTTAATTCATTAATGCAGCATTATACGTCATTTCATGCTTTTTGTTTGATTATAAAATAGTATCAATGGTTTTATTTATTTATGTGACTGATCCACAAAATTAAGCAAATAAAACAAATCAGTTTTTCACCTCCCAATCCGCATATTTCCCAAAATGTTTTTGCACCAATCTCCTTTTTAAAATTCCAGTTCATGCGACTTAATTAGTTTCCGGTATGTATCTGCAAAGGTGGAAAGCCGAAATGCCATCCACAACAGAAGATAAATGGATATTCCTAAGTGTCCCGTTCGGGTGCTTTTTGATTCTATTTCATCGATTTTCTATTTGTTTTACCCTTCTGGACACCAAGGACTATCCCTGTTGATGGCCGGCATTCATCGGCTTTCCTTTTACCAGCAGAACATACTCGATAAACTAATTAAGATGCAATATGGAAAATTTTAAAAAACATAAAGTTATGTGCAAAAAACAAGAAATAAGCAGATTGGAAGGAAATGAACTCCTCTCAAAATCTTTTATCTGCATATATGCGGAATGTTCGCAACAGACAAAAAATCAAATAATTATTAACAAATAAATTTTATATCATGGAAACTTTAGTGAAAAAAACCTCCCGATTGCTATCGGGAGGAAAAGGAAACAAATCAGATTTGACTTCCAAAGTAGCAACAAACGGTCATTCGTTTGAAACAAAAACTAACGGTCATTCAACCGAAAAAGCCCCTGAGATAACTCAGGAAGTTCAAACCGCAGCCGAAAAGGTTGAAACTCCGGCAGAAATTGCCTCTGTCCCGGTTCCTGCCCTTGTTCTTTCCATCGAGCAGAAAATCGAAAAGGTTGAAAACCTTAAAACCCTTATCGACAAAAGGGAAAAACTGGAAGCAAGCCGGAAGAAACTGGGCGCTTTTGTTGTTGGCACTAACAACTTTAACGAAAACATCGTGCTGACCGACGAGAACGGCAACACATTTAAAACTTCCAACTCAGAAGTTTTTACCCGTGTTGTTTCGGTTATCAATCAGACACTGGTAGAAAAAATCAGCGAAATCGAAAAGCAAATCGAATTCTAATAAAAAGCGGGGAAACCCGCTTTTTAACCCTTTTTGTTATGGATGATAACCACAACATACAAAAACCGGTTCAGAACCAAGAAACTGAACAGGAGCAGTTAAAACGGCTCTGTGAGAAATTTCCGAACCTTGAAATATTGATTGACAAATTTGACCTTGAATTAATTAAAATTGAAAAATCATGAACACACAAGCAATTTATGAACGTATCACCGGCATTATCATTGAAATGCTGGAGAGCCACAAAAACAATAATTACTCCGAATCCTGGATAAATTTATCAGGTGGTTCGACTTTTGCAAAAAACGCAGTATCAAACCATGTTTACAGTGGAATAAACCAACTTCTTTTGAGTTATCTCAAACGAAAGTACAATTATGCCCATAACTCATGGATGACCTTTAAACAACTCTCAGAACTCGGCGGACGCATCCAAAAAGGAAGCAAAGCTTCAATGGTTGTTTTTAAATCTGTTCTTTATATCGACAAAAAGACTGAAAAAAACATTACCCCGATTATTGAGGGGCTAATTGCAAAAGGTCAAAGCACCGACCACATAGACTTTAAAAAAGTCGGTTATCTAAAAAACTACACTGTTTTTTCAGTATCACAAATTGACGGACTGCCTGAGCAGTTTTACAAACTTGCAGACCTTGAACAAATGACCGGATTTGAACGTGATGAATATTCAGAGCATATTATTGAAAGCACAGGGGCAAATATCTGTTATGCTCCGCAGAATGAAGCATTTTATAAAATTGATGAAGATAAAATCTATATGCCCGACCGCAGACAGTTTGATTCAACCGAAAAATTTCTTAATGTGATCTGGCATGAAATGACCCATTGGAGTGGACACACTTCAAGGTTAAACAGGCCAATAGCTAATAAATTTTTATCTAAGGAATATGCTATGGAAGAATTAATTGGCGAAATTGGATCGGCTTTTCTTTGCGCCTATCTCGGTTATGAAAACCGAATTACAAACAATGTTGCATATATTGACAGTTGGTTGTCTGTATTGAAAAACGACAAACAGTTTGTTGTACAGGCATCATCACAGGCACAGAAAGCCGCTGATTATATCCTCGAATTCTCACACGTTACAGAAGACGCACCGTTTTAAACGGCTGCGTTTTTCTGTTTGTTTTACGGGAAGAAATTCAAACCACTGTCTTTGACAGGAGGTTTGATGCTGACTGTTCGTCAGCACCGTATTGCACCCGAACCTTACAACCCCGCAGTCGAGTAGGTAAAGGGGAATTTCACCCCTAAACCTCTCACAGAACCGTACTTGAACCTCTCGATTCATACGGCTCTTGGTACACAAT
>MEOH01000027.1 GCA_001769535.1 Bacteroidetes bacterium GWF2_38_335
TGTTAACCCCATAAAGGTTTCTAAAATAAAAAAAGCAGGGAATTATTTATACGCCGTTACCGACCATGGTTTATGGAAAAGGCCGTGGAGCGATGTGGCAGGGATAGACGGGCCGGCAATTAAGCCCCAAATAGCTGTTTACCCGGTGCCTGCAAAGGAAACCATAAACATTGTACTTAACGGAAACACAGCATTGACAACCAAAATAACCCTGTACGATTGCCTTGGCAGGCCAATACAAAGCATGTCGGAAAAAGGCAGTGAGTTTATGATGGATGTTTCGGGATTGCCATCGGGGGTTTATTTTGTAAAAATTTGTACTAATGAATTCGAGGTAACGGAAAAGGTACTGGTGGAGTGAAAAAAATAATGAGGTTGATAAAAAGAACAAGGTAACCCTTCCGGGTTACCTTGTTCTTTTTATCATTTAATCCTATCTTTGCAAAAAACAATAAAAAATGTCTGAAAGAAAAGTAAGGGTGCGCTTTGCCCCAAGTCCAACTGGTCCGCTGCACATGGGCGGAGTAAGAACTGCTTTGTTTAATTACCTGTTTGCCAAAAAATACAATGGTGATTTTATTTTGCGTATCGAAGATACCGACCAGACACGCTACGTGCCGGGTGCCGAAGAATATATCATAGAATCACTTCAGTGGTGCAAACTGCAGTTTGATGAAGGTGTTTCTGAAGGGGGAAAATATGGTCCGTACCGCCAGAGTGAAAGAAAAGCCATCTATAAACAATATGCCGACCAGCTTATTGCTTCAGACAATGCTTATTTTGCTTTTGATACGCCTCAGGAACTTGATGACCTGAGGGCAAAGTATGAGGCCGAAAAGAAAACTTTCACCTACGATTCTTCCATCAGAAAATCTCTGAAAAACTCTCTGGCTTTTTCAAAGGATGAAACCGAAAAGCGCCTGGCTTCGGGTGAGCATTATGTGATCCGTTTTAAAATGCCAGAAAATTCGGTAATTATCATGCAGGATATCATCCGCGGCGAAGTTAAAGTCACCTCCTCAACGGTTGATGATAAGGTGCTTTTTAAATCGGATGGCATGCCCACTTACCATCTGGCCAACATTGTGGATGATCATCTCATGGAAATTTCTCATGTGATCAGGGGCGAAGAATGGCTCCCTTCTCTCCCACTCCATGTTTCGCTTTACAGAGCTTTTGGCTGGGAAAATACCATGCCGCAGTTTGCCCACCTTCCTTTGCTCTTAAAACCAACAGGAAACGGCAAACTGAGCAAGCGCGATGGCGATAAACTCGGATTTCCCGTTTTTCCAATATACTGGCCATACGGTGAAACTGCCCGCGGATACCGCGAAGATGGTTATTTTAACGACGCATTTATTAATATGCTTGCTCTGCTTGGCTGGAACCCCGGAACAGAACAGGAAATATTTACCCTCGAGGAAATGATAAAACTTTTCTCACTCGAGAGAGTCAATAAATCAGGCGCCCGTTTCGATCCCGAAAAAGCAAAATGGTTCAACAACCAATATCTGCAGAAAAAAACAAATGAGGAGCTTGCTGATCTTTATCTCCCTTATCTTCAGGGCAAAGGAATAAATGCGGGAAAGATGATGGTTGCCGAGGTAGTGGCTCTGGTTAAAGAACGTGTCAACTTTGTTCATGAACTTTGGGAACAGTCCTTCTTCTTTTTCCAGGCTCCCGAAAGCTATGATGAAAATGTGGTTAAGAAAAAATGGAAAGAAGAAACCCCTGAAATACTGAAAAATATTCTGAAATTCCTGAGCGGTATCAGTTTTGAAAACCGCAATGAAATGGAAGAAGAACTGAAAAAATATCTTGAAACCAACCAAATCGGATTCGGACAGGTAATGAATGCGCTGCGCCTCACTATCGTGGGCAGCGGAATGGGACCTGACCTTCTTACCATCATGTCGATGATTGGCAGGGACGAAACAATCAAAAGGGTTGAAAAGGGACTTGAGACAATAAAACTCCATCAGGTTTAATAACCCCGGTTTTTAAAGCCGAGGTTATTTTACAACCATGTTTTTGGTATAAATGAATTTGCATTTCTTTGCAAAATCTGTATTCCTGAGTTTTATTTCAGTTTTATTTTCCGGAATAGCTTTACCCGAAAACTTCCATACGCCAATGATCTGGTCTTTCCCGTTATTGTCAAGACCATGAAGCAGGAATAAAATATCATCATCGGGGTGGTGTACGATGCTGGCCGGATGGTAATCAATCCATGTCTGCTTTTTATAAGGATCCATTGTGTGTGAAAACCTGATAACATTTTTCCCGTGCAATATTTGCAGATAAACTCCCTGATAATCTTTCTTCATTTTTCGGGGCTTGCATTCAAAACTGCTTATTTGTATTGAATTAAGAGCCGGAATTTCCATTGTATAACCCGTTGTTTGTTCCCCAACGGTTAACCCGTTAAATGGGAAAAAAGCTTTGTCATAAACATTGATGCTGATCTCATTTATACCGGACATCTGATACCATGGTTTAAAAAACGCGAGGGTATCATCCGGAATATCATATTTTTGATTTAAAATCAAACTGTCGGTTCCCTGTTCTCTGATTTGGCAACTTATATCCATACCGGCTTTTGCAATCTGGTTATCATATCCTTCAGGGACAATGGGAACAGAGATCAGTTCAAAACCCGCAAGCCCGTCCTTCTTTGTTAACTTTCTGAGTGTATCGTTAAACTTAATATCGTCAACTTTTTGCGGCAGGACGAACTGTTGATCTGCAAATGTTTCAAGCACCATTCCACCTGTTTTGCTTATGATGTTCACGGCAGGTTTTAAACCCCGGGGAACACAATAATACGGAATATGAAATTCCCCTTCAGATTTTTCAAAATTTTTAAGTGCTTTAAATTCAGGCCTGTAATGAAACAATGAATAATATTCAGAGTTGATTGTTTTGCCGGTGCTGTCAACCAGAGTAAAACTCAGGTTTAGTCCCTTGGTCCCGTTTTCAGCAACAAACTCAAATTTCTCAGAAAATCCTGATGTTCCTGATTTTTTGATTTGTTCCGTTTTGTAGTTTCTTTGAGAAATGGCCGGAATAACTGTCTTAATATATTTCATATCAAGATTTATCATATTCTCATTGGAATAAGCGGTAAGGAGCTTTTCAAATTCGCCTTTTTTGGTTTGGATATCATAGCGTCCGAGTTCATCGTCATTGCCCACTGCATCAAAATCAATGGCAACAAAAGACAATGGATCGGAGTCAAAACCTTTCACAAAGCAGGTATCATCGTATCCGACGAAGGAATTTCGGCTGAGTGCTGATTTATAAACGCTCTCGCGGCCCTGAACAATTTTCCACATGACATCCGGGTAACCTTTGCCCCTGTTTTTCTTTCCACCGGCAAAAATATTTATTATGGGAATATTTTTTGCTGCAATATCATATTCACCACTGGCAATTTTCACGTTTCTGACCTGGAATTCAGATATAAAAATTTCAGGAATTTCAACTTTCAGAGAGGTTTTACCAAGATCAGGAAAGTGGTATACACAGTCAAAATCTGTGGCAGCCAGGTTAATTTCCAGATTATAAGATCCCTGCAACAGGTTGAGTTTGCTAAGCGGAATAAAAATACTGCAGGCCTGTTTGAATCCGGGTTCAATTGCGGGCTGTGATAAATATGGGCTCCATCCTGTGTTATAATAATCTGATGGCTTTTTATTTACAATAAGAGCAAAAGGATATTTTTCATTCTTTATGGTTGCATAAAAGAAATAATTGAACCGCTCGGCTCCTTTTTCGGATCCGTCAATTTTTTCGGAAGGAAAAGTATAACAGGCTGTAAAACTTACATCAATACCTTTGATTCCGTCTTGCTCAAGAACTTTTGCATTTAAGCCCGATATGGTTATTTCCTGATCTTCGTACCGGTAAAATTCCGGTACAGTTATTCCAATTTCCTTCTCATAAAAAACGGGCATTGTTGTACCTTCATATTCTGAAAAAAGCTGTAAAACAATTTTCTGGTTTCCTTTTTCGAGTCGCAGCAATTTGAAAGGTAAAAATAAATTTACCTCATCGGCATTGTCAGATCGGTCATCGGTATGGATGAATCCGGCCAAATCATCATTTTGGAGTAATATATTGCCTTCAGTGTCTTTTACAACCGGAACAATTTTATAGGTATTGTGAAAAAAATCATCAAAAGCCAGTTTGAATTCTATTTTACAGTCGATATTTACACCCAGTCCGCGCGTTATACTTTTCTCAGGCGATTTGATGTCAATTTTCTTCAGGGTAAAAACCTGGTCTTTCACTCTGTCTTGTGCACCAGCCGATGAAACAATAGCCACCAGAACAGCAACAAAAAATAATTTTCTCATAAATTCAGGTATAAAAAAGCAGGAGTAAAAATACAACAAATAATTTGCTGTTTTTCAGAAAACGATATCCCTTTTGTTGCCGTCGGGGATAATTTTCACACGCAAGCAATCAGCGGGCAGCAGTTGCTCGGCTTTTTCGGGCCATTCGATGAAGCATTTGTTTCCGCTGTAAAAATACTCTTCATATCCCAGATCAAAAGCTTCGGTCAGGTTTTTAATGCGGTAAAAATCAAAATGGTAGAAAATTTCACCCTGAGCGGTATGGTATTCATTGACAATGGAGAAAGTCGGACTGTTCACCTCATCCACAACTCCGTATTGCCGGCAAATTTCCCTGATGAAAGTGGTTTTTCCGGCACCCATTTCACCGTAAAAGGCAATGACTTTTGCTGAATCTGTCAATTCAATAAAACGAGCGGCAGCCCTTTCGATTTCACTTATATGATTGTAGGTTACCATTATCTTTGAATGATCATTTTTCTGATAAGTGTTTTTTCATCTGAAACCAGACTAAAATAATACACGCCCGAAGGCAGGTTGTAATCACGGAAATTAAATCCGAACTTGTATTTTCCATAATCCAGCTCACTGTTGTCAACAATTGTGGCAATTAATTTACCATAAAGATCAAATACTTTCAGACTAACATTCATCCTTTTATGCAATTTGAAGGAAAAAAAAGTCTGGTCATCAAACGGGTTTGGGTAATTCTGGTCCAGATTGAACCCGTAGGTTTCGGGCTGAGCACTTTCAACAGCGTTCACATCAATGATGGCAGTGAGGACGCTCAGACTGGATCCTGAAAGGCGTGTCCAGATTGGTCTGACGATATCATTATAGGCAAAAATATTGGTGTAATCGCCGAAAAAAACAGCCGGGTTTGGAGAAAACGGGGAGTCAGAAATCACAAAATTGGTAAACGTTTCGCCGCCATCTGTTGATCTGGCCATATAGACATCAGTTTTAGTATCAGAATAGTTTCTGCGGTCGTAAAACACCACATAAATATATCCGTTTGCCTGATCGATGGCCGTCCAGGTAAAAAACTGGTGTTTACCCGGCTCATCGTCATTTACCCTGATTGGAGCCGACCATGTATTTCCGCCATCGGATGATTTCGCCATCCAGATATCGGTATCATCGGTTCCGTTTCGTTGATCGGCCCAGTTAATGTAGATATTTCCCCTATATGCACTGTTGCTTGTATCGCAGACAGTTACAGGTAATCCGTTGCATCTGTAGATTCCCGGAACGTTAAAAGTCCATCCCCCGGGAAAATCCGAAACCAGAATATCCGATTCGAGCCATGTTTCGCCCTGGTCAAAAGACCGATCGAACATAATTCCCTCGGGTCCGACCCATCCAACATAAATTTGGCCATCCGGACCAACAGCGGGAACAGCGCCTTCGACGGTAAAGTCATCGTCAATACAATCGCCGTTTAGTTTATTAATTCTTTTGGCCGGCGACCAGGTTGTTCCGGCATCAAGTGATTTTGAGAACATTATTGAACTTGAGTCGGAATAATCGGCCGAGCCATATTCGTCGAATTGAGTCCAGGTAACGTACATATTATTATTTGAGCGGTCAATTGAAATCCATTGTTTATCCTGAGCTTTTGTTCCATTCAAACCCATGTAAGATCCATTATTCCAGGTAATTCCCTTATCTGTAGATTTTTGACAAACGATGCGATCGATCCATGAGCCGGTAACCGGATTTGACAGGTGGAGGAAATAAAAGTCACCGGCAGTATCCACAGCAATCACCGGATCGCCCCAAACGCCAAAGGAGTCGGATTCAAGAATATTTGGCAGCCATGAATACCCGTAATCATTGGAATAATAGACATTATTCAGATTTGCTCCGGCCACCATAAACTGAGGGTTTTCGGGATCAAACATGATTGAAGGTTCCTCGGGGTCATTGATATTGCTAATAAGGATATTTAGATGCTGGGAAGAAGAAACAAGAGCGATCAGGCTCAGCAAAAAAGTGAAAAACAGAATTCTCATGTTATTTTTTCTTCAAAAATAAGCATAAGTCTTAATTAATCAATCGCGATAATTGACAATCATGGGAACAAAAGCAACAATTTGTCAAAAACAGGTTTGACGAAAGTGTTAATTTTATTGACTAATAAGAGCATTAACAATTATTTTTTGACGTTTGATAAAAATTTGATGATTAATTTTGATATTTTTAACAAATTTTTTACATTTGACTGACTGATACTTAACCAAAAATTGAAAAAGATGAAGAAACTAGTATTACTTTTAGCTTTACCTTTTATTTTCTTTTCCTGTTCCGAGGAAAAAAAATCCGATGAAAAAAAGGATGAAAAGAAGACTGAGAATGCTCAGGTGATCAACAAGGAGCAAAAAGGCAATCTTTATTCCGGGAAGGTTGTAATTCTGTATAAAAACGGCAACATCAAGTATGTAGAGAATTACAAAAACGGAATCAAGGAAGGTGATTATATGAATTATTACAAAACGGGTACAAAAAAGGCTGTTGGGGAATACCGTGACGGGATCAGAATTGGAACCTGGGTATGGTATGATGAAAGAGGGGATATTAATTATGCGATAAACTACGATGAATTAACTGCATAAAAAAAAAGGCTGTCTTAAAAAGACAGCCTTTTTTTTTATTATTTAAGGCAATCCAATGCCCAATCCTGCATTTCCTGATTGTCCATATTATTCTGAACTTCAATTGCACTGCCGTACTTGCTTTCCAGTTTTTCGAGCATGCAGCTGCAGTATTTTTCACCATCAAGGCCACCGCTTGACTGGTTAAAACTTTCAACACAAGATTTCAGAAACTGAGTGCGTTCAAATTCGCTCCATGCGCCACCTGTTGATGCTTCTTCATCTTTTGTTACTTCATCTTCATTTGTTGTTTCTTCTGTTTTTTTACCGTCATCAGATTTTTTTTCGTCCTTTTTATCATTACAAGCAACGAAAGCAAGTCCGGCTACCAGTATAACAGACAATGCCAGAAATTTCAATTTTTTCATTTTAGTTAATTAATTTACAAAACCCGGATGGGGCCCGCTTAATGTCATCCGTTTTTTGCTGTTAAACAATAGTTTAGCGGGCAGTATCTTGCAAAAATACCGCAAATAAATTATTAAAATATATTTTTTGGGAATTATTTATTAAAAAGATAAAAAAAGACCCGCTTAACAACGGGTCTTTTTTTTTTATTTTAAGCATTCAACTGCCCAATCCTGCATTTCCTTGGCGTCCATATTTTTCTGGGCGTCTTCGGGATTGCTGTATTTGCCTTCGAGTTTGCCGAGCATACATTCGCAATATTTTTCACCATCCATTCCGGCTGCTTCACCGAATCCTGATTTACATGATTTCAAGAATTCTTCTTTATCGCTTGAAGACCATCCTGAACCGCATGATGAAAGAATAAATGCAGTAACTGCAGTAATTGCTAAAATACGTAAATGTTTCATAGTAAATTCCTTAAAAACGTTCGCGCCCACTTTCGCAACCGTTTATTTTAATTAAACATCTCAGTGGGTTTTGAGTATACTAATTTACAAAAAAATGGTTACAAAATTATTTTAAGATTGTATTTCTTTTCTATTTTCCTCAGTTCTTCATATACAATCGGCATAATTTCAACGCCTGACAATTCAGCTTTTTTCAGCAGAAACAAGATTGTCAGCAAAAATAATTCGGCAATAAAAATCGTGTATTTTTTTAATTATCATTGCAACCTTTTTTTTCAAAATTACTTATTTGAATTTTCATGATTGAAAAAATATAATTAAAATTCGGAATTCATTAACAAAATCTGCACTTTTACGTAATCATTAAAAGTTTATTTGTTTTCGGATGATGAAAAGGATAATACTGAATCAATTTTAATGTAAGATCTGCTGTTGTTTTATGAATGATTTTTTTGAACTCATAAAGGAAAAGTTTACCACACCGCTACAAGAACCGGTTTTGGTTTTTTCCCTTATCTTTTTTATCATTCTGCTTGCACCCATTGTTCTAAAAAGATTTAACATACCTGGAATAATCGGACTCATTTTATCCGGAGTTATATTTGGTCCGCATGGATTAAATTTTCTTGAAAATAATTCATTTGTACAGCTTTTTTCATTTTTCGGAATGATATATATAATTTTCATTGCCGGTTTGGATCTTAATTTAAATGAATTTAAAGCAACACGAAACAGAAGTATCCTTTTCGGATTTTTGACTTTCATATTTCCAATCTTTACAGGCTTTCCTGTTTGTTACTATTTGCTCGATTTTGACTTTAATGCCAGTTTTATTATTTCGATAATGTTTGCAACGCGAACGCTTGTTGCTTACCCTATTGTTAGTAAATTAGGCCTTACAAAAAATCAAGCAGTTCCAATAACTGTTGGAGGAACCATTATTGCAGATACAGCAGTCCTTGTGATTTTTGCAATTATTATGCAGAACAATCAGGGAACTTTGAATCAGGAGTATTGGATTAGAATGGCTGTTTCCTTAGCATTTTTTTTGGTAATAATGTTCTACATTGTTCCAAGGATATCTAAGTGGTTTTTCAAAAAACTCGAAAGTGAAAAACACTCACATTATATTTATGTGCTTTCAGTAGTTTTTTTAGCTGCATTTTTAGCTGAAATCGCAGGCTTTGAAGCTATTATCGGAGCTTTTGTTGCCGGTTTGGCCCTAAACTCACTTATTCCTCAGTCCTCAGCATTAATGAACAGAATCGAATTTATTGGGAATGCACTATTCATCCCATTTTTCCTGATTTCTGTAGGAATGATTGTTGATTTGAGTTTTCTCTTAAACGGGCCGATGGAATGGATTATTGCCGGTGCCTTTACAATAGCTGCCCTCACAGGCAAATGGCTTGCTGCATTTCTTACACAATTGCTTTTTAAATATTCAGTAAATCAAAGAAACCTGATTTTCGGATTAAGTAGTTCTCATGCTGCTGCATCACTGGCAATAATTCTGCTGGCACACGAAAGAGGTATTTTGGATAAAAGTGTACTTAATGGGACTATTATTCTTATCCTGATAACCTGTATTATTGCATCCTTCATTACCGAAAGATCTGCAAAAAAAATAGTTCTTTCCTCAGACCGTAAAGGAGGTATATATGAAATAAGCCCTATTTCAAAGTCTGAAAACATTATGTTGCCCATAGCAAACTTTCATAATTTTGAGAAATTATTGGACTGGGCTATTCTGATAAAAGAAAAAAAATCTGTCAATCCGGTTTCAATTCTATCTGTTGTCCCAAATAACGAACAGGCAGAGATAAATATGGCTGCGGCACGTGATGAATTGGAAAAGTTTGTTAATCAAGCTTCTGCATCAGAAACCAAAGTAAAAATCATTACTACTATTGACCATAATCCATCTTCCGGAATATTAAGAACATCACGTGAAATAATGGCCGATATAATTATTATGGGTTGGCCTCAAAAAGCAGGAATGATTGAAAAACTGATCGGAGAAAAAGTTGATAATATTATTAATGGAACTGATAAAACTATTTTTATTTGCTCATTTGAAAAACCAATAATTTCAATAAAAAAGATCGTTGTTATCATACCTCCTTATGGTGAAAAGGAAAACGGATTCGATATCTGGTTTAATAAAATCATTGATTTTGGCCAGGAACTTAGTAAAACTATTTATTTTCATTGCAACGCCCTTACTGAAGAAACAATTAAAAATAAGAATAAAGTAAATAAAAACACTACTTCAGTAAATTTTGTCCATTTTAATGAATGGGATGACTTTTTTATCATCTCCAGACATATTCGCCCCGATGACTTGATAATTCTTTCTTCGGCCAGAAAAGGGGCTGCTTCTTATATCTCAATTTTGGAGAACCTGCCATCCAAAATTGAGAAGTATTTCCCTGATAACAGCCGAATTGCAATTTATCCACAGCAGCATACCTCCCATCATATAAGAGAACAGTATGAAAATATTTCTTCTGAATCTTTTAGCAAGGGTATTCAGACTGTTCAGAAGTTCGGAAAAGGCATAAGCAATATCTTTAAAAAGGAAGAATTAGATTAAAAAGTCTTTGTCTACTTAAATTTGCCGTTTCACATTATTGTGTGTAATTTCGCCATATATTTCATTTAAAATTTGCTGATATGCCCGGATTTGAATTGTTTGGAAATGAAGAACGCAAAGAAGTTCAGGATGTTATGGAAACCGGAATCCTGTTCCGTTACAACCACGATGCTGAAAGAAAAGGTATCTGGAAAGCCCGTGAATTTGAAAAGGAACTTGCTGCCTATCACGGCGTAAAACATGCCCTTTTATGCTCAAGCGGCAGTGCCGGTGTTGCTATTTCCCTTGCTGCATGCGGCATTGGAGTTGGCGATGAGGTGATTGTTCCGCCTTTTACTTTTCTTGCAACCATCGAGGCCGTTTTAATGGCAGGCGCCGTGCCTGTTTTTGCTGATATTGACGAAACCATGTGTCTGTCGGTTAACGGAATCCAAAAAGTATTAACTCCAAACACAAAGGCTGTTCTTTTAGTCCATATGTGTGGTGCCATGGCCGATATCATTGGCATTAAAGAACTTTGTGACAGCAAAAACATCATACTGATTGAAGACACAGCCCAGGCAATGACTTCAAGTTATAAAGGCAAATACGCCGGAACTTTTGGTGCCGTTGGCAGTTTTTCCTTTGATTTCTTTAAAATCATTACCTGCGGTGAAGGCGGCGCTGTAATTACCAATGACGATAAGAAGTTTGAAATTATCCATACCTGGGCCGATCACGGACACAATCACGTGGGCGATAACCGTGGCATGGAAGACCATCCGAACCTTGGGTTCAACTATCGCATTTCAGAACTCCATGCAGCAGTCGGTCTGGCTCAATTCAGAAAAATAGATCACATTCTTGAAACCCAGAGAAAAAATAAAAAATATCTGAAAGATATTTTGAAGCAGTTTCCCCAAATTACCTTCAGAAAACATTTTGACGAAGCAGGCGACTCTGCCACTTTCCTTTCATTTTTCCTGCCTGATGCCGAAACTGCTTTTAAAATAAGCAACGTCATGGCCAAAGAAGGTGTGGGCGGAGCCTACTGGTACAACAACAATTACCATTTTATTAAAAACTGGGGACATCTTAAAGACCTGAAATCACCGGGCAAATTACCGGTAACCATGTTTAAACACCAGGACTACCACAACCTCGATCTAAAAACTTCTTATGATGTGGTTAGCAGACTGATTTCATTTCAGGTAAAAGTGGGCTGGACGGAACAACAGTTTAAGGAAATTGGTGACAAACTTTATAATGTATTTAAGAATAATCTCTAAGATATGATTTACGACTTCCGGAATTTTAAAAGCGTTGACAATTTTGCTTTTGGCAAAGGTTGCTTTAACCATCTCGAAGAAATTCTTGATAAAAAAAGAAAATCGTCTGACGATTATATGGTATATCTGATAGATAAGGTCTTTGAAAACAATCCTTTGGCAAAACGTATTTCTTTAAAAAGTTCAGATTACATTATCTGGATTGATACCACCGATGAGCCCAAAACAAAGGAAGTTGACCGCATCAGGGATGAAATCATTGCGAAAAACAGAAAACTTCCTGCAGGAATTATCGGAATCGGCGGCGGCAGTGTTATTGATTATTCAAAAGCCATTTCAATGATGGTTACCAATGAAGGATCATCGGCACAATATCAGGGACTTGATCTGATAAAAAATCCCGGGATTTACAATGTTTGCATTCCTACACTGGCAGGAACCGGGGCAGAAGTTTCTATGACTGCGGTGTTGACCGGACCGGAGAAAAAGCTTGGCATCAAATGCGATTATACTGTTCCGAATCAAATATTGCTCGATCCTGAACTCACACAGGGTGCCCCACTTGATCAACGGTTTTACACCGGAATGGATTGCTACATCCATGCCGTTGAATCGGTAAGCGGAACATGGAAAAACCATTTCAGTGATGCCTTTGC
The DNA here is from genome assembly GCA_001769535.1 of Bacteroidetes bacterium GWF2_38_335. Taxonomy (GTDB): domain Bacteria; phylum Bacteroidota; class Bacteroidia; order Bacteroidales; family GWF2-38-335; genus GWF2-38-335. The sequence continues at coordinate 12,351 of MEOH01000027.1, forward strand.
TGAAAAATCACTTGAAATGTGCAGAAAAGTTTTTCTTGAAATGGAACCCGGACTTGAGGCAGATGAATTATTAATGGTTGCAAGTTATATGGGCGGATTGAGTCTGACCTACAGTCAGGTTGGCGTATGCCATGCCCTGGGTTACGGATTATCTTACGTGCTGGGAACCCATCATGGAATTGCCGGCTGTATTGCCTTTAACCAACTTGAGGATTATTACGGTGAGCATGTTGCCGACTTCCGAAAAATGATGGAGAAAAATCAAATTCATCTTCCAACAGACATTTGTAAAAATCTTCCGGAAGAAAAACTTGATAAAATGGCACAAACAGCCATCAACCTCGAGCACATGTGGGATCACGCACTCGGAAAGCAGTGGAAACAAAAAATAACCAAAGAGCAGATTAAGGATTTGTTTAGGAGGATGTAGATGGTTATAGGTTATAGGTTATGGGTTTGGGGTTTGTTTTGCCATTTCAGCTTTTCAAGGACCTGTTCCATACAAAACCTCATTAAACACCCGCATGAAATTGCCTGACCAGATTTTCTGAATATCTTTTTCTGAGTAGCCTCGTCTGAGCAGTTCGATGGTAATATTCTTCATCATGCTGGCATCATTGCAATCTTCAACACCGCCGCCCCCGTCAAAATCGGTTCCTATTCCCACATGGTCAATTCCGGCCACCTTTACAATATGATCAATGTGGTCAACTACGTCTTTTACAGTAGCAAGCACCTGTGGATAAAGCTCATCCAGAGCATACCATTCCTTAATTACCTGTTTGTATTGTTCTTCGGACAAGTTTTTAAATCCTTTGTATTTCTCGCGCAGTGCCATTTCTGCCGAATCCCGTGCCGGGTCTTGCGGGATGGCTTTCACATAATCGCTGAGGATGCACATCTGAATTACACCGCCATTTTCTTTCAATTTGATGAGCATGTCATCTGACATATTACGTTTATTATCACAAATGGCACGCGAACATGAATGTGAAGCAATGATGGGTTTTGTTGAAAGTTTTATCACATCATAAAATGATGAGTCAGAAGCATGGGAAATGTCAATGATCATTCCCAGTTTATTCATTTCCTTAACCACAACCGCACCGAATTTGCTTAAACCACCATGCTCAATTGTATCATTGGCCGAATCGCAGATGTCGTTGTTTTTAGAGTGACACAAGGTCATGTAACGGGCTCCCGTGTCAAAATATTTTTTTAAAAGCGAGGTATCATGGCCAATGGCATAGCCGTTTTCAATTCCAATATACACTGCACTTTTTCCTTCTTTTTTCAGACGATATGCATCACGGGGGGTAAAAGCAATTTCACCCATATCGGGATATTTCTGAATTTCACGGTAAATGGCATCAAAAATAGTTCCGGCTTTTTCAATGGCTTTTTTATTTTCCTCATCGGTACGGGCTTTCTGACTTAAAAATACGGCAAAAAATGCAGCATCCAAACCACCTTCTTTCATTCGGGGAAAATCAATTTTACCGTTTTTCCCATTGTTTTTGCTGATATTAAATTCCTGATCGAGAAACCTAAGAGGTGTGTCGGTATGCGAGTCGAGGGTAAGAATTTTATTGTGGATTTTATCGGCCTTTTTCTCCAGAGCAGATTTCTTTGCAGGTTTTTGTGCAATACAGTATGTAAAGGAGAGAGCAAATATTATTACAAAAAATCTAATCATTGTTTTTTTTCTCAATATTACGAAAAAGATAAATTGTGTTTGTTAAAATAATACCAAAACAAAAAAACCCGCAGTTTCCCGCGGGTTTTTAATATACTCAGTAAAATATTAATACTGTCTGTTAGCCAGACTAACATAGTTGTTGTATCTCCATTTTGCATCTTTTTCTGCAATGGTGAAGAGTTTTTCAGCTTCGGCAGGGAATGCTTTTTTCAATGATGAATAACGCACTTCGCTTGCAAGGAATGCCTGGAATTTTGTCCAATCGGGTTCTTTTGAGTCAAGAACGAATGGATTTTTTCCTTCGTTTTCCAATAGTGGATTGTAACGATAATTGTGCCAATATCCTGCTTCAACTGCCCTGACTTCTTCCTGCTGGGTAGCGCCCATTCCGGCTTTCAGACCGTGAGCAATACAAGGAGCATAAGCAATAACAAGAGATGGTCCCGGATAAGCTTCAGCTTCTTTAATGGCTTTGAAGAACTGATTCTGGCTTGAACCCATGGCAACCTGAGCAACATAAACATAACCATAAGTCATGGCCATGGCACCAAGGTCTTTTTTACGGGTTTTCATACCTGAAGCAGCGAATTTGGCAACTGCACCAACCGGAGTTGATTTGGATGCCTGACCACCGGTATTGGAGTACACTTCGGTATCAAGAACAAGAATGTTTACATCTTCGCCGGAAGCAATAACATGGTCAAGTCCGCCATATCCGATGTCATAAGCCCATCCGTCACCACCAACAATCCAGATTGATTTTTTAACCAGATACTGTTCAAGAGAAAGTATTTCCTTTGCAATCGGATCATTTTCTTTTTTCAATAACGGAATCAGTTTATTGGAAATTTCAATGGTTTTTTCTGCATTCAGTTTATTGTCGATCCATTCTTTGAAAAGAGTTTTCACTTCGGCAGAAATTCCGGATTCCATTCCTTTAACCATACGATCCTGAATCCTGTTTCTCATGGCAGAAACTCCCAATCCGATACCAAAGCCGTATTCGGCATTGTCTTCGAAAAGTGAATTGGCCCATGCGGGTCCATGACCGTTTTTCCTGCTGGGGCAGTAAGGAGTTGCAGGAGCAGAACCACCATAAATTGAAGAACAACCTGTAGCGTTGGCAACAATCATTCTTTCACCAAATAGCTGAGTTACAGCCTTGATGTATGGAGTTTCACCACAACCTGCGCAGGCACCTGAAAATTCAAATAATGGCTGAGCAAACTGTGAGTTTTTAACAGATTGATATTTGTCAACAATGGTATCTTTGTAACCAACCTGATGGTGCATGAATTCCCATCTTTCGATTTCGGCTTCCTGTGATCCGAGGGGTTTCATAACCAGGGCTTTTGTTTTTGACGGACAAACATCCACACAGTTTCCACAACCGGTGCAGTCGAGAACGCTAACCTGCATCCTGAATTTGAATGGTTTTGTTCCGCCGATACCCTGAATAAGTTCAGTGCCTTTTGGTGCTTTTGCAGCTTCTTCGTCGGTTAAAAGGAACGGACGGATGGCAGCGTGAGGACAAACATAAGAACACTGGTTACACTGAATACAGTTTGCAGGAACCCATTCGGGTACGTTAACAGCAATACCGCGTTTTTCGTAGGCTGTTGTTCCGGCCGGCAATGTACCATCTTCTCTTCCATTAAATGCACTAACAGGCAAAGTATCACCTTTCATTGCATTGATAGGCATCATCACGTTTTTGATGAATTCGGGAAGATCTTTTTTACCTTCTATAGGTTTAACAGTAATTTTTGCCCATTCTGCAGGAACAGCAACTTCTGTAACGGCACCACCTGCATCAACAGCAGAGTGGTTCATTTTCAGAATATGTTCACCTTTAGCACCATATGATTTATCAATGGCTTTCTTCATTTCCTTAACAGCAAGATCGTAAGGAATTACATTTGAAACTTTAAAGAAAGCAGCCTGCATGATGGTGTTGGTGCGGTTGCCCAGACCAATTTCCTCAGCAATTTTTGTAGCATTGATAATATACAACCTGATTTTTTTCTCGGCCAGGGTTTTCTTCATGTGGTCGGGGAAACGGTTTTTAGTTTCTTCTTCATCCCAGATGCTGTTGAAAAGGAATGAACCACCTTCTTTAATACCCTTTAGCATATCATATTTATCGAGATATGAAGGAACGTGACAAGCAACAAAATCGGGAGTTCCAACAAGATATGGAGCCCTGATCGGATGGTCGCCGAATCTCAGGTGAGAAGCAGTGATACCGCCTGATTTCTTTGAGTCATAAGCAAAATATGCCTGACAGTATTTATCGGTTTCTTCACCAATGATTTTGATGGAGTTTTTATTTGCACCAACTGTACCATCTGCACCCAATCCGTAAAATTTAGCTTCGAATGTGCCTTTTGGTAACACGTTGATATCTGGTAAATATGGAAGAGATGAATGTTTTACATCATCAACGATACCGACTGTAAACTGGTTTTTAGGTTCTTTCAGTTTCAGGTTTTCAAAAACTGACTGCATCATGGATGGAGTGGTGTCTTTTGAACTCAAACCATATCTTCCACCAATGATCATTGGCGCATTTTCCTTACCGTAGAACATTTCCTTAATATCAAGATATAAAGGTTCTCCGTTTGCACCAAGTTCTTTGGTCCTGTCTAAAACACAAATTCTTTTTACAGATTTCGGGAATACTTTAAAGAAGTATTTGCTTGAGAACGGACGGTATAAATGAACGGTAATCAAACCAACTTTTTCGCCTTTTGCATTCAGGTAATCTATAACATCTTTAATTGTGCTGGTGATTGAGCCCATGGCAACAATAATATTTTCTGCATTGGGATCGCCATAATAATTAAACGGATGGTATTCTCTGCCGGTGATTTTTGCAACCTCGTTCATGTAATGTTCAACGGTGTCAGGAACGGGATCATAAAATCTGTCGGATGCTTCTTTTGCCTGGAAGAAAATATCAGGATTTTGTGCAGATCCCCTTGTAACAGGATGCTCAGGGTTAAGTGCATTATGTCTGAATTTCAGAAGAGCTTCCTGATCAACAAGATGCGCAATATCTTCATTTTGGAAATATTCCACTTTCTGAACTTCATGGGAAGTTCTGAATCCGTCAAAGAAATGTACAAACGGAATTCTTGTTTTGATGGCAGTGAGGTGGGCAACACAGGCAATATCCATGATTTCCTGGGCACTTCCGGTAGCAAGAAATGCAAAACCGGTTTGGCGGCAAGACATCACATCACTGTGGTCACCGAAAATTGAAAGTGCATGGGCAGCAAGTGTTCTGGCACTAACATGAAATACTGCGGGAAGCAATTCACCGGCAATTTTATACATGTTTGGAATCATCAGGAGTAAACCCTGAGATGCAGTATAGGTACTGGTTAAGGCACCACCCTGCAACGATCCGTGAACTGCACCGGCGGCACCGGCTTCTGATTGCATCTCGGAAACTCTAACTGTTTCACCGAAAATGTTCTTTTTTCCATTTGCTGACCATGTATCAACATACTCAGCCATGTCGGATGAAGGGGTGATCGGATAGATCGCAGCTACTTCACTGAACATGTAAGCCACATGTGCTGCTGCATAGTTTCCTTCACAGGTAATGAATTTTTTTGTTTTTGTCATTTTTAAATCCTTTGTATTAATATTGTTCAACTTGAGTCCAAAAAATTTTAGGGCATGCTAATTTATAATAAAAATCAGATTTCCTTTATGATTTACAACCTGTTTTGGGAAAGTATTATTTAGACTTGATAAAAATTGATTCGTAATAATTATAATAGGCTAACAATAAATAAGTTAAAAATTGTGTTAAAAATATCAGATGCTAAGAATTATTAAGTTTTTTCGGATATTTTTGTAATAAATACTGTGAATATGATTAAGCTATTTAAAAAATCACTGGTTTTTATCGTTACGGGATCATTTACCGTTATTCTGGCTGCCTGTTATGGCAGTCCGCAAAAAGCTTCAGCTTTCAACAAAACACCGGGATTGAACAACAGTAAAAAAGCCATTGAAGGTTTGGTGCTTAAGAATGTTGAATATCTCACTGGCGTTGATGAAGAGAAAGCAAATTGTTTTATTTAAACATCTTTTTATGATCAGGCTATTTAAAAAATCAATTTTATTTTTGGTCTCCGGAACATTTTCAATAATACTTGCTGCATGTTATGCATCCCAGGAACCATATACCTATTATAAAAAGGTTCATGCACGCACTCCGGACGGGCAACCGATACCCGGACTGAAAGTCACCAACACACAAAACGGGGTTGTAGTTCAGACAGAATTTACCGATGATGCAGGCATTGCCAACATGCAAAGAAATACCGAGGCACCAAGCACCATCTTTAAATTTGAAGATGTTGACAGTACCCAAAATCTGGGACATTTCGAGTCATTCGAATATTCGCTCGACACACTTGATGTTGATACAATTTATTTTTACGAGGTAGAATAAGTGAACCCGGCAGATTCTTTAAGGTCATCCCTTCACAATTATTATAAGAAACTTGAAGAGAAATCGCATCTTCTCAATTATTTGTTTCTTGAGATTACCCGCAAATGCAATCTGAATTGTCTGCATTGTGGTTCGGACTGCAAAAATGATGCACAGGCACCCGAACTGACTACCGAAAGCTGGTTTAAAATCATTGATTACATAAAAGAGGCATTTTCGGAAAAAGTCTCCTTCATCATTACCGGGGGCGAACCGCTTATGCACCCCGACCTGTACAAAATCGGAAGTCATATCTCAAAAAACAACATGAAATGGGGCATGGTCACCAATGGCATGACACTTGATCAAAACGCAATGGAAAGCCTCATTAAATCAGGCATCAACAGCATCACTATTTCAGTGGATGGCAATGAAACCGCCCACAATAAGTTGAGAAATTCGCCTGCAGCTTTTAAGAAAATGAGTCTGGCACTGGACTATATTGCTGATTCCGGACTAGAATACAGAGATGCGGTAACCTGTGTATATCCCGGCAATCTTAACCAACTCGATGAAATTGCCGAATTTTTGATCGTAAAAAAAATGCCCGCATGGCGTCTTTTTAGAATATTTCCTTCGGGAAGGGCACATGAAAATGATGAGATTTTACTCAGTTTTGAGCAGACACAGGAACTTGTTGACTGGATAAAAACCAACAAAAAGAAATACGCTAAAAAAGGACTGAAAATCAATCTCAGTTGCGAGGGGTGGATGCCTTTTAATATTGATAAACAAGTGCGCGACAATCCTTTTTTCTGCAGGGCCGGAATCAATTTCGCCTCCATTTTATGCGATGGCACCATTACCGGTTGCTCCAACAACCACCACACATTTTATCAGGGAAATATTTTGACAGATAATATGAATTCAGTCTGGGAACACAAATTTGAAGATTTCAGAAAACGGGAATGGCTGAAGAATACTGTTTGCAATGATTGTAAGGAAGTTAAAAACTGCAAGGGAGGGTCAATCCATCTTTGGGATTTGGAGAGGGACAGGCCGAATTTTTGTTATTATCGGGATTTGGGGGATGAATAACCCCGGCCTTAAGGCCGGGGTTATTTACCTCTTCACAAACTTCACAACCATTTCTTGTCCCTTTTCATCACATATCCGCAACATATAAATGCCTTCATTCAAAAAAGACACATCCACTTTTGTTCCGGTTCCCTGGGAAAGCACTTCACCCAGTAAATTGAAAATCGTGAAGGAATAATTTTCCTCAGGTAAAATGTTCAGGTAATTTTCGGTGGGGTTTGGATAAACGATCATCTTCGGCAATTCACCTTCCCCAATGGTTACAAGCGAATCAACGATGGTGTTCACTGTGGTGTTGGTCACCACCGGTTCGTTAAAATCGAAGTAGATGTGAGCGGTGTTTTCAATCACATCGCCAATAGTAGCTTCGTCCTTCAATCTGATGGAATAACTGACCAGTCCATGGCTCTCCGGCTCGTTGGTAACGCTGTCGGGGAGCATGATATCGGCAAAGGTGAACTTTAACAGTCCTGTGCCCGATATATCCCATGTGTAATTATGGCTGGCGCCGAGCGGCTGGAAGGTTGAGATATCAAGGAATTCCGAAATGGTATCGAGGATAACTACGTTATAAGCCACATCGGTGCCAGTGTTTTGGAATTGGATGGTGTAAGTAAACAGACTGTCGGTTTCGAGGATGTTGCCGGATTCGCCCTGGCCCATGGGGGTTACCATTTTGTGGTTGGGGTCTGCGGATGCCATTATCAATCTTTGAATCTCATCGTAATTGTTTTCCATATTCTCTTCCAATACCCCCATGCTTACATCTGCGTTGCTGAATAACAATTCATCAACAGAACCTTCACTAATCAAAAATGTTACATTAACAATTTTAATTTCACCCGGTTCAATATTCTCTAGGTCCCATTTAAGAGAAGTGTCAGAAAGTTCTGAAGGTGGCAGGGAACTGTAAAAATAATTCTGCCATTCTTCAAAATAAAGATGAACCGAATAATTTGGAATATTGACATCGCTATTGTTTTTAACTATAAAACCCATGTGAAAAGGTTGGGAATGAATAGCACTTGAGGCAAAAAGGTCTATTTCAAGGTCATTAATAATTGGTGCCTGATTGCCAAAATCAAGATTTTCCAAGCTATCAGACAAAGAAAGGTTGATATTATATAGATTTCCCGATGGGCATTCAATTTCATCAGTTGGGTAATCAACTAAAGAAACTGAATAATTTCCATCGTTCATGTAAGCAATGTAATTTCCCTCTATATCAGTGACAGCATAATAAGGCCCGGGCAGTATTTCAATAAGCCTTCCGTCCAAAGCATAATCCCCGGCATCAAAAACACAATTAGTGTTTAAATCCTGATATACCTTTCCTGATATCACCGAAGGTCTATCAACCACGTGATAGGTGTGGTAATACTCGCTAACACAACCGGTTCCATCCAGCAAACTGTACAAATAGGTATAAGTGCCTTCCTGAGTGGGCAGTGATTGGGCAAATGTTTCTTGTGAATTGACGATATTTTCGCCTGTCCAGTTTGATGAAACATAGTGTGTTACCAATGAGGATGGAATTTCATATAAGTCATATGAAAATTCAACATTCCAACAAAATATGTAACCATTATCTATGGCCCAATTATCAGCCACTGTCAATACCCAATCTCCGTTTAATTCACATCCAACAAGAGGATCCAATGGTTCGGATGAAATATACGAACCAGAGGGCAGAGTTGCCCAACTGCCTGCTGCATCACCCATATCCATTAAATAGTCGGCATCAGCGGGATTGGTCCAACAATAATCCCAGCCAATCCCGGGAGTTGGGTTTGATTCGTCACCTTCAACGGGTTCTCCAAGATATGTTCCGCCTCCATGTTGGTATTCAAGAATAACAGATACAGGCCCTTCAGTAATGACATTGTAAGGACAAGTAATCATTATCGGAGATAAATCCCCAATAAAAGAATGTTCCATATTTGCACAAATCCTAATGTCTTCAATATCTTCTAATATTTGCCCCGGAGAAAAACAATTATAAGTTAGCGTGTCACTATATATGTCCGTGCCATCCGGAATCAATTCGCCGTTTTCACAATCGGTCAAACCGGGATAATGCACATACGCATTCAAATCAATGGTATCGCCTAGTTGGTACGTTGTAAAATCGGGTGGGGAAAAGCTGACTTCTCCTGCAAAGCCGTGAATGACGTAGGTATTTATAGAATTAGTGCTGGAGCAGCCCTGTGCATCGGTTACCACCAGATTAACTGAGAAAGTCCCGTTTTCGTTGAAAAGATGCGAAAACTCTTGTCCGGTAGCTGTTTCCTCCCCATTGACAAACCAGGTATAGGTGGATGTGGCATCATCCTGAAGATAAGTCGTGTTTTGATAAACGGCTTGCCCGGTAAGGTTTACCATAACATCCTCACAACTGTTCAACTGCCATTCCCCTGAAATGAATTCAAAAACGGGTTCGTAAATGCTTAACTGGGCAAGCACCGACTGACACTCAAAACCACAACCAATTTCAGCAGAAATCACAGATCCTGCTGCCGGTGATGCAAACATTAAAGTGAGGCAACCTGAAGTGTTTGAAGCATATGCGCTTACAGTCTCGCCCATTCCCCATCCATTGCAATTAATGAGGGCCGCCGATGTTGTATTCCCGTCATAAATGCAAAAATTTCCACTGGCATATGTTGCCGAAGTAAAAGTCAAAGATATATGCGAACAAAGAGGGTCTTCGCTGCAAATTGTTACGGTATAAACCATTCCGGGCGTATATGAACCCAGTTCGATGGTTCCTGTTGAGGTAAAAATGTTTTGTCCTGTGTTATCAGTTAATGTATACTGCGAAATTCCCTGAAGAAAAGAGAAGACAAGAAACAGAAGGGTAATTTTTTTCATAGTAATTCATTTATTATAAGACAAATCAGACAACTCATTCGTTGTCTAAAGGTATGAAAAAATTATGAGACAAGTAAAAAGAAGCTGGATGGTAACTGCGGGAAGTGATTGAGATGCCCACCTTCGGCCCCTCCGATTAGAATTTACGGGAAGCGATAGAGAGATCCCACCCCCTACCCCTCCTGATTGGAATTGCAGAAAGTGACAGTGATATCCCACCCCCAACCCCTCCCAAGGAGGGGAGTGGTTTACGTTTTTGGATTGGCTTTATCGTGGTAATGGGGATGTTCTTTTAACTGACATAAAAGCCGTGAGGGGAAAATGCGTGCATTTTCCCCTCACTTATTTCATCTTCAAATTTGCTAATTAACAAATCTGCTAATCAACTACTGGCTGTTCATAGAAATCAAAAACTCCTCATTGGTTTTTGTTTTGTTCATGCGGTCTTTGATGAATTCCATTGCTTCGACGGAGTTCATGTCTGACAGATAGTTCCTGAGAATCCAGATTCTGTTGATGAATTCCTTATCTAACAATAGATCTTCGCGACGTGTGCTTGATGCGTTAATATCCACAGCAGGATAAACCCTTTTGTTGGATAATTTACGGTCGAGCTGCAATTCCATGTTACCGGTTCCTTTGAATTCTTCAAAAATAACATCATCCATTTTTGAACCGGTGTCGGTAAGGGCAGTTGCTATAATTGACAGTGAACCGCCGTTTTCAATATTACGGGCAGCACCGAAAAATCTCTTTGGTTTGTGCAATGCGTTGGCATCAACACCACCAGACAATACTTTACCTGAAGCAGGAGAAACGGTGTTGTAGGCGCGGGCCAGACGGGTAATTGAGTCGAGCAGCACCACCACATCATGACCGCTTTCAACCAAACGTTTTGCTTTTTCAAGCACGATGTTGGCAATACGAACATGTCTGTCGGCCGGTTCATCAAAAGTTGAAGCAATAACCTCGGCACGTACGTTACGGGCCATTTCGGTAACCTCTTCAGGTCTTTCGTCGATGAGCAGGATAATCAGATAAACTTCGGGATGGTTTGCAGCAATAGCATTGGCAATTTCCTGAAGCAATATGGTTTTACCTGTTTTAGGCTGGGCAACGATCAAACCTCTTTGACCTTTTCCCAGTGGTGAAAACATGTCAATAACCCTGGTAGACAAAGTGCTTTTGCCTTTTCCGGTAATATTGAATTTTTCATTTGGGAAAAGCGGAGTAAGATGGTCGAATGGAATTCTGTCGCGGATCATATCAGGAGTACATCCATTGATGTGTTCGATTTTAATCAGCGGAAAATATTTTTCGCCTTCTTTTGGAGGACGAATGGTTCCGGTTACTGTATCTCCGGTTTTTAAGCCAAACAGTTTAATCTGTGATTGAGACACATAAATATCATCGGGTGAGTTCAGATAGTTATAGTCGGCAGACCTTAGGAAGCCATAGCCATCGGCCATGATTTCGAGTACACCTGAACTTGATATGATGCCGTCGAATTCAAATTTTTCAGTAATTTTTTTAATTATCCTGTTAGGATCTGTGGCCTGTCCCTGCTCATCAACCTGAGGTTGTGAAGGCACATTGTTTTCAAAATGCTCAGATGCTGAAACCTGAATGTTTTCACGAACAGGCTGATCAAAAACAGCGGGCTCGGTTATAGCCGGCTCGCTCATAATGGGATCGTGAATAACCGGTTCAGGAATGAGTCCTTCACGGGGAATTTGCTGCTCATTGCCTTTTTCAGCCCATGGGTTCTGCCTGAATTTTTTATAGTTGAAAGGCAAACGGCCTTCGTCAATATTAGACCTTTGATTTTGCTGGGGTTCCTTTTGGTCGAATTTATTTTCGGACATGGAATCCTTTTTCATTTCAGGCCTGATTTTTTCTGGTCTTGAAAGCACCTGAACAGGATTCCTCTCCTCAGCTTTTTGAGCATTTGATTGTTCCAGTGGCTCAATCACAACTTTTTCAACCTTTTCAATGCCGCCCTTTTTACTAATCCTTGGTCTGCGCGATCCTTTTTTGTCGTCATCTTTCTGTGTTGATGCTGCAATTGCCTGCTGATCAAGAATCTTGTAAATAAGTTCCTGTTTTTTATAAGACTCTGGCCTTTTAATGTTAAGTTCCTTGGCAATGTCTTTTAATTCCGGTAATAATTTCTGATTTAATTCGAGAATGTCGTACATAATGATATGTTAATAAATTATGAAGTTCTATAGTTGATTGATTTTTTTTAATCAAAAAATTGATTCAACATGAAAATTACCCGTCGTCCAATAATGGGAAATCCGGTGCAATATTAATACTATATGTTTTAACTACCAAAATTTATATCAAAAAAACTTAGTCTGTTGTAAAAAATATTGTTTCGGTTTTCAATTCCAATCTTTTAATCTTCAATCAATAATCATTAATGTTAATGATATTCAAAATTTGACCAACGGTTTTTGTGGCCATGCATTATTATCTATTTTGCCGGCCTTTTGTAATTAAATTGAAAATGAAATATTTATTGGTGCTTTTCCTTTCTGTTTCAATATTGGCGTTCTCTTCAATAAGAACTGAAAAAAATCCTTTTGAAGGAGAGCCCGATGGTGCACTTTTACCGGTAATATACCAATTTGAAAGCCACATAAAGGGTTTATATCTGATTAATCACTATGATGACAAAATAAATTACGATGCTTTCAGATTTGCCATGATGGGCTATTATAATATGCGTGCACAAAATCTTCTGGAAAAAGACAGTCTGGTTACAATTATTGATTTTACCCTTCCTTCTAACCAAAAAAGAATGCACATAATAAACCTGAACACAGGCAAAATAGTTGTCAGTACTTTGGTTGCTCACGGAATGAATACCGGTGAAGAAATGCCAAATCGGTTTTCGAACAAGGACAAATCAAAACAGAGTTGTATGGGATTTTTCTACACTTCGGAGACTTATGACGGCCGGCATGAGTATTCGCTGAAAATTGATGGAATTGACACATTATATAATAATAATGCGCGAAACAGGGGAATCGTTTTTCATGGTGCCGATTATGTGAGTGAAGACTATATCAAATATAATGGCCGGTTGGGAAGAAGTTTCGGGTGCCCTGCCCTGCCCCAAAAAACAAACCAATATATTGTTGACCTGATCAAGGGAGGATCAATGGTTTTTATTTACTCAGGCAATCCCAAATACCTTGCGTCCTCAAAATATCTTGATCTGGAAAGAGCTGCAGAATATTTTTGCGAAAATTAATTGGATAATTTGCCTTCGGCGGTATTGGATATTCGCTGCGATGATGCCGGATATTTGCTGTGCTGATACCAGATATCAAATTGTTAAAGGCAAATATCTATCTGGCTCTAACCTCAACATTAAAATCACAAATATCATTCAGCAAGTTTTGCAAAGGGATTAAGTCACCAGTGGAATAGAAAGTATATTTTGCCTTATGGGTTTTGACAGCATTAAGTTCAAATGTTTTTAACTGGTCGGCTGTACGTCGCGCAACTGCAGGAGAAGGATCAATGATTACTGCCTTTTTACCAATAATTTTTTTGATGGCGGGAATAAGAAACGGGTAATGGGTGCAACCCAAAACAATATGATCTGCTTTTTCCCTTAACATCGGGTTCAGGTATTTTTCAAGCATTGTATAGGTTTCGGGCGACTCGTAATTTCCCTTTTCAACCAATTCAACCAATCCATGGCCTATCTGGGTATGAACATGAACTCCTGACGCGAATTTTTTACTGGTTTCTTTATACAACCTGCCGTCAAATGTTCCGGCTGTAGCTAAAACTCCAATATGTCCGGTTTCAGAGTTAAGTGCTGCCGGTTTTACTGCCGGTTCCATGCCAATAAACGGAATGTCGTATTTTTCTCTTAAAAAATCAATGGCTGCAGCTGTTGCAGTATTGCAGGCCACTACAATCATTTTTGCTTCCAGCTCAAGCAGAAAATCAACATTTATTGAAGAAAGTTGCTTTATTTCATCATGTGACCGGGGGCCATAAGGGCAATTTGCCGAGTCGGCCAGATAAATCATTGATTCTCCGGGAAGTACTTTAACAAGTTCGCGCCAAACTGACAGTCCGCCTACCCCTGAGTCAAAAATTCCAATGGGATGATTATTCATGATTTAAATTTTTAGATTGTCAAAGATTGCAAAAACAAATAGTGCCTGCAAAAATAATTTTATTTTTTTCCACACCTATTAGTTACATACCACATAATAGCCAAGGGTATCGGGGTACTCCACCTCAAAGGTATCTTTGATTGCATCCACCTCATCCTCCTCGCAGGTTTTGTCAAAATCAATCATTCCTTCAACCATTTCCTTGTAAACTTTGCAAACATAGCATTTTTTACAACTGTTCACCATCACAGCAACAACAAACAACATCAACAGCAATATTCCGGTTTTTTTCATTCTTTAAACGATCTTGTACAGGACAAATATACAGATTTCCTTTTACCTTTTTAAAACCCAAATATGAATCCGTTTGTCAAAAAATAAAAAAAATATGGTACTATGTATTGCATAGTACTAAATTTTATATATATCTTTGCATAATATATTAGTAAAACTATTTTATGAAAACAGAAAACGCAAAAGCGCAGATGAGGAAAGGGGTGTTGGAGTACTGCATCCTTTCGGTGCTTTCGGGCGGTGACTGCTATGCTTCTGACATAATACGAAAGTTGAAAGATGCTGAGCTCATCGTGGTTGAAGGCACTCTGTATCCCCTGCTGACACGTCTTAAAAATGACGGATTGCTTGGATATCGCTGGGAAGAATCATCGCAGGGGCCACCAAGGAAATATTACCGTTTGACAAGCGAGGGAGAAGATTTTTTAAAAGACCTTGACGGAGCATGGAATGAGTTGGTGGAGGCTGTGAGGCAAATCAGGATTAAATACTAAGTGGAAAGATAAAAGATAAAAAGATAAAAAGAGTAAAAAATATAAAACAATGAAAAAAACATTCACAATAAATATCAGCGGGCAGATTTTTCATATAGATGATGATGCCTACGACCGTTTGCAGGGATATCTGAATTCGGTACACCGAAAATTTTCGAATGAAGAGGAAGGCAATGAAATTATTTCAGATATTGAATCAAGGATTGCCGAACTTTTCAGTGAAAAAATCACCGGCAGTAAACAGGTCATCACCATTGAAGATGTAATAGCTGTAATAAAAATAATGGGTGAGCCCGAAGAGTTTGAAGACAGTAATAAGGAAGATAAAAAACCGGATGAACCACTTGAGTCAGGAAAGGGAAAACGAGTTTACCGCGATCCGGAAGATATGATTATTGGCGGTGTTTGCGGTGGTTTCGGAGCCTATTTCGGTCTTGACCCGTTAATTTTCAGAATTACCTTCATTGTGTTGACATTACTGTTTGGGGCAGGTTTCTGGATTTACCTGATATTATGGGCTGTTGTTCCCAAAGCCCGCACCACGGCAGAAAAACTTGAGATGAAAGGCGAAAGGGTAAATGTTTCAAACATTGAAAAAACCATCAGGGAAGAATTCAGTAACGTAAAGTCAAATATTAAAAATCTTAAAAAAAACAGGAAGTATGGCGAGACGCGCAACTTTTTTGAAAACATTTTCGAAAATCTTGGTGACGGGTTTCGCACTTTTGCAAAAACGATGGTAATATTTATAGGTACAGGCTTTGTTATATTTGGACTTTTCATGCTGCTGACCTTCATCTCGTCCTACTTTTTTGAAGACAGTTTCTTTTCCTACACATCCTGGTCGTCGCATTCCCACTCCATTTACACAATGTTTGAAACAGTGGTTAGTCCGGCCAACGTAACCATGATATTTCTCGGATTGTTTTTCGTAATCGGAATTCCCCTGATTGCAATGGTTTATGGGGGTATAAAAATGATTTTTAATTTGCGCACCAACAACAGAATGGTTGGCATATCCTTCCTTGCTTTCTGGATTTTGGGAATTATTATTCTGGTAGTTGTGGGAATCAGTGAAGGAAGAAATTTCAGGACAAAAGGAAAAGACATAACCGTCCATTCTTTAACCGGCATGTCTTCGGACACTTTGTATGTTACCATGAACAACGATGGCATGGAAGATGATCTTTTAAGCATTCATGAAAACACCCTAAATCTTCTGCAAATTGATGATGAATATGTTATGATGGGCCGGCCGCAATTATCAGTTGTATTGAGTGAGTCGAAAAGCTATGAATTGATCATTAAAAAGCGGTCACGCGGAAGAAACAAAGCCGACGCCAACGAAAACTCCGAAGAAATCATTTACAACTGGAATTTTGAGGGTTCAACCCTTGTTCTTGATAATTATTTCAAACTGGCAGCAGATGAAAAATGGCGCCGTCAGTCAATGGAGCTTATCCTGAAAGTTCCCTATGGGAAAACCGTCTATTTTAACAAAAACGTTGATGATATTATGAATGAGGTGAGCAATACCGACAATATAATTGACGAAGATATGACAGGCAAAATGTGGCGTATGGGAAAAGAAGGATTGTCATTGGTTCCTGATACATCTAGGTATTGAAATTTTGCAGAGACGCAAAATTTGCGGAAATGGAATATTTGCAGAGACGGAATATTTGCAGAGACGGAATATTTGTAGACGCAAAATTTGTAGAGACGTAAAATTTTGCAGAGACGCAATGATTTGCAGAGACGCAAAATGTTGTAGAGACCAAAATTTTACAGAGACGCAAAATATTGCGTCTCTACGAAATAAATTAATGATCCCCAAAATTATAACGGGGATTTCGTTTTTTATAAAAATCTCTTTATTAATGCATTGTGAGAACATGTTTTTTGACACTTGATATATATCAATCCTTTTCATGTTTTTTTCGGAGCATTTTTCTATTAATGGAACAAAACATACCGTTTACCTTTGCATCGTTCATTTTGATCATTAATTAAAAAACTTATATATGAACGTAGAAAAAATAATGAATGACCTCCAGAAAAAACACCCAGGTGAGGTTGAATATTTACAGGCAGTTAGAGAAGTGCTTGAATCTATTGAAGAAGTGTACAATGAAAATCCACAATTTGAAAGCGCAGGTATCATTGAAAGGCTTGTTGAGCCCGACAGAATTTTAACTTTTAAAGTTCCCTGGACTGACGACAATGGAAAAGTTCATGTTAACTTAGGTTACAGAGTACAATATAATAATGCTATTGGCCCATACAAAGGCGGTCTGCGTTTCCACCCTTCAGTAAATTTAAGTATTCTTAAATTCTTAGGATTCGAACAGATTTTCAAAAACAGCTTAACCACACTTCCTATGGGTGGTGGTAAAGGTGGTTCTGATTTCGATCCTAAAGGAAAATCAAATGCCGAAGTAATGCGTTTCTGCCAGTCATTTATGCTGGAATTATGGAAACTGATTGGCCCGGAAACTGATGTTCCTGCTGGTGATATCGGAGTTGGCGGACGTGAAATCGGATTCCTTTATGGAATGTACCGTAAATTAGCCCGTGAAAATACCGGTGTTTTAACAGGAAAAGGTCTTAACTGGGGTGGTTCATTAATCCGTCCTGAAGCTACAGGTTTTGGAAACGTTTATTTTGCTCAGGAAATGCTGAAAACCAAAGGCGAAAGCTTTAAAGGAAAAACAGTTTGTATTTCAGGTTTCGGTAACGTAGCATGGGGAGCAGCAATAAAAGTCAACGAACTTGGCGGTAAAGTTGTTACCATTTCAGGTCCCGACGGTTATATATATGATCCGGAAGGAATTTCAGGCGAAAAAATTGATTACATGCTTGAACTTCGCGCATCCAACCAGGATATCGTAAAACCATACTCATTCGAATTTGGTGTTGAATTCCATGCAGGAAAAACTCCATGGGAAGTAAAATGTGACATTGCATTGCCTTGCGCCACCCAGAATGAGCTGAGAAAAGAAGATGCTGAAAAACTTATTAAAAACGGATGTATCTGCGTAAGTGAAGGCGCCAACATGCCTAGTACTCCTGAAGCAGTAGAAATCTTCCTGAAAAATAAAATTTTATTCGGCCCGGGAAAAGCTGCCAATGCTGGTGGTGTTGGAACATCCGGACTGGAGATGACTCAGAATTCAATGAAATTGAATTGGACAAGTGAAGAAGTTGATGCAAAACTGCACCACATTATGGTCTCAATCCACGAAGCCTGTGTTAAACATGGCAAAGACGAAACCGGATTTGTTGACTATGTAAAAGGCGCAAACATTGCAGGCTTCCTGAAAGTTGCCAATTCAATGGTTGACCAAGGTATTATTTAATTATTCATATTCGTTTGTTTGCTGCCGCTCGGCAGGGTTGTTAGTTAATTCAGGGCTTGATCGGATCTTTTGCACTCATTTGGTTAGGCCCTGTTTTTTTTCGAATTTTTTCAATTATTTATATAGGCGTCCGGGGAAAAAACCCGGACGTTTTTTTTATCCAGACAATCTGTGGATTAATAAGAAATAATTTTTGGATAATTTTCTGGTCAAGTCAATACAATCTATTGGCTATTCCCGGCAACGAAACCTGTTGAAAAGGCAATTTGTAAGTTGTATCCTCCGGTGGGTCCATCCAGGTCAATAACTTCTCCTGTAAAAAATAATCCCCTGATTAACCTTGATTCCATTGTTTTCGGGTTAATTTCCCTGGTTGAAACACCGCCCGAGGTAATAATTGCTTCGGCAAAAGGGCGGTAACCCTTGATTTCCATTCTGAAAGTTTTAAGCCAGTTAATTAAGCGGCCTTTTTCCAGGGAATTGATTTGCCCTGCTCTTTTCTCTGCAGGAATTTTAATCTGTGAAATGCAAACCGGGATCAGTTTCATGGGGAGCAGACCATTCAAAACGGACCTGAAAGTGTCATTCTTTCGCGCTTCAAAATCTCTTTCAATTCTTCGTTCAAGTTTTTCCTGACTCAGTGCCGGTTTTAAATCCAATAAAATTCTTACCGGCACTTTTCTATCAATCAGTTTAACTATTTCCCTGCTTTGGGTGAGAATTATCGGTCCGGACAGGCCTGTTTCCAGAAAAGTCATATCGCCAAATTCTTCAGCATATGTTTTTCCTTCAACAATAACTTTCAGATTGATGTTTTTAAGTTCCAGTCCGGCAAGTCTTTTCGTATCAAAACTCGTTTCAAGCGGAACAAGAGCGGGAAGAATTTTAGAAACAGTATGTCCTGCTTTTTCAGCAAATTTATAACCATCTCCGGTTGATCCTGTTGCAGGATAAGATGATCCGCCTGTTGCAATTATCACCGAATTGGAAAAATACGCTCCATCCGGACCCAAAACGCCTCTGATAATTTTATTCTCAATTACAAGTTTATCAACCCTGAAGCCGGTAATAAATTCGGCTCCTTGTTTTTTGCACCATGCAACAAGTTTTTCAACAACTTCGGGAGCACTGTCATTCTGAGGAAAAACACGGTTACCCCTTTCGAGTTTGGTTTTTATTCCAATTCTGTCGAAAAATTCAACAAGATCACGATTACCAAATGAAGTTAACGCATGTCTTAAAAACTCATTCTCCGGTTTTATTTCAGCCAGAAACTCTTCGATACCGGACATATTGGTGAGATTGCACCTTCCTTTGCCTGTAATGGCCAGTTTGCGGCCGGGACGGCTCATTTTCTCCAACACCAGCACTTTTTTTCCTTTTCCGGCGGCAACACCGGCAGCCAGAAGACCTGAGGCTCCTCCTCCAATAATAATTGTATCAAATTTGTTCATTAAACCGTTTTAGATGCTATGATTTTTTTCTGAGATACTGGTAATCCAGATAATACAATACCTTTATGGAAAAGCTGTTTAACTGAGGAGAATCAAAAGTACTGTTCAGATTATCAAAGTATGAATTGCTCAGCTTCATTCCGAAAAGCTCAATATTGTTTTTCCACACCACAGACATTTCGCTGCCCGGGGCAAATTGCCATCTGAACAAAAGATCGATGGTGAAAAAACTGTAATCTATGTCATAAATTTCATTTGCCTCGTAGGGGTCCATGTTTCCTTCTTCATTGAGAACAAGTACTTCTTTAAAATCGGCAGCCGACCAATAATGACGAAGTTTGAATGTTAATCCGGCCTTATTCGTAAAAATGTAACTGGCATTGATGCTGTTGGTTATGGTATTTCTTTGGCGTTTTCCAAAAAAGATGGTATCAATTCCAAAATCATAAAAACCATATTCATTTTGCTGGTTTTCATAGTTGAAACTGTAAGTCAGAAATGCCTGATTGGAGATTCTCCATCTGGGTCCGATATTGAATCCGTAATAAAAGGAATTGTCATTATTTTTGTATTTACCTGAAGCACCAATCC
The DNA here is from genome assembly GCA_001769535.1 of Bacteroidetes bacterium GWF2_38_335. Lineage (GTDB taxonomy): Bacteria > Bacteroidota > Bacteroidia > Bacteroidales > GWF2-38-335 > GWF2-38-335. The sequence goes on from MEOH01000027.1 coordinate 32,806, forward strand.
CAACTCCAAGATCGGCCATAAAAGTTTTGCGGTAATCGGGTGAATAAAAAAAGTTCATGAGAAACTCACCCGGCTTAATAAACCTTCTTCCATCCGATCTGGCCTCATAATAATCGTAATGTTCTCCCGGATAAAAATAGCCATGTGCTCCCAGGGAAAGATGTTTCTTTGTCTGAAACATGCTTACCAGTGCAATTTCGATGTTGGCATATCTGTTATTTTCGAAAAGTGCATTGCGTTTAATGCTCATATCATTTCGTGTGGATAAAAATTTTCCAAACGGTTCGTGATAATTGTATGCAATTTCTGCAGCTGTTGAAAGATAATTATTGTACGGCATGTATCCCATGTCATTATGGTCGTAGGATTTATTTCGTGCTTCCTGTCCAACAGCCCAATGAAAATTTCCCTTTTGCTTTCCAAAGCCAAATTCAAAACTGTGGCCGTAAACACTGGTATCTTTGAGATATTTCTGGCTCAGAATGTAGTTTCCACCCGTATAATATTTATTGTTGTTATCCATGACAAAAAGCTCACCACCCGAAACATTGGCCATGTAATCGAAAGCGCTCATATTGACGTTGGTGTTGACCAGACTGAAATATGAATTTTGCTTGAAGCTCTGATCAAGCACAACCATATTGTAATTGGTAAAGGGCTGAGTAGTAATATTTACATTTGAGGAATCGGGAAGATAAATCCCAGTGGCTTCAGTTTTCGATGTCATGGCATTAAAAACGCCAATGCCAAGGCCTGAGCCGGTTCTGCCTGAAACTTTTGAGGCGTTTATTAATCTTGATTCGGATGGGTTCGTTAAAATCTGAACGGAATCATTCATAGAATAAGCATCATCATGCAAAACCGGTTGTTGTCCGATTCGCCTTGAATAAAATATTCCGCAGCGGTCAAAAAGTTCGGTTCCTTCGGTGAAAAACTGTCTTTTTTCCTCGTAATAAGTTTCAAAGGGAGAAAGATTTAGTACCTCTTCATCGGACTGTACCTGTCCGAAATCGGGAATAAGTGTGGCATCGAGGGTAAAACTTTCGTTCAATCCAAGTTTCAGGTCCATACCGCCATTAAAGAAATATCCCCAATCTTCGCGGGTGGCGTCTTTTTCAAGATATCCTGAAATATATGGTGTTAGTGAAAGGCGTAAAGGCGGTTTGATATCTTTTATTCCCTGAAGTTCACCGGCCTGAACCAGAACATTGGCCTGCTTTTTATCTACAAAAGTCCAGGTGTCCCATTCCCTGTACCTTCTGATATGTCTCCAGAAATTGATGTCCCATGTTTGAACTTCCTTTCCGGGAAACCGAAGAGCCGAATAGGGAATTTTCATTTCAACGATCCAACCGTCACTAACAATTTGTACATCTGTTTCAAAGACAGCATTCCAGTTATGATCCTGTTCTTCAGAACCAACCTTTGAATCAATCTGTACTCCGGCCGCAGTAACCCCAAGGCTGAAAGAATTCAGTCCGTTTTGGTAAGCCGAGATATCCAGATTAAACCAATCGGTATTGGCATCTTCGTTATCCCTTTCGCCAAGTTCCATGAGTATGCTGTCGGGATGGTTGTCGTAAAGATACGCACCGACATAAATAGCTGTATTATCATAGACAATCTTAACTTCAGATTTCTGGGTTGGTGTGCGTCCGTTTAATGGCTCATACTGAACGAAATCAGAAGCGGGCACAGCATTTTTCCAGCATTCATCATCAAGTGATCCGTCAATTTTGGGAGAAACTGAAGTGCGGACAGCCGTCATGCTTTTTTTGCCAACCTGTGCAAAAAAGTTAAGTGTAGAGAAAATTAATATTAAGAAGATTATTCCTTTAACCATCATCCAAATAATTCAATTCACAAATGTATAATAAAAACCCATTTGGGAAAGATTTTTATAGGAGCTTTTGATTATTGTATACTTAATTGGTTCGGGGTTCGGGGTTGTTTTTTTTTGTTCTTTTTGTCCCGAAAATGAAATTTTCGAGGATGCTCGACTTTAGTCGGCATTCTTTTGTTCCTTTTGTTCTTGTTGGTTTGGGGTTTCTGGTTTGGGGTTAAGAATGTTGTGGAGTAAAAAACTCCGGAGGAGTTTCCCAACCATTGCTCCGGATTTCAATCCGGGGTTAATAAAAACGCGAAAAACATTATTCCGGTGGAAATGGTTGAGAAAGTTTGGGGTGATGGGTTAATGAACTACCCCGCTGCAAGCAGACGGGGTATCACAACGGAATGTTTTATTATTCGCATCAAGATACAGGGAACCGAGTTTACGAGCTCGGCGAAGCCAATAAAACCCGTGAGATCCCTCGGCTTCGCTCGGGATCCCTGCCTGCACTGCCGTTTCGGCAGGCAAGAGTTCGACTAAATAATTTCAGTTCACTATCGTTCCTGAAATTATAGTCTCACTGATTTATCAATCAGTCTGAGTATTTCTCTAAACTCGCCCAACATCATAGCAGTTGCTCCCCACACATGATGTCCGTGGATATCGAAATAAGGTGCATCAATAATTCGATCTTCAATCAGAATGGTTTCAGTTTTTGCTGCATCAGGTTCAACCAATCTGAAAATATCTGTTTCAATTATATAATCAACCTCAGCGGGATCAGGGGAAAAAACAGGTTTGTAAGGAACGAATCCCACCACCGGCAAAACCTGGGAATTACTGACGGGAATAAACAGGGGAGTCATTTTTCCAATAACTTCCACATCTGCACTGTTAATTCCGGTTTCTTCTTTAGCCTCGCGCAATGCAGTGGCTGTAAGATCGGCATCCTGCTCCTCGAATTTTCCACCCGGGAAACTTACCTGTCCGCTGTGCGGACCATCATATGACGGGCGTTTGATGAGAACAGTTTTATATTTATTTTCATCCGGGTAAACTAAAACAAGTACGGCACTTTCCCTTTTCAATGGTTTTATTTTTTTCAAAAGTGCTTCAATGTTTCTGATAGAAGGTGCCATTTTAAGCTGTGCCTCCTGTCCGGGCAATCCTGATTCAATAACCGACCTGAGTTTATCCTTTAATGCTTCCATAAATTACAATTTCATTACAAAGGAAATAAAAACGGTAAACAATTCATATAGCTTGTTTGTTTAATAAATATAACAAAAAACAATACTAAACGTAAAAACCTTTTATAAATGAAATAAATGAAAATGCTGTTTATAAAATATCTATTGATCTTAATGACTTTATTGTCTGTACAGTGTTTTCCTAACAGAACAATTGACAGTCTTCAGATTGTTTTAGCCAAAACATTTGATAGCAACAAAAAGATTCGGATTTTAAACCTTCTAGCAGGGGAGTATCGAAGGGTAAATCCAAAAAAGGGGCTTTTATATGCAGAGGAAGCATTAAAAATCAGTGTTGAAACCGGCAACAAAAAAGAACAAGTAAATTCGCTGATCATCATTGGAATCATAAACCAGCGATTGGGATTTCTTGAAAAAGCCATTGAAAACAATCTTAAAGCCCTATCCATATCAGAAAAGATCAAAAACGACACACTTATTTCACTGAGCTATAATAATTTGGGCAATATTTATCACGTACAAAAAAAATACACCAAAGCCATTGATTTTTACAAAAGATCTCTGAATCTGGAAAAAAAGATCGGAAATAAGGAACAAACCTCGATCAGATATTACAATATTGGTGCAATTTATGAAACAATGGACAGCATTGATACCGCCATTGAATATTATAAATTTTCTCTGGTACTTGAAAAGGAGTTAAATAATGGGGAAGGAATTTTTTACGCTTTATATGGCATTGCCGGAATCGAAACCGCCAGGGGCAATACTTCTTTGGCCGAAAAAAGTATTAATGAAGCATTGCATCTGGCATTTCAGATGGGTGATGATGTTGGAAAAATGTTGTGCTACAGCGAAAAAGGGAATATATCCAATCAAAGGAAAGATTTTCTGAATGCTGTGGAGTTTTTCAGACAATCATTGTACTATGCCGACAAACTTAATTACAAAAACGAAGCTTATGAAGCAATGCTTAATATCTCAAATAGCTATAGAAATTGGGGAAATGCGGATAGCGCATTGGTTTATCTTTTAAAATCAACTGAAATAAAAGACTCCATAATTTCTCAGGAAGACAATGGTAAAATTGCCGAGATGGAAGCCCGTTATGAATCGGAGAAAAAAGAGCAAAAAATAAAAGAACAGGATATGATCATTGCCAAGGAAGAAGCCGCTGGCAATGCAAAAGATGCCCAGCAATTAATTTTAGTTATTATTGTGGTTTTTATGGCTTTTGGGGCTTTTATGATTTACAGAAACAATCGCGTTAAAAATAAAGTTAATAAACAGCTCCAGGAAAAAAACAAACAGATACATTACAGTCTGACCTATGCAAAGAAAATTCAAAGGGCTATACTTCCCTCAGACGAAAGAATGAAGCGTATTTTCCATAATTCATTTATACTTTTTGAACCCCGTGATATTGTTTCGGGCGATTTTTATTGGGTAACCTGCATTGAAAAACGCATTATTTTTGCTTTAGCCGATTGCACAGGTCATGGGGTTCCTGGCGCCTTCATGTCCATGATCGGCAACACCCTTCTAAACGAGATAGTCATCAAGCAAAAAATCATTGAACCAAGCGAGATCCTTTCGCACTTGAATAAAGGAATTATCCATGCACTAAACCAAAAAACATCTAATAACGAATCTCAGGACGATGGAATGGACATAACCGTTTGCAGTTTTGACCATAATTTTACCGGAATGAAAATTGCCTTGGCTAATCATCATGCAATGTTGATAAGAAATGGTGAAGTGACCGAAATTGAAGGGGATATCTTTGCCATCGGCGGAAGTTTTTCGGTAAAAGGAGATATTAACTATACGCAGCAAACAATTCCTTTAAAACAGGACGACAGGATTTATTTTTACACCGACGGATTTAAGGATCAAACCGGAGGAGAAAAAAAGGAGCTTTATGGAATGAAGCGGTTTAAAAAATTCCTTTTGGACACTTCGGACCACGAACCTTTGCTGCAAAAAGAAGCCCTTCACAACGAATTTATCCGATGGAAGGGAAATGGCAAACAGATTGATGATGTTTTGATTGTGGGGATAAAAACTTAATAATAAATGTTGTTACCTGGCACATAATAAGTGGTCACATACCTGAAACCAATAAAAGCTCTTGCTTTATCCTGATATTCAAACTGCAATCCTTCATTTTTCTTAAACCAGCTGTCGCCCATAACAAGCTTTCTTTTAAGTGCCGGAGGATCCCCGGGTTTGGCTTCATAGAAGTAATCAGGGCTAAGGTCTCCGCCATAGCTCGACAGATATGCTGATTCATCATAGGAATTTGATGTCCATTCGGCCACATTTTGATTGAGATTATATAATCCATAAAGGTTTTTCTTGCTGCTCACCGAAGGAAAAAGCGGAATCTGATTCAGATATTCTCTTCCATCTTTGAGTGTAATTTGCTTTTTTATGTTTTTATCCTTGCCTGTAAATCCGCAAACCGAAGCATATTCCCATTCCTCAATTGCAGGCAACCGCACATCGTTATAATACTCTTTACCATCTGCAAGAGCTTTATCATTGAGCATTTTTGTTTTCCATTGGCAAAATAATCTGGCATTTTCCCAGGAAACACCAACAACAGGGAAATTGTCAAAAGCCGGATCAGTAAAATAATTCTTATACAACTCATAGCAATTGTCATCTTTAAACTCATCCCAGACACTCAGATCAATTGGTTTGATGTCCTTTGTCAGAACATTAATTATTTTGATACGGGATTGTCTTCTTGATTTCCACCCCTCAGTAGTGGTATCATTTTCATAAGGCTTTGTCATTGCTTTATGGTCAATATATACCCAACTTAATGTATCATCAGGATGGGATTTTAACCAATCCATATATTGGCGATACTCTTTATTCGTAACTTCCTGACTCATGTAAAATGCCTGAACCGATTTAGTGACTTTAGATGTGGAGTCACCCGGAACCCTTAGAATTGAATATGAACCCATGGGAATAAATGTCATTCCCTCAGGTGTATTTTTTTTATGATTAGATTTGTTTTCAGGAACTCCAACCAGCGTCTTATCTTTCTGACAATTTGCATTATAAAATGCAAATAAAATAATAATAACAAGTATTTTTTTCATAGTACTTACGAATGGTTTTCTCTATAAAAATACGCAAATCAATTAAAAATATTGTATTTTTATTGAAAATGTGGTTTATGAGTACATTTAAAAAATTAAAATCAGGGTTGCTAAGGTCAGCCATTTTTTTTCTGAACTTATTCCCCTTTAGCAGTTTCAGAAGAAAAAAACTGAATCTGGGCATTGTATTATTGGTTACAGGGGCATTATCAGCATCCTGCTCGGGAAATGAAAATAAAAATGGAGATGATGCCGTCAAAAAAACCAATTCAGGAGATCCCGAAAAGGTTACATGTTATGAGATGACTGTTGATACCATAGTAAAAGATACTTTATGAAAGCAATTAAGTTACATTTGTTTAAGATTGGATTTGGTATAGTCGGAATAATTCCCGGTACCTTTTTCAGAAAATACCGGTTGCAAATGGGTGCAACAATAATATTAGCCGGAACGGTTGCCGCCGGATGCTCATCCGACAAGGACAAAGACATAAAAAAGTCAGGATACCCCGATGACAACGGTGGAGTAATTAATTGCTATATTGGTCCGTCCGACACAGTAATGGTAAGCGATTCAACTGAAACGGCAGCAAAAACAGACACCTTGTAATTTCAGTAAAACCAGAATAAAACTGTATATTGGGTTTTAATTTTTTGTCAATTGCTTTGAATGAAACACGAGAGAATCAAGGTCACTCTTTTTCCTGCATTTTAATCCACAAAAGTAAATTCCAAAAAGCAAAGTATACTATTCCTGCCTGAACTTCAAGCATAGACTCAACCATGATATTAAATGCGAAAAAAAGGATAAATGCGAAATAAACCCAATATTTTTTCCGAAACGACAGCCATAAAGGAATTAAAAAAATCAGTATCAAAACGGTTAAAGCAGGAATACCTAAAGCAACAAATGACTGAATAAACTGGTTATGTGCATTTAATTTTAACTGAGCAGGATGGTTCATTCCTTTTTCGAGATATTTTTTCACCAATTCGTCTTTAACATCGCCAGTACCTGTGCCCAACCAGAGGTTTTGCCTGGATAACTCCAAAGCAGTTTTCCAAATTAATAAACGATCGGCAGTACTCTCGCCCGATTGCTTTAATTCAGATTCATTAGTTTTAATTGTTTCAACTGCCACTTTTATTCTTCCGCTACTTTCAGGAAAAATAAATAAACTACTAAGGAACATCGCCAAAGCACCAATTAATAAAAATACACTTCGTTTAAACCTTTTTTCATATAAGAGGAATATTATCATTAAAACAAAAGCCAGAAAAAAGGTTATGAACCCTGATTTTGAACTAAATAAATTCAAATAAAAAATCAGGAATCCTGAAAGTATAAAATATATGGTTTTGCCCTTTATCTGTGCATTTATTACAACCATCGAAAAAATGGCAAATATTATATACATACTAATATATGAAGTATGTAAAAAATAAGATGAATTGCTATAATAAAAAACGTATAAACTACCGGTCTCAAAATACTGAATTGAAGAAATAATAAAACTAAAAAATACAGAACCAAAACATCCTAAAAAGAAGGCTGTCACTATCCCTGAAAAAAACCGGGGACCAAATAAAAAATTGGGGGATAAAATAAAAAACAAGGGGAATAAAATAAGAGAGGCTTTGATTTCCAAATCGGACAACCCCCTTGAAATGTTAGTGGTGTAAAGCATACCTGTCACATGCAACACATAAAAGGAAGAAAAAATAATAAAATAATTACGCGATTTTTTAATTGTACTTTTTTTACCAAAGCCAGGACTAATAAGTAAAGAAAACAAAAACAGCACGATAAACGGAAGTAAGAGTTGCTTACCGAATGGCATAAAAAAGGCGAATAAAAGCCCTGTATAATATACCCATAATCCGGATTGATTTATGTCTTTAAATGATCTCATTTTTTTGCAAAGTTAATGGAGATGGTTCATTAAACTTTTTAAGTACTTAATCCATCGCGATCAAAAACAAAGATAATGATTGTTTATATAAAAATTTATTTTCGAAATCAATAAAAAAAATTTATACTAATGTTGTTATTTTAAATAACTTAGGATAATAATATTAACAACAGTCTTTTATCAAAAAAGATTAGTACTTTTGAGGCATTGTTATGAGGCAGGAAATTAACGATGAAAATCAACATATTAAATAATCGTTCGGACTTTATAAAAAATTTAATAAAACTGGGTGCCGGAACAAGTATTGCCCAAGCAATTCCATTTTTATTCACCCCGGTATTATCAAGGTTATATGAACCCAGTCAATATGGCGATTTTGCCCTCTTTATGTCAATCATCGGGGTTATTGGTGTTATTTCAACGCTGCGATATGAAATGGCCATTATTACATCAAAAACAAACGATGAAGCAAAAGCTGTATTAAAGCTTTCGTTTATTATTCTTTTCTTAATCTCCTTACTGTCTTATGTATCAACAATTGTTTTTATTTCGGATGGTATTTTCTCAAACATTACCAATACCGTTTTTCATTTATCATTTATTGGAATTTTTCTTATAGGGGCAACAAATATATTTCAACATTGGTTTAACAGATGCGGAAAGTATTCGTTAATTGCAAAAGCCAAAGTTGCCACTTCGCTTGCCAATGTTTTATTTTCAATACTTTTAGGATATATAGGCTTTATTAATTATGGATTAATTTTTGGTGCTCTGATTGGCAGTCTGGTATTCTTTAGTTTTTTTATTTACAGTTATTTAAAAGAAAATAATTTAAAGAAGGAGTTTAATCTGCAATCAATAAAAACTGTAGCAAAAAAGCATAAAGATTTTCCCAGGTTCAACACCATACAGGCATTGCTTGATACACTGCAGTTAAATGGCATTTTATATCTGTTGACCGTATATTTTAATTCTACAATTATTGGTTTTTATGCCTTTGCAATAAAAGTGCTTCAAGCACCCATGTGGTTAATAGGGACCTCTATTGCACAAATTTTTTACAAAGAAGCGTCCTTCAACTTTAATGACAAAAAAGACCTTACTCCTATTTTAAAAAAAAGCATGCTCATCAGTTTTATCTTTTCACTGCCGATTAGTTTAATAATACTATTTTTTGGTTCCTATATCTTTTCAGTAATTTTTGGAGTTGAATGGGAAAATTCGGGTAAATATGCTTCGATACTGGTTCCGTTTTTCTTTACCGATTTAATTAAATACACCATTTCTCAAACCCTAATAATTGTTGGAAAAGTAAAACATTTACTTTTTATTTCTATTTTCGCAAATATTATTATAGTTCTATCAATCATTATTGGCGGATGGTATTATAAGGATATTACAATTACTTTTTATGCACTATCAATTTCAATGACAGTATTTAATGTAATTGTGATCAGTTGGATTTACTTTTCGATTAAACGAAAAATATGGACCTGAAATTTATTGACAGCAACAACAAACTAAACGATTTTTTAAATTCCGAAAAAAAAACAATCGAAATCGGATGTGGCAATATCAGAGTTTTTGAAAACTCATTAACCCTTGATATCATTGAAGGAGAAAATGTTGATATTGTATGCGATATTGAAAACGGACTTCCTTTTATTCCCGATAATTCAATTGACGTTGTTTACTCAAGCCATGTATTGGAGCACCTTACCAAGTTTGAATTTTGCATGGCCGAAATATCCAGGGTATTAAAAAAAGGAGGTATGCAAATTTGCAAAGTTCCTCATTTTACAAATCCATATTTTTATAGCGATTATACCCATAAAAGGACTTTTGGGATATATTCATTTTCATATTTTTCAAATACGCCTTACTTTAAAAGGGGTGTGCCAAAATACAATTCAATCCATTTTAAAATAAAAAAAGTAAAAATTGTTTTTTATTCTCATTATTGGGTTTTGAATGTATTCAATAAACTGTTTCAATTCTTGTTCAATTCTTGTCGTTTTACACAGGAATTTTATGAGGCCTATTTTTTTAAGTTTATTTCAGCCTATGAAATTCGTTTTGAATTAGAAAAAGAATAGCTATGGTAAGTTTGATCACGGTTAATTATAATTGCGAAGATGAAATAGATAAATTAATCTCAAGTACTATTTCTTATTTAAAAATACCCTACGAGCTGATTATTGTTGACAATAATTCTGAAAAAAACAAATACCATTCTTTCAAATCAAAATATAGTAATATTGAGAATATAAAATTTATTGATTTAGATGCCAATTATGGTTTTGCCGAAGCAAATAATAGAGGAAGTGATGCAGCCAAATATAATATTTTGCATTTTATAAATCCCGACATCCTGTTTAATGAACAGGCAAATCAATTATATTATGAACTTGAAAAGTTTAGTTTGAATAATCAAATCTTTGTTAATCCTTTGATTGAAAACGACGGAAAATATATGTCTTTAGGCTTTGCAATACCAACCGTTAAAAATTATTTGAAAAAAATATTTAAAATTAAAGGCGTCAAAAAATGGTATATCGGCGCCAGCATTGTTCTTGATAAAAGAACTTTCGGAAAAATAAATAAATGGTCAAACGATTATTTTATGTATTCCGAAGATCTTGATCTGTTTTACAAATCGCATTTAATGAAAATTGAAATTATTGAATTAAACACTCCCTTATTTCATATAGGCAAGGCAAGTAGTTCCAAAGTATGGACAAACTATCAAAGAGCCAAAATCATCGAAAATTCATTAAAGCTATTTTATAAAAAATACAATATTTCCTATCAATATTATTTAATCAGAATACCTCAATTAATATATTTACTTTTAACCGATTATAAGAATTTTAAGATTTCATTTAATGCCGTTTTCAATTCATCACCCAAAAAGTAAACATGCTTAATCGCTTACTTAAATATAAAAGTCTTTTTCTTCTCCTTTTTATTGCATCAATAATAATCGGAGTTGCAATAAGTTATAAGCAATTATATCTATTTCATGTAATTGCAATTGCTTCACTATTTTTTATTTTTTCAAAAAATGACCATTTAGAAAATATTAAAAATAAATATCTGATTATTTTCATTGTTACAGCTTTATGGTATCTCTTTTCAATTTTATGGGCACCAATTTTTTCTGAAGCAATAAAGCACTCATTTTATATATTAACAGGTACTTATATAGTTTTTTATTTGACAGTAAGCATAAAAAAAGAACAGGAACTTACATCAATTTTTAAAGTAGCTTCATATCTGGTATTAATTGAAATAGTTATTTGCTTAATTGAAATATTTACCCCGTTTCGGTTGCCGGTATCCCCTTTCTCAGAATATGCCGAATTATTTGGTAGAAGCTCAATAACAGGCACAACTGCATTCGAGCAACTTTCCCTGGAAACTTCTCCAACCGGATTTCATTGGAATCCCAATAATTTAGCACTGTTTATGCTGATGGTCTTTCCCTTCTTTTTAATGATTGCAAAAAACACCTTTATTAAGTATTTTGGGATATTATCTATAATTCTTATAATATTTGCAACCAGTTCTAAAAGCGCTTTTATCGGCATCATTTTAATAATTACAGTATATGCCATAATTAAGCGAAAATGGTTAAGTTATCTTACATTACTGCTTATTTATTCATCCATTTTTATAATAATTTTAAACAGATCAAAATTAACCGAACATCCCATTACAAGCAAATTAACAGAAACTACCGAGTATTTTACCATAGCGTATAAACCAATATTTAATTTGTTGGATATTAAAATAGATGATGTCGAAATAACCGGGGAAAATTCTAATGGAATGAGATTGATTTTAATAAAAAACGGATTAAAACTTTTTTCTGAAACTTATGGATTGGGTGCAGGCGCAGGTGGTTCTATTTATGCACAGCAAAGGGAAAATTACAAAACTGAAAGCCTTCATAATTTTTGGCTGGAAATTTTAATTGATGGGGGCGTTTTGATATTTTCATTATTCATTTATATGTACATTAGTATATTCCTTTGTTTTTCCAAAATCTATAAATCAACAAATAAAACGAGTATCATAAATTATCTGACAAAATCCTTTATTTTACTATTTATAGGGTTTCCTATTGGGGCGCTGGGTCCCAGTTCCTTAATATACTTCCTTCCAATGTATGCAATGTTTGGAATAGCTGTTTCTATTATAAACATTCACAAATCAAACGAGAATGCCCTTATTGTTTGAGATAACGGGAAGTAAACTACCACCGTTGAAGTCGGTGACTTTAAAATAATATACAATTCTTTTAAAAAAAAAGGAACATTGAACAAGGAACATCGATATTCGATTCTAGAAGTTTTTAAGTTCCTAAATCTAAAATCAGTATTCCCCTGATTAAAATTACAGGCAGGCTTTGTTCTTAAATCAAAATCATTTTATGGTTATGCGCTTATTACATAACCAACTTCTTAGAAGGTGGATTTTTGATTTTTATTAAAACTTAATTTCCCCGATTTTTTTCAGTCTGCCAGTGTCGGTGAGATCCATGCCCGGAATGGATATTTCGTATGTGCAGCTGCTTTCTTTAAGTTTTGTAATTTTAAACTTGAAATTTTTTCCCAGCATCCATTCCTCATTTTTATTTGTGGTTCGGTATAACTGCAGCCGGCATTCGCAACCGCTGATCCATTTTACCTTGTAATACGATACGGTTTTTTCGGCCTTATCCCATTCAATCTGAAAATGTTCTGAGCGAAGAATCAAAACATCTTTATCGTCTTCCACAATGAATTTTCCTGTGTGAAAATCCTTGCAAGTACTGGTTTTTTGAGAAAAACCAAGTGAAACTGAAAGGGTAAAAAGCGTAATTATTAATAATTTTCCGGACATTTTGGTTGCATAAAATTTGAATAAAGATATAAAATTACCTTAGAGTCAAAAAAAAAATCGAAAATAATGTAATTAAACGGGTTTATCTGATATTAAACTCAAATGCCGCCGGAAGGGGAAAACACAATAAGTTTCTGAATAGCTCCGGTAATATTTCTGGTGTCTTCGAAGATTATGGCCAGTTTATCTTTTTGTTCTTTCATCTGGCAATATCTCGGATGTGTCTGCAAATAGGATAGAATCCCGTTAAAAGTTTCGGATTTGTAAAAAGCTGCATTTTGGTCAGTAATAAAATAGCAGACCATCTTATTGTTTTTCAGAATTATCTTTTCAATGCCCAGTGAAAGTGCAAGCCAACGGAATTCCACCACATTCATGAGTTCTCTTACTGGAACCGGAGGCTCTCCGAAACGATCGGTAAGGTTTCTTTCAAATTCATCCAGTCCGGCCTTATCGGTAATTGTATCCAATTGCCTGTAAAGCTTGATCCTTTCGGAGATGCTTTCAATATAATATTCGGGCAGCAGTATCTCCAGATCGGTTTCCATCTGGCAATCCTGAGAGAATACTCTTGGCATGGCTTTGCCGAAGGTTTCGGTTTCTCTTTCTGCAAATATTTCTTTGAATTCATCTTCCCTCAGCTCCTGCACCGCTTCGTTGAGAATTTTCTGGTAAGTTTCAAAACCTATGTCTGCAATGAACCCGCTTTGTTCCGCTCCCAGCAGGTTTCCTGCTCCGCGTATATCCAAATCCTGCAAAGCAATATTGAACCCGCTTCCAAGTTCTGAAAACTCTTCAATGGCTTTTAGGCGGCGGCGCGCTTCCGGAGTGAGGATTGTTGGCGGGGGAGCCAGCAGGTAACAGAATGCCTTTTTGTTCGACCGTCCAACCCGGCCACGAAGCTGATGCAAATCGCTCAGCCCAAAATTATTTGCCATGTTGATGATGATGGTATTGGCATTGGGAATATCCAGACCGTTTTCAATGATCGAAGTGGCAATGAGCACATCATAATCGCCCTGAATAAAATCAAGCATGATGTTTTCGAGCTTGTCGCCCTCCATCTGACCGTGTCCGACAATGGTTTTCACTTTAGGGCACAGCCTGTTGATTAACGTTTCAATTTCAAAAATACTACTGATCCTGTTGTTGATAAAGAAAACCTGTCCGCCCCGGCTTACTTCATATTCAATAGCCTCCCGTATAATATCTTCATTAAATGTATGCAATTCGGTTACGATGGGATGTCTGTTTGGCGGCGGTGTAGTGATGATGGATAAATCCCTGGCTCCCATTAGGGAAAATTGCAGGGTACGCGGAATGGGCGTGGCGGTAAGGGTTAGGGTATCCACATTTACCTTTATCTGTTTAAGTTTTTCTTTTACACCCACACCAAACTTTTGTTCCTCGTCGATGACCAGCAATCCAAGGTCTTTGAATTTTACCTCTTTGCCAACAATTTTGTGGGTACCGATCAATACATCCACTTTGCCTTCTTCGAGTTCCCTGAGCACTTCCCTGATTTTGGTCACTGACCTTAAACGGCTCACATATTCAACCTTGCAGGGGAAATTTTTAAAACGGTCTTTGAAAGTGTTGTAGTGCTGGAGGGCTAAAATGGTTGTTGGAACCAGCACTGCCACCTGTTTGCTGTCTGCTACAGCTTTGAAAGCCGCACGCATGGCTACTTCGGTTTTTCCGAATCCCACATCTCCGCATATCAGGCGGTCCATGGACAAATCCGACTCCATGTCCTGTTTGGTGGCAATGGTAGCTTTCAACTGATCGGGCGTGTCTTCGTACAAAAATGAAGCCTCAAGTTCTTTTTGGAGGTAGGTGTCCGGACTGAATTGAAACCCTTTGTTTTCCTTGCGTTTGGCGTACAACAGGATGAGGTCACGGGCAATATCCTTGACTTTTGATTTGGTACGTTCCTTGAGCTTTTGCCAGGCACCGGTTCCCAGTTTATACACTTTTGGCGGGTCGCCCTCCTTGCCTTTGTATTTTGAAATCCGGTGCAGCGAGTGGATGCTCACATAAAGAATGTCATTATCCTTGTAAACCAAGCGAATGGCTTCCTGTTTTTTTCCGTTGATATCAACTTTTTCCAGTCCGCCAAACCTTCCAATGCCATGGTCAACATGCACCACATAATCACCCGGGTGCAGGTTAGTTATTTCACTCAGGGTGATGCTGTCGCGGCGCGAGAAATTGTCTTTCAGTTTGTAGCGGTGGTAGCGGTCGAAAATCTGGTGATCGGTATAGCAGCAAATTTTAAGGTCATGATCAATGAAGCCTTCGTGCAATACTTTTGGAACCGGAGTAAATGGCAGGTCATAGCCTTTGTCACTGAAAATATCCCTCAGGCGTTGAATTTGCTTTTCGCTTTCAGAAAGAATAAAAACCGCGTACCCCTGATCTTCGCGCACCAATAAATCATCGATTAGCAGATCAAAATTTTTGCTAAATACCGGCTGGTGTACGGTGTTGAAATAAAATATTTTGTCGGGTTCGAAAAAACTTTTGGTTCCCGATTCGATAACGCAGAAATTTTTTATTCCTGAAAGAAATTCTTTTTCATCAATCAATAGTCCGGATGAATTCTCCTTTCCTCCGGCTGCCTCAAAAAGTTCACCGGTGCGCATAAGGCAAAATTCCATTTCGGGGCACCACACAATGGTTGAGGGATTGAGAAAATCAAGAAAAGAGATTCTTGCTGTATTTGACTCCCGTTCCTGGATATTGGGTACAATAGAAATGGAATCATATTTACTTACCGAAAGTTGGGAATCCACGTCGAATGAGCGAATGGACTCAACTTCGTCGCCGAAGAAATCGATCCGGTAAGGAAGTTCGTGTGAAAAGGAAAATATGTCAATGATGCCGCCTCGCACAGCATACTGTCCGGGCTGGTAAACAAAATCGGTACGTTCGAAGTCATATTCCATGAGCACTTCAGTGATAAACTCGATGGAAATGGCAATACCTGTTTGCAACTGCAGGGTATTCAGCTCAAGTTCTTTTCCGGTAATCACTTTTTCCATCAGTGCTTCGGGATAGGAAATGGTGATAAGGGATTTCCCCTTACCGGTCAGTTTGTTAAGAGCTTCGGTGCGGAGGACAATTCCCGATTGATCGGGTCTGTCGTATTGCAGCGATCGTTTGTAAGATGAAGGAAAAAACAGGAGGTCATTTTCCCCGCACAATCCTGAGAGGTCGGTGTGAAAGTAGGCTGCCGATTCTTTATCAGGAAGAATGGCGAGCACACCAGCGGGGGCGTTATTGAAAAGCGCAGCAAGGAAAGCAGCCGGTGATGAACCGGAAAGACCTTTGATGTGGGCTTTGCCTGAATTTTTAGAAAAGAATTCAGCCACCTTAGCAAATTCGGGGTGGTTGTTAAAAATATTATTAAAAACAGCGTTTTCCATAAATCGAGGACAAAGGTAGGGATTTTAGGGGGAAATTGGCAAACAGTTGGGTTTTGAATTTATACTGATGATAATGCGGACTTATTAACCTGTTTGCAGAGCGGGTAAACATTTTTTGGCGCAAATACCCCTTGATGTGCCGCAAATAGAACTTACATTGCCGCGATTCACAATTACATTGCCGGAATTAAATAATACATTGGCGCAATTCATACTTACATTGTCGCTATCAATATTTACATTGCAGCATTCAATAATTACATTGGCGGAATTAATAAATACATAAGCGCATCTCAGTATTACATTGCCGCAGTTCACAATTACATTGCAGTAATTAACATTTACATTGGTTTAATGAAACATTGATGCGTAATATTTAACTTTTTCAGGCACTGAGAAGTTATTTGCCGGTTAATGAAGAAAAAACATGGGGAAGAAAAGTTTTTTCTTAAATTTGAATGATTAATAGACAAACTGATTATACAAGTTATTTAATGAAGCAGACAATATTGAATATACTGATAATAATTATTTTTACTGGTTGTATTCATGAATCAGAAAATAAAACTATTAATTCGAGCAAAAAAGAAATTCCTAATGCATTTATTGGAAATTGGGAGTCTTTAGAAAGAGATTACCCATATAAATCACATTTAATAATTAATAGTGACAAAACATTTCATTTTGAATATGTTGCATGTTTTTTCAAGTGGTTTTTCAAATGGGAAATGGCAAATGAAAGACAGTTTAATAGTATTAAATAGCTGTAAAATTGATTCATGTATGCATTTATTACATTTTGGACAAGACTGCATTTTAATTGACGAAAATGATACATCAGAACATATAATTGAAAAAACTATTTCTGATTGTAATCCCAAAAACGGAACTGATTATATAGAATTTGACAATGAAGAATTCTATATTGATAATGATACCTTGAAACACAAAGTAAAAAAGGTTAAACTTTGCCCTGAAATTAGAAATGATTTTTTTAGGACAATAAAAGATACAGACGTCAATCGAGTAGTTGATCCCGCAAGCAAAGCCGTCGGGGTGCGCCTTTGCTATTAGTCGGGCAAGTCTCACACCATAGTACAACCATTCAGCGGTTCATTTAAAATTTTAATCGTATTTGTTTAGAGGTTATACAATCAAGAGACAGAGTCAATCCAATTACTTTTTCTTCTGCTCCAGGTAAGTTTTAATATGCCTGTCTTTTTTCTGGGGGTAGATATCCGAAATGGTAATTAGTATTCCGGTTTCCTCCACATCACCAAAATGGTCGTTGAGTGAAGTGCCGAAGGTAACCATGGTGGGTGAAGTGTTGATATAGGTGTTGATGAGCGGGGGAATGTTTTCGCCCAGTGACCGGACTTTCTGAGAAAGAATTTTAAAATCTTCCTGGAAACTTTTTGAATGTAAGATGGCTTCCAGTTCCTTTTCATCGTGGTGGAAAGGCAGTGGTTTTATGGGAACGATAAGGTTGTTTTTATCTCCCATGTGTTTTTTGAAGAAATAGAGAATCAGGTCGCGACCAAGCTTGTTATAGGAAAGATACATGGTCACCTTGCCGAAAAAATATTTCATATCAGGGTAATCGGCTACCAATACTCCGAGTCCGTCCCACAGATTATCCAAAGCAAACATTCCGCGTCGTGAGGCAGAGGTTGCCTGATATGCAGGTTGAACAAACGACCTGCCCAGCTCAATGGTAGAGGGAAGAAAATCCTTCTCAAATTCTTCAGAAAGCTTCAGCAAACCGGTAGTGGCAAGTTTGTATGAGCCATCAGGGTTGCGGCTGAGGTTATCACATAAAATATATCTGTAACCGCCCAAAATTTCCTTGTTGTCGGGGTCCCATACAATAAGTTGCTGGTATGGGTTTTCCATGGTGTCGTACTCGTCAATATCGGCATCTTTGCCGGTTCCTCCGCCCGCTGCCCGGAATGTGAGCTCACGCAACCGGCCAATCTCAAGCATGACATTAGGGGAATTGTGGTGATCAATCTTATAAATGACATTTCCTCCATAATTGGTAGTCCGCATGAACTTATCTTCCGTAAGTTCCTTTTCAAGGACATCTTTTGGTATGGGAGAAATAATATCTTTCATTAATGAGTTCTTACAGGCGGTAAAAGTATAAAATTTGTTTGAAGTTCGAACCTTAAAAGCGAAATTTAGTTGATTATTTATTCAAAGAGTAAACAATTTCTTTAACATGCTCAGCCCAATTTTCAGGTGTTTTTGTTTTATCAAATGATTGCCAGGAAATTGGTTTTCCGATTGTGTAAGTAATTGTTTTTCCGGTTTGTTTATACATTTGGTCGGGGAGGAAAAACATCTCTATATTGGCTTTTATTCCAAGTTTTTTTCTCCAATTAGCCACATTATAGAAAAAATTCGTGTTTCGGGCGTTTATGTGAATGGGAACAATATCCCTTTTGTGTTTTATGGCTTGTTTGATGAAATATTTTTTCCATTCAAGGTCAACAATTTTACCGTTTATTTTTCTGGATACTAGTCCGGCCGGATAGAACAAAATCTGATTATCCGAAGAAAACACCTTATCAAACATTATAATGGATTCCTTTGCCTGCATCCCATGTTTGTTGATGGGAACGAAAATCTCGTTCATATTGGTAATTGCGCAGAGGATATCATTCACGAAAAACTTCAGTTTTTTATGGTGCTGACCGATTACATGTATCATTCCCAAGCTTTCCAATCCGCCCAGCGGATGGTTTGCAACAAAAATAAATCTGCCATCAGACGGAATATTTTCTTCATCCCTGACCACAAGATTAAGTTTAAACATGTCGCAGGATGTTTTTGCGAAATCCACACCAATTTTATCCCTGCAGACAACTAAATGGCTATTCAGTTTTTTCATGTGCAGGATGCTTTCAATGATCATAAAAACAAAGCCAGGCATAAATTTCATGATCCGGGGATTCTTTTTTCTAAAGGTTTCCCTGATGTTCAGCTGAACGGGTTTATTATTGTCGTGCTCCATAAACAATGGTTTAAGGCACAAAAATACCAAACTAATTATAAATGGAAAAGAAAAAAAGAGAAAGTTCGTTTTAGTTTGAAAAATATGGTTTCTAAAGATATACTGCGTTTGCCAAAGTGATTTTTTTACAGGGTTACACTTTGTTCACCCTGTGGTGGTATAATTTCCTTCCATCGGGTTACGCTGCGCTTCACCCGATGTTTTTACAAATCGGTCTTTCAGACCTTTATTTCAGATATTGCATGGGCAATGCCCCATAGCCGTCAGGACTAGGTCTGTAAAAAACAGATTATATGATATTTATTATATTTTATCCTCAAGCCGGACAGGCTTTTCTTTTGTCTGCCGCACAAAAGAAACAAAAAGCCACCACGGGTGAAAAAGTCGGGTAATCCTTCCCGCATGGCTCACCCCACTTGGGCAAGGATGACCCGCCTTTCGCACCACCCGTGGACAAGCCAACGCACTCAGCGATCTCAAGATTCGCGTTTTGGTTTAAAATTGGCTTTATGGTTTTGAGAGCTTTCTTTAAAATTTGTCAAAAAAATATTATCCTAGTAAGCTATATAAATGTTTGTTGCAAATATTAACCTGACGGCAATGGGGCAATGCCCTGGGAGTGTAAACGCATGGGGTGAAATGGAATGCAACCCTATGCATAAAAAAAAACATGCTGGATTTTTCCTTCCATCGGGTTACGCTGAGCTTCACCCGATGTTTTTACAAATCGGTCTTTCAGACCTTAAACTCAGATGCTGCAAGGTCAAAGTTCCAGACTATTACTTGCTGCCGATTGCTTTATGTAATTTGTCCACTATCTCGGAAACGGCAGGACAAACAGGAATATTCTTTAATGTGATGTTCAGCAATTTGTGCATTTTTACCGAATCGGTGTGGGGATATTCGCGGCAGGCTTTGGGGCGGTTTTCATATACTGCGCAATAATTGTCGGTGCCGAGGAACGGGCAAGGCATTGATTTGAATACAAAATCTCCGTCTTCATCTATTCTGAAGTATTGTTCTGTAATTTCTGAAGGTCTTTTTCTGAAATGTCCGGCAAGTTTTTCAATATCCTTGTTGGTGATTCTCGGGCCCAGTGACCGGCAACAGTTGGCACAATCGAGGCAATCGATGATTTCAAACACTTCATCATGCAGTTTGTGGAAACTCTGGTCAAGGTCCTTTTTCTTTTTCAGCCGTTCGAACAAAGCTTTGTTTTTCTTTTGGTCGCGTATGGCTTTTTGTTTCAGTTGCTCAAAATCAAATGCCATTCTTTCTGAATTTAACCTGTGATAAAAACAAACCACTGATGACAATCAGAATTCCAATGGATTTCTGTATGGTAAGCTCTTCGTCTAAAACAATCCAGGCAATAATGGCTGTCATAACCGGAATGGCATTGCTAAAAGCCCCGGTTTTTATCACCCCCAGATGTTTTATCGAATATATGAAAAGAACAAAGGCAGCCGATGAGGCAAACACTGAAAGCAAAAGCAGACTGGTAATGGTGTCGCTTGTGTAGTCAGTGACATTTACGGTATTGAGGTCGGTTATGAGGAAAAATGGCAGAAATAAAAAAATGCCGGTCAGGTTCTGATAGGAAATCAGGGTCAGTGGATTGTATTTTTCCGTAAGCTTCTTTACCCTGATGGAATAACCTACTGCCGCTGCCACTGCAAGAAAAAGCATGAGAATGCCGAACAAATTGGCTGAAAATGATTTTTCAAGACTTATAACAAGCACACCTGCAACCGAAACAATTATTCCCGCAAAATTCATGAGTGAAATTTTCTCCTTCAGGAATATCCATGCAGCAAACGGCACAAACAAAGGAATGGTTGCAATGATAACTGATGAAACAGTTGCTGAAGATTCATTTATACCATATGATTCACCGATAAAATATAACAGCGGCTGAAAACCTGCCAGTATAAGAATACTTAGATAATCCTTCCGGTCAATTTTCTGAAGTTTTTTTAGAAATACTGCCATTACAAACAACAGGGGAACCGAAATGAGCAAACGGGTCAGAACAACTGTAAAAGGTTCAAGAGTCCTAAGAGCAATGGAACTCCACACAAATGAAAACCCCCAGAAACTCATGGAAAGAATTATACTCAGATAAACTTTAAAAGCAGAATTCATATCTTATTTTAAGGGTGGCAATTTAGGAAAAAACTGTGGTTCTTCACCAGACACGAGAGATAAATTATCCTTCGTTTTACAAACCAATGGACCGCACTTTTTTGCAATAATCCTCATATTGTCTGCCATAAACCTCCTTCAACTGACTTTCTTCAACCGGAATCATTTTCAAAATAGTAAAAATAAGAATCAGGAAAAAAATAAAATAAATCCAGGAAAAAAGCACAAGCGAAAGTCCCAGGCTCATCAATAAAACGGCCAGATACATTGGATGGCGGGCAATTCTGAAGGGGCCGCCTGTTACCAGTTTGTTGTTTTCGTCAGGTTTTACTGCTCCCAGCCTGAAATTTTCCCATAAATAAATACGTCCTGCGTATACAAGCAGACTTCCGGCAATGTACAGAACCATTCCGGCTACCTGCAGATAACCAAAAACCGCAGCATCTCCGGTTTTAAGGGAAATTATATCGGTTATCACGGTTATTTCCTTAAAGTACACAATTGCAATTACAGGCGTCAAAATACTCAGCACAAACAGATTGACAATATTGTAGATGAGAGGTACAATGCCGCCTCCGGGTTTTTGCAGCCTGACAGATCCCCGTGAAAACAACATGACAATTCCCATCAATACCGAGGCGATGAGAATGACCAGTCCGATGGTTTTTATTTCCATTATTTTCTTTTTTTGATATAATTTTGCAGATCACTCAACAAGCCGGCTTCAGTTTTTTCAAGAGTTTCGGCAATCTGTTCGCCTGAGCTGAACTGGAGTATGTAAAACAACTTTTGCCTTCCATAATTCAGATCGATAAATTCCGCAAAAAAAGCAGCCCCGATGCTGTCAAGATCGGCCAATCGGTTTATTCCGGAATTTATTTCATAATCTCCGGAGTTTATTCCTTCGGTCACATAAAGCTCAAGTCCCTGGGCAAACCATCTGATTTCTGTTGTTTTACAAACATCGGGCGAAAAATTGTACTGAGAATGAAAAATATGGACCAATTCTCCAAGGATAAGTTTTTTCACAGCTTCTTTTTTTGTGGGGATTTTTGTGCAGGACTCTTTTTCCCATGCATCAGGCGAAAGAAGGTACAACCGCAAGGCATTGGGAAAAGCAATTTGAGAGCAGTCTGATTTAAAAGTGCTGTCCTTTTTTTCGCGGGCGATCTGGCGGTCGAGGGATTTCCTGTCGGGATACACCGCCACTTCGAATCTTCTGTCAAAATGCTCACCGAAAAAATCCTCAATCGTTTTATGCGATTCGAGAAGATAATCATACAACACCTGATCGCTTTCATTCATGCGGTAAAAGCTGAATTTATCGGTTTGGGTGGTGTTTTGCATTTTCTTTTCGGATGGTGTTTCTTTCCCGGTATTGTTTTCTGAACATCCGAAAACCCCAATCAGTAAGGCAACTATAAAAACTAATGGAATGTATTTTGCTTTTTTCACGGACTTTTTTTTTCAAAATTATATATTTTAACGTAACTGGATTTCATTGTTGTGTTTTTTTTCAATAACCCCGACCATAAGGCAGGGGTTATTCAAACTACCTTTATATGAATATTTTCTCATAAATTTTTAATTATTGATTTCAAACCTTATCTTTGTCCGTTTTTTATAAAATAAAAATATGTCCGACAAACAGAAAACGATTAAAAATACTGAAGTTGTAACCGGAATTGGATTGCATTCGGGTTTAAAAGCCAACCTGACTTTTAAACCGGCTCCTGAAAATACGGGTTTTGTATTCATAAGAACCGACATCGAAGGCAATCCGCAGGTAAATGCCGTGGCCGAAAATGTGGTAGACACTTCAAGAGGAACAACCATTGAGCAAAACGGAGTCAGGATTTACACTGTCGAACATGTGATTTCTGCTTTATTCGGATTGGGCATTGACAATGCTTATATCGAAGTTGATGCTCAGGAAACTCCTATACTGGATGGAAGTTCAAAGTTTTTTACCGAAGCCTTGCTGAAAGCCGGTATTGAAGAGCAAAATGCTGAAAAGAGATATTTTACCGTAAAGGAAAAAATTGAATATACCGATAAGGAAAGAGGCGTTGAGATTGCCATTTATCCTGATGACAAACTAGATATCAGCGTAATGGTCGATTACGACACCTGCATGCAGATGAACCAGTTTGCCCAGCTTGGTAATATTGAAAATTACCGTGATGAAATTTCCAAATGCCGTACTTTTGTTTTTCTGAATGAACTGGAATACCTTCTGAACAATAATCTGATCAAGGGGGGTGACCTCAATAATGCCATCGTTATTATTGACAAGGAAGTGAAACAGGACGAACTTGACAGATTGGCCGACCTGTTTAAAAAACCTAGGGTGAAAGTTAAGGAGCATGGCATTCTGAATAATCTGGAACTCCATTTCAGAAACGAACCCGCAAGACATAAACTCCTCGATTTGATCGGCGATATCGGTCTGCTTGGAGCACCAATCAAAGGAAAAATCATTGCAAATCGTCCGGGCCACCTTGCAAACACCGAATTTACAAAGATACTCAGGAAACAGCTTAAAAAAGACAGATTAAAACCACAGGTTCCGGTTTATGATCCCAATGCGACTCCGCTTATGGACATCAACCAGATTCAGAAAATATTGCCGCACCGTTCGCCCTTCCTCATGATCGACAAGATTATTGATCTTACTCCGACCACTGTAGTAGGTTTGAAAAACGTGACCATGAACGAGTCGTTTTTCGTCGGCCATTTTCCCGATGAGCCCGTATTTCCCGGAGTTTTACAGGTAGAGGCTATGGCGCAGACAGGCGGAATTCTGGCATTAAGTTCTGTTCCTGATCCGGAAAATTACCTGACTTTGTTCATGAAGATAGAAAGTGTGAAGTTTAAGAGAAAAGTTTCACCCGGAGATACCATTATTTTCAAACTGGAACTGCTTTCACCAATACGCAGGGGAATCTGTGACATGAAAGGTGATGCTTTTGTTGGTGATAATGTAGTTATGGAAGGCCACATGATGGCACAACTTGTAAAAGTAAAAGAATAAGATATTATAAAATGAAACAACCGTTAGCGTATATTCATCGCGAGGCAAAAATTGCCGATAATGTTGTGATTGAACCATTTACAACTATCGACAAGGATGTGGAGATAGAGGAAGGAACATGGATTGGTTCCAATGTCACCATTATGGAAGGTGCTCGTATTGGAAAAAATTGCAGGATTTTCCCGGGTGCAGTAATTTCAGCTATTCCACAGGATCTGAAGTTTGCCGGAGAAAAAACTACTGTTGAAATTGGCGATAACACAACCATTCGTGAGTGTGTTACCATTAACCGCGGCACCAGATCAACTTTTAAGACAGTTGTAGGGAATAACTGCCTGTTGATGGCTTACGTTCACATCGCACACGACTGTCGTTTGGGCAATAACATTATACTTGGAAACTCAACCCAGCTTGCCGGAGAAGTTCACATAGACGATTGGGCCATACTGAGCGGAATTGTTGCAGTTCATCAGTTTGTCCATATCGGCTCGCATGTGATGATATCGGGCGGATCACTGGTCAGAAAAGACGTTCCTCCGTTTGTTAAAGCAGCCCGCGAACCGCTGGGATTTATGGGAATCAATTCGATCGGACTGAGAAGACGCGGGTTTGACAATCAAAAAATCAATGAAATTCAGGAAATTTACAGAATGTTGTACCTGAAAGGATTTAACAACACCCAGGCACTCGAATACATTGAGGCCGAACTTCCTGCCACTCCTGAACGCGATGAGGTTATCCTGTTTGTGAAAAATTCAAACAGGGGTATTATGAAGGGGTATTTTCCGGAGTAGGTTCTAAGTTAAAATAAAAAAGAAAGCAGCTTTACAGCTGCTTTCTTTTTTATTTTAACTCCGCACTCCTAACTACCAAAATGATTCCATCCCTGAGCCACAAGAGGAACCAGCGTTCCGTCGCGCGCAACAAGCATGCAGCCGGTTTCTTTTGGGTTAATGTGTCCGATGATGGAAATGCCGTCAATATCATTTATTTTATCGAAGTCTTTTTGCGGCAGGGTAAACAGCAGTTCATAATCTTCTCCGCCATTTAAAGCGCATGTTGTGGGGTCGAGGTTCATTTCTCTGGCCATGCGGGCAGTGACATCTGCTACAGGAATTTTTTCTTCATAAATGCTGCAACCCACGCCTGAATTTTTACAGATATGCAGGACCTCAGATGAAAGTCCGTCCGAAACATCAATCATTGATGTTGGCACAATGCCTGTCTGCGCAAAAAATTCAATCACATCTTTTCGTGCTTCAGGTTTCAGCTGTTTTTCGAGTAAATGATCAAGACCTGTAAAATCGGGTTGTGAATGGGGATTCACTTTAAATACTTCCTTTTCTCTTTCCAGCAACTGCAGTCCGATGTAAGCAGCACCCAAATCGCCCGAAACACAAATAAGGTCATTGTCCTTTGCCCCTGAGCGATAAACGGGCTGGTTTTTGCCGAGGTCACCAAGTACGGTCAGACTAAGCACCAAACCGCCCGGTGAGGTCGTGGTGTCACCGCCAACCAGATCAACGCCGTAGATTTTGCAGGCCAGAAGAATTCCTTCGTAAAGATCTTCAAGGTCTTCAACACAATATTTGTTTGAAATGGCCATTGACACGGTAAGTTGCTCGGGCCGTGCATTCATGGCGTAGCAATCGGAAAAGTTCACCACAGCCGACTTGTAACCCAGATGTTTCAGGGGCGTGTACATCAGATTAAAATGCACATTTTCAACGAGCATGTCGGTGGTGATAATGGTCTGCCCGCTGTGCTTAACCACAGCTGCATCGTCGCCAATACCCTTTATTGTTGACGGGTTTTTAAGTTTTATCTTTTTTGTGAGATGTTCAATCAGGCCAAATTCGCCCAATTCACTTATTTCCTTTGGTTTTTGTTTTTTTGGCATTTTACTTCTTCAATTTCATCTTAATTTTCTTAGTCTGTTCTTCATGACCGGGTTTTTCGAGCAAGGCAAACATATTGTTTTTATATGCTTCAACGCCGGGCTGGTCAAATGGGTTTACGTTGATAATGTAGCCGCTGATGGCACAGGCAAATTCAAAAAAGAAAATAAGCTGACCCAGATAATATTCGTTGATTTCGGGAACTTCAATAATGATATTGGGCACGCCACCGTCGATATGGGCAATCATGGTGCCCAGTTCGGCCATCTTATTGACTTCATCCATGCGGCGACCGGCAAGGTAATTGAGTCCGTCAACATCTTCGGCAAATGCAGGAACTTTTAAAGTGTGCTTCACATCGCCCACCGATAAAATGGTTTCAAACAGAATCCTTTCTCCTTCCTGGATATACTGTCCCATACTGTGCAAATCACTGGTGAAATTGGCACCTGCGGGGAATATGCCTTTGTTTTCCTTGCCTTCGCTCTCGCCGTAAAGCTGTTTCCACCACTCGGTAAACTGCGTGAGTTTGGGATGAAAATTGACCAGCATCTCAACTTTTTTGCCTTTTCCGTAAAGAATGTTTCTGACAGTGGCATACATTTCGGTGATGCTTTTTTCAAAAGGAATATTTTCATTGCAGTCGGCAGCAATAACCTTTGCGCCTTCAACCATTTTTTCA
The DNA here is from genome assembly GCA_001769535.1 of Bacteroidetes bacterium GWF2_38_335. Taxonomy (GTDB): domain Bacteria; phylum Bacteroidota; class Bacteroidia; order Bacteroidales; family GWF2-38-335; genus GWF2-38-335. Next base: position 59,967 of record MEOH01000027.1, read on the forward strand.
ATATCAAATCCGGCACAGGCGATGGGCAGCAGACCAACCGGAGTGAGAATCGAATATCTTCCTCCCACGTCATCAGGAATCTCATAAGTTTTGTAACCCTCTTTGTCGGCTACTAATTTAAGTGCTCCTTTTTTCTTGTCGGTGATGGCTACTATGCGGTTTTTGACTTCGTCTTTCGAGTATTTTTCTTCCAAAAGGTTCTTCAGTAGTCTGAAAGCAATTGCAGGTTCGGTGGTGGTTCCGGACTTTGAAATGACTATGATGCTGAATGATTTGTTTTTCAGAATTTCCAGTAATTCGTAATGATAATCTTCGCAGATATTCTGGCCGGCAAAAAGCACCTTCGTTTTGCTGTCTTCCCTTAGAAATTCAAACGAATGTGAAAGGGCTTCGATGGCAGCGCGTGCTCCAAGGTAAGAGCCGCCAATGCCTATTACTACTACATAATCAGATTGTTTACGGAGTTTTTCGGCAGTCTGATTCAGATCGGCCAGCAAAGCCGGACTGATTTCATTGGGCAGTGTTATCCAACCAAGAAAATCATTCCCTTTTCCTTTTTTGCTAAGCAAAGAAGCAACAAGGTTCTTGGTTTCGAATTTATACTGGTTTATTGATGAAGCAGGAATAAAATTGCTTAATCCGTTCAGGTTGATGCTAATGTTTCTCATAATTATTATGGTATCTTTTACAAAGTAAATTTACATGAATGTTTTGTACTTACCAAATTAGTATTGAGTAGCAAGTAAAAAGTAGCAAGTAGCGAGAGATAATTCATATTCTCATATAACTTTATAAACTTGACATTCTTTCAATAAAAAACTATCTGAGCTTCTCCGTAAGCTTCTCAATCTCCTTAGCGGGATTTGCTTTTTCGAATAGTATTCTGTAAACGGCCTCGGTGATGGGCATTTCTGCGCTGATTTCCTTATTGATCTCATAAATGCAGCGTGTGGCATGGTATCCTTCGGCAATCATTTTCATGCTTTTAAGTGCCTGACTCACACTCATTCCTTTTCCGATAAGTTTTCCGAATGTGCGGTTGCGACTGAACTCTGAATAGGATGTAACCAACAAATCACCAAGATAGGCAGATTCATTGATGTCTCGTGAAATGGGATGAACGGCTTTGGTAAATCTTTTTATTTCCCTGATGGCATTTGAAACCAAAACTGCCTGAAAATTGTCGCCATAATCCAAACCATTGCAGATACCTGCTCCCAGCGACATGATGTTTTTCAAAACGGTTGCATATTCGGTTCCGAAAATATCATCTGATATAATGGTTTTGATGTATGGTCGGGTAAAATATATGGCAATGGCCTTGGCAAGTTTTTCGTTTTGCGAGGCAATGGTCAGGTACGACAGCTTGTTCAATGCTACCTCTTCGGAATGGCACGGACCGGATATCACACACATTTTTTGAACGGGAACATCAAAAAAATCGTTGAAATAACTGCAAATGGTGATGTTTTTTTCTTCGATAATCCCTTTGATAGCCGAAACCACAAACTTATCCTGAAGCTGTTCTGCTGTGATTGTTTTCATAATTCCCGGAAGAAATTCCGAGGGAACAACAAAAATGATCATTTTGCTGTTTTTTATTGCTTCAGCAGGGTTGTTAAAGAAATTTATTTTTGAAATATCGAGAATAACATTTGACAGGTAATCCGGATTGTTCTTGTGCTTTTTAATAAATTCAATGGAATCCTTTTTGCGCACGTACCAGTTTACGGTAAGCTTATTCTCGGTAAGTATTTTGATCAGAGCTGTGGCCCAGCTTCCATCGCCGATCACAGCTATTGTCTTGTTCTTTTCGGGCATTGTTATTTTGTTTCAATCCAGGCTTTTACATCCTCGATTTTGGGGTTTGGCAATTCAAGTTTGTGTTTTTTGTTCAGTCCGCACAATTGTTGGTGCAGTTTGTTGGGATTGGCTTCCTTTAAATCGGATATGCTCATGTAACCGGCTTTCTGAACAATGGGAATCCATTCGGCCGGAATGCCAAGTTCAAGGAATTTATCAGTGTCGTCTTTCTGTACTTTCTTTTCAGGGCGCATTTGCGGGAAGAAAAGTACATCCTGGATTGAAGCCGAATTGGTCATGATCATGGCCAGACGGTCAATGCCAATTCCCAATCCTGCTGTTGGCGGCATCCCGTATTCCATGGCTTTTAGAAAATCTTCATCCAACAACATGGCTTCTTCGTCGCCGCGTTTGGCAAGGAGTAACTGCTCTTCGAACCTTTCACGCTGATCGATTGGATCGTTGAGCTCAGAATAAGCATTGCAAATTTCTTTACCGTTGCAGATGGCTTCAAACCGTTCAACCAGACCGTCAACCGAACGGTGCTTTTTAGCCAGCGGAGACATTTCAACAGGATAATCCATGATGAAAGTGGGCTGAATGAGTTTTCCTTCGCATTTTTCGCCGAAAATTTCATCAATCAGTTTGCCTTTGCCCATGGAATCATCAGTTTTGATGCCCATCTGAACAGCGGTAGCCCTGAGTTCTGATTCGTTCATTTTTGAAATGTCAATACCGGTGAATTCATGGATGGCTTCGAACATGGTATAGCGTTTCCATGGACGTTTGAAATCAATGAGGTTTTCGCCAACCTGAACTTTTGTGGTTCCGTGAATATCTAGGGCAATTTTTTCAACCATTTCCTCGACCAATTCCTGCATCCAGAAATAATCCTTGTATGCAACGTAAAGCTCCATCTGGGTAAATTCGGGATTGTGGAAGCGGTCCATACCTTCGTTTCTGAAATCTTTGGCAAATTCGTAAACACCTTCGAAACCGCCTACAATAAGTCTTTTAAGATACAGCTCATCGGCAATCCTTAGGTATAATGTCATGTCGAGAGTATTGTGATGGGTTTTAAACGGACGGGCAGCAGCGCCACCGTATAATGGCTGTAAAATTGGTGTTTCAACCTCAAGGTAACCTTTTCCGTTGAGGAAGTCGCGCATGGAGTTGGTGAGTTTTGATCTTTTGATGAAAGCATCTTTCACATGCGGGTTCACGATAAGGTCGAGTGAGCGCTGGCGGTAACGCTGATCGGGATCGGTAAAAGCATCATACACCACACCGTCTTTTTCTTTAACAATGGGGAGTGGACGGATGGATTTGCTGAGGACTTTAAATTCCTTTACATCGATGGTGATTTCACCCATCTGCGTTCTGAAAACGCGGCCATGAATACCGATGATGTCACCGATATCAAGCAGACGTTTGAAAATCTCATTGTATTGGGTTTTGTCTTCGCCCGGGCAAACCACATCGCGGTTGAAATATACCTGGATTTTTCCCTTCTCGTCCATGATTTCCACGAACGAAGCTTTTCCCATAATACGGCGTGACATGATGCGGCCGGCAATGGCAACATCCTGATAATTATTTTTTTCATCAGAGAAATTTCCAAGAATTTCAACTGAGCTGACATTGGTTTCAAATTTTTCGGCAGGATAGGGGTTAATCCCTCTTGACTTTAGTTCTTCAAGTGCCTGACGGCGCAACACTTCCTGTTCGCTGAGATCAAGTATGTTCATTTTATTTTTTTTAAAAACAGGATGCAAAGATAAGAAGATAGTTGGAGTATTTTGGGGTGAGGATATTAAAATTTATTATCTTTATGGTTCAGTGGTGGGAATAGAAATTGGCCAGGACAAAGTACAAGGCCAGGATTTCGCCTACAACATCAATGGATGGCTAAAAGGTATTAACAGCAACAGTTTGGAATCGAAAAGGGACATATTATACGATTGTAATATAAAGTTTCTGAAGAAAATGTTAAATCCTTCTTAGAAAAAGATTATGAAGAAATGATTTGTAAAATTGGATGTAAATTTTGAAGGTCATTATCAAGGAACTTATAAGATTGATTTTGGTTTAAAAAATGCAAAATCTGCCTCAGGCGGTATTGGTTCTGCAGGCATTCAAATATTAAAATATTTATGATACGATTTTTAACCTTTTTATTATTGATTGGTTTTCTAGTTAATTGTTCTGGTAGTAAACAACCTTATGAAACCCAAATTAGTAAATTTGAGAATAAGGCGATAGAAAAATATCAATTAGGAAAGTTTGAAGAAGCATTGTTTCTATGCGATAAGGCAATTATAGAAGACTCAATGAATATTAATTTACTAACTATTGAAGCCCTTTGTTTAGAAGAGTTATATTGTGAAAAAATGGCGTTAGAAGTTTGGAATAGAATTCTGGATATTGATTCCACCAATGTATTTTCTTTGTATTCATTAGCTTTTTATTATATCAATATAACTGATTTTAAAAGAGCTGAAATATTTATAAATAAAGCAATAATGTATTATAATGACACATATCAGTATAGTATTTCAATAAACAACATGGATAAATTTGGATTTCACAACTTATTTTTCAATAATATAACAAATGCTGAATTAGTTTTTTTAAGGGGTATCGTTAATTATGAGTTCGAAAAATTTAGAGAAGCATTTGTTGATTTTAAATATTGTATTGAAAATAATTACAATGTTGGGGCATCGCATCATTGGTTGGCATATATTTATTATTGTTTTAACGATATCGACAAAGCCTGTTTGGAACTTGAATATGCCATGAAAAATGGATTTTCTGAAGCCAAAGAATTAAAGGATAGTATCTGCAAATGATATTCAATTTCTCTCACCCTTTAATCCTGCATAATCATGTAAATATAGCATTTACAAATAAAGGAAAAACAATAACAGGGTATCTTCTAAATTTAAATGGTTATATACAAACACTGAGCGATGCACATTCCTAAACTTCTAATCCCAAAATTGGGAACTCACGCACCTTAAGTGTTCGAACAAAACCATAAAGCAGTTTAAAGTTTATAACTTGGAGCGGTAATTTGGGCAAGACAATTATAGAAACAACCAAGAAGGTCATATCCCCTTCACCAAGCAAGTCTCGAAAATTTTATGACAGGAAGTTAAATTTGATTAATGGGGCAGTCACAGGTCAATAAATCATTAAAACTTGCAAAAATTACAAGTTTTAATGATTTATAATTCTTGACCTGATTTTCTAATTACATTATTGCAGCAATTCATCTCAGTTTCCTTGGCTTTTCAGAAAAACCATGAGATGCATTTATGTTTTGTTTTAGTTTAGTTAATCTTTAAGGTCGCAAAATGCGACTTTAAAGCGGGGCTAATTCCCCAAAGTCAGGGCGCGACTTGGAGTCGCGCCCTGACTATTATAAGTGAGCTGGTCGCATTTTGCGACCACATCATTTACAAGTTTTAATGATTTAATATTTCTTAACCTGATTTTCAAAATATACAAAACCTTCGTTCCTGTTCAGTTTCGAATAAAACATTACTAAAATCCAAGGCAATTTTTTATTAAATGTATAATTAAGAATAATGATGGAATTTCATATTGCAGGTCTAATATCCGTCAGGATAAGGTCTTTCTAAATAAAACTTAATTAATATAAATGAGATCCCTCACCGCTTTGGGCGGTTCGGGATGACAAGGGTCTCTTTGATAAAGGGGCAGACGGGATGGGGAAGGCGGCAAGCCGCCTTCCCCATCCCGTCTGCCCAACCAAAAAAAAGGAGTTGTCATCCCGAGTGCAGCGAGGGATCTTTTTGATACTGTTTGATAATCTAATCATTATAAAATAAACCTGACGGCTGTGTGCACATCACCTAAAAATCCCGAGATATTTGCTTAATTTTGCAAAAAAAAATGCCAACCATAAAATATACCGATCTCGGACTCATTGATTACAAGGAAGCGTGGGACTTTCAGGAAAGGATTTTTAATGAGAGCTCCGAAATGAAAATCAGGGAACGTAAAGGGGAGCTCCCTGCTCCCGAAATCATCAACCACCTGCTTTTTTGCGAGCATCCGCATGTGTACACACTGGGAAAAAGCGGAAAAGACAACAATTTGCTCATTGATGAAAATATTCTCAAACGCATCAATGCCTCTTTTTACAGGATTGACAGGGGCGGCGACATTACCTATCATGGGCCCGGACAGCTTGTCGGATACCCGGTTTTTGATCTGGAACAGTTCTCGATGCAGGTCAAACAGTACATCCACTCCCTTGAGGAAGCAATAATTCTGTCGGTCGGAGAATTCGGGATTAAAGCAGAACGACTTGATGGGGCGACAGGCGTGTGGATTGACGTGGGAAAACCAAATGTGAGAAAAATCTGCGCCATCGGGGTGAAAGCAGGTCGCAACATCACCATGCACGGATTTGCATTGAACGTAAACACCAATCTTGATTATTTCAGATACATCAACCCCTGCGGTTTTATTGACAAGGGAGTGACTTCCATCCAAAAGGAAACAGGCAGGGAAATTTCTATGGACGAAGTCAAAAATATTGTCAGGGAAAAGATTTTGAAAGTTTTTGCATAGAAACTCCTTTTTGATTTACATAAAATTATCGCTTATTTTGCAGTAGATTAAAAATGGCTGAAATGAGAATACTGTTTATTGTGTTTATCTGCTTTTTGAGTTTTTCAAATTCTATTGCACAGGAAAAAATAGAAAAAACCATGCTGCTTGCCGACCTTGACAGTCTGGTATCCTGGATTGACCAGATTCACCCCGATATGTATGCATCTATTGGTAAGGAAAAATTTAATATGGAACTTGAAAAAACCCGGAGTAAAATCACCGGTGATATGACAGCAATTGACTTTTACTCCATTGTTTCTCCCTTGGTTTCCTCTTTGGGCGATGGCCATACAATGATGCATTTTCCTTATATGGAGTTAAAAAACAGCAGTGATTTGTTTTTTCCTGTAACTGTAACAATCAATACAAATGATTCAACCGTATTCGTTGACGAATGTCTGGTTAAAGGTGAAAATGAAATTCCTTCCGGCTCGAAGATCATCAGCATAAACAAAGTGCCAATAAAGGATATTGAAACGGAAATGATGAAATATTGCAGCGGTGAACAGTACTTTTTTAAATTATCAATTGCTGAATATTATTTCACACCATTATTATATACCATTTACAGGAAAGATGAGTTTGATGTTGAATACCTTGAAAACGGGGTTTTACAATCAAAAAAAATAAATGGAATCGGTGCTGAGGAACGCTTTTTTACCCGTCAAAACTCAGTTAAAAGAAAAATGGATTATTATTACAGTTTTAAAATATTACCTGATGAAAATGTTGGCGTCATCGACTTTGTGAGCTTTGTTGATCTGAAAAAATTCAAGCATTTTCTGGATTCTGTTTTTACAATTGTTAATGAAAAGAATATTCAGAATATCATTATTGATATCCGAAGAAACGGAGGCGGAAATTCAGCACTTGGAGATGAGTTTTTTCAATACATTTCTCATGTGCCTTTTTCACAGTTTGGTAAAACAATGGTGAAATATTCGGACAGACAACATGATTTTTATGAAAGTAAAAAATCTGTAAGAAAAAAACAGCCGAACGGAATCCATACTCATGAAGCAGATAGTACTAATTTAATTAAACTTCGGAAAAGTAAACTCAGGTTTAATGGTCAGGTGTATCTTTTGACCAGCCATTACTCATTTTCATCAGCTGCCGATTTTGCAGGTGCTTTTCAGCACTTTAAAATGGGTACAATTGTGGGTGAAGAAACAGGCGGATTAAAAGTCTGTTTTGGTGATGTGATCTCCCAACAACTGCCAAATACAAAGCTTTTTTTCGGTGTGTCTTTCAAAAAATTCTATCTTTACGGTGCCAACGACAGTGATACACACGGGGTTATTCCGGATATTATTGTTCCAGCCGATAAAGCCATGGATCAGACTTTAAAACTTATCAGGGAAAAAACGGGAAACGAATAGTTTTTACAAGTATTTGCAGCATATTTCCCCTTTTTTTATGGTTTATTTATAAAAATGGGATTCGTGGTTCTTTTTTTCGTCAAAATCCTGTTTCAATTGAAAAAAATCCTTTATATTTGCGTTTATTTAGATTTATTCTAATTAAGAAGTAATGGAAAAAGAACAGGATAAAATAATTTCTGAAGTTACCGGAGGCGAGTATAAATACGGGTTTTATACGAATGTGGAGACTGAGTTTATCCCGAAAGGATTAAATGAAGATACCATCAGATTGATCTCCTCTAAGAAAGGAGAGCCCGAATTCATGCTTGAGTTCAGGTTGAAAGCTTTTGAGAAATGGAAAACCATGAAAATGCCCGAATGGGCTCAGTTGAATATTCCCGAAATTGATTTTCAGAATATAATATATTATGCGGCGCCAAAAAAGCAAAAGGAACTTGGCAGCATTGATGAAATTGACCCCAAACTTAAAGCAACTTTCGATAAGCTTGGTATTCCGCTCGACGAACAAAAACGGCTCAGCGGAGTGGCTGTTGATGCGGTTATCGACAGCGTTTCGGTTAAAACTACTTTCAAGGATTCCCTTGCCGATAAAGGAATCATTTTCTGCTCATTCAGCGAAGCGGTTCATGAACACCCCGATCTGATTAAAAAATACATGGGCTCGGTGGTGCCCGTGGGCGACAATTATTTTGCAGCTCTGAATTCGGCTGTGTTCAGCGATGGTTCTTTTGTGTACATCCCCAAAGGCGTGAGATGTCCAATGGAACTCTCAACCTATTTCAGGATTAACGCAGCCAATACCGGACAGTTTGAACGCACATTGATAGTAGCCGATGAAGGTGCTTATGTAAGTTACCTCGAAGGATGTACCGCCCCGCAACGCGACGAAAACCAGCTTCATGCTGCCATCGTCGAAATCATTGCCGAAAAAGATGCCGATGTAAAATATTCAACCGTGCAAAACTGGTATCCGGGCGATAAGGACGGAAAAGGCGGAATTTACAATTTTGTTACCAAACGCGGAATTTGCCGTGGCGATAACTCCAAAATATCATGGACACAGGTGGAAACCGGCTCGGCCATTACCTGGAAATATCCAAGCTGCATTCTAAAAGGAAATAACTCGGTGGGCGAATTTTATTCCGTTGCCGTGACCAACAATCACCAGCAAGCCGATACCGGAACCAAGATGATTCATTTGGGCAAAAACACCAAAAGCACCATTGTTTCTAAAGGTATTTCGGCAGGCAAATCACAAAACAGTTACCGTGGATTGGTCAAGGTGACCAAAAAAGCCGAAAACTCCAGAAACTTTTCTCAGTGCGATTCGCTCCTGTTAGGCAGCAATTGCGGTGCCCATACCTTCCCGTATATTCAGGTTGACAATAAAAGTTCCATCGTCGAACACGAAGCCACCACTTCAAAAATTGGCGAGGACCAGATTTTTTACTGCAACCAGCGCGGGATATCCACCGAAGATGCCATCGGACTCATCGTTAACGGATACGCCAAGGAAGTTTTAAACCAGCTTCCCATGGAATTTGCCGTTGAAGCGCAAAAGCTTCTTCAGATTAGTCTGGAAGGCAGCGTTGGGTAGAATGAGTGTGAGTGTGAAGAGTGAGTGTGGAGTGTTCTATGAAATATTGTAGTTAAACCTGAATTTACCAACTCTGAAAGAGTTGAATAACAATAGCCCCGGATGAAATCCTGGGTGAAGGATAGGCAAAGAAAGCGCCGGCCGAGAACAAGTTAAGACAACAAAACCTTGTTCCGGCGCAAATGAATGATAAATTTAGAATGAACAGTAGAATAAACAGCATAATTGCAACAGTTCTACTAACCCCGGCTTATGAGCCGGTATCATAAGAACCCACCCCTAACCCCTCCGGGGTAGGGGAATAAAGAAAAAGATATGTTAAAGATTAAAAACTTAAAAGCAAAGATTGACGGAAAAGAAATTCTGAAAGGAATCAATCTTGAAGTGAAACCCGGTGAAGTACACGCCATCATGGGTCCGAACGGATCAGGAAAAAGCACGCTGGCAGCAGTATTGGCCGGAAGGGAAATTTTTGAAGTTACCGAGGGCGAAGTGGAATATTTGGGCAAAAACCTGCTGGAGATGACTCCCGAAGAACGTGCCAAAGAAGGCATCTTTCTGGGTTTTCAATACCCGATTGAAATTCCGGGCGTGAGCATGGTCAATTTCATGAAAACCGCTGTCAATGAAAAAAGAAAATATCACAACCAGGAACCTCTTTCTGCTGCTGAATTTCTAAAACTCATGCGCGAGAAAAAAGCTGTGGTGGAGATTGATTCAAACCTTACCAACCGCTCTGTAAACGAGGGTTTTTCAGGTGGCGAAAAGAAAAAGAACGAAATTTTCCAGATGGCCATGCTTGAACCCAAACTGGCCATTCTTGATGAAACCGACTCAGGTCTAGATATTGATGCACTCAGAATCGTGGCAAACGGGGTAAACAAATTAAAAACTCCTGAAAATGCCACAATTGTCATCACCCACTACCAAAGATTGCTCGATTATATTGTTCCCGATGTGGTGCATGTGCTCTATCAGGGCAGGATCGTGAAAACCAGCGGCAAGGAGCTGGCATTGGAACTTGAAGAAAAAGGATACGACTGGATTAAAAAGGAAGTGGAGCAGGAATCATAAAATAAAAGAAAATGGAAAATCAGGTTTTAGCCGATATCAACACCATATTTATTGACAGGTTTAAAAACGAAAAGTCTGTCCTTTGCGAGGGCTCATCTGAGTTAATTAACAGCCACCGCGAAAAAGCTTTTGAAATTTTTCAGAAAACCGGAATTCCTACCAAAGCCGATGAAAGATACCGGTATATCACACTGGATCCTGTTTTCAGGGTTGATTACAAATCATATCTCAGAAAAAGGGACATACTTTTCAATATTGACGATGTTTTTCATTGTGATGTTCCCAATCTTGAAACACATACCATTTTATTGGTTAACGGCTGGTATCACGACAAGGAAAATCAATTGACAAGTCTGCCCGGTGGAGCAGTAATTGGCAGTTTCATGGCTGCTGCTCAAAAATATCCACGGTTATTTGAAAAATATTACGGAAAATATGCTGACCCGAATACAGACGGACTTACAGCCCTCAACACCGCTTTTGCACAGGACGGAATATTTCTGTATGTGCCGAAAGGGGTAATTCTTGATAAATCAATACAGATCATCAACATTTTGCTGTCTGATGAAGATGTGATGGCCCAGCCAAGAAACCTTTTCATTCTTGAAGAAAATTCTCAGGCACAAATCGTAGTTTGCGACCATACCCTTTCTTCACAAAGATTCCTGACCAACTCGGTTACCGAAATAGCTGCCGGAAAAAACTCCCTTTTCGATTTTTATAAAATTCAAAATGAACACAACGGGTCTGTTCAGCTTTCATCAGTGTTTATAAATCAGAAAAAAGCAAGCAACGTTGTAAGTGGCGTTATTACTTTGCATGGCGGCATTATCCGAAACAACATCCACGTGAAACTCGAAGAGGAATATTGTGAAAACAGTACCATGGGACTGTATCTTTCGGATAAAGGACAACATGTTGATAATTATACATTTATTGATCACGCCAGTCCGAACTGCACCTCAAACGAACTTTTCAAAGGTGTGTTGGATGACTATGCCACCGGCGCATTTACCGGAAAAATCCTGGTAAGGAAAGATGCCCAAAACACAAGAGCATTCCAGGCAAACAACAACATACTGCTCACCGATGACGCCAAGATCAATACCAAGCCGCAGCTTGAGATCTGGGCCGATGACGTGAAATGTTCACACGGAGCTACCGTGGGGCAACTTGATGACAATGCACTTTTTTACCTGCGCTCAAGGGGAATTAATGAAAAGGAAGCCCGCATGCTGCTTATGTTCGGATTTACTTATGAAATCATGAACAAAATAAAAATCGAACCATTGAAAATCAGAATCAGCAACCTCATTGAAAAACGGCTTCGTGGCGAACTTTCGAGATGTAATAGTTGTGTGATGAATTGTAGGGAATGTTAGTTGGGGGGTTATAGGTTATGGGTTATGAGTTATAAGTGATGGGTAAATGTTCTTAAATTCTGATGAGCAAACGGCCTGAAAGGCCAGGTCAATTCAGCCCGGGGCAGCGCCCCGGGAATGATTATGCAATGAAAAACCGCCGGCCGTAATCTGTTAAAAACCAAAACTCCGTTCCGGCGGAAATGAAAGGGGGAGTTTGGAGTATAGGGGTTGGGGTTAAGATTGTTGTGGAGTAAAAACTCCGAAGGAGTTGCCCAATCATAGCCCCGGATTTCAATCCGGGGTTTGAAAGATTTGAAAAACACCGCCGGCCGTAATCATTTTAGAACTAAAAATACTGTTCCGGCGGAAATGGATGAGGAGGTTTAGGGTTTGGGTTGTGGGTGATGGATTATAGGTTAGATTACGAAAAAATAATTAAACAGTGATACAAAACATTAAAAAAATCAGGGAAGATTTTCCGATTCTGAGTCAGACAGCATACGGAAAACCATTGGTATATTTCGATAATGCGGCCACCACACAAAAACCATCGACTGTGTTGGACATCATGGACGAGTATTATAAAAATTACAACGGCAACATCCACCGTGGCGTGCATTTTATGAGTGACAAAGCCACTGCAGGTTTTGAAAAAGCCAGAAAAACCGTTCAGAAATTTATCAATGCCTCATCCGACAGAGAAATAATATTTACTTCGGGAACCACAGGATCAATCAATCTTGTGGCAAGTTCCTTTGGTGAAAAATTTGTGGGAGAAGGAGATGAAATCATCGTTTCAGAAATGGAACACCATTCAAACATCGTTCCCTGGCAACTTCTCTGCGAAAGAAAAAAAGCAGTCCTGAAAGTGATTCCCTTCAACTTAAAAGGCGAGCTTGAATACGACAAAATTCCGTCGCTGATTTCTGAAAAAACAAAACTTATATCGGTAACCCATATTTCAAATGCACTGGGAACAGTCAATGACATCAGGCAAATCATTGGACTTGCTCATAAAAACAACATTCCGGTTCTGATTGACGGCGCCCAGGCCATCCAACATCTGAAAGTGGATGTGCAGGAACTGGATTGTGATTTTTATGCTTTCTCCGGACATAAAATATATGGTCCGACCGGCACCGGAGTCCTTTACGGAAAAGAAAGCTGGCTCGAAAAAATGCCGCCCTATCAGGGAGGTGGAGAGATGATCAGAAAAGTGTCCTTCAAAAAAACCACTTTCAACGACCTGCCTTTTAAATTTGAGGCCGGAACGCCCAATTATATCGGTGCAATCGGAATGGGCGCAGCCATAGAATATGTCCAGAACCTCGGAATAGAAAATATCGCTGAAGCAGAAAATGAACTTTTGAATTACGGAACAAAGAAACTCAGTGAATTTGAAGAGATTGTTTTTTACGGAACAGCCGAAAAAAAGGCCTCAGTCATTTCATTCCTGTTCAACAACCTGAACCCCTACGACGTAGGCACTATCCTCGATAAACTCGGAATAGCCGTAAGAACAGGCACCCACTGCACCGAACCGCTGATGGAAAAATTCAACATCACCGGAACAGTGCGTGCATCCTTTGCCTTTTATAATACAAAGGAGGAAATAGACAAACTGATTGAGGGTCTGGTCAAGGTCAAAAAACTTTTCGGATAATGCTTTTTGTAAAAAGCACTTTAATAATTTGCTTTTTGTAAAAACTATTTTGTATATTTGCTTTTTAAAGACAGCAATTATGGAAATTTTAATTGAGAAATCCGAAAAAAAAGCCAAATTAATATCTGGGAAAAAAAGGAGATATTTATTTGATCAGATTGATTGGAGTCAACGGCTTATAGTAATTCTTGGCTATAGGGGCACAGGCAAAACCACACTTATATTGCAACACTTGTCAGTTATCAAAGAAAAAGGCATTTATTTGAGTATGGATGACCTTTATTTTGAAACACATCGGCTTGTTGAAACGGTCGGAAAATTATATGATTTGGGGTATAGGACTTTTCTTGTTGATGAGGTACACAGGTATGGCTGGTGGTCGAAAGATTTAAAACAACTTTATGACGATTATGAAGACATAAAAGTCATAGCGACCGGTTCTTCGATCCTTAATATTTCAAAAGGCAGCGCAGATCTTTCGCGCAGAGCTGCCATCTATTACCTTCATGGGTTATCTTTCAGGGAATATCTCAGTTTTCAGAAAAACATTAATTTGCCCCCATTGAAATTGGAGGATATCTTAAACAATCATCATGTTATTGCGCCCGACTTGGTTGATTCTTTTAACTATAATAAAGATTTTCAGCATTACCTTGAATATGGGTTTTACCCATTCTTTATGGAGGCAAAACAAACCTATTATCAGAAATTGCTGGAAACAATAAATCTGGTAATTGATACAGATATTGCGCCATTTGAGGATTTGCAGCATTCCACAACAAGGACTATGAAAAAACTTTTATATGTACTGAGTGAGTCTGTGCCGTTTACACCAAATATCAATAAACTTTCCGATAAGCTGGAAACACCGAGAAATACTATTTTGAGAATTCTTGACTTTTTGGACAAGGCACAAATAATTCAATTATTAAAAACATCTGTAAAAGGGGTCAGTTATTTGCAGAAGCCAGAAAAAGTCTATCTGCAAAACACAAATTTTGTTTACATGTTCTCGCCAAGGCAGGCCAATGTTGGCAATGTTAGGGAAACTTTTTTTTTAAATCAGCTAAACGTTGTTCATGAGGTTACCTCAGCAAGGTTCGGCGATTTCATGGTTGATGCTACCTATGCGTTTGAAGTCGGAGGACCTTCAAAAACCAATGAGCAAATTCGCGGAGTTCCAAATGCATACCTGGCTCTGCACATAGAAAGCGGGAATACAAATAGAATACCTCTGTGGCTATTTGGGATGTTGTACTAAAGTGAAGCTAATCATCGTTAATTGATGCTCAGTAAAAGGGGAATATAAAAATCTTCTTGCGTAGAAATATGAACCTAAAGACAATCTCAAGTGTTATAATACTAAATTGGAATTCTTTATATTTGTTGGTTATTTAAAAAAGAGCAAGCAACTTTCTTGCAAAAAAGAAATTATATGAACATCGAAGAAAAACAAATTGAGATAATCGAAGAATTCAGCGCCTTCGACGACTGGATGGACAAATACGAGTACCTCATTGACCTGGGAAAAGAACTTCCTGCTATTGCCCCCGAACTGAAAACAGAGGAAAACCTCATTGAGGGCTGCCAGTCGAAGGTATGGGTAGATGCCGAACTAAAAGACGGTAAAGTATACTTCACAGCCGACAGCGACGCCATCATCACCAAGGGAATTATTTCATTGCTGATAAAAGTACTATCTAGCCAGCCGCCAAAAGATATTTACGAAGCCGATTTATTTTTTGTGAAGCAGATCGGACTGGATCAACATTTGTCGCCCACCCGCTCGAACGGACTCCTTTCCATGATCAAACAAATGAAAATGTATGCGCTGGCTTATCAAACAAAAATGAACGGATGATGAAAACAACAGGAAAACACAAAGAGCTTGAAAATGCTATCGTTACTGTGCTTGAGCACATTTACGATCCCGAAATACCGGTGAACATTCTGGACCTCGGGCTCATTTACGAACTGAATATTGACGACGAAAAAAACGTGGAGATCGTCATGACCCTCACAGCTCCCAACTGTCCCATGGCCGAGGATCTTGTTTACGAAGTCAACGAAAAAACCAACAACATTCCCGATGTTAAAAAATCAACGGTAAAACTCGTATTCGACCCACCCTGGGATAAAAGCATGCTCAGCGATGAGGCGTTGCTGGAGTTGGGGTTGCTTTAGGTTAGGGGTTTCGGGTTTGTGGTTTCTGGTTTGTTCTTTTTGTTTATTTGTTTAGATGTGTAGATGTTTAATTGTTCGCTTAGTTTTTTTTATTCCTTTTGTTCATTAGTTCTTTTTTGGAGGTTTGAAGGATTCGGAAAAACCGACCTTTGATCGCTCCGTTTTCCCACGGTCTGACCACCTTGGCTGAAGCTTTGGTGGTTAAAAAGGGCCAGGTCAATTCAGCCCCGGCTAACGGCCGGGGTTAATAAAACGTGAACAAAACCGCCGGACGTGAAGTTCGCCTATATCCTAATCCAAATAAAGGAATGTTTAATCTATTTGTTTCCGGGGATGTATCATCCTTTGGAGAAATTGAAATATTTAACATGCTCGGAAATGTCATTTTTCGAAAAAGAATAACTGGAAGTGAAACGGAGATTGATATTTCAGATAAACCAAATGGAGTTTATTATATTAAGGCAACAATTAATAATTCGGTTTTTGTAGAAAGGGTTATTAAACAGTAAAAGAAATTAGCCCCCGCTTGGGGCTTTTTTTTCTTCTACTCCACAACATCCAGCTCGTCAATAATATTCTGTGCCCCCGCAACCTTATCTATAACAAATAAAAGATAACGGGCATCCATGCAGATGGTACGCTGAAGTTTGGGCTCAAACTCAATGTCACCGCTCATGGCTTCCCAGTTTCCATCGAAGGCCAGACCAATAAGGTTCCCGTCGCCGTCAATGACCGGACTGCCTGAGTTGCCTCCGGTGATATCGTTGTTGGTGATGAAGTTGACATACATTTCTCCGTCTTTTCCATATCGTCCGTATTCCTTTTTCGCATAAAGTTCCTTCAGCTTTTCACCAATATGAAATTCCCAGTCGTTGGGCTTTTCCTTTTCCATAACGCCTTTCAGAGTGGTAAAATAATCGTAGTGAACGGCGTCGGCCGGGTAATAATCCATAACCGTTCCATAAGTGAGCCGCATGGTTGAATTGGCATCCGGAGCAAATTTCTTGTCGGGCATCATTTCCCTGATTCCCTTGATAAATAACCTGTTTCCTTTATTCAGCAATTCATCTGCCTCGGATGATAACTGTGCTGCCTGCTGATAGGATTCAACAAATGCAGTCATGAGCAGATAACCGGGATCCTGACTGAAAGATTTTGGGTTTTCAATCAGCGCCATCATTTTTTCATTTGATGCAAAAACCGACTCAGTATAAATATAATCAGCATACTTTGCAAAATCGCCTTTGTATTTCTTCTTCATTTTAATGAAATATGCCGGTTGAAACTGTTCTTCCACATTTTTACTGTACATGTCCATCATGGCTATGAAAAGTTTTTTATCGGCGGGCAAATTATAATCCTTAAAGAATTTTTCTGTTTCCTTTTTCCTTTCTGCCAAAAAAGTTTCTCGATTCAGTTTTTCAAAATTACTCTCAATGGCCATCTGAAATCTTCTTGACATCAGAGCAAAACGCAACAATTCATTTCCCTGATAAATGGCTTCGTTAAAATAATTGGTGGCTACCTCATATTTTTCAAGAATCTCATAAGCAGATTTGATATCTCTCATGCAATTTCCATATTCGTTGATGCGGTCATCCTCGCGCCTCATCCACAAATCGAATTTTGTCTCAAGTTCCTGTTTTCTTTCCAATACCCTGTTCCTCTTCAACTGTTTTGCCTGCCCGATATAATATTTCCAGTAGTTGCTGATCCTTGCCTGTTTGGATGCGTACTGAATGCGTACATTATCATCTTCATCCATGGCCTGCCTCATGATTTCGAGGATTTTTGTACGGACACTCACAATGGTTGGAGCTGTTTTATCAAGCAGCATTTTTACTCCGAACGATGTCATGTGTCGCTCTGTCCTTCCGGGGTAGCCCAGAATCATGGCATAATCGCCTTGTTTTACTCCTTTAATTGATATGGGAAGATGGTGTTTGGGCTTCATGGGAACATTGTCTTTCGAATAGGCTGCAGGTTTGCCATCCGGAGCCGTATAAACCCTAAACAGGCAGAAATCGCCTTTGTGACGCGGCCACATCCAGTTGTCGGTATCAGCACCGAATTTGCCGATGTACCATGGCGGCGCACCGACCATTCTTACGTCCTGATATATTTCATACACGAAAAGATAAAATTCATTGCCTCCAAAAAATGCACTGATCTGTGTTTTGTAGTGTGTGTCGCCCTTAGCTTCTTTTTCAATCGCCTTACATTTTTCTTCAATTTGTTTGTTTCTTTCAGATTCCGAGATTCCTTCCTTGATGCCATCCAGCACTTTTGAAGTCACATCTTCGATCCTGATTAAAAAAGAAACCGTCAAACCCGCATTAGGAAGCTCCTCAGCCATATTTTTTGCCCAAAAACCGTTGGTCAGATAATCATTCTCGGGTGAGCTGTGTGCCTGAATCTGTCCCAATCCGCAATGGTGGTTCGTAAGAATAAGTCCCTTATCAGAAATCACCTCGCCGGTACATCCGCCGCCAAACATGACTATGGCATCTTTCAGACTTGATTTGTTTACGCTGTAAATTTCTTCGGCAGATAATCTGCAGCCCTTTTTCTGCATGTCTTCATAATTGAGCCGGTTCACAAACAGTGGCAGCCACATGCCTTCGTCGGCCCGTGCAATAAATGAAGTTAAAAGCAAAGAGATAAGAGAGAAACTGAGAACTATTTTTTTCATTTTACAGATTTTGAAAATTAATATGTAAAGATAGGAAATTGTAGAAATGCACACGGTGCCTCTCTATTTTATTTCCGAACCCGGTTTAAAATCTTTGATGCTTGAAATAAAACTCATTTCGCCCTGGGCATTTTCGGCCATCAATACCATTCCCTTCGATTCGATGCCTTTTATTTCACGGGGGGCAAGGTTTACCAGAATGCACACTTTCTTTCCGATAATGTCCTCGGGATTGTAAAATTCGGCAATGCCCGAAACAACGGTGCGTTTGTCAATTCCGGTATCTATGAGAAGCTTGAGCAGTTTTTTGGTTTTGGCAACTTTCTCTGCTTCAAGTATCACGCCGGTTCTGATGTCAAGCTTTGTAAAATCATCAAAAGAAATATTTTCTTTGGCAGCTTTGGCAGGTGCGTTCGATTCGTTGGCTTTTTTGGTATTCTGCAATTTTAGAATTTGTGCATCAATTACATCATCTTCAATTTTATCAAACAAAAGACTTGGTTCTTTGATCTGGTGGCCTGCTGCAATCAGGTCTGATTTTCCCAGCTTATCCCATCCGGCTTTTTCCATATTCATAAATTCTAAAAGCTTTTTGGAAGTGAATGGCAGGAACGGTTCGAATACTATGGCCAGATTTGCTGTGATCTGCAAAGAAATATTCAGAATGGTTTTTACCCTTTCAGGATCGGTTTTGATCAGTTTCCAGGGTTCTGAATCTGCCAGATATTTATTCCCCAGCCGTGCCAGATTCATGGCATCTTTCAGCGCTTCCCTGAAATGGAATGTTTCCAGGTTGCTTTCGATTTTTTGCTTCACTGATGCGAGTTCGGCCAATGCCTCTTTGTCAAAATCAGTGAGGGTGGTAATTTCGGGAACCTTTCCCTCATAATATTTTTGGGTAAGAACCAGCGTGCGGTTAACGAAATTACCAAAAACAGCCACCAGTTCATTGTTGTTTCTTGCCTGAAAATCTTTCCAGGTAAAATCATTGTCCTTTGATTCGGGCGCGTTGGCGCAAAGAACATATCGCAGCACATCCTCCTTACCGGGAAATTCATCAAGATACTCGTGCAACCAAACAGCCCAGTTTCTTGAAGTGGAAATTTTATCATTTTCAAGATTCAGGAATTCGTTGGCGGGTACATTTTCGGGTAGAATAAATTCTCCATGGGTTTTGAGCATCACAGGGAAAATAATGCAATGGAAAACGATATTGTCCTTGCCAATGAAATGTACCAGCTTGGTATCATCTGATTTCCAGTATTTTTCCCAGTCTTTTCCTTCTTTTTCAGCCCATTCAATGGTGTTTGAGATGTATCCGATGGGTGCATCAAACCACACATACAGAACTTTTCCTTCGGCACCTTCAACAGGCACAGGTACGCCCCAATCCAGATCGCGGCTAACTGCTCTTGGCTGCAAACCCTGGTCGAGCCATGACTTGCACTGACCGCTCACATTGGGTTTCCATTCCTTATGATCTTCAAGAATCCATTTTCTGAGAAAAGGTTCATGTTTGTCCAGGGGTAGATACCAATGGCTGGTTTCTTTTAAAACCGGCTTGTTCCCGCTTATGGTCGATTTGGGATTGATCAGTTCCGTGGAGCTTAAAGTAGTTCCGCATTTTTCACACTGGTCGCCATAAGCTTTTTCGTTTCCGCAATGTGGACAGGTTCCGGTGATATACCTGTCGGCCAAAAACTGTTTGGCTTCCTCGTCGTAATATTGCTCCGATGTTTTTTCAATAAACTCACCCGCATCATACAGTTTCCTGAAAAAATCAGAAGAGGTTTTATGGTGTGTCTTAGAGGTTGTTCTTGAGTAAATATCGGTTGAAATGCCCAATCTTTCAAAAGCTGATTTAATGATTGTATGGTATTTATCCACAATATCCTGAGGAGAAACATTTTCCTGGCGTGCTTTGAGGGTGATGGGAACGCCGTGTTCATCAGATCCACAGACGAACAGAACATCTTCGCCCTTTAGTCTCTGGTATCTGGCATAAATATCTGCAGGAACATAAACACCTGCCAGATGGCCGATATGAACAGGCCCGTTGGCATAAGGCAACGCGGCGGTAATGGTATAGCGGTTAAATTTTTTCATGTAAGAAATAGTTTCTTTTCAATTATTTATTTAATTTGCAAAGATATATATTCGGTATCAAAATTTCATTTGCTGATTCGCTAATTTGCTAATTTGCTAATTTTTGAAACCTTTAAATACAATTGTTCATTGCATAAATGTTTATTACAATAATCAGACAATAAAATGATTACACCAAACTTTCTTAAAAAAGGCGATACCATAGGAATTGTTGCTCCGGCAAGGAAAATATCATCCATCGAGCTTAAACCTGCAGCAGATAAATTAAAAAAATGGGGACTGAATGTGGTTTTTGCTAAAAACATCAACAAGTCATTTCACCAGTTTGCAGGCAATGATGAGGTCAGACTGGCAGGATTCCAGAGTTTGCTTGACGATGACAATGTGCAGGCAATTATTGCGGGAAGAGGAGGATACGGAACCATCAGAATCATTGAGAAACTGAATTTTGACAAGTTTGTTAAAAATCCGAAGTGGATTATTGGCTACAGTGATATTACCGTGCTTCATTCCTATATCCACGAAAAATTCGGCATCGAAACCATGCATGCCGTGATGCCGGTCAATTTTCCTTTTAATGGTGACGACAGCGAATCAATACTGAGTCTGAAAAAAGCCATTTTCGGAGAGTCACTGAAGTACCATTTCGATCCTGATGAAAAAAACAGGGAGGGTAGTGCAACCGGACAGCTTGTTGGAGGCAATCTTTCGGTACTTTACAGCATGCGGGGCACTTCATTTGATTTAAATACCGATGGTAAAATACTCTTTATCGAAGATTTGGATGAGTACCTGTATCATATTGACAGAATGATTATGAACTTTAAAATCGGCGGTAAATTTGATAAAATTAAAGGATTGATCGTGGGCGCATTAAGCGATATGAACGACAATCTTGTTCCTTATGGAAAAGATGCTTATGAAATTGTAGCCGATGCAGTTAAAGATTTTAATTTTCCGGTTTGCTTTAATTTCCCCGCAGGACATATTGACCCCAATGAAGCCATGATTTTTGGTAGAAAAATTAAGATGTCGGTGACAGATAAGGGTACCAAAATTTCCTTTGAATAGAAATGTAATAGCCACGAATACACTAATAAAAAATTCGTGTATTCGTGGCTATATTTTTTATTTACCTATCGAAAGATTTGAAATCTTTGGGGATTTCAAATAAATTATCATTCAATTGCTTTTTCTCTACATCCACAACGGACTGACGGGTTCTTTCTTCACGAAGTAAAGTCCTTTCAACCTGAAGCATAGGGAAGAAGCCCATCACATCCGGAATCTTTAAAAAGAAAATAGCACTGTTTTCTGTACGGTTCCAGAGTTTCAGAAAATCTTCGAAGAATGAAAAATTATCATAGGCAACCCAATAGGCTATTTCAGTGTTCAGTTTTTTGTTTTTCACCCTCCACTGATAGCAGTTATACCCATTGATAACCTTGTTGTTTTTTGATTTGATGATTTCATACTCATCATTGTCCGATTCCACATAAGGCTTAACAGCTATGCTCATGAACAATTTTCTTTTCGGACTGATGGCATGTATTGTTTTTTCATCCAGATCGAAAAGCAGACTGTTTTCAACTTCGTTGTTTTTGCCATGCTCATCAACCCTGACTTTTTGCCCTTTAACATGATAAGTATAATACAAAGTATCGATCATGGTTTGTTGAACACACTTGATACTTCCCTCAAAAGCTTTTTTGTTTTCATCAGGCTGCTGGGGAGTTACACGGGGCTGAGCTACCAGTCCGTTAAACGCACACAGAAGAAAAACAGAAATAATTGTATTTCTAAAGAAAACCATTACCTTTGAATTAATCGGTCAAAATTAATATTCATTTTGCAATATTACGCTTTTTAATTACGCGGCCGACAAGGAAAAAGTTACTTTTTTTTAATGTTTTTTTAACAAACATGATGAATAACATACAATTAGGAAACAAAGGAGAAAAAGAAGCTGTTGATTTTCTGATATTTAGCGGTTATAAAATAATTGCAAAAAACTGGAAAAAAGGCAAAAAGGAAATTGATATTATTGCGAAAAAAAATAACACCATTGCTTTTATTGAAGTAAAAACCAGGTCAACAGATGCATTTATGGATCCGGCTGAGGCTGTAGATTCGAAAAAACAGAGAAATATAATTGACGCTGCTGAAAAATATATAATTGAAAAAAATTTAGAGGAAGACATCCGATTTGACATCATCACCCTGGTTAAAGATTCAAACAATACCAGAATTGAACATTACGAAGATGCCTTCAGATCTGAACCCCGATTTAATCATGAATATTGAAGAACTGCGCGAATATTGCCTTAAAAAACCAGGCGTTTCGGAAAGTATGCCCTTTGGCGACGATACTCTTGTTTTTAAAGTTGCAGATAAAATGTTTGCACTATTAAACCTTGATGGTGAACCTGGTGTAAACCTGAAAGCTGATCCCGAAGATGTTATCAGCCTTTGTGAAACCTATCCCTCCGTAACACCGGGATACCACATGAGCAAAAAACACTGGGTCACTGTAAACCTCGATGGCTCGGTAAAAGACGGACTGATTTGCAAATGGATTGACAATTCATATTTTCTGGTTGCACAGAATCTCACAAAAAAACAAAAAGAAAACTTAAAGTAATAATAAAAATACCATGAAAATTTTAAAAATTCTTAAAACCTTTTTCCGATATTTCCTTCAGGGACTCCTTTATACAGCGCCTCTTGGTGCAACTGCCTATATTATCTATTTTATTTTTAGTTTCACCAGTAATTTTCTTGAGGAAAATTATGTTGAAGGCTACTGGATTGGCATTGTGGCAATCATTCTTTTAATTACTTTTTTAGGGTATATCGGACGCACCATTATCGCCCAACCCCTGATGGCCCTTGTTGAACAAATTCTGAAAAACACTCCGTTTGTCAAGTTTGTGTACTCTTCCATCAAAGATGTGCTGGGGGCTTTTGTTGGGAAAGACAAAAAATTCAAAAAACCCGTACTGGTAAAAATGTATGGTACTGAAATTGAAAAAATCGGGTTCGTTACTCAAAGTGACCTGTCGGTGCTGAATATCGTCGGAAAAAAAGTTGCTGTGTATTTTCCTTATACCTACACTTTTATGGGAGAGCTTTTTATTGTTCCTGCCGAAAGTGTCACTCCGCTTAACATTCCCACGTCTGATGCGCTCAAGTTCGTCATTTCAGGCGGGGTAACCAATGTGAACAATTAATTGCCGGTTTTATGTTTTTTTATTAATTTTAGAAAAATTCAATACTGCTCATTATGAAATATTCATTTTTAATTATCGCTTTGATATTCATATCGTTAAGTTCGTTTTCGCAACACAAAATAAAAGTTGAGGAAGATGATTATTCCTTTTCCGTAGGACGCACCAACGCTCTTTCTGTTACCATTTACGAAAGCAATAAGGATGATGTCGAAAAAGAATGGAAAAAATTCATCAAAGACTATAAAGCAAAGGTCAGCATTAAAAAGGAAATCTTTGCCGATGATGCTGAAATAAAAGATATCTCATCAAATGTAATTGATGTTTACGCGGTTGCAGAAGTTGATAAAGATGGCAATGTGATTCTATATGTTGGGTTTGATCTGGGCGGAGCTTTTCTTTCTTCCTCACAACACCCCGACAAGTTCAGATACGCCAAGGATATGATGTACAAATTCGGAAAGGAAGCTACCCTTACTGCAATTGACGGCCATCTTGAAGCTGAAGGCAAGATTCTGAAAAAGAAGGAAAGCGAACAGGAAAAACTGGTGAAAGAAAATGAACAGCTTCTGAAAAATATTGCCGATTGGGAAAAAAGTATCGAAAAGGCCAAAGCCGACATCGAAACAAATAAAAAAGACCAGGAACTAAAACTTGGTGAAATCGAAGCACAGAAAAAAGTTGTTGAAGAAATTACAGATAAAAAAAATAAAGTTGACTAACATGAAATTATTAATTGCTCTTTTTGCACTCTGCTTAACTTTTGGATTAACTGCCCAGGAAAATCACAAAGACTATTCTTTTTCGAAAATTTATGATTTAAAAACAACTCCGGTAAAAAACCAGCAAAGCTCAGGCACCTGCTGGAGTTTTGCCACGGTTTCTTTTCTGGAGACCGAAATACTGCGCACCAAAAATATTGAAATAGATTTATCGGAAATGTTTTTTGTGAGAATGGCTTATTTTACTAAAGCCGAACTTTATATCCGTTTGCACGGAAACTCAAATTTTTCTGAAGGCGGACAGGCACATGATGTTTTTAATGTGCTCAGAAAATATGGAATGGTTACCGAAGAAACTTACAAAGGGCTTTGCTATGGCGAAGAACAGCATGTCCATTCTGAACTCGTTGATGGTTTGAAAGGATATATTTCGGGAGTTAACAAAAAGAGCAACGGTAAACTTTCCACTGCATGGACTGCCGCTGTGAACGGAATTCTGGATGCCTATTTCTGCACAGTTCCCAAAAATTTTTCATACGAAGGAAAAACCTATAAACCCACCGAATTTGTTGGTTTTTCAGGCATCAACCCCGACGATTACATCGAAATTACCTCTTACTCCAACGAACCTTTTTATAAAAAGATTATTCTCAGGATTCCTGATAACTGGTCAGGCGACCAATACTACAACGTTCCCGCCGATGACATGATGAAAATAATCGAAAATGCCCTTAAGAACGGCTATAGTGTTTGCTGGGACGGTGATGTGAGCGAAAGAAGTTTTTGTTTTTCGGCAGGTATAGCCATTATTCCGGATGATGACTGGAGCGATATTTCAAGAGCTGAAGCAGCCAAAAAATTCGAATCATACAATAAAGAAAAGGCTGTAACGCAGGAAATGCGACAGCTTACATTTGACAATCTGACCACCACCGACGACCATCTGATGCACATTACCGGAATGTATAAAGACGCAAAAGGAGTTTTTTACTACAAAACCAAAAACTCCTGGAGCGCCGAAAGCAACAGCCAGGGCGGGTATCTTATGATGTCAGACTCCTATGTGCGCCTGAAAACAACCGCCATCCTTATCCATAAAAAGGCAGTCCCCGAGGAACTTGCTAAGAAGATAGGAGTAAATTAAGCAGTATGGTTTTTGAGGAGGTTTTGAAAATGGGTGGGGGGTATAGATTCGGCTTCCAGAGATAACAGATCATACTTTTTAAAAACTACCTCATCAAAGTAACCTTCCCGGCTACTTCATGCTTGTTCTCATCCTTGTCAAAATAAATAACCAGCCAGGTGTACACATCGGTGGGTGCTTTTTTATTGCCTTTTACCCTGCCGTCCCAGCCTGTTAACTGAGGTGCAAGGGGGTCATAGTCGGTGGTTTCGTAAATCAGCTCGCCCCAACGGTCGTATATTCCCATGAAAAATCCATCGGTAACCATTCCGGTGCCCACCACATAAAACAGTTCATTTATTCCGTCGTTATCCGGTGTAAACGCTGTTGGTGCCCAGAAAGTAAAATAGTCATTGATAATCACATAATCTGTGACTGTATCCCTGCATCCGAATTCAGTTACTGTAACCAGGGTTACTTCGTAAGTGCCCGGCTCAAAATATTCATGCATGGGGTTTACCAGTTCCGAAGAATCATGATCACCAAAGAACCAATAATTATAATAATTGTAAACAGAGGTGTTTTGGAAATATATTTTTGGCTCCAGAATAGTAGTAACCCAAGGATCCGGAATAAAAGAAGCTTCGGGCTCAGGATATACGGTTATCATATCTTCATAGGTCATATCTGAACTACACCCAAACTCATTGGTAACAGTTAGGGTCACATCATACACCCCTGAATTCTGATATGTATGTTGCGGATTTGGCAATTCAGATGAATTATAACTGTCAGGATCACCAAAATCCCAGTCGAACTGAATTCCAGGATCTGCCTCAGTTATTTCAGTGAAATGAACAATGAGTGGCGGACAACCATTGACAATATCTGATACAAATCCTACCGGTGGAGCCGGAATAATTATAAAATTTGCTCCATCGAAAACCATGGGTGTATTACATCCATCTTCCATGGTAACGCTTATTTCAGCTGATTCCTCAGGGTAGTAACTATAAGGAAATGTTATGGCTGTTGTGCCATCGAAGATAAACTCATATGGTCCGCCATTTCCTCCTGAATAAACTGCGTTTACAGTAAGCATTTCGCCCCTGCAGATTGTATCATCAGCAAGAATAATTTCCAGATGCAGGGAGTCATGCAGATTAATATCCACGCTCTCGGGTGCAGCAGTGCAGCCATTATTGTCGGTTACTGTTACGGTATAGGTTGCTGCTGCATCCGGACTAACTTCAATATATGCCGAGGTAGTGCCAATGTTCCACTGGTAAAAATAAGGATAGGTTCCTCCTGTTGTTGCAGCATTGACAACAACGGTATCGTCAATGCAAATGGTTATTTCATCTGGCAGAACCACAATAAGCTGTCCGGGTTCATTTAGATAAAAACTCTCTGATTGTACGCAATTATTATTATCCGTAACTGTCAGGGTGTACATTCCTGCAAGCAATCCGCCAATATCCTGATTTGTACTTCCATTTGACCAGTGGTAAGTGTAACCCGGTGTTCCTCCTGTTACCGACGCGTCAATAGCGCCTGTTCCAACTCCAAAGCAAACCAGATCGGTAATGGATGCGGTAATAACAATTTGGGTTGTTAAATCAAAAATTTCAATGCTTCCAATAATATTACAGTCATTGGCATCTGATACAGTAACTGTATAAACACCCGAATGCAATCCGCTCAGATCAGATGTAGTCTGTCCCGTATTCCATAAATAAGAATAAGGCGGTGTTCCTCCGGATGTAAGCTGAAGGATACTTCCGTTGCTGTATCCAAAACAAAGAATATCAGTCCCTGTGAGTGTTGTCACAAGTGCAGCGTCGGGTGCATTAATATTAACTGTTTCGTTGATAACACATGAATTATCGTCGGTTACTGTAACGGTAAAAGTTCCTGCTGATAATCCGGTGATATCTTCGGTTACAGCTCCGGTGCTCCAGTCATACGAATACGGAGTGGTTCCTCCCGAAACGGTAAGGTCAATATTTCCGTCGGTGCCGCCAAAACAGTTTACATCAGAATAATCAAAATCGAGATTCAGCGCGTTTGGTTCGTTTATATCAACTGTATATTCATCCTGGCATCCATCGCTTCCGGTTACGGTTACGGTATAAGTACCTGCCTCAATCCCTGAAATATCCTGCAAAACGCTACCATTACTCCATGCGTAGGTAAAAGGCGCGGCGCCACCGGTAACCGTCAGATCTATTGAACCAGTTGCAAAGCCATTGCATTCGGCATCAACACTGGTAGCAGACAAAGTAAATCCCGGAATATTATCGACAGTTACAACCTGAGTTATTATGCAGCCATTCTGGTCGGTAACCTCAACAGTATAAGGGCCTTGACAAAGATTAACCGCAGTGGCAGTATTTTGAACCGGAGAGGTGGTCCATTCGTAAGTGTAGCCCGGACTGCCGCCCGAAACGCTGATGGATGCTTCACCAATACACTGATCGCAGAAATCGTCTTCTGAAGATGTTGTGAAAATAATCTCATCGGGAATATCAATGGTATAGGAACCGTTGGATGGTTCGCATGATTCCATTATTGTTTCAAGAGTGATGTTGTATGAAGATCCCGGCGTCGGGAATGTAACCTGCATTGGTCCGGGCCCGGAAATATCACCGGCAATTACAGTGCCACCACCTAAATTCCAGTTATACACCACATCGCCGGCAGCAGTACCGGTATAGGTAATCAGTGCATAACCATCGGAGCATGCGGGCGGAACAATGTTAACTGTAACCGGAGGAGTTTCACAGTAGCAATCCATATCAAAAGGAATTGACTGGGTTGCAGCAAGGTTTCCGCAATTGTCGGCAACCGATCCCGAAGCAGAGGCATTTAATGTAAGATTATAGGTTCCGCTGAAAGTAATGGCCGGACTAAATGTAACAGTAAAAGTATTGCCAAAATCAGCTCCGGCATCACATTCAGGCGAAGACATTCCGGTAATTGTAAATGGCCCGCCCGGACCGGTAACCTGAAAATCAGCAATTTCGACCGTTTCACAAATAACGTATTCAGAAAAATTAATGGTAATCTGGTTGCCTTCACAATCAGGTGGGTCAATATCTGTCATAAAAGGATTTACATCATCAAAAATAACTGCAGTAGAAGCCCCAAAGTTGATATCATAACCATAATTTGAACCAGACCAGTTTGAAACATACAGCACATAGGTATTACCAGCCGTGACCGGAATATCAGAGTTCCACTGATTCCAGGCTCCTGTTCCGGGCCCATTGCAATTACCCGATGACGCAGCGTTGGCTGAATTGGCACCGGTCGGACCTGCATTAACCGGAGGCAGACTGCCGTCGCCTCCAGCCGTACTGGCACTTACAAGATATGCCCAGGGATTAACAAGCAAGTCGGCACATGAACCTGTTGTCAGATTGAAAACCGCCCAATCGTAATCATCATCATCATTGTGGGGATCAAGAGTGAAACGGAAAACCCCATTGGTCTGGGCCGAAAAAATATACCATAAACCATTATTTTCCTGGGGAATACAGCTGGCTGCATCAACATTTATTTCATCAAGGAAATTCCCATCACCTGAATATGCATAGGGATCAGGCTCAACATAGGTGCTTTGGCAAATAGGAATTGCTCCCAAACAATCCTGAACTGTGGCAGCAGGAGGATCAATATCACAATCAACCGTGGCAGTCCAGCCGGCAGCGCCCACAGAGCCATCAGAAATAAACTGAATGGTTATGCATGAGGTGGTTGAAACTGCATTAAAACTTGAGGTTGTCCCGGTAAAAGGACTACCTGCAACCTGCGGGGCAGATGTGTTTGTGCCTGAATAAATATACAAATAATCGAAATTTGTTTCAAGATCAAGCATTGAAAAAACCAGCCCTATATTTTCGGAACTACCCGAACAAAAAGTTACTGTAAAAGTCTCGGAACTATTATAATCCCCTCCGCTCCCACCGCTGTCATAAAATGTTCCCGAGCAGGTGGTAACAGTCTGACCATTATAGGAATTAATCTGATACACCTGAGCAAAAGTGCCAAGTATAGAGAATAAAAAAGCTATGGTCAGAAACCGTTTCATATTACACAGACTGTAAAAAGCACAAAAAGTTGCTTTTCAGACTTGTAAATATACAAAAAATAATTAGCTGATTTGCAAATGTGATGATGTGATAATGTGCAAATTCCCAAATAATAAATTTACAAGTAAATTTATTATTTGCCAATCTGCAAATCTGCTAATCAACCAATCTGCTAATCAATCAATCTGCTAAGGAATTTCCCTTATTAAAAAATCTGTTATTTCATCTATTTTTTTTAACCATTCATTATCGTATTTTTACATTAAATCAAAAAAATGTTTCTATATGAAAAAATTCCTACTAATCCTTTTTGCTGCAAGCACATTTTCGTTTGCTGCAAATTCACAGGTTACCCTGACCACTGCGGCTGACTTTACAGCTACAGATGTTAATGGCAACACAGTGAATCTTTTTTCCCTGCTTGATGCGGGCAAACATGTAGTACTCGAGTTTTGGGCCACATGGTGAGGCACCTGTCCCGGTGTCGCAACGATCACCAACGAAGCTTATACCTATTTTGGATGCAACAATGGAGATGTTGTATTTATAGGTGTCAATGTTGAACCCTCAGACGACGATGCTGCATGCATTGCATGGGATGAGACCAACGGAGTGGAATATATTACCATCAGCGGTGTTGCTGGCGGTGATGCAATCGGAACCACTTACGGTGTTTCAGCACTCCCGACTCTTTGTCTTATTAAGCCTGATCATTCAGTTGTTCTTCAGGACATCTGGCCAATCTCTGCTGTCAGTGACATTATTACTCCCCTCGAAGGCCAGGGCTTATCAGAAACTGCTTGTTCTTCAGTATTAACAGCAAACTTTTCAGCCACTCCCACTACAATCATGGTAGGCGGTTCTGTTAATTTCAACGACGGTTCTTCGGGCACTCCAACCTCATGGTCATGGACATTTCCCGGAGGAACTCCCGGTACCTCAACCGCAGAAAACCCCACCGGAATTGTATATAATACTGCTGGAACCTATGATGTAACTCTTGAAGTTTCTGACGGCACATCCACACATTCAACTACCAAAACTGCCTATATTTTTGTATCTGAAGATGCGGTTTATTGTGATGCAGGATCAACTGGAGTTTACGAATTTATTGATGCTGTTTCATTTGGAACCATTGTAAGCACAGCCACTGGAATTGGCGCAGGAGGTTATCAGGATCATACCGACATGACAACCAACATACTTCAGGGAAATACCTATCCTATTACAATTACACTAGGAAGCGGATATGCTTCGGATCAGGGAAGGGTATGGATTGACTGGAATCAGGATGGTGACCACCTGGATGCAGATGAAATGGTTTTTGAATCTACAGTTGGCGTCGGACCATATTCAGGAAATATTACTGTTCCTGCAACGGCTACCCTTGGCGAAACAGTTATGAGAATTAGGGTATGGGACACCAGCTCAGCCGGCGCAAATAATACTCCTTGCGGAGATGCAGACTGGGGCGAAGTTGAAGATTACAATGTTGTGGTTGAATCATCAGGCGTTTCTGTTAATGAAATGAATAGTGTTTCTTATTTAATATATCCCAATCCTGCAGAAAACGAAGTTTTTGTTAATGTTGGCAACAGCAATGTTAATAAAATTGAATTGACCGATATTACAGGAAAAGTACTTATGGTTACCGAAAAAATCAATGACCTCAATAAATTTGATCTTTCGGGAAAAGTAGCAGGAATGTACTTCTTCCGTATTTATACTGACAGTTCAGTTAAAACTCACAAAATCATAGTGAAATAATTTGTTTCAATTAATTTAAAAAATCCGGACTTGCTCCGGATTTTTTTTTGCCGCAATTTCATTTGAAATAATTTTGATCAATGTTGATTTTCTTGAAAACGTATGCTACTTTTACACCAAAGTAATCGTTTACCAAATGAAAAAAATCCTGTTTATTTTTTTTTCTTTATTAACCCTGTCCTTTTCAGTAAAATCGCAGGTCACACTCACCACTGCCGCTGATTTTAATGTCACTGATATCAATGGAAACCCTGTCCATCTTTTTGATTATTTGGATAATGGGAAATATGTAGTCCTTGATTTTTTCGGGACTTACTGAACCTCCTGTGCAGCCATTGCAACAATGGCAAATCAGGCATACCAGTATTTTGGTTGTAATTATCACGACGTCATTTTTATTGGTGTAAATCAGGATGCTGATGACGCTGCCTGCGAAGCCTGGGATATTGAAAACGGAGTTGAATATATTACCATCAGCGGAACATCAGGTGGTGCAGATATATTTGTTGACTATGGAATATCTGCTATTCCGACCATGTGCCTGATCGCGTCCGATCATACTGTTGTTATGCAAAACATCACGCCCATTGAATCTGTTTCGGATATCATTACACCACTTGAGGCGCAAGGCATTTCAGCAAACACCTGCGATATAATTTTAATTGCTGATTTTATTGCATCCGCCAACTTCATTATGCCCGGTGAAGCAATTGATTTTACTGATTTGTCACTGAACTCACCATCCTCATGGTCATGGTCTTTCCCGGGTGGAACACCCGAAACATCATCTGAACAAAATCCCACCGGAATACTTTACAGTAACCCGGGAACCTTTGATGTTACCCTTGAAGTTTCGGATGGCACAAACACAAATTCATTTACTAAATTCGGATACATAGTTGTTTCAGAAGTGCCTGTTTACTGTGATGCCGGAACTGTAAGCACAATTTATGAATACATTGATGCCGTTTCTTTTAACACCATCAATAATTCAGAAACCGGGAGCGGAACAGGAGGATATCAGGATTACACAACCATTTCAACCACAATTAATCAGGGTCATTCATATCCAATAACCATTGGTCTTGGCAACGGATACTCACAGGATAAGGCTAAAGTGTGGATTGACTGGAATCAGGATGGAGATTTGCTCGACTCAGATGAAATGGTATTTGAGTCGGAAATTGGAGACGGACCATTTACCGGAGATGTTTTCGTCCCGGCAACTTCTGTTCCGGGCAACACCAGAATGAGAATAAGGATTTGGGATACTTCATCGCCCGAGGCAAATGATACGCCTTGCGGGGATTCTGACTGGGGCGAAGTTGAAGACTATACGGTTATTATTGATTCAACCGGAGTTTCAGCAGATGAGTTAATTAATAACAATATTATCATTTTTCCCAACCCTGTGGAAAATAAAATATTTGTCAGTATTCAGGACCAGAAGATTTACAGAATTGAACTTACGGATCTGACAGGAAAAATAATTTTTCAATCAGAAATAATTGAAAACATGAATTGTTTTGACCTTTCAGAAAATAATTCGGGTATTTATTTTTTCCGTATTTATTCTGATTATGGAATCAGCACCCATAAAATAATTGTTAAGTAATAACAAAAACAATTAAAAAATTCTGATTTAATTTATTTGATGTTTCTTGATGTTTCAAGTCTCCCGACTTGAAACATCCCAGTTCAATCTCATTCAGAAATCAGCCCATAGAATTTTCTACAGGTAAGTAATAAAACCTACAAAAAAACAATAAAATCACGCAGTTAAAATCTGTGATTGCATGGATTTTTATTTAATTCTCAATACATTATCTTTATTCCTGTAACCAAATTACATTCATATGAAAAAAACAATTCTGATTTTCTTAGGCCTTTTGTTTACATACGGCCTTTTTTCACAGACCATCGTGAGCACCACCGTGCAAAAACGAAAAGTCGTTCTCGAAGAATATACCGGAATTTATTGCACCTGGTGTCCCGAAGGACATGAGATTGCATATAATCTGGCCACTGCAAATCCGGGCAATTTTTTTGCTATCAATTATCATTATGGCGGATATGCGGCTCCCAGCGGATCTGATCCCGATTACCGAACACCCGATGGCGATATCATCGGTGGATTCTTTGGTCCGACCGGTTTCCCCATGGGTCAAATAAGCAGACATGATTTTGGTGCCGGTATTGTTACAGGCCGCGGAGACTGGACTGCCAATACCAATACGGTGAAAAACGAAGACTCTTACGTTAACGTGGGAGTAGAAGCGACATACAACAGCACTACCAAACTTCTGACCGTACACGTAGAAGCATATTATACAGGAAACTCTCCTGCCCCAACCAACTACCTTTCTGTTGCCCTGCTGCAGAGTAATATTATTGGACCGCAAACCGGCGGATCAGGAAATCCTTATGGTTACATTAGTGCTACACAATACAGGCATGCACACATGTTCCGGGATATGATCAATCCGGTATGGGGCGATGCCATTTCCACAACTACAACAGGAACATTTGTAAACAAATATTATTATTACCTTGTTCCAACTTCATTTAACGGTGTGGCAGTTGTTCCTGGTGACCTTGAGATAGTTGCTATGGTACATGAAACAGAAGCTGAACTTGAATCAGCCAACGGATGCGTTCCAACCATCACTTCGACAGTACCAACCCTTGATGCTGTACTTACCAGTGTTACTACTCCCGAAACTGTTTGCGGCGACCTCAGTCCGGTTGCTACCATCCTCAACAACGGAAGCACTACGCTTACTTCAGTAGGATTTTCATATAATGTAAACGGCGGAACTCCCCAGACATACACATGGACAGGGTCATTAACCACAGGTCAGAGTGCCAACGTGACTCTTCCTGTAATTTCTTTTACACCTATAACAACAAACACCTGCAACGTTTCAATAACTACAGTCAACGGAGGGGCTGACGGCGTAACCACAAACAATACGGGCAACGCCTCATTTGCTGCTGCAATAACTGGTACCACCACAGTTTATCTTGAATTGATGACCGATAATTATGGTACGGAAACCACTTGGAACCTGAAAAACAGTGCAGGAACCACTCTCTATAGCGGAGGACCCTACACAAATGCACAGGTTACTTATAACCAGACATGGACACTGGCAGCAGACTGTTACACCTTTACCATCAATGACGCATATGGTGACGGCATGTGCTGCAGCTATGGAAACGGTTATTTTACCATTGACGACTCAAACAGCACACTCCTTGGCTCAGGCGGGCAGTTTGGCTCATCAGACCAGGTGGTTTTCAGAGTGGCATCTGCCGCTCCTCCTGTTACGAATTTTACTGCCAGCGCAACATCTGTTTGTGCAGGAAGTACCATTACATTTACTGATAACAGCACCAATTCCCCGACTTCATGGTCATGGAATTTTAACGGAGGCGCCACAAATTCAACTGTTCAGAATCCCACAGTCACTTTCAATACTCCGGGAACCTATACAATTGCCTTAACTGCTACCAACGGAGCCGGCTCAAATACAAATACAAAAACCAATTATATAACCGTATACGCCAATCCTACTGCTTCTTCAAGTGCAGCAGCTGTTGCATGTTTTGGCGGAACAACCGGAACAGCAACCGTAACTCCTTCTGGAGGTACTTCACCCTATACATACCTTTGGAGCAACGGCGGAACATCGGCTTCAATTACCGGACTCGCTGCCGCAACATACAATGTAACTGTTACCGATTCACATAACTGCAAAGCTTATGCAAGCTCTGTTGTTACTCAGCCAGCCACTGCAGTCAATGGATCCATTACTTCAAGTACAAACGTTTCCTGCTATGGGTTGACCAACGGTTCAGCAACTGCTGCCGGATCCGGAGGAACATCTCCTTACACTTATACATGGTCCAGTGGTGCATTAGTTGCCACTGCAACCGGACTAGCTTCCGGCACTTATACCGTTACCATCAGGGATGCAAATTTATGTACCATCACCAGAACTGTTACCATTACCCAGCCAACAGCACTCAACGCTTCGACCTCAACCACCGCTGCAAACTGCTTTGGCCAATCAAACGGAACTGCCACAGTGACAGCTTCGGGAGGTTCACCAACCTATACTTATCTGTGGACAGGCGGGGCAACTACTGCAGCTGCAACCGGACTGGCAGCTGGTACTTACACCGTGACTGTTACCGACTCACACAACTGTACCACAACAACCACTGCTACCGTTAGTCAGCCCACAGCTGTTTCCGGCTCACACACATCAACCAACGTAATCTGCAATGGCGGATCAACAGGAACAGCCTCTGTTTCAGCAACAGGCGGAACACCTTCCTATACCTACAGCTGGAACACCGGTTCAACCAGTGCTTCAATCAGCGGACTTATTGCCGGTACCTATACAGCCACCATCACCGATACACACGGATGTACCGATACCGAATCGGTTACCATTACCCAGCCATCAGCCCTGGTAGCCTCAACAACTGTTGTGAATGTTTCCTGCTTCGGATCATGCAACGGAAGCGTTACAGGTGGTGCAACAGGCGGTGGAGGAACATTGATTACCTATTCCTGGTCAAACGGAAGTGTTAACCCCGTAATAAGCGGACTTTGTGCCGGTACCTACACCCTGACTGTTACCAATGACCTTGGCTGTCAGGATACCGAAACTGCAACGGTTACATCGCCAACGGCTATAGTTGTCACTCCTTCGGTGACAAACGCAACATGCGGAACAGCCAACGGATCGGCTACTGTTTCAGTTTCCGGCGGATCATCGCCCTATACCTACAGCTGGAGTACCGGGTCAACAACAACCGGCATCACAGGTGTGGTTTCAGGAACATACTATGTAACCGTAACCGACAGCCACAGCTGTCAGCAAATTCAGACAGTCAATATCTCTGATGTGGGCGGTGCAACAGTGACCACAAACTTTACCCCGGTAAGCTGCTTCGGTGGAAGCAACGGAACTGCTTCGGTTTCAGCAACCGGTGGAACATCTCCTTACTCATACAACTGGTCAGCAGGCGGATCGGGAACTTCGGTTGCCGGACTGGCAGCAGGAACATATACCGTTACTGTAACCGACAACAGCGGTTGCGTTTCAACCCAGACTGTCACCGTTACACAACCCACAGTGGTTTCAGGCAGTATTTCAGCTGTTAATGCAAGTTGCAACGGACTTTGTGACGGATCTCTTTCAGTTACTGCATCGGGTGGTACTCCGGGTTACTCATACCTTTGGACAGGTGGTTCTACCGGCACATCTGCAACAGCCCTTTGTGCAGGTTCATACACTGTGACTATCACCGATAACAACGGATGTGCGCAGCCGTTCAGCGGAACAGTAACTCAGCCATCAACGATCAGCTCCTCTACCACCTCAACCACCAATGTTTTATGCAATGGCGGAAACAACGGTGCTGCAACTGTTGCTGCATCGGGCGGAACTGCACCATACACCTATGACTGGTCATCGGGAACAAACGGAGCAAGTGCCAGCGGACTGGAAGCCGGAACCTACACAGTAACTATTACCGATGGAAATGACTGTGAAATAAACACTACAGTTGTAATCACCGAACCAGCTGTGATAGATATCACTTCCAGTGTATCGCAGTCGAACTGCGGAATGAGCGACGGATCGGCAATTGTTTCAGTAACCGGTGGTGTTATGCCATTTGATTATAACTGGAGCAATGGTTCAACAGCCGACAATATTACCGGCGTGCCCTCAGGCTCATACACCGTGACCGTGACCGACAACAACGGTTGTGAAATGATTGAAGTTGTAGGTATTACCGATGCAGGCGGACCTTCACTTACCGGAGTTTCAGAGAATATCCTGTGCTTTGGTGAAAATAACGGATCGGCTTCTGTAACTGCAACAGGAGGCGCAGGACCTTACTCATATGAATGGACAGGTGGAGAAACAACCAGCAGCATTACCGGTCTGGGTGCCGGAAATTATGATGTTACCGTAACCGATGACAACGGATGTATTTCGATTGAAACATTCACCATCAGCCAACCCCCTGCCATTTCAATTGATATAACCTCAGATATCGGAACAGCTACTGCAACTGCTTCGGGTGGAACAGGTTCATTTACCTACGAATGGAGCAACGGCGCCACTTCTGCAACCATAAGCGGACTTGCAGAAGGCAATTATACCGTCACCGTTACCGATGAAAACGGATGTACTGAATCAGAATCAGTATATGTTACAGGAGTTGGAATCAGCGAAGTTCAGGAAATCAGTCTGAATATTTTCCCCAACCCTGCCGAGGATATCTTAAACATTATAATGACCGGTGCTGAAATCAAAAAGGTTATCGTGAACGATCAGCTTGGAAGGACTCTGATGGTTAAAGATATTATTAATAACGAAACCAGAATTGACCTTTCAAACTGCACTCCTGGCATGTATTACATCACAGTTACAACCGAAAATAAAAACTATATCAGAAAGATAGTTATAAAATAATGTTTTGCCTTTCCGCTGGTTAGCGGACCCAGTCCGTGGATAGCGGATAAAATTAATTTTGCTTCAAAAAAAAAGGGCTGCTTCATTCAGTCCTTTTTTTCGTTCGCAGAGGAAAGAAAACAGATTAGATTATTTGCTGATTATCAAACTCAAATGTAAACCATTACCTTCCCCGGGTAAATAATAACAGAACGATCTGGAATAGCCGGATCAAAAATTATTAATCACAGTACATATATTCAAAAAAATAGTTTTAATTTTAAAAAAAATAGTTTTAATTTTAATAAGTTGAGAGAATAAGGTGAGCCAACAATCATTTTAAAATGTCTTTTGGAATTGACGAGACTATTTTTTATATACAATTAAATTATAAAACAAAACTTTGTACCTGACAAAATACTTAAAAATGATTGTTGAAAGCAATTTAATTGGATATTTCCTTCAGCCGGTTGGCTGATCGAAATGAAAGAAGATTGAGGGAACTCCGGTAAGGAAGAGAACAATAATTAATGAGTACATGACAAGACTTTATGAAGCAATTTAAGATTTCTTCCAATGGTTGAAATGACAAGTTAATATGATAATTTTATTTTATGCACAATATAATTAATAAAAAATCAATACTATGAGAAAAACATTATTAGTACTGTCTACAGTATTACTTTTTGGACTAACTGCTTCGGCCCAGTTTGTTGCAAAAATGGAAGTTAAGGAAGAAATTCCCGGAATTTGTGATAAAAATGAAGTTTATGTTCTTTTCCCGATGTTTGACGGACAAAAGGAGGCGGTTTGCCCTGTTACCAATGAGGTTATTCTAAAAAGGTTAAATTCTGAAGTTCAATTTTTAAAAGACAATCCCAAATATAAGGATAAAGGAATGATTGGACTGGTAATCAATTGTAAGGGAGAGGTGGTTAAATGTGAAATGGATAATAAAACACAAAGTTCAGAACTAGATAAACAAATAGAAACTGTATTTAATTCACTGGGCGAATGGAAACCGGCAAAGCTTAACGGAAAAGAAGTAGACAGTTCACTATTATTCAGTTTTAAAATTAAAAAAGGTGTCATTTCCTTTGATTGACAACCTACATCACATCATTTATTGAAACTGAAAATAAAAGTCATAGAATAATCTTGGTAGACAAAGAAGGCAATGATTTTATTTTTTATTTGACAATAATTGATAATAAATGGTATTTGACAATAATTGACAGGGCGACATCCGACTGTGGAGCATAAAGTCTATGCAAAAAGAGCTTACAGTAGTGTTCTTATTTTAATTGACTTCCCCTCAGTTTGGAAAACTCGCTGCATTTAATTAGTTTTACTGCATGTTGTTGGTTAAGACGTTTTGATATCTAAACAATGCCAACACACGAAACGTTAGCGATAATAATAGAAATCTCTTAATTATTATAATTATAGTATGAACAGAAATCTTCTCCGCACGTTATTAATGGCACTTTTAATTGTGACATTAACCCAATGCAATGAAAACGACGAAAGTCTGACTGACACAGTTAAGTTTAGTGAAAACGATCCTTTTAAATCAACAATCACACCTAGTCAGAATTTTGAAATAGATCCAAATCAGGATAATGTTGTTGAAGGGAATAATGGAACAACTATTGTATGCCCAAAAGGTTGTTTTTTAAACTCAAACGGAGAAGAGGTCACTGAAAATGTTAAAATTGAATTGGCAGAGGCACTTTCATTACAAGACATGATTTTATCAAATTTAACCACAACTTCAGATGGAAAGCCGCTTGAAACAGATGGGATGATCTATTTAAATGCCACTTCAAACGGTAAACAACTGAAAATAAATAAAGCAAAACCTGTTTATATAGAAATTCCGACACCCGCAAGAAAACCAGATATGAAGGCCTATAAGGGGGTTCGTGATGAAAACGGAAATATGAACTGGATTGAACCAAAAAAAATCGAACAGTTTCTTATTCCGGTTGATTTAGATTTACTTGATTTTCTTCCTGAAGGATTCCAGGCAGAGGTAGACAAAGGCATGCCGTATAAAAGTTATAAAGTCAGCACCCAATCACTTACAGACAGTTTATATTACAGTTTGTCAGTATCAGATGGAAGAGAACTGATTAAAGGGTTTGAAAAAACCGATTATAATGAGCCATTATATAACTTGAAAAGCAAAGTAGTCAACGGAAAATATACCGAAGAATCGTATGAATCTGAAGGCCCAAAACCCGTTCCCTCTCCATTCCAGGTTGAGGACACATTACCATTAGTTGATAGTGTTTTTGTTGGCAACTGTGGAATTGATCCTGCAATTATTAAAGTTATCAAATCAAAAAAATATCAAAACACTCTGATTTCAACCAGGGAATTTGAAACACGACTACAGGTTATTTTTAAAACCTGCAGAAATGATATTCTTGAAATTTATATCAGAAATATTAACAAAAACCTGTATGAACTGGACAGCATGGTATATTCTCTTCTGGACGGCAATCAATACTATGAGGCTTTCTATAATTTTTCCCAACAAAGACTGACCAATGTTAAGGGGGCTGACAGATATGCAAAGCTTTTAAAAGGATATTACAATAAAGAATTAAAAAAGGTAAAAAGTGAACTAGAAAAAAATAAGAAAAAACTAATAGTATCCCTTCAGAAAGAGAACGCAGAAGTTAAAAAGCTGGCCGATAATTATAGAGGACTGCTTTGGAAAAGGGAAAAATACCGGATGGAAAAATATGGTTTTAAATGGACCGAAACAGGTTGGATTAATATAGATAAGGGTATTGAAACAAGACACAGGTGTGATCAGGATCAGGATGATATTAAAGTATCGGTCGAAAATGGAAAAGATTTTGACCAGGTTTATTGCTATGTTTTTTTTAAATCAATTAGAAGCCTATATAGATTAAACACAACTGACAATATTAATTTTTTTCCGGGCAACAGTGTGGACAGAAGTATGTGGACACCTTGTAGTAAACCGGCAACCCTTATTTCAATTGGTTATAAAAATGAAGTGCCTTCTATTGCCGTGAAAGAATTTATGACAGACAATGCAAAAATCAATCTGGCTTTATCCTCATCAACAATGGAGCAGGTAAAAGGTATTATCAGTCAATATGACAATAATGTTGTGGAAAACAGGATAAGTAAAGATCTTGAATTCATGAAGGAATTTTATAAAGAAAAAATACGGCAGAAAGAGCTTATTAAAGAAAGTAACTTTATCAAAAGACTTTGGGCTATAGCAAATCCTTGCTGCGGATAAATAATAAGAACATTTGATTTATAAATGACAACCACCATTTGGGATCAAAGCTAAGGTTTAATAGGATAAATTTAAGTTATGGCCCTTTAAAGAAATGAAAGCAAATATTTTAATATTACTGTTATTTATAAGTTTTTGCTCTTATGCGCAGCAAAAAACTTTTCCTGATTTCTTGGTAACGGATACGATAGTAAAATTGAAAGAGAATGCAATAATTATTTCTGACACTGGAAAAATTAATCTATTAAGATCTATATATAACAAAGAGCCATTTCTCTCATATTATCAGGCATATGGCAAAGAGTTGATTACAAAATTAGATGACCATTATTTTATAGACCTTAATCAAGATAACCAGGTTGACTATGTTTATTATGGTTGGGCTCCGCCATGTAATTTCCAGAAATACTTAATAATTGCTGAAAACAGGAATAGTGTTTATTTAGTTCGTCATTGGAGAGAAGCTGATTTTATAAATTTCAATATTAATGATACATCGACAATTTTTCAACTTTTAACCACAGGATGTTGTGGTCACAAATATGACTATATAAATTCATATTGTATAAATAAGAAAGACTCAATCATATTAGTTAACAAATCAGATGTTTTCTGGCAAAAATCATGTGAACCAAGATTTCCGGATACTATTATTGAATGCAATGAAGAAATAATTATTATTAAAGACTCTGTTTTACTATCCTTATTTCCTGATGTTTGGAGCGTTAAAGACTTAGGGAAAATCGGACTTTCGAACAAATATTATTGTAAAAGAGGTAATCAGGGTATAATATTGTATTCTGAAGTTAATGAAAATCAAAAAGAATGGTATTTTATTCGAATTGAACTCAACAATGAAACTCAATTAAATGAAAGATATTTATACGGATGGATTTGTTCTGATGATATCAAACTAAAAGATTGAATCTTAATGCATAGAATAACACATCATAATCAAGTTGGTGTCCAGCTATTAAAAGATCTAAGTCACAACTCATTGCATACTTATTTCGTTTTAAAGGTTTTGTTAGTAGAAATATTAGTATTCTTTTGCTTTACTTGCGCAAGTCAGGATAGCCTCATGATAAAAAAAATTGAACTAGCCCTGAAAAACAATCAATCCACAAAAGCATATTTTCTGGCAAAAGACAGTCTGAATTCAGAAGAAACAAAAGCTCTTAAATACTATTTTCAAGCAGAATCTTTGTATAATTTCAGTTTAAAACTAAATTGCCCTGAGTATTTTCCAATGAGACATTATTCATTGGAATACTATAAAAAATCTATACAGTCTGACTCTTTATTTTACAAACCCTATATAAGGATTGGAGATTACATTTACTATACCACAGAAAATTTCTTTGATGACAGCAATGAATTTCTTGATAAAATAATTGAAAGAAAAAGAATGGCCATTGAAAATTATTATGAAAAAGCACTTTTGTTAAATCCAAATGATTCACTGCTAAGAAAAAAAATTATCATGCTTAAGGAAGAAATAAAGCAATAATAGGAATCCTTTTTAATAAGATATCCCAACACTTTACTTGAAATAATAAAAATAACCCGACATTTTAGAATATTTCCTACTACAACAAATATCCCCGCCAATTAACACAATTCCACATTTAATGACAAAATAATCAATTTTTCAAATTTTCGTCAATAGCGCAATTATTTTTCTGAACTCACGAATCAAACACCCCCCTGTTTATAAAATTCCCCCGTTTTTTTAATCCACATTTTCAAAAATATTACTTTTGACCCGTCGTTAAGGTAAATAAGTAATGACAGACGCGGCTGTATTTCTAATATTATTGGTTCTTTCTGCCGGGGTGTTTATTGTCCCCGCAAGGATGAAATATGTATATACGCTTTCTGTCTTTCTTGCTTCGCTGGTAATTACCTCCCAATGGGCAATTACCGCATTTCAATACCAAAACCCCATCATCATTTCACACAGTTCATTTCTTAAAATACATCTTCCGGTCATGATCATCGACCGGCTTTCGGCTTTCTTTATTCTGATCATCAATTTTACCATGCTTACCGGACTGGTTTATGCCGGGGGGTACCTCAAGCCTTACCAGAAAAGTAAAACTCCGGTACAGTTTTCCTTGCATTTTTTTGCTTACCTCTGGCTTTGTTTTTCAATGGTCATGGTGACTTTAATGCAATCGGCTTTTAATTTTCTTGTGGTTTGGGAACTGATGACCGTTTCTTCTTTCATCCTTGTCATGTTCGATGCCGAAAGCAGACCTGTTCTCAAAGCAGGAATAAATTATCTTGTGCAAATGCACATCGGATTTATTCTGCTTCTTGTGGGGTTTCTGATTGCTGAAAGTGTTACCGGCAGTTTGTCTTTTTCAGGACTTGAAGCCTATTTTTCTCAAAAACCCAACCTGCCCCTGTTTCTTGTGTTTTTCATCGGCTTCGGAATAAAAGCAGGGTTTATCCCGCTGCATACATGGCTGCCGCTTGCTCATCCCGCTGCTCCTTCGCATGTTTCGGGCGTGATGTCGGGCGTGATGATCAAAATGGGTATATATGGCATTCTGCGCATCCTTGGTTTTGTCCAGGATGACCTGCTCACCATTGGGGTTATCATTTTAATTGTTTCTGTGCTTTCCGGACTTTATGGTGTTATGATGGCCATTGTTCAGCATGACCTGAAACGCCTGCTGGCTTACCATAGTATTGAAAATATCGGAATTATTGGCATTGGAATCGGGCTTGGGGTCATAGGGCTTGCAACCGTAAATCCGGTATTGACAGTTTTGGGATTTACCGGCGGAATCCTCCATGTGCTCAACCACAGTCTGTTTAAATCACTGCTCTTTTATAATGCCGGATCTGTTTATTCAGCCACCCACACCCGAAATCTTGAAAAACTTGGCGGACTGATCAAAACCATGCCCTATTCTGCTTTCCTTTTTCTGATTGGGGCGCTGGCAATTTGCG
Source organism: Bacteroidetes bacterium GWF2_38_335 (assembly GCA_001769535.1). Classification (GTDB taxonomy): domain Bacteria; phylum Bacteroidota; class Bacteroidia; order Bacteroidales; family GWF2-38-335; genus GWF2-38-335. Next base: position 104,141 of record MEOH01000027.1, read on the forward strand.
GACTCCCTCCCTTTAACGGATTTGTTTCGGAATATCTCATCTATCTTGGAATGTTCAAGGAAATTTCGGATGTGGGATTGTACGAGGCCATATTATTGCTGCTCAGTATTGTAGGCTTAACTATAATTGGGGGTTTGGCCATTTTTTGCTTCACCAAAGCCTTTGGAATCGTGTACCTTGGCCAGTCAAGAAGTGAAAAAACTGAACATGCTGTTGAATCACCAAAAATAATGATCATTCCCCAAATGGCCATTGTGGCTGTCATCCTTTTGATCGGACTGGGTTCCTTTATGTTCATTGGTCCGGTTGCTGAAATTTCACTCAACCTCTTCAAACTCGATCCGGGAAGTTTTAATGTTCAAACCTTTGCCGGAGATATTTCCAGACTGAGCATTATAGGTGGTATTTTCATTGTGCTGACTATTGGCATATTTCTAATCAGGAGATATGTGCTCAGTAAAAGAACCATCGAAAAAGGACCAACCTGGGGTTGCGGATATACTGCAGGAAACGAACGCCAGCAATACACCGCCACCTCTTTTGCCGATAATTACAGCGAGCTTGCCAAGCCGGTAATCGGCGGACGAAAAGAGATGGAAGACATCGGGGAAAACGATTATTTCCCAAAAACAAGGAAATTCGAAACAAGCAATAATGATGGCATTCAGACAAAATATATCGACCGGCCAATTTCAAAGATGGTTGGATGGCTTAAGAAACTTGCCATAATGCAAACAGGACAAATCCAACACTATATTTTATATGCGTTTGTCTTTATGCTTGTGATTTTTATTCTTACATGGTTTAATATTATCTGATGATACTAGGAACGATACTGATCATATTATCTGCCGTTTTTTTTCCGGGAATTATTCTTCGGGCAAAAAGCATTGCATCAGGACGGAAAGGACCCGGAGTTCTTCAGCCCATGAAAGACATTCTTGTTTTATTAAGAAAAGGCAGCGTATTCAGTCACACCACCAGTTACATTTTTCAATGGGCTCCCACTGTTTCTCTTGCTGCCATGATTACCTCCATGCTGGTTTTGCCTTTTGGTAAGTATGACGCCTTTTTGTCTTTTGAAGCCGATTTTGTTTTTTTCAGTTATATGCTCGCTTTCGGTAAATTCTTTACTATCATCGGTGCACTTGACACAGGCAGCAGTTTCGAAGGAATGGGGGCAAACCGTGAAGCACTGTACTCAATGCTTGTCGAACCTGCTTTTTTTATTCTCATGGGAACTTTTGCCATGTTTACCGGATACACATCCTTCTCAGACATTTTTGCCAATTTCTTTATTACCAACAACCATCTGATGATCATTTTCGGCTTGATTTCATTGTATCTGCTTATCCAGATAATGATGATCGAAAACAGCCGTTTGCCCGTTGACGACCCAAAAACACACCTTGAGCTTACCATGGTTCACGAAGTGATGATCCTTGACAATTGCGGATTCGACAAAGCCCTGATTCACATGGGCACATATCTGAAATTTGCTACCTACGGCTCGCTTATCTTTGCTTCAGTTGTTCCTGCCGGCTGGAGTTTAAGCTGGCAAATTGGATTGTTTTTGGTAATGCAGTTTTTACTGGCAACAACCATAGGATTACTTGAATCTTTCAGAGCCCGAAACAAAATGCTGAAAAATGCACAATTTATTTTAACTCTTTCAGCCATTGCATTGGTTGGCTTTGTCATAGTTCTGATAATAACCCATAAATTAATGAATTAAAATGTTATACCTGTTAGCTTTTGCATTTGCCATCAGTCTTATTTACCTCAGCGTTGCCGAGAGGTTTCGCAATTACTCGCGGCTGATCGGTCTGCAAGGCTTTCTGGTTTTTGGCATTTCAATGGTACTGATCAAGGAGCTTAATTGGTTATCAGTAACGCTTATCTCAATTGAAACACTGGTTTTCAAAGCCATTGCAGTTCCCTATTTTTTATTCAGAATTATTAATAAGCTTAAAATTTATAAGGTGCACGAAAGAGCCCTTCCGGCTTTTTATATTCTTATGCTGACTATTGCCGGATTGATCCTGAGTATAATCACTGCCGACACCCTGGCCGGAGATAATGTGAACATCGTTCTGCTCACAGTTTCGTTTTTCTGCATGTATGTCGGAATTCTGATCATTATTACGCACAAACTGATTTTTTCACACATGATTGGTTTTCTGATTATCGAAAATGCCGTGTTCCTTTTCTCTATTGCAATCGGAAGTGAAATGCCAATGCTCATAAACATCGGCATCCTGCTTGATATTTTTGTTTCGGTACTTATTATTACCGTGCTTATTAACAGAATTGGCAGTCAGTTTACCGATCTGGGTGCCGAAAACTTAAGTAAACTTAAACATTAGAAAATGATTGCAGTATATTTTATCATAGCTTTTGTGCTGGCCGGATTGGTTTACTTTGTAAAAAAGCAGACCACGGCAAAAGCCATGATAATATTATTTGCTTTTGTTCAGCTTTGCTTTACGGCTTATGGCTTTTATGCAACCGGAAAAACTGAATTGGACTATTTTACCTACGACTCACTGGGAATGATTTTCCTCTCCCTTTTATCGGTAATATTTTGCGCCTCCATATACCACGGATTCAGGTACTTCAGAACCCGCATCACGCCCAGATTCTACATTTATCATGCTGCGCTCATTATTCTTATTACTTCTATTTCGGCTGCTTATCTGGCCAATGACGTAACAGTGGTATGGGTTTTAGTTGAAGCAACTACCCTGTCGGTTTCGGTGCTTATTTACCATGAAAAAACCCGTCAAGCCCTCGAGGCCACCTGGAAATACATCTTCCTTTGCTCAGTGGGTATTGCCTTTGCTTATTTCGGAATTCTTTTCCTGGGCTTGTCCAGCAAGGGCGGCATTGAGGATTTTTCATTTGAAACCTTATCCCTGCTTGCCCAAAATACCGACCCAATGTACCTCAAGGTGGCCTTTGTCTTTATGTTGATTGGCTACAGCACAAAAATGGAGCTTTTTCCCATGCATACGGTTGGAATTGATGCCAATTCAGTTTCACCATCTCCGGTGGCGGCGCTTATTTCGACCGGACTGGTAAACCTTGGGTTTCTTGCTATTTTCAGGATTTACATTGCCTTTTCTTCCTCTCCGATTTTCGGATGGATGAACAACATCCTCATACTTAGTGGAATTTTATCAATCGTTGTGGCAGCCGGCTACATGCTCAAAGCACAGCACAACAAACGCATGCTTGCTTACTCAACCCTCGAAAACATGGGTCTGGTTGCTATCGCAATTGGCCTGGGCGGTCAGGGTTATTATGCGGCCATTTTGTTGCTGATCTTACATTCCCTGACAAAAGCCAGTTTATTTTTCCAGATTGGCCAGGTTTCCCGTGCTCTAAAAACTTTCCTTATCAGTGAAAGTGGCGAGTATATGAAAAGAAATCCGGCCGGAGCAGTGGTGCTGATTCTTGGTCTTTTTGCCATTCTTGCCATTCCGCCTTCAGGAATTTTCATTTCTGAATTTCTCATCATTAAAACAATGATTGCAAAGGAATACTGGGCAGTAATGATCATCACATTTTTATTGCTTTGCTGCGTCATTTACGCCATGAGCACAAGATTTATGCATATACTTTTTTCAAAAGCAAAATATGAGGAAAAAAACTTCGCCGCTTCAAAAGTCAATGCGCGCGAATCAATCACACAATATATATTTTTAGCAGTGGTATTTTTTATCTGTTTTTATCAACCACAGTTTTTAAAGGACATTATAAATGACAGCATTGCTGTACTTTTAAAGTAAATACAATGAACGAGTCAAAATATATCAGCATTTTCAATTTTTCAAAATCTGTGAAGATTGATGAAATACCTGTACTGACTTATGATGACTTTTCATCTCAGGTAAAAGAATTGTTATCAGATACAGCAAACCATTGCGTTAATTATTTTGCCTTCCCTTTTGAAAACCGCATGAAATTTATCTGCTGCATTGCCCGCGATTCACAAGGGGATATAACTGTTTTTTCACATGAACAGAAAAACGCCGGAACAGCATTGCCCTCACTGACAACTTCTCTCCCTCAAATGCATATTTTTGAACAGGAGATTTACGAAAACTTCGGCGTTGTATTCGAAGATCACCCCTGGATGAAACCTGTGCGTTTTCCCAATGGAAAAATGGATGATTACCCTTTTTACAAAATTGAGGGCGATGAACTTCATGAAGTCGGGGTTGGTCCGGTGCATGCCGGAGTTATAGAACCAGGGCATTTCAGGTTCATCTGCAACGGCGAAAAAGTGCTGCATCTTGAAATACATTTGGGCTACCAACACCGGGGTATTGAAAAACTTTACATTGAAAACCGTTCCCCTGTATACCGGATGACCCTTTCTGAAAATATTGCCGGTGATACTGCCATTGGCCACGGTTGGGCTCATGCAGCAGTAATCGAATCACTTTCCGGAATAACCGTACACGAAAAACTTTTACTGGAAAGATTGATTTCACTGGAACTTGAGCGAATTGCCATTCATATTGGCGACACTTCGGCTCTTTGTACCGATGTTGCCTATCAGTTCGGTCAGGTTGTCAATGAAGCCCTGCGAACCACAATAATCAATACCACCCAGCTTTGGTGCGGCAACAGGTTTGGGAAAGGACTGATAAGGCCCGGTGGCACGCATTACCCCATGACAAATAATTTCATCAGCGCCATGCAAGAAACATTAAAAGATTCGGGCAACAGGTACACTACCATGGCCGACAGGATTTTCACCCTGCCAACAGTCCTTGCCCGTTTCGACGGAATTGGAACAGTGACCAATAAACAAGTGACCGACATCGGGGCTGTTGGAATGGCGGCACGAATGGCCGGACTGGCAAGGGATATCCGGTTTTCACATCCGGCAACCGAAATTTCATCCTCACCTTTCCCGGTTATTCAAAATACCGGTGATGTGCTCGCCCGGGGAATGATCAGAAACCTTGAGGTTAGGGAATCACTGAAAATGATTGCTGAATGGGTTGAAATGCACCAGAAAATTTCTGGAGCATCTCCCAAACCCGATTTCAATTACAAAATGACTCCCGGATCTTTTGCAATTTCACTTGTGGAAGGATGGAGGGGCGAAATATGCCATTGTGCACTTACAGATAATGATGGAGAACTGATGCATTATAAAGTTAAAGATCCTTCGCTGCATAATTGGTTCGCCCTGGCTCTTGCAGTGAGAAACCAGGAAATATCAGATTTTCCTGTTTGCAACAAAAGCTTTAACCTCTCATATTGTGGCAACGATTTATAGACAAAAAAATGTTACAGGAATATAAAATATTACGCCAGCATGGCATTCAGTTTGTCCCCGACCTTAAAGGAGCAATCCTTACGGAACTTTTCAGGGGGCGACCTGAAATATCAGCTGATATAACTAAAGAAGAAATCAAACTCGTTTCAGAACTCTGTCCGGCCAAAGCATTTGAAACAGAACCTTTCGGATTGAATATGGGCAAGTGCATTTTTTGTAAGGAATGTCATTTTGCCTGTCCGTCCAAAATAAAATTTACCAACGATTACAAGATTGCCACCAACGATCCCGAACAACTTGTGGTAAAGCCCGGCGCAACAGCACCTGTGATTTTCAATGAGTCACTGGTCAGAAAAGAAATCAGAAAGCTTTTCAAAAACTCCTTAAAACTCAGGCAAGTCTCTGCAGCCGGCGACAACTGCAATGAAATGGAGCTGAACGCCTCGGGAAACGTGAACTTTGACATGGGGCGTTATGGAATAGAATTTGTGGCTTCGCCCCGGCATGCCGACGGAGTTGTAATAACCGGACCCATTTCCAAAAATATGGCAAAAGCACTGGAAATCACTTATAAAGCAATTCCGGCTCCACGAATTGTTGTTCTGGTAGGCTCAGATGCCATTTCAGGTGGTTTGTTTATTAACGGAGGCGTCTTAAACAGGGAATTTCTGATTAAGTATCCCGTGGATCTTTATGTTCCGGGTAACCCTGCCCATCCGCTTACTTTTATTAATGGAATTTTTCAGTTAATCGGGAAATAGCTATTCTGCAACCAACAAGTTACATCCCCTGATATCACTGGCTTCAAATCGTCCGAGCACCTCAAAACTGCCATCAGGATGTTTTTTCCCAAGGTCCTTAGTTTCAATAAAGGAACAAGAATTGATGTTGGCCAAATCAACAATATTTATGCCTCCGGTTTGGCCATCACTCAGAAAGGCAAACGGATCGCTTGTATCACGAATAAGAATTTTCATTGTTTCGGGACAAAAAAACCTGTTGTCTTTTTTGGAATAAGCCTGCGAGAGCAATTCAGTCATACCATATTCAGAATGGATTTCTTCAACTTTGAGATTTCTTTTCAGGATATCATACATTTCTTCCTTAGGCATCTCCCTTCGTTTCCCTTTCATACCACCGGTTTCCATAATTATCGTGAAAGGGGAATCTACATTGAAATTTTCAGCAAAATCAAGCAGGGCATAACTCACGCCAAATAAAATATTTTTTTGTTTCTCTTTTTTTAGCGTTTGGATTTTGGAATGCAGCGCCTCATGATCATACAAATGGAACCCGCTCATTGGGTGACCTGATTCACTTATAAGTTTTTCTACCATGTAAATCAGCGAGGAACCTTCCCTTTCCAGATATGAGGGCAGGAGGGCCAGTATGCAATAATCTTCTGGCTCACCGTAAAACATTCTGAAAGCACTGTAAAAACTTTTTTCGTAAAGTGAAATATTCGTAATAAAATGTCTGCTTCTTACCTGTCCGGTAGTCCCGCTGCTCAGAAAAACCTGTTCCGGCTCACCATCTCCGGTGATAATTTTTTGCGTTTTAAAAAACTCAATAGGCAGAAAAGGTATTTCCACAATTTTTGAGACATTCTTCGGAGTTTTATTTACCAATTCTGCATACCGCCGGTACACCTGGTTGTTTTCAAACTGGTAATTAAAAATCCCCAGAGATAATCTTTCAAACTCCCCGGCAGTTTTAGTATTAAATATATTATCGGCAAAATCCTTCACAGAATACTTTTTTTGCAAATTTACAATTATTACAAGTTATTTTCAGCGCCCCTGAACCTTAAACATATTCTGCCGCTGTTTCAAGTTTGCAACTTGAAACGTTTTCAACCTGAAACAGTTCAGTAATTTCTCAAAACCTGTTCACATATCCAAAATGTATCTTGGCATTTCTCAGGATAAATGGATTTCCCTGTTCCCTTCCAACAGCATAATTTATTGTAAAAATACCGGCTTTTGTTTCAAAATCGGCTCCTATTCCGAAACTCAGTGGATTATCTGTAAAATCCTCATCAATAGTTATTTTCTCAAGTTGTGCCACGTCTGAAAAGATATAAAAAGCAGAGTTCTTTTCAAAAACATACTTTAATTCCCCTGAAAACACCACAAAACCCGAAGCATAAACAGACTCTTCATCAAATCCTCTGAGCGTTTTCAATCCGCCCAAACGGTAAATCTCATTTTCGAAAAGCTGGTTGTTAAACTTTTTCCCCGCAAGGGTGCGCAACCTAAAACTTGCTTTTTTTGCCAACGGAATATAAAGAGATGCATTAATATCTGCCTCGGTTTTATTTGTTTTCAGATCGAGATTGTCATACAATTCGACCGGAATTGCAGAATTTTTTCTGATATTCTTTTTTCCCGTGCCGGCAGTTATTTCAATCTGGTATCCCTTTAGCGGGTTATAAAAATAATCAAGGTTATCTGAGTAAAATGTGACTCCGGTAATTCCCGAATTATAATCCAGAACCGAAGGCAAAGCAGTGATGTTTTCCAAATGTCCGGTTGAAATAATAGAACTGCTTTCAGATTTATAAAACAAACTTATGTAATTCTTCCCCTTCATTTTCAGTCTGAGTCCGTAATTACTACAAACCGTAAGATAAGTGGTGTCTTTTTTCAGCAGGTTGAGTCGGTAATTGACGCCAACCGGAAACTTATAAATGAATGGATAAATAAACTTAAGATCCAGGTTCTGGCTTTTGTTTTCAGGCTTTTGCCAGATAAACGAAATAGTTTCGCCCTGTTGAAAGGAATTAATCAGAAATAAGTTGGCTTCACCGGTTAGCAGAAGCTTTCCGGCAACCCGGTTATCAGGAAGAAATCCAATAATACCGCTTACCTGATTGGCTTTTGCATTATCAAGAAAAGTCAACACCTTTGCTTTTCCATCCTTAAAAATGATTTCAACGGGTTTTGTTTCCTTCAGAAAAAGCAGCTCATCAATCCTGCTGCTCAGGTTCAGAACAGTTTTTTCATTATAGGGATCTCCCTTTTTTAAATCACAATATAATGATAAAAAAAGGGGTGAAATTTTTGCGTTTCCTTTAAGGATGAGACTGTCAAAAGAATAATATTCGTTTTTTGTAATTTTTATCTCAGCTGAAATACCTTTTTGATCACCCGACAAATTTTCAACCTGCGCAGAAACAAAAGGATATCCGTTATTTTCAAAATAAATAATTGTTTCTTCAATGGCATTTTTCAAATCTTCGACAGAAAATGATTTGTTTTCAAGGCTGGCAATATCAGATAGTTTTGAAGGCAATGACCCTTCAGAAGAAACAACTGAGATTTTGCTCCAGCTATACCTTTCCCCTGCAATAACATCAACCGAATACGTAAAATTTGATTTGGAAACCTCACCCGCCGAAGCATTGATGAAACCCTCAAGGTTAAGCCGTAATAATGATTTTTTGACCTCCCTTTGAATGAAAACCGAATCGATGTTGCCCGAATAAAGGATTTTATTGTTCTTTCCGCAATCGGAACAGGTAATTAAAAGACGGGTTCTTTCCTGAGAAAAGGAAAAAAAACTTAAAAAAACAAACAGTAATATATATAAGCCTTTGGTTTTAATTTTAAGTATTTGTTTTATATCTATAAGTAGCCAAAAAAATACGATTTTTAAAAAAACTGCATACAGCACAAATTGCAATTCACAAAATATATTTGTTTTTCGGATAATTACTCATTATTCATAAAACCCTGTTTTTCTATAGTTTCCATAAGAACTTTTGAAAAATGAATATTATTAATGCGTGTATATCTTTTTGAGGTAAAAATCTGAGCCAGATTTTCGGTTTTATTTTCAGCAATCAGTTTTTTTGTTTCTTCAAGCGATTCCTTCTCAAGATAAAGCGCATCAATTTTGTTTTTGTCAAAATCATTGTACTTTTCAAAATGGACTACGGCTTCGGCAGGCAATCTGTCTGTGAGGCCCGGAGTTTCATCGGGGTAACCCATAACAACAGTGGTCACGGGCAGCACACCTTTGGGCAGGTTAAGCAATTCAATAATTTGCGGTGCATTATAGTTGGTCGTTCCCAGGTAGCAAATCCCAAGTCCATGTTTTTCAGCTGCAATGCAAACATTCTGGGCAGCAATAACCGCATCAATTGTGGCAGTGTAAAGCCATAAAAAATTATCATAAGCGGGTTCGGCATTTCTGGCGTCACACCATTTGTTAAATCGGTTAATATCAGCACAGAAAGTAAGAACGACCGGAGCCTGACGAACCATTTCCTGTTTAAAATGAAATTCCCAGAGCCGGTTTTTCAATTCCTGTTCAGTAGTAACGACAATACTGTACACCTGCATATTTCCTGTATTTGACGCCCTGATCCCGGCTTCCAGCACATTCCTTAAAACAGCATCTTCAATTTTATCAGACTTGTATTTTCTTATGCTTCTGTGTTTTAAAATTGTTTCCATTTTTGAAAATTTTATGAGATTTAGAACGTAAAAATATTCAATATATTAGTATAAAACAATCGGGTTGCCAAAACCACGGTCTTAAAGTATGGGCTGGTCAGACCTGACTCAGGCACGCAGGGACATTATGTCTGTACACTGTAACACAGTGTTTTAACTGTTAAATTCAGTATAATATTGTAGGCATATCAGTATCTGATTGTAGGTATGAAAAGGTATTAAATAAAGGCTATAATCAAAAAAAAATGTTAAAGAGTTATATTTCTGATTAACTGACACTTAAATGATGTTCTGTTAATCCGATGTTAAAATTTTCAGAAATTACAAATAATAATTTGCAGGAATTTTTGCCATAATCTGACAATAGCTTATATTTGTCCAACTAAATTATACTAATTCCTGAATTATGAAACGATTATTTGTTGTATTAGCTGTTGTAATCTTTGTTTCAATAGGTCTTTCTTCATGCAAAAGCCATGAGAAATGCCCGGCTTACGGACAGGCTACTGAAGAACAGACTGACAACGACAGAGCTTAATTAAAAAATTAAATAATAAATTGTGTCAAAACACAATTTATATTTTAAAATTTCGTATAAAGTACTTTATTACTACCTTTGTAATAAAGTATTTTTTCTTTTGGATAAATGAGAAAATCATTATTAATAATTCTGGCTGTTTTAATATGTCTGGAAGTTTTTCCGCAAGGTGAAATTGATGACATTGGTAAAGGTTTGGGTAAAAACGAACGTACTTTTGCGATTGTTTTCAACTCCAACGGCTGGGGTTTTAATTACCGGTATGCAAAGCGGCTTGACGGATACCGCAAAAGACTTTTTGATTTTGATCTGATTGGTGTTAAGCATCCAAAAGAAATTAAAAGCGTTAATCTATTGAACGAAGTCCAGAAAAAATTTGTTTACGGGAAAATTAATCAGTTTTATACCCTCAGGGCAGGAATCGGAAACCAGAAAGAAATATTCTCCCGCTTTGACAAAGGCGGAATATCCATAAGATATTTTTACTCCTTTGGGTTGTCACTTGGATTACTCAAACCAATATATTACGAAGTTGCCTATTATGATCCTGTTTTGGAATATTCCAGACTGAGAATTGAAAAATACAATTTCTACACCCAACACAATGAGGGCTCAATTTGGGGAAAAGCCTCATTTTTTGAAGGCATCAATGAAACTGTTTTTGAGCCGGGGGGGTTTATAAAGACCGGACTTAATTTTGATTTTAGTGACAACAATGATAACATCAGATCGCTTGAAACCGGTATTATTATCGACATTTATTCAAGAAAAATCCCCATAATGGCAACAAAAGAAAACAATTCAGTTTTCCTTTCCCTTTTTGTTGCATACCGTTTCGGAAAAACCCACAATAAAAGATTAAAAAACACCGGTTAATTTAACCGTTTATCTTACCTTTGACGCCGTTTGGAAGAAAAACAACGCCGTTTGTTGCTTAATTATTTTGCATCACATTATTATATAGTATCTTAGCACTGTTATGGTCGAGAAAGTGAACAGCGGAACAAAAAAGGAAAGGGTCAGGAAACCCGACTGGTTGAAAGTCAGGCTTACCGGAGCATCTGATTATTCTGCATTAAAAAACATGCTCAAACCAGGCAATCTTCATACAATCTGCGAAAGCGGAAATTGTCCAAATATGGGCGAATGCTGGAAATCGGGCACCGCCACATTTATGATTCTTGGTGACATTTGCACCCGTTCATGCAGATTTTGTGCTGTAAAAACCGGCAAACCTCTGTCCCCCGACCCCGAAGAACCTATGGCTGTGGCTCAATCAGTTAAAAACCTTAATCTTCGCCATTGTGTTTTAACTTCCGTCGACCGCGATGACCTTGAAGATGGAGGAGCCGATATCTGGGTTCAAACTATCAGGGCTGTCAGAGAGCTAAATCCCGGAATAACAATTGAAACGCTGATTCCCGACTTTAATTTAAATAAGGAAAGTCTGAATAAAATTATTAAGGTTAAACCTGATATTGTTTCTCATAACCTTGAAACAGTAAGCCGCTTAACAAAACTTGTAAGAATCAGGGCTCAATACAACGGAAGTCTGGAGGTTATAAGCTACCTTAAGAAAAACGGTATGACGACCAAGTCGGGCATTATGACCGGACTGGGTGAAACAGATGAGGAAATTACCGAAACCATGAAAGATCTTGTTAAAGCAGGATGTGATATTTTTACCATTGGCCAGTATCTTCAGCCCTCATTCCGACATTTACCCGTTGAAAGGTACGTGGATCCAATACAATTTGAAATGTACAAAAAAACAGGACTTGAACTTGGGTTTAAAACAGTTGAAAGCGGACCATTGGTAAGGTCTTCTTATCATGCTGAAAAACATTTATTCTAAAAAGAAAATGAATTTTTATTTTATATTAAAAAATACATATCTTAGTGGTTTTATCAGAAAATTGAAAAAGTAAACATATTTAGAACTTTAACATTATGAAAATCAAACATTTAATTCTAAGCGTTGTAGTGCTTTTTTCTGCCAGTTTTTTCGTTTTTACTACCGGCAACAGCAAAATTACACGTCATTATTACCCTAAAGTGAAAACAGATAATGACCTTAAAGGAATTCATGGCGCAATGGAATGGTTGAAAATGCAAAAAGTAGACCTTGAAACAAAGACCATTGACATGAACGATGTTTTGCGCGCTGAAAAGCAGGTAATGGCATTAAGAAGAAGTCCCTCTGCCAAATCTCTTGGCCTCGAGTGGATTGAAATGGGCCCCGACAATGTTGGCGGACGTACCCGTGCCATTTTAGTAGATAAAAACAATCCCAATCTTGTATATTCAGGCGGTGTAGCCGGTGGTTTATGGAAATCCGTAACCGGAGGAACTTCCTGGGAAAGAATCAATGTTGACGGAAGTTTTAACAATCTGGCCATCACTTCAATTTGCCAGGCTGCTAACGGCGATATTTATGTCGGTACAGGTGAAAGTGCCTTTACAGGCGCCGATGGTGACAATGACTTCACTACCAACGGTATGAGAGGCCAGGGTATTTGGAAAAAACCTGCAGGATCTGATGCTTTTACCAGATTAAATTCCACATGGAACGATTTGGATGACTCTTATACTATTTTCTATGAAGTGAGCCGTCTTGCTGCACACCCAACAAATCCCAACAGAATTTATGCCGCCACAAGAAAAGGTCTGAAAATTTCAAATGACGGTGGTGCAACATGGGTTACTGGTATAACCGGTGCTTATGGAGGCAACCGTGCCAAAGATGTTAAAGTTGCTTCAGACGGTGGCGTTGTAGTAAACATTGCACAACGTCTGTATTATTCCCCAACTGGTGATGTTGACTCATACACAATTATTACCCCTGATGGTTTGACTTCTGAAAGAATTGAAATCGCCATAGCCCCTTCAGATCCTAATTATATTTATATTCAGGCTGTAGCCAGCGATGGTTCTCTTGCTGGTATTTATAAATCAACTGACAAAGGTCTAAACTGGACTATTATCGGAATAGGCGGCTTTGAATCCTTTAATCCACTCGGAAATCAAGGTACTTATGACAATACTATTGCCGTATTCCCGGATGATAAAGACCGCGTAATCCTTGGTGGCCAATACAGTCTGTGGATCGGAACAATAAGCGGTTCATCTTACGGATGGGTTCCCATTACCATGTGGTACCTCAGCGAACTCAATCCAAATTACGTTCACGCCGACCACCATACCATCGTTTTCCACCCCGATTATAAAACTGCCTCAAATCCTGACGGTAACCAGATAGTTTATATTGGTTCTGACGGTGGCGTTTCCAAATCAACCGATGGAGCTGTTTCTTTTCAGGTCATGAACAAAAAATATAATGTTACTCAGTTTTATACAGTTGCATGCAGTCCAACTGGTATGGCCATGGGCGGAACCCAGGATAACGGCACCCAGTTCCTCTACCTTGGCGGAAATACCCTTCAAAATTCATTGGAGGTAAAAGGCGGTGACGGTGGTTTCTGTGCTTTCTCCGTGCTCAACCCGAATGTCCTTTTTGCCACTACTTATTATGGCGACCTTGGAAGATCAGGTGCTTTGGAAAATGATGATTGCCTCAACTTCTACTCTACAAACATCACAACAAAATACCCCATCGGCGAAGCCGGAGCAGCATCTTTTGTTACTCCAATCGATTTATGGGAAAGCTTTAACGATGTCAACAGCCGTGACTCCATCACATTTAAAAACAATGTGGTTCTGTTCGAACTCGAAAATGATGATGAAGCCCATTCATATTACGACAGTCTGGATGCCATTTACAGCGAAGTTTACCTTGATACTGTAACTGACCCTGAAAATGATAAAGATTATCTGGGTGTAATGGTTTATTACCATACCGGCGAAAGAATTGTTGCAAGAAGCGTGATTAACGGAAGGATATTAAATTATACTCTTACATCTCCACTGGATCCGGGTGAAGAAATCATTATCCAGGATAAATATCAGGCTATGATGGCAGTTGGTTTAAGCGATAATGTTTGGGTGACCCGCAGACCTTTAGATTTCAGTGGCAATTCTCCATGGTACCCAATTAACAATACCGATGATCCTGAATATGAACTCAATATGATCACCAATCTGGCATGGACCACCGACGGAGATATTCTTTACTTCTCAGATTTCAGCTGGTCAGGCGGAAGCCGTGTTTTCAGATGCAAAAACTTCTCCCAGGCAAGAACATATAATATTACTTTAACCGATACCACAACAGTTTATGTAATTGACGAAACCGAAATTGAAGCAATTGATTCCACTCTGGAAGATTCAACTTATATCGGAATTCAGATTGACACTGTTGGATTCCTTGTTGACACAGCCGCTGAACCGGATGATACCGTATGGGATATTGAAATAAACTACCTGTACAGCTATATATGGGAAATCGATACTACTTTTGGTTATGACACTACCTACATTTATGATCCAAATAACGTATTGTTCAATTCCATCGATGCCGATGATGAAGATGGCAATTGCGTTCTCGAAATTGACCTGATTGGAACATTTGGTGGAAGGACTGTTACCGGACTGAATGTTGACCCGAATAATCCTGAACGACTACTTGTGACCCTGGGTAACTTTGGAAGTTCAGAATTTGTGCAGTACTGTGGCAACGCTGCCTCGACAACTACGACAACCGGAAACTTCGTTTCTAAACAGGGTAATTTGCCCGAAATGCCGGTTTACGATGGTATCTTTATTCTTGAATCCGGTGCAGGAACCTTAAACAAAGTACTCATTGGAACAGAATATGGTGTTTATGCCACCAACGACATCTCTGCAGGATCAGTTGAATGGTCTGATGAAAATGCAAGCGGAATGGAAAATGTTCCTGTATTCCAAATCGTTCAGCAAACATGGGCAAACGGTTGGTATGACGAAGTTGGCGAACAGTCAGGTGTAACCAACGGAGGCTTTATCTACATCGGAACCCACGGCCGTGGTATTTTCAGATGTGAAAAATATGCAATGCCTGTATCAGTTCCCGAAAACAACTTTGCTGAAAACAAAGTGGTAAAAGAATCTGTACAGATTTATCCGAACCCGGTTTCTGATATTGCCAATGTTTCTTACCAGCTTGCTGCCAAAGGAAATGTCAATATCAAGGTTTATGACCTTAACGGAAGGATAATGAAATCGTTCACTCTTGAAAATAAAAACGCAGGCAAACACTTGTACAGTTTTGACGCTTCAGATCTGAGGTCAGGAACTTACATCATAAGCCTTACTCGAGGTGACAGTAAAGCCGCATCAAGATTTGTTGTATACTAGTCTTTATAAAATAATTGTAAAAAAAGAGGTTCATCTGAACCTCTTTTTTTTTTCAATGCAACTTAATTAATAAATATTGCGTCTTATTTTTAAATATATTATTTTTACCATTTAGTATTTACTTAATTTATTGCGTATGAAAAGATTTACACTTATTATTCTTGCTTTAGTATTCGTGCAATTTACATTTGCTCAGAATTACCTGATCAATGCTCCAAAGAAAATGACAAAAGGTGAAGCGGTAAAAATCACTCCGCTTAACCAGGTTAAAGACGTAACAGACTATGCTTCCGCCATTTGGTACGAAGATTGTGACGGTGCCATGCCTGCAGGGTTCACTCTTATTGATAACTCAACTGCCGGAAATCAGGATTGGATCTGGACAAACGTTGGCCCAACCGGTTCCTTTGCCACTGATCCCATTGCCTCGACAACCGCAGCAAACGGATGGTTGCTGTACGACTCAGACTTATATTGCGGTGCAGATGATGATGCCTATTTTGTATTACCTGAAATTGACCTCACTGCTTACGACAACGTGAAACTTACTTTTGAACAGTTTTACAGAGATTATTATGATCAGACAGCCGTTGAAGTTAGTAATGACGGTGCTACCTGGGTTGAATTTCCGGTTAACGAAGAAATTCTTGTAAACAGCTCAACCACCAACCCTTCACTTGTTGAAATCAACATTTCATCAGTTGCCGGCGGAATGCAGCATGTTTTCATCAGATTCCATTTTACCGGTGCCTGTGGTTACAACTGGCAGGTCGATGACATCGCTCTTTTCGAACTTGCTGAAAATGATATTATCCTTGATAAAATCTATGCCGGATTTTATTATACCAACGGTGGACCATACTCCGCAACTCCTGTTTTACAAAGAATGGGCGTTTCATTTGGAGCCGATGCTTCAAATTTCGGTTTTGCCGACCAAACAAACGTTCTGCTGAATGTTGCCATCACCGATGGAACCAGCACCATTTTTGACGAGGTTAGTGCAGTTCTTCCCACTATGGTTACTGAAACTTCGGATTCATTCGGAATCGAAGCTGCCTTTATTCCCGATGAAGTAGTTGCTGATTATGCTGCTATTTTTAACATCACATCTGATGAAGTTGAAGAAACTCCGGATAACAATCTTGATACCCTGTATTTCTCAATTACTGAATATACATATGCGCGATGGTTCTATTACAATTCAACTGCCATGCCATCAAACTATACAGGTTCAGCTGATGGTGATTTTGTAGGCTACAGCTTTGTTGTTTCTCAACTTGATGCAGTTCAGGCACTTTCATTTTATGTTCATCCAAGTACTACTGAAGGTACCACTGTTTTTGCTCAACTGTACACCAATGATGCTGATCCTGCATTGCTTTGCGAATCAGATGAATATACCATTACCTTAGCTGATATCGAAAATGGCTGGGTTACCCTTGATTTCGTGGATAATACAGGTGAAGACCTCGTTGTTGACCCCGCAGTTGCAACAGATTACATTGTTGGTTTATCATGCTACTGGGGCGCCGGTGATATCATTTTTGGTGCTGACAATTCATCATTCCATCCTTTCAATTTAACATCTTACCTGCTTCAGGCAGACGGTTGGGGTTACATCGAAAGAGTTCCCATGTTTGAGCTTCACATGGCCGGATGGAATAATGTAAATGAAACTGCAGTTGCAAGCGACATGAACATCTACCCGAATCCTGCAAGCGATTTAACACGTGTTTCATTTGACCTCAACCGCGAATCAAAAGTAACCGTTAACGTATTTGACTTTACAGGAAAATTGGTATTCAGCGACTTCCTTGGCAATTTACCAGCCGGAAGCAGATATACCGAAATCAATACAACTGAATTATCATCAGGCATCTATAACGTACAACTTCTTACAGGAGAAGGCGTTACAACTCATAAACTGGTGGTTAGCAAATAATTATTTTTGAGATAAAGCTGCAGAAATGCAGCTTTATTTTAAAAAAAAATATATATTTGAATCTTATTAATGTGAAACTAAAAATTTAAGCGTATGAGAAAAATTACTCTTTTGACTGCATTGCTTATTTCTGCAGTGTTTGTTTTCGGACAAACATTTACAGGAATCAATGATGCAAAAATCAATTCAAAAAAAGACAACATTGGTTCTCCTTCAAAAAAGGAATTTAAACCTATGGCCAACGCCAAAGCAACCATTTTTGAAGAAGATTTCGAAGGTTGGGAAACCACATGGCCCCCAACAGGATGGACCCAGATTGACGGCGTAAGCTCAGCACAACATTGGGCATATTCAACCGACACTGAAAACGGTGGAAACGGAACAGGTCAGGCACGTGTTCAGTATGACTTCAATCAGGACGAATGGCTGATTACTCCAGCCATCAGTATCCCTTCAACAGGTATTTACATGTTTTCTTTTGACTGGTCAATGTATTACGACTGGATGGTTTCTCCTAATGAAAACGGTGACTTCACAATTGAAATTTCAACCGATGGCGGTTCAACCTGGACAATGCTTTGGAATGAAGATGACCAATTAGTTGTTGAAACTCCAACCATCCCCTGGCCATGGGAAACCTATACTTACTACACTTCACAACTCGACCTGACTGCTTATGCAGGAATGGATGTACAGTTTGCTCTTCATTATGTTGCAAACGATGCCGCGAGGGTACAAATTGACAACATTAAAGTTTACGAAGCTTACGAAGACGAACTCGTAATTACCAGACCACATTTCTGGTTCAACTATGGTGGTGGTTATTTAGCTGCTCAGCCATACGAACAACTTGTTGGTATTTTCTTTGGTGCTCATGTATGGAACAATGGTATCAACGATGCTACTAACCTTGTGTTATCTGCTGAAGTTTTAAACGAAGGTAGTTCATTATATCTTCAGACTAAAGACACTGTAATTCTTTCAGCCGGTATGGAAGATTCAATCGGTATTGCAACAGGTTTTGCTGAATATCTTCCTGATTTCGGACAGACTTATGATGTTACAATTAGTGTTGCTTCTGATGCTGTTGAGCCTGATATGACCAACAATGAATATGCAACAGACTTTATAGTTACTGAAGGTACTTTTGCAAGATGGAAAGAATACACAGGCGGTGTTAGCGCATGGAATTTTGTTGATGCTGCTGATGGCGACTATTGTGGTGTTAAATTCTACGTTCCGAATGCTGATACATTATACGGATGCAGAGTATTTATCGACGACAGAACCAATCCTGGTACCACCATCGTTCCTAAAGTATATCAGATTACCGAAACCGAAAGAATCGAGTTTATCATTGGTGATGAAATTGACATTCTGGAATCAGATCTTGGAAATTGGATTAACATTGCTTACCCTGATGCAACCGGTACAGATTTGGTTGTTGAAGCTGGTTTTACTTATTATGTTGGTTTTGAATGCTACTTTGGCACTGACACCCTTTTATTTGGTACAGATGCTATTGGTGCTCCCCACAATTACCAATACGAATCAGTTTTAAGACAAGGTGCTGATTCATGGTACTACTTCGAAAGCGCTCCGATGATCGAACTGTTCACAGCCGATATCGTTTCTGCTCCTGAAGTAACTGCAGCAAATTCAAACATCAACGTTTACCCCAACCCAACAGAAGGTGTTATCAACTTTACCAATGTTGCTAAATCAAAAATCACTGTTTACAACGTATTAGGCGAAGTTGTTGCTCAGGTAAACAACGCAAACGATCTTACAACTATTGACCTTTCAAGATTTGACAACGGAACTTACACCGTTAAAATTGAAAACAATAGCAAAGTTGTTATTAAGAAAGTTGTTCTTTCTAAATAATTGACTTTTAATTTCTTTGAAAAGCTGTCAATTAACCTTGGTTAATGACAGCTTTTTTTTATTAGGAGAGAATAGTATTTACTAGAGATTTTAATCCTAAATTCTCTTTAGTAAATGAAAAATTGTCAGTCAATAATATTTTAAACATGAAAAAAATAATTTTTATATTATTAGTTTTTTGTCATTTTACTTATGGACAAAACATGAAATCATCAAAAAGTGAATGCGCTAAAAATAATTCATTTTCTTTATCTAAAGTAAATATGGAAATAGGTACTCAGAACGGAAGTAAAGAGGTAAGCGACCTAGTTTTAGTCCGACCTTTAATTGATTTTTTACCTGACAGTGGCTTTTTATCTAATCAACCCATTGATCAGTTAAGTGATTTAATTATAGGTGCTAGAGTTAAGAACAACAGTGAGGAGGTTGCTGAAAATGTTACATTAAGTGTAGAAATCACTGTTGAGGGAACTTCAATTTATGATGAAACAATTAATATCGGAGCTATTACTCCTGGGTCTTCTGAGTATTTGTTTTTACCCGAATCTTTTGATGGTTATCTAACAGGATATGATGACATTACATATACTTTAAATATTTCTGTAATTTCAGATTTAATTGAAAGTGATACTGAAAATAACCATTTTTCAACAACTTTTAGTACCTCTGGTAACACCTTTTCAAGATGGTTAGTGAATGATTACTTTGTTGGTTCTACTAATATCCCGGGGGCAGAACCTGGTGATTTCATTGGAGTTCCCTTTTTTTTTAACCATAATGATAAAATATATGGTCTAAGAGCTTTTATTAAAATTACAAATGGTGATTCTCATCCCGTAACATTCATCCCAACAGTTTATCAGGTTGGTGGAAATGGTGAAGTATTTTCAAGTACAGGAACAGAATATGATTTAGGTATTGACCCTGAGGGAAGCTGGTACACTTTTATTTTTGATGATATAACAGGTTCGGATTTATGTTTTGGAGACGGATATACCTATTATGCAGGATTAATTTATTATTTTACCAACGGATCCATAACAGGTGATACCATAATGTTTGGAGCAGATTCATCAGGATCTCCGCATAATTACCCGAAGGAATCTATTTACCATTCTTCTGCTGAAGATATCTGGTACCCATTAAACTGCACTCCATTAATTGAACTTCTTACCAGTGAAATTGATGATTGTGTGTGGACTGACATTTCTGTAGACACAGAAGTTATAGTAAGTATTTGTCCCAACCCCACCACCGGCCAGTTCAACATCACGGGAATCGAAAATGCCACCATTAAAGTGTTCAACCTGTTAGGCAGGCAGGTCATGCAGGAGAAAAATGCAGGTGAGCAAACCGTTTTGGATTTGTCGGGGTTTGAGAATGGGGTTTATTTTGTGCAAATTGAAAGTGAAGGCGATGTTGTTACCAAGAAAGTTGTTCTTTCTAAGTAATTAACTTTTAATTTCTTTGAAAAGGTGTCATTTAACAAGTTAAATGACACCTTTTTTATTCCCCTCCTTTGGAGGGGTTAAGAGTGTGGTTCCCCTCCTTTGGAGGGGTTAGGGGTGGGTTTCCATCCCCCGGATCACCCCCCCGGGAGGGGAGATACCCACCCCCGGCCCCTCCGGGGAGGGGAGAATGTCAGAAATATTTTTTTGTTGTGAAAAAAATAGATGGTGCATTAAACCATTCCAAAAATCATCCATC
Organism: Bacteroidetes bacterium GWF2_38_335; assembly: GCA_001769535.1. Classification (GTDB taxonomy): domain Bacteria; phylum Bacteroidota; class Bacteroidia; order Bacteroidales; family GWF2-38-335; genus GWF2-38-335. The sequence goes on from MEOH01000027.1 coordinate 125,263, forward strand.
TAACCATCAAAAGAAATTCACTAAAAAGAAAAAAGACATGAAAAAGAATCTGATGACAATAATTGCCTTAATGGTATTTGTGATGATGAACGTAGCATCGATCGCACAGGAAACCGATAAACCCTGTCCCGGACATGAAAAGGGAAAAATGGCCGGACTGGAATTGACTGCAGACCAGCAGACAAAAATTGAAGCACTGCATCTTTCACTTCAAAAAGAACTACTTCCAATTAAAAATCAGCTTAAAGAGAAAAAAGCACATTTGAACACGCTGATGACTGCTGAAAAAGCTGATATGACAGCCATCAATACCACCATTGATGAAATAGGTGCCTTCAAAGTACAGATCATGAAAAAGGAAGCAGCACACAAACAGGAAATCAGAAAACTATTAACCGACGAGCAAAGAATTAAGTTTGACCTTAAACATCAAGGAGAAGGAAGAGGAATGAGAGGCAAAGGCATGCATGGAAAGAAAGGCGTACCTGATGGTTGCAAAGGTGGCGCTCAGCAGGAACCGGGATGTTCCAAGCATCAGGAATAATTTTTAAAAAACGAAATAAAAAAGGTGCTGGGGCACCTTTTTTTATTTGCAATCATTTCATGCTTAAATTTTAATGAACTTTAACATTTTCAATTCTTTCATCCATTTCCGCCGGAAGCCCCTTTTGATTTCTAATGTATTTTTGGCCGGCGGATGTATCCTCGACTTTCAATTCCCCGGGGCGCTGCCCCGGGCTGAATTAACCTGGCCTTTCAGGCCGTCACCTTTCTACCATTAAACCACCATGCCATTATACCAAACCTACCCTATTGCAACTTAATAAACTAGAATGTACCTTTGTAAAAACAAACTTACTATTATGAAAACTTCACTGTTGATTATAGGAATCATTCTGATAATTTCTGCATGCCAGAAATACGAAGAAGGTCCGAAAATCAGTCTGCGCTCGCCCGAAAAACGCCTATGCCAGTCCTGGATCCTCGAAAAAACAGTGTACGATGACGGCACCGAAGTACCATCAAGTTCGATTTACACTATTGACGACGACGGTTCGATGCTTATTGAGGCAGATGGTGATAATACCCGCACCGGATGGCAACTGACCAACGAGGTGGATTTTATGATGGGCGGAGAAAATTATTTGGTTTTAAGATTAACAAACAATGAAATGAGGTTGAAACATAAGGAAGATCTTTTCGTTCTTCATTTTGCTGCAAAAGAATAAACAATGAAGATTCTTAAACCGGGTTTTTTAATTTTGATACTCCTGCCCCTGATTCTGATTAACTGCAACGAATTCGAGGATGGGCCATATCTCAGTTTGCGCTCCAAAGAAAGCCGGGCATGCAAACAATGGTCATACGAGTACATTATGGATCTTGAAACCGGGCAGCTTTACACCTCCATGTATGAGGGATGGATATTAGACCTGAATAATAACGGTGAATACACTAAAACCATTGTTTATCTCGACAGTTTGTCGACCGAGAAAGGCACCTGGGAATTTGATGGCAGATCGCATATAAGGTTTCATTACAATGATTACATGACCAAATTTAAAATTCTCCGCCTCTCAAATGACGAATTCTGGCTGCAAAGCAACCAAGAAGAAATTCACCTGAAAATATTTTAAAGTGGTAAAATTTTTAATCATACGTTTCAGTTCAATCGGCGACATCGTGCTTACAACACCCGTTATCAGGTGTCTGAAACAGCAGGTCGAAGAGGCCGAAATCCACTTTTTTACCAAAAGGCAGTATGAAAGCATAGTGGAATCGAATCCATATATTGATAAAGTTCATTACCTGGATGATAATCTTTCAGAAAAAATCAAAGAATTAAAAGATGAGTTTTACGATCATATCATTGATCTTCATAACAATCTGCGCACCTCAAAAGTCAAACGAAAACTCAGTCTGCCCGCCTTCACAGTCGACAAGCTCAATTACAAAAAATGGCTGATAGTTAATTTCAAAATCAACAAACTGCCTGATGTACATATTGTTGACCGATATCTTGACACAGTAAAAGTGTTTGATATTGTCAATGACATGAAAGGACTTGATTTTTTTATTCCCCAAAAAGACGAGGTGGAAATGAAGTCAATTTTACCGGCAGAAACATCTGAATATATTGCTTTTGCGATAGGCGGACAGTGGTACACCAAGCAGATGCCCCCCGAAAAAATCATTTCTGTGATTTCGGGAATAAGTAAACCGGTGGTTTTACTTGGCGGAAAAGAGGATGTTGAAAATGCTTTACTGATCAAAGCAAAGCTGCCGGATGTTATAAATATGTGTGGCAGTTTAAACATCAACCAATCGGCTTCGGTCGTAAAGCAGTCAAAAATGGTAATTACCAATGATACCGGACTGATGCACATTGCAGCAGCATTTAAGAAAAACATCATTTCACTCTGGGGGAACACCATACCGGAATTTGGCATGTATCCTTATTTGGCAGGATCCGAATCACAAATAATGGAAGTCAGGGATTTAAAATGCCGTCCCTGCACAAAAATAGGATTCCGTAAATGCCCGAAAAAGCATTTTAAGTGTATGATGGAAATTGATGAAAAGAAGATTCAGGATTTGACCAAAAAGATATTTTCTATCTCTTAATCAACCGCTTATTCACATATTTTTCAATAAACTCATCCTTGTATATTCGTCCGATGGGAACCTCATTATCTTTGATCACCACGTAATCGCTGTCGATTTCCTTGATGTGGTTGATATTGATTATAAAGGATTTGTTCACACGGGCAAAAATTTCTTCGGGTAATTTATTATGGATGGTTTTCAGGTTCATGGCAGTCATGATCTTGATTTTGTCGGTATGAATGATGACATAATCCTTTAATCCTTCGATATAGTTGATTTCACTGAAGAAAATTTTCACATACTTGCGGTCAGATTTCACGAAAATATAATTTTCTTCAAAACTTTCGATATGTGATTTCAGGCCAGATTTTAAATCATGGTATTCCTTGGCTTTGTTTACTGCTTTAATAAACCTTTCAATCCTGATTGGTTTTACCAGGTAATCAATCACATCCAGATCAAAACTTTCGAGGGCAAATTGGGGATAGGCTGTAGTTATAATGATGATCGGACTATTTTTAAGTGTTTTGATAAAATCCAAACCGGTCATTCCAGGCATCTGGATATCCAAAAACATTACATCGACTTCGTTATTTGTCAGGAATTCGTTGGCCTGCATGGCATTATCAAAAGTTCCTATCAATTCGAGGGATTCAACTTCTTCAACATTGAGTCTCATTCCTTCACGGGCCAGAGGTTCATCGTCAACAATAATACACTTCATTTAAGTAAGTTATTAGTTCAAATCAAGTATCAGTTTCACAAAGAACAGGCTTCCTTTATCTTCAATGGCCAGATTGTATTTGCCCGGGTATAGCAACTGCAGACGTCTTTTTGTGTTTGTTAGTCCCAATCCGCCGGGGTTTCCCTGGTTGTTGATTTCCTGTTTTGTGTTTTCAATAGTAAAAGTAATTCTTTTCTGTTCAATTAAGAAATTTACTGTGATATTTGATTCGTTTTTGCTGTCGATGCCGTGCTTAATGGCATTTTCAAAAAATGGCAGGAACAGAAAGGGATAAATGGTAATTCCATTGGCTTCGCCGGTAACATTAAAGGCAACATTTGAACTGCTTTTCCGAATCCGGTCAAGTTCAAGATAGTTTTTCAGATAGTCTATTTCCTTTGAAAGCAGTACAGTTTCCTTGGTACATTCATACAACTGATATCTGAGCAATTCAGAAAGTTTTAGTATGGTTTGTGAAGCTCGTTTACTGTCTAACTTAGTCTGTACATATATATTATTCAAGGTGTTAAACAAAAAGTGCGGATTTATCTGGCTTTTGAGATAATCCAGTTCGGTTTTCAGGTTTTCGTTTTCCAGGTATCGGATAACGCGTTGGTTTTTAATCCAGATTTTGAAAAGTTTAAATCCGATTGCCGCATAAACAAACAACATCTGATCCTGGATGTTCCAGATAAATATAGTGATGCCCTTGCTTTTTTCAATTATATTAAGGTAGGTGTGGCCCGAGCGGGTGTATTCAATCCATTCTTCAACAAATTCAGTGAATAAAATAGAAACTACTGTAAAGGTAAAGAATTGCCACAGCCGGTTTTTCAGGAGTAAAAACGGGACAAAGACGTACAGGTTGATATAGATAACCGCCATTTCAATCCCGAAATAAACAAAATGCATCATTTCATCTCCGGGATGCCGGGAGTCCGGAATCCAGAAAAAATAATCCACTGTCAGGAGCAGCCAGAATAACAAATGATGTATAATCCGGTACCTGTCATCAAAAAATTTCAGAAAAACCTTGTTCGAATCAACAACCATAAAAGCTTTACTATAAAAGATCAAAAGAATGCCATTTAGCATTCACACAATAATAATATGAAATAATACCCATATAAGTTGTTCAATTTATATCAAAACTGCTTTCTTTTATATGACATTGGCAGGATTACCGAATTCTGTAAATGCTTTCAATACACCGATTTTATTAAGATCTGCGACCCTGTGCTTTTTGGTATAATGAAACCCGTCATATGTATAAAACGGGTCGATTGCTATTGACTCGGCATTCTGTTTTTTGTATATTTATAGGAAATACTACCATCCGTTTTTATATGAAGAGGCATGTTTTCACAACGTGCCTTTTTATTTTTTCTTTTCCCTAATAACTCCGTATCTTTGTATAAATTTTTTAAATGACCCGAAAAAACATCGAATTAATGAGTCCGGTCGGCTCCTACGAAACCCTGATGGCAGCCATACAGGGCGGAGCGGATGCGGTTTATTTCGGAATTGGTCATTTAAACATGAGATCAAAATCTACCAACAATTTCACTACCGAAGACCTGAAAAACATTGTGGGGATATGCACTGAAAACAATGTCAAAACCTATTTAACCGTTAATACGGTGATTTACGACAAGGATATGGAATCAATGAAAATGGTGGTGGATGCAGCAAAAACAAACAATGTTACGGCTATTATTGCTTCAGATATTTCGGTTTTGAATTATGCATTTGAAAAAGGAGTTGAAGTTCATGCTTCAACCCAGTTGAATATCAGCAATATTGAAGCCGTGAGGTTTTTCAGTCGTTTTTGCGATGTGATGGTGATGGCCCGGGAACTGAATCTTGATCAGATCAGAAATATCTCTCTGAAAATAAGGGAGGAAAATATTTGCGGACCAATGGGGAAACCGGTAAAAATTGAAATGTTCGTGCATGGAGCCCTGTGTATGGCCGTTTCAGGAAAATGTTACCTCAGTTTGCATGAAAAAGATCACTCTGCAAACCGCGGAAAATGCCTACAAACCTGCCGCAAGAGTTACATTGTCACCGAAAAGGAATCGGGAAACGAGCTTGAAATTGACCATGAATACATCATGTCGCCCAAAGATCTTAAAACCATACATTTCATAAACAAAATACTAGATGCCGGAGTTGAAGTCCTTAAAATAGAAGGACGTGCACGATCGGCCGAGTACGTAAAAACAGTTACCCGATGTTATGATGAGGCCATCAGGTCGGTTGAGGACGGGAGTTATTCCGATGAAAAAATTGCTGAATGGGATCAGCAACTCTCAAAAGTCTTTAACAGAGGCTTTTGGGACGGATATTATCTGGGACAAAAAATGGGTGAATGGAGCAGTAAATACGGATCGGTGGCAACAACCAGAAAGATCTATGCTGCAAAATGCACCAATTATTTCAGTAACTTAAAAGTTGCCGAATTTCTCGTTGAAACCGGTTCGGTAAATATGGGCGATCGGATAAGTATAAACGGACCAACAACCGGAGTGGTTGAATTAACAATCAACGAAATACGTGTTGATGATAAAAAAGTTGCTTCTGCCGAAAAAGGCAAAAAATTCTCTATTTCAGTTGACACTCTTTTACGCCGCTCAGACAAACTTTATATTATAGCAGAAATACCAAATAATGAAAAATAATTTCAGAAAAACAGAAGTACTAATCCTGATTGTGCTATTACTTGCCTTGTTATCTTTTGCAGTAATCAGAAGAACCATGCCGGCCGAAGAAAAACAAACCTGTGAAACCGAGCAGAAATCCTGCAATGGTTGTCCGAATGCAAAAAAATGTAATCTTTAAAACATGTTTTTATTTGTGTTCAGGTTTTTTCGGTAAATTTATCCTGATTAATGACCCGACAAATGACGAACAAACAAGATAAAAGCAATGAACTAAACAGGCTTATTGCTGAAAGACTCAAGGAACTTGCCTGTATAAACAAAACCACCGAAATTCTTAAAGCCGGTAAACCTGTTGAGGAAACCCTGCAACAAATTGCCATGATTATGCCTGATGCCTGGCAATACCCTGAATTTACAGTAGTAAGGATTAGCTTTAACGAAACCCGCTACATTTCACCTGGTTTTAAGGAAACAGTTTATTACCAGAAACAGGCATTCAAAACCATTGATGAAAAAGAAGGAATAATTGAAGTTTATTATACCAAAGAATTTCCATTGATGGATGAAGGGCCGTTTCTGAAAGAAGAACGCGACCTGATCAACAACCTTGCTTCAATGATTTCGGGTTACATCAGCAGTATTACCGGCAAAGTCATTCTTAAGTCAGGGAAAATTGAAGAGGATGAAAACTTTAAAATTAAACCCGAAGATGAAAAAATAACCAGCAGACACCTGCTGCAGAAATTCATTAACCGGTATAATGCCGAAAGGGATATCTTTCACGACCTGATGCCTTTTAAAGTTAAAGAAATTCTATTGGTTGCAAACCTTTACGACGCCTATTCAATTGAAAAAGAAGGCCGATTCTCTGAGCATATTCTTGGTGAATATCATCAGCTAAACCTCACTTCGATGCCCAGAATTACAGGGGTTTCGAGCCTTGAAGAAGTGAATAAAGAACTGAAAAAGAGGCATTTCGACATGATCATTATCATGGTAGGCGTAGATAAAAAAACTCCCCTGAAAATTTCAACTGATATTAAAAAGTCTTATAAATATATTCCCGTTTATCTTTTGCTGAACAATAATGGTGATGTATCATTTTTTGAAAATCAGGCCGAAAAATTATTGTCTGTTGATAAAGTTTTTATCTGGAACGGTGATTCGAAAGTGTTTTTTGCAATGATTAAACACCTTGAAGACCGGGTAAACATTGACAACGACACCAAAGTTGGAATGGTTAGGATGATTTTACTCGTTGAAGATTCGCCAATTTATTATTCGCGCTACCTTCCCATGCTTTACCAGATTGTAATGGGACAAACCACCCGGCTTATTGAAGATGTCAATACCGATGAGCTTTACAAAGTACTAAAATTGCGTGCCCGCCCAAAAACACTTCTTGCTTCGACCTATGAAGAAGCAATGAAAATATATGAAAAATATAAGGAATATCTGCTCTGCATCATTTCGGATGTGGAATTTCCCAGAGATGGAAAGCTCAGCAAAACTGCAGGTTTTGATTTTATCGAGCATATAAAAAAGGAGATTCCCAACGTTGCTTCGCTTATACAATCTTCCGAACCCGAAAACTCTAAAAAAGCCTATGAGCTGAAATCCAATTTCATCAATAAAAATTCTGAAAGTCTGAACCAGGATATCAAAACATTTATTGATTATTATCTTGGCTTTGGGCACTTTGTTTACAGAAACCAGTCGGGTCGCCAGATTGCCGTAGCCAAATCCATGCGGGAGTTCGAGAATTATCTGAGCACCATCCCCGATGATTCACTGATGTACCATGGCATGAAAAACCATTTTTCACTTTGGTTGATGGCTAGGGGAGAAATCAATGCAGCTAAAATTATCAATCCGCTTCGCACTACCGATTTTAAGGACCTTAAAGAAGTAAGGGAATTTTTGATCAAAACCATCAAACAATTCAGAAACGAACAGGACAAGGGAAGAATTGTACAGTTCGAGGAATCGGCCATTCTGGAGGAAAGTAATATTGTGAGTTTGTCATCGGGGGCATTGGGAGGAAAGGGCCGCGGACTGGCATTTGTCAACACCCTGATTTACAATTTTAATTTTTCTGAATTGCTGCCGCTCATCAATATCAGAACACCACGCACGGCCATAATCGGAACAGATGAATTTGATATTTTCCTGGAGAAAAATGATCTTACCACAAAGCTGTATATTGACCGCGATTACAACAACATCAAGGAAGTGTTTATCCAAGGGGAGTTGAGCTACAACCTGATGAAAAAGCTCAAAACATTTCTGAAACTTATAACCAGACCAATCGCCATAAGATCATCAAGTTTGTTTGAAGATTCACTCATGCAGCCCTTTTCAGGAATTTTTGAAACATACCTTCTTCCAAACAACCATCCCGATATAGAGGTGCGTCTCAAACAAACCATGGATGCAATAAAACTTGTCTATGCTTCAATTTTTTCAAGCAATGCCCGCACATATTTTGATGCCATTGGCTATAAAATAGAGGAAGAAAAAATGGCCATCGTAATTCAGGAAGTGGTTGGAAATACCTACGAAAATGCTTATTATCCGCATATCAGCGGAACTGCTCAATCGCACAATTACTATCCTGTGGCCCATATGAAACCCGAAGAAGGTTTTGCTGTGGCTGCGGTCGGATTGGGAATGTATGTGGTTGAAGGCGACAAGACTTACCGTTTTTCCCCCGCATATCCGCAAACAGATATAAACACAGCCAAGGACCTTTACAAAAGTTCACAGGTGTATTTTTATGCAGTGGATCTCAACAAAATGAATTTTAATTTGTTGGATGGCGAGGAAGCCGGGTTGGTGAAACTGGACATTTCTGAAGCAGAAAAACATGGCAATCTCAAGCACTGCGCATCAGTTTATGATTCGGATGGAGACAGGATTATTCCGGGTATTGATTCATACGGACCCCGTGTTGTCAATTTTGCCAATATTTTAAAATACGACTACATTCCAATGGCACAAACCATAACTGCCATTCTGGACATCGTAAAGGAAGCCCTCGGATCGCCTGTGGAAATTGAGTTTGCAATAGACCTGTCAAGAGATAAAAAGAACCTGCCGTCGTTTTATCTGCTGCAAATAAAACCCCTGGTGGGAAACGAAGATGATTACACCGTAGATCTTGAAAAAATCGATCAGGAAAAGGTAGTCCTATTCACCGAAAAAAGTATGGGCAACGGGAAAATCGACTCCATCAGGGATGTTATTTTTGCAGATATTGCTGAATTTGATAATTTGAAAACCGAAGAGATGGCGCGTGAAATTGAACAGCTTAACAGGAAAATGCTTGATGCCGGACAAAAATATCTTCTTATTGGTCCAGGAAGATGGGGAACCCGCGACAAATTCATAGGTATTCCTGTCGTTTGGCCGCAAATTTCAAACGCAAAAGTTATAGTGGAAATGAGTCTTGAAAATTTCCCGTTGGACGCATCCCTTGGTTCCCATTTTTTCCACAATGTCACATCAATGAATGTTGGTTATTTCTCCATACAACATGCTTCGGAATTTGACCGGATCAATTTTGATGTTTTGAAAAAACAGCGAATTATCAACCAGACAAAATTTTTCAGGCATGTTCAGTTTGATAAGCCCCTGACCATCGTAATGGATGGAAAGAAAAGACTTTCTGTAATAACCTGGGAGGGCAAATGAACCAGTTTGAGGAAATAACGAATCTGCGTGAACGGGAAAAAGAATTGAGGTGTTTGTATACCGCTGACAATATCCTTGGAAATTTTAGCGAAGACTTGCAGATTGTTTTTAAGAAACTGTCGTCCGAAATTCCAAAAGGATGGCAGTACCCGGCAATATGCTCGGTGCGGATCACAACAGAGGAACAGATTGCCTGTTCGCCGGGATTTGTTGAGAGTTCGCACTTTCTGAAGCAGGAAATAATTTCGGATCAGAAAAGTGTTGGGCTCATTGAAATTTTTTATTCTGATCACAAATACGCCTTTTTATCAGAAGAAAACAACTTGCTTTCGGCACTGGCGCAGCGTATTGGAAATCATCTTTTTCATAGAAAAATAAAAGATATTCTGAACAATCACAAGGGGAAAACTGAAAAAGAGCATTGGAAATGGAGGAAGGAAATGATACAATTGATTGCCGCCAAAACCGATTTTGAAAAATTTTCGGTAAAAGCCATGTATATCATCGGATCGGTAAAGAACGCCACCTCAACTCCACACAGTGATATTGACCTGATTGTTCACATTACCGGCGAAAAACCCTGCAGTGAGCTAATTGGCTGGCTAAGCGGATGGAGTATGTGCCTTGCTGAAATGAACAGGCAAAAAACCGGAATTGAACACTGTGAAGGATTACTTGACGTACATTATATAAATGATAAAGAACTGAAGAAAAAATCGAGTTATGCTACGATGATCAGCAGTTCTGAAAATTCGGCACAACTATTAAAAACCAAGTAAAACAATATGGCAAAGTGCTTTTTTGTAACTGATTTACACGGACGGGTTCATTTGTACGAAAAGCTGTTCAACGAAATTGTACAGCAAAAACCGGATGCTGTCTTTTTCGGGGGCGACTTATTGCCCGGAATTTCATCTGATTATGATGATTTTCTTTGCGACTTTCTTTTTCCAGGCCTGGAAAAAATTAAGAAAACCCTGAAAAATGAATATCCATCGATATTTATTATAATGGGCAATGATGATCCCCGCATCCATGAAGAAACTCTTAAAAGCAATGAAAATTTGGAACTTTACACTTACATTCATAACAAGAAAGCCATATTTAAAGATTTTGCCGTTTACGGATATTCGTTCATACCTCCTACTCCGTTCCGTTTAAAAGACTGGGAACGCTATGATGTTTCGAGATATGTTGATCCCGGATGTTACGCTCCGGCCGAAGGAGTTCACTCGGTTAAACCTGGCGAGGATATTGAATATATAACCATTCAGGATCATTTATTGAAGCTCACACAGGAAATGGTTCCCGAAAAAAGCATTTTTCTTTTTCACTCGCCCCCATATCAGACAAAACTTGACCGGGCTGCCCTTGACGGGATGATGGTTGAACATGTTCCGCTTGATGTCCATGTTGGAAGTATTGCCATAAAAAGATTTATCGAGGAAAAGCAGCCTCTGATTACAATGCACGGCCATATTCATGAAAGTTCATCCATTACAGGCGAATGGAAAGAAATTATTGGCAGAACCCATATGTTTTCTGCTGCGTATGATAAAAACAAATTGTCGCTGGTGATTTTTGACCCGCACAAACCCGAAAACAACAAACGAGAATTGATATAATATGTTGAAAAAGAATTTTCTTGCAGATATTAACAGATTTGAATTCCATGATACCTCTTTCGACCTGCTCATGCAGAAAAGAATTTACAAGGTATTGATTATCTGCAGTAGTTATGATGCATTTATGCTTGATGAAGATGGTAGGATTGACGAGCAGATTTTTGATGAATACGTTTCACTCAACCTTCGATACCCTCCGGTGTTCATGCAGGCAAACAATGCCAAGCAGGCTTTCGAACGTCTTGACCGCGACAATATTGATCTGGTGATTACCATGCTCAGCATCAATGACGACGACCCCTTTTTGCTTGCCAACAGGATCAAAGCCAAGTACGACAGGATTCCCATCGTGGTATTGACACCATTTTCAAGGGAAGTAAGTCTAAAAATTCAGAATGTCGACCTCAGTGCCATCGACTATGTTTTTTGTTGGTTGGGAAATGCTGACATCCTGCTTGCAATTATCAAACTGATCGAAGACCGGAAAAATTCGGCCAAGGATATTGACGAAATAGGCGTTCAGGCTATACTCCTTGTGGAAGACTCCATCAGGTATTATTCATCTTATCTCCCGAATCTCTATAAAATCATCTTTCAGCAGTCAAAGAGGTCAATGGCCGAAGGCGTAAACGAGCATCAAAAAATGCTGAGGATGAGAGGTCGTCCGAAAATTCTTTTGGCTACCAACTTTGAAGAAGCCATCAGTATTTATGAAAGGTATAAAAACAATATTCTGGGTGTTATTTCTGATGTCAGTTATAAGCGAGAGGGCAAAAAAGACATGGAAGCCGGAATAAAGCTTGTAAATAAAATACGTTCAGAAATAGAACACATGCCTTTTATTTTGCAATCATCGGATATTGAGCACAAGGCAACAGCCGAAAAACTTGAGATTGCCTTTATACATAAATACTCAAAAACCTTGTCTGTAGAATTGCGCAATTTCGTGATCCAGCATATGGCTTTTGGTGATTTTATTTTCAGGATGCCCCCTCACAACAATGAAATAAACAGGGCTACAAACCTAAAATCATTGCAGGAAAAAATTCTTAAAATTCCTGATGAATCTCTTGAAATGCACATTCGGAGAAATGACTTCTCAAAGTGGATGAACGCCCGTGCATTATTCCAGATTGCCAGCAAATTCAAATACCTTACCATTGACAATTTCAACAGTCTGGATGAGGTCAGAAATTTTATTTTTGACGTAATTTCCGACTACCGTTTAAATAAAGGTCGCGGTGTAATTGCAAAATATGATCGAAACACATTCGATGAATATCTGCTCTTTTCAAGGATCGGCGACGGGTCATTGGGGGGAAAGGCTCGCGGATTGGCGTTTATTGACTCCATCATCAAAAAGTATAATCTGCTCAATAAATATGAAAATGTCATCATAACCATTCCACGTACCGTTGTACTCAGCACCGAAATTTTTGACGAGTTTATGGAAATGTACGACCTTTATAAGGTTGTTGCAACAGCCAAAACCGATCAGGAAATACTCGAAGCATTTGTTTCATGTAAACTTCCGGGAAGAGTGCATCAAGACCTGTACAAACTAATTTCAATTGTTAAAAACCCTATTGCAGTAAGGTCTTCCAGTAAACTTGAAGATTCTCATTATCAGCCATTTGCAGGCATATATTCAACGTATATGATCCCCAACCTGCAACACAATCCGCAGCTAATGGTAAAAATTCTAACAGATTGCATCAAAAGTGTGTATGCCTCAGTATTTTTTAAAAGTTCCAGAGCATACATGGCGGCAACCTCCAATGTCATTGATGAGGAAAAAATGGGAATTATCATTCAGGAAATATGTGGTACAACTCATGGAGATTATTTTATGCCTACCATTTCGGGAGTGGCCAGATCAGTTAACTTTTATCCCATTGAACTTGAAAAAAACACTGATGGAATTGCAAATATTGCATACGGACTAGGTAAGTATATTGTTGACGGAGGAATGTCGCTTAGATTTTCGCCCAAGTACCCGAAAAAAGTGCTTCAATTATCATCTCCAGAGCTTGCATTACGCGATTCGCAGAAGTACTTTTACGCCCTTGAACTTGCTGAAGAAAGTTTCAGACCATCTACAGACGACGGCATCAACATCAAGAAAATCCCCATGAGGGATGCTGAAAAAATTCCATCTTTTAAGCATGTTGCATCCACTTATGATTTGCAAAACAATATTATCAGAGATGGATTCCATGAAAACGGAAAAAAAATTGTGACTTTTTCCAATATTTTAAATCATAACACCTTTCCTTTAGCTGAAATTTTGCGCGATTTACTTGAAACCGGACAAAAGGAAATGAACAATCCCATAGAAATTGAGTTTGCAGTCAATCTTGATTTACCCGCAGGCTCGCCAAAAGTGTTCAGCTTCCTTCAAATCAGGCCAATAGTAGATAATGATCAATCGGTTGATTTCGAGTTAAAAGACATAAATAAAGAAGATACGATTGTTATAAGCAATTCGGCATTGGGCAATGGAATTATTCGGAATATGTCTGAAATAGTTTATGTGAAACCTGATACTTTTAAAGCTTCGGACTCCATGTTGATTGCCTCAAAGATCGAAAAAATAAATGATCAGTTTGTCAGCGAAAAGAAAAACTACATACTAATTGGTCCGGGCCGCTGGGGATCAAGTGACCCATGTCTTGGCGTTCCGGTTAAGTGGTCGCAAATTTCAAATGCCAGGATAATCATTGAGTCGGGACTGGAAAATTTCAGGATTGATCCATCACAGGGTACCCATTTTTTTCAGAATATTACATCATTCAGAGTAGGCTATTTCACCATCAACCCATTTATAAATGAAGGATACTACAATCTGGAATTTCTTAATTCACAAAAAGCATGTTTTGAGGATGAGCATATCAGGATAGTGTGCTTCAATGAACCCCTCACGGTAAAAATTGACGGTAAAAATCACATGGGGGTAATTTATAAAGCGCAAGCTTCTAACATTTGACCTTTTGATCATGACTTATGATGAAAAACTTTGGAATGAATGGAAAAATTATGGTATAAATAAGTATTTTTGTACACAACCATTAAATAAACGATGACTGTAGAACACATATCCGAACTACTTGAAGATTTGACAGAGCGGAATAAAGAGCTGAACTGTCTGTATAATCTTGAAGAAATTCTGAAAGATTTCGAAGCATCGTATGAAAATATCTTTGAAAGAATTATTGAAATAATTCCGGGAGGATGGAGGTATTCGGAGATCTGTAAAGCCAGAATTACTTATGGAGACATTACTGTCGAATCATGGGGAATAAAAAACACTGAGTTGAAGCAGGCTGCATTTATCACTGCCGAAGGAGAGAAAATCGGTGAAATTCAGGTCTATTATATAAAACCTGTTAAACAGGAAAAAGGTATTTTTCTTACTGAAGAGCGCAAACTCATCAATTCCATTGCCGAAAAAATAGGTAATTATATTGCCTATAAAAAGCTTAAAGAATATATCAAAAAGATTGACGGGGATTCCATGAAAAAGACAAAAATCCCTGCCAAAGAAGAAAAGCTGATAAGCTGGCTTAAGGAACAGAATTTGTCTGAAAAAGAAATACAGCAGATGACCCGTGTAAAAATTGTTTTCAAAAAGGGAGAAAACATTTGTAAACAGGGATCTTTTGCCACCTATATCATGTTGCTTACCGAAGGACTAACCCGCGCTTCACTTGAAGGAACCCAGGAAAGAGGTTTTAATTATAAAATATCAAAACCATTTTCCTTTATTGGTCTTTCAACCCTTTACGGTGACAATTACTACCATTTTTCCACTTCTGCCATTATTCCGAGCACCTTGTATCTGATAGACCGAAAAGATTTTGATGATATAGTTAAAAGCAACCCGGGGTTTGCTTCGTCGATCATGGGCTGGTATTGCAAAAACTTCAAACTGGTTTATAATAAATTATCCTGCATTGCCAACAAACAGGCTTTGGGAAAAATTGCCGAAACACTGATTTATCTCTCATCAGAAGTGTTTGAAAGCGAACGGATTGACAACTCCATTTCGCGGCGGGACATTGCTGAACTTTCAGGAATGTCAACTGAGTCGGCTGTTAGAATTTTATCTGAACTAAAAAAAGACAACATCATACGGATCACTTCACAGTGCATAGAAATTGCCGACATGAAATTACTTAAAACCATTTCTTCTGCGGGATGAGCATTTTAGGGAAAATATTTAGTAAAAAGACCGATTTAAAGGCATCTGAGCCTTCGAAAGTTAAGGTATTTGACATTATCAGGCCATCCATTTCTTCGGGTGAGGTATATCATTTTACATCTGACAGGGGTGTTGAATATGAAGTGCGAATTGGAAAAATTACAGACACACTTGAAAGAATCATCAATTTTAATGTATTAAACGACGAGTACCACGACAATGAATATGCCACCACCAACAAAGGAGAAATATTCAAAGTGGTTGCCACAGTGCTTGAAATTCTTGCTATATATATTGAAAACCATCCACTTGTAAAATCCTATGAGTTTAATGGTGAGTTTAAGAATAAAGACAGGGAGGTTGAAACCAGCATCAGAACAAGATTTTTCTGCAGAGCACTAAAAAGAAGATTTCCAAAATCTAAAGTGGAAATCATCGGAAACCGAGGAATAATAACCATCAGATAAATGAAAGAAATTGCAGCCGGAGTTGATATTGGCGGAACCAATATCGTAACCGGATTACTTGAAAAAGACGGTAGCATCGTTTACTGCAGCAGTCTAAAAACAAAAGACCTTTCAACACCACAGGCCCTGGTAAAGGCAATTTCTGAGGAGATTACCAAGGGACTGGAAAAAGGAGATTACACCCTGAGGGGAATCGGAATAGGCGCGCCCACAGCCAACTCAAAAACCGGAAAAATTGAATTTTCAGCCAATTTGCCATGGAAAGAAGAAGTTGATTTTCCATCTCTTTTCAAATCATTTTTTAACGCACCTGTAACAGTGGCCAATGATGCCAATGCTGCAGCCATTGGAGAAATGATCTATGGCAAAGCAAAAGGAATGCGTGATTTTATTCTTATAACACTGGGAACAGGATTGGGAAGCGGAATTATCTCAAACGGCGAATTGGTAACAGGTTATGATTCTTATGCCGGAGAAATCGGACATACAATAATTGAAATAAACGGGCGCAAGTGCGGCTGCGGAAGAAAAGGTTGTTTGGAAACTTATGTGTCGGCAACCGGAATCAAAAGGACTGCAGTTGAAATGCTTGAGTCTAAAATGCCCAGTCTCCTTGAAAACGAACCCATTGAAAATGTGGGTGCAAAAATGATTTGTGAGGCAGCCATGAAAGGTGACAGATTGGCGTTAACTGCTTTTGAAATTACTGCCCAATATCTTGGTCTGGCCCTCGCCAACAGCGTTGCCTATACCAGTCCGGAAGCCATTTTCCTTTTCGGTGGTTTGTCCAATGCAGGCGACCTGTTGCTGGTTCCCACAAAAAAATACATGGAAGAAAACCTTTTGCATTTATATAAAAACAGGGTAAAACTGGAAGTTTCAGGATTGAACGAGCAGAATGCAGCCATACTGGGGGCTTCGGCTTTGGTTTGGAAGTAAATTATAAATGTTGCTTAAAATTTTTGGCCTGTTTTTTTAAATCCATTTAAAATTTTTGGCCTGTTTTTTTAAATCCATTTAAAATTTTTGGCCATATTTATTTTTTTACTATCTTTGTCTAAAGGAAATTTTAAGCCATGTACAACAGAAATCTTGAAAAAGTAATTAAGTCCCGCTTTGATGGCAAAGAAATAATAATTTTATATGGAGCCAGACAAACAGGGAAGACAACTTTAATTACAAAATTGTTAAGCGAAATTGATAATTCAGTTGTGTTTAATTGTGAGAGACCTGATATTAAAGCAGTACTGGAATCAATGAATATTACTCAGCTTAAATTACTTTTTGGAAACTTCAAGTATATAGCTTTAGATGAGGCTCAACAAGTAGAAAATATTGGTAAAGTTTTAAAGTTGATTTATGATTCTCCTGAATTTGATGCGAAAATTATTGCAACAGGATCAAGCAGTTTTGAGTTGGCAGGGAGGATCACTGAGCCACTTACAGGAAGAAATATTAAATATGAACTTTTTCCGTTATCTATAAATGAAATCATAGAAAACAAATCATGGTTATGGGCTAAGGAAAACCTTGAGGAGTTACTTCTTTTCGGTTCATATCCTGGGATTATCAACAAACCAATTATAGAAAAACAACTCTTTCTTGAAAATCTTTCGGGTGATTACTTATACAGAGATATACTGGTATTGGAAAATATTAAAAATCCGTCTTATCTTAATAAATTACTCAAAGCTATTGCATATCAGATCGGTTCGCAGGTTTCATACAATGAACTTGCTAAAATGATTGGTGTTTCTATGAAAACCGTTGAGCATTACATAGACTTACTTGAAAAATCTTTTGTTATTTTTAGTCTTCCATCATTCAGCCGAAATGCCAGAAACGAGTTAAAGAAAAGTAAAAAAATCTATTTTTACGATCTTGGTATAAGGAATGCACTTATCAGTGATTTTTCTTCTATAGAAATGAGACCGGATAAAGGAGGAATTTGGGAAAATTTTTGTATTGCAGAAAGGCTGAAGTATAATAAAATCTGGGGATTAAGTCCTCAAATGTATTTCTGGAGGACTTATGACGGAGCAGAAATAGATCTGCTTGAAGTAAAAAACGGCAAATTATTTACTTTTGAATTTAAATATAAAGCCAAAGGAAAACACAAGTTACCGCTCAGTTTCAATGAGAATTACAAGTCTGAAAGAGATATTCTGATTGACAAGGATAATTTTCAATTACTTTTTGAATAAAATTATTCCTTCAAATCAGCAATAGTCTTCTCCGGATCTTCCGATTTAAATACATAATTTCCGGCGACAAGAACATCTGCCCCACATTCAATCAGCTTTTTAAAATTAGAGGCATCCACTCCTCCGTCAATTTCAATGAGAGTTTTTGCTTTTTTAGAATCAATAAGTTTTTTCAGGGCTTTTATTTTGGAATAGGTATTTTCAATGAATTTTTGTCCGCCGAAACCCGGGTTCACCGACATAAGCAAAATCAGATCAGTTTCACAAATAATATCTTCGAGTACCGAAACAGGAGTATGGGGATTCAGTGAAACACCAGCTTTCATTCCCAACGATTTAATCTTTTGACAGGTGCGATGCAAATGGTTGCATGCTTCGTAATGTACGGCAAGTATTTCGGCACCTGCATTTTTAAATTCCTCGAGGTATCGGTCGGGGTCAACAATCATCAAATGCACATCCAACGGCTTTTTTGCATGTTTTTTAATGCTTTGTATTACCGGAAAACCGAACGAGATATTCGGAACAAAAACGCCGTCCATCACATCAATATGAAACCAATCAGCTTTGCTATGGTTAACCATTTCAACATCACGTTGCAGATTTCCAAAATCAGCTGACAAAAGGGAGGGTGCTATTTTATGACTCATTTTTTTCTTATAAATAACAATACAAAAGAACAGAAAATCGGGAAAATAAACAAGAACAAGTGAATAAAGTACTCAATTAGTTATGGTTCAACATGAGATTGTTCATTAAGATAAATAGTCAGTGTGCGACTTGGAGTCGCGAACTGACTTTAATAAAAAAAGCGGGAAATCTATCCCGCTTCTTAAATTCATTCTTCATAAACCATTAGCCAAGGTATGATTTAAGGTTTTTGCACCGCGAGGTGTGTTTGAGCCTGCGGATGGCTTTTTCCTTAATCTGCCTTACCCTTTCACGGGTCAGGTCAAATTCTTCGCCAATTTCCTCGAGTGTGTGCTGGGCTTTATCGTTCAAACCGTAATACAATCTGATTATATCGGCTTCGCGCTGGGTAAGTGTGGAAAGCGCCCTTTCGATTTCTTTTCTCAGCGATTCGGTAATCAGCTCCCTGTCGGGCAGCGGAGTATCTTTAGCGCTGATGAGTTCATACATGTTACTGTCCTCGCCTTCGGTAAGGGGTGCATCCATGGACACGTGCCTTGACGTGGTTTTCATGCTTTCCTTGATGTCATCGGGAGCCATTTCCATAGCCACAGCCACCTCATCATGCGAGGGTTCACGTTCAAACTCCTGTTCCAGCTTAGAGAAAACCCGGTTAATCCTGTTTATGGTTCCGATTTTATTCAAAGGCAACCTTACAATTCGTGCTTGTTCGGCCAGTGACTGCAAAATGGATTGTCTGATCCACCATACGGCGTATGAAATAAATTTAAAGCCGCGTGTTTCATCGAACCTCTGAGCAGCCTTGATCAGACCAACATTGCCTTCGTTGATCAGATCGGGCAGACTAAGTCCCTGGTTCTGATATTGCTTTGATACAGAAACTACAAATCTTAGGTTGGCCTTGATTAGCTTATTCAAAGCTGCCTGATCGCCAATTTTAATTCTGCGGGCAAGTTCCACTTCCTCCTCCGCTGTAACCAATACTTCTTTGCCAATTTCGTGCAAATACTTGTCAAGAGATGGCGTATCCCTGTTGGTTACCTGCTTTGTTATCTTTAATTGCCTCATTTTATAAATTATTGTTTCTAGGTTTCATCTCTAATTTACGTTGCAATCAGGATAATGTTGCACTATTTTGTTAACTGAATGTTAAGAGTTGCGTGCAGCCGTTGGGTAAAATGATTGTAGGGACATGCCTCTGCATGTCCATGCCTCTGCATGTCTGTGCCTCTGCAATTCCGGATATTATTCGTTTACCAGTAAAATAAACCCACTGCCGTGGATGTTATTGATTTCGATCGAGGGATCGTCTTTTAGGTATTTGCGTAATTTGGTCACATAAACATCCATGCTACGGGTAGTGAAATAACTGTCTTCCTTCCAGATTTTCTTGAGGGTTTCTTGTCTGTCGAGTACTTCATTTATCCTGATGCACAACATTTTCAGCAGTTCAGCTTCTTTTGGGGAAAGCTTCTGTGATTTATTTTCGAGGGTGATGGTGCGGTGGCGGTAGTTGAAAAGGTATTTTCCGATTTTGAATTCTTCAAATCCGGTATCTTCCGAAAAGCGTTGGTTTCTTTTCAGGATTGCTTTGATTTTCAGTAATAAAACGTCAGAATCAAAAGGTTTGGTGATATAATCATCGGCGCCAATTTTAAATCCCTCCAGAACATCTTTTTTAAGCGTTTTGGCTGTAAGGAAAACAATGGGAATATCGTCGTCGATCTCTTTGATTTTTCTTCCGATGGTAAAACCATCCACACCGGGGAGCATCACATCCAGAATGCAAATGTCAAAATCGTATGACCTGAATGTTCCAATGGCTTCTTTACCATCATTTACCCAGATTACGTCAAAATCGTTCATTTCGAGGTATGATTTCATCACTGCCCCGAAGTTGAGGTCGTCCTCAACCAGAAAAATCCTTTGTTTATCCCTGATCATGTGACAAAGGTAATGAAACTATAAAAATACTTCCCTTGCCGGGCTCACTTTGTACGCTGACTGTGCCCGAAAATTTTTCAACAATCTCTTTCACGTAGCTTAATCCCAATCCGAATCCCTTAACATTGTGAATGTTACCTGTAGCTTCACGGTAAAATTTCTCGAATATTTTTTTCTGGACATCGCGGGTCATTCCTATTCCCTTATCCTCAACGCTTAACACCCATGAATTTCCAAAATTTCCTGTTGTTATGGTAATATCAGGCTTGCCATCTGAATACTTATTGGCGTTATCTATCAGGTTGTTGATTACATTTTTAAAATGGGTTTCATCGACAAACAGATGGTCATTTGTTGCGTTATTTACCAATTTTATTTCACCGGATTTTTCACGAACCTGAATTTTCATATTTTCAAAAACACTTTCAACACAAGCTGATACATTGATGTGCTGCAAATTCATAGCAAGTTCGTGACGCTCAAGGAGTGCCATCTGGAGTACGGTTTCGACCTGACTGTTCATCCTTTTATTTTCCTCTTTGATGATTTTGGTGAAATACAGGATGCTGTCCCTTTTATCGAGGGTTTTCGGATTCATAATCGAGTCGGCCGCCAGTGATATGGTAGCAATGGGCGTTTTAAACTCGTGAGTCATATTGTTGATGAAGTCCGATTTTATTTCGGATATTTTTTTCTGGCGGAGTATAATGTATATTGTAATTGAAAAAGTGATGAGAATCACCAAAGTAAAAGTCAGAGATCCGGCAAGTATCCATACAATAGATTTATAAATAAACTGTTGTTTGCCTTTGAAATGAACGATCAGGGAATCATCTTTTCTGAAAACATCATTGGGGAAAAGTGAAATATTGTATTTGGAATCAAGAAATCCATCACTGAAGTTTTCTGATCTTACAGCAACACTGTCCATTAGAGAATCGGTTACAATGGCATATTCAAAATCAAGGCCTATTCCGTAATCATTTAGTTCGTTTTCTAAAATATCCCTGAGATTTTTGAGGTCAAGACGAGACAAGGGGTCGTCATCGTTTTTTATCTCAACAAGCATTTTTTGAAAAACCACCCCAAGTTTATCCATATTCTGACTCAGTTTTTTCTTCACATCAGCCATTGATTGAACTTCTCCGGGCAATTCCAGACTTTTATTTTTTTCAGCAGTATCATTTATCGTTTGAGAAGTAAATTTTCCAGATTTAAGCGTATCTGTCATTTTTTTCAGATAATCCTGGCCTCCGGAGTCGCTGCCCGGCAACCCTCCAGGCAGGTCAATTAGTCCAACCGCACTAATAATTGTATCTTCACCAATCACAAAAGTATTGGCCGAAATATCCGAAGTGTTATTCAACTGCTTTGATATTTGAATTAGCGTTTCGTTGGTTTCCAATCTGGCAATTGCATTTTTTATTGCTTCATGGGCATTTTGGTCAAACTGTTCTTCCTTGACTTTTAATGCATTACTGATCCATAGGATTTGTACGCCAATAATTCCAATCAGCGCAACCGACATCAGAACAATGACTATGGTAATAATTTTTCTGTTCATGTTTCAAAGATAAAAAATATAAGTCATTGATAATCAACTTTAACTTTTTCTTAACCTCTTAACAGATCAAGCAGCCGTTTTTCTATACCTGAAAATAGCCAAAGAAATAATTGCCACCGCGTAAATGCTGAGGTGTACTATTTGTGGAATTAAATCAGCATATCCCGATCCCTTTAAAAGAATCATCCTGATTGCCTTTAAAAAAACAGCAACCGGATTAATATAATTGACAATTTGAGCCCAATATGGCATGCTTTCGGTTGGAGTAAACAATCCACTCATTAAAATAAACAGCACCAGAAAGAAAAATGAAAGGAACATTGTTTGTTGCTGGGTATTTGCCATTGTGGAAATAAACAGACCAAAACCCAAGGCAACAAATAGATATATTGCAGCGATGGAAAAAAGAATCAGAAGATTACCCTCGATGGGTATTTGATAAAATATTTTTCCGATTGTCAATCCCACCGACAACTCAATCATGGCAACAACCCAAAAAGGAATCATTTTTCCAATAATAAACTGATATTTCTGAATCGGAGTAACATTGATTTGTTCTATTGTTCCCATCTCTTTTTCCCTTACTATATTAATAGCCGTGAGGAACATTCCAACGATCGTCACCAGCAGAACAAGAATACCGGGGACCATATAAATTTTGTAGTTTAGTCCGGGATTATACCAAAATGAGTTGGTAATATTAATTCCACGTGCTTTAAATCCGGGAACCTGATTTCTGATAATATTCTGATTATATCCTGAAATGATCTGACTTGAATAGGCATTAATCAATCCGGCCACCATCCCGTTTATAGCATTTATCTGAATTTGTACCGCAGCATTTTGTCCGGTTACCAGATTCCTTTCAAAGCCATGGGGAATAACCAGAATCATATCTGCATTATCTTTAAGTATTTCGCTTTCAGCTTTTTTCACAGAAAAAGAATTACCGGAGATTTTAAAAAAAGGTGAGCCGCTGAATTTGCCAGTAAGTTCCCTGGAAGTTTCGGAAAGATCATTATCCACCACAAACAAAGAAATGCTCTTCATCTCCTGAGTTGCAGCATTGACAAGTACTATCAGCATAACGATCGGGAGCACGAACATCATCCTGAGCATGATTTTATCCCTAAAAATCTGAATAAACTCCTTTTGTATTAAATATATTATTGTTTTCATTTTATTCGAGTCTGGTTTTAAATTTGAAAACACTCATAACAATAAAAAACACCGTAAAACCAAAAAGGACAAGCGTTTCAAACCAAACATATTCAAATCCGGTTCCTTTTAACATGATGTTTTTAATTATGACAATAAAATATTTCGGGGGGATGGCATGGCAAACCCACTGAAGTATTTGGGGCATATTTTCAATGGGAAAAATAAATCCTGACAACAGCATGGTTGGCAGCAAGAGTGAAAACATTGAAATAAACATGGCAACCTGCATCGATTTTGCAATGGTAGAAATGAAAATTCCGAGCGACAAAGCCATTGTAATAAACAGCATGCTTTCTGCCAATAGTAAAGCAAGCGGACCATTTACAGGCAATCCGAAAACAAAAAATCCCAGAAGAAGAATTGAAATTGCGTTAACAAAAGACAGCAGGAAATATGGGATAACTTTTCCCACAATAATCTGAACAGGTCTGAGCGGCGAGACAAGCAGCACCTCCATGGTTCCCATTTCCTTTTCTCTGGTAATGGAGATAGATGTCATCATTGCTGAAATCAACATAAGAATCAGGGCCATGGTACCAGGAACAAACATATAAGCACCTTTTAAATCCTGATTAAACTGCATGCGTGTTTGTGCAATAATCTGACCTGATGCTCCATTGACGCCACTTTCAGCAAATGAGTAATTCATAATAATGGCTGAAGTATAATTAGCCAGCATGTTTGCAGTATTGGCATCAGAAGCATCATTTATAATACGAACTTCAGCTTTTCCATCCTTCACGAATTTTTTTGCAAAACCGGGTTCAAAGATGATGGCTTCCTGAATTTCTCCCTTTCGGAATGCCAGTTCTATCTCATCTTCAGATTTAAAATTATCAACTAAAAGAAAATACCCTGATGAAGTGAGTTTATTGGTAATTTCAACCGTCATTTCATCTTTGCTGAGGTCTAACACAGCAATTTTAGCGTCTTTAACCTCATTGGTAACCACATAGCCGAATATAAGTATTTGAGCAATGGGCATTCCAAAGAGGATAACCATTGACCGCACGTCACGGAAGATGTGACGGAATTCTTTTTTTACAAAATTTATAAATGTCTTCATTCTATGTTTAATACAGAGACGCAAAATTTTGCGTCTCTTCGAAATTCAAATTATTTTTTCTCTGCTCTTGCAAGACGAACAAACACCTCGTCCATATTATCAGCACCAAATTGTTTTTTCAGATTTTCAGGTGTATCCAACGCATCAATCCTTCCGTCAACCATAATACACACACGATTGCAGTATTCGGCTTCGTCCATATAATGTGTTGTAACAAAAACTGTAATGCCGGTATGGGCAGTTTCATAAATCAGATCCCAAAACTGACGGCGTGTGATGGGGTCGACGCCCCCTGTTGGTTCATCCAGGAAAACAATTTTTGGTTCATGAAAAACAGCTATAGAAAATGCGAGTTTCTGCTTCCATCCTAATGGTATTGAGGAGATCAGAGAGCCAGCATGTTCTGAAAAATTAAGTTTTTCAAGCAGATCTTTTGTTTTTCTTTTTATGGTATCGCGGCTCAGACCATAAATTCCACCATAAAACCTGATATTTTCTTTAACTGTGAGGTCACTGTACAAAGAAAATTTCTGGCTCATGTAACCAATATTCTTTTTTATTTTTTCGGTTTCATGATATGCGTCGAATCCGGCCACGCTAATTTCACCGGATGTAGGTGATGATAATCCGCACAAAATTTTAATAGCAGTGGTTTTTCCTGCTCCGTTGGCTCCCAAAAAGCCAAAAATTTCACCTTTAAACACGTCAAAACTGAGATTTTTATTTGCCTCAAAATCTCCAAATTTTTTGACAAGGTTCTTAACTGATATTATTTTTTCACGTTGATCCAAGGTTTAATTCTTTTTTTAAAATTTTGAATAAATCATCCGTTTTCACTTTGCATCAGATCCATAAAGCAGTCCTCAATATTTGGCTTACACTCCCTGATGATTATATTTTTATGTCCCTTTTCTTCAAGATATTTTTTCAGAACATCAGTGTCTTTTCTTCCTGATTTTGGTGAAAAATGCAAAAATTGTCCGAATAAAAACACCGATAATGTATCATTGAATTTGCCAATATCTCCTTTCAGCTTGTACATATTATCCGAAGAGATTTCAAACAGTACATTTTTATATTTTGATATAATTCCCATGGGTGTATCAATATCCAGAATTTCTCCTTTCTGTATAAGGGCTACCCGGTCGCATAATTCTGCTTCGTCCATGTATGGTGTTGAAACCAGAATGGTAATCCCATCGTTTTTGAGTTTTTTCAGCATTTGCCAGAATTCCTTTCTTGAAACGGCATCCACTCCGGTTGTTGGCTCGTCCAAAACGAGAATTTTAGGTTTATGAATAAGCGCACATGACAAAGCAAGCTTTTGTTTCATTCCTCCTGATAATTTGCCGGCCGGACGATCTTTGAAAGGTTCAATCTGAATATAAATATCTTTTATGAGGTCATAGTTTTCTTTTAAGGTTGTTCCGAAAACTGCAGCAAAAAAAGACAGATTTTCCTCAACCGACAAATCCTGATAAAGCGAAAACCGACCAGGCATATAACCTGTTATTTTTCGGATATTTTTGTAATCTTTGACTACATCCAATCCAAAAACACTTGCCGATCCTGAATCTGCGAGAATCAGGGTGGTCAGAATTCTTAGCAAACTTGTTTTTCCTGCGCCATCCGGACCGATAAACCCAAAAAGTTCTCCTTCATTTACAGAAAAGGAAATATCCTTAAGCGCATTAACTTTTTTATAAGATATTGATATGTGAGAAGCAACAACCATTTTAAAATTTTATTTCTCCGGGCATCCCAAATTTTATACTGCCATCATTTTCAACAATAATTTTAACGGCATATACCAAATTCACTCTTTCTTCGCGTGTTTGAATAATTTTAGGTGTGAACTCGGCCTGAGAGGAAATCCATGAAACAGTTCCCTTAACAGTAGTCAATTCTCCCTTGCCTGAATCATAAAGAACATCAACCTCTTTGCCGGGTTTTATCTCAGAAAGCTGATCGCCCGAAACATACACACGAAGCTCAACTTTGGTAAGGTCTGCAATTTTATACAGCGCTTTACCTGCGGATGTCATTTCAAATGGTTCACAATATTTTTCGAGCACACTTCCGTTTACCGGATTTACAATTATCGAGCGGGCTATCTGGTCTTCGATTTGTTTAATTTGAACATCGTAAACTTTTTGCTCATTTATAACCGGTGAATTTTGTGCCTGAATGGAAGCAATCTGTTTTTGGTTTACCTTGATCTGACTTTCAATGTCATCGAGCTGCTTTTGTGTGGCGGCCCCATCTTTAAGAAGTTTTTCAATTCTTTGCTTTTCAAAGACCAGTTTATCATTTTGTTCATCAAGTACCCTAATCTGAGCAAAAATATTGTCGGTTCTTGAAGACACTGCTTTTTTCTGGGCAATCAGCTGTTCTTTTTTTAAGCTAAGCTGAATGGTATCTATCAGTCCGACTGTTTCGCCTTTTTTGAGCACACTGCCCTCTTCCACAGAAAAATTTAAAACTTTTCCGCTCACCTCAGCCGAAATAATTGTTTCTTTTGCTTCAAAGTTTCCATAGGCATCTGATTCGGAATCAGATTCGGAGCAAGCCCACCACACCACCGGAGCAGCGGTTAAAATGGCAATTCTAAAAAATTTATTATTGATTTTCATTGATGATATATTTTAAATTACCTGATAATGTCAAGAGATTGATTCTGGCTTTCACCAGCTGAAGCTTATAGTTATCGTAGCTGATCTGAGTTTGTGTTTTTGCATTTTGATCGGTCAAATAATCATTGGAAGTAATCACGCCGTTTTCAAATTTTGAAGATGATTTTTGTGCAATGCTTTCCCTAAGCCTGAGGATTTCACGGCTTTTTACAATCAGCGACCCATATTTTTCAATATCGGCTTTTTCTTTTTCAATTTGTACATCCTGGGCATTTTTAAAAATTTCTTCCTGAACAACCACCATATCTTTTTGAATGCTGATAATTTTTCTGTCGCGTGAAGTTTTCCACATATCCGTAATGCTCCAGGTTACTTTAGCCCCAACAATATAGAATGAATCAAACTGATCGCTGAGCATATTCAGACCGGGTTTGCCGTAGCCAATCTGACCAAAGCCAAAGAGCATTGGTGAATTCTTTTTTGAAAGAAGGTTATTACCAGCATCGAGTTTTTTCCGGCTTAATTCAAACAATCCGTATTCTGGTCTGGTCCCAGCATTTTCATATCCAACCGGGTCAGGTTCCGAAAAAACCACTTGTTCACCTAAATCAAATGAAAGCAATTTTTCCAACATTTGAATGGAAGCTTTTCGTGCCGATTCAATTTCAATAAGCTGCTGGTCAATTTTCAGTTGCTCGGCCATTAAAATCTGCACTGCAGTAGAATCGCCCACTCCGTTTTTTATAGCCGATCCAGCAACTTTTATTTTTTCACCAATTTCATTTCTGAGAAGGGCGAGCGACTGGTTGGTTGACTGTAAAGAAAGAACAGTAAAAAACAGACTGTTGATTTGTGAACTGAGTTTATACATATCCACTTCAATTTGCTTCAGGTCAGCTTCAAGGCCTGTGCTCTCAAATTCCTTCTGTGCTTTTGTCAGTCCGCCATCCCAAATTGTCTGAGAAACATCCAAAGTAAATTTATACTGATCTTTTGCGGGGTCGGGCATCTCGGGAGAGGGAAGCTGTCCGATACCAGGAATTTCAGGCATGGTAATGGAGACCTGGGTAACGTCAGACTGATAAGTAGCCTGTCCGTTAAGAGAAACACCCGGAAGATAGTTTTGGGCATAATTTTGCAGGCGAAGAACAGATGCTTTTTCAAGCAGACCTTTTTGTTTTATCAGAGGATAATTTTCGTTTGCGATTCGGTAGCAATCAGAAAGATTCAGCGAATCCCTTTGTGAAAAAGCAGTTCCTGCCAATAGTACTAAAAACAGGGTTATTATTTTCATGATTTTCTAATTGAGTTAATTAAAAAGGTAGTCACCTCAAGTTTTCTCATTTCCAAAAATTTGTCATAAGCTTTTTTGTCGTTTTCAAAACCGATTCTTTGCAGTAAAGGGCGGGCGGCAACCGGGAAAATGCAAAGCGACATCATATTTACAAACAGATGTTTGCTGTCGACTCCTTCATGAACCAATCCCATTTCTTTAGCAATTTTCACATCCTTTGCAAAAGATTCAACGGGGTTAAAACCAATTTCTTTAAAAGCATTCAATAAAATACCAGCAATGCCATCAGGGTTTCGGTGTAATTCGAAAATAAGGAATAATGGAGCTGAAGGATGTTTTGTAATAATATCAATATATCCATCAACAAACTTTTCAATTTTTTCAAAAAGAGGCAAGTCTGACGACAGCACTTTTAGTGTTTTAGGCATAAATTTCACAAGTACTGCCTTAAAAACCGCACCAAAAAGCTTTTCTTTCGACCTATAATAATAATGCAATAATGATTTGTTGATCCCAGCTTTATCAGCAATTTCCTGCATACGTGTTCCCGACATTCCTTTTTCGGTAAAAACATCCTGGGCTGCTTCCAGAATTTTACCTTCGGTATCCTTGTTTAATTCAGTCATAAATTTTGGCCATTTGTTTTAATTAATTGGTTTAACTTTATAGTTTAACCATTTGGTCAAAATTATTGCATTTTTTTATTGCCTGCAAATTTTTCGTCAAAAAAAGTTGAATTTACTGAATATGTTAATAGTAAAAATGAACGGGGTTTTCATAAAAGAGGTTGCCTCAAATTACTTTCTCCGAGGATTTTCAAGTGCTTTTTACCCTTGATCCCTAAAGGGAAGCCCTTGAAAATCAGACACCTTTTAGGGAAGGGGCAAATCGGATTTTCAAGAATTGGTTGGTAAAAGCCCTTTTGAGTCGGTCTCTTTATTCCATCAAAAGTTTTCCTTTAGTGGTTTTTCCCGAGCTGTCAGTTATATTGTAATAATACATTCCGGATGGAATATTACATCCTTTCAAAGGAATTGTATTTCCGGTAATATTGGACAGTTCAAATATTTTTCGGCCAAGACCATCATACAGATCAAAACTGCAATTTTCCAGATTGGAGGAAGAAATGAGATCAGATAGTTTTGACACAGGGTTCGGACTAATTTTTATTTCAGACACTAATTTTGAGACATCATTTACAGATACAGATGAGCATGTAAAAAAATTATTTACGCAGTTTGGTAATCCAAAAACAGATTTTTTTCCTTCGAGGGAAAAGGCATTTTCACTAAAACCACAGGCAATATCTGGAGTGTTTGGGTTTTCAATAACCGCCAAACTGCCATCATAACCTGTTGTTCCCGAAGCGATGTAAATTTTGCAATCGGGCGCCAGCATTAATGCACCATAATTTCCTGATGTGGTAGCAATTATAATCTTGCTGGCAGGAATGTCGGCGGCCTGCATATCAAACTGACAAAGTTGTTTATTCATGTTATCATAGACGTATAAAAATTTGTCATTTGATGAAAATGCAGCACCCATTCCTCCAATTCCCAGATTTATTGCATTACTAATTGCTCCTGTTGTATTGTTAAAATCATAAAGAAAAACGTCGAAATTTGCAGTATACACAATTTTTGTTTTACTTGAAGTTACTGCCAACTGTCCGCCATATTGAGGCATAAATGCATTGCCGGCACTTGTTATGGTGTTGGATACGCCGGTTGAAGATACTAATATGGAATGGAAAACAGCAGCGGTATTTTCATGAACTATCACCCAATAATCAGTTTCGTTTGAATGTTGGATTCCCAGCATGGATTCATTTGAATTTGCCTGAACAGAAACATTTTTGGTGGTTACATCACCATTTCCACCATCAAGAGTCATGTCAACTATATTGTATCTTGTTCCGCCTGTATAACTATTTTCGTTGCAGTCGTTAGTAAAAACATAATACTGATTTGAGTCTCCCGGATAAGGCACAATAAGGCAAGATTGAAAAGCACTGTTGCATCCGGAAGTAGAAGACAAATCTCCGTTGGGCATCAAAACATGATCGTTATTCCAGATTCCACCTGAATAAGAGGTCAGACTAAAGGAACCCCCATTGGTATAAAAAAGCAAGTTCCCTAGATTGTCACAAACAACCGAAGTACCTTCGTATGATTGCATAGCACTATTTGTAAGAACAGTTGGTGGCGCAGTATTAAAATCAATGCCTGCCTGATCTCCAAAATACCAGATATAGTTTTCTTTCTGTGAATATGATGTGATAAATAACAAAAGAGCTAAAGTCAGAATAGTAATTGTTTTCATGGTAAATAGTTTTTTTATGCATTAAAGGTAAGTTTTTTATTTTAATGATTATCTGGAAAGATGAATTACGCCATCATATTACTAATTACTAATGACACACTAAAATTAATTGTCAGGCCTAAAGGCCTCTTTATACTACCATTTCATAAACCCTGTCTTTTAGGCAGAGTTTATTTGCCAATTGAAAAACTATTTTTCATCACTTTATTTTAGAAATTTGTCAAAAGATCATTAAAAAATTTGCATTCAGTTATATTTTTATTTATATTTGGTCTAAATTAATATAACTCTAAACAGTAAAAGAAAAAAATCATGGCAGACTTAAATTTAAAAACCAGATATATGGGGATTGAATTAAAAAACCCCATAGTTGTCGGATCTTGTAATTTAGTAACAGATACAGACAATCTTAAAAAAATCGAAGAAGCCGGTGCCGCCGCAGTGGTTTACAAATCGCTTTTCGAAGAGCAGATTCAGGTAGAAAGCATGCAACATGACGAGGAAATTGAAGCTCACAATGAAATGCATGCTGAGATGACTTCAATGTTTCCAGGGATCAAACATGCTGGTCCGGAAGAACATCTCCTGAATCTTAGGAAAGCTAAAGAGAGTATCGGAATACCCGTTATAGCCAGTTTGAATGCAGTCAACAAAGAAACCTGGCTTGAGTACGCAAAAAAAATCGAACAAACAGGAGTATCAGCCATAGAAATCAATCTGTATAATACACCCCGCGATAAGGATGTAAGTTCCTCAAGTATTGAAAAGGAACAGATTGAATTATTGGTTGAACTAAAAAAATCTTTAAAAATCCCCATTGCCGTTAAATTGAGTCCGTTTTATGCAAATCCCCTTCATGTAATAGCCGAGATGGATAAAACAGGTGTGGATGCTTTTGTGCTTTTCAACAAACTTTTCCAACCAGAACTTGACATCGAAAAAATCCAGCATGTTTTTCCGCTTAACCTGAGTCATCCGGGTGACTATAACCTGTCGCTCAGATATGCCGGACTGTTGCATGGAAATATTAATGCAAACATTACCGCGAACGGAGGAATTTATAATGGCGATGAAATTGTAAAGCTACTTTTGGCCGGAGCAACTAATGTTCAGGTTGTTAGTGCCATTTACAGGCATCGTTATGATGTTATCAAGAAAATGCTTTTTGAATTAGAATCATGGATGACACGAAAAGGATTTTCATCAATTGATGAATTCAGGGGGAAACTTTCAAAGGCAAACATCAAGGATCCTTATGCCTACAAAAGATCTCAATATGTTGATATTCTGATGAATTCTGAATTGTACACAAAAAAATACAACCAGATTTAGAATTTCTTTACTATAAAAGATTGGTTAAAAACCCCTGCCTTAAGACAGGGGTTTTTATACTTTTTTAAGTTTCCACCTGCCTTTTCTAAACAAATAAATACTCAGAAGTGTCATAAACGATTCTGAAATAAGAATGGCAAAATAAGCTCCTTCTTCATCAAAACCCTGATTCATTGCAAGAAACCATGCAAGTGGCAGTTCCATCATCCAGAAACAGACAATATTTACAAGTGTTGGAGTTCGTGTATCTCCTGCCCCATTGAAAGCCTGAATCATTACCATTCCGAAAGCATAGAAAACAAATCCCGAAGAAATGATTGTAAGCGCAGTTATTCCGGCACTTATTACAGCAGCATCATTAGTAAAAAACGACATCAACTGGCTGGAAAAAACAATAATAATCAATCCGATAAATCCCATTACTGCGCTGTTTACAAATCCGATAATCCAGACAGATCGTTCGGCTTTACCCGGCTGATTGGCACCCAAATTTTGCCCAACCAGTGTTGAGGCTGCATTTGAAATTCCCCATGCAGGAAGAATGACAAAAACAATAATACGGATTGCAATGGTATACCCCGCCATTACTGCACTTCCGAAATTTCCGATAATCCAAACCATTCCAATCCAGCTTGATGTGGCAATAAGATGCTGAGCCATTCCGCCCGTTGAAAGTTTCACCAGTTCCTTCAGGATATCCCATTTAATTTTCAGTTGATTTTTCACCAGTGCCACCCGTTTTTTTCCACTGAAAAGAATCCACAACTGAATGGCCACTCCTACTCCCCTGCCAATAACCGTTGCAATAGCCGCACCTTCTATTCCCAACTCAGGAAATGGTCCATATCCAAAAATAAGCAATGGATCGAGTACAATATTTATTCCGTTGGCAATAAGCAAAACCTTCATAGAGACTGCTGCGTCGCCTGAGCTTCGGAATACTGCATTCATAACAAAAAGCAGCATTATAATACAGTTACTTCCCAACATGATTGAGGTGTAGCCGTAATATTCTTCTGCCGAAACCTCGGATACACCCATGAGCATGAGTAATTCTTTGGCGTAAATAATTCCGGGAACAGATACAACTGCAGAAAATGCCATTGCTGCTGCAATTGCCTGAAATGCTGCCACAGAAGCTCCTTCCCTGTTTTTTTCACCGATGCGCCTTGAAACCACAGCAGTAGTAGCAGTAGACAGGCCTACAGCAACAGAGTAAATTATGGTCATAAAGGATTCTGTAAAACCCACAATGGCAATGGGGTCATTTCCGAGTCGTGATACAAACCAAATATCCACCAATGCAAAAATGGATTCCATAAGCATTTCAAGTACCATTGGAATGGATAGCAAAATAATTGCATTCCTGATACTTGTCTGCGTAAAATCCCTTTCCGAGCCAGTTACCGACTCTTTCAGAATTCTTAAAAAACCACGAAATTTCCCGTTTGGGTTAAGCATTGAAATATTAAAAACCGGATTTTATATAGTCTATTTCTTAAACAATCAATATTTGAAAACTTCTCTGAGTTTCTCTTCCAAATCGCGGCCCATAATGTTTTTTGCAATTATTACGCCGTTTTTGTCGATCATGAAATTAAGCGGAATGGTTTGAATATTGTATTCTTTTGAATAAATCTGGTCTTCGTCAAGAACATGAATCCATTCAGCCATATTATCATTTTTAATTACCCGCATCCATTCTTCACGATCGGTTGAAAGATCAAGTGAAACCTGAAATATTTCGAAACCTATCTTGCTTTTCTTATATTTCATGTAATTTCTTGTAAGCACAGGGTTTTCCATTCGGCAAGGTTTGCACCATGTTGCCCAGAAATTCAGCAAAACATACTTTCCCCTGAGATCATATAGCTTCACGATGTTTCCTTTATTGTCCTTTAGCACAATATCCGGAGCAATATCACCAACTTTTAGCTCATCAGGCAATTTTTGTGTTTCATCAATGGTGTTTTTTGCCTCTCTGATAAAGGATGAGAAACCAAGTGTGATTTTTGACTTTGGGTATTTTTCGACTAATCCCTTTTCGACCATTTCAAAGTATTTGAAATCTTTTTTTAAATCGAAAACAAAATTTGCCTGCCCGAGTTGTTCCGAAAGCAGCAAAAAGCTTGAGAAAGATCCCGGTTCGGATTTAATTTCTTCAACGAGCATCTTTTTTTGGTCAGCCATAACACTGTCTGAAATCCTCTTTATATCAGCAAGTGTGGTATCGAAATCATTCCGGCCTTTGTTTTTGCTGAAAATAAAATTAAGTGAGTCAATAACAAGTAAATTCCGACGTGTATGTCTGGCTATTTTCATCAACCTTTCGCACTCATCAGATCCTGAAATGGTATAGGTGGCATTCAGGTCCTGGCCATCGGCTTTAATGGTGATTTTATCCTCATTTGAAACGACCAGTTTAATGGGATCATCCAGTGTTCTGTATAGAATGCAGGGAACAGGCTCATTAAGATTTCCTTTCATTCTGAAATTACCATCATTATCAACTTTGACTGAATCAATGATTTTCGGACTACCTGTTGTTATTTCAGCAAGATAAATGGGATGACCATTTGAATTTTCAAAATTGCCCGAAATAATGTATCCGGAATAAGATTCGGTTCCATCTCCGCATGAACCAATAATTACTGCAATTGCAAACAGAAATAAGATTTTTTTCATGGTTATATCAAATTACATATCCTTCATAATAAAACGTGCAGTGGAACGGCTTTTTTGCTCCACAAGTATTTTTTTACCGACAGTCACCCTGTCAATGGTTGACTGGTCAAAATGTCTGATTGTCACCAACTCAAGTCCGTCATTGTAAAGAACCTGATAATGCTTTTGCAAATCCTTGATCAAAGCAGGCACTTTACGGTCATCATTATCCACGCTTACCGAAAAGCTGATGGCAGAATTCTGCATCAGATTAATTTTAACCCGATGTCCGGCAAATTTACCAAATATTTCGCTAAGTGCATTTTCCATTATAAATGAGAAATCACGGGGCTTGATTGAAATCAGTACCTGATTCATCCTGAAAATAAATGAAGGAACGCGTGAATCTTCAGAAGTTACTGTATTGATGACTGTTCCTGTTTCCGAAGGGTCAAGAAATGATCTTACAAAAAGCGGTATTCCCTTATTCTGCAATGGTTTAATTGTTTTGGGATGGATGATCGTCGCTCCATAATAAGCCAGCTCAATTGCTTCAAGATAGCTGATGTGATTCAGTTTAACCGTTTCATCGAACCATTTGGGATCGGCGTTAAGAATACCGGGCACATCTTTCCAGATTGTAAGGGATTCAGCTTCCAGAATATTCGCAAGTATTGCAGCTGAAAAATCACTGCCTTCTCTTCCCAGCGTGGTTGAAAGGTTTTCAATTGTAGATCCTATAAATCCCTGTGTTACATATATTTTATTTTCATCTGGGAATGAGTCTTTAACCAGATTTCCTGTAATTTCCATATTTACAGTGGCATCTCTGAAAAGGTTGTCGGTTTTAAAACACGTGCGTATATCAACCCACTTGCTTTTCAGTGAGCATTCATTTAAAAAAGCCGAAACAATTTCAGTGGAAACCAATTCGCCATAAGAAACCACCTGATCGTATTCATAGTCAAAATTCAATGAAGAACCCTTCCTGCAAAAATCGTTGAGCCTGGCAAACCAACTGTTTATCAAATCAAACACCGCGTTTGAATTATCGGGGAAAAGTCCCCTGGCAATATCAAGGTGATAATTTTTAATCCCCTCAATTTTATTTTCAAACCCGTCGTTTCCGTTAAAGTAATCTTCAAGCACATTTTCAAGCGCATTGGTGGTTTTTCCCATAGCCGAAACAACCACAACAAGATTTTTTTGTGAGGTTTTAACGATTTCTGCAAGATTTTTAACAGAATCAGAATTTTTTACTGATGCTCCACCAAACTTATATACAATCATTTGCAATCCTGTTTTATCAGTTAATTACAATTATTTTCTCCTTAAACAGTAATTTTCAAAGATAATGCAGGTTTACAAGATTAAAAAATTATTAATTTTAGGGCTTTAACGAAAACAAACTAAACTATGCCGGCCAAATACCAACCGATGACCCTAAACGAAGTGATTATTCAGGAACAGTCAGCGTTTCCTTACGCCAAGGGCGAGCTGTCCAGACTACTGAGCCATATAGGGATTGCCACAAAAATTGTTCACCGTGAAGTAAATAAAGCCGGATTGGTTGATATTCTTGGATCTGTTGGATCCACCAATGTACAAGGCGAAAAACAGCAAAAGCTGGATGTTTTTGCTAACGATCAGTTTATTGCAGCCCTTAGGTCAAGCGGCATTGTCTGCGGTATTGCTTCAGAAGAAAATGACGAGATTGTTATTTTCGATGATGAGCTTTCCCTGGATGGAAAATACGTTGTGTGCATCGATCCCCTTGATGGTTCCTCAAATATTGATGTAAATGTTTCCATCGGAACGATTTTTTCAATTTACAGAAGGATTACACCCGTTGGCATGAAAGCAGAAATTTCTGATTTCCTGCAGGAAGGGACAAAACAGGCAGCTGCCGGTTACGTTATTTACGGATCTTCGACTATGCTTGTGTATACAACCGGACTGGGAACCACCGGATTCACTTATGATCCTTCGATCGGAGAGTTCTGTCTTTCATACAAGTTCATGAAAACACCGGAACACGGCAAGATATATTCTATAAACGAAGGAAACTACATTCACTTTCCAATGGGGGTAAAGAAATACATTAAATATTGCCAGGAAATTGATAAAGCAACCAACAGGCCATATTCTTCAAGGTATATTGGTTCACTTGTGGCTGATTTTCACAGAAATCTTTTAAAAGGCGGAATATTCATTTACCCAAGTACTGAAAGCAATCCCAACGGAAAACTCCGCCTTCTTTATGAGTGCAATCCCATTGCATTCCTTGCCGAACAGGCAGGTGGTAAAGCTACCGATGGCAAAGGAAAACGAATTTTAGAATTCAAACCCGATTCCTTGCATCAGCGAGTCCCGTTCTTCACCGGATCGCGTTATATGGTTGATAAAGCTGAGGAGTTTATGCGGGAGTTTCCTGACAAGTAAGTAGGGTCATGCCTCTGCATGACCGTTCTAAATGGTCATTATGCCTGACCGTTCTGAACGACCATTCTGAATGACTGTTCTACACAACTATTTTAATGACCATTTTGCATGACCAAAATTCAAATAACAAACAATTATTAACAAACGGACTTGCAGAGGCAAGTCCCTACATCAATATAATATGATAGAAATCAATCACCTAAACGACGGAAATTTTTCAGACTTATCTTTCGAAATAACTGAAATAAAAAAAGATTTTCTTGGCGATTATGAAATCCTTGCAGCTGCAATGTTCAATAAGGAAAAAGCAGGATTTAAACTGATAATCAAAAGCAAATTAAAACCCGGCATTTCAGAAGGTAAAATATTAAGCGACAAAGCAGTAAAGGGAGGTGTGCAGATAAAATCAACCGGAAAAGAAAGTGATCATTTTGTGCAAGCGGCAGCTCATTTTTTCCAACAGATTGCCGTAAAACCATTCACCATCAAATCTGTTGTTGCCGATGCCATTGCACTTACCGGAAAGGACTTTGACATTACCAAGGAAAAAGTATCGTTGCTGTTGAAATTTGATCCGGAAAATAAAAAATCAGGACTCAGTGAGTTTTTTCTTGATCTGGATATTCCGGGAAAAATGTTGCATT
Organism: Bacteroidetes bacterium GWF2_38_335; assembly: GCA_001769535.1. GTDB lineage: Bacteria > Bacteroidota > Bacteroidia > Bacteroidales > GWF2-38-335 > GWF2-38-335. The sequence goes on from MEOH01000027.1 coordinate 163,224, forward strand.
TGAAAGAAAAGGACCACCAATGGAGAGCAAACTTCCTGAAATTATTAACCACTTGATTTACTATTATTTAACATTTTTTAAATTTTCATTATCAAATTATAATCAGCTTGTTTTCAATTTCAATCGTTTTATTTCATAATTTTGCCATCGTTTAACCTTTTAAAGTTTTTTAAAATGAAATACTTAGTATTAGTTTTTGCAGCAGTTTTATTCTTTGCCTGCTCAGAAGAAAAAAAAGAAAATGAAAATTCTGATGTGGCAAAACTTCAGAAAGAAAATGAAGAATTGAAAAAACAGGCCGAAGAACGCGACCAGGTTATCAATGAGTTTCTTACATCATTTGATGATATTCAGGCCAATCTCAATATGATCAAGGAAAAAGAAAACATCATTACTCTTCAAACCAAAGGTGATGTTGAACTTGAACAGGACGCCAAAGATCAGATCAACGAAGATGTTCAGTTGATTTACGAACTGATGATCGAAAACAAGAAGAAAATTAACAACCTTCAGTATCAGCTGAAAAATTCCAATCTCAATATTGGCAAACTTGAAAAAATGGTTGCCGATTTAAGCGCTGCCATTGAAGCAAAAGATACTGAGATCAATAATCTTCAGGACGAACTGGCCCACATGGACATTGTAGTTGAAAAGCTCAGCAGTGAAATTGAAGAACTGGTTACAGAAACTGAAACCCAGACTGAAACAATCAATTCACAGACCGAAGAGCTAAACACTGCTTTTTATGCCTACGGTACTGAAAAAGAACTCAAAACCCAACAGATTCTGACCAAAGAAGGCGGATTCATTGGACTTGGAAAAATTGAAAAACTGCGTGAAGACTTTAACAAAGGTTATTTTACAAAGATTGACATTACCAAAGTTAAAGAAATCAAACTGAATGCAAAAAAAGCCAGATTGGTTACCACTCACCCGGCCGGTTCATATAAATTCTGCTGCGATAAAACTTTCGACAGCATTATTATTCTGAATGCAAAAGAGTTTTGGAGTGCTTCAAAATATCTGGTTATTGTCGTTGACTAATAACTTTTTTGACGAACATAAAACAACTAAGTGACCGTCACTGCGAGGAACGAAGCAGTCTCTTTATAGCAATCCGTTTTTTAATTAAGGGATGGCTTCGTACCTCGCCATGACGGTTTGGTCTTGGGTCTAAAGTATAATATAATACCATGCACTTTTTGTCAGAAAACCGATCAAATAACCATTAAACAACACCCTATGAAAACAAAAACCATATTATTTTCAGTTCTCCTGATGTCGGGAATAATCTTATTTTCCTGCGGTGAAAAAGAAGAAAAGAAAGCAGAAAAAGTTAAAAAAGAAGAAAAAAAGATTGTTGAAAACAATTCGGAAACAGAGTATATTCTTCTCAATTCAATCCTTGATTCCCTTTTAAAACTTGAAACTCCGCCTGCTCCTTCGCCTGCAGAACTTAAAAAAATGAAAAATGGTGATAAAACCGTCATGCCTGTATTCATCAACAGTTTGTTGTTTTCAATTAACGAGGAAAGTTTTTACTATGAAAATATAAAGTATTTTAATACAGATGATGAAAGCAAAAAGCTCATAGATATTCTTGTTTCGGGAGAATCCAATGATCGTTACCTTGCTCTTGATAAAATTAAACTCAGTGAAAAATACCAATTAATGCCTTTTGGCACAAAGGAAGAATTGAAAAAAAATGAAGGCGAATTTCCTTTATTTGCCTATGTGAAAATTTCACGGATTGCCTTTAACAAGGAAAAAAACAAGTCTTGTTTTTTCTTTGTTCTGACCTATAAAGGTAAGGGTAATGGCTATTTGGTATTTACCGAAAAGACGGGTGAAAACTGGGGTATTAAAAATGCTGTGGGGGTATGGAAATCTGAATAATCAAAAAAATCTGAATAAAAAAAAGGTGCTTTCGCACCTTTTTTTATTCAGATAAACCATCATGTTTTTTCTTTTTGGGTTTTTTAACCTCCTCACCCGGAGTTTGCTCCAGGTATATTTCAGCGCCGGGAACAGGTTCGGCCTTGGATTCAACCGGATTAGACTCCAATTTCATTTCAGCAGGATTTTCAACGCCTTCTTCTTCCAATTTCATTTCTTCTTTCAGTACTTCCTTTTCAGGAACGGGTTGCAGCTGTTTTTCGAGGGTCGGACTAATTAATTCCTCTTCAGTCACAGGAGATTCAATTTTTTTCGTTTCTGTTTCTTCGGTCTGCGCATTGGCATAGTAAAAAACCGAAACAAATATCAATAATAAAATAGTTCTCATATCAGCATTTTTTAGTTTTCCCCTGTTGGGTTTTGTTCAAGGTAAATTTCGGCTCCCGGAACGGGTTCGCCGGTTGCTTTTTGGACAGATTCCTGGCCGCTTTCAGTTGGTGGTGCCATTGAATCGGACTGGGATTCTTCAACGGAAGATTTATCCTCAGATTTTTCCTTATTTTCCTTATTGCCTGAACATGCTGCAAACAAAGAAATTGCAGCAATAAAAGTCAAAATTCTAATTTTTTTCACGTTACAAAAGTTAAATTTCTAATCAAAGGTAAGTAAAATTTTACCATCCGACATGGAAGTAATGTATTTGCGAATGGCTGCTCCTGCGTCGGCAGCAGCATACTTACTTTGAATTATGGTTTGTACGTCACCCGAAACGATCATTTTCTGTAATTCCACAGCTAGTTCATCAAATCGCTCTTTTTCAGTGTTTTTAATATATTGATTCAGGTCAAATCCCCTAACGGATTTATTTTTAAAAATAACATCCAGCACATCTATTCCGCCTATCGGTTCGCCCGACAAACCACCATAAACGATAAGTTCAGCGTTTTCTGGCATTAAATTAAGAAGCATTCCGGAAGATGCTCCGCCCACCGCATCCAAAGCTACCAGAGGTTTTAATTCTGAAAAAATTTCTTTCAGTTCATCCGAATAATTATCAGATCTTGAACTGACCACATATTTTTGTCCTGCGTTTCTGAGCAAATCAACATGTTTATCCCTTCTAACAATATTGATGATATTAACATTATCCCTTTTTGCAAAAACTCTGATAAAATTACCAACCTGACCGGCGGCAGCGTTGATCACAATGGTTCCGCCGCATTTTTCTTTAACCGATTCATATAAAGCATAGGCAGTAAAAGGATTAACAAAAAGACATGCAGCCTGGTCGTCAGAAATATTGTCATTCAGAAAAATACAATCCCCGGGTTTTGTAAGGAAAAATTCAGCCCAGGTACCATGTCCGGATCCCTGTGCAAAAAAGCTGACCCTTTTACCGATGAACTGCTTAGCATTTTGTCCGGTTTCAACAACAATTCCGCAACCTTCAAAGCCAATGGCTTTTGGAAGTTCCTTTTTCACGTTGTACATACCGCGCATGAAAGCGATATCGGAAGGGTTGCAGGGGGCAGCAGATAATTTTACAAGGATTTCATTTTCAGCAGGTACGGGAGTTTCGATTTCAGAAACTTTCAAGCCCTTAATGAGTTCAATCAGATTGGGGTTGTATTGTTCAAGAAGGATTGCTTTCATGCTTTTTCCTTAAAAAAAATTTATACAAATAATAAAATAAATACGCCGCTGGAAACAGCAGCATAATATCCGCGTGCAAAAAATACCTGATTTCGATGTTTCTAAACTGTACTCCGGTCCCGAAGCACAATGCAAGATATAGAAAAACAGGGAAGAGCAGGAAGATAAGCCATTCCTTTCTTCGATGTACCAGCATTAAAACGGCACCTGCCAATCCGCAAAGAATTAAAAAAGTGCGATAATAAAACAGCAGGGAAGCGTATTTTCTTACACCCTCGGTATTATACAATTCATTTTTAAAAGCTGCTTTTTTAAGGTTTTGGAGAGGCAGATACAGATAATAATTCCAGGGGAAATTTTTAATCTGGTTATCCCTCAATTCATTAAAAAGCGTTGCAATTTCATGAGTACAGGAGTCATTTTGAAAAGGTTTCTGCCAATAACCCTGCCAATAACTAAATCCGCTGCCACAATTTTTAGCGAGATAAACGGCGCGCTCGAGTTTAGCAGAATCCTCTTTTGAAAAATAAGCATTTTCGGGCCAGGTAACCTCCTTATTGTGGAGGATATTCGAGAACTGAGGTTCCCATTCGGTTTTGACTGAGTAGGTAAATTGCATGAAGGCGATTACGTCTTCGTTCCAGTTGGGAGCCCCGCGTAGATCCTGAGTTAATACAACTTTTTTATGAATTAAAATATTGGATATAGGCCAGCAACCGTAAAAAATAACCACAGCCAATGCAAACTGCAGGACGGGTTTGTAGAATGATTTAATTTTCCAATTGTAAAACCATAAAATGAAAATTCCGGCAATCGGCACCAACAAAGCAACCTGAGGTCTAAATAAAATGCCCAACCCCAGAAACAATCCCGCATAAAACCAATGATATTTTTTCTCATACAAAAGAAAATAAATTCCGGCCAGCATGAGCAAAATGCTCACCGACTCAGAATACACCACAGGATTCCAAACGATGATAAACGGATAAAAAGCATAGAGAGCAGCAGAAAACAAAGCGTTTTTTTCAGATCGAAAAAGTTTCAGGGCAATTTTATACACCAGCCATATTGCAAGAATATCGAGAAGAATCTGGATCCATCCGATTAGTGGGTAGGTAATGTCAAGGTTTCCTCCGGTGATCAGGTAAAAGATGCCGATGAAGAATGAGTAGCCGGGCATTCGGAGGAAGTAGCCGTATTCATGAGCAGGAACAGCAGTGTAAGAGCCGGTTTCGATAAGATTGATGAAGGAATTTAGCCAGGCGGCGGTATCACCATCAACGTAGATGTTTTCTCTTCCAAAGTATAATCCCCCTAGAAAAAGTGTAAAAAAAGCCCTTGTTAATAAACCAAGCAGACAGATCAATAAAAGATTATTTCTCAATAATTTTTTTATCATATTCAAATGTACAACTAATATTAATTATTTGTAATTATTTTGTTCAGGAATTATTGTGTAATAATAAAAACAAACCATTATTTTTCTTTAAAATATTGTATATTTGAGTTACTTTTATTTAAACTCTTGAACGAGAAAAATCATATCTATTTTGAAAACCTTGACACATTGAGGTTTTTCTGTTTTTTATCAGTATTTTTTTTTCATAGTTTCTTTTCTGAATACAATTACATACTTGATGATGACGTATATATAAAAACAAAAGGCTTTTTTAAAAACGGAATGCTTGGAGTTAATTTTTTCTTTGTTTTAAGTGGATTTCTTATTACTTTTCTATTGTTAAAGGAAAAAGAGCAGACCGGTAAAATAAGTGTAAAAAAATTTTACATTCGTCGAGTTTTAAGAATCTGGCCACTTTTTTTCTTTTGTGTATTTTTCGGTTTTTTTTTATTTCCCTTTTTTAAACAATATTTTGGAGAATCATCTCATGAAACAGCAAATCTATGGGCATATCTGTTATTTTTAAACAATTTTGATATTATTAATAATGGTTTTCCAGATTCATCCTCATTAACAGTTTTATGGTCGGTAGCCATTGAGGAGCAATTTTATTTAATTTGGCCTTTACTGATGTATTTTACACCAACCAAATACTATAAATTTTTATTGCCCCTTATTGTTTTTTTTTCGTTAGTCTTTCGAATTAGTACTGATTTAAGCAATTATACTGAATCAAACGACTTTCACACCTTGTCATGTATAAACGATATGGCTATTGGAGGAATAGGTGCATTATTGATTCTCAGCAGCGACAGTTTTAAAAATACGATAATACAAATGCCCAGGCATTTTATTGCACTTCTATATATCATTTTGATTATTCTCTTTTTATACAAAGATTGGCTGTTTGATTTTACTGTATTTAAGCCATTTGAGAGATTACTTACTGCAAGTGTTTTTTTACTGATTATTCTTGAACAAACTTACTCAGCAAAATCATTATTTAAAGCAGGGAAAATTAAAATATTTTCTGATTTAGGCAAAATATCATATGGATTATACTGCTTACATATGATAGGGATTCTTGTCACTATAAAAATTTCAGACTTTTTAGGATACAATCAATATTTATGGGTTGTAATAATTGGAGAAACTTTTATGTCCCTTTTTATAAGTATTTTAATTGCGAAAATATCTTATAAATATCTTGAAACTCCTTTTCTGAAAATGAAAGGGAAATTTTCAATAATCAGAACTAATTAAAAAAAACAGTTTCTTCTACTTTTTATTTAAATACCGGTAAATACTGTAAATAAACTCAAGCATTTTCTGGTTATTCGGGTAATCGCGGTGGGTTTTGGGGGGAAGATTCATGATTTCCTCAAATTCACTTAGAGAAATGTCCAATTTCTTACTCAGGTATTCCTTTTCGATGGCAACCACAGATTCATCATATGGCAATTTTTCCAATTCGGTAAGTGCTTCATTTCTATTAATTTCACCAGCACAAATCTGGGTTGAAAAGGTGGCCCTGCGGTAATCAATATTGAATTTTTTTGGCAAAACATAAGACTGCACAAACCCGGTAAACTTTGACTCATAGTGTTTTCCCCCATAATATTTCCAGCCCAGCTCATCTTCGAGAACTTTCATTGCATCTTTCTTACTATAAGGAAGGTAGTTAAGCAGATAAATCATTCTTATACCCTTAACATACTTATAGTAAATCTCCCTCATAAATCCAAAAGTAGGAAATGTTTTTAGCTTTTTAGATCCAAATTTTCTTTGTATCGATTTGAGATATTTCACATCCTTAGCATCGTAATGCCAGCTTTTTGGTAGAATACCTTCGGTTGCGTAGTTTCCTCCACTAATAATAAATTTGATATTATTTTTTGCCGCAATTTGATGTAATGCAGCAGGAATAGCAATATCAGTAGGAGTTTCGATTTCGGGAACCGAAGCTTTCAGAAAGGCAAGCTGTAAATCTTTAAATTCTTCCCAGTCAAGCACATAGCTTTGGTAGTCAAAACCAAGTTTTGAGACAACGTTTTTAATATTTTTAACAGATGTATCAGAATTCCAACCATTATCCATGTGAACAGTCAAAGCCCGTAGGCCGAGCTTTTTTGCCATATAAACAACATAACAACTGTCAGTGCCCCCGCTAATTCCGATCAGACAATCATATTTGTTGTTTTTACCTGATTTTTTCATCCTTTCTACCAATTCCATGAGCTTTGCATCACTGCTTTTGCCTTGGTAAACATACTTTGCGGTTTTTTCAAAAAAATCACTGCAATGATTGCAATTGCCATCTTCAGAAAAAGCAATCTCACTGTCAGATGTATCCATTACACATCTGCAGCATTGCCTGTACTTAAGATTACCTTTTTGATCAGTCATAGTTTCTCAGTTGTTTGCAAATTTACTTTTATTTTGGAAATTTATGCCTCATCATTTAAATAAAACATTAAGTTCATTTTTTTCCGGATAATTGATTAAAACACCTTTGTTTGCACCAAAAAAAACAAACATACTACCAGCAGCCATTGCACTGGCATGTGCTTGCTGGTAGCATTCTTTCATATCGTATAGATTTCCTGCACCGCCAAGAGCAACGACCGGAATTTTAACAGCCTTTGAAATTTCCTCAATCAGATCCAGATCATATCCCTTCATTGTGCCATCTTTTTCGATTGATTGCACAAGAATTTCTCCGGCTCCTTTACTTTCCATCAATTTAGCAAATTCGACCGGCACAAATCCGGTACATTTTGAACCATTACAAATCCATGTTTTAGGTTTCTCTAAAAATGGTTTTTTAACGTCCATGCAAACGATAATGGTTGATGATCCAAATTCATCAGAAGCTTCTTTAATAAAATCGGGGTTTTCAGCAGCATAACTATTAATAATTACTTTCTCTGCACCGGCATTAATAATTTCTCTGATATTATTAATGGTTCTAATTCCACCTCCAACGGCAAAGGGCATATTTGCCTCTTCGCCAACATCTTTTACAAAATCCAGAGATACTGTTCTTTTTTCTTTTGTTGCCAAAATATCCAGAAATACAAGTTCATCAGCTTTTAGATCATTCAAAATCCTAACAGCATTGATCGGGTCACCAATGTACTTGAAATCTTTAAACCTGACAGACTTTACAAGCGAATTGTTTTTAAGTAATAAAACCGGTATGATTCTTGGTCTGAACATTTAAAGTTTAATAAAATTTTCTAAAATTTTCTCTCCAGCATCGTGGCTTTTTTCGGGGTGATATTGTACACCAAAAATGTTGTCTTTTTCAACTGCTGAAACAAATTTGTATTCATACTCCGTTTCATTTAAAACGTCCTTTTCATCATTACATTTATAGTGAAAAGAATGAACAAAATAAAAATCAGAATGCTCTGGAATTCCTTTCATCAATTCGCTATCCTTTTTTAAATAAATCTGATTCCATCCCGTATGAGGCACCTTAAATTTTAAGTTGTCTGAAATTCTGAATTTATTCACATCAGCATCAATCCATCCCAGCCCCTCAACATCTCCTTCTTCACTATGCTTTGCAAATAACTGCATACCCAGACAAATCCCAAGTATATGCGTTTTTTTTACAAATGCCAATTCATCAAGTGTGTTTTTCAGATTGAGACTAATAATATTCTGCATGGCTTTTTTAAAATGACCCACACCAGGTAAAATAATCTTATCTGCCGACAAAATTACCTTTGGGTCAGAAGACACCACTGTTCTTGCATTTACCCTGTTCAGTTTTTTAAGAACTGAGTTGATATTGCCCATTTTATAATCAACAATAACAGTTTTAGCAGACATGATTATACATTTTTTTTCAGTTCCGTATTAATAATTTCAGCCAGCTTTTTTACCTGATCTTTTCTTGAGTATTTTCTTATATCTGTCTCATGAACTTCAATTTTTCCATTTTCAATCAATTCTTTCTGAGCATCGATTAAAACCTGTTGAAGATGTAGCTTGTCTTTTATAATTATTCCGCCATTGGTCTCTTCCAATATTATTTCCTGCTGATTAATCAATCCGGGTTTCTTTTCGAAATAATACTTGTTTTTAAGCAATTCCGCATCGGCATCTTCAGAAAAACAAAGCAGTATTTTTCTTTTAACAGATAGATAATCAAATATTTTTGTGCCTGAATATGCATAATAATTAAATAAAAGGAGCAAATTGTTTTCTGCAAGGTTTTTTAATGCGCCGGATTGCTCGATACGTGGATGAAAAACTACTTTATTGCCTAACGCAGAGAATTTTTTATCAACCATATTTTCTATTTCATCCTGATAATTAATTCCGTAAAAATTAATCTGCACATCAAATCCTGGATTTTTTTTGAAAAGATCTGAAACAGCAAAAAGAAAAACTTCAACCGGATTCCATTTGTATACAGTACCAATAAATCCAATGTTTAAAATATCCTTTTTCTGAATAACTTCAGAATTAAGACTAACATTATCTGGATCATAGCCGTTTGGAAGAACATAAATTTTCTTTCCTTTAACTACAGTTGAGATTTTATCTCGGTATAATTCCTGAGCGGTTGTAATAAAAAAAGCAGATCGTAAAATACCCTTTTCAAGTATTTTTGAAGATATTTTAAAAACATAGTTTTTTTCAATTGAAAAATCCTGTGACCATGGATCCCTGTAATCTGCAATCCATGGAATGCCATGTTTTTTGCTTAGTTTGCTTGCATAACTAAATAAAATAAATGGGTCTCCTGTAGCAAGAATAACTTCAACCTTATTGTTTTTCAGATAATTATCAGCAGCTTTATAAATTGGAAATTTCGCCCCCTTGTTAAATAAAAATTCATAAAAATAGAGAAATGCCGAAAGAAGTTTGCGGAGGAACCTGAAACGTTTATCCCCATATTTTAAAAGCATTTTATTTGCAATATTTGGATAATATGGAGCATTTATTAAAGTCGCATTTGGCAAATCATTTACTTTTTCTTTTTCAATATTTCCCGGAGAACTGTAGTTTTTCTTAATATCTTTATAATTATTTGTCCAATTCCGGGTTACAACCACCGGAAAAAAACCAAATTCGTTAAAATATTTTAGCCAGCTATAAGCCCTTAATCCGCCAACTGTAGGAAAAGGCGGGAATTCATAAGCAAGCACCAATACTTTCTTTTTCTGACTGGTTTCTGCTTCACCAATAATTATATCAGCAAGTTGTTTTGCAAGAATTGTTCTGGAAAACGACTCATAATCAGATGTATTGCATTTTACATGTTTGTTTTGCCTATGTTCCTCAGAAAGTTGTAAAAGTAAAGTTGACAAATGAGCAGCATTCTCGACAATAAATCCGGAGTTTGTTTTTCTGATAAGATCTTCCTGGGGGCGGGCACTAACGTCTTTAATTTCGGGTGTCTTATAATACTTCTCTTTTAATCTTAAAGCTTCCTCATCATTGGAATAGCAAAAAAGAATTGCTCTTTTCAAAGGCAAATAATCAAAAATCTTTGTTCCGGTAATCTGGTAATAATTAAATAACAGCAACAAATTCGACCTGGCCAATTCTTTAATAACCTCTTCGTATGGTAATTTCTGATAAACCGTTATAAAATCAATAATATTTTGAAATTTCGTATTGATTATTTCAATAAGTTCTTCAGGATTATTTAATCCGAAAAAGTTGATCTGAATTTTAAAATCCCTGTTTTTCTCTTTTAACTCTGACACAACCTTAAGAAAGCTATTTATCGGGTGGTACTTATAGATTGTTCCGGCAAAGCCAATTGTTAAAACATCCGATGCCTGCTGAATCTTATCAATATCTTTAAGAAATTCTGAGTCAAATCCATTTTGAACAATTTTAATTTCCTTGTTTTTAATCAAACTGGAAATCTGAATTTTAAAATAATCTGAAACAGTAATAATCAATTTAGATGACTTAACTATTTTTTTTTCAAAAACCAGACTCCATTTTCTTAAAATAAAATTATTTTGTAGTGTAATATTATGCGACCATGGGTCCCGGTAATCTGCAATCCAGGGAACATTGAATTTTTTACTAAGCAAAGATGCGTATTTGAACAAAATAAATGGCTCTCCAGTTGCAATGATGCAATCAACTTTATTTTTCTTGAGATACTCATTTGCTGCAAATAATAACTGTGATTTCGGCCCAATGTAAAACAGGTACTGTGAAAAAACATAATATGCAGATATCAGTCGTCTGAATAGGCTAAACCTTGAATCGCCATACTTTAGCATTAATTTATTTGCGAAATTTGGAAAATATGGAGTTCTGATGATTGTTCCTTGTTTATCAGACTCAATTACTGGCTCCCTATTGTTGCTGGGAGCAACATAATCAAGTTTATTCCGGTACTTATTATCCCATTGACGGGTAATAACAACAGGATAAATTCCGTTTTCTGCAAAATACTTATACCAGCTGTATGGTCTTAGTGCCCCAACAGAAATATAGGGAGGAAAATCGTATGCCAGTATAAGTACTTTTTTCATTATTTCAGATTACTAAGTAAGTCAAAAAAAAGTAAATAATTCTTTTCTCCGTTATATTTTTCTTTCCATGAATCATAAGCATTTTTTCTGTATTCACCTTGCACCGAAACATCAAAATTTATATACATTTCTATAATCTCTGAAACCTTTTCTGAATTTATCTCTCTGTCCACAACAAAACCATTCTTATTATCTACTGCCTCTGATGTGCCGCCAACGTTGGTAGCAATGATGGGTATACCTGCCGATAATGCCTCCATAATACTCACGGGAATCCCCTCTGATTCGCTCAGGTTAATGAAAAGGTCAACAAAGTGGTTACGGTAAAATTCCATTATTTCCTCATTACTTACGATGCCTTTGAACTCAAGCTGAATGTTTTTCAATTTCTCCCCAGCGAGCATTTCTGTTTGCTTTCGCAGATTACCATCCCCAAAATGTATCCAGGTAACATTTCTGCTTTTTATCTTACTCAGGGATTCAATAATCAAAGGGATTCTTTTTACAGGTATTATATTTGAGCAGCTGCAAATAAGAAAACTATTATCAGGTTTTTCAAACCGGGGCTCGAATGAATTTATTTTTCCAAGTCTTGAAACAAGTATTTTTTTGTCATTTTCAGGAGACAACTTTAGAAGTTCCTCTTTTGCATCATTTGAAACAGGAATAGTAATGTCCAGATTTTCAATAATGAATCTCTTGAAAGGAAGAAAAGGGAATTTATTGACATCAAAATACACATCCCATCTGTGAGCTCTTGCAACGGCATGCCTGATTACTTTTTCTTTATGAAGTGATGCCAAAGCCAGTGCCTTATAATCATGCCAATAGGAATAAAATATGGTATTATCTGCTTTTAAACTGTTTTCCTTTATCAGGCTTCTGAGTTTTTTCTTCACTTCATTTGCCCTAACCATGTCCATGAATACTACTTTTAAAAGAATCCAGCTCAGTTTGGCTTTTTTTGTTTTCACAGCCCATCTGATTTCATTCAGAAAAAATCCTGTAAAAACAAAGGGAAGGGCATTTAATTTTTCAAAAAAACCCGTACCTGCATTGAATGATTCAGTTTTCAAGTTGTCGGGGACAAACCTGTTCAATCCTGTCTCCTTTTCTGAACCTGTAAGCACAATGATTTTGTCGAATTTACTATTAATGATTCTGAGTTCATCATCAATAAAGAATTCTCCCGCCGAATTCGGGTAATTATCACATAATATTACCAGATTTTCCGAACGCATTTAATTGTGCTTTTTGTACAAATTTATAAGTCTTTCAGTGTATATTTTTATATCATACTGTTCGGCAAATCTAATTGCATTTTTTGAAACGGCACAATATTTTTCAAGGTCCATCCATAATTCCTGGATTTTATCGGCAAACAACTCAGGCAAAGGCATGTCAATCAAATAACCATTTTCGCCATTGATAATGATATCGCGATTTCCTTTTCCATCCAGGGTAATCACCGGCACTCCTGCTGCCATTGCCTCAAGTAAAACAAGGCCCAGTGGTTCATAGGTTGCAGTGTGCACATATAAAACTGTTTCCCAAAGGTACTTCTCAATATGGGATAAATTTCCCCTGAAAAAAATGTTTTTTTCCAATCCAGCTTCAATTACTCTTTCTTCCAGTGCTTTTTTTGTTTCTCCTTCACCAAATAAATTAATCTCAAAATCGATTTTTCTTTCCTGTAATATCAACCCAATATCTATCAGCAAACCCTGATTTTTCTTTTTTACAAACGATCCAATATTTGCAATTGTTAATTTGTTTCCCCTGTTTTTTTCTTTAAGGTTAGCATTAAATCTGCTGAAATTGATGGCATTTGTCAGCTTATCAACAGGATAATAATGAAAATGATCCATGAGAAAATTCGCTGTATCATCTGAGATGGCAATGTAATGGGTTCCTCCGTTTTTTCTGTAACTTTTTAAGAGATAATTTTTTTCAAAATAATTAGTCAGACTTCTTTTATTAAAGAGCATTTTCCCTGACATTTTTTTCAATTGGATCATATTGTCATGACAGTGAGAAAACCATTTAGCATTGGGGTATATGCATGACCTGCTTACTATTTCGGCTTCAAATAAGTGAGTATGAATAATGTCTGGTGAAAAATCTTCAATTGCTTTCTGAAGTTTAATTATATTGTATTCATTCTTTCTGAAAACTGACAAATTTATTCGGGACGGTATTACTTCAATTTCAATGTTTCCTGATAATTCAGGGTATTCGTTTTGTTCACGGAAAGTAATAATTTTAACCTTAAAACCACCCATATCTGAAAGGCAATTACAAATGTCAAGAACCAATCTTTCGGCTCCTCCTTTTTTCAATGATGGTATAATGTGAAGGATGTTCATTTATTTTTGGTCTTTTTTTTGCACACAAAAAAAACACTGCTGCTAAAATCCCTGCACTTTCTCATTTTAAAAACCTGGAGCATTGAAGGATTTGGATAAAGAAGAGGTAGTATTTTTTCGGTAACCTCAAATTCGGTACTGACAATTTTTTTCCAGTTTTTTGACTGATAATGTTCTAAATCATAGAGTATTGTTTTTTCAGAAAAACTATGGGAAGGCGGGAAAAAAATATGGATAAACCTTCCATATCCTGTATTGATAAATGGTTTCATAAAGAAATTTACAATCCTCATATGAGTTGTTAAAAGTAATTGACTGACAAAATTAATCCAGACCATTGTTGAGGTTGGCATTCCTATAATCAGCAGTCCGTCATCTTTCATAACACGGCTCATTTCGCGAAGACTTTCAATTTCGCTTTCAACATGTTCAAGTACATGTGAGCAAAAAACCACATCAAACGATTTGTTTTCAAATGGAAGTTTTTCAGCCTGAGCTTTTATCACTTCATAAAATAATTCATCGGATTTTCTTCCCACACCGTGAGCACCTGGATCTGGGTCAACTCCCTTTGCCTTACAACCAAATTCATTAACAGCTTTAGTAATATTGTATCCGGCACCACATCCCACATCAAGAAAACTGCAGCCGGGACGAATATACTTTTTCACACTGTCCCATTCTGTGTCCCTGATTGTTTTTTGAAGTTGGTTTTCTCTTTCCTTTGAAAGAAAGGGAAAATAATATATGTCAAGCAATTTCTTTTTAACATTCATAGGAATCAAAGATAAAATATATTGCAAAAAAAAGTGTTATTTTGCAGTAATAAAAAATGGAATTCAAATGAAATACAGCTTAGAAAATCCATGGAATTTGTCAGATGAGGAGCTTAGAGAGATTTTCGATCTGGAAGTCAGTCTTTCAAATGAAATTAGAAATTCAACCCGAGAAGAAAGAAAAAAACTTTATGTTGATTGTTACGACCGGTATTTCAAAAGGCTTCCTTTTCATCCGCAGTTGTTAGTGAAAAATAACCCTGATGCCATTAAGCGTAAAATTGATTTTCAAATGAAAATCATAAACAGGTTTATTACATCAAATACAGTTTTTCTTGAAATAGGGGCCGGTGACTGTTCTCTTAGCAGGGAAGTTTCGAATGTTGTATCAAAAGTATTTGCACTGGATGCTTCTGAACAAATATCAAAAGGGCTAATTTCTCAGGATAACATTGAATTGGTGGTTACAGACTGTACAGAATTACCTTTTAAAGAAAATTCCATTGATCTTGCTTACAGTAATCAACTTGCCGAGCATCTTCACCCCGAAGATTTTATTACTCATTTAAAAAGTGTAAGAAGGGTATTAAAGGAAGGCGGAAAATATATTTGTATTACTCCAAACAGACTTAGCGGGCCTCATGATATTTCAAGGTTTTTCACTAATAAAAATATAGGGTTTCATTTAATGGAATATACCAATACAGAATTAGCCAAAGTATTAGTTAAATCCGGGTTTAAACAAATTAAATTCTACTTTTTTTTTAAAGGAAAATGGAAAAGAATACCATATAATTTATTGATTTTTATAGAGTCCATTTTGAAATTATTTAACCCCGGACTAAGAAAAAAGATTTTAAAACTTAAACCAATAAAAATACTGTTAGAAATCAACACTGTAGCTATCAGGTAATTTTGTTTTAAAATCAAAAACTTTATACACTAAAAAAAGCTTGCGCTTAAAATTAACGTCGGGATATAATATTAAGCTTTTAAGGATAATCCAGAACATCATCCACCTGTTATTCCGGTAATGGTAATGTTTATACATACCTAAATAGCAATTGCTGTATGATTCCCTGAGGATTATTGACGGCACTTTATTTTTTATCGCCCTATTTTTTAAAAAAAGTCTTAATCCAGCCAACCTCTTTTTAAAAACGTTATATTTGATATTTACCGAGTTTTCAGGGTGTAATAAATAAACCACCGTATATTCATTTATTTGATATACAGGGTATTCATTTGCGATTTCCATCCATAAAACAGAATCCTCAACAATTAAAACATCATCGCGAAATTTATATTTTTGCAGTGCTTCATGGTGAACACATACCCTTGAAGGAATAATTGATAAAAGTAAAAAAAAAGAAATGGGGTTTTCGCTCAAAACCGGCATTTCTTCCTTAAAAATTTTATCGTCTGTAGAAGTGAGGGTGCTAGTAAAAAACAAAGCTTTTTGTTCTTTTTTATTCAGGATTTCGTTATAAAGAACTTCAAGGTGGTTGTTCAGGAAGTAATCATCACTATCAAGAAAGCAAATATATTTACCTTTGGAATTAATTATTCCTGTATTTCTTGAAGCACATCTCTCCAGATTTTTCTCATGTTGAAAAAGTATGATTCTGGGGTCTGAAAAAGACCTGATCTTTTCCACGGTTTTATCCACTGAAGCATTATCAACAATAATTAATTCAAAGTCTGAAAAAGTCTGATTTAAAACACTTTCAATGGCTACAGAGATCAAATCCTCTCTATTGTAGGCTGGGATTATAACAGTGAAGAACGGCATTTTATTTCCTTTTTGTTTTTTTTGTAAAAGCAGTTATTTGTTCAGATGTAAAATCAACAATACCATCCTTTTGTTCGTAAAATTTCTTATACCAATCTGCAGTCATTCTTATAGCATCATCAGTATTTAAAACCGGTTCCCATTTAAGCATGCTAACTGCTTTGCTAATATCTAATTTAAGAGAGGAGGCTTCATGATAAACCTTCATATCTATCACTTTATATTCTCCTTTTCCAAAAGACAGGATTATTTTATTTACCATCTCTTCAACAGTGTGAATACTCTGTGTTGACGGACCAAAATTCCATGCTTCAGAAAATTTCACACCATCCTTCAAAAGTGCTGACGCCAGTGTTAAATACCCATAAAGTGCATCTAATACATGTTGCCATGGTCTTGTAGCATATGGATTTCTAAGCGAAATCATTTCATTTTCATTTATAGCTTTAATGCAATCAGGAATCAACCTTTCGTTTGCCCAGTCTCCACCACCAATTACATTTCCCGCTCGTGCTGAGGCAATTGCAACCTTATGTGTTAAGCCATAGTTTATGGGATTAAAAAAAGAATTTCTGTAAGAAGCAACCACTAACTCAACACATCCTTTGCTTGCACTATATGGATCATAACCACCCATAGCATCAGTTTCCCTATAACCATATGGCCAGTTATTATTTTGGTAGCATTTATCACTACTAACAACGATTACTGCCTTGACAGTTGTTGCGGTTCTAATGGATTCCAGAACATTTACGGTTCCCATTACATTTGTCTGGAATGTAGAAACAGGTTCTTCATAAGATATTGACACTATTGGCTGAGCTGCCAGGTGAAATACAATTTCAGGATTCGCTTTTGCCAATTCATATTTAAGGGTTTTTAAATCATTGATGTCACCATAAATCTGGTTTATTTTTTTTTCAAGCCCTAAGGATTCAAATAATGAGGGTGTCGTATCAGGCTTTAAAGAAAATCCTGTAACATTTGCTCCGAGGTCATATAGCCATTGGCTTAACCAGGAACCCTTAAATCCTGTGCTGCCTGTAATAAAAATATTTTTTCCCTTAAAACTTTGTTCCATCATTTTGGATCTTTATTAATTGTTTTTCAATACCCTGTTCCAATTGTACTTTTGGCATCCAGCCGAATGCCTTGTAAAGTTTACTAATATCAACTCTTGTTTCCATTTTTTCCTTTTTTCGATATTCTCTTCCTCCCCAGTTAATTTTAGTGGTTTTTCCTGATACTTTCTCGACTACAGCAGCAATTTCTCTTAGGTTTTTTGATACTCCCGACCCAACATGATACTCATGAAAACCATTTTCTATTTTATTTGTGTTTTTCAAAATTAATTCGAATAAATATACTATATCATCAATGTGAATTAAGTCCAATTTCTGCAAACCATAGGTCATTGAAATATATTCATTTGAACTTATTGATTCGAAAATATAATCCAGTGCCTTTTTATTTTTTGTTTTTTCGCCATAAACAGTGTAAAAAATAAGATTTAATGTTTTAAACCCAATAATATCAGAATAATAGTTAAGTATTGGCAAAAATGCTGTTTTAGTGGATGCATATAAATTTGAACTTTCTCTGGAATTTGAATTAATAAAAAATTCCAGGCCGGAGCCAATATTTATAAAATATTCAGTTTTTGTTTTACTAAGTGCGTGTAATAGTTTAGTTCCAAAAAGTATATTTGAATTAATCAGCTCTATTAGTGAATTTTCATTCTCAACAGATAAAGATGAAGAAGCCAAATGGATAACCATTTGAGGGCAAAAATTCTCTACAACCTTCACGAAATCAGCATCCTCTGTGTTAAGAATGGAAATATTCTTAAATGAATTAAACTGTATTTGGGCATTTTCTGTATTCCTTACTATCAATAGTAATTTATTGCTATTTAAAGAAGGAATAAGATGAGTACCCACAAATCCGGTGGCACCGGTTAAGATAATATTCATTTTTTACAATTTTCATTACCAAATTTTCCAGGGAGCATTTCCAGTTTCCCAATAATCTTCAAGTGTTTTTTTATCTCTTAGGGAATCCATAGCCCGCCAAAAACCATTATGCTTATATGCAGCTAATTGTCCCTTTCCGGAAAGCATTTCCAATGGCTCCCTTTCAAGTATTGTATTGTCATTTTCAATGAAATCAAATATTTCCGGTTCAAAAACAAAAAAACCACCGTTAATCCATGAACCTTCGTCTTCAGGTTTTTCCTGAAAAGAAGTTACAACATCTGTATCATCAAGTTGAATGGTACCGAATCTTCCAAAAGGTTTGGTTGCAGTTAATGTTGCAATAACCTTACTCTTTTTGTGAAATTCAAGTAAGGAGTTTATATTTATGTTTCCTACACCATCTCCATATGTGAGCATAAACCTTTCTTTGCCAATAATATTCTTAATACGCTTAATGCGCCCGCCAGTCATTGTATTTAATCCTGTATCAATCAATGAAATTTTCCACTTTTCAGTTTTGTTATTTAAATATGTAACAGAATTATCCTGCATATCAAATACAATGTCCGACTGGTGCAACATATAATTGGCAAAATATTCCTTAATAACATAACCTTTATAGCCCAAACAAATTACAAATTCATTAAAGCCATAATTTGAGTATATTTTCATAATATGCCAAATAATTGGATGGTCCCCAATATTTATCATTGGTTTGGGTTTTAATATGGTCTCTTCACTTAATCTTGTTCCAAAACCCCCGGCAAGTATCACAATTTTCATAAAACAGATATTAGCATTCCTTATACAAAAGTAGCGATTACAAATTAATTACAGGTTAAAGATAATCAAAAATGGCAGGCAAAACCACTTTTATACAAGCACATGATTAATAAAGCTTTGCTATTATTTTATATAAATAATCTATTTCTTTACTCAAGTCATAATGATGATTACCAACAAATAAGCCATTGTCTTCAACTATTTCTGCATTAACAATTTTTCCATACACAGTATAGTCAAAGTATTTAAGGACAGGATTTTTCAGGAAATTTCCGGAAACTACAGGTCTGGTTTCAATATTGTTTTCAGTTAACAAATTAAGAAGTTCTTCCCGTGAAAATGGAGAATCTGGTTTGACAATTAAAGAGAATCCAAACCATGAACTTTTCCCTGTTTCTTCCTGTATTTGAATATAAGGATGATTTTTAAATGATTTTACAAATATTTCAGCATTTTTCCTTCTGACTTTTAGTAATTCGGGCAACTTTTTCAATTGCTGTATTCCAATAGCTCCATTCAATTCGCCCGGACGAAGATTATAACCGGGTAAAACAAATTTGAATGATTCTTCAAATGGGTTGTCCGATTTAATTCCGGTAACAAGATTTTTTTCAGGCAAATGTCTTGTCCATCCGTGTGATCTGAGTGATAAAAGTATATGATAAATTTCTTCAGAATCGGTAATTACAACACCGCCTTCCATAGTTGAAATGTGGTGACTGAAAAAAGTACTGAATGTTCCTACTAATCCGAAAGTTCCAGCCATTTTGCCTTTGAACTCTGCCCCCATTGACTCGCAATTATCTTCAATAATTATAATATTTCTGTTGTCAATAATTTTTTCAATTGTTGAAAAATCATTAGGATTACCCAAAAGATTAACCACTAATATTACCCGTGTTTTGTCAGTAATGGCTTCTTGTAATGATTCCAGATTGTAGTTGAGTGTTTTTGCATCAATATCTACAAATTTACACTTTAATCCATATTGTTGCAGAGGGAAATAGCTGGTAGACCATGAAACAGCAGGTACAATAACCTCATCACCCCTTTTCAGAGCATTATTTTGTGTAAAGAAAAGTGCAGCTGTAGCAAGTAGGTTTGCCGAAGACCCTGAGTTAACCATCACAGCATATTTATTACCGAAAAAAGATGCAAATTCTTTTTCAAATATTTTAACATTTTTGCCCATAGTAAACTGTCCGCTATCAACAACCTCCTTAATTGCATTCAGTTCTTTATTGTCCCAGGTAGTGCTTGCTAATGGATAATTCATGTTTTTCTATAAAGTTGTCAAATAATATTTATATGTTTCAGCTATTCCCTTTTCCAAAGATGTTTTGGCAAAAATTCCAAGGTTTTTAAGTTTTGACACATCAACCAATTTTTGTTTCATCCCAACTGGTTTTTCAAGATTATGGTAGAATTCTGAATTATAACCAATCACCTTAGATATTATATGATAATATTCATTTATGGTATAGTCTTTTCCTAAACCCACATTTAACAGTTCTGGTATTTTTTTAAAATCTGAAAGCAAATTCCACACTATTTCTGCAAAATCACCTGCGTACATAAATTCCCTTCGGGCATTGCCGTCACCCCATATTTCAACATTTGAAATGTTTCCAATCTTTGCTTCATGTATTTTTCTTATTACCGCGGGAATCATATGAGAGAATTCCAAATCAAATTTGTCATGTTTTCCATATAAATTACATGGAATAACTGTTTTATATGAATACCCCGAATTCTCACTGTTTAAATAAGAGCAAAGTCTTTGAGTTAGTATTTTTGCAATTGCATAACCTTCATTTGTTGGCTCGAGTTTTCCTGAAAGCAACATTTCTTCTTTTAATGGGTTGACAGCATCTGCCGGATACATGCAAGACGAACCTATATTCAGAAAATTAGGAATTTGATTTTTATGTGCAGCCCAGACAATGTTTCTGCCAATATCTGAATTTTCAATTAAAAATTTTACAGGATTACTAATATTTGCCTGAATACCACCCACAATTCCTGCTGCATGAATAATTATGTCGGGTTTTTTAATTCTAATATAATTATATGTTTGCTCATAGTCAAGTAAATTCAACTCACTTTTATCAGGTAAAAGGACTTTATAACCTGAAGGGACTGCTTCAGATAGATTTCTGCCCACCATTCCAGAGGCACCACAAATCAATACTTTATCCATAAACAAACACAGTTACTCAAAATAATTTCTAATTTCAAAACCGCCCTTTTTGATGTAGTTTTCTTTTTTCATCAATTTTATATCAGACCAAACCATTTCCCTGATCAATTCATCAAGTGAATGTTTGGGCTCCCAATTTAGATTTCGTTTAGCTTTTGAAGGGTCTCCAACCAAACAATCAACTTCTGTTGGTCTGTAATATCTGGGATCAATTTCCAGAATACATTTGTCTAAGGGTAGAGAAAATTCTTCGGATAAGCATTTGGACACAAATGCTTTTTCATTTTTGCCTTTTCCTCTAAATTCCAGAATAATACCAAGTTCTTCAAAAGTTTTTCGTACAAAATCTCTTATTTTGGTAGTTTTTCCTGTAGCAATCACGTAATCTTCCGGATGATCCTGTTGAAGGATTAAATACATTGCCTCAACATAATCCTTGGCATGTCCCCAATCCCTTTGGGCATCAAGATTTCCTAAATAAAATTTATCCTGCAAACCCAGAACGATTCTGGCTGCAGCTCGTGTAATCTTTCTTGTAACAAAAGTTTCCCCTCTAACCGGAGATTCGTGATTAAATAAGATTCCGTTACAACAAAACATATTATATGCTTCCCTGTAATTCACTGTAATCCAATATCCATATAGTTTAGCCACCCCATAAGGACTCCTGGGGTAAAATGGTGTATTCTCATTTTGAGGTATTGATTGTGCTTTTCCAAATAACTCTGATGTTGACGCCTGATATATTTTACATTTCTTTTCAAGACCTAAAATTCTGACTGCTTCTAAAATTCTTAGTGCCCCCATTGCATCTACATTTGCTGTGTATTCAGGTGTTTGAAAGCTTACATGGACATGCGACTGTGCAGCCAAATTGTAAATTTCGTCAGGTTTAATTTCCTGTATTAATCTTATTAAATTTGTGGAATCAGTCAAATCGCCATAATGCAGAATAAATTTTTGATTTTCTATGTGTGGGTCCTCATAGATATGGTCAATTCTTTCAGTATTAAAAAGTGACGATCTGCGTTTAATGCCATGGACGGTATAACCTTTTTTCAAAAGAAATTCTGCAAGATATGCTCCATCCTGGCCTGTTATTCCTGTAATTAGTGCTGTTTTGTTTTTTTTCATTATTGGTATATTCAAATAAATCACTAAATTTAGATAAGATTAAGCAATAATTTTAATTTTTCCTCTATTTTTTCAGGGTGATTCTCAGATAAGTAGAGGTCATAATTTGGATTAAAAACTCCTGAATCAATATTTGCTTTCAGATCCAGGATGATATTGGCAATGAAATTGGAATTATCCAAATCAATTACGACGCCCAAATTATTTTTTCTGACAACTTTTTCCATCCAATACCCTTTATTGACAATCAATGGCTTATTAAGCAAACATGCTTTAAAAACCATATTACTTGTACTGGGAAAGCTTAAATAGGCTGCATAAATGGCATCAAAAGCACTAATAATTTTATTAAACTCACCTTCTGTATCAACTTTATCCAGATAAAAAAAACAATTTTCAGGTTTTTTTTCAACAAAATCCAAAAAACGTTTTAGGTTGTCAGGGCTAAACTGATCTTTTTGAATTTTACCTATAAACGCAAACTTTAAGGAGCCATCAGAATTTTCTATAGCCAAATTCATGAGGGGAATCAAGCCCTTTCTTTCTCCAAGCGCACCAATTGATCCAATAAGAAATCCATCTTTCGAAAACATTTTAAGCTGATAATAAATACTTGATTCAGGAGCAATATCACAGCTTGAGAAATCAGGAAAATGAATAACAGTTTTCTTAATATTTCGCTCTGTTTTTTCAATAACAAATTCATCCAGCATACACACCCCAATGCACTTTTTAAGCTGAAAAATTCTGTCAAAATTCCAACTTCCTATTTCTTCCTTTGCATTTTCGCTGTATTGAACAGGGTGGAAATAAATTCCTGACCAATTATATGTGAATTTTATTTCCAGAAATTTTATAAATCCTTTGATAATTAGTCTATGGTCTCTATGAAAGCGCATATTGTCAAGCCAGCAAAAAAACACTAAATCGGGCCTTAACCCACTTTTTTTTCTGGCTTTCTTAATTGATTGTATAGAGCGCCTCCAATTATTGAGTACTTTGTATCGCAGGCTTTGATTCTTATATTCACTGACAGGTGTATTAATATAAATCTCCTGATCAATTTCTTTTTTCCATTTCTTGATTTCTGATTCCAGAAAATTTGTATCCGGGTAGATAATTACAATATTGTTTCCCATTTTAAGGAAAGTCTCTGAAATCATTGAAATATAAGTTGAATGGTGACCTTCAGATAAAAAATCAATTAAATAAATTGTGTTTCGTTTTTTTATCATTTTCGCTCAAGTTCAATACCTGTTTAGGTTAATTTTAAAAAATTAATCAGTTTATCATTCGTCGTAAACAAAAAGTTATTTCCTTTAAAAGTATAGTCATTAAAACTTTGCAAACTTGTAATATCAATAATCCTTTTCATATTCAAATTGCTTTCAGGCAATTCAAACACTCTGTATCCTGAATCCTTCATTTGATTAATGATAGAATTAAAATGATTACCCTTTTCGTTAATTTCAATTACAAAATCAGGTTTATATTCAGTAATTATTTTTTTTGATCCTAATAGTACTTTTTCTTCAAAACCTTCTGTATCTATTTTTATATACAAAGAGTCAAAACCTCTATTTAATCCATAAAAAATTGAATCTAAAGTTTTTACTGCTACTTTTTCTACTCTTTGTAATTCAAAACCCTGACTGATTGTTTTATCGAAACTGCTTAGATATGAACTTTTATCAATATAAATTTCTAATTCATCATCTTTTTCACCAACACCACAGTTAAAGATTGTATAATCACTAAACAAATTCATCCTGCATCTTTCGTTATTTATAGTATTCAGCTCCTTATTTGGCTCAACAAACAATACACTTTTTCCTTTGCTCAGGGGAATCAGGGAGCGAAGACCCAAATTTGAACCTACATCAATCCAAAGCAGGTTTTTATTACGGTAAAACTGTTCGGTTTTATTCTCTATTACATTAAGAAGCGGATCTTGCCATTTATAAGACAATGCAAATTGCCAGGTTTTTATATCATCTTTATCAACTTTTGTTTTTATGATCTTACCATTGTCCAAAAGGATTTTCCAGATAAAACTGAATTTTGGCTGTTCAATTTTATCAACAATATACCTGACAGCCCTGTAGGGTAATCTTTCGTAGACAAAGTTAAATATCCCGGATGTTTTTTTATATTTCAATAAAAAAATCAATATTCGGACAAACGGATAACCTGCAATTTTTATAGCTTTCATACCTATAGACACCGTTTATTATTAATTATTGACCATATGGTAAGAGGTTTTACAATACCGAGTTTTTGTCCCATCCAACCAAATTTTTTCTCATTACTAACTATTTCGAATGTTAAAACATCGTAGCCATCAAGTAAAAGGAATCCAAAATTTTTAACCAGCATTATTCTCCCAATTGTATAAGACCCTTCCATCATCAAATTAGCAGGGACAATACATTTCCATTTATATAATCCTTTTTCAGGATTTACTAAATGTACATCTGTTTCTGAACTTGAAACATCAAAAACCATATTGCCTGCCTCATCAAACAGTTGAAACGCCGGATCAACTGTAAAATCACCACCTTCAAATAAAAGAAACTCCATTTCAACAGTAAATGATTCACCTGCATTAATAGTATCAGGACTATTTTCGGGAATGACCCTGATTGATTTCAGGGCAGCAAAATCAGTTTTATATTTAAAATTATCATTCCATTCCAAAAAAAGAATGTGATTAGAATAATGTGAAAGGTAAGAGGCAATTACTTCATCTGTATTCCCTGATTTTGCAATTTGACCGCTTTCCAGAAGTATAGCAGAGGTGCAAAAGGATTTTACAGCTGTCATGTTGTGGCTTACAAATAAAACCGTTCTTCCTTTCTCCCAACTTACATTTTTCATTTTCCCGATTGCCTTTTTCTGGAATTCGGCATCGCCCACAGCAAGTACTTCATCAACAACAAGGATATCCGGTTCAAGGTGTGCGGCAACGGAAAAACCTAAACGGACTGTCATTCCGCTTGAATATCGTTTAACGGGGGTATCAACGTAGCGTTCAATTCCCGAAAATGAAACAATCTCATCAAATTTTCTGGTTATTTCAGATTTTCTCATTCCCATGATCGCACCGTTCATATAAATATTCTCACGGCCGGTCATTTCAGGATGAAAACCTGTGCCTACTTCCAAGAGGGAGGCAATTCTTCCATTATAAGAAACAGTACCTTCTGTGGGTTTGGTCACCCGGGAAAGTATTTTAAGAAGGGTGGATTTTCCTGCGCCATTTTTACCAATAATACCCACAACATCGCCTTCAGCAATTTCAAGATCAATATTTCTTAATGCCCAAACGTAATCAGACTGTCCTTTTTTTGACTGTTCATTTTTTTCGCCGATTTTCAGGTAGGGGTCTTCCTTTCCAAGCACAACAGTTTTCCACCACCTGTTCAGGTCATGCGACACCGTTCCTGTACCCACAACCCCAAGGCGGTATTGTTTTGAAAGATTTTTTATACTGATGGCGATTTGTTTCATCCTGTAAAACTAAAAATTATTTTAAATGCATTTCGTAATCCGCAATTACCCTGACAATCCTTTCAGCTGTCCTGCCATCCCATAACTCAGGTAAAAACGGATGCTTTTCCAGAACAAGTGCCTGTTTGAATTCTTTTCTTATCCGGGATATTTTATTTCCGGTCAGCACAGATACTG
The DNA here is from genome assembly GCA_001769535.1 of Bacteroidetes bacterium GWF2_38_335. Lineage (GTDB taxonomy): Bacteria > Bacteroidota > Bacteroidia > Bacteroidales > GWF2-38-335 > GWF2-38-335. The sequence goes on from MEOH01000027.1 coordinate 189,404, forward strand.
CTCCATTGCTTTTCAGAGTAACCGGACGTTCGGTGTTATCACGCAAAGTCAGGCAAGGTGTTCCAAGAACTGTTGACTCTTCCTGTAAACCACCACTATCGGTTAGAATTACCCTTGCATCCATATTCAGTTTCAACATTTCATGATATCCGACAGGATGCAAGAGAACCATCCGTTTATTTTTTTTAAGCTTACCGATCAGATCATATTTTTCCAGGTTCTTCAGGGTTCTTGGATGCATTATCCAGATCAGGTCAATCAATTTCGTAACTTCATCATTAAAATAATCAACAAGTGATTTAATGATTTTTTTATCATCGACATTTGACGGGCGATGCAATGTAAGCAGGGCAAAGCTGTTTTGTTTAAGATACTCGTATTCACCAATTCCGCCAAAGAAATTTCTTTTGGCAATTTGGTCAGCCGACAATTTAAGTGCCTTTTTTCTTTCATTTTCAAGACAATCGACCATAATATTTCCGACAAAGAATATTTTATTTTTGTTAACGCCTTCATTTTCCAGATTCAGGCAGGAAATTCTGTCAGGTGCAAACATCAGGTCAGAAAGTCTGTCGGCAATAACCCTGTTTACTTCTTCGGGCATGCTCATATCACCACTTCTGAGTCCGGCTTCAATATGAGCTAATTTAATATGTTCCTTTTTTGCCACAATTGCACCGGCACAAATAGCATTTACATCCCCAACAACAACGATCCAGTCAGGCTTAACTTTTTTCACGACTTTTTCAAGTTCTATCATGGTTCTGCCAACCTGTTCGGCATGAGTTCCGGAGCCAACACCGAGGTGAATATCAGCTTTAGGAATTTTGAGGTCTTTGAAAAAATTATCTGACATTCTAATGTCATAATGTTGTCCTGTATGAACAATGATATTTTTAATCTTAACCTTGGCGCTTTCGTTGAATTTTTTGACTGCCCTGACAAAGGGTGCAATTTTCATGAAGTTTGGTCTGGCGCCAACTACAGTCAATATCTTTATTATAGTTTGTTTGTTCGTTTTCATAGAGAATTTAAACCGTATCCATAAATCCCTTCTCGACTTTATTAAAAATAATCAATCCGACCAGCAGCAAAACAATCATGAAGCAAAAGCTGTACAACAGATATATCCAGGAAAAATAACCCTGGCCAAGGAAAGCAAACCTGAAGCTTTCAACAATTGAAGTCATTGGATTTAGGGCGATAATCCATCTACTATCGGACGGGATCGAATTTAGCGGGTAAATAACAGGAGTAATATACATCCAGAGTTGAACTGCAAACTGCAACAGAAAATTAAGATCCCGGTATTTGGTTGTCAGTGACGAGAAAATTATTCCAAAGCCCAGACTTAACCCTGCGGTCATGATCAGCAACACAGGAACCAGAACAATATATTGGTTTGGTAAAATAACAGATGATTTATCAAAGAAATAGTAAAAATAAACCATTAAAAAAATTACAAACTGAATAAAAAACCTAATCAGGTTTGATATTGTAATAGAAAGCGGGACAACCATACGAGGAAAATAAACTTTTCCAAAAACTTGTTGATTTTCAATAAAAACCTTGGAATTACGAGTTAAACAATCTGAGAAATATGACCATATTATTATTCCGCCCAAATAAAAAACCGGTTGAGGTAAGCCGTCAGTGGACAATCCGGCCAGGTTTCCAAAAACGAACATAAACATAACAGTGGTAAGAATTGGTTGGATAACAAACCAAAGGGGGCCCAGAATAGTTTGTTTATAGAATGTCAGGATATCCCTTTTGATGTACATTATTACCAAATCCCTGTACTCCCAGATTTCCGAAAATCCAAACTCGATTAATTTACCTTGCGGTTTAATTTGTTTTTGAAATTGTTCCAAGTATAAGTCAGTTAAATCCTCATATCAAATGATCCAAAAGTAATAAAATATCAGGAATATTAATAATTCAGGCTGTTGTACCTGATAAAATTTACACTTACTAATTCAAATATAGGAAAAAGTTTCATCATCCCTTCAAAAATGAAATTCAAATATCTACTTGTGGGAAAACGCTAGCTTACTTTTTTAAGAAAACAAACTGTTCTCCCGAGATGCCATCTGTAAAGATAGTATCAATCTCAGGAATTAATAATTCAGGGAGATGCACATTTTTTTGAAGAACCACAAAACTAATTTTGTTTTTATTAATATAATCCGAAAGAAAGGCATTTAATTGGGCCGAATCGTGCATATTGGAAACTTTCAAAGGGTATTCAGCCATTTCTGCAACAGTAAAATATTTATTAAAAAGATTGTCACGTTCAATAGCCCTTGTAATAATTGCTTCACTGTTGTTTAAATTACTATCATTTTGGTAGATATTTAGATTTTTTATCAAAAAGAAATCAATGCTGGTTGAAAAAGCAGAGAACCAATAGGCATTATTTAAATCATGTTTGTTGCGTAATTTGAACTCACTTTCTTCAAAAATAATTCCACCGATATTATTATAATTGTTTTTCTTATGATATTCCGTTACGCTTGTTATATAATGAACAGATCTTGCTTCTTCGGGTTTTTGTATGAAATTAAATTTTGTTACGATGAAAATAATAGCACAATAAATCATTAACAGTGAGACATATAGAAGATAAGCCCTTTTTTGAAACCTGTTCTTACTTTCAACTTTTTTATATACTATCAGCAATGACAAAAAAGACATAATATTTATCAATAATAAATAATTAAGATAATTAATCTGACCGGCATCATATCCGGCAAAAGGAAAAAGAAAAAACTGCACAATATTCCCAATGATCATGCACAAAATTAGAATGATATAAATTTGCTGGTACTTACTTATAAATTCTTTGTAGAACAATTTATCTCTGAAAAAGGAAAAAGCAAGTAACAGAAAGAGTGGTAAAAAAAATGGGAGGTACATGAAATAGTCCTTTGATTGAGTAACCAGGTCGGCAAAGAAAAAACCCAATTGATAAAAATTTGCCAAATAGCTTGCAGAGTGCGTTATTCCTTTACTTTCAGAATTTTGTTGCATATAATAAAATAAACCGATAAAAAGGATTGTCAGTGAAACAGCAATCAGTGTAATAAAACTGCTTCTAACAAAATTACCCTTTATAAGTTTCCAGAAAATAAGAATAGAAATTACAGGAAAAATTACAGGTGCAAATGCAATGTTTAGAACAGGCAAAATGGAAAGGGGGAAAAATGAATAAGGTGATTTTTTAAACTCCATAAATAAAAACATGATATAAAAGGGAACAGCAATCATGAATTTTGTTTGATGAGCATTTGTTCCTGCCTGGCTAATAAATGAATAATCCAGCAAAAAAGAGGAAATAAAGATTGAAAAGCAGGCAGCTATTAATAATAATCTGTTGCTTGTAAAAATCAACGTCAATGACAACATTCCGATAATTATTACAGAACTGAAAAAAGATTTAATAATTACCGAAAAAACAAAAATCGGGTTAAGTTTAAAAACCGAAAACATCAACGCATTCAACCACAACTCGCTGTAATGGTATGGTGATGAATATGTATTGGAATCAAAATTTAATTGGCGGATAGTTTCAACCTGAAAAAGATTCATTTTATAACTCAAAACCGAATAGTAAACCTCGTCAAAATGCAATACAGCGGGCGGGTTTGAGGAAAAATACATCCAGGAATAAAATGAAAAGAACAATATTGCAAAAATAAATGCCAGAATCAAAGGTTTTTTTTCATCATTAAAACAAAAAGCTGCTTTAAGGTTAAAATTTATTTTTCCTTTTAATTTTCCTGCAAAAACAAGGTAAAATATTACAGGGATCAAAAATCCCCATTGAACAGTAAGCATTTGCGTTTTACATACAGAATAACCAAATGAAATAAAAATCACTCCGGAAATCAGTTTAAGCATAACTCTGAAAAAAGGAGCAGGAATTTCATTTAACCTAAGAAAATGAACTATTAATGATCCTATAAAAAAGGAACAAAAAAACAAAATCAATATGGCTAAAACAGCTATTAAGATCATTATCGCTTTTCAGTTTTAAAAAAATCCACAACGGTACTTATAATATATGATTGCTGTTTATCTGTAAGCTCAAAAAACAAGGGCAATCTTACCAGGCAATCTGAAAATTTGTCACAATAGTTCAGTTTTCTGCCGTCATGTCTTTTTTTGTAAAACTCACTCTGGTGCAGTGGCAAATAATGAAACGCTGCATAAATGTCTTTTTCCCTTAAAAAGTTAATCAGTTTTTGCTGCCTTACTTTGTTTTTGAGAACAATATAAAAAAGGTGTCCGTTTTGACTGGCATATTCAGGAATTAAAGGTAAATCAAAGTCGGGAAGTTTAAGCTTTTTAAACTCATTAAAATATTTGTTCCAGATTTTTAATCTTTTATCCTGAATAATTTCTGACATTTCAAGCTGTGCAAAAAGAAAAGCAGCATTAAGTTCAGAAGGTAAAAAAGATGACCCGGTGTCAACCCATCCATATTTATTGATTTCGCCACGAAAGAATTTTGCTCTGTTAGTGCCTTTTTCCCATATTATTTCACTTCTTTCAACAAATCTGTTATCATTTATAATCAACATACCACCTTCGCCGCATTGAATATTTTTTGTTTCATGGAATGACATGCAACCAAGATGACCGATTCCACCAAGGGGTCTGGTTTTATAAAAGGAATTAAATGATTGTGCGGCATCTTCAATAACAAAAAGATTATATTTTTCTGCAACTTTCATTATCATGTCCATATTACATGAAATACCGGCATAATGTACAACAACAATAGCTTTTGTTTTGGGAGTAATGAGATCTTCAATTTTGCTTTCATCAATACTCGGAAAATCTCTCCGGCAATCGGCAAAGACAAGTTTTGCGCCCTGTCTGTAAAAAGCAAGGGCAGTTGAAACAAAAGTGAATGAAGGTAAAATTACTTCATCATCATTTTTAATGTCAAGCAGGATGGCACACATTTCGAGTGCGTCGGTGCAGGATGTGGTAAGCAGAGTTTTCTTAAAACCATATTTGTCTTTAAAATATCCATGACATTTTTTTGTGTATTTTCCATTCCCGGAGATGTGAGCCTCCTTTAAAGCATCTTCGATATAATAAAGTTCGTTTCCAGACAGATAGGGTTTATTGAGAGGTAATATCATTATTTGTATTTAATAATAAATGTATTAATGCAAAAATATAAAAAAAAGTTCAAATTTGTGTTTAACAGTTAAATAAGAAAATAATACATTTAAGAATTATTTAGCAAACTGCAAGAACATTTATTACTAATTTGGCTACTTATTTGTATTTTTCATTTTGTCAGTCATGCATTAAAATTCGAAGTATTCAGTGTTTTTCTATTTCTTCCAAATATGATAAAAATACTCTTTCGTGATAGCAGTATATCCAAGCTTTTCATACAATTTACAAGCAGGAATATTATCTCCTTGAGTAACAATCTGAATGTACTTATATCCATTATCAAATGCCCATTTCTCAGCATTTTCAAATAGAACTTTCCCAATATTTAATCCTCTGTATTTTGGGTCCACTGCCCCCATCCCTAAATCAGCCCGATTATTTTTTTCTCCAATTGTCAGATATCCGGCAATATCGTCATTTTTTTTATACACAATTACCTCTTTTGCTATTTCTCTTTTTACAGATTTTGTAATCCAAATGGAATATAATTCTTCAAATTTTTTTCTACCGATCTTTTTGTCAATGTTGAACCTTGAATAAACTCCACTTTGAAATGCTAATTTTATTAATTTGATACTCGGAATTTCTGAATCATATGAACATATTGCGGGGTGAGATTTTATATTGCTATCAATTGGTTTTAAAAATGTTGTTTTTTTATCAACTAAAAAAATATCAATGAAATCAATTGTGTCAAAACTGATTTCATCAGATGAAGAGTAATAAGCAAGTTTAAATTTACTTTCTTTCATTTTTAAATCAATAGCTTTCAAATCTTCAATACTATTTATCAAACCATTTATCCTACACACGTTGTATTGAAAAAATTCCGAATCCCAATCTAATTTAAATAATGTTTGTTTCATATATTGCCATTTATTGCTATCTGAAAACCCGACAAAATTTATATATAATCTGCGCTCTGTACAAAAGAAGAAAACAAATAACTTTTCCCTTTTTGCTTGTGAGTTTGCTTATCTTTATTACTTTTTGTTTTTTCTACTTGATAGTACGATATTTTAGTAGTTTTAAAAACCTTATACTTTTGCAGCAAGGGTTTCTCAAAAGGGAAAATTTCTATAGAATTTCTTGGATTCATATAAATTCCTAATCTAAATAGAAATATTAGTTATATTAATTTTCGAATTAAAACTTTTCTTTTTTTAGATTTCCTATTGTTGAGTCAATAATAAACAACGGTGGGTTTTTTAATTCATTAAAGATTTTCCCAATATAAATACCAACGATGCCAATGGAGAAAATTGTTACTCCAGATAAAAACCAGATTGATAAAATTAAACTTGTGTAGCCTGAAACCAGTATTAACCCTGCAAAATATTTATATAAGTAAATTGCTCCCATTACAAATGAAATAAATGAAATTAAAAAGCCTAAAATTACTGTTAAAATCAATGGTTTATTTGAATGCGAAATAATAATTTCAAAAGCCATAATAAATAATTTCCGGTAATTATAGGCCGATTTTCCTGATGGCCTTTCATTATGTTTTACCTCTATAGCTGTTTTCCTGAAACCTACCTTACCAACAATAAACCTGAAAGTTCTTACCTGACCTTTGAATTCAAGCAATGCACTAATTATCTTTTCGTTAAAAATTCCAAAATTTCCAATTGAACTATCAAATTTACTATTTGTAAAAAATCCTAATACTTTATAAAACAAACCTGAAAACCATTTCTTAAAAAATTTGTCCTTTCTTTTAGCTCTTTTTGCTAAAACAATATCATACCCCTCAAGTGCTTTAAAGTACAGATTAGCTATTTCTTCGGGCTGGTCCTGAAGGTCTCCATCCATTACAACTACCCAATTACCTGATGTATGTTGCAATCCAGCAATAATTGCCTTGTGTTGTCCGAAATTTTTGCTAAAATTTATTCCTTTTATCCTATTATCTTTTTCTGATAAAATTTTTATCAATTCCCAATCATTTTCAGGGCTGGCATCATTTATATATATTATTTCAAAATCTTCTGATAGAGCGGTTACTGCCTGAACAACCCTTTTATTAAGTTCTAAAATAAATGAACTGCATTTATACACCGGTATGACAATCGAAAACATCATTTTAAAACCTTCTATTTCCTTTTTATAACATTATTTAAAAAAATATACTTTTTTAATCAAAAATAATCTAATTTTACTAATATTTTTTTATTTGATAAGAATATTTGTAAATAAAATTAATTGGTTGAAATAAAATGTCAGCAGAGAAATTAAAAATATCGATTTTATTATTTTTTTTCTCATTAATTTTCAATTTAACGTGGAGTCAGACTGTACCATTTCAGGGAGATATCCTATTACAACTTTCTGCAGATTCAATTCATTATTCCTCTGGCGCGAATGTTGATACCATTTATGACATTTCTGGAAATAATCACCATGTTTTTCAAACAAATAGTGCATCTCAGCCAACAGTTACAAGTAGTAGCTTACTAAACAATCAAAATACTTTTTTATTTGACGGAATAGATGATTTTCTTTCAGGAAATTTAATATCCGATTTTGAGAACAAGTCACTTTCAATTTTTGCTATAGCTTCGGGAGGTAATCAGGGAGGAATCGCCGCATGTATTTTTGGAATAAACAGCTATCCCAATTGTTTTTGGGTTGCGCGTCGTAATTTTACAGAAGAATTTATGTTTTTAAATAATGGTGAATTAATTGAAAGCACTGGCAACACTCTTCCAAATTCTGGATTTAACTACATATTATTCAATGTTATAAAAAGCTTTAATATTGAAGCAACAATTTATATAAATTATTCGCAATTAAACTCTTCATCAAGCACAGGCATTATCGGTTCTTTCATTAATTCCGATTTCTATATTGGTAAAACTCCAGGATATGAAACCTGGACAGGAGAAATAGCTGAGATATTAATTTATGAAAAAGCACTTACTGATCCTGAAAAATTGGATGTGGAAAATTATTTCAGGGCAAAATACTCCCCCCCCATTGAATTGGGTGCAGATATCTGTAATAATGATGAAAGTGTGGTAATTTCAGCAGGAGAAAGGTTTATAGACTATCTTTGGTCAACAGGAGAAACAACAAATCAAATTGTTGTTTCATCAAGTAATGATTATTCAGTTACAGTTACAGATGTTTTTGGAAATATATCATCTGACACGATTCGTGTTTCATTGTTTCATCCAAACATTATTTCCGATACTACAATTTGTCTAAATGATACAATCATCTGGAATACAAATTTAGCAAATACCGATTATAATTTTCTTTGGCAAGACAACTCAACAGATTCTATTATAAGCATATATGACAACGGTGAGTATTTTGTTAAAATTTGTTTAACTGATAATCCTGCTTGTGTATTTTATTCAGATACAATTGTTGTAACTATTGACTCAATTGCTGAAATTGTAACACTTGATCCTAACATGGATTTATGTTCAGGCAATACTATTTCAGTGATAAACTATGTAGACTATAGTTACTTTTGGCAGGATGGTTCACATAACTCATTTTTTATTGTTGAAACAACCGGTGACTATTGGGTAGTTGTTACGAATTCAAATGGTTGCACTGGAACAGATTCTACTCATGTTAACATCATTGGTGAAGCACCTGTTGCCGATTTTGATTTTTCAATAACATGTTTTGGTCAATTAACCCAATTTACAAACACCTCGTTTACAACCGATGGAAGTTCAATTACTAGTTATCAATGGAACTTTGGTGAAGCAAATTCTTCTACATTATCAGATCCAACAAATATATACACTGATACAGGAGAATACTACGTTTCGCTAGAAATATCCACTGATGTTGGTTGTTCACAAGATACAGTTATTTCTATTTCAGTACTTCCAAAACCAAATGCAGCTTTCAGTTTTTTTCCAATGGGATGTGTTAATATTGAACAATCATTTGAGGATCACTCATCTTTAAATGGCACATCATCAATAATAAATTGGGAATGGAATTTTGGCGACAGTGAAACGTCAAATGAACAAAATCCGATGCATTCTTTTTCCGATACTGGTGAGTATAATGTATCTCTTATTATCCAATCCGAAAACCTTTGTTATGATTCTGTTTCGTATTCATTGAACATTATTGGAACATATCCCGACCCGCAGACATTTGAACTATTGTCTCCTCCTCCTTTTTATATTACATTGGAAAATAATGTTTTATTTTCCTGGAACAATTCTTTAAATGCATCTTCATACAAACTTGAGCTATCAGAAGACCAATTATTTACTGAAATAATCTTTTCGGCAATTACTGAAAATTTAACATACAACGCACCACTATTTTTATATGACAGTCTTTTCTGGAGAGTTACTGCTTATAATTATTGTAATGATTCTATTGTTTCAGAGCAGCAATCAATTATACATCTTTTACCCGATACAGAAAACGGTCTTGTTATGTGGCTGATTTCTGATAGAGAAACAGCCGGCTCAGCGTCAATTTGGGAAGATATTAGTATAAATAATTTTAACCCTTTTCAAACAGATGAAAATAAAGTCCCACAACTAATTGAAAACGGAATAGACACTTTTTCTGTTTTAAGGTTTGATGGTGTAAATGACCATTATATTTTTTCTGAAGACCTAATTTTTGACAGTCTTTCTTTTTTTATTGTATTTAAAAAGAATGTTACAGGCAATTCAGGAATGTTAGCCGGAGATCAAAGCTCCAATAATTGCATAGCTAATTATAGTGATGGTGGTACTTATATAGTAGGTGATGGTGGTTATACATCTATTCTTAACGGTGAGATACTAAATTTCACAATTCTGTCAATTGTTACCGATGGTTTGTTTGCTAATTTTAATATAAACAAAGTTCCAGTTGACGCTAGTCTTGCTTTTACTTATAATGTAATATTGAATGCAATTGGGCAAAGAAATGGTGGAGAATTTTTGAATGGAGACATTGCTGAAATATTATTATTCAACATTGATGTAAGTATTGAAAAAAGAAAAGAAATAGAAGATTATCTCCATTTTAAATATGCTCCTCCTGTAAATCTCGGCAATGATATTTATATCCCCTATGGTTTTGAGGAACACGTTATTGATGCCAACAGCAGATATGTTAATTACTTATGGAGCAATGACTCTGCCAGCCAAACAATAGCTATAAATAAATCTGGTGAATATTCTGTAACTGTAACGGATATTTTTGGTTATACCTCTACAGATGAAATAAGGGTTTTTTATCCTGATCCCTATGTGCCTGAATTTGTAAATCTTTGTTTAGGAGACACCTTTATTTGGAATACAAACCTTATTGGAAATTACAATTTTATTTGGTCTGACGAATCAACTGATTCGGTTTTATTAATCTCAGATGAAGGATCAGTTTTTGTAACGATTTTTGATAGTATTGGTAATTTTATTACAACTGATAGTTTTTCTATAATTATCGACTCCTTCCCAATCCACGCCACCCTTGGCCCCGACCGCGACCTATGCGTAGGCAACCTCATTACCATCGAAGGCGATGAAGCCACCGATTTCCTCTGGCCCGATGGCTCCACCGATGAATATTATATGGTTGATACCTCGGGTGTTTACTGGGTAACTGCAATAAACGAAAACGGATGTGTCAAATCTGACTCTGTTCTTGTGAACATTACGGGCATAGCCCCCACCACCGGCTTCACCCAAAACACCACCTGCTTTGGCCAGGAAACAAACTTCTCCGATACTTCTTATACTACCGACGGAAGCAATATTATCAGCTATAACTGGGACTTTGGGGATTCGGGGTCATCGGTTCTGCAAAACCCGGAACATACTTTTGCTGATACGGGCTTGTATACCGTTGTGCTGGAAATTACCACCGACTCGGGTTGCTCTAATTTTCAGGAAAAGGATATCTATGTGCACCCGCTGCCTCAGGTTGGGTTCGGACCATCACAGGCATGTAAGGGTGATGCTGTGCACTTTGAAAACAATTCCTTTGTACCCGTTGATGATATAACCAGCTATCTGTGGGAATTCGGTGACGGCACCAATTCTACCGGCGAAAATCCAATGCATGCATATACCATTGCAGGTGATATTGCTGTTAACCTGATCGTTACTTCTGATTACGGTTGTGCCGACTCTCTTTCTCAAATTATTACCATTAAACCTGCCCCAATTGCCGGATTTTCTCATTCTATTGCCTGCGCAGGATCTTTCATCGACTTTTTCGATGAAACTGTCCATTCAGGTCTTAACCCTGTTCTATCCAGTTTGTGGGTCATCGATGGCGAAACCGGAGTTGAGGCTTCCAGTACCAGTTGGTTCGCATCGGAGCCGGGCGCCATTACGGTATCTTATATGGTGCAAACTATTAACGGTTGCCGCGATACTGCAACCGGAATTATTGTTGTCCACGACGTACCGACAGCTTCTTTTGAAACTTTCATTGCATGCGAGGGCGATCTCACTCAGATTGTTGAATCTTCAACCTCAACCGACGGGGAAATTACAAAGTGGAACTGGAATGTTGAGGGTATTGGTGCCTACAGCGACTCTGACCCACTGTTCGAAACTCCCGATACCGGTACATTTGAAATAATTCTCGTCATCTCCGACGAAAATCACTGCCTGGATACTGCCTTTGGTGTTTTAAACGTATTTGAAAAGCCTTATTCTGATTTTGGCTTTAACCCCTGGTTTGGAACGCCGGGCTCTGAAATCGAATTCACAAACAACAGTCTTCGATTTGATGATAATCTGTGGGATTTCGGCGACGGACAAACAAGTACTGAAATAGATCCTGTTATTTCCTATGCCGACAGCGGAGTGTTTGATATTACGCTTATTACCTCCAACGACGAAGGGTGTTTTGATACACTGATAAGAAAAATCTCTGTAATCATGCCTATTTATGATATCGCAGTGCTTTCTGTTGATCACGAAATTGTCGATAATAAACTGTATGTCTCGGCTTTTATTGCCAACCTCGGAACCATCCCGGTTTATAACCTTGACCTGAAAATCGATTTCAATAAAGGTTCTTCATTTACAGAGACCCGGACAGGCGAATTCATGATGGGCAGCGTTATCTATTATACGTTCCATGCCATTTATGAATTTTCTGACTATACATTGCCCGATTATATTTGCGTTGAAGCTGAACTTGATGCGGGAATTACCGACATCAATCCGCAAAACAATATTAAATGCAACAACGAAGGTGCCTCTTTCGCACTTCTGGAACCTTATCCAAATCCTGCCGGAGACCAGATAACCATTGAGTTTATTATCCCTTATTCTGATGTAATCATACTGGATATCTACGATTCCAATGGCAAACAGGTTGACCGCGGCATCATTGAGTCCCCGCTGGCCGGATTGAATCGCTTTACCTACAACACCTCAAAACTTGCCAAAGGCACTTATCATGTTAAAATGAATTATGAGGGGAGTTTGAAGTCGGTGCGGTTTGTGAAAAATTAGTTGATTAGCAAATTTGTAGATTAGTTGATTTTAAATTGATCGTAGGTTTTAACCTACGGCAAGCCAGCAAACCAGCTGGTTCAATAATTATTAAAAAATACATATAATATTGTTTTTAAATCAATTGCTTTCTTCTTGAATGAATTTTTATTTTTGTCAAAAAATCATCACATTTGCTTCCCGATAATTTTCGAACATCAGAAAAATTTGCACATTTTCAAATTAACAAATTAACAAATTATCTTACATGCAATTATTGTTCGCCACAAACAACAGCCACAAGCTGAAAGAAATACAGGAAATGCTGGGGGGAAATATCAACCTTACCGGCTTAAGGGATATCTGTTGTTTTGATGAGATTCCCGAGGATCAGGATACACTGGAAGGTAACGCACTCCAAAAAGCGCAATATATATATAGTAACTATCAAATTGATTGTTTTGCTGATGATACCGGACTGGAGGTTGAGGCTCTTGGTATGAAACCCGGAGTATATTCGGCACGGTATGCCGGTGAACAAAGAAACGCTCAGGACAATATGGCTAAACTGCTGGCCGAATTGAAAAACTTTTCCAACCGCAAAGCCCGGTTCAGAACAGTTATTGCGCTGATTATAAAAGGAAAAGAATATCTTTTCGAAGGAATTGTGGACGGCAAAATAATTGACCTCAAAAGAGGAGATGAGGGTTTCGGCTACGATCCAATATTTGTACCTGACGGTTATGACCTTACCTTTGCCGAAATGCCACTATCCGAGAAAAACAAAATCTCACACCGGGCTCGGGCTTTCAGAAAGCTGGAGGAGTTTTTAAAAACGCTCTCTTAGAATAAAGTAACTATAATCAGAATTTTACACCCACCACCAGCACATCATCCACTTGCTCATTTTCGCCCTTCCACTCGTGGAAAGCCCCGGCTATTGCTGCTTCCTGATCGTAAACAGAACGGGGTGACGACCAAATTAACAATTGCCTGAACATGTTGTTGTTGAATTTCTTTCCGCTTTTTCCTCCGAATTGTGCAGTAAAACCGTCGGTAAACAGATATAAGGAATCTCCCTCAGAAATGCTCACTGACTTATTTGTAAAAGGCTGCATCATATCAGTGTCTCCAATACGCATTCGGTCGGGCTGCAATTCCTCAGCCCCATGATGATCTTTTCTTACAATGTAAGCCGGACTTTTTGCTCCGGCATATTCAATGGTTTTGGTTTTATGGCTTATGGAAATTACTGCGGCTTCCATGTGATCGTTGGATTTATCTCCAACTGACTGGTTAAAAAGATCTCTTACAGTATTCAGAATAACATTCGGACGGGCAATACCCTTCTCGTTTACCACAATACTGAAAAGATTCATTCCTAAAACACTCATCAACGTTCCGGCAACACCACGGCCGGTGCAATCGCCCACCGCAATAATTATTCTGTCTGCTTTCTTGCTGATAAAATAAAAATCACCGGATCCATGCTCGCAGGGCATATTCATAATAAAAGAATCGGGTAAAATACGCCTGAATTCTTCTTTTCCGGTAATCAGTGCAGAAGAAATTCTTGAGGCATATTCAGCACTTTCTATAATCTGATTTTTTATTTTCAGATTTTCATTTTGTTGCTGAGTAATCAGATTTTGATTTCTGTCAATTTCGTTTTTCAACATGCCAATCTCATCGCTCTGCAAATACAAAACTCCTGACTTTTCCTCAATACTGACCTTTTGCTCATTGATGATTTTACGATTGGTTCGTTTTCGTCTGAAACCCTTGAAAAGCAACATTAAAATTATTATAACCGAGACCGCCGCCAATACAAAAAGCGCCAGGATAAACAACTGTCTTTCAAGAATAAGCGTGCTTTCAAGCTCCTCTTTTTCAACACTTACCAGCTCAAGCTGTTGCTCCTTTTCAAATTTAATTTCAGTTTCGATAAACGACATTCTGTTGGCAAGTTTAATACTTTTTATACTGTCGGTGAGCCGGGTAAATTCTTTATAATAAAAATAGGCACTTTTGTAATCATCTGAAAGGATAAACAGACTATTTAAAACTTCTGCAGCCCTTCGGGTTTCAGGCAAAAGCCGGTTTGTTTTGGCAAGCATGTAAGCTTTCTCAAGGTATTCCATGGCTTTTTCCTTTTCATCCTGCTTTATAAACAGCATGCCCAAATCGGTTAAAACGGTTGCAGTAGATTTGATATCATTGTTTGATTCGCTGATAACCAGACTTTTCATAAAAAAATCATACGCCAGTTCATACTCCGAATTCATGTAATAACTCTTTCCGGCATTGTCAAAATACGCCCCGATGTTTTTCTGGTAATTATTGGTTTTAGCTACTTCGGCTGCTTTCAGAAAGTGCTCAAGACTTTTTTCAACTTCACCCGTTGATCTGAAAACCAAACCAAGATTGTTATAGCAATCAGCCACTCCCGCCATTTCCTTAATTTCTTTTCTGATTTTCAGACAATTATAAAATTTTTCCAGTGCCTTATCATATTTTTTTGCCTGTATATAAATCAATCCCAGCGCATTGCAGGCATCAGCTTCATCCTTTTTTCTTTCCTTTGTCAAAGAAACTTCAAGAGCAGTGAGTGCATATTTTTCGGCAAGGGAGTAATTATCCTCCGTAAATATTTCAGCCAGTTTGATGTTAGCCGAAATTCTTACAGAATCGTTTTCATCGCTTGCCTGTCTGATTAACTGCCCGATTTCCTCCTTTTCCTTTGACAAAAGAGAAACCGGAAAAGAAATAATCAATAAAAATGCTAATATCCTGACTTTCATGTAATTCTTATTCCAATTATTAAAATATCATCAACCTGCTCATACGAACCTTTCCACTCAGCAAATATACGTCGGAGATTTTCTTTTTGTTCGCTCATTTTTAAATGGTTTATTTCAAGCAGTGTTTTTTTGAACCTTCGCGTCATAAACTTCAGTCCTTCAGCTCCTCCAAACTGATCAACATAACCATCCGAAAACAAATAAATACAATCGCCTTTTTCATATTTCATCTGATGGTTAGTATATTGTTTCTCTTCTTTTGAATATCCACCTGCGGTGTACTTATCTCCTTTTATTTCAGTCAGTTTTCCCTGCCTTATCAGTAATAACGGTCGGTAAGATCCGCTGAAATCAATGGTTTCGTTGTTTTTATCAATACTGCAAATTGCAAGATCCATACCGTCTTTTGTGTATTGATTGGAGTCGGAATGGTGCAAAATCGACATGATTTTTCTGTCAAGAATATTAAGAATGGCCGATGGCTTGGTAATATGATTTTCTTTTACAATACTGTCAAGGATTTCGTGACCGATGAGGGACATAAATGCTCCGGGAACACCATGTCCGGTGCAGTCAATAGCTGCAATAACATAGGTGTCATTTTTTCGGGTAAACCAATAAAAATCACCGCTCACATAATCTTTTGGTTTGAGGATTAAAAATGACTCAGGGAAATAATCCTCGAGCAATTTCGGATCGGGTAAAATGGCTTTTTGTATGCGCTGCGCATATTTCACACTGTCGGTAATGTCCTTGTATGCAATCTCAAGCTGCCGGCGTTTTTCTTCGATTTCTTCCTTTTGTGTAACAATCTCATAAGTTCTTTCCCTGACAATCCTTGAGAGGTTTTGTTTTGATTTTTCCAGGCTCCGGATTCTTAATCTGGTATAAACGTAAACTATCAATACGCCAATAAGAATGCAGGTAATATAAAACCACAGGGTTTTCCAGAATGGTGGGTTAACAGTAAAACTGAAGGTAACCGGCTCTTTGGTCCAGATACCATCCTCATTGCATGCTAAAAGTTTAAAAGTATAATCACCCGGGGGAAGGTTTGAATACCGCTCATAGTTTTTGGAGGTTACCGGAGCCCAATCGGTATCAAATCCTTCAAGCATATATTTGTATCTTACATTTTCGGGCGAGGAAAAATTTACTGCGGCAAATTCGATGGTTATTGTGTTTTGGTTGTAAGGCAGGGAAATATGTCCGGGGATTTTGTTCCAGGATGTCTTTTCATCAGAGTAATTGCTCCACCTAATATTTTCATAAAATAGTTTCACGTTGGTAATCATTGTTTTGGGCGGAATTTTATTGTCGGCAGATTCCACCGGATCATGCATAATAACCCCATCAATGGTTCCAAACCATATTTTTCCTGAGTTATCTATGGCTACTGCATTACTGTTACATTCAATACTTACAAATCCCTGATTTTTTCCATAGTGTTTTTTCCAGAGAATATCACCCTTTCTGCTGAATTTGATTTTATCGGCACCCTTTTCAGTTCCTACCCAGAGATACCCTTGCTGGTCGAAAGTCAGAATATAAATGGTGTTTGATGCAAGTCCTTCATTAATTGTATAATTCCTGAATTTTTTTCCGTCAAACCTGCTGATGCCCATGTTGGTACCCAGCCAAAGGTTATTGTCTTCATCTTCGCAGATAGTCCAGATACTGTTATTGATAAGTCCGTCATCCTTTTTAAACAGTCTGAGCCGGTCATTTTTCAGAATTCCCAAACCGTCTTCTGTAGCAATAATCAAAGATCCATTTCTGCTATAATATAAATCCCAAACCGCATTGTCATTAAGAAATCTGTGGCTGTATTGCCTACAAGCTGTGTCATTGAGGTAATACAACCCTTCTCCGTTTGTTCCCAACCAAAGTGTTCCCGAGGTATCCTGAACAATGCTCATCACCGTAATACCTTTTAGTTTCTCATTAAACCTGAATGCGGTAATTTTTCCGTTTACAATTTTATTCAACCCTTCGTCTGATGCAATCCAAATGTTATGATCCCTGTCTTCGAATATGCAGTTTGCGGTATTGTCGGTCAAACCGTCTTTCTGGGTAATTATTACCCCTTCCTTTTCACCGATTTTCAGTACCCCGTTACCTTCGCTGCCAAGCCATACCTCGCCATTTTCGCGGCACAAAACCGACATAACAAGCACCTTGCTGTGTGCTTTTGAAAATGGCACATGGGCAAAGCTGTGGTCTTTCAAAATACTTGCTCCGCCCCCGTCGGTTCCAATCCACAGATTATTCTGGTCATCTATAAAAAGTCTGTTCACTTTGTTAAAAGCCAATCCGTTTTCCTCGGTAAAATTTTTGAAGCCGTTACCGGTAAACAGACTAAGTCCGCCTCCAAATGTGCCCACCCATATTCTGCCCTTTTTGTCTTCAACAACCGAATAGGCGTTGTTTATCAACAAACCGTCTTCAGTTGAATATCTGGTTGTTTTTCCGTTTTTTTCAAGGAAAAGTCCTTTCGAAGTGCCCAACCAGAAATTGCCTTTGCTGTCTTCAAAAAAATCATTTGTTATTTCGTTATCCAGCTCATCGAAGCGTGAATAGTCAAACTTTTTATTGTGGTAGCAGATAATGCCCTTTTTACTGGCGTGCATCCAGATTTCATTTTTGCTGTTGCAGTAAATCAAATAGATCACCTCTTTACTAAGCTCTTCAAAACCAACAAGTTCTCCCTTACGATAAACCCAAAGGCCATGGTTTGTGCCAATCCAGATGTTTTTCTCCTTATCTTCACAGATATCCCAAATGGTAGTTCCGAGCAGCATTCCCTTTTTATCATTGATGATTTTAATTTTTTCACCATCATACACACACAATCCCTCTGTGGTTCCTATCCAGATTTTTCCATCTGATGAAGCCAAAAGAGAAACAACATAGTCGGATGGAAGTCCATCTGCCATGGATAAATATTTTGATGTAATTCCGTTGTAAATGGTAATCCCGCTGCTGTATGTACTAATCCATATATTGCCTGCCGGATCCTGACAGAAATCGTACACCTGTGACTGTGACAACCCGTGTTCGATGGAATAGGTGCGGAAATTATAAGTCTGCGCCACTGCGCCGCTAAGTGCAGATATAAAAACAATCAGGTACAAATACTGGCGCATCATACAGGTTTTTTTTAATCCTGTAAGATAAACAATTTGGGTGAAATAAAAACTGTTTTTTTGTCTAAAAATATTCCACTTTGATTTCCTTGCCCGATTCGAGTTTTACGATTTCGGTAAGGATGTTGTTTGCCAGTCGCGAAGCCCCAATCCTGAAAAGTTCATTATTGAGCCAGTCATCGCCGAGATTATGCTTCACGATGGCATAATATAATAATGCATCTTCAACAGTAGCAACGCCTCCGGCAGGTTTGAAACCAACTTTTTTACCGGTTTTTTTGTAATAATCGGCAATGGCCTCGGTCATGACGTAGGCAGCTTCGGGAGTGGCAGCCGGAGTAATTTTTCCGGTAGATGTTTTAATAAAATCGGCACGGGCTTCCATGCTGATGATGCTGGCAATGCGCACGTGGTCTAAGGTTGGCAAAGCGCCTGTTTCAAGAATCACTTTTACATGATGTTCGCCAACGGCTTCTTTGATAACGCCAATTTCGATAAAAACTTCTTTGTAATTTTCTTCAAGAAATGTTCCAACAGACATGACAATATCAATTTCATCGGCTCCTTTTTCTATGGCCATTTTTGACTCAACGGCTTTAATGGCAAGGTACGTCTGGCTCGAAGGAAAACCTGCAGTCACTGATGCAATTTTCACATTATCGCGATCCAAAAACTCCCTGACAACCTCAACCAGCGTGGGGTACACGCAAATGGCCGCCACATCAGGCATGTTGGGGAATTTATTGTGGAAATTGGTGACTTTGGTGGCCAGTTCTTCTCCGGTTGATGAAGAATCAGTAGTATTTAACGTTGTAATATCGAGCAGATTAAATATCTGTTTCAGTGTTTTGGTGTTGTGGTGTTTTTTGGATTCTTCCTTGATTTTTTTCAGCTCCTCAGCAACAAAAGCCGGGTCAATCCTTTTTTCGTAGATTTTTAGAATGTCGTCCATAGAATTTCATGTTTTATTTTGCAAATATAATTCAATATTTTGTAGAGACGCAATATTTTGCGTCTCTACAAAATATTGCGTCTCTACAAAAAATATTTAATACCCATTAAACCCCGACATCTCCTCCATCGTTTTCCTGATTTTCATTCGTTGTTTGTAGCCATCGGGGGCATAGCCCAGCGAAATGACCAGTCCGATCGTGCGTTTTTCGGGAATGTTCAGCAGTTTTTTCAGTGGTTTTTCATTGAACCAGCCGAGCATGCAGGTGCCCAGACCATCTTCCTGTGCCTGTAGGCAAAAATGCTCGCAGGCAATACCCAGGTCAATCAGCGGATATTCCTTGTTTTTCAATGTTTCCCCGATTTGGGTGATGAGCTTTGGTTTTTCAATGACCACCACAATCATAACCGGAGCTTCGGCAGCAAATTTATTAAACCTGATAAGCGGTCCGTATGTTTCTTTAGCCACCTTTGATTTTAGCCCGGGCTCATCAACCACAATAAATTTCCATGGTTGGGAATTGCATGCCGACGGGGCCAGACGGGCAGCTTCGAGGCAGCGAATAATTTTTTCCCTGTCAACCGGTTTGTCGGAGTATTTTCTGACGCTTTGGCGGGCGGAGATTATATCTATAAGTTTCATTTTTTTTCTGCAAAGATAAGATTGTAAATCCTCAAATATTATACTTTTTGTGGATAAGGAGAGATTTTTAGAAAATATAACTGTTATTAGTTGATGTTTTTTAATTGCGCCCTGCCTTTATTTTTGCACATTCATTTATTGACTAATCGATAGATGTTAGAAATAGATATGGTGCAGCGCACATGGCATTCAGGTTTATTTTACAACAAAATAATTATCAAATTATAACAAAGAGATCCCTCGCTCCGCTCGGGATGACAGTTCGTGTTGTGTGTTTGATAATGAAAAGCATTAGCCTGAAGTCTATGAGCGCTGCACCAACTTTATTATCACTGTAATTTTTTCAGAAAATCGCTTTCGATAAGAATGTTAATTATTCAGAGTTCCTGAACAGTAACCAAATACCTGATAATTTGCAAGATTACTTCACCAAAATCTTAGCCCCCTTCACAATCTTCCCGATTTCCTCAACTCCGGATATATTGGTGTTCACATAGCCGTTGCTGCCATAACCCAGCAACACCATTTCAAGTTCATTGATGCCTTCGTTCAGACTGTACGTTGCCATATAGATTATTGACGGGGATTTTTCCTTTTCGCCTTCTTTAAGCGGCTGACTGACTTCAATATAAATATAATAAGCCACTTCCTGCGGTAAGGGCTGCGCTGTTTGGTAGGTGGCACCGGAGTTCACATCTACAGCAATTTTGGTTTTTTTGTATGACCAAAAGGGAAATGCTTCGGGCTGTAGTTCGGGTTTCAAGGTGATTTTTTCTGACATTACCAGCAAATTCGAATAACTGCCACTGGTGCCTTCAGCCCAGACAACATAGGATGTTCCATCGGTTTTCTCTGTAGGATTGATCCATTTTTCACCGGGCGTGATGGTTATCTCCATTGATTTTTCTCCAAAAGCGAAGGGTTTTGTGATGGTTTGAGAGTAGCTTATTACTGCGATTATCACCAGAAGAATTGATAGTATTTTGATTTTCATTTGTTTTGATTTTGATTGTAAATACTTATCAAATTTACGAAAAAACTTTAATTTGGCATGATTGATTAATTTTTATATATTTCTATAAGCGTGTTTATAACTTAGGGAACTGACTCTTGATATGTTACTATAATCTCAACGCACTGAAGGGGCGAAAGCATTTATGTTATTATTGCTTGCGCCCTTTCAGGGCTATGAGTTTCCTGTGTTTTTTCACAGGGCGATGCCCTGTGTTGGTGCTTGGGCCCCGTTGGGGCGGTAGGGAAACTAACCTTTGATTTTGATTGTAAATACTGATCAAATTTATGAAAAAACTTGAATTTGGCATGATGGGTGTTGTTTTTAAATTTTAATTATCATGATTAAAACTTAGGAAACTTAATACTTTTATGTTCCGCCCTGAAAGGGCATAAGCAACAGAACAGGGCATCGCCCTGTTTAATTTGTTGCGAAGGGGAAAAGCCCTGAAGGGGCGCAAGCATTAATATTCGTTATTGCTTGCGCCCTTTCAGGGCTTTGTCTTTGCTATGATTTTTCACAGGGCGGTGCCCTGTGTTGGTGCTTGGGCCCCGTTGGGGCGGTTTGCACAAGTTTAATGAAAATATTGTATTTACTCCACCACCAACTTCTCAGTCCGCACCAATTTCCCATCCATAAACAAATTAACCAGATAGGTTCCCTTGGCCCAGCCGGTGGTGTTGATGGCGGTTTTTTCGCCGGTAACGGGAACGGTGGTTTTGGTGTGGCCGTTTAGGCCGGTGATGCGGAGGGTGAGGCCCTCGCGCTTAGTCAGGGTGCAAGCGCGCTGACTTTCCCAACTATCCCCCACCTCAACATAAACCATCCCATCGCTGGGGTTGGGGTAGATTTTGAAGTCTATATTTTCAATCTCGGGTATTTCATCACCTAGCAAAACATGGATTGTTTTTGTAGCAGTTTTTACACATGCCCCATCGGTTACTGTTACTTGAACATTGTAATCGCCTGTTGCTGTGTAAATGTGCATTGGGTCTTTAACGTTGGCTGTGCCTGAATCGCCGAAATCCCACTGCCATGTTTGCACATACGGGTTGTTGTTATAAAACTGTGCCGGCTGGCCTACATAAAATGTATCTGTATAAGTTTGTACCCGTGGGTTAAGGTATTTGCAGCTTGTATCAGGTGGCAGGTACCAGCGGGCAAGGGTCTTGACTGCCGTATCCATAGGACATTCCATGGTGCCGTCCAATGGTCCCCAGCCACCGATCCACAGCATATCATCATATACTGCCAGGGAAGTTACTGCAAAGTTTATTCCCCCCGGAACACCCGGTGACCACTCTGAACCATCCCATCTGATAAGACGACCGGTGAATACTCCTCCTATGGTATCAATCCCGGAATTGCAATATAAATCTCCCCTGTATATTGTCATAGTATAAATATCATTGACTATACCAGATCCCCCAATCGGGCTCCATGTAAACCCGTCCCATATAGCCACTGCATCAGTGGGCAAACTGTCATCAACAATATTGAACCCGCCGGAAACATATAAAAAACTGTTGATTGTATCAACCATCATGCCCCGGATATAATAATTCATATGCCCACCAACATCCTCCCAATTATTTTCAGTATTATATTTTTTCAATGTGAACCATCCTCCACCTGAATATAACTCGCCATTAAGCACCCCAAGTGCCATAACATTATCAGGCAAAGTATCCATACTAATAAAGTCAGTTCCATCATAGGCAGCAATAAATGGGAAATTATAAAAAACGCCCCCGATACTATGAAACCCCCCTCCGATAACCAGTTTGTTATCATATACTGCCATGTCGAAGACGTATCCGTTAAGTGCGCCAAAAGTGTTGGCTACCGCCTCCCAGTTTGTGCCGTTGAACCTTGCAATGCTTTCTGTATTTGGCAAATCAAGCATATCTGAAAACATCCCACCAATGTATATCTCGTTATTATATTTCATAATGCTAAAAACCTGACCGCTTGGCCCATCAAAACCATTGTCCATGGAATGCCAGCCATCATTATAATAATAACCAATCTGGTATAATGATTCGGTCCCTCCGTAATGTATTGCTCCACCTCCAATATATAAATTTTGGCCATTTGGATAAATACATCTCATAACACTTGGTGAATTATAACTATTGTACAAAGAATCTTCACCAAAAGGAACAAATTCCTGGGCTCTCCCACCCAAAGCCAAGCCAATCAAAAATATGACCAGAATTTTCTTCATAGATAAACAAAGATAGGGGATAATTGGGTGGAAATCAAGAATTGGGGTAAATATTTGGAGATGGCTTCGTGCCTCGCCATGACAGGTTAAATTGAAGTTGGTTTTAGATTGTTGATTTATGCCATTTTTATATTATTCATCTTATTAACACAAACATTGGTTGCTGAAAAATTTATGTATTTTTACAAAAAAAAACAAAATGAATAATTCAGATATTCAAATATTTAGAACTAAAGATGGAAAAACTGAAATTCAGGTAACACTTGAAAATGATACTGTTTGGTTAAATCAATATCAACTGGAATCACTTTTTGAAACGAACAGGACCTCATTAAACAAACACATCTTAAATATTTATAAATCAAATGAATTGGACAGTGATTCAACTTGTGCAATTTTTGCACAAGTTCAGAAAGAAGGCGACAGGGAAATAAAACGTAACATTAAATTCTACAATCTTGATGTAATTATTGCGGTTGGGTATAGGGTTAATTCAATTCGTGGTACTGAATTCAGAATGTGGGCTAATAAAATTTTGAAGGAATACTTGATAAAGGGATATTCGATTAACGAAAAACTTATCAGAAAACAAAATGAACAGCTAAAAGAACTACAAAATTCAGTAAAAATACTTGGAAATGTTTTAAGTTATAAACCTCTGACAAACGATGAAAGTACCGGGCTCCTGAAAATAATATCAGATTATGCCCATGCATTGGATATTTTAGATCAATATGATTATCAAAAGCTGGAAATTAAAGACACATCCGGCAAGGAAATTTATCAATTGTCATACAAAGAAGCTATCACTCAAATCGCTCTTGTGAAAAAAGCTTTTGCGAACAGCGAATTGTTCGGACGGGAAAAAGATGAGTCTTTCAGAAGTTCCATCACAACTATTTATCAGACATTCGGAGGAATGGACCTGTATCCAAGTATTGAGGAAAAGGCAGCGAATTTATTGTACTTCATCACAAAGAATCATTCATTTTCAGATGGCAATAAGCGGATAGCTGCATTTCTTTTCCTTTACTTCATGGAACGAAACAACATCCTGTTTGATAAAAAGGGAAACAAAAGAATTGCTGATAATACTTTGGTTGCCTTGACTTTGATGATAGCGGTAAGTAAACCTGAGGAAAAAGATGTCATGGTCAAAGTGATTGTTAATCTGATAAATAAAAATAACTAAGATTTTATATTCAGGATTTTCTTACTCTACCACCAACTTCTCAGTCCGCACCAATTTCCCATCCACAAACAAATTAACAAGATAGGTTCCCTTTTCCCAGCCGTTGGTGTTGATGGCGGTTTTTTCGGCGGTGACGGGAACGGTGGTTTTGGTGTGGCCGTTTAGGCCGGTGATGCGGAGGGTGAGGCCGGAATTCTTAGTCAGGGTGCGACTTTGAGTCGCACCCTGACTAGCGGAAGTTGCACCCTGACTATCTCCCACCTCAACATAAACCACCCCATCACTGGGATTGGGATAAATTTTGAAATGGATATTTTCAATCTCGGGTATTTCATCGCCAAGCAAAACATGGATTATTTTTGAAGCAGTTTTGATACATGCGCCATCGGTTACTGTGACATGCACGTTGTAATCGCCGGTGGCGGTGTAAATGTGGGTTGGGTCTTTTACGTTGGAAGTACCTGAATCGCCAAAGTCCCATTCCCAGGAATCAACGTATGCATTGTTGTTGTAGAGTTGTACTTCGGCTTCGCCGGAGTACATGTAGAAAGTATCGGTAATTGATTGGACTCTTGGCCGCATATAACGACAATTGCCATCGTATAGGGCATAATATCGAGCCAAAGTTCCCCGAAGGGTATCACCTTGGGTGGGAAGCCAATCTTGGCCAATGAACAATGTATCCCTAAAAACCTCAAGGGCGTTTACTCTCGTATAAATGCCTGAATTAACCCTTTGCCACTGCTCACCGTCAAAAAAGGCACAATAACCAACACCCTGTCCTCCGATAGTATCCCAGTTTCCACCAAGATAAACATCTCCATTGTATAAGCAAATTGCGTTAGCATCAAGAGCATACCCTTCACCCGTTCCAACTCCAGACCATCTAAACCCATCCCAAATGCCGTAGTCACATGGAATCGAGTCATCGACCATTGTAAAACCTCCTGCTACCAATAAAAAGTTATTAAAAGTATCAACCTCCATATCCTTCACATAATAATTCAAATATCCTCCAACATCTTCCCAAACATCATAACCCGTCCCTGCCCCAGTGTATTTTCTCAATGTAAACCATGCTCCCCCTGCATACAACTCGCCATTGTATGTTTCTAAAGCAAAAACAGTTTCCGGCATTGTTCCCATGTTTATATAATCCGTCCCGTCATAAGCAGCAATACAGTAAAAATTTAATGGATCTGCTGTGCCAATGGAATGAAACCTGCCACCAATTACTAGCATATTATTGTAAATTGTCATGTCAAAAACTGTCTGTGTCATAACACCATATGAATTTGGGACTCCTTCCCAAGAATCTCCATCCCAATATACAAAATATGCAGCATTTATATCTGTACCTATATATGCAAAACTCCCTCCCATATAATAAAATCCGTTAAAGTAAGTTAAGCACTTTCCACCACCAGAACCTGAAGCATTTATTGTACCAGCCATATCTTGCCAGTTGTTATTGTCCCATTTTCCTATTGCACGATTTAATATTGTTGTCCCCCCGCGCTTAACACCATCGCCCAATACAAATAAAATGTCATTTTCATTGTAGATACCCATAACTGCTGTTCCCCCACCAGGGTTATAAAGAGAATCCTCACAAATAAAATAATCCAATGTTTGGGCGCTCCCACCCAAAGCAAAACCAATGAAAAATATGGCAAGAATTTTCTTCATAGATAAACAAAGATAGGGGATAATTGGGTGGGAATCAAGAGGGGGCAATTTATTGGGTTAAATATTCCTATTTAACTTATAGGAATTGCAATTTTTTAATAAACGATTCTATGTTTTTGAAAACTGAATTTTTTGCCGGTTCGACCCAAAATCATTATTCTTCTGTTTTTGATTTTTCGGCTAATTGAAAGAATTCTTCCAATTTTTTCTCAAGCAGATTTTTATCTATAAGTTCTGTTTCATATTTTGCAATCATCGCCGGGGACATACTTCTGCTAAGAGCATATTCAACAACTTTTGAATCTTTGTTTTTACACAAAATAACTCCAACACTTGGCTTTTCATGTTCTTTTTTTATGTCTCTATCTAAGGATTCAAGGTAGAACTCCATTTTGCCGAGGTATTCCGGTTTAAAATCAGTGATTTTTAGATCAAATGCTACCAAACACTGCAAATCTCTGTGGTAAAATAACAAATCAACGAAAAAGTCCTTTGTCCCAACCTGAACCCTATACTCTTCTCCGACAAATGAAAAGTCTTTTCCAAATTCTAATAAGAAAGTCTTTAGGTTTTGAATAATTGATTTCCGTAAATCCTTTTCGGAAAATGGCTTTGGAAGGGACAGAAAATCAAGTATGTAATTGTCTCTGAACGCATCGATTGATTTGGGATGTATTTCTCTCAGCACTGATGAGATTTTTCTGTCAGAGATGATTAATCGTTCAAATAAACCACTGTCGATTTGACGTTCCAACTCTCTTGAAGTATATTTTTCTTTAGCAGTCAGTTTTAAATAAAACTCCCTTTCTTCATTTGTTTTTGCTTTTGAAAAAATCATCAAATTATTTGTCCAGCTAATTTCTCTCAGCAGTGATGAGAGTTTTGGGGTATCAACATAAGTCTCATAAAACTGTTTCATTCTCCATAAATTCTGAGAGGAAAACCCTCTTGTTTCAGGTGCGTTTTTATTAATGTAATCAGACAGATTTGCAACAATACGATTGCCCCAATCAGAATTATTTACCTTATCACTGATATATTTTCCTATATTCCAATATAGCCCAATTAATTCACTATTCACGGCAAGTACTGATCTCTCTTTTGCAGCGTTAATCATCTGCAAAACATCATTAAAAGATTCAACTAATTTCATATTTCAAAAATAGTAAAAAACATTTCTGTTGAATTATTTTGTTAAACATAAAAAATCTTGTGAACACAATTCATCTGTTCGCATCTGATTTCTATCGGATTACTGCCCTATTAAAAATGTAAACCGACAGTCTTCTTAAAGATATATTAAATCCCCTCCTTTGATGTCTTTTCAAAATTTCGTACTTTTACATCATTATACGATTCAACCTGTTTACTATGAACCGCTTTAAACTTACACTTGTTTTTTTGACAGTTTTGTCATTTGCATTTGGCCAAAATGCACGATTTCCTTATGCCGCTGAGGAGGATGGCTATTTTACCGGACTGTCCCAATCAATGAACGGATTGGTTTTTACCGATAACTATGCTTCTAAACTTTATATGCTGCAAAACGGTGCTCTGAAAAAAATCACCGCCTCTGCCGGCTGCGGAAGGTATTACGAAATGAGTCCGGATGGCAAAATGCTCGGCTTCAAGAAAATTACCGAAACGGGTATGCAAATCCCTACTGTTTTTGATTTCCTAACCAACAAACTGGTCGAACTCCACGCTCCCGCCGAAAAATGTGGCCAGGTGAGTTTTTCTGCTGATGGCCATATGGCTTTTACCGTCGAAAATACTCTTTTTGTGAAAAGCCAAAGCGAAACCAAAACCTACGATCTGGGCTGCTACGTGAACATTGTCAAAATTTCATCCGACGGAAATTACGTTTCCTATGCCGATAACAACAACCAAATCCATATCCTGTTCTTTGATATCATGGAAGACAGAATCATCACATCAGGTGACCAAAATTATGCCTATCCCCAGTTTTCTGCCAACGGAAGCCACCTGCTTTATCAGGGCGATCACATCTATGTTTATGATTTGTTGTATCAGCAGACCTACGATTTGGGTCCCGGACTGGCTCCCAAATTCTCTGCCGATGAGGATTTTGTTATCTTCCACAAAATCATTTCCAACGAACAGACTTTCATCGGTTCCGACCTTTTCGTTAAAAAATTCGACAACAGCTTCGAAAAACAATTGACTTTTACTCCGGATGTTTATGAAATGGGTGCAAATTTTATCGGCTGGAATAAAATTGCCTGGCATACCTATTCAGGCAAACAAATTGTTTCATCCTTTTATGACAAAAACAGCTGGGAACTCAATCCGGTTGTTGAATATGCACATTCCGGCAAAATTGAAATTGAATTTTACGACTCAAAAAATTATTACCACAATGCATCAAAAGGCGTTGTTCAATTAGGTCCGGCCCCATACGTGAATCAGGTGTATGATACGCCCGACTGGCACAATGGTCACGGTTCATGCAAGCCCACCACAGCGGTGATGGCTGCTGCTTTTTACAACCGTCTGCCCGAATGGCCAACCATCACCAACAACGAGAGTGCAACCCATTACAACAGCTACGGCTCATACGTGGCTGATAAGTACCGCTACGACGAACTATTTTTCAATGTTTATGAAG
This sequence comes from Bacteroidetes bacterium GWF2_38_335, assembly GCA_001769535.1. Taxonomy (GTDB): domain Bacteria; phylum Bacteroidota; class Bacteroidia; order Bacteroidales; family GWF2-38-335; genus GWF2-38-335. Next base: position 218,323 of record MEOH01000027.1, read on the forward strand.
CCGCTTACAGCACCGATGCCTGGGGCGCATACGGCTACATGTGGGGCACAGGCACGCCCACGGGCAGCATGCAGGAATATCTCGAGCATCACGGAATGGTTTCGAATACCATCTGGACAAGCTCCAATTCCTACCACTACACCAAAGACGAAATTGATCTGGGTTATCCGCATCCCATCTGCTCGTACATCACCAGCGTGGGCCATGTGAAACTGGCCATTGGCTATATCGAGGGATTGCATTCCATCATGTTCAACGATCCTTACGGGAACAAAAACCTTCCGGGATATCCGAACCCTTATGGAGCCGGAGCCATTTACGACTGGCCGGGTTACAACAACGGATACGTGAACCTCGATGTGGACGGCAGTCACGGCGTCATTGCATGGTCAACACGGGCACGCAGCACGCAGCCCAATTACAGCAATTTAGTGATTGATGATGACCATTTCGGACATGGGTTTTACGTGGAAAACACGATCAGCACCCTAGGCGGCGGATACAACATCCAGCAGTATTACCGTGATCAAAACACAGGTTACAACGGACATTCGTGGTGGACAATTACCGAATCAACCGGAGTTGATATTTGTTTTGTAAACTGGACTCCCACCATCACCGAACCCGGAAATTACAAGATTGAAGTGTATATTCCGGCCACCAACGCCACCGCCACCACAGCACCTTATAAAATTTATTATTCGGGAGGAAACACCACCGTTTCAGTGAATCAAAATATTTATTCAGATCAGTGGGTAGATTTGGGAACGTACTTTTTTGATGCCGGAACCACAGGTTATGTGCATCTGGGAGATATGACAGGAATCACCGGTCAATCTTTGGCTTTTGATGCCATGAGATGGACAAAAATCACCTCGCCCGTATCTTTAACAGCCACAAATATTTCATGTTTCGGACAGAATGACGGAAGCATTTCAGCAGGATTAGCCGGAGGAACACCTCCCATCTCCTATTTATGGAATAATGCGGCCACGAGTTCATCAATAACCGGACTGGAACCCGGAGTTTACACTGTAACGGTTACCGATGCCGTTGATTCGTATATTGCTTCAACAACCATTTCAGAACCAGCGGAAATCAATGCAAACGTATCAGTCACTCCGCCCACAGCCCCCGGCCTATCTGACGGATCGGCTCAGGTTTCTGTAACAGGCGGAGTTCCGGCTTATACTTATTTATGGACACCCGGAGGATTGGGAACCGATACCCAAACCGGACTACCAACCGGAACATACAGCGTTTTGATTCAGGATGTAAACGGATGCGAAAAAGAAATAAATTTCACTGTTTCTGATCCAACTTGTTTGATACCTACCGGATTAACAACCACCGCCATCACACAATCTGAAGCCACACTAAACTGGAACGCAATTTCAGGCGCTTTGGGTTATGCAGTTAAAGTTACCGAAGAAGGATGGCCAATATCCTGGGAATATTTTTCTGCGGATAACAGTCTGAACATCTCAGGATTATGCTTGGGAACCGATTATACATGGGAAGTGGCCACCATTTGCGACAACGATTCATCTGTCTGGGTCAGCTCGACATTCACCACTTCTGCAACACTTTCGAACTACGGCAGCACCGATTGTTCGGGAATTTTCACCGATGCAGGCGGAAGCACCCACCATTATGGCAATTCACAGGATTTTGTTTTCACTCTGACACCAACCGGAGCTACAGAAATCACCATGATTTTTGATGCTTTCGATCTGGAACCGGGTAGCGGAGCCACCTGCGATTACGATTATCTTAAAATTTATGATGGGCCAAGCACCTCATCCACTTTGTTGGGAACCTATTGCAATACCACCGGTTCGCCCGGCACAATATTGTCTTCGGGTGGCAGTCTGACTTTCCAGTTTCACTCCGATGGCTCAACTGTTCGTCCGGGCTGGGTTGCCCGATGGATGAGTGACGGAACCGGTTGCGGAAATCCTGCTACTCTGGTTGATGAGCCCGCGACCGAATGGCAAACCGAAGATTTTTCAGCCACCTTCACCGATACCGATGTCAATTCCTACGGATTAAACCAACGTTTCTATCAGGTACTCGATTTCAACGGAACCAGCTGGTGGAGCAATACCGACAAGGGATTTCTTGCTGATGATTTTTCCTCAACACTTAATCCGGAGTGGGTAAGCAGTTCGGGGACATGGTCTGTGACCGGAGGAAATTTATATCAATCAAATCAGTCAGTGAGCAACACCAATCTGTACATTCCCATTGAGCAAAGCAATGAATATGCCTATTTATATCAGTTTAAAATGCAGATCATCGGCGGAGATGCCACACGACGCGCCGGACTGCATATTTTCTGCGACGATCCAACCTTGACCGAGCGGGGCAATTCATATCTGGCATGGTTCAGGATTGCCGAGGGGGAAATGCAGCTCTGGAAAAACGTGGACAATGTAGATTATCTGGAAACAACCGGAACAGTTCCTCTTGCTAACGGCACCTGGTACGATGTGAAAATGCTTTTCAATCCCGATTCACTTTACGGAGAATTTACTGTTTTTGTAAACGACCAGAAAATTGTTTCGTGGGTTGATCACAATCCGCACACCACCGCCAACAGCATCTCCCTGCGCACCCGCTTGTGCTCTGCCTATTTCGACGACATCAAAGTATACAAATCAAGACCGGGAACAAAATGGATTGAAATCGGCAGTTCAACAGACGACATCCGCTATCAAAACCCAAATCCTGCAACACCCTCAGCCGTACTGTCCACCCTAGTGGTGGACAATTTCGACAGATTCTCTGTCGAAATGAATCATCCCTTCAACATCGATTGGACACCACCTGCCAGTATCACCACCATCAACGACGGATTGACCGCCGATGAAGACCTCACGTCCTCAACCAATGAGCTTTCGGCCAACTGGACGGGATCAACAGATGTGAATTCGGACATTGCAGATTACTGGTACGCCATTGGCACCACATCAGGAGGAAATGATCTGGTTGATTGGACATCCAATGGAACAACCACCAATTTTACAGCAACCGGATTATCGTTGGTAAACGGACAAACCTATTACATCTCGGTAAAAGCAGAAAACGGGGCCGGTTTGTATTCGGGAGTTACCACCTCAGATGGCATTACAGCAGAATACTCGGTGGTTTCCGCTTCATTTTCAACCCCCTTTACAGACATATGCGAAGATTCAGAAATTGACTTTCTCAACAATTCATCCAATGCCGATTCCTATTTATGGATCTTTGAAGGAGGAACACCGGCGACCACAACCGACCCCGAACCAACGGTTACATGGGCAGAACCGGGAGATTATGATGTTACATTGATTGCATACCACGGCATAGACAGTGACACCCTGACCATTGAAAATTATGTGATTATGCATGCCGCTCCGGTTGCGGGGTTTACTGTGAATTCTGACACTTTATATATACCCGGGGCAACAGCCACCTTTACAAACACCTCAGAAAACGCCAACCTTTTTCACTGGCATTTCGGAAATGGTGATTCCTCAAATGATATTAATCCATACTGTATCTATGATGCCGAGGGGGTTTATACCATAACGCTGGTATCCTGGAACAGCTATTGTGATCCTGACACGCTGGTAATGGAAGATTACATTGTCGTGTTGAACTCCATCAGCATAACCGAAACAGCAGCAAATTCAGCTCTTACCGTATATCCCAATCCCGGAAACGGGGAGTTTGTGGTTGAGATGAAGGGTATTGAAGCAAGCAGGTTGGAAATTACCGACCTCACCGGAAAAACCATTAAAACAATATTAATCCCAAATCCACAGCAACAATTAAAAGTTGATCTAAGCAAAGCCGAAAAAGGAATTTACTTTTTCAAGATATACACAAGGGATGAAGGTTATTTTGTAAAGAAGATTCTATTGGTAGAATAATATTTATTTTGCCGCTAATGCGCTAATTTTATTTTATTCGCGCATTAGCGGCAAAATAAAAATCTTATCATATTATCATTCAACTGTTTAGCCGGTAATAACCCGGTAATAAGTTGGTAAAAACTTCTATCTAATTCATAAATATTTTTTTAAAATCCTTATTTATTTTTACAAAAAAAATTTATGAACGAGAAAGTAAAAGTTGCAAGTTTATCTGTTATCTCAAATACTTTTCTGATAATCATAAAATTATTAGTTGGGATTTTAACAGGATCGGTGAGTATTATTTCAGAAGCCATTCACTCATCAATGGACCTGGCAGCAGCAATTATAGCTTTTTTCTCAGTAAAAGTTTCAGATACTCCTCCAGATAAAAAGCATCCTTACGGTCATGGAAAAATTGAAAACATATCCGGAGTAATTGAAGCCATTTTAATTTTTATTGCCTCCATCTGGATTATTTATGAAGCAATAAATAAAATACAATCTGATGAAAAAATTGAGTCTCTTGGACTTGGTTCATTGGTCATGCTTGTTTCGGCAGTTGTAAATATTCTTGTTTCACGTCAATTGTACAAAGTTGCCAAAAAAACAAAATCTGTTGCTTTGGAAGCCGATGCCCTTCACCTTAAAGCAGATGTTTTTACTTCTTTGGGTGTGGCATTGGGTTTGGGTTTGATATGGCTTACCGGTTATCAGATTCTTGACCCCATTGTGGCAATTCTGGTGGCCATCTTTATTTTATATGAAGCATATCAATTGCTTAAAAAGGCATTCAGTCCATTGTTAGATGCGGCCATGGATGAAAATGATTTAAAAATGATTCATGATTATTTCAAAATAAAGAAAATAAAAATCCACGATTTGCGTACAAGAAAAGCCGGAAAATATTCATTTGCCGAATTGCATATGGTAATGCCCGCAAACAAATCTCTGGCTGAAGTACATGATGTTTGCGATGAAGTTGAAAAAGAACTTGAGAAAATTATTTCGGATTTTCATTTGACCATTCACCCGGAGCCTGAGGGGTGATTTAATTAAAAGAATTTTACCGCAGAGAAGCGCAGAGAGTATTAATAAATTATCTCTGCGGCCCTCTGCGCCTCCTTTGCTCTTCTCTGCGCTAAAAAAATCAATACAACACCTCACAAATACACCTGAACCCAATATCACAACTGGGCTTTTCATATTTTCCATCCACATCAATGCGAAGATGGTAACCCGGGGTTTTCCATGAACCGCCTTTGGTGATGCCTTTGTTTGATATCATTTCGGCAACATTGCCAGACATATTATATATTCCGTATTCGTTTGGCTTATAACTATCAACCGGAGCTGTGATGTCAGCATTATCAGAGATATAAACCTGTCGCTCATCAACAACCTCATAATCTTTTATGGTGTCGTTATACTGAATGTTCTCATCACCAATTACCTTAAAGTTGGCTTCAAAACAGCCACGGTAATCCCTGAGGTACGGACCTCCCCACGGATAAAATGAATTCTCCAGTCCTCCTTTAGCCGCATACTCCCACTCCTCCTTTGAAGGAAGACGATACCTGACCTTTTGATTTTTTGCAAGCATTGAGTCAAGTGCCTGACGGTTTTTTACATCACTGTAATATTCATAACTGATCTTCTTATCCCTGATCATGTACCACTCATTAACCCTGTCTGAACGCCATTTGCAGTATGCTTCCACCTGTTCGTATGAAACTCCAACCATCGGGTAATTGGCATAAGCAGGATGCCGAAAGTAATAATCCACATAAGGTTCACAGTAAGCCAGTTTATCCCTCCAGACAAGCGTATCGGGCAGCGCAATTTTATATTCGGCGCTTTCTTCACCGTGAACTTTTTTTAGCCAAAACAAATACTCCCTGTAGTCCATGTTCCTTGACTCTGTTCTGTCAATAAATAAACTGTCCTTTAGCCACACGGTGCCCGGAGGAGCATCTTTGTTTTTCTTTTTCCTGATTTTTTCGGGTTTGTCTGCTGCAAATGATGCCAGCGAAATTGCGATTAAGATAAAAAGTAATGCTTTCATGGGATATTTTTATTGAAGAAATGCAAATGTGAAAGATAAAGTTGCTTAAAGCGCAAAATTTTACACCAAAATTCTTTTGGTGTCCTGACAAGCTCCCCTCCTCGGAGGGGTTGGGGGTGGGTCTCCCCGGGCAACTCCCGAAGGGAATTACCCACCCCTAACCCCTCCTTGGAGGGGAAGTCCACCCCCTGCCCCTCCGGAGGAGGGGAGCTTATTACGGTAGTAATTATTTATGTGAGTTTGTTACTGTCCCGAATAAGTATGAACCGAGTTTTCGGCCACTGACAGATAATTAATTCCGAGCCAGCATATCAGCAGCACCACAAAGGCAAGTGCAATAATCCAGAGCGCTGAGGTGGTTTTTTGCGGATGCCTGTATCTGAAATGGATGTAAATCAGATAGCTCAGCCAGGTAAGCATGGCCCATGTTTCCTTTGGATCCCAGGTCCAGTAATGTCCCCATGCCTCTTTGGCCCACAGGGCTCCGAATACCAATCCCAAAGTAAGAAAGGCAAAACCGGTGAAGATAATGTTATCTGATATTTTTAAGGACTCAGGTTTTGGCTGACGGTAATACTGAAAATATAATCCCCGCGCCGCCACATACGATGACGCTCCAAGCAAGGCATAAGAAATCATGTAAACAATTACGTGCGGAACAAACCAGGGACTTTGCAAGGCCGGCATCAGGGTTTTATCAAAATTTTCGGGTTTTGTAATGTTTATCACCAGAAAAACCGATGCCATAAACAGTGAATAGTACAAAAACCATTTATAACCATGCCTGAGATAAATGGCTATTCCGACAACCGGCAGCAAAACAGCATACCACAAACGGGTTTCGCCTAAGATTCTCAGTGGCGGACGTTCAAGGTTAATCCAAAGGATAACAAGATAGGCGATCAACAAAAGTGCGCCTGCAAATACCATGATGTTGCCCGAAATAGTCAATATATTGCCCTTTTTTCCGAAAACTATAAAAAGACAACCTGCCAGCCACAAAATCATTGTGACGTATGCAACAATATTAAAACTGATCATTTCCATTATTCTGTCTTTTTTCTGTTTCCTGTCCAAAACATATAGAAAGCTCCTGCCATAAGCATAAATATTCCGGTGTAAACAACCGGCAGCCACGGATCTTTGATCAGTTCGATCACTGAAATATCGGACCAGTCACCCATGTCGTGGTTGTAATCGTATTGATAGATTTTCCAGCCGTTAACGGTAACCGGACTGTTTACTGCAATTTCGGTTTCAAAGACTTCTTCATCTTCGGTGTAGATCTTAACTTCCGAAACAAAGCTCTTCGGAGCAGGCCGGTCCATAACCAGCAGTTCATTTCCTCCAAGATCAAGGAAATTTCCCGGGAACCTGAAACTGCCGCAACTGATCCATCCTTCAAGTTTTTTATCATCTTTTTTTGCTGTTACATAGGCAGCCGGAGCAGCGCCCACATCATAAACCTTATGGAATTTATCACCAACACCCACACCAAATTCAATAAAATCAACAACTTCAACTTCCCATCCCAGAATATTTCCCCTGGCTCCCATTTCAAGTGAAAAAACATTTTTGAGATTCAGGATATCGCCGCTTTCCCTGTCAACAATAAAAGCTTTGGGAGGGTAACTTTCCATTTTAAAATCAATAAGCTGAATGGCTAATCCCATGTCATCCAACATGTTTCCCTGCTGGTCGGTTCCGACAAAAACCGGTTCGCGGTCATTGATTTCCATGCTGACTCTCTGAATATCACCGGCACCCAGCGATGCGGCTGCAATGGTTATCCACAGACCGAGGTGATTGAGCATGAACCCTATGTTTTTTGTCTTAAAAGGAATAATTCTTTTCAAAGTAACCATACCCAGGGTGACCAGAAAATACATCTGTGCAAACAAAAATGCCTGAGAACTTGTGAGATGCGACAGCCCTGTGCGGTTTAAAAACTCAGATGACTCTTCGGGATTTTGCCTGATAAAGCCCATGAGCAAAACAAGAAATGCATAGGCTGAAATTGCTGAAATGGCCGCCGGGACTGATGCAATCCACTTCACAAACTCATGTTTTCTGAAAAAAAGATGGGTAATCAAAAGGAGTAGAATGATGACTCCGCCCGTAACCAGGTTCTCCGGAAAAGTAATCGCTTTTACCTCTTTGTCAATGACATAACCAATGGCAAATCCGGCAATCACCAGTGCAATGGCAATGAGGAAACCTTCCCGGTAACTCCAGGGATACTGCCAGAATTGTCGTTTTTTATTAATTGTTGTCAATTTTCTATTTTATTATATTTCCACCCCAAAGCTCATTCAGAAAATAAGCCCAGGGCATAATTTCAACATTCTCAATTTTCCTGTAATATTCGTCATTGCTGACCACGATGAGCCGTTTTACATTGTATTCCGATCCAAATTGTTTCAATCCCTTGATATGTCTGGAATTGACCATTTCATTTGCTTTTACTTCAATGGCAATTTCATGATCGCCCAAAACAAAATCAACCTCAATTTGAGTGGCTGTTCTCCAGTAACTCAGGCTATAATTCAAATCAGAATAGTTGCTATGCGCGTATAATTCCAGATAAATAAAATGCTCAAAGGCACTGCCAAATTGCTCACTTTTTTTCTCAATATGATTTCTTTTCAAAAGATAATTAGCAACACCAATATCAAAATAATAAAACTTTGGGGCAGCTATTACCCGTCGTTTGGCTTTTTTTGTAAATGCAGGTAAAAAGCGTCCGGTCATTGTGTCCTCAAGAATCTGAAAATAATCCTTAACTGTTACTGAACTCACTCCGCAATCGGCTGCAATATTGGAATAGTTGACTATTTCACCGTTTGAAAAGGCAGCACTTTCAAGAAACCTGGTAAAAGCAGCAATATTTCTTAGCGAAGCTTCAGCAATAATTTCATCCCTGAGGTAAGAACCAATATATGCAGCAATTAATTTTTTTGGTTTTTCAGCCAAATAATGCCTCGGCAACAAACCTGAATTCAGCGCTTTCATCAGGTCAAAATTGTCAATTTCTGGAAAAACCAGGGGATACAATTCATAGCGCAATGCCCTTCCTCCTAACAGATTATGTCCGGAACGTACGATTTTTCTGGGACTTGAACCACTAAGGATAAACCTTACCTGAGTATTCGTTATAAGCCATTGTACTTCATTCAGAATTTCAGGTATCCTTTGCACTTCATCAATAATAACAGGTTTGTCGGGCAATTTGGCCGTGATAATCTGCCTTAATAAATCGGGGTTCTGACTAAACTTCAAAAATTCGGAATTGAGCAGCAAGTTGATGTAAAGTGAATTTGGGTATAAAGTCTTAAGCAAAGTGGTTTTTCCTGTTTGTCTGGCTCCCCAAAAAAACAAGGTTTCCTTTCCTGATCCTTCAAAGATTTGTTTTCTTACAAACATGCAAATTTAAAGTTGTATTTTAAATATACCATGCAAATTTAAAGTATAAGTTTAAAATAACCAAAATTATTCTATGCTTATTTCGTATTATCCCGGAAAATAACCTTGTCACATCATTAAAGCCTTTTAACACCCCACTTTGCTTCGCGGGCTTTAGCTTTTTCAAGCCATTTAGGAACGGTATTTTTAATAAAGGTTTGTTTTCCTTCATTAAGCTTTTTCATATCCAGTCCGATAAACTCCTGAGCTTTGGCTTTGGTGGTGATATCGGGGTATGGTACTTCTCCTTCTACACCAAGTTTAGCTAAAACACGGGCAAGTTTTATTCTGGCTTCCTGTGCAAAATTGATTCCGTTCGCAATAATCCTGCTGGTTTCAACAGGTGAATGGAATGAGTTGCCATGTCCGGCAGCCGCAAAGTCCCATCTCCACTGTGCTCTGCGAATATCGTTAAGGATATCTTTCATTTGTTCTTCGGTGGCGCCTTTGTCCCAGGCGGTTTTTGCCTCAACATGGGCACGCACAAGCAGTTCTTCAAGCTTGTCGCGGTTCTGAATTATCTTATCCTGACGTTCATAAACATTTTTAATCAGTTTATCGGTTTCCTCGCGATGACAAACCTGGCATGAATTGGCAACGTTATTCAGGGGCGACATGATTTTATGATTGGTGTATTTTACGCCTCCCTCGGTTCTGTAAGGCATGTGGCAATCAGCGCAGGCAACTCCGCGATCAGCATGAACTCCGGTAAAAAACATCTCATAATCGGGATGTTGGGCTTTAAGCATGGGGGCGCGGCTGAGTGCATGCGTCCAGTCAGAAAACTGTATGGTATCGTAATATTTTTCCATGTCATCGCAGGTCATTCCGTCTTTCCATGGGAATGTCAGGTAAGCAGCGCCTTCATATTTCTTTTTGTCAAAATAATATTCAACATGGCATTGGGCACAAACCAGTGAGCGCATTTCCTGATGGCTGGCTTTGGTCACATCTTTTCCTCTTTTCTTGAATGCTTCAATCAGGGCCGGACGGGTAATTCTGAGGTTCATGCTAACAGGATCATGGCAATCGGCACAGCCAATAGGGTTAATGATTTCCTCTCCCCATTTTGACCATTTTCCACTATAAAATTCGGCAATTCCTTCTTCAGAACCCATTTTCTGCTGAAGTTCATGCATCAAACGTGGTACATCCGGTGATTTACAAGTCCAGCAGGTAGCCACCATCGGTTCTTCGGCATCTACTCCGGGAGCGCCTGTCCTTAGAGAGTTATAAACATCAGTTACGGCATAATAATGCCCGCGGCTTTGGTTGTAGTCTTTTGAAAAACCATATCCTGCCCATAAAACAACAAGTTTGGGATCAATCTCCAGCATATCAATCATTTTATTGCCATTATACTTGCTGCCATATGTTGTATCGGCAGTTTCATAGTATGACTGGAATTCACGCGGAAAGTTTTCGCCCCAGATTTCATTTCTCGGTTCAAACTCGGAAAGCTCAACCTGAGGTGTATAGGCAAAAACAGCTTCTGCCCTTCTTTCCATGATTGTTGAAGCAAGAAGACCGAGGAAAAAAACCACGATCATGGTAACAAAAAACAGTACCCATCCTAACCAGGGTCTCCTTTTCACTTGTTCATTAATGGACTTCATATATTACAGTTTTAATTATTCAACAAGACTTTTTAACCAATCCGGAACCGGACTTTCAGGAACCGGAACCCTTGCCCATGGCACACTAGACAAACTACTGACACGGCCATGTGGCGTTTCGCGGTGACACTCCCAGCAATATCTGTCACCGGTATTTACCTGATACATACCTTTAGTTTGTGATATGAGTTTTGATCTGTCAAAAAGATCAGAATGGCAACGGATGCAGTTTTCCTGGACAACTTTTTTCCCATCCTCTCCGATAAAAATTACTTCGCGTTCGGCTCTTAAAGTAAAAAGAGTCGCATGACGCATCCCATCCTTTGCCTTAAAAAAATACTTTCTGAAAACATTATCATGCGGCACATGGCAATCGTTGCAAACAGCCACTTCGCGGTGTGCACTGTGACTCCATGTGGCATATTGCGGTGCCATAATGTGGCAGTTCACGCAGACCTCCGGATCATCAGACATATAGGTCCATGCCTTGGAAATATACACCGAATAGGCACCCATACCACAGAAAACCCCGAATAGTATTACGACTGGAATTCTCCAGTTTCCGGGAGGTGTAATAAATTTGATTATCCGCTTAATCATGAATAAAAGAAATTCTTGTCTTTTTTTGCTAAATTAAAGAATAATTTCATACCAAAAACTCTTTTATTATTAAAAATACTTCTGCCGATCAATTTATATTGATTCAAAATAAGTTATAACAGACGGGCAGCTGATTGAGGTTTTGGTGCTTTCACAACAAGAATCCTTGCCGGTTTATCAGACTCATTATAAAGGCAATGAACGATATCTTTCGGACTTTCAACCAAACAGTTTGACTGGACCCTGGTTTTTTCATTTCCAACCATAACGTGCGGAGTTCCTTCCAGAATAAAGAAGAATACATCAACCGGGGTAATGTGTGGCTTCAGGGCTTCGCCGGGCTTGAGGGTAATTTGTACTGCCTGAGCAGTTTCTTTGTCATAAAGCATTCTTACATCTACTCCATGCGGAGTTTGTTTTATTTCCAGATCATTTGGGTTTACAATTTTCATAAAATAATTTTTTAATAAAATAAAAGGTCACGCCGAAGCGTGACCCTACATGTTTATGCCATAAACATTTCAATATCTTTTGCCGGTTCGGTAATTCCGGCTATTCCGAAGTTATTTACAAGAACGTTGGCTACATTGGGTGATAAAAATCCGGGCAATGTGGGGCCTAAATGGATGTTTTTCACTCCAAGATGAAGCAGAGCCAAAAGAACTATTACAGCTTTCTGCTCATACCATGCAATATTGTATGCAATTGGCAATTCGTTGATATCATTCAGTTTGAAAACATCTTTTAAAGTCAATGCAATTACAGCAAGTGAATAAGAATCGTTGCACTGTCCGGCATCCAGAACGCGTGGAATTCCTCCGATATCGCCAAGCTCCAGTTTATTATAACGGTATTTTGCACATCCTGCGGTCAGAATTACAGTGTCTTTCGGGAGCTGGCCTGCAAACTGAGTGTAATAATCTCTGTCTTTCATACGGCCATCGCAGCCTGCCATCACAAAGAATTTTTTGATCGCGCCTGATTTCACAGCATCAACAACTTTATCTGCCAAAGCAATTACCTGATTGTGCGCAAATCCGCCAACAATTTTTCCGGTTTCAATTTCAGTAGGAGATGCACATTTTTTTGCATGTTCGATGATTGCAGAAAAATCTTTTTTGCCGTTGGCATCTTCTGAAATATGAATGGCACCGGGAAGTCCGGATGAACCTGTGGTGTAAATCCTGTCTTTATATGTTGCATTGCTGTGCGGAGGAACAATACAGTTGGTTGTAAAGAGGATCGGACCGTTAAAAGTTTCAAATTCCTCGCGCTGTTTCCACCATGCATTTCCATAGTTGCCAACAAAATGCTTGTATTTTTTGAAAGCGGGATAGTAATGGGCAGGCAGCATTTCGCTGTGGGTATAAACATCAACACCTGTTCCATCGGTTTGCTGAAGCAGTCTTTCCATGTCTTTAAGATCATGACCGGATATTAAAATAGCCGGATTGTTTTTTACTCCGATATTTACTTCAGTAATTTCGGGGTTTCCGTAAGTCTCTGTATTAGCTTTATCAAGCAATGCCATTACATTTACACCGTGCTTTCCGCATTCCAGAACCATTCCCACCAGCTCGTCAACACTCAGGTCTTTTGTGGTAGCGGCCAAACCGCGGTGCATGAATTCAAACACATCATTGTTTTTATAACCAAGGTTTGAAGCATGTTCAGCATAAGCTGCCATACCTTTTATACCGTAAGTTAAAAGTTCTTTTAACGATCGGATATCTTCATTTTCAATTGATAAAACACCAACCAGCTGACTTTTTCTTTCAAATTCAGTTTCATCGGCCTGCCATGAAGTACATGAATGGAGGTTTGCCGGAATAGAAACTTTTCTTTCTTCAAGCGTTTTTTTCAGTTCTGCCCTGACTCCAAAACCCTCTTTTATTTTTTTAATAATGGCATTTTTATCAAAATTCGCATTGGTAATGGTTGTAAACATGGCTTCAAAAACATATTTATCGGCCTTTTCACTGATTACATCATTTTTTCTTCCCAGATCGGCATAAACAGATACACCTTTGGCAACAAACACCAGCAGATCCTGCATATTGGCCACATCTTCCTTTTTACCGCATACACCGGCTATTGTACAACCTGTGCCTTTTGCAGTTTCCTGACATTGATAACAAAACATACTCATTTTTTTCTATTTTTAATTATTAATTTTTTCACTTATAATCTATAATTCATAACTTATAATTAATCACATCCAATCCTCTTCCAGTATTTCCCCCTGAATTCCAATCACAATTCCTTTAACCGGGACTTTTCTAGTGCACTGGCTCAGGGCTGACCTGACAATTTGCAACAGACCGCCGCAACAAGGAACTTCCATAATTACAACAGTGATGGTATTGACTTTAGCCTCATCGACCATTTTTCTGATTTTTTCCACATAGATATCCTGTCCCTGATCAAGTTTCGGGCAAGCGATAACCAAAGATTTTCCTTTCATAAAACGATTATGAAAATCGCCATAGGCAAATGCAGTGCAATCAGCAGCAATTACAACATCCTTGTTCTGGAAGAAATTGGCTGCCGGATTAATCAGATGAAGCTGTACCGGCCAGTGGGTTAGCTGTGAGCCAACCTCATGATGATGACCTGCATGTTCATGCTTGTGCTCAAAGCTCATGGGTTTGGAACCCGGACAGCCGCCCGAATGGCAACCACCACCTTCTTCTTTTTTATGCATTTCGGCAACCACTTCATTCACATCAAACCCAAGTTTTTCTTTGTTTGCCTGAAGGTATCCCATTCCCTCTTTCATAAAACCATGTTCATTATGGTCTCTTAAATGTTTAAGGTGCGCAATTACAGTATTTTTTCCTTTTAAAACCATTTCCGCCATCACTTTTACCTCATTATAAGCTTCAGCTTCACGTTTCTCAATGGTTATGGCTCCCTGAGGACAATGTCCTATGCAGGCGCCTAATCCGTCGCACATCAAATCACTGATTAAAACAGCTTTTCCGTCAATGATCTGCAGAGCCCCTTCGTGGCAGTTCGGCACACACTTTCCGCATCCGTCACAAAGCTCATCGTTTATTTTTACTATTTCGCGTTCCATGATTTTTTAATTTTAAATTACAATACAAATTTAGGTACTATATTACCTGTTTTTTTGTAACATATGTTACAATTTCGTATCTTTGATGAAAAAAAATGTTTGAGAAAGTCCAGTTATGTCCGGTGATGAGGGGTGTGCCCTTAAACGAGCTTGAAATTCTTTTTAAATCAATGCATTTTAATATACATCAGTATGATACCAACCAAATGGTTATCGAGAGTGGTGCCGACTGCAATTCACTGATGATTCTGATTGAAGGAGAAGTGCGGGGGGAGATGCCCGACCAGGCAGGTAAAACGGTAAAAATTGAGGATATTGCAGCTCCCCGGCCCATTGCTCCAGCATTTTTATTTGGCCAAAACAACAAATGTCCGGTAAATGTAATTGCCAATATACCCACCCGGGTTTTATTTATCCCACGAAATGAATTTTTAAAGCTATTGCAACAAAACACCACTATTTTAACAAATTACCTTAATATTATTTCCAGCCGTTCGCAATTTCTATCGGGAAAAATTAAATTTTTAAGTTTTAAAACCCTGCGGGAAAAAATTGCGCAATATATATATGAATTATCCGGGGAAAACCTTAAAACAATTTTTACAGGAAAATCACAGGAAGAACTAGCTGAGTTTTTCGGTGTGGCAAGACCATCACTTTCGCGCACTTTAAAAGAAATGGAAAACGAAGGGATTTTAAAAACAGAAAGAAAATATATTACAATTCTGGATCGCGAAAAACTCAGCCGCCTTATTAGTTAAATATTATGGTAGTTTAATCGCAAAAACTCAATTATTTAATATAGTCGGCTACTGTCTTGCTATTGAGAAAATCTCTGAATTCGATGGTCATCTGATTTGCCTTGTTTTCGAGCAAGCATTTTCCAAAAGCACAGATAGGCTTATCAAGCGGACATTCAGTAATTTCAATTTTGCCCTCAATAGTCTCATATAATTCAAGCAAAGTTATTTCAGCTGGTTTCTTTTTAAGGCTGAATCCACCGGTCGGACCACGATGCGAATACAAATATCCAACTTTTACCAAACGCTGCAGTACTTTGGCAACATGGTGACGTGAGGTGGCGGTCGCTTCTGCAATATTGGTGACGTTTATCATGCCTTCGGACCTGGCTATCAATACAATTCCGTGCAATGCAATGGAAGCGGCTTCAGATAAGGTTACTACTTTTGACATTAATCCGATGTATTAAGTATTTGATTACGCAAATGTATAAATAATTTTTTTGAAATTCAATCCTTTAACTTCTTTTTACACTTAAAATATTAAAACACATTAAAATATTTATATAATTCTTCATTTTTACTAATTTTGATTGTTAAACCATGCATGGGTAAAATGAGAACTTTTTTTTATATCGCAATCTTGATTTTGGCAATAATTACTGGTTGCAACAGCAGTGATGATTCATCCGGAAAAAATAATTCCACCGAGGAAACCGACAGCGTTCCTGCCGAAATAAGGGTAATAATTGCCGACAATCAGGATTCGCTGTTTTCATTTATTGAAAATTCACGTGAAAATGACACAATTATTATAGTAGATAAGATTGAAACAAATAAACCATTGATAATTAAAAATAAAAAAAACCTTGTTATTAAGGGTGATTTTGGTTTGCTGACATGCAGAGAATGCAAAGATCAAATCATTCTTATTGACAGTTCAGAGAACATTACCATTGAAAATATGGGCATTTCCGGGGAAAACATGGATACCCTGATAACTGCATTAATAAAAATTAATTCATCCCGAAAAATAAAAATATTCAAAAACAATCTGGGTACAAACACCGAATACGCGATCAGAATTTCAAAAAATTGTGACAGTTTAAATATCTCTGAAAACAACATCCATGATTGCAATAACACAGGCATTGAGGTTTTAGCAGCAAGTACCACAATCCAAAAAAATGTGTTTTTTAATAATGGCAACGGCAAAAATGATATTCTGTTTGGAAAGAAAATCGAAGAATTATGCGTTTCCGAAGAAAATGAATTCAGGATTGTAGATCATTCTGAGTATATAGTGGAGATAGACAAAAATATCAAACAAAAAACATTAACCGAGAAACAAAGTATTGCCCCCGATGGCATTGAAAACATTTCGGGTTTTTATGAGGGCGAGGAACTTGTGTGTATTAAATATGTTTATAGCGAAGAGGATGAACAATCCGTTTCAGTGTATTTAATGAAGTCTGTTCCGCTTTATATTGTATCAGAAAACATCGTTTACAGTGAATCTTCAGAAAAGAAAACAACAAAAGATCAGTTTTATCTTTTAAAAGGAACCATTGTTAAATGGGAGCAATTTACGGATGAAAGCCCTAAAACGATGTTAATTGAAGATAATAAGTTAATTTCAAAGAAACAGAAGGAACTTAAAAACTTCATTTCTTATTATATTCATGCCCTTGACAAATTAATCGACCAAAATTAATTTCAATTTAATTTTACAAAAATTTTATTTTTCTGAACATTTTTTTACTTTTAGAAAAATAATTTTTCTATGAGCATTATCTGTGACCTACACTGTCATCCAACACTGAAGCCCTTTGGACAAACCTTTTCACAACCGCCATCGCAATCTGCAAGCAATAAAACAAATATCTGGTATTACGACAATCTCGGATCATTTGAAAAATTTATAGAGAAAACCATCACCATTGCAAAGTACACCCAATCTGATTTTACATCTTGCGCAAAAGGAAATGTAAAAATTATTGGTGCTTCATTATATGCGCCTGAAATTTCCTTTTTTGAAAACAATATACAAATTCCATGGATTGCTGAAAAAATCGGAAATTTTATTACAGATTTTGGAATCGATAGAATTGAAGAAATAACCGGAAATCAATATGATTACTACATTGATATACTTAGACAATATAATTTTCTGAAAAGTCTTGAAGGCAAACAGGTTAAAATTGGAGAGAAATTCTTCACCTACAAAATTGTTAAAAATTGGTCTGAAACACAAGCCTGTCTTAACAGCTCCGCAAACATCCTTGCAATATTTTTAACAATAGAAGGGGGCCATGCTTTTGGAGGGGGAAAAGATCCTCAACACCACCCGACTCCTGAAAAAACAATACTGGATAATGTTTCAGAATTATTAAACTGGGAACACAAGCCTTTTTATATCACATTTGCACACCACTTTTATAATGAACTTTGCGGACATTCGAAAAGCATTCCTGATTATCTGAGTATTTTACTCGATCAAAGCTATGGGTTGAACCTTGAGATGAATGAAACCGGGAAAAAAGTTGCTGAAAAGCTCATTTCCGGACCAAGCCCGATACTTATTGATGTCAAACACATGAGTATAAAAGCCAGGCAACAGTATTATGAAATTCTTGAAAAATATCCGCAACTACCCATTATTTTTAGCCATGGAGGAGTAAACGGATTAAAAAACTTTGAAGAAGCCGGAAAAGAAATTCCAAAAAGTCTTTTTAATGAAGGAAATATTTCTCTTTTTGATAATGAAATAGCCCTTATTGCCAAATCAAAAGGAATTATCGGTTTGAATCTTGACCAGCGTGTAATGAGCAGCAAATATGCCAAAAGGCAAAATTTATTCAGGATCTGTAAATCACAAAAACTCTGGCATTGGTCCGGACTAATATGGAACAATGCTGCCCATGTGGCAAAAATTCTTGACCGCGAAGGGTTACCTGCATGGGATAATATTTGCATGGGAACAGACTTTGATGGTCAAATCAATCCTGCGAATTATTTCTGGACCGAAGAATTCATGCCCCTATTCAAAGAGCAAATCATCTTACACGCAAACTCCCTGATAAAATCTAAATGTCTTTCTCAACAAAACCAACTTGATCCGGCTGAAATAGCAGAAAAAATTATGAGCAAAAATCTCATGAGTTTTTTACAAGAAAATTTTGTGTAACTTTGCTGAAAATGAACCGCTTTGAAAAGGAAACTATTAATATTGTTTTTTCTTGTTTTTTGGCTGTTGCCCTTTGCCCAGGATGAAAATCCGGACAGTCTGCAACAGATTCTTCTCGTCAGTACAGGCAATAAAAAAGTTGATATTTTAAATCGTATTGCGGTTTCCTACTCTTCAACTTCGCCCGAAAAAGCAATTGAATATTCAAATCTGGCTCTCAAAGAAGCTACTGAAAATGAATATAAAAAAGGGATTGTTGACGCCTTCAACAATATTGGTATGGCATATACTACGCTATCTCAATATGAAACTGCACTTAATTTTCACCAAAAAGCTGCAGTTGTTGCCTTTGAAATTAATGATAAAAGCTGCATTGCATCAGCGTATTCCAATATCGGGCGTGTTTATTGGCGTTTACAGATCATGGAAAAAGCCATGGAATATTACTTTAAGTCACTAAAAATACAATATGAACTAAAGGATGATAATGCCATCGCTAAAACACTTAATAACATCGGATTGGTTTATTTTGAAGATGGCAACCTTGAAAGCGCCAAAGAATATTTTTTAGAATCTCTGGCGAAAAATACCAAATTAAAAAACGACAATCTCATTGCTGCAACATTATCTAACCTCGGAATGGTTTATACTTCGGAAAAAAAATACAATCAGGCTCTTGAGTATTACAACGAAGCAATGGAAATAATGGAAAAAAACGGGAGCTTAAACGGATTATCAACAACCGCCAATAATATTGGAGAAACATATTACAAAAAAGGTGATTTTACCAAAGCCATCGAATATACCAATAAAGGTCTTGAATATGGAAAGAAAATTGGCATAAAACGCCTGATTATGCAAAGTTATCTGGTTCTTTCTGAAATCTATGATACGCTGGGCGATTACAAATCAGCGCACAATTATTTTACATTATTTGTAAAATATGAGGATTCCCTCGACTTTGATGAAAACACAACCCTGCTGAAACAACTTGAAAACTTCAATAAAGAACTCGAAATTAACAGCATCCAAAGGGATCAAAAGCAAATGCAGGAAATAAATGAAGCCCAGACCCGTTCACGCGAAACAATCGCAATATTGCTCGGGGTTCTTTTGTTGTATGTTATTGTTCATCTTATTTTCCTCATCAGGAGCAATAAAAGGAAAAACGACCTCAATAATATTCTGGCAGAAAGAAACATTCAACTTGAAGAACTTAACCATAAGCTATTAAAATCTGAAAAAGAATTGCTGGATTCAAGCAACACTAAAGACCGGTTATTTTCAATTATCGGGCATGACCTCAGAAGTCCTTACAATATTCTGCTTGGATATTCCGAACTCCTTTACGAAGAATATGATGAACTCGATGATGAAACAAAAAAGAAATATATCGCTGAATTAAATAAATCAGCTAACATCTCTTTTCAGCTTCTTGAAAACCTGCTGCATTGGTCAAGGTTACAAACCGGAAAACCTTCCTTAAAACCTGAACTTATAAACATCACCGAAATTCTAGACAATGCTCTGGCATTGGTTTCTCTCAATGCACAAGGAAAAAATATCCGTGTAACCAACCTGGTTGACTTTAATTATCAAATAGTTGCTGACAAAAATATGGTTGCAACCATTTTTAGAAATCTGGTCTCAAATGCCGTCAAATTCACCGGAAAAGGAGGTTATGTCTATATTTCTGCAATAAGTCATCCCAAACACGACGAGTTTTCAATAAAAGACACCGGCATCGGAATGACCGAATCTGACATTGAAAAAATTTTAATGGAAACACCCGTAATAAATTTCGGCACTGCCGGTGAAAAAGGACTTGGGCTTGGACTTGAAATAACCAGGCAGTTTATAAAAATGCACCACGGTGAATTATTAATTGAAAGCGTACCTGGTCAGGGGTCTCTTTTTAAATTCACAATTCCTAAAACTGAAGGTAAATAATTATCTGGTAAGTAGCCAAACCGAAATGCTTCCTGAATTTTTTAAACTGTCTATTTTCTTTATTGCTTCATCCCTATTGTCTGAACCCATGATGGAAATTCTTATTCTGCCTTTATCGGCCTGGAGAATTACCGGAGTGAACCCCTGTTGTTTTAGTTGTGCCAAACTTTTTTCTGCACTTTCGTAATCAACAAAACTTCCGGCAATTACATGGAATTTAAAAGGTGACTCCTGTCCTGATTTGGTTTCAGGGTTTTTTAAAGATGAAACCGGTTGTACAGTTTCCTGTTCAGGAACATCAACAACAGCAACAGTATCAAGGTTCAATTCGGGGAATCCGACCTTCATCCTGATTGCCTCCAGCCCTTCATTGCTTAAAGTATCCGGTTCACTATAATATAATGCATTCTTCTTCGCAGTAATATAATCAATTGCAAATTCCAAATCCTCCGGATTATTTATTACCGTATTTACTGCCCGCTTTTCGGTAATCTCCATTCGCTTGTTACCTGTGTTAAACGGGTTTATTCCTGAAAGATTTATTGATTCAACCAAATGACTGTAAAACGGAATTATTGCAAGAGCAGCAATAATGGGAGTGGCAACTATAATCCGCCTAATTGTTTTTCCCCTGGCATTGCCGTAAATTGCCTCCTTCTTTGCCCGTTCCTTTTGCCTTCTTTTAATTGTGGGAGAAACATCAATAACCGGAAAATGGAAAGAGGATAACCCGAATGATTCAGGCAGAAAATTCATGGAATTATCAGGATTGAAAACCAATCTGTTTTCATTTGAAATATGGAAAAAACCTACTCCGGGCAAATCAAACCTACTCTTTGTCCCCAGCTCCACATAAGCATTTTCCACAAAATCAGATATGACTAAAATTGCTTCTTCATAAGTGATTCCCGAAACCCTACGGATGTAATCGGTAATTAATCCGTCATCTTCCCTAAGATGCATATTAAAAGCAACCACTTTGCATGGGGGAATCAACGAACCGTTGCCGTGAAGAACTTCGGCCGGCTTATAACTGGATATAAAACCACCAAAGCCCGGCAATATTACACAGTCATTATAATACAGTAAATCACTTAAATACTTCGAAATCTTTGGCATTCTAATATCTTTTGTCTATGCGTTCAAAAATAGGCATTTCTTACCCCCGCTTCAATTTAAGTTTTTAACATCTTAGTAACAGCCATGCCAATTTTGTTGATAATTTATCCTTGTGAAATTTGCTTTTTAATTAGAAGCTGGAAACCAAATAATAAGAGATGCCTAAACAGTAAATTATAATTCCCTGATCCTGTTTTTTACACAATTAAACACTATAATATTTGTTTATCGTTTATCTTCGCATTGAAAAATAAAATGCAATGAAAGAAATCAGAATGGTTGACCTTGCCGGTCAGTATGAAAAAATCAAACAGGAAATTGATTCCGCAATTCAAGGCGTTATTAATGCCACATCATTTGTAAAAGGACCTGAAGTTGCTTTATTTGAAAAAGAACTTGCTGCCTGGAACAATTCAAAACATTGCATTTCCTGCGCCAACGGCACCGACGCACTCCAGATTGCATTGATGGCATTGGACCTTAAACCTGGTGACGAAGTTATTACCGCTGATTTTACTTTTATCGCTACCGTTGAAGCCATCGCATTGCTCGGTCTTACCCCTGTCCTTGCAGATGTCATTCCGGGTACTTTCAACATTGACCCCGAATCCGTTAAAAAAGCCATAACTCCAAAAACAAAAGCCATAATTCCTGTTCATCTGTTCGGACAATCAGCAGACATGGACAGTATCCTTGAAATAGCCGCCAAAAACAATCTTTTTATTATCGAAGACCTCGCTCAGGCCATTGGCACCGAGTATACTTTTAAAGATTCGTCGGTTAAAAAAACAGGAACGATCGGCCACATCGGATGTACTTCCTTTTTCCCCTCAAAAAACCTGGGCTGTTTTGGCGATGGCGGCGCCATTTTCACAAACGATGACACTCTGGCAGCCAAACTGCGTTCGGTGGTCAACCACGGCATGACAGTCAGGTATTACCACGATCATGTGGGGGTAAACTCCAGACTCGACGGAATTCAGGCAGCTCTTCTCAGTGTCAAATTAAAATATCTGAACAACTACATCAGCGATAGACAGCGAGCCGCCGCCTTTTATGATGAGAAATTTAAAAATATCGGGGGACTGATAATTCCTGAAAGAACTTCCAATTCAACACATACGTTTCACCAATACACACTCAGAATCGCCCCTGAAAAACGAGATGCCATGATCGAACATCTTAAAAAACACGGCGTACCCGCAATGGTCTATTACCCCGTTCCACTTCACTTGCAAAAAGCCTATCAATCAGCCAGATACAAAGAAGGCGATTTTCCTGTTACCGAAAAACTTTGCAAATCCGTCTTTTCACTCCCAATGCACACCGAACTCGACGAAGAACAACTCACTTTTATCACTGATACAGTTATAACCGCTATCAGAAGTTTGTAAATTCAATTAATTGCTATCCGAAGTTTAGAACTTCGGATCGAATTATCACCTATTATTTACACTTCATTTACTACTCCCGTTAATTTTTTGTTAATTCTGTTAACGATCCATAAACCTCTGCACTTATGCCAAATATTGGCAGACTTATTGAGTTTTATTAATCAGTTACATATTCTTTCCGTTTTTCATAGTAATGTTTTAGGGTTAGCTAACTGCCGGGACACCAAAACCCGGCAGTTTCTTTTACCCCCCGCAGCTTCAGCGAAGAAGGATTGATTATTATTCGCAATCATAGATCATTATTTCCAACCCTCTTCTTCACCTCAATTGCAAAATAGTTTTCATCTGTCACGTATTTTAAATATCAGTAAAAAAAAATCGATTTTTTCCATGCAGCACTGTATTTTTTTTATCGTCTTTAAAACAGATTGTAACAAATTAATAACTCAATCGTCATAGAATAAACTTAAAAATTAAAGACATGAAAACAAAAATATTGACCCTCACAATTATGCTGATCTTCGCTACCGGACTTTTCAGCAATATTCCTCCTTATAAAAAATCTGCCTCAATAAAAGAAAAGAAATTCTTTAGTAGTTTTTTTCCGGTTGACCAAAAATTTGAATATTCCGGCGAAATCTTAAGGAATATCTCCATCAATACTTCAAATGGAATTTTAATAATTTCCTGTGAAAAACCCGAATCAGGTACCTTTACAATTGCCATCCTTGATGAAAACAAAAAGGAAGTCCGCCATGAAACAATCGACTGCAAAGGCAAAGACTTTACTAAAATCCTGGACCTTTCCGACTTTCCATGTAACGCTTATACCATATATATCACACAGAATAATAAGGCCTTCATTCATACGCTTATAATTTAACCGGACTTCATTTTCTGTACCACAAAAGCCGACAAAAGTCGGCTTTTTTTATTTGCTTGACACACCATTTTTCTAAAACCACACCGTTTTATTACATCTAAGTAATGTTTGTCAATAAAGTTAAGTGGCTGATCCAGAAAGTTCGCTAACTAGGCTTGCGAAGCCCCAAAAAGCGGAGTTTACTTGTGCAAATGAGCATTTTTGGGGCGAGCATAACGAAGTTAGCGGACTTTATGGACAGCCACAAAGTAAGTCAGACAAATAATTGTCAACTTGCATTCTAATTAGTATCTTTGCAAACCAAATTCTGAATTGATCCTTATGGAAGTTAAAAAAGATTACTTCGCACATGAAACAGCCGTTATTGATGAGGGCTGTGAAATTGGAAAAGGAACTAAAATATGGCACTTCAGCCATATAATGCCGGGATGTAAAATCGGTGAAAGTTGCAATATAGGTCAAAATGTTGTTGTATCACCGGGGGTAGTGCTTGGCCGAAATGTTAAAATTCAGAATAATGTTTCCATTTATACCGGTGTTATCTGCGAAGATGATGTGTTCCTTGGTCCCTCAATGGTTTTTACAAATATTACCAATCCTAGAAGTGCGGTAATCCGCCGTGACCAATACACCCAGACTTTTGTAGAAAAAGGCGCATCCATCGGTGCCAATGCCACTGTTGTTTGTGGAAACCGCATTGGAAAATATGCCCTGGTTGGAGCCGGGGCCGTTATTACCAAGGAGGTTAAACCCTTTGCCCTTGTGGTGGGAAACCCTGCCCGTCAAACCGGATGGGTCAGTGAATACGGACACAAACTGAGTTTCGGTCCCGACAATCTGGCTGTATGCCCCGAATCAAAAGAAAAATACATTCTTGAAAATAATTTTGTCAGAAAAATCTCATGAAAAACAATCCGAAAAAATTTGCGGTCATTGGCGTTGCAGGCTACATAGCTGTAAGGCACCTTAAAGCAATTAAGGAAACCGGCAATACCATGGTTGCTGCGCTTGATAAATTTGACAGCGTCGGAATAATTGACGGTTATTTTCCCGAAGCCGACTTTTTCACAGAATATGAACGATTCGATCGCCATATTGACAAACTCAGAAGGGAAGACAAAAACCCCGATTACATCAGCATTTGCTCCCCAAACTACCTGCACGATTCACACATTCGTTTTACCCTCAGAAGCAATGCCGACGCCATTTGCGAAAAACCTTTGGTCTTAAACCCCTGGAACGTTGATGCACTGGCTGAATTGGAAAACCGCTATGGCAAAAAAGTATTCAACATCCTCCAGCTCCGTTTACACCCTTCAATAATCGCTCTAAAAGAAAAAATTGACGCACTGCCAAATGATACAAAACATGATATAGACCTTACTTATATCACCAGTCGCGGAAATTGGTACCATTTTTCCTGGAAAGGTGATGTGCAAAAAGCAGGGGGAATAGCTACAAATATCGGTATACACTTTTTTGATATGCTGATCTGGATTTTCGGAGATGTGGAAAAAAATATTGTCCATCTATCCGACAATCACAGGGCTTCGGGCTACCTCGAACTGAAAAAGGCCAGGGTTAGATGGTTCCTGTCTGTTGATTTTAATGATATTCCTGCAGGAATCAGAGAAAAAGGCCAACGCACTTTCCGTTCAATAAAAATCGATACCGACGAAATAGAATTTTCAGAAGGATTTACTGATCTTCATACACTTAGCTATAAAGAAATTCTTGCAGGTAAAGGGTTCGGACTGGCTGATTCCAGGAAATCAATCGAAACAGCTTACAACATCAGAAACGACATCCCTGCCGGACTTAAGGGTGATTACCACCCATTGTGTAAAGAACTAAAATAAAAAATTTCTATATGTACCAGAAACTTTTAAACAAAGAAGCAAAACTCGCTGTTATCGGACTCGGCTATGTCGGTCTGCCTATTGCCCTTGAATTTGCAAAGAAAATGCCGGTTGTTGGATTTGATATCAAACCCGACCGCATCGAAATGATGAAAAAAAGAATTGATCCCAGCAATGAACTTACTCCTGAAGAATTTGACGGCTGCGACATTCTATTTACTGCAGATATTGAAGACCTGAAATCAGTAAATTTCTATATCGTGGCAGTGCCAACACCAATCAATGACGCAAAACTGCCCGACCTTACCCCGTTATTGAAAGCTACCGAAACTGTTTCTAAGGTGCTTAAAAAAGGTGATTATGTTGTTTATGAATCAACTGTTTATCCTGGATGTACTGAAGAAGACTGTGTACCAATTCTTGAAAAAGTAACCGGTTTAAAATATGTTCAGGATTTCAAAGTTGGGTTTTCCCCGGAAAGAATTAACCCGGGCGACAGGGAACACACACTTACTAAAATCACAAAAGTTGTTTCGGGCTGCGATGCCGAATCATGCGAAAATATTGCAAAAACTTATGAATTGGTAATTATTGCCGGTGTTCATCGAGCATCTTCCATAAAAATTGCCGAAGCAGCAAAAATTATCGAAAACACCCAAAGAGATGTGAATATTGCCCTGATGAACGAACTATCAATGATCTTCAGCAAAATGAAAATCAATACTTACGATGTTCTTGAAGCCGCAGGCACCAAATGGAATTTCCTTAAATTTTCGCCCGGATTGGTTGGCGGGCATTGCATCGGAGTTGACCCATATTATCTTACCTATAAATCAAAGAAACTTGGATACCATCCTCAGATCATTGATTCCGGAAGATCAATCAACGACTCCATGGGAAGCCACATTGCAAATGAAGTGGTGAAAAAGATTCTTGCTAAGGATAAAAACATCAAAAACTCCAAAGTCCTGGTAATGGGTGTCACTTTTAAGGAAAATGTTACCGATATCAGAAATTCCAAGGTTGTGGATGTGATCAATGAACTCAAATCATATATGGTTAGTGTTGATGTGGTTGACGCCTATGCTTCGGCCCACGAAGTAAAAGAAGAATACGGCCTGGATATAATCAGTGAACCCGGTAAAAATTACGATGCCATCATTTTGGCGGTTTCTCATGACAAATATCTGAAATTAGACGAGGAATATTTCATGTCCCTTGGCAATGCCGATACCGTTTTCGCTGATGTTAAAGGTATTTACAAAAACAAAATCAAAAAACTCACCTACTGGAGTTTATAATAATACGATGAAGAAAAAAATTCTGGTTACCGGAGGCACCGGATATATAGGCTCCCACACTGCCGTTGAGCTAATAAACAGGGGTTATGAGGTTATCATCATTGACAACCTTTCAAACAGCTCTGCAGATGTACTAAATGGCATTGAACAAATTACCGGGATCAGACCTGCTTTTTTTCAATTTGACCTGTGCGACAACAATCAAACTGTAGATTTTTTTAATTCACACAGGGATATTTCGGCAACCATACATTTTGCTGCATTCAAAGCAGTAAGCGAGTCTGTGGAAAAACCACTCAAATACTACAGAAACAACCTTGTATCCCTTATTAATCTTCTTGAAGGAATGAAACTGAACAATCAGGGAAACCTGGTTTTTTCATCCTCCTGCACAGTTTATGGTCAGCCCGATTTTCTTCCCGTTGACGAAAATGCTCCCATTAAAGAAGCAGAATCTCCTTATGGAAACACCAAACAGATTTCTGAGGATATCATAAAAGATTTTGCTAAATCTACTGGGAATTTTAAAACCATATCACTCAGGTATTTCAATCCGATTGGCTCCCACCCCTCGGCATTTATCGGAGAATTGCCTCTTGGGGTTCCCGAAAACCTGGTTCCCTATATCACCCAAACTGCTGTTGGAAAAAGGGAAAAACTCAGGGTATTCGGAAACGACTACAATACGCGCGACGGTTCGTGCATCAGAGATTATATCAATGTAAATGATATTGCTGCTGCACATGTTCTTGCCATTGAAAGGATGATTAACGGTAAATGTAAAAGCAATTTTGAAATCTATAATCTTGGCTCTGGCACCGGAGTTACTGTTCTTGAAGTAATCAGGGCTTTTGAAAAAGCGACCGGAATTAATCTGAATTATGAAATCGTTTCACGCCGTCCCGGAGATGTGGAGCAGGTTTTTGCCGATGCCTCACTGGCTCTGAAAGAACTTGGATGGAAAGCCTCAACATCACTTGAAGACACAATGAAATCTGCCTGGAACTGGGAACTCCAACTTAACAAACAAATGAAATGAAAAAAACATTAATAATTACCGGTGGAGCAGGATTCATCGGATCACATGTGGTCAGACTATTTGTTAAAAAATACCCCCAATACAGGGTGGTTAACCTTGACAAACTTACCTATGCCGGAAATCTGGAAAACCTCAGGGACATTGAAAAACTTCCCAACTACGAATTCCTTAAAGGAGATATTGTCGATGGTGAATTTATTCTGGACACCTTCAGAAAAATTCAACCCGATGGCATTATTCACCTTGCCGCCGAATCGCATGTTGACAGGTCCATTTCAAACCCTATGGATTTTATTATGACCAACATCGTTGGTACAGTCAATTTGCTTAATGCTGCCAGAGATTGTTGGAAAGACAATTTTTCAGACAAGCTCTTCTTCCATATTTCAACCGATGAGGTTTATGGCTCTCTTGGCAGCACCGGACATTTTACCGAAGAAACCGCCTACGACCCGCATTCACCTTATTCTGCATCCAAAGCAGGATCAGATCATCTGGTAAGAGCATACCATGATACTTTTGGACTTCCTGCAGTAATTACAAATTGCTCAAACAATTACGGACCAAACCAATTTCCTGAAAAACTGATTCCTTTATTCATAAACAATATTAAAAACAACAAACCACTGCCGGTTTACGGAGAAGGCATCAATGTGCGCGACTGGCTTTTTGTTGAAGATCACGCCGCTGCCATCGATCTTGTTTTCCATAAGGGGAAACCAGGTGAAACCTATAATATCGGAGGAAATAACGAGTGGAAAAATATTGACCTGATCCGAAAAATATGCGGAATAATGGATAACCGGCTAAATAGAAACCCGGGAACCTCCGAAAAACTTATCACTTTTATCAAGGACCGTGCAGGACATGACCTGAGATACGCCATTGATTCCTCAAAAATAAAAAATGAACTGGGATGGGCTCCATCTCTGATGTTTGAGGAAGGAATTGAAAAAACCATCGACTGGTATCTTAACAACCAGGAATGGCTTAACCATGTATTATCAGGAGATTACGAAAAATACTACGAAAAACAATACTCAAACCGCTAATAATGGGATTTTTTGATTCTTTGATAAGGAAAAATTTTGAGCCCCTTGAAAATCTTTCGGGTATTGTTACCGATATGCACTCCCACCTGATTCCCGGAATAGATGACGGCTCCAAAACCATTGAAGAATCAATTGACCTCGTTAACAAACTTATCGAACTTGGATATAAAAAAATAATAACCACCCCGCACATCATGAGTGATTATTACCGGAATACCGAAGCTGGTATTTTAGCCGGACTTGATACCCTAAGGAAAGCACTTGATGAGGCAAACATCCAAATTGATATCTCAGCCGCTGCAGAATATTATGCGGATTTCGACTTTACCCAGAAAATCCAGAAAGATAAACTCCTTACCTTCGGAAACAAATACCTGCTATTCGAAATTTCTTATTTTAGTCCTCCCGACTCGGTGGAAGAAATCATCTTCAACATACAGACCAACGGATATAAACCTGTTTTAGCCCATCCCGAAAGATATATTTACTGGCACAATAAGTTTGAAATCTATGAAAAGCTAAAAGACCGCAATGTGTATTTTCAGCTTAATATTAACAGTCTGTGTGGCCATTATTCATTGCCTGTGATGAAAATCGCAGAAAAAATGATCAAAAATAAAATGTTCGAATTTGTGGGCAGCGACACCCACAACAGCAACCACATCCTACTGATCAGAGAATCAATGAAAAACCCAAACCTTAGAAAACTTGTAGAATCAGGAATATTGATAAACCCCGACTTATGAGTTTAAAAATCATCTTGATCCCTTTTATTGTTTTTATCGGGCTTTCATGTCCGGCTCAGGAACTCAGCACCAATACATCTAACAATAATATAACCCTCTCTGAATCAACAGAAAAAGATTCCATTTCCGAACACAAATCATTTCTTCGGGATAGAGTAATACCTGCTGCATTTGTATTATTGACCGGACCCATTGGTGGTCACAGGATCATTTTAGGCACAGGCCCTGTAGTTCCTGCTGTTTATGCTATTACACTGGGCGGGGGATTGGGCATATTACCGGCAATAGATTTCTTTGCGATACTTTTTTCAGGTAACGCCTCAAAGTTTAAAAACAACAGGAAAATTATTATGTGGATTGAATAGTTTTATTCTAGTTTAAGACATTCCTCAGCCCATTTGGACATTTTTTCGTCTTCCACTTTTACATCTTTTGGATTGGGATATTCTGCCTCCAGTTTTTCAAGAACACATCCACAGTATTTTTCAGGATTCATTTCTGCCGGAAGATCTTTGGTACAACTGTTCATAAAAGTTTCACGATCTTTGTCAGTCCAACCTTTATCACAAGAAGTTAAAAAAAATACGCCGGTTAATGCGGCTCCAAGAATCATTAATTTTCCTTTTTTCATATTCAATAGTTTTTAGTAATTAATATTATACTATTGAATTAAAAAATAAGTTTCAATACAACTGTGAAAAATCACTATTCAACTGTAACTGACTTCGCCAGGTTTCTAGGCTGATCAACATTGCATCCCCTGAAAACAGCAATATAATATGAAAGAAGCTGAAGAGGAACTACAGTCAAAAGTGGAGCCAGGGCTTCATGTGACTCTGGAATTTCAAGCACGTGATCAGCCAGATCCCTTATAATTGTGTCGCCTTTATTTACAATGGCAATAACAATGCCCTTTCTTGCTTTTACTTCCTGGATATTGCTGACAATTTTTTCATAGGACTTATCTTTTGTGGCAATTACCACAACAGGCATATGCTGGTCGATCAGAGCAATCGGACCGTGTTTCATTTCAGCAGCAGGATAACCCTCGGCATGAATATATGATATTTCCTTTAATTTTAGTGCTCCCTCAAGTGCAACCGGAAACAAATATCCCCTGCCCAGATATAAAAAGTTTGTAGCGTCCTTATACAATTCCGCTATTCGCTTGAATTCTTCATTGAAAGAAAGAATTTCTTCTATCTTTGGTGGTATGTTGTAAAGTTCTTCAATGAGCTTCTCATAATCTTCCTGACTGAGCACGCCCCTTTTAAAACCCATCGATGTAGCCATCATAGCCAAAACTGTAACCTGAGCAGTAAATGCTTTTGTAGAAGCAACTCCGATTTCTGGTCCGGCATGAGTGTAAACCCCTGCATGAGTTTCTCGTGGAATACTTGATCCAACAACGTTGCAAACTCCAAGCACTAAAGCACCAGCTTCCTTTGCAAGTTTTATGGCTGCCAGGGTATCTGCTGTTTCGCCGCTCTGACTAATAGAAATAATCACATCATCAGGAAAAATAACCGGGTTGCGGTATCTGAATTCTGAAGCATACTCCACTTCAACTGGAATTCGGGCCAGATCTTCAAACAGATATTCTCCAACCAGTCCGGCATGCCATGAAGTCCCACAGCCGATTATTATAATTCTTTTTGCATGTGTAATGCGGTCAAAAACATCATGCAGCCCACCTAAATGAATTGATTTTCTGTCAAGAGCTACTCGGCCTCTAAAGGTGTCCAATATTGATTTTGGCTGCTCAAAAATTTCCTTGAGCATAAAATGATCATACCCGCCTTTTTCAATTTCTCCGATATCAAGACTCAATTTCTGTACCTTTGGATTTACCTGCACATTATGAATGGTTTTCAAACTCAGCTCATCTTTTGTTACGATGGCAACATCATTGTCATTCAGGTAAATGACTGATTTTGTATGCTCCACAATCGGGGTTGCATCCGAAGCAAAAAAATACTCGCCTTCTCCTATGCCTATTACCAATGGACTACCTTTTCGTGCTGCAATAATCTTATCCTGCTCATGACGGCAAATGACAAGAATTCCGTAAGCTCCAATAACTTTTGAAAGAGCTAATCTAACTGCTATTTCAGCAGAAACGTTGCTGAAAGAATATATATATTCAATCAGGTTTGCTAATACTTCGGTATCGGTTTCACTCTGAAAAACATAACCTCTGTCTTCAAGTCGTTTTTTAAGCCTTGAATAGTTTTCAATGATTCCGTTGTGAATCACTACAAATTCACCTTTCATGGAAACATGGGGGTGGGCATTTACATCATTCGGCTCACCATGTGTGGCCCAACGTGTGTGGCCTATGCCAATTGTTCCGGCAGTATTTTTATCCGAAACAAATTCCTCAAGGTCTGAAACCTTTCCCTTTTTTTTAAAAACACTTATTTCCTTGTCAATTAAAGCAATACCCGCAGAATCATAGCCCCGGTACTCGAGGCGCTTTAATCCGTTAATAATTATCGGGTATGCGTTTTTGGGGCCAATGTAACCGACAATTCCGCACATAATTTATAGTTTCGTGTAGGTTAGTAATAGTTTTATTTTGTTTTCTCCTGTTCCGTTGAGCATAACAGAACGATGGGGAATTATTTTAGTGTTCTCAGGTATCATTTTCAATTTATTATACACTTCCTCACCATTCAGCAGTTTTTGAAAATATCTTGTCAGGTTGAACCGGTAGGTTTTTGTATCTGCGTCATAATATCCACCAACATATTCATCTCCAAAAAGATAATCATAGGGTACTCCGAACAAATCTTCTTCAATTACAGTATAGAGCATCATTCTTGCAATTGTTGGTGTGTATTGATCGTCATTTTCATCAAAATCAACAGGAATTACCAGAACTGCTTTGTTAATGGCAATATTGCTATCCTGCCAATGTTCAAAATTATCTATTTTAATATAATTGTTTACCCCTCCGGCTCCCTGATTAAAAAGCATTGTATCTTCAATATTATCATTTATTTCTGAAATATTGCAAAGCAAACCGTTATAATCATGATCAAATTTACTGATTATGGCAGAATTTGAATTAATGTAAAAATTATAATGGTATTTTTCATTAAAAAATAAAGTCAATTTGGAATGTGATGTCGTTGACAAAAGATCCAATCGTGACATTGACCCCTCAGTTCCCATTATGTCTGTAGTAACATATAACCCCTTGAAAAATGAAGTAAAAGCTTCATTATTCAAATAGTTTGAAGTATCGGCCAAAAGAAGTTCATTGGCAAGTTCATTCGAAAGTTCAATAGAAATTTCAGCATTTTTATCAGCTACGGCGGTATATGGTGAAAAAAATGTTGAACCAACTTCTATATAGTCATATTTTATTTCATGATTAGTATAATAATCAAGGGTATCATTTATTATTTCTTTTAATCTATAAACATGTATTTTATTTGTGCCATTTGAAATTTCACCTGTATTTTTCTTATTTCCATAAACAAGATCAACATCCAGATATAATACAAGTCTATCTGCAACCAGGGGAGCTTCTTCCTCAAGTATATTTTTAAAAACAACATTATTATCAGGTATCCTGAATTGTGCAGCAAAACTTGCATCAAATTGACCCAAAACAGGATCTGTATAACTTCCAAGCAAAACATTGGGCGAACCACTACATTTTATTGTATCATCAAGGATATTATAAGCATGGAAAACCACAGTGGAATCAATACAAACAATCATCTTGTCGCTTGCAGGCTGAACATCCAGACCAATTATGCTGTTTTCTTTTTTACATGAAGAAAAAATACTGGCAAATGTTAGAAAAGCCAGTATTGGTATATTGTAGAATAATGTTTTTTTCACTACAGTTATTTATTATTTCTTTTTTAAAATTTCATCATAGAAAACTGAATAAGCGTCGATATATTGTTCAGGTCCATGATATTTTAAAACAGGCTTCTTTATTGTTTTTAAATAACTTTCCACCTCAGGGTTAATTTTTTCACTTGCAATGATTACTGCATCTGATATGTTAATTGCCATTTTTGTAACGTTTACAAAATCAGGCTTTTTCAATATTTCAATATCTTCTTTATGAACACCCTCAAGCATCACTTTCCTGATGTATTCCTTGTGTAGTGAGCCGGAAAAATCATCATCATAAACCGAATAAACAATTTTTGAATGGTTGAAAATTGGATCTTCTTTAAATGCTCTTCTGATATAAAGCGGAACCAAATTTGTAAACCAACCATGACAATGAACCACATCAGGTGCCCACCTTAGCTTTTTAACTGTTTCCAACACACCCCTTGCAAAAAAAATGGCTCTTTCATCATTGTCAGAAAAATAATCCCCATTTTCTTCAACAAGAATGTTCTTCCTGTTAAAAAAATCTTCATTATCAATGAAATATACTTGCATCCTGGCCGCTTGTATTGAAGCAACTTTTATAAGAAGCGGATGATCCGTATCGTCAATTATCAGGTTCATACCCGAAAGTCGAATTACCTCATGCAACTGATTTCTTCTTTCATTAATACATCCGAATTTTGGCATGAAAGTCCTGATTTCTTTTCCTTTGTCTTGTATGCCCTGAGGCAAATACCTGCCAATCACTGACATCGGGGTTTCTGGCAAATACGGTGTTATTTCCTGTGAGACAAAGAGAACTTTTGTTTTTTCCATAAACTGCTTAGAAAATTTATGCAAAATTAATAAAAATAATTGTTAATCCTCAACTTGCTATACAATATTATATAAAGACTTTTTATTTATTTCAGGGATAAACATTATAAAACCCAATGATTTAAGGATCTTGAGGGCCATTTATTTATTTTCAGTTTGATTTGGTTTTTGCATTACACTCAATGATATCTATCTTTGCACCTCTTTTTTCTTAAAATTGACCGTTTTTACATTTGTTAGCATTTCAAAATAAAAAGATGAAAGTATTTGTTAAAAAAGACGAACTGAAAACTGCACTGAATCAGGCAAGATCTGAAAAAAAAACAATCGGATTTGTCCCTACTATGGGGGCCTTGCATCAAGGACACATTAAACTTGTCGAACGTTCTGTTGGAGAAAATGACCTTACTGTGGTCAGCATTTTTGTAAACCCAATTCAGTTCAATAACCCCGATGACCTAAAAAAATATCCGCGTACAATTGAAAAAGATATTAATCTGCTAGCCCAAACCGGCTGCAATTTTATTTTCACTCCCGAAGTAAAGGAAATGTATCCCGACCAGACAACTGAAAAATACTCATTTGGAAGTCTTGAAGAAGTAATGGAAGGCAAATTCCGACCCGGTCATTTCAATGGTGTGGCGGTAGTTGTTAAAAGATTTTTCGACATCATCTCCCCAAATAATGCCTATTTTGGCGAAAAGGATTTTCAGCAATTGGCTGTCATTAAAAGACTTGTGCACGATTGTCAGATCCCTGTTAACATTGTCCCCTGTGAAACTATTAGGGAATTGGACGGACTGGCAATGAGTTCACGAAACATGAGGTTGACAAATGAACAGAGAAAATCTGCTGCTCAAATCTCAGAAAAACTTAGAAAATTATCATCGCTCCTTAACAATAATCCGGTTAATACTTCAATTTTATTGATAACTAATGAGTTAAATAATATTGAACACCTGAAAGTCGAGTACCTTGAAATTGTTGATGACACCTCCCTCCTTTCAGTCAAAAACCTGCGCGAATCGAAAGGTATTGTTGCATGCATTGCCGTATTCTGCGGCGAAGTAAGATTGATTGACAACATCAGAATTAAATGAAGTTTTGATGAATTTTTAATTTGTTAACAATTCATTTTGATTTCTGATTAGTTTTTTTCTATAACTTTGCAGTCCATTTTTTAATGTTGAAATATGAATATTGAAGTTGTAAAATCAAAAATTCATAAAGTAACTGTAACACAGGCTAATTTGCAGTATGTGGGAAGCATCACCATTGACGAGGCTTTACTTGAGGCTGCAAATATGATTGAAAATGAAAAAGTCCAGGTCGTCAATATCAATAATGGCGAGCGGCTTGAAACCTATGTAATTAAAGGACAAAGAGGATCAGGAATGATTTGCTTAAATGGTCCGGCTGCCCGAAAGGTTGCTGTGGGTGACGTGGTAATTATCATTTCCTATGCTTCAATGGATTTTGAGGAAGCTAAAAAATTTCAACCCTGGCTTGTATTTCCCGATACTGCAACAAACCAAATTATTGACTGATCTTGAAAAAAAAGATAGTTAATATAACCCTTTTCTTAATCTTTATTAGTCTGGGCTTATGGCTGTTCTGGTTTTTATACCGCGATCAGGATGTTGATAAGCTTTCTGAAGAATTAAATTCATTAAATTACTGGTGGCTGATACTTACCGTCGTTTGCGCAATACTTAGTCACATGAGTCGCGCCGTTAGGTGGCAGATGTTAGTAAAACCACTCGGCTATAAAACCTCATTCTGGAACTCCTTTTTTTCGGTAATGGCTACCCATCTGGCTAATTATGTGTTTCCCCGTCTTGGCGAAATTACCCGCCCCACTATTCTTAAAAAATATGAGGGAATTCCTTTCACTCAATCTTTTGGCACCATTGTCCTTGAAAGAATTATTGACCTCATAATTTTATTTCTTCTCACTTTGGTTGTGGCAATGGTTGAATACAAAACTGTTGCTGAGTTTATCAGACAAAATCCTGAAACAGAAGAAAAGGTGTTATTTATCCTTAAAATCCTCCTGTTTTTAACCATTGCCGGAATTATTGCACTTACTGTTTTTCTTTTGTATTTTAGAAAACGTCTTAAAAAATTCGCTCTTTATAATAAAATTGCACATTTGGTTAAACAGTTCCTTGAAGGAATAAAAACAATCAGAAGTTTAGAAAATTTGCCTCTGTTTATTGCTCATTCCCTGTTTATCTGGTTCATGTATTTCTGCATGACCTACTTCGCGTTTTTTGCATTTGACTTTACCTCACACCTTGGCATAGCAGCCGGATTAACAGTCTTTGTCATGGGCAGTTACGGAATGGTTGCTCCGGTGCAAGGCGGACTGGGTGCATGGCATGTAATGGTGTCAAAAACCCTTGTGATTATTGGTATTGTTGGAGCAACTGAACATATTCAAAATGAAAATGCTGAACTTTTTGCACTAATTGTACATGGTTTACAAACCCTTGTCATCCTTGTTGTCGGATCCCTTTCTCTTGCCCTGCTCCCAATTATCAACCGGAAAAAAACCAAACACCATGAATAAATGGGATTTCATACAGTCTAAGGTTCTCAGTGTTGATCAACTGAAAATATTTATCGCCTTCTGGAATTTTAAAAACCAGAAAATAGTATTTACCAATGGCTGTTTTGACATCCTTCACCGGGGACACATTGAATACCTCGCAAAGGCTGCTTCTTTAGGAGATATACTAATTATCGGTCTAAATACTGATGAATCCGTTAAAAGGTTAAAAGGCGAAAACAGACCGGTTCAGGATGAAAAATCCAGAGCATTGCAACTTGCATCCCTTTCATTTGTAACAAACGTGGTTCTTTTCAATGAGGACACGCCCTATGAACTCATAAAAACTATAAATCCAGACGTTCTGGTTAAAGGATCAGATTATAAACCCGAGGAAATTGTAGGCTATGATATCGTTTCTGCCAAAGGAGGCGAAATCGCTACCATTGACTTTGTTGACGGATTTTCAACCTCAGCGCTCATAAACAAAATAAAACATAATCTGTAAAACCGGATTTTTTAATATTTTTTTCCCATTTTCATTAATTTTTTGACTTATAACAGGATATTTTCTATATTTGTCAGTTAAACCTATATTTAAGAAATATATGACCAAAGTTTTTCTAAAATACATTCCCATATTGATGACACTTATCGTCATTGCTATTGCTTCTTCATCCTGTAAAAAGATGAAAGAAGAACGAATTGTGGGAACCTGGATGCAATTACCTTTATGCGAAACAGATCCCGACAGCATCCTCTGGGTTTTTGATGAAGAAGGTAATGTTGTGAGAATTTATCCCGACGGTTTAATCGACTCCGCTACTTATTATATTGAACAAAATGCTTTTCAGGCTTTTGTAAATATTGACAATTTGGATTTCATTGATGCCGATAACGTAAATGGTCGCTATCGAATCGAAAAACTCAACAAAAAAATCATGCGACTTTTAAGAGAGGTTGACAACTACGGAAATAACGGTTATAAAAGAAGAGAATTCGAAAAACAATAACCGTGGCTAAATCACGAAATATTTTTACCTGTAACAGCTGCGGATACCAAACTCCCAAATGGGTTGGGAAATGCCCCTCTTGCAATGAATGGAATACTTTGGTAGAAGAAGTTGTCATTTCTGTAAAAAATACAAAATCAACACATTTATCTTCCGGCGACAGCAAACCGGTTCTCATTTCAGAAATAAGTACTGAAAACGAATTAAGAATTATCTCGGGCATTAACGAGATTGACAGGGTTCTTGGCGGGGGAATTTTACCCGGGTCATTGGTGCTTATCGGTGGCGAACCGGGCATTGGAAAATCAACCCTGATGCTGCAACTGGCTCTATCGGTTAAAAATAAAAAAGTTCTTTACGTTTCTGGTGAAGAAAGCATCAAACAAATAAAACAACGCGCCGATCGTGTGGCCTCAGAAACAGCAAATTGTTATCTTTTTGCCGAAACAAATCTCGAAAATATTCTTTCCCATATTGATTCTGAAAAACCTGATATTGTTATCATTGACTCTATCCAAACAATGTTTTCGGGCATGGTCGAATCTTACCCCGGCACTGTTACTCAAATTAGGGAGTGCACTTCTGCATTGCTTGCCAAATCAAAAAAAACCGGCATCCCGGTCTTTTTGATCGGACACATTAATAAAGATGGCAATATTGCCGGACCAAAAGTTCTAGAACACATCGTGGATACTGTTCTTCAGTTTGAAGGAGACAAAAACCACATGTACCGGGTTCTCAGAGCCATGAAAAACAGGTTTGGATCCACTTCCGAAATCGGAATATTCGAAATGCTCGGAAACGGCCTGCGCGAGGTTGAAAATCCTTCGGAACTGCTTATTTCACAAAAAAGAGAAAAGTACAGCGGGATCGGAATTTCAGCAACAATTGAAGGAATAAGGCCCTTTCTTATCGAGGTACAATCGCTCGTTAGTACCGCAGCTTTTGGTACACCTCAACGTTCTGCCACCGGATTTGATCTGCGTCGGCTGAATATGTTGCTGGCAGTTCTTGAAAAAAGAGCGGGGTTCAGACTGGCATCCAAAGATGTATTTCTAAATATTGCGGGTGGAATTAGGGTTGTGGACCCCGGAATTGATCTGGCTGTTATTTGCTCGGTATTATCTTCTGATATTGACATCTCTATTGATCCCGAATACTGCTTTGCCGGAGAAGTTGGTTTGTCTGGTGAAATAAGACCCGTTTCCCGAATCGAACAGCGAATCACCGAAGCGCGTAAACTTGGTTTCAAAAAGATTTTTATCTCTGATTATAACCGGAAAAGCCTAACCGGAAAAAATCAGCCTATCCAAATTGAATTTGTACAGAAAATTGAAGATGTCTTTAAAAAAATATTCGCCTGATTGACAATTACCAAACCAAATCCCAGTTTTCTTCGGTAACCTGCTCTATCTCCTTTTCATACTTTGCACAATCAAGTTCAATGGTTATTTTTTGGTCGGGCTTCTCAAATTTATCTTTTCTCGAATAAAACTGTGTCAGGGATGAATCGGCATATACCTTTTGCATGTAAAGCGCCCAAATCGGCAATGCCAGTCTGGCCCCCTGCCCATAATTCATGTCCGAAAACCTGATTGGCCTGTCTTCTCCACCAACCCAACCTCCTGAAACCAGATTTGGAGTAATTCCAATAAACCATCCGTCACTGCTTAGGTTTGTTGTTCCTGTTTTTCCAGCTATTTCATTTGTCAATCCGTATTTTGCCCTGATTGATGTACTGGTTCCATGCTCAACAACTCCCTGCATCAGGTTAAGCATCAAATATGCCGTTTTTTCATCAATGGCCACTTTACGTTGTGGGGTTATATAGGATAAAACTGTTCCGTTGCTGTCTTCAATCCTGGTAACAAAAATTGGCTTGGTGAAAACTCCCTTGTTGGCAAATGTTCCGTAAGCCCCCACCATTTCAAATATTGAAAGGTCGACCGAACCAAGACAAATTGAATAAACCGGCGGTATATAGCTGACAACTCCCATATCATGGGCAATTTTTACTACTGCCTGCGGACTTTTAAATCGTTTCATGATCCAGGCTGTTACCCAGTTATCTGATAAAGCCAACGCCCATTTTAATGTTACAATCTTTCCGTTGTACTTTGCCGGCAACGAACTTTGTGGAGTCCATGTCCTGTTGTCAGGCAATTCAATGGTTACTGCTACATTTGCAACCGTATAGCATGGCGAATAATCATTGCGCATTGCCAAAGTGTAAACAAAGGGTTTAAAAGTTGATCCAACCTGCCTTTTTCCCTGCTTTACATGATCATATTGAAAATGCTGGTAATCGAAACCACCAACATATGCCCTTACAAATCCTGTTTGTGGTTCAAATGACATAAAACCTGTTCTAAGATAAAATTTATAATACCTTATTGAATCCCACGGAGTCATAACTGTATCCCTATCACTTGGGAAATAAGAATATTTATCACCAGACAGTTTTTTCTTTCCCCATTTGAATATTTTCATGGGAATGGGTTTATAAAATGACTCTTCAATTTCTTTAACCGACCACCCTGCTTTTTTAAACGCACGATACCGGGCCGAGTTTTTCATTGATTTGCGCATCATTTCCTCAATCTCCTCATCACTTACCCTGTTTTTGTTCCAGTCATATGGCGCTCTGGGATTATTTTTTTTGTTTTCAAAAAACTTTTCCTGTAAAAAAGCCATGTGCTCAATTACTGATTCCTCGGCATATTGCTGCATTTTTGAATTAATGGTGGTATAAATTTTTAACCCATCTTTGTAAATATCATAATTAGAACCATCGGGTTTTTTGTTTTTGTTGCACCATCCATATAATGGATTTGTTGCCCACTCAAGTGAATCTTCATAATACTTTTGCGGATCAATGTATCTTGACCTCAATGGTTCTTTTGCTGTCATTGTCATCCTGATGTATTCTCTTAAATATGGAGCTGCACCAAGCTTATGGTCCACTTTCTGAAAATCAAGGCCAAGCGGCTCATCCTTCAACTTTTCATATTCTTCCTCAGTTATGTAATCATATTTAACCATTTGTGCCAAAACCACATTTCTTCTCTCCATCGTTTTCTCTGGTCTGGCAAGCGGATTGTATAGAGATGGGTTTTTTGCCATACCAACCAGCATGGCAGACTGCAAAACTGTGAGTGAATCAGGAGTAGTATTAAAATATACCTGTGCTGCAGATTTTATTCCAACCGCCAGATTAAGAAAATCAAATTTATTGAGATACATGGTAATGATCTCTTCCTTTGTGTATCTCCGTTCAAGTTTTACGGCAATAACCCACTCCTTGCTTTTCTGAACCATTTTCTGAAATGCCGTACTGAATTTTTCCCTGGGGAACAACAGTTTTGCCAATTGCTGTGAAATTGTACTTCCCCCACCTTTCTGGTCGCCGAAAACCAATCCCTGAAAAACCCTTCCCATTGCCCTGAAATCAATCCCTGAATGATCATAAAACCGGATGTCTTCAGTGGAGATTAAAGCATTGATTACATTTGGTGAAATCTCATCAAAATCAACATTACTGCGATTTTCTTTGTAGTATTTTCCAAGTTCTTCACCATCAGAACTATAAACCACCGAAGCTAAATTACTTTGTGGGTTTTCCAATTCCTCAAAGCTTGGCATGTCTCCAAAAACTCCCGACGAAACAAGAATAAAGAAAAGTCCCATAAAAATAATCGGGGTCGCAAAAAGCACCCAAAGTATTATTACATACTTCCTGATTTTCCTTTTCCTGCTATCCTGTTCTTTCTTTGATCCAGCCTTTTTTGGCTTTTCTCCGGTCAATTCCATAAAAATATTTTTCTATTGTTCATATCTTCTTTTCCGGTTGTTTCTACCGTAAAATAATCTGCAAATATAATTTATTCAAATCAAATAGAATAATAATATTTTTTAATTGGCTGAATATCTGAATTATAATGTTGCTTTTTTTCCTGTTTTTACCTCTTTATTAAAATTAAATTTGGTTTTTAACAAATGATTTAACTTATTTTGTGAAACTTTTCGGGCCTGAATTTTTGGTTTTTATCAATTGTTTGTGCTGAAATTTAGTGTTTCTATATATTAAAACATAACACAAAAGTAGAATTAATAAACCTGCAACGGATGGAAGAAAACCTTGTTATTGTTGAGTCCCCGGCAAAAGCCAAGACTATTGAAAAATTCCTTGGAAAGAATTTTGTTGTAAAATCAAGTTACGGACATATCCGCGACCTCGTGAAAAAAAACTATGGTATTGATATAGCAAACAACTACCAGCCGCAATATGAAATTTCTGAAGACAAGAAAAAAATTGTTGCAGAACTTAAAAAACTGGCAAAGGATGCAAAAAATGTATGGCTGGCGTCTGATGAAGACCGTGAAGGAGAAGCAATCTCGTGGCATCTGTTTGAAGTGCTTAACCTAAAGGATGAAAACACCCAGCGGATCGTATTTCATGAGATTACCAAAGAAGCAATTGAAAAAGCTATCAAGGAACCCCGCAAAATAAATATTGATCTGGTCAATGCACAGCAGGCAAGAAGAATTCTTGACAGACTTGTAGGTTTTGAACTTTCTCCCGTTTTATGGAAAAAAGTAAAACCAGCCCTTTCTGCCGGAAGAGTCCAGTCAGTAGCTGTCAGATTGATAGTTGACCGCGAAAGGGAAATAAAACATTTTGAAAGCACAGCTTCATTTAAAGTTATTGCCCTCTTTACATTTTCAGATAGCGGAAAAACATATGAACTGAAAGCGGAGCTTCCCGAAAACCTAAAAACAATCAGCGATGCAAACAAATTTCTTGAATCGTGCATGGGCGCTGACTTTAAAATTGAAAATGTGGTGACCAAACCCGGTAAAAAATCACCCGCACCTCCATTTACTACATCAACATTACAACAAGAAGCAGCCAGAAAACTGAGTTTTTCCGTTTCACAAACAATGACTGTCGCACAGAAACTTTATGAATCAGGAAAAATCACTTACATGAGAACCGATTCTGTTAACCTGTCAGACCTTGCTGTAAACACATCCAAAAGTGAAATTATCAGCGAGTTTGGAGAAAAATACCTTCAAACACGAAAATATGTCACCAAAACAAAAGGGGCACAGGAAGCACACGAGGCAATTCGTCCGACTTATATCAATGTTCATGAAATTGATGGAACATCTCAGGAAAAAAGACTGTATGAACTGATTTGGAAAAGAACCATTGCCTCACAAATGAGCGACGCACAATTTGAAAAAACCACTGCAACAATTTCCATATCAGGTACAGATAAAAAGCTTTATGCAACTGGCGAAGTGATGAAATTTGACGGGTTTTTAAAAGTTTATCTTGAATCGACCGATGAAGAGGATGACGAAACAGGCTCAGGAATTCTCCCTCCTCTTAATAATAAA
This sequence comes from Bacteroidetes bacterium GWF2_38_335, assembly GCA_001769535.1. Lineage (GTDB taxonomy): Bacteria > Bacteroidota > Bacteroidia > Bacteroidales > GWF2-38-335 > GWF2-38-335. The sequence goes on from MEOH01000027.1 coordinate 261,961, forward strand.
ACTGCTCTTTCCCTGAAAAACGCAACAGCAACCGAAAAATTCACTGCCCATCCCGCCAGATTCGGAGAAGCAAGTCTGGTCCGAAAACTTGAAGAGTTGGGTATTGGCCGGCCATCAACTTACGCCCCAACTATCTCAACAATACAACAAAGAGAATATGTAACCAAGGAAGATAAACAGGGAATTGAAAGAAAGTTTCGCCTCCTGAAACTGGAGAAAAGTAAAATAGAGGAATTAGTTAAAACCGAAACAACCGGTTCAGAAAAAGCAAAATTGTTCCCCACCGATATTGGAATGATCGTAAACGACTTTTTAATGGAGCACTTTACAACAATCATGGATTTCAATTTTACCGCCACCGTTGAAAAAGAATTCGATGAAATTGCCAATGGAAAAATGGAATGGGTAAAGATGATTGACAAATTTTATAACCCGTTTCACAAAACCGTTGAAGTCACTCTCAAAAACTCGGAAAAAAGCAAGGGAGAAAGAATGCTCGGCAAAGACCCTGCAACTGGGAAACCTGTCTATGTTAAAATTGGAAGATATGGAGCCATTGCACAAATTGGTGACAAAGATGACAACGAAAACGACGAAAAACCAAGATTTGCAAGCCTAAGAAAAAATCAATCGCTCGAAACCATTACTCTTGAGGAAGCTCTGGACTTGTTCAAACTACCAAGAAACCTGGGTCAGTTTGAAGGTAAAGACATCACCATTGGTGTTGGTAAATTTGGACCATATGTGCGCCATGACAATAAATTTTATTCACTTAAAAAAGGTGTTGATGATCCTTTGACCATCATCATCGACAGAGCCATTGCAATTATTGAAGAAAAAAGAGAACAGGAAAAACAAAGGGTAATAAAAACCTTTGAACAAAATATTGATCTTTCTGTTCTTAACGGAAGATGGGGTCCATACATATCTTTTGAAAAGAAAAATTACAAAATCCCCAAGAAAATTAAACCTGCTGAAATCACATTTGAAGAATGCATGGAGATAATTAATCAGGCAAAAAAAGAATCAAAATAATACCGCATGAACGACTTTGATTTGTATTTTGATCCATTAAACACGAATTTTGGAACGGATTTTCCCTCTGGCACCATCGGAAATTCAATTATAAAAAATACAAGCGGTTTGTCTGATAAGTTCCTGAAGGGAATTAAAGTTGCCCTGATTGGTGTTTGCGATGACAGAAGATCTGAAAGCAACTCAGCCTCAACACCCGACCTGATTAGAAAACAGCTTTACCAATTACAAAATCATTTTTCCCTGAAAATTGCCGATCTGGGAAACCTGAAAACCGGTGCCGAACCCGAAGATACCGATTTTGCCGTCAGAGACATTATCTCTCACCTCATTGAAAAACAAATTATTACCATAATATTGGGCGGAGGACAGGACATTACCTATTCGGTTTATCTTGCCTATGAGAAGCTTGGAAAAGCGGTAAATATCCTGAGTATCGACCCCCGCTTTGATATTAACACGAGCAGGGATGAACTTTCATCAACTAACTATCTAAGCCGCATTTTGCTTAACACTAAAAATACTTTATTTAATTACACAAATCTGGGATATCAATCCCATTATGTTTCTCAGGAAAATCTCGATCTGATTAAAAAATTGTATTTTGATTCATACAGGCTTGGTGAAATAAGAAACCTTCCCGAAGAAGCCGAACCCGAACTAAGAGATGCCGATATCGTTTCTTTTGATATTTCATCAGTTCGGATGTCAGAAGCACCGGCACACCACAAACCTTCACCCAACGGATTTTTTGGCGAAGAAGCCTGTCAGCTAGCCAAATATGCCGGATTGAGTGAAAAAATCAACTCCTTCGGATTGTATGAAATCAGTCCGGATGAAGAAGAAAATAATCAAACTGTTTCTCTTGCCGCACAGCTTGTTTGGTATTTCATTGAAGGTGTTTCACAACGCAAATCAGATTATCCGTTGCGAAATCTTGCCTCCTGCGATAAATTTCATGTGAACCTCAACCAGGGTAAAGACGAAATTATCTTCTACAAAAGTCAGATCAGCGGCCGTTGGTGGTTCGAAATACCCTTTAAAAACAAAAGAATCATTGTAGCCTGCAATCATTCAGATTACCGCAAAGCCTGTGAAAATCAGGTTCCTGACAAATATTGGAAGACCTGTCAGAAAATTTTTTAATGTCAGATTTTGGCGAAAGATTTGATTTTAATCAATTTTTTATATATCTTGCTCCCAATTTTTTAACAATTAATAAAAAGAAAAAAGACGAAAAACAGAACATTTATTTTTTATATGCGTATATTGCTCAGGCAATTAAATTACTTATTAACCAATAACTGTTAATAAAATTTGCATGTAAAGAATATTTTTACTTATTTTACGTTTTTTATATTGTATAACATATGTTGTATTCAAAGAAAAAAATGAACATGAAAAGATCAATTACACTCTTTCTGTTTCTTTCTGTAGCAATGTTTTCATTCTCACAGCAGGATCCACAGTACAGCCTTAATTCGTTCAATAATGCAACAATTAATCCAGGCTATGCCGGCAGTAATGAAATGATTTGCGCAAAACTACTGCACCGCAGTCAGTGGATGGGGTTTGACAATGCTCCAAACACCAATGTTATCAACGTTAATGCAGCTCTTGAACCGGGAGGTATTAAAAGCGGAGTTGGACTAACAATCATGCAGGATAAACTTGGTTTCGAAAGCAATGTATTGATTAAAGCAGCTTATGCTTACCGCATGGAACTCGGCGACGGAATGCTGGGAATTGGTCTGGGTCTCGGCTTGATCAATAAGTCAATCGATGGTGACTGGAACTCTCCTTCTTCATTGGAAACCGGCGGTAATGTATTTCTAGATCAAAGCATACCCCATATGGACAGCAGAATGACCTTCGACCTTGATTTCGGAGGATATTACTTAACAAAAGACTACTATGTTGGTTTGTCTACAACTCATTTGAATAAATCTACTTTAAAAGTCGACGACAAACAATCCATTTTTAATGCAAGACATTATTATGTTTCTGGTGGTTACCACTATCAGCTTCCCAATCCACTTCTTCTTTTCAGCCCGTCTTTACTTGTTAAAACCGATGGTGCTACAACCCAGTTTAATGTAAATGCATTAATAACATACAATAATAAGATATCCGGTGGCGTTGCTTATAGTGTAGGGGATGCCATCAGCCCGATGATCATTGCCAGAATAGGCGAAATACAGGCTGGACTTTCCTACGATATCGGATTATCTGATATTGCAAAATATAATAATGGATCGTTTGAATTTTTCCTTGGATACTGTTTTACAATCACCAAGGACACAAGACAAGGCAAATATAAAAGCGTTAGATTTTTAAATTAATTATTGTTTATTCTTGCATCTGCAATATATAATAATGACGGAGGTATTATGAAAAAAGTATTTTTTCCAGGATTAGTAATTGCATTATGGCTGATTATCTCTGGTTGTCCACCTGCCGGAAACGGTGAACTCATGGGCGTACAGGACAGAGAGATCTGGTACGAACCAGATCCTTTCGGAATGCTTTTCATCCCGATGGGCAGCTATAATATGGGTCCCAATGATCAGGATATTCCATGGGCAATGAACTCTCAGTCGAAAACTGTTTCTGTTCAGGCATTCTGGATGGATGAAACAGAAATTACCAACAACGAATACCGGCAGTTTTGCTTCTGGGTTCGTGACTCTTTATCTTATAAAATCCTTGCAGGCAAAGATGGTAACGGCCCCGTTCCAACAAACGTCAGAGGCGACTCTTACCTGAAACTCCCCATCACAGATTTTTGGGATGTTAATTATCTTTCTACTGACGATGAAACTTATCTGACTGATAATGCTTTTATTGACTGGACTGTTAAAATTGATCACAAAGAAAAAGCACATGCCGATGAACTTGAAAAAGCCGGCATGTATTATCCCCGTCATGAAAGATATTACCGCAGAAAAGAATACGATGTAAGAAAATGGAATTTCGAATATTACTGGATTGACCTTCGTCAGGCATCAAAGAAATTTTACTATGATGAACAAAAAACCAGAACTTACGCTGCTTTTGACGTTGATATCAAAGAAAAAAACAACGGCGAAAAAGAAATCAAAATCGTAAACAACCGTTACGGCGGTAACGTAGGAAACGAACCTGTAAAATATTATAATGAAAAAGGCGAACGCGTTGATGTTAGAAGCCGCGCTTCCTTTATCATGAAAGATATTATCAATGTTTATCCTGATACACTTTGCTGGGTTAGAGATTTTTCTTACTCATTCAATGAACCTATGACCAATATGTACTTCTGGCATCCTGCCTATGACAACTACCCCGTTGTTGGAGTTAGCTGGAGACAAGCCAGGGCTTTCAGTATCTGGAGAACCCAACTTCTGAATGGCTATTACTCTGAAAACGGAATGACATACATCCAGGATTTCAGACTTCCTAACGAATCAGAATGGGAATATGCTGCCCGTGGAGGCCTCGACCTCTCTATGTACCCATGGGGCGGTTACTATACCAGAAATTATACCGGTTGCTTTATTGCCAACTTTAAACCCTTACGCGGTGACTACCGTGCCGATGGAGGTTTTCACACTGTTATCGTTGCAAGCTACGACCCCAATGACTACGGATTGTATGACATGGCAGGAAACGTTGCCGAATGGACTGCTTGTGCATTCGACGAATCAGATTACAGTTTTTCAGATGACTTAAACCCCGAATATTTCTACGAAGCCAGAGAAAGTGACCCCCCTGTTAAAAAACGCAAGGTTTTAAGAGGCGGTTCATGGAAAGATATCGGATACTATATGCAGTGCGGTACCCGTACCTATGAATACCAGGACACCGCCAAATCATTTATCGGATTCAGAAATGTCCGTACTTACCTAGGCCGCGACAAAGCTGATGACATTAGCCGTTCACAAGTATATTAGTAATTAACCATTATAAACATTAACTAAAAATTCGTACGTTATGAACTTTTCCGAAATTGTTGAATCCAAAGGTTACAAAGCTTTTATGTCAAAGCTGTACGGACTTGGAGCTTCCGTAGTAATTGTAGGTGCTTTGTTTAAAATTATGCACTGGCCCTTTGCCGGTATTATGCTTATTTGCGGACTGGGTACTGAAGCACTTATTTTCGCTGCGTCAGCGTTTGAGCCACCTCACGAACACATTGACTGGACTATTGTTTATCCGGAACTTGCCGGTTTATCTGCTGAAGATGAAGAAGCATTCCTTGATGATCCCAAAATTTCTAAGAAAAAATCAGCTCTTGAAAAATTTGACGAGATGATTAACGAAGCTCAGATTACTCCAGATCTTTTTGCTAAACTGGGTACAGGTCTTCACAGTTTGAATGATACAACTTCAAAACTCTCTGATTTATCAGATGCTACTCTGGTTACCAACGACTATGTACAGAATGTTAAAAAAGCTTCGACCTCCATGTCAAGCTTCACCGACACTTACGGTTCTTCTGTTGAATCACTTAACCAGTCTGCCGGTAAACTTTCTGAGTCTTACATCAAAACTTCTGATGTTATTTCTAAATCTGCCAATGAATTTTCAGGTGTATTGGCCGAATCATACCAAAAATCCTCAGAAATGATTACCAAATCTGCTGAAGAATTTGCCGGTAAAGTTACCAGCACTGGTACTGAAATTCACCAGACAGTTAAAGCTCAGGGTCAGGCATTGGCCGAATCTTATGCCAAATTAACTTCTGCTATGAATGACGAGTTTGCCAAATCAACTGATGGCAATAAATCATACGGCGAACAACTGGAGTCAATGACCAAAAACCTTACCGCTTTGAATGCTGTTTATGAAATTCAGCTTACAAATTCAAACGAACACATCGAAGCTTCAAAAGAACTTTACAGCGGACTGCATGATATGATGCATCAGTTTAAAGAATCAGCCAACGATGCTAAAGTTTACAGGGAAGAAGTTTCTAAACTTGGTAAAAACCTCATGGCACTCAATACCATTTATGGTAACATGCTTTCAGCCATGACAATCAGGTCTAACGATTAATTTGAATTAACGTATGGGCGCAACGAATTGTCCGGAAACCCCGCGGCAGAGAATGATTTCTATGATGTATCTGGTGCTAACTGCTCTGTTGGCACTGAACGTATCTAAAGACATTCTCGATGCCTTTGTCATTGTAAACGACGGTCTTACTAAGACAACTGAAAACTTTAATGCTGCAAACCAGGGAATTTACCAGGAGTTTGATAAACAATATCAGCTATCCAAAACAAAAGTTGAAAAATGGAAAAATAAAGCTGACGAAGTAAAAAAGAAAGCCGATGAGCTTTTTGCTAAATTCGACGAGTTTAAACTGAAAATCCTTACCACAGCAGGTGAAGATGAGGCAATTGTTACCGAAAACGGAAAAACAAGAATTGACGGTTTAAAAATTGCGGCAAAAGACAATACTGATGTTCCTGCTCAAATCATGATTACTGAAGGCGGCGGTGCTGAACTGAAAAAATTAATGGATGAATTTCGTACATTTCTTATTTCATTGGTTAAGGAAAGCAAAGGTGATGACAATTTGATGTCATCACTTGAAGTGTTCCTTAATACCAATGAACATACTGACGAAGCTACAGGTGAAGTACATCCATGGGAATCTTACAACTTTGAACATCTTCCAATGATTGCTGTAATCACCATCATGTCAAAAATACAGGGTGATATCAGGAATTCTGAAGCAAAAGTAATCAACTTCCTGATGCAACAGATTTCAGGTGACGACATTCCTTTCAATAAAGTTGATGCAATTGTGTATTCTCCATCTACCGATATTATTTCAGGTGGTGATTATCAGGCACAGATTTTTATCGCTGCTTATGATACCCTTGCAAAACCTGAATTTTATATTGGTAAATTTGATAAGAGTCATAAACTTGAAGGTACAGAAGGAACTGATTGGTGGAAACTTGATTCTGTTGCCAATGGAAAAGGTTTCTACAAAGTACCAAGCCCCAGTGTGGGTATTAAAGAATACACAGGTTTTATTAAACTTCCAACACCTAAAGGCGATAAATACTATGATTTCAGTGCAGGATACAAAATCACTCCTCCAAGTGCCGCTGTTTCTCCTACAAAGATGATGGTATTTTATATTGGTGTTGACAACCCTGTTAAAGTTAGTGCTGCCGGTATCCCGCCAGATAAAGTTCAGGCTGTTGGACAAGGCTGTACATTGTCACCAAAAGGAAATGGCGAATATATTGCCCGTGTAAAAGCCGGAAAAGAATGTTTCGTTAGTGTTTCCGGTGAAGTGGGTGGTAAAAACATGTCTTTTGGAAGAGAAAAATTCATTATCAAAAGGATTCCTGACCCAATTCCTGGTATAGGTGGAAGAAAAAATGGTGAAGGTATTGCCCGTAGTTCACTTGCTGCAGGTTCATTTATCTACGCCAGAAGACCTGATGGATTCGATTTTGAATGTACTTTTAAAGTACTTAGTTTTTCACTGAGTGTTGATGTTGGAGGAACAACCAAAGAAGAGAAAGCCAATGGTGCTGCAATTACCGGCGGTCAGGCTCAACTGATTTCCAAGGTTAAAATTGGTGGAAACGTAGTATTTAAAAATATTAAGGCTGTTGGCCCTGATGGCGAAGTCAGGAACCTGACACCCCTGGTATTCTCATTGCAATAAAAAAACAGACACTCAGGACTTATTAGCCCTGAGTGTCTTTAAATAAATTAAATATTAATAATATGAAACGATTGATCTTACTGTCACTGAGCCTTGTTTTTGTTGTTTCTGCCTACACTCAGGAAGTGGACATCCTCGGCGGTTTGTATAAAAAGGAACACGTGCCCGATCGCGGACCGATTCCTTATCATACATTCAGACAATCTGATGCGATGTGGACTAAAATAGTATGGAGGAAACTTGATTTAAGAGAAAAAATCAATCTTCCCTTATATTATCCTATTGAATCTAAATACGATCTTAATACTGTTCTTCAACCACAGGATGACAGATTCAATTTAGTTAGTTTATTATTATTTATGGGTATTGGTACTTATGGATATGCCACTTATTTGGAAACATTGTTGCCAAATGTTTATCCTGACCAAAAAATTGTTATCCTTGAACACCTCAAGCAACTGGAGGAACTTAACGCCAAAGAAAATTGGGGTGAGTTGGGACGAAACCGTCCGGGCTCCATGGCAATGCATGACAGGTGGCTAAACTATTTTGTTTACGATGATCATGAATTTAAAGTACCTCAAAACTTTACAAAAATTTGGGGTTATATGGGTGGTGGACTTGACTCGGTTATTATTTACGATGAAAACGGTATGGAAGTTTATGATGCCAACGGCATGATTGCTAAAAGAGCCGAATTCAAAGAAATCCGTCCGGGTGAAGTTACTGAGCTTAAAGTAAAAGAAGTTTGGTATTTTGATAAAAACAGAGCCAAAATGGAAGTACGTATTGTTGCCATTTGCCCAACCCGTTACTTCCTTGACCCCATCGAAAAGAAACAAAAAAATGCTGAAATCGGTTGGTTTTATTTCCCTGCTTTCAGACCAATTCTTGCCACACATGAAGTATTTAACACCAGTAATGATGCTGAACGTATGTCGTTCGACGATTTATTCTGGAAAAGAAGGTTCAGCAGTTTTGTTTATGCTGAAACAAATGTTTATAACAACAGGTTGATTAATGAATACCAGTATGGTCTTGACGCTTTACTTGAAGCCGACAAGATAAAAGACTGGATGTTTGAAATTGAACACGATTTATGGAATTATTAATATGAAAAAAGCGGCTTTCAGCCGCTTTTTTTTTGACCAATTTTTGTCAAACAAACACAATTTCCGCACTATTTAACCGGGAAAATGCGTTTTTCAGAAAAAACGTATATTATGAAACGGCTCACATTACTTTTAACCGCCGTTGTTTTTGTTGTTTCTGCCGCCGCACAGTTTACTCTTGAACCCGAACCGTTCCTCTTAAACGAGAGGGCCGAAAAAGAACCTGTTCCCTATCCAAATGTCAGGCAGGCTGACATTATGTGGTCTAAAACCGTTTGGAGAAGGATTGACCTTAGAGAGAAAATAAACCTTCCGCTCTATTACCCTGTGGAAAATTATTATGACATTAATTCTCCTTTTTTTCCTCTCGACAAAAGGTATAACGTTGTTTCTCTGTTGCTTTATGAGGTTATGGCCTATTATGGCAACACACAGGCTATTAAAAACACCGACCCTAATAATGATAAGGTCACTGTGTTAAACAAGTTGCTTGAAGCAGAACAGTCAAACGAAAAAAAAGGCTTTGGACCACTGGGAAAAAAATCCGATCCCTCCTACCTCAATTATTACGTTTATGATGATGATGAATTCAAAATACCAAAAAGTTTTACTTCGGTGTGGGAATCCCTTGGTGGAGGCTATGATTCTGTACCCAAATACAGTATTTATGGTGAAGAGATAGTTGATGAAAACGGGAAACTGATATACGAAAAAGTCGAAAAATCAATGCGAATTGATCAGGTAGTTGAATTACAACTGAAAGAGGTATGGTATTTTGATAAAAACAGAAGCAAAATGGAAGTCAGAATTCTGGCCATTTGCCCGGTAAGATTATACTATGATGAATATTTCAAAAAAGATATGCGTGTGGAAATCGGCTGGTTTTATTTTCCAGCAGTCAGAAAAGCTTTTGCAAACCACGAAGTATTCAACAGAGGCAATGATGCCGAAAGAAGGTCCTTTGATGACATCTTCTTTAAACGCATGTTCAACGGATATATCTATGCCGAGACTAATGTTTACAACAACAGGAAAATAAATGAATACCAACAGGGTGCGGATGCTTTGCATGAAGCCGAAGAAATAAAAGATGATATCTTTAAATTTGAACATGACCTTTGGAATTATTGATTTTCCAAAAGAATTTCATAACCATGGCCTTAACATGACTATGAAAAGTCCTTGAAATCGGCCTTTAGTCCTAACAACGATTTTTAGCCATTCCGCAGTCAATTTATATAAGAAGCTACCCTCTTCAGGGGATAGCTTCTTGCTGTTAATATCAAAAACTCAACAAAGCGATAATTCATTACCGCCAACTGTCCTTAACTTTTCACCAACCGGTAACAGTCAATATATTAAATGCTTGTATTCCTTAATTTTGGTATCAAATAGGGTGTTTTACACTTTATAGGTAATTTCCTAATACTTCACTTATGAGAACTGTTATTTGTATTTTATTATTTATCTGGTTGCTGCCTTTTACAGGTGTTTCAACCGGTCGAGATTTTATTGAGAACAAAGGCCAGGTTGCCACAGGAGAAGGTTTAATCAAAAACGATGTTTTGTTTAAATCTTCCCATAACAACACAAGTCTGTTTTTTATGAAAGACCGTGTTGTTTTTCTTTTTAATAAATATGAAACGATTCCTTCAGAAGAATCAAGAAAAGAAAGGGCTCTTGGTAATTTTAAAAAGGCCGAAGTGCTTGAAACCAAACCAATGATTTTCAGAATGGATCTTGAATTTGTTAATTCAAATCACGACGTGGAAATACATGGCGAAGGTTTAATGGAATATCATTCCAATTACTATCTTGCCCATTGTCCTGATGGAATTCTTAATGTAAAGCATTACTCCTCTATTACTTATAAAAATCTTTATCCTGGAATTGACCTGAGATATTATTATAATGAATCGGGATTTAAATATGATTTTATTGTTCATCCCGGTGGAGATATTAATGATATCAGGTTCAGGTATAACGGAGCATCCGAAGTGTCTTTAGGCACTTTAGGCGAAATGAACATCACTTTTGCCGACAACCGGCTAATGACCGAAGCCAGTCCGATTGCCTATTTCTCCGAAACTAACAACAGTGCAGATGTTCAATTTAAATATGATCCCATTTCGGGTGAAGCAGGTTTTATATGTGATCAGGAAATAACACAGGAACTTGTTATTGACCCGGCAATTACCTGGGCAACCTATTTTTATAATTCCTCTTCGACTGAGACAACTACGAACAATTACACCAATTCTGAATATGATGCCAATGGAAATCTTTTCATGGCCGCGCAAACCTATGATAATGCATTTCCAACTGTTAATGCCGGGGGTTCAACCTGGTATGATGCCTCAAGTACAACCATGATTAAAGTTGTGGTGCTAAAATTCACTGCTGCCCGCGCCCTTGTTTGGTCAACATACTATGGCGGCGATCAGTATGATTGCCTTGCCGGCTGCACGGATTACGGAAAAGCGCTTGCACTTGACAACAACGGAAATGTATATGTTTCAGGTTATACCACTGGTGGAACCACTGTATTTCCAACATACAATCCAGGTGGCGGAGCTTTTTATCAGGATCAGTCCAAATGTTATGGACAAACCTCCTTCTTTGTAAAATTCAATAATTCGGGTGTCAGATTATGGGCATCAATGTACCAGCATGAAAATGCCAATACAAATTGGGCCGGAATAGTTGTTAATTCGATAACCTCTGACGGAACATACCTGTATTTTTCGGGCCAGACCTATCGATCAAACACCAATGATATTCCCTTGCGGAATCCGGGGGGTGGAGCTTATTATCAGGGAGCATTTGCTGGGGATATGGATGCTTTTGTTGGCAGATTCAATTCATCATGCGCATTGAACTGGTCAACCTATGTGAATTCCGGAAACACATCAAATAAGGCCTATGCAGCCGGATTGGATGTAACCTGTGATGCGAGTGGGAATTTCTATATGACCGGCCGTGAAACAAGTAATACAGGCCCTGTGGTACACCACCTGATTACAAATCCAGGCGGTGGTGCTTTTATGCAATCCACACCCAATGGATCCCAGAATATTCAGATAAGCAAATTCAATTCCTCCCTGCAATCGGTTTGGTCAACCTATTATGGAGGCAATGATATGGATATTCCATCGACCATAGAAGTTAATTCAAATGGAAATATCTTTATTGTGGGCAGATGTACAGAAAGCACAAATTTTCCAACTTACGATCCGGGCGGAGGTGCATGGTGTCAAACCACCAAGCCAACAGCAGCCAACATGCAGGATGGTTTTGTCCTGAAATTTTCATCAACGTGTGCACGTTTATGGGCATCCTATCTGGGAGGTACGGGCGCATCAACAAATCATTTTTCAGGATTGGCTCTTGACAATTTAGGAAATGTGTATGTTTCGGGATATACAAACAGTACAACCATGTCGACACTTACCCAGAGCGGTTCATATAACCAGGCGTCAATCGGGGGCAATTATGACATGTTTTATTATCAGTTTGACCAGAATTGCGTAAGGCAGTGGGCAACCTATTATGGAAGTACCAGTCAGGAAACAGCCTACAACGGCAGGTTCGGATATCATGATGCTGCCTGCGGTTTACAGATGATCACCTGGATGGGAACACAAAGCACCAGTCTTTCTGCGGTAAATCCGGGCGGAGGAGCCTGGTACCAGTCAACCGGAGGAAGTACCTATAACGATTTCTTTGTTGAATTTTCAAATTCAGGCAGTCCTTTAGCTGTTAGTGTTTCAGCATCTGCAAGTCAAACAACAATTTGTTCGGGTACCTCAGTAACATTTACTGCAACCCCGACAAACGGGGGTTCAAGTCCTGCATACCAGTGGTATCTGAACGGAAATCCAGTCGGAACCGGTTCAACTTACGCCAGTTCATCACTGGGCAACGGAGATCAGGTATATTGTGTATTGACAAGTTCAGAAGGTTGCACTACAGGAAATCCTGCAACTTCTTCAACCATAACAATGACCGTTAACTCCAGTTCAACAGCACCCACTTCCATAACCGCTTCCTCAACCAACATTTGTCCGGGAGACAACGTTACCCTTACTGTATCAGGAGGATCTTTGGGAACAGGGGCAAGCTGGCATTGGTATACAGCAAGTTGCGGTGGAACATCAGCAGGAACCGGAAGCTCGATTTCTGTTAATCCGTCAGCTACCACAACCTATTATGTAAGGGCTGAAGGAAACTGCAACACTACAACCTGCTCATCAGTAACCATTACCGTAAAAACAACCTCTACTGCCCCTGCCAGTATATCAGCAACATCTACAACTGTTTGTCCGGGTGATAATGTGACTCTTTCCATAACAGGAGGTTCTTTAGGCACCGGAGCAAGCTGGCACTGGTACACCGGAAGCTGCGGCGGTACTGCAGCAGGTACTGGAAGTTCAATCATTGTTACTCCATCAGCTACTACAACTTATTATGTAAGGGCCGAAGGCGATTGTAATACTACAACCTGCGCATCGGTGACCATTACATATCAAACGAATTCTACTGCTCCGTCATCAATTACAGCGTCTTCAACTTCAGTTTGCTCAGGTGATCTGGTAACTCTGACCGTTTCAGGAGGCTCTTTGGGTACAGGAGCAAGTTGGAACTGGTATACCGGAAGTTGTGGCGGAACATTGGCCGGAACCGGAACATCCATTAATGTAAATCCGACCTCAACCACAACATATTATATCAGAGCCGAAGGGAGTTGTAATACAACCACCTGCGCATCGGTAACAGTAACAGTAAAAACTCTGTCAGTTGCACCGGCATCAGTTTCAGCAACTTCTACCTCTATCTGTTCAGGCGCCAGTGTTGACTTATCGGTTAGCGGAGGAAGTCTGGGAACAGGCGCTTCATGGTACTGGTATACCGGAAGTTGTGGCGGTACTTCAGTTGGAACCGGGGCGTCAATAAACGTTGCTCCCACAGCCACTACAACATATTATGTAAGAGCTCAGGGCGATTGCAACACAACAACTTGTGCTTCAGTAACTGTTAATGTAAGCACACCATCATCGGCACCTGCCGGAATAATTGCATCATTAACAACTATTTGTGAGGGTGAAAATGTTGATCTAAGTGTTTCAGGAGGAACTCTTGGAACCGGAGCAAGCTGGCATTGGTATACCGGAAGCTGCGGAGGCACATCTGCTGGTACCGGATCCTCAATAAATGTTAGTCCGGCTGTTACCACAACTTATTATATCAGGGCTGAGGGCGATTGCAACAATACAACATGTGCTTCGGTTACAATTACTGTAAATACCTTGTCGGCTGAACCGGTTTCAATCACTGCTTTGCAAAATCCCATTTGTGATGGCACCACTGCCACGCTTAACGTTACAGGCGGATCACTTGGAACAGGTGCCGACTGGTATTGGTATGTAGGTTCATGTGGAACCGGTAGTGTTATTGGCACAGGAAATTCATTAACCGGAACCCCTTCAACAACCCAGACATTTTATGTAAGAGCCGAGGGCGATTGTAACACCACCGCTTGTGTAAGTTTGGAACTTGTAGTCAATGATCCGCCAAACTCAGGATTTGAAGGAGCAGCCACTCTTTGTCCAAATGATGATCCCATCAATCTGTTTGACTACCTCAATGGCAGTCCGGATGCAGGCGGCTCATGGTTCAACGAATCAGGCGATCCGGTAAACGATATATTTGATCCCTCAACTGACAGTCCGGGCGTTTACACCTACACCGTTTTTGGAATTTCCCCCTGTCCCAATGCATCTACCGACATTGCGGTTTATATCAATCCTTTGCCTGTAGTTGATTCCTTAAATGTTACAGCATTAACAGTATGCGAACCACCATACGATGGCACAATAACCGTTTATGTAAATGGAAGCGCTAATGATCATCTATATGCTATCAATGGCGGAGTTCAGCAAACTGATAGCATTTTTACAGGCTTAAACGCAGGTACTTATATTATTTCCATTGAAAGTCCGGATGGCTGTATTATCGAAACAACAGCTACCGTGTCTTCTTCAAGCGGACTGATGATTGATTCGGTAAATATTTCGGCTCCGCTATGTTTCGGAGGAAATGATGGCATGGTTACAATATATTCTGATGCAGGATTTCTGTACAGCATAGATGGTGGAGCAACCTATCAGACGCTCAATATCTTTGACAATCTATCAGCAGACACCCTTGACGTTGTTGTTCAGGATGAATCGGGTTGTGAGTTTTCGGGGCAGGTTGTAATAACCGAACCCGATCAGGTAAATGCAACCACATCTGTAATTAACTCAAATTGTGGTCCAAACGGATCAGCAACAGTAATTGCAACCGGAGGAACCGGAACACTTTCTTATATTTGGAATACAGGAGAAACCACTTCGTCTGCCACAGGACTTGTCCCGGGTAGTTATACAGTTACAGTCACCGATGAAAATCTTTGTTCAATTATCCTGACTGCCGTTGTAGGAGAAGACGGCGAGATACTTGATCTGTCGAATACACTACAGAATCCGCTTTGCAATGGTGACACAAATGGTCAGATTAGTGTCACTGCGCTTTCGGGCACAGCACCCTATACCTATAATTGGTCAAACGGTGAAACCACGGATAACATTTCCGGGTTAGAAGGCGGGGAATATTTCCTGACCGTTACCGATGCCAACGGATGTTCAGCTATTGACACCTTTAACATCCAGGAACCGGAAATTTTGGCAACAACCTACGATGTGACCAATGTAAGTTGTTACGAAGGGCATGATGGTTCGATATTGCTCAATATTACAGGTGGCACGCCAATTTACAACATTGAATGGAGTCCGTTTGGTTTTGCCCAGGACAGCAATCTTTACTATCAGTTGATTCATGGAGGATATGCAGTAACAATTACTGATGCCAACGGGTGCCAACTGGTAATTCCAAAAATTGATGTTCTGCAGCCCAATGAACTTGTAATCGGGTTTACCTCGATAAATCCCCAATGTAATGGAGAAGAAACCGGAAGCATAACCACCCAGATAATCGGCGGAGTGCCTCCCTACACCTATACATGGTCAAATGATGCAACGACCTCAGGCCAAAGCAGCTTAAGTGCAGGCAGTTATACGCTTACAGTTACCGATATAAATGGCTGCATCATTGATTCGCTGGTAGTAATAACAGAACCCGATTCGCTTTTGCTGACCTCAGAAACAGGCATCAGTAATATAGATATCACAGTAACAGGAGGAACCACACCATACGAATATCTTTGGTCGGGCAGTCAAACCACCGAAGACCTGAGCGGTTTAACAGGCGGCATCTATACAGTAACTGTAACAGATTTAAATGGCTGTGTAGTTTCGGGATCGTATGAATTCATTATAAACCTTGATATACCTGATGCATTTTCGCCGAATGGAGATGGGGCCAATGACGGATGGGAAATAGTTGGAATTGATCAATATCCGGGATGTCGTGTTGAAATTTACAACAGATGGGGCCAGATGATATTTGAATCAAACGGATACAATGAAATGTGGGACGGAACCTATAACGGGCAGGAAATGCCTCACGGATCGTATGTTTTTATACTTGATCTTGGAGAAGGTTCAGAGCCAATCAACGGAATTGTAACAATTATCAGGTAATTGAAAAATAATAATAACTAATAATCAGAATAGCTGATTTGAAAAAGAAAAATATATGAAAAAGATAATAATAACACTGACCGCATTGATAGCCATGATTTCCATGTCAAATGCACAGCAACTTCCATTATACAGTCAGTATATGATGAACGGTTTTCTTTTGAATCCGGCAATGGCAGGCAGCACAGATTATGCACCAATCAGACTAACAGCCCGTACGCAATGGGTTGGAATTGATAATGCTCCCCAAACTTTGGCTGCCAGTGGACACACAAAAATTGGCAATAATATGGGAGCAGGAGGATATATTTACACAGATATGTTCGGACCGGTTTCCAGGACAGGAATTCAGGGTTCATATGCTTACCACATGAACCTCAATAGTGATCTTAAGTTGGGTTTGGGGTTATCTATGTCGGCATTTCAGTATAAGCTGGATGAAAACAATCTTCACATCATTGACGAATCAGATTATGCAATCAATGGTGGAATAGAGACAGTATTTGTTCCGGATGCAAATTTCGGGGCCTATCTGTATCATGAAAAATATTTCGTTGGGTTAGCGGCACAGCAATTAATACAGTTTAAAATCAACATTGGCGATAATGACAATAACCTCAACCAGCTTGTCAGGCATTATTATTTTTCGGGAGGATATACTTTTAATCTAGGTGAAAAATTCAATCTTCAGCCCTCATTGCTGCTAAAAGGGACTGAGCGTTCTCCATTTCAGGTTGATATTAACCTGAAGGCATTTTACCAGAGAAATTACTGGCTTGGTATTTCATACCGGACACAAGACGCAGTGATAGCCATGTTAGGATTGAAAGTAGACAAATACATCATTGGTTATGCTTTTGACTATACATTAAGCAATATTATTAATTACAGTTCAGGTTCACACGAAATAATGATCGGTATCAACCTGGGCGAAGGAAAAGATTCCGGATCCCGCTTGTTGTAATGCAACAATCCCTCTCTCTCATAAGTGAGTTTTGTTTTAAGAACCCCGGTGCCGGAACCGGGGTTTTTATTTTGGAAAAAATGAACATCCACAAACAAAAAAACCCCTTGCGAGGTCATTGTTACTTTTTTAAAATGAGGGTTAAAACACTATTCTCTCTATTACTTATTACGTCGTGCATTAACGCTACAAAGGGAATACATTTTTCTGAATTATCAAATAGCCATGTAACAAACGGTGGGTTTCATGTTGTCAGTGGTGGTTATTTTTGCTTAAGAGGTTGAATCTACAGATGAAATTCTTTCAATTTCTGCAAAAACTCATCCTTTTTTCTCCTGGAAATCTCGATTTGTGTACCATCAACCATTGTGAGATAACCACCATCACGTTTATGGACAGACTTAACCTGAGCTGTGTTGATGAGATGTGAACGATGTATTCTGAAAAAATTATACTCATTTAAAAGCTCTTCAAATTCGCCAATATTTCTTGAAACAAAGTGTTTTACATTGTTTGTCATATAAACGGTAGTATAGCGGTTATCCGCTTCAAAACGAACAATATCGTCAATTTCAACAAACGTGTCACAATCGTTTATGAATAAAGCAATTCGTTTTGGTTTTTTTCCTGAAATATTTTCCATGAGGTTTTCAACCCTTCCGAAGCCGGATTTTGTTTTCCGTTTTTCAAGTACTTTTTTTATTGCTGCGGAAACATCTTTTTCATTTAATGGTTTTAGCAGGTAATCAACCGCCGAAACCCTGAATGCCTGAACGGCATAACGGTCATAGGCAGTAATAAAAACAACATCAAATGTTCGGTTTTCAACTGCTTTCAGCAAATCAAAACCATTTGCATAAGGCATTTCAATATCAAGAAACAGCAAATCAGGTTTTAGCTCATTAATTTTTTTCAGTGCTTCAATTACCGAGTTTGCCTTTGCACAAACCTCAACTTCGGGACAGCAGTTATTTACCATGGTTTCGATCAGGTCGGCTGCATGGCGTTCATCATCAACAACAATTGCTTTAATTGGTTCCATAGTGTTATTTTATTACCGGTAGATTTAAGACAACTTTTGTGCCAATAGGGTTGCCTGAGCCATCCATCAAATCAATATATTTTAGATTTAATTGATTACCATACAATGAATTAATAAGCTGCAATCTATTCTTTGTTATTTTTGTTCCCAAAGATTCATGACTTTTTTGTCTTTCGTTTATCTCCCTCGATTTTACTCTTCCTATTCCATTATCCTCAACCGAACAGATTATTAAATCATCCTCTCGGGAAATATGAATAACCAGCTTCTTATTGCCTTCAAGCTTATGCAACAGTCCATGCCAAATTGCATTTTCAACAAAAGGCTGGATAATGAGTGTGGGAATCATCAGAAAATCAGCTTCGACCAATGAATCAATAATAATTTCATACTTAAAGTCGCCTCTAAACCTTAGGCTTTCAAGTTCAAGGTACAGTTCAATTGCCTGAATTTCTCTTCGGATAGGTATCTGCTGCTGCTGAGAGTTTTCAAGTATCAGCCTGAGCAATAATGAAAATTTAGACAGATATTCGGCTGATTTTTCCTTGTCGTTTTTGTAGATGAAATATTGAATTGAATTTAAGGAATTAAAAAGAAAATGCGGGTTCATTTGCTGTGTCAATGATTTTTGTCTGTACAAATTCAATTCCTGATTCAACATTATGGTTTTCTTTATGTTCTTCATTCTTAATTTATAAACAACAAGGAAAATAAATCCGACGACACATAATGCCAAAATCCATATCAGCAATTTAAACCAAAGAGTATCCCAATATGGCGTAAGTATTTCAAATTCAATAACCAGCGGTTTCTTTGACCATTCACGATCTTCGTTCAATGAGTATGCAATAAACTTGTAGGTTCCGGGTTTTAATGATGAATATCTTGCTGAATTTTCTGTTCCGATATTCCATTTGGTATCAACTCCAATTAATTTGTATTTATATATTTTCTTTTCTATTAATTTATAGTTCAGGCTAATAAATGAAATGAAAATTGAGTTCTCATTGTAATCAAGCATGTACTTATCTTTAGCTTCAACCTGTTTACCATTTATTTCAATCCTTTTTACATAAACGGGTGGATGATTATGTGAATTTCTAACCGTTTTCACATTTAAAATTGCCAGTCCTTCAGAAGTAGCAAGATATATGAGAGAATCACGGATTTTAACTTCATGGATATTGTCGGAAGGAAGACCATGACTTTTGCTAATTATAGTGATATCCGGACTATTAAAATTTCCTTTTTTAAAAACAATTTTATTCAGACCTGAATTTGTAGCTGCCCACAAAGCACCATTGGAATAAAACAATGAATTAATGATATTACTTGACAACCCTTCTTTTTTGGTAATTTTTGAAAGTATTTTATTCTTCTTTAAAAGAATCAACCCATTGCCTTTTGTGGCCAGATAATAAATATCTTTATTTTTAACTATATCCAGAACCCTGACTTTTAAACTGTCATTTGCTTCTGATAAATAGTTTAACTGGTTATTTCTGTAATCATATGAATATAATCCATTAATTGCACCAATCAGAAACCTGCCATTGCCATCATTAATTATTGCATCAGCTCTTGAATTATAATACTTATACATTATTTTATTAATACTGTCGGGGGTAACAATAAATAAACCCGTAGTGGTTGTATAAAGCATTGAGTCTTCGTTTATTATTGCTGAGCTGATTCCTGTATAGAGAAGCGATTTTTTGTTATTAATTAAAACATTCTCTCTTTTCCCTTTACCGTTATAGACCAAAAAAGATTTGTCGCTGGAAACTGTTAAAATATCATTCCACATTCCCAGATTATAAACATTAAAATCATATTGGCCATTAATATTAATTTTTTTAATGCTTTGATTTTTCAAAAGTACTAACCCGTTATTCTGAAGCCCAATATATACTTCGTCTTCAAGTGGAAGGACCGTATTAACCTGGTTTATTTTTGATTTGCTTTCTACAGAATAAGTAATTATTTCCTTTGAAGGAGTGTAAAAAACGCCCTGTTCTACTGTTGTAAACCAGTAGCCACCTGAGTTATCCTTTAAAACAGAAGTAACCGAGTAATCATTTAAAAAGTGATGTTTTTCAGTTAAAAAGTCCGTGTTATTAAAACAAACTACCCCGTTTTTTAATAACCCAAACCAAATCAATCCGGCCTGATCAATTCCCATCCAAACAATTTTGTTTTCAAAAGCCACATAATCAACATCTTTACCCTTTTCAAATACAAATAAGAGTTTTCCCTTGGCAAGCAGATATTTATTTTTTAGCTTTTCAGCATAGGAATATCCTTCAGTATTATATAAAGATGCATCGTATTTAAATGAAAATGTGTCACTGCTAAGTTTAAATGTAATTTCAGGAACAAATAATCTGGTTTTTGGTATTATTTTTCCTTTATATTCCCAAACAACATTTTTATTGAATGGTGTTTCCTCCACTTTAATTTTCCCTTCATTGGAAATACGAACTGTTCCCAAATTGAAAGATTCCAAAATAATATTGTCATTTTCATCAACAAAAAAACAGTTTTTCAGGGGGTTGGGTGTGTTGTTGGGTATGCTCTGAATGAGGTTATTGTACTTATAAGGGATAATTTTACCATTATAATAATAGGACAATTTAGATGAAAATGTGACAAACCATATTCTTCCCTTATAATCTTCATAAATTTCAAATACAGTATTATCGGGCAAACCGTTTTCCATATCGAAGTTAGTGAAGTTTTCACCGTCGTATTTGCAAACCCCATTGTTTGTGGCGAACCAGATATACCCCTTTGAATCCTGAAAAACATGATAAACCTCATTGCTGGGAAGGCCGTTTTCAGAGGAAAAATTTATAAAATGAGGTGACTGCGAAAAAACCCCGACAGTATAAAGAAAACATATAAATTTAAGGATAATTTTCATCCGGAAAAATTACATTCCTTTATTAATCATTCACAAATATCGTAAAAATTCTATGGGATAAAAATCTTTTTTGTGAGATAGCTTCCGGAATCTGAAATATTAATAAAATAAATGCCTGTGGTAATACTTATTTCATCAAGGTTTATTTCCGTTGTACCATGCAACAGATTACTGTAAATTGTTCTTCCGGTAACATCACAAATTGACATTCTGATTAACTGCAAATTATCATTGCTCACAACGTGGATAGTATTGGTATTGTTATCGGCATAAACATTCAGAATGTTTTCATTGGCAGCGTTTACTGCAACAATTTCAGAATATGAAAATTTGCCATCAAAATCAGTTTGTTTCAGTCTGTAATAAGATGTACCGGTATGCGGATTATAATCTGTGTCGCTGTAATCAATTCTGGTAAAAGAAGTTCCGGCACCGGCAATCCGTTTTAGTTCATCAAACAGAAATCCATCGGACGAGCGTTCAATTGTAAAGTAATCGTTATTTTGTTCCGATGATGTTGACCATGTTAGTTCAACATTACCTCCTTCAAAAACTGCATTAAAACTGATGAGTTCAATGGGCAGTAAAAATGCGGATATTCCAATTGCATGGTGGCTAAAAGAAGTAATATTGTTCCGTTGTGCATAACCCCCTGCAAGAGTGGTTCCGGGAGTACCCGGCGCATTGAGTGATCCTGTTGATTCTCCAGCCCAATCAGAAGCAAGGGTAGAAGATGAGTTTCTTTTCAGCGGACCAAATTGTCCATCGACAATTCCTGAGAACGGGCTTGCGCCTCCTCCGTCGTTAAACCACAATTTTATGTCATAATCTCCAGCCGATGGTCCGGCATCCGGGTCAATTTGCCAGATACCCTCGGTGCAGATTGTTGAATAAGGTGTTCCGTAGTCAATTGCGATTGCAGTATTCAGACTTCCTGTATTACCAAAAGTTTCGAGAAATTTTGCATCAAGGTATGTCACACCGGCAAGGTTTCCGTTAACAAGTTCAGCCAAAGTATAGCGTGTCAAGGATCCAACAGGCAAGCCATAAGTAGCAGTATTTGTTGCAATGTATCTTCTTAGATTTCCGTTAATATAGGAATTTGTGTTATATCCTGAAACAGAAGTTGCAGAACTGTTTGATACGATAAGCTTGTAAATTCCTGTGGTGATTATCCCATTTGTCAACGTCAGAAGATTGTTTACGGTAAGATCTGTTCCGAGAGTAGCAGTTCCGGATGCCCTGTTTACCGTAAGATTTCTAACCTGATCAGAACCAGATGTGAAATATATCGTCCCCATGGCGCCCGAGCCCCCGATTGTTAATTCAGAAAGAGCTGAACCCGATACTGTTCCGGTTCCCGAGGTAGTTCCGCTTATGGTTAGGTGTTTATCATTAATAGAAAGGATGCCGCTCACAACAGCCAGTTGTCCGCTCACTGTAAGGTTGGTTCCCATGGTAACAATGCCGGAGGATGCGCGGTTGATATTCAGGATATCAAGAAATTCGCCGCCTGCCGAAAACCACAGCGGCGTTGCCAGATTGCCTGTACCGTTAATGATGAGATCGGACGTTGATGACCCAGTGAAATAGCCGGTATTACGAGAAAGACTTTTTTGCAGGGTGAGCGAAACACCATTTATTACAAGATTACCAGTATTAAGATATAAATCATTAGTGACAGTAACATTGGCACCCAAAGAAACATTGGCAGAATTTTTTATTTCGAGATCATAAAATGTTTCACCACCGGGAGTGCTGATTGTTTGTAATGCCGATCCATCGAAGGTAACCAAACCGGTACCTTCGGTAAATCCGGCCGACGAGTAGTTTGTCCATGTTCCTGAAACAAGAAGATCATTTACACCGGGGGATACGATACCCGGACTGGCAACGGAAATATTGTGAAAATTTTCAATTCCTGAGGAACTGGTTATTGTATGGGTAGCAGTACCTGTAAAATTTACAGTACTGTTTCCGCGAAGGAAACTGTTTGTTGTAGAATTATTTGTCCAGGTACTAGCAACATTAATAGTTCCATCAGCAGTAGCATTGTTTCCATCATCAAAATCAATGGTACCTGCATTGATTACTAAATGTCTGTAGATATTCAGAACTTTAGTTGCACCGTTTTCACCTTTGATGGAATACGATGCATTACTGATAGTAAAATCTTTACACTCGGCTGTTTCACCTGCTATTAAGACAATATTGTTTTCAACTTCAGTATCATTAGGAATGACCACATTAGTCGACCAGATTGGTACTCTTAAAGTTCCCCAGTTTGCACAATCAAACCATTCGGTACTTTTATGGCCGTACCAGTTGTAAGCTGCGTCTATTCCGGCTTCCGTAATACTAATTGTCTGGCCGGTAGTATAATTTGGAGCGCCGGCATAATATCCTGAACAATCAGTATAGTTTGTCCAGTTTGAAGGATCGTTCACTCGTCCAACCCATTCAATTTGAGAGCATGGATCAGTAGGGCCTGTGTATTTGAGAAAATCCTTAGCAACATTTGGGGTCATGGTAAAACAATCCATACCAACAAGCATTCCTGAGTTTTGTGAACGTCCGTTACCACTTACATCATTTACCACATCACAAACTCCGGCCAGCCAATCATCGTTGGTATTAAACCCGAATAAATATGTGCCTCCTGTGTAAGTTGCATCTTCACAATCATCAGTTCCTGTTCCTGAGTTAAATCCTGTGGGATTACAAGTATGCAGTCCGTCATTCCAAGTTCCTCCCTGCATAAAATACAGTTGGTCTCCATTTGAGTTCATAATCACCGACCTGATGTCTGTGATAATTGTCCAGTTGTTATCAGGATAAATACCTGTTAAGGCGGCACCAGTTTGATTAAGTCTGATGGTAATAACAGTACCTGCAGGAATTGTGGAAGTGGTTCTTTGGATTCTCAGAAACCCTTCTGAATTTCCCCATTGACCGGTATGGCATCTTTCCCATCCCTCATCGGTCAAGTCAAGAAAAGTATTGGGTGTGATGTCTTTAAAACAAACAAATGATATTTCGTCATCACCTGCAGATCCGCCAACACATGCAGCAATGTTTGAATTTACGCCCATAACTATCAGGTCGCCGGGAACTAAAACCGCAGCTACAGAAACAGCTGTTGTAACCTGACTATTGGGATTATTAGTGGCGGTATTTACATTATAAACAGTGTTGGTTCCGGTACAATTATATTCATAAACCCTGAACCAGTATGTAGTTGAAGGAGAAAGACCTGTGACGGAAACGCTATTACCCGAATTGTTATAAACCACTTGTTCGCCGCTGCCACCGTAAACTGAATTGGCAGTGGGGTCGGTTCCGTTAGCGGGATTTGTGAAGGAATTTGAGGTGTTAATTTTTACAACTCTTTTGCTGCCGTTGCCGTTTGTCCAGTTAATAGCCATAGAATTGTCAGAAACTGAAGAAAAAGTAATCGACGAGGCCTGTGTTGTTGGAGCCACACAGGATATGGTTGCTTGTGAATTGGGATTGCTTGCTGCAACTGAGGTTATGTACACGGTATTTGTTCCTGAGCAATTGTATTCATATACTCTGTACCAATATGTTGTAGCAGGGCTCAATCCAGAGATTGAAACCGAACTTCCTGAATTATTATAAACAACTTGTTCGCCGCTGCCACCATATACTGAATTGGCAGTTGGATCGGTGCCATTTACCGGACTGGTAAACGAATTGGAAGTGTTCATTTTAACGATTCTTTTATCGCCATCTCCAATAGTCCAGGATAAAATCATTGACACATCAGTAACTGATGAAAAAGAAATCGCACTTGCCTGCAATAAAGGAATTGCACAAGAACCACAAAGGAATTCAACATCATCAAGGTACCATGTGTTAAAAGTAGAATTAAAACGAAAATACACTTCAGAATATGCAGATAAGTCAACACCTCCAACATTGGTTAGGTTAACAGTAATATATGATTCAGTTGTACTAACAGTAAAGGAAGTACATGAAGTCCATGCACCACCTGCCCCGATTTTATAATCAACAGTTGCAGTGCTTCCAGATCCACCGCTGCTGGCATCCTGTTGGAATTTCAATTGGGTTGGATAATCAACAAATGGAGAGATAATGTATGTTCCTGTTCCAAGTGCTCTGCATTCATCATTAGGAGCGCAGTGTAGATTGTCAGCAGCTGTTCCGCTATTTGTCCAATCCGTAAATGACACAAAATCCTCGCTGTAACATGGTCCGGTAGAAACAGTAACAGTAGTGGTTGCAATACAACCAGAGAGCGTATAAGTAATAACAGAAGTTCCGACAGACACTCCCGTAACCACTCCTCCTGCGGAAATTGTTGCAACGCCTGTACTTCCACTAGACCATGTTCCTCCTCCGGGACTACCGGTTAAAGTTGTATTTGCGCCAACATTAACAGTGGTTGTTCCACTAATAGTTGGAGTAGGATTTATAGTAATCGCAGCTGAGGCAACGGCGCCGGAGCTCCAGCAAGTTCCGTTGTAGGCTCTTGCGTAATATGTTCCTGAGGTAGTCACAGTATAGGCAGATGTTGTGGGACTTGCGGTGCTTGTGCCCGTAGCCGATGTTTGCCAGTAAATGGCTGCATTGGGTGATGAGTATGTCAGTGTTGTGGATGTACAGGCAGGATTTGCTCCGGGAGTTATTGTTCCTGAAGGGTTGGCAGGCAAAGAATTTACTGTTAATGTTGCAGCACTGGAAGTTGTGGTAGGATTTGATCCACAAACACAGGTAACAACTACATCATAATTTGCAGCATCGCCAACTGCTACCGAAGGAATGGTATAAGTTGACGAAGTAGCCCCGGAAATATTCGTACCGCCCTTACGCCACTGATAATTCAATGCACCACTCGCACAGGTTGCTGTGACTGAAAATGTTACAGATTCGCCAACACATTTTGTGGAGCTTGTTGGTTGGGCAGTTATTGTGGGGGCTGTGCAGGAAGCTAAAATACCAGTTATTTTAAAATCATCAATACACCATCTTTCACTTGTTGAATTATTCAATAAGGTAATTCTAACTGTTAAACTAGCAACAGCAGGCAACCCTGAAATTGTAATTGTGCTATATCCATCTGTGGTTCGATTTCCACCTCCAACAGGTGCAAAATCTACAGGTGTTGAATTGCCATCATAAGCAGTTGAAGCATTTCCCGTACCAGTAGAATAAGCCCAGCATGCATTGGAGAAACCTAAAACCCTTGCTGTACTGTAATATGTGGCACCTCCATCGGGACTAATTTCAACAGTTACGATATCTCCGGCATCTGCACCGTTTGTAGCTCCACCTATAGAAAATGAAGTCAATCGTAGAGTTAAATTAACTGAAGAGTATCCCGTTGTATTAATTGCATTTGAAGTAATACCTAATGTAGCATTTGATTTTCCTAAAGAATAGGTGTTTAAAACAGCAAAAGGAGATGAGGCAGGTAAATCTCCTACCGCAGTATTTCCACTATAATATGATGCTGTCCCTGTTGTAACAGAAAAAGTTGTAAGGGTATTTTCAAAATCTTCAGAGGCAATTGTTACCTGTCCCCAACTAACCCCAATAAAAAAACCCACTCCCGCCAAAGTCAGCAGTAGTTTTTTCCCAGAGTTATTTAAATACCTTTTCATCGCAAAATATCTTAGTACTTTTACGAAGCTGGTTTCAGCCATGTTGCATGTTTGCAACATCCATCAAGGAATTCAACTTCAAAAATTAATCTGAAAAATGGAAAGTAAAAAAAGTCGTTAACTATTCCCATTTGCTATAAATAGCCATACTTATCCAAATTCCAAAACGAAAATTAAGACAAGCATCTATGTAGTTTAATTAATTCTTTCGCTTAATTAATCATCTGTGTAGCTCGTGGTGTAATCCGTTACAAATATAAATAAAAAACAAACAAAAAATATTGTGCTCGTGTAATTTAAGATAAAATTAACAATGAGTTTTCAACAGCTTAATCAACATCCCGGCACATTCAAGTTAATCTCTTAAATACTAATTAGTTTTACGGATTTTTAGTAAAAAAGTTCAGTATTGAAAAACCAACCTTTATCAGAACACCACTTCTCTATTATTGTTTGTCATTATGAAACGCAAATTGATAAAAAAAAACAAACATAAAATATCCTTTTTTGAGTCAAATCATTTTTAATGAATATATTTGCATGTCTATTATACAATAACTATGAAAATGAAGATTTTACTCTCAGTTTTGCTAATCACTGCCCTGTTGAATATTAACGCACAGGTTACAATTTCTTTTAACGCGGATCAGACTGAAGGATGCGCTCCATTGTCGGTCAATTTCACCAACACCAGCTCCGGCGCAGATAATTATGACTGGACGGTTTTTAACTACGCAACCGGAGAAACTTTTTCTTTCTCCACGACTGATTTAAATTTTAGTTTTACTGATCCCGGAGACTATGTTGTAACCCTGAATGGTTATGATGAGTTTTATGCACATCTTGGAAGTTACAGCATGAATATTACAGCTAAGGGCATACGGCCTTTCTGGATGTCATCAAACGGACAGGCTTGCCCGGATGAAGAAATACATTTTAATGCTTCAAACTGGAATTATTCAGAACTAAACTGGGATTTTGGTGATGGAACAACCGGTGATCACCATGACATGGCCCACACCTACAACTTACCCGGAACCTATACCGTTACACTTACCTTAAATACAACCTGTGGAATTGAAACTACCTCTCAGGAAATTGAGGTAACAAATTCTGCTATTCCTTCTGTTGATTTTAGTCAATCAGGCGGCTCTGAGTTTTGCTATCATGATGAGGTTCAATTCTTTTCTCACAGGGCTGCAACAAATTATTTTTGGGATTTTGATGACGGAACTTCTTCGACCGAAAGAAATCCTTTTCACACCTACATTTACCCCGGAAATAAAGTTGTAACCCTTACTGTAACAAATGTTTGCGGTAATTCAAACTCAAAATCAGAGTATATTAATATCAGAACGGATATCCCTGCCGATGCCACTTTCGACATTGACCCCAATCCGGTTTGCCCGAGTACAGCAGTAACTTTTCATCCCCATTCCCTCGGGACTTATTTATGGAGTTTTGGAACCGGCTCTGTTTCTACTCAAAAAAACCCTCAATATATCTATACCGCAGAGGGCATGTATATGGTACAGCTTAACCTGACCAACGGATGTGGCAATTCAGCTTCTTTCAACACTTCTGTAACTGTACAACCTGACCCTTTTTCCAAGCCCTTTGCCCGTGCATATTTTATGAATATCCAAAATTCCGACGAAACTGATACCTTGGTTTTATGTCCGGGTGAAGAATTTATAATTGAAAACTTTACTGAAGATAAAAATCCCCTGACATACTTATGGAAAACCGGCGATGGCAGCGAAATAACTGAAAAAAATCTGATTTATTCATTTGATGAACCGGGTATTTATGAAATCACTCTATATGCCACAAACAGCTGTATGGGTGTTGATTCTGCAAAAAAATGGGTGGATATTGACCTGTCGGCAATGCCCAATTCGCAACTTGGAACCATGCAAGACACTATTTGTCCCGGCGAAGCCATGTACTTTGTTGACTTTATTTCTGATGTGAAAGACAACACTTATTCTTATTCAATTTGGTTTGGGGATGGAGAATCCTTACTGGATATGACAGAATATCCCGATCCCACTATGCCGGTTTTTTATCATATTTATGATGAACCCGGTGTTTATGATTATCTTTTTACCGTAACCAACCTTTGTGGAAACACCTTGTCCTTTGATGGAACAATTGTTGTAACAACATCCGACCACGAAACATTTTATTATGCGAACAACTCCACTCTTGATGATACTTCAAGGTACGGATGTCCTAATGATGATGTGGAATTTTTCATTTTTGGCGGACTGGATTATGTCTGGTATTTTGGTGATGGGCAAACCGCAACCGGTCCGCATGTACTTCACTCCTACGCCGATACCGGAATTTATAATGCTTATGTAATAGTCACCAATGCCTGTGATGATATTGACACCCTTTATACTCAGGCAACTGTAGTAAGTAATAATTATCCCGAAACATGGTTCGATATTTCACCTTCAAATCAGGTCTGCGCCAATGACACCCTCACATTTGAATATCACGGAAACGCAAACATTCAAAGCAATGTTGATGTTTTTTGGGATTTTGGCGACGGCAATACTTCTGACCAATGGGAAACTCAACATGCCTTTGCTTCCGGCGGTGAGTATCTGGTTAAGCTCAAAGTAACCAACGGATGTGGAAGCGATTCAACCTACAGAGTTGTTTTTGTGAACCAGCCTGTAATTAATTTTACCGCTTCTAATACAACAATTTCAATGTCAGAATCGGTTACTTTTTCTAACCTTACATCTGGCGGAGCTACTTATCATTGGGATTTTGGAGATGGATCAACATCAGATGACATCAGTCCGACACATTCCTGGGCCGAACAGGGAATATATGATATTTCACTCACTGCAACCAGTAATTATGGCTGCTCCGGCACGCAAACTTTTAATGATTATATTACTGTCAGCTCCCTCTATATCAACACCTATACTTACGGAAACGTATCGTGCTACACAGGAAGAGATGGATTTATTGATATTGCTGTAACCGGTGGCTACACACCCCTTTTCTTTGAATGGTCGGATAGCGCACAATCCACTACCGAAGATATTTCAGAACTTGC
Organism: Bacteroidetes bacterium GWF2_38_335; assembly: GCA_001769535.1. GTDB lineage: Bacteria > Bacteroidota > Bacteroidia > Bacteroidales > GWF2-38-335 > GWF2-38-335. The sequence goes on from MEOH01000027.1 coordinate 292,074, forward strand.
CGCAGGGTTTTACACCGTAACCGTCTCTGATTATTCAGGAATTTCAATCACTCATACATTTGAAATTACCCAGCCTGATACCCTTATTTCCAGTTTATCCGGCACCGATATTTCATGTTATGGAAATAATGACGGAACAGTTTCTGTTGTTCTTTCTGGCGGAACCGCACCCTATTCCTATCTGTGGTCAAATGGATCTGTAAGCTCTACTATCTCAGATCTTCCTGCCGGCACCTACAGCGTATCTTTATCAGATGCAAATGGATGTTCTGCTGAAACAAGCACTGAAATTACCCAGCCGGGCGGAATTGTATGCAGTCCATCCGCATGGCCTGCAACAACCTGTGGTGGCACTGATGGTGTTGCAACAGTGGATGTCTGGGGAGCCCCTGGTCCCTATTCGTATGAATGGAATACCTTCCCGGTTCAAACGACTCAAACAGCTACCGGATTGGCTGCCGGAGTATATACTGTTTATGTTACCTACGGATCGTGTATTGACTCGGCAACCGTTATAATAAATGAAAATGGCGGACCAAATTTCCATACCCAAAATATTTACAATACACCACTTTGTCCTGGTGAAGCCAACGCATCAGTTACATTGTTGGCAAACGGTGTTGAACCCATTACATACGAATGGTCAAATGGTTTGGTCGGATCGGTATTCTATGATAATATTGCTGCCGGCACCTATATTGTCACTGCAACAGACAACAATGGATGTATGTCAATTGCCAGCTTTGAAGTTACGGCTTTTGATCCAATTATCACCACAGTTGTAACTTCAGATCCTCTTTGTTATGGAGGATACACAGGAAGTGCAATGGTTTATGCCTCGGGCGGAACAGGATCATTTAATTATTACTGGTCTAACGGCTCAACCTCCAATTCGATAATCTACAGACCAGCTGGAGTATATACCGTTACCGTAACCGATGGCTATTGCCCGGTCACCGATGAAGCCCATCTTATGAATCCTACTCCAATGGGAGTATTGTTGTATAAATCAGATGTTTCATTTTATGGTATGGCTGATGGCATGATTTCCTCACTGGTATCCGATGGCATTCCATCATACACTTATAACTGGTCGAACGGAGATACTGAGAGCACCGCTTATGGATTAACCGCAGGAACCTACACCCTTACGGTAACCGATGGAAATGGCTGCACAGCAACCGAATCAGAAACCATAAATGAACCGGATGCAGTTGAATCTTCAATACTGGCATCGGGAGAAACCACTTTCTGCTATGGAAACACAATAACCCTCGATGCAGGTTCAGGATATCTTGAATACCAATGGTCAACCGGCGAAAGCACCCGAATGATAACCGTAGGTGAAACAGGAACTTATACTGTTACTGTATATGAATCTGACAGCTACGGCATCAGTTCCATTGCAGTAAATGCGGTCGAACCTTACGCATATCAGGAAATCTGTCTTGTTACAGTTGATACTGCATCGGGACATAATGTGGTAGCCTGGGAGAAACCCTACAGGGATGATATTGTAAGTTTCAATATTTACAAGGAAACAACGGTAGCATACGATTATGACCTGGTTGCAACCATTCCTTATGATGATCTAAGTGCATATCTTGATGAAGATTCTGATCCAAATGTTCAGTCGTATCGATACAAAATCTCAGTTGTTGATACCTGTGGAAACGAATCCGAATTAAGTGATGCTCATAAAACCATGCACTTAACAGTTAGTACAGGAATAGGTGTTTACAACCTCATTTGGGAAAATTATGAAGGGTTTCCCTTCGGCTCGTATTTAATTTATAGAGGCACAAGTCCATCCACATTAACACCTCTGGCAGCCATTGCGAGCAGTATAACAACCTACACCGATTATGCTTCGGTATTGCCTTATTATTACCAGATTGCTGTTTTAAAAGAAGACACCTGTTATCTTACCGGTGGTTCAAAGGATATTTCAGGTCCATACAGTCAGTCGGTTTCAAATCTTGAGGATAATGGCATTGCTGTTAATGTTGCCCAGCAATATTTAAAGGAGCATGGGATGTTGGTATATCCAAATCCTTCAAAAGATTTCGTGAATATTGAAACCTACAATCCTGAAAGAAAAAACTACCAATTAAGGTTATTTGATGTTTCAGGAAAGGTTATCATAGCTGAAAACAGTATCAATTCAGAAAAAACAGTCCTCGACCTGAGAAATCTTGAACCTGGTTGCTATTTCCTTGAGCTTAGTGGAGAAAACAAATATTACGAGAAAATTATTATTGAATAAAACCGGTTGGTCGGTTTCTTCTAAAGGTGTTCTGAGTTTCAGGACACCTTTTTTGTTTCTCTCAGCTATTCATTTACGTGATTTCCCTTACCAAAATATAGAGTGAATAAACCATTTTTAAGGTCTTTGCAACGATTTTAAGGTTAAAGACTTGTTATTGATTAGCGGCTTTTGTATTTTCACAGAGATAAATTGTCTAACTAAATTTAGCACAGATGAAAAAAATTTACTTTCTTTTTTTATTTCTTGTATCAACAGCAATGAGCTTTGCCCAAACAACGATCATTTCTGAAGATTTTGAGTCCTACACAGCAGGACAGGGCATTGCCCAGGCAGCAGGAGCCCCATGGACAACATGGAGTGGCACGACAGGGGGCAGTGAAGACCCTGATGTAACAACAGCAATGGCTCATGGCGGTTCTCAATCAATCTATGTTATTGCCAACAATGATTGCGTTGTAAATTTTGGTGACCTAACCACTGGTCGCTATCAAATACAATTTTACATTTATGTAGTCACAGGCAAAGTTGCTTACTTTAATTTGCTTTCAGATTTTGCCGGTTCTTCCAGCGAATGGGCTACACAGGCATTCTTTAATATTGATGGCACAGGAACAGTTGACGCCAACGGTGAAAGTGCAGGCACATTTACATTCAATCATGCCGAATGGATTCATGTAAACTACATTATTGACCTTGATGATGATTTTGCCACACTGTATATCAATGGCAATGAAGTAACTTCATGGCAATACACTAAAGGTTCTTTTGGAAGCGGATGTGAAAAGAAACTGGATGCAATCAACATCTATGGATGGTCCGACGATTTAGGAAACGCATCTACTTTTTATGTTGATGATTTTTCATTCATTGAGCAGGTTTCCTATGATGCTCCTCTAAACCTTGTTGCCACAGTTACCGGCAGTGACATTGGAACCACCTGGGAAGCTCCCGCATCAGGAACTCCAGACAGCTATCTTCTCATGAGCAACGGAAACGTTGTTGCTTCGGGAATCAATGATCTTTTCTATGACCAGACTAACTTATATCCAGGGACCTATGCTTACACAGTTCGTGCACATTTTGACGGTCTGGGTTACTCACCCTCATCAAACGAATCATCCGGGACTGTTGAAGGAGGCGTAGACCGCAATCTGGTTCTTTTCGAAATCAATACCGGAACATGGTGCGGATATTGTCCGGGAGCAGCCATGGGCGCTGATGATTTGATTGAAAACGGACATGATGTTGCAATCATTGAATATCATAACGGAGATCCTTATGCAACAGCAGACTGCGCCACAAGAGAAATCTATTATACCGTTGAAGGATTCCCCACAACAACTGTGGATGGTATTTCAGGATTTTCAGGAGGAAATGCAACAACAAGTTTATATGACAGCTACGTGCCTTTATATGATGCACGCGTTGGTGTTCCCTCATTGCATATTACAGATCTTGTTATCGTACAAACAGGTGCAACAACTTATGAAGCAACTCTTGACATCGAACAAACCAACAGTTATTTTACAGACGGACTTGTATTAAGAGCCGCTCTTACAGAAACTCACATACCTGAAGTATGGCTTAGCGGTTTAACAGAAATAAATTTTGTTTGCCGTCAGATGTTTCCCGATGCAAACGGAACAACTCTGGATTATTCAGGATCTGCAACCTCAACCCATACCTTTACCTTTGACATCGGAACCTATGTAAAAGACAATTGTGAATTTATTGTTTTCATTCAGCATGATCCCACAAAAGAAGTGGTACAGACTGCAAAAATAGATCTTGAAACAATTGTTGGCATAAACGAACTCAGCGAGACTAAAATTGCATTTTACCCCAATCCTGCAAAAGATTACATTAACATATTCAGCAACGGAAAAGGAAAAGTTGAAATCGTAAACATTTCAGGTCAGGTTGTTCTCACAGAAGAAATTTCTGTATCAACACAAAAAATCAATCTGAACAAACTTGAATCGGGTATATACATGGTAAACATCATTACCCCTGAAAAAACTGTCAACAGCAAACTTATCATTGAATAAAAAATAAAATGTGAATAAAAAAGGACACCATGGTGTCCTTTTTTATTTTTTTTGTAATTTGCACATTAATACTAAACTTAAATAATCATTGCTTATGAAAAAATCTCTATTTCTCGCTCTTTTTTTAGTTTCAGCGGTTTTCTCTACCTACGCCCAGTGGGTTGAGCAGTCAACCGGATTTGCAACAGTATCAAGAGGTATCAAATACATTTGTCCGGTCGACGAAAACATCGTTTGGGCAACTGCATATAACGGTACATCTACTTCTACTTATATCACCGAATTTACCCGCACTTCAAACGGTGGAACAACATGGACTCCGGGTACTGTTGCCGGATACACCACCAACTATGGTTCATCAATGATTTATGCCATTGATGCCAATACTGCATGGATGCCGGTGTTTAACTCATCAGCAGGCGGCGGTAAAATTTTAAAAACCACTGATGGCGGAACCACCTGGACTCCTCAGACCACAGCAACTTTTGCTGCTCCTGCAGGATTTCCAAATGTTCTTCATTTCTGGGATGCCAATAACGGATGGTGCATGGGCGACCCCAATGGCGGATATTTTGAAATTTACACTACCACTGATGGTGGAACAACCTGGACAAGGGTTCCAACTGGTGATATTCCTGTTCCATCAGCTACTGACGAATATGGTGTTACAGGATTTTATTCAGTTGTCGGCGACAATGTATGGTTTTCTACTAACAAAGGAAGATGTTTTAAGTCAACCGACCGTGGTTTAACCTGGGCAGTTTATACAACACCTTTTACCAACCAGTTTAAAATTATCTTCAGGGATGCTCTTAATGGTATTGGTTACCAAATTGATAACGAAACAATAGCCGAAACATCAGATGGTGGCGAAACCTGGACAGTATTTACTCCGGCAGGAAATTGTTACTCAAGTGACATTGCTTACGTTCCCGGAACACCTAACACATGGGTTACTACAGGAAACGAATCAGGTGCATCATTCAGCTTATATGGTTGTCATATGTTTGAAGATTTTGCATCTTTCCCCGGCCAGATGTTAACCACAGCATGGGTTAGCAACACTTGCGGATATGTAGGAAACTTTAATACTGATGCAACAACCGGCGGAATGTATAAATTTACCGGAACCATCACCGATCCTTACAACAATGATGTTGGAGTTATCGGAATAAACAATCCTGTTAGCGGTGCTGTTTTATCAGCCACTGAAAACATTGAGTTACAGATAATGAACCTTGGATTAAATCCCCAAACCGGTTTTGATGTATCTTATTCAGTAAACGGCGGTGCCGTTGTTACAGAAACCGTATCAGCAACTATTGATCCGGGCGCAACTTATAATTATGCTTTTACAGCTACCGAAGATTTTTCAGTTGCAGGCGTCTATGACATTGCTGCCAATACTTCACTTACAGGTGATGAAGACGCTTCGAACGACAATTTCACTACTGAAGTACTTCTGTTGAACTGGCTTCCCGAAAAACGTGTTGTTGGTGAAGAAGGAACTGGCACATGGTGCGGCTGGTGTGTTAGAGGTCATGTTTTTATGGAACAAATGGCTGATGATTATCCTGACACATGGATTGGAATTGCTGTTCATGATGGTGACATAATGACTATTTCCGAATACGATACAGATTATGGTACTTATGGAACTGCAATCGCCACTGCAACTGGTGCGACTTTTGGTTATCCTTCCGGATTTGTTGACAGGGAATATAAACTTTATGATCCAATGGATTTTGAGGGTGCATATCTCGGACACATTACCGAAATTCCTCTTGCAGCAATTTCTGTTGAAAATGTTACCTGGAACTCCGGAACACGTGAAATTACTTACGATGTAACCAGTCATTTCGCATGTGATATCCCAACTGCCAACTACAGACTGAATTCTGTGATCATTGAAAACAATGTTACTGGTCCATCACCAGATTACGATCAGGAAAATTACTATTCAGGTGGTACATACGGACCAATGGGCGGATACGAATCACTTGCCGCTACTGTTCCTGCTTCACAAATGGTATATCAGAATGTTGCCAGAGCAATCTTAGCCGGATGGGAAGGCACAGCAGGTTCTGTTCCTTCAGTGGTTGCCGAAGATGACTATTTTACAGAAAGTTATTCCTACACACTGCCTGCAGATTATGATGAAAACGAGATTGTACTTATCGGTATGATTATTGACCAAACAACCGGTGCCATCATGAATGCCAACACAGGAAGTCTGCCTGTTTCAGTAGGCGAAAACTTCGTTACCGAATTAATGGTGTATCCGAACCCTTCAAACGGTATCGTATATGTTCGCAATGCAGAAAATGCTGACATCATTGTTACCAATATTCTTGGTGATGTAGTTGCTTCATTCAGCAATATTAACTCAAATGTTGCCCTCAACCTGAACAATCAGGCACAGGGAACTTACATTGTTAAGATTACCGATAACGGTAAGGTTACTACTAAGAAAATTGTAATCAATAAGTAATATTGATTTAAAATAAATATTGAAAAACGCTCCTGAACCGGAGCGTTTTTTTTTGTTATCTGGCATTATTTTTGTTAAATTTGAATTGGATTTTAAAATAGTGTCATGTCAAAAAAATTATTCTGCTTACTTCTTTTTTACTTTTTATTAAGTCAGCTTCCAGCGCAAAAAATAACCAGTAGTCTTCACCAGATTTACGCTGCAGGATTGAGTGGAAAAAATAATGAAACTGAGACCAAACAAACTAGTTATGGGCTGGGATTAATCAATGGTTTTCTGACTGATCAGGGGTTTTTTATTGGAATCAGATCGGAGCTTTTAAGAGAAAACTCGGAAAATATTATTCCTGTATCCCTTCGCTTTGCCAATTATTTTTCAGATAATAAAGTTGCACCGGTTTTGGGACTGGAAGGTGGCTATATATTTTATAAATCAAATGATAGCAAAGATCCTTTTTTTGGTAAACCCTTCTATGAAATAAATATAGGAACTGATATTTTATTTAAATCGAATTTTGCAGGCAGCTTCACTCTTGGCCTCAGGAAAATTGCTAATTTTTCTAATATTAAACATGACATTAATTCACTTATAAATATCAATCTGGGTCTGACGTATTATTTATAAAAAAATAAAAGTAAACAAATAAACGTGTAACACTTTTATAAAACTATTAGGTAATTGACCATTTGGCAACCCTAATTTTCCCTAATCACCATTAAAACTTCGGGCAAGGCACAATCACTTTTTTTCTTCCTTTTGCTTTCTGATTCTGGAAAAACTCATAAATGATAGATATCTCATGCGATCCACCTGAGCGGCCCACCAGCCTTGAAACTGTAAAGTCATAACTATAACCGATTTTTACTTCCGGCAGATGATATCCTGCCATAAAAGAAACAGCATCATGGTTTCCAAAACCCGGAGCATAATGTTTAAATCCGGGAATTCCTCTGTACCAAAATCCCAAAACGATTGGTTTCCTTGCCCAATACATACCTATATCCAATTGATCAAATTTCTTTTGGGATTTATATAAAAAAGATGCAGTGACGCTGCGCTCATTCTCAGCATTTACAAGTTTATTATGGGAAAACTTTTTGCCCCCAAAGAATTTAAATTGTCCCGGAATTTCAGCAATATGGCCCTGGAGAGATTCATTGGGCTTATTCATATGGGTAAAAACTATTCCGGCCCATTCATTTACTCCAAATGCCATTAAAGAGAAAGTAAAGTCCATATATGAAATTTTCTCAAGGGTTTCGGCTTCTGAATTAATAGGAAGAATCTGACTGAAAGTAAGCTGTTCATAGAAAATTAATTTTTCAAAATCTATTTTTCTTTGAGATATTTGCATTTGCAAAGCAGGTCTCATATACCACTGAGGTGTCAGTTTGATATTATAGGTGTACTGTAATCCGATATTGGTGGTGCTCAGATTTGCCGAACCGGCTACATCTTTATTGAAGAAAAGCCCCATTCCGCTTGTCTGTGCAGGAAAATAATGATCAAAGGAAACTGCATAAGTCTGGTAAGCCACATTGATGGCAGGCCACTGGTTGCGGTAGTTCATCACAACCCTGCTTCCACTTGTGGAGCCGGCAAATGATGGTGCAAGATAAAGCGGGCATGCGTAGTACTGACTCAATTGCGGATCCTGGGCCTTGCCCTCCGAAATGCTCAGTATTACAATTGCAGTTATTATATATAATAGCTTTTTCATCATCTTATCTTAATAAGGTTACATCTCCTGTTTTAACAAACCGTTCGCCATTGCCGCAAACGTAAGTAGCTTTCCAGACATAAACGTCCTGTTTACTGAGTTCATCGCGATACATTCCATCCCATCCCTCATCGGGTTCATAGCTTACAAAAATCAACTCACCCCATCTGTTGAAGATTTCAAGGCGGTACTCAATCACACCCTTATAAATTGGCTTAAACACTGTGTTTTCACTCCTCATTGCTCCACCTGGCGCAAAGGCATTGGGGTAAATAACCTGACAATCGGTTTGTGCAAGTATTGCTTCATTAAGGAGCATGGAATCCACACATCCATCAGGTGAAATCACATACAGATAAACATCATACAGTCCTTCGGCAGCATAAGCATGTGTTGGCTGGAAGGCAGTATCGTTGGCACCGTCACCAAAGTCCCAGTAATAATGCTCTCCGTTTTCTGAAAGATTAAAGAAAGTAACATACTCATCAGGGATAGCTACGACTGTGGGTATTGGTTTAAAATATGCCAATGGTTGTTCATATACCGTGATTGTCCTTGATTCGGCAAGTGCCTCCTCTCCATGGTATCCGATAACTTTGAGTGTAACAATGTAAATACCCGGGTTATGGAAGGTATGTGAGGGAGTTTCAAGGTAAGAAGTTCCTCCATCGCCAAAATTCCACTCATAATTTGTGGCATACAAAGTATTGTTTTCAAAATCTACTGTAAAGGGTGCACAACCTGAAGCATCCGGTTCAAAAGCGGGATAAGGAGGAGGAGCGTCAATAATTATTGTGTATGAAAGAGTATCTGCACAATGATCACCGGTGGCAATTAATGTTATTTCATACTCATTCCAGGTTGCATAGGTATGTGTTACCGGTTCTGATACAGTGCTTCCTGTTTCGTCACCAAATGTCCACTGGTAATCCCATTCACCCGATGTGTGATTTGCAATTGAGACTGTTGTAGAAGGATAAACCTGATAGGTGGGTGTTGCGGTGAAATCGGCAACCGGAGTAGCCCAAACGGTTATCTGATTGATAAAAGTATCCTGACAACCATATTCAGAAGTTGCAACCAAACCAACATTGTAAATTGCATCATTCAGTGTAAAATTGGTGAATGTATGGAAGGGATCCGATTCACCCGATGAAGCACCATCGCCAAAATGCCAGTAATAGCTTTCTGCACCCTGAGACATATTTGTAAAATTAACAGTCAGGGGACTGCATCCCTCGGTATAGCAGATAAAACCTGCTTCAACGTCGGGGTAAATAGTTACTGCCTGATCTTCAAAATCTTCACAACCAAAATCATTTGTAACATAAAGATCCAGAAAATAGGTAGCTGTTAACCCGCTGTAATTTCCGTAAGTATGGTTTATAATTGCATTGCTTGTTGTATCGGATGTACCGTCGCCAAAATCCCAGTAATAATGATCAGCGCCCTGACTACTATTTGAAATGATGGCGCTAAACGGACTGCATCCTGTAATTTCATTTATTGAAAAAACACCCTGAGGTGTCGGGTAGATGGTAATGCCAATTGCTACTGAGTCATAACAACCATATTCAGAAGTTGCAACAAGCATGGTTGTATTGGTTTCAACGTTTACGGGATCAAGGTTAAAGAAGGTATGGACCGGGTCTTCATCATTTGATGTTCCTCCGTCGCCAAAATCCCAGTCATAAGTAACCGCTCCTGTAGAATAATTATTGAATTCCACTTCAAGTGGATGACAACCGGTAGTTTCAGCAATGATGATCGGGGTGACTTCGGGGTAAACAGTGATCTGATGCCATGCAGTATCAATACAGCCACCACTGTTTGAGGTTGTAAGGATGATATCGTATGTAACAGGGTTTAGCGTTGCATTGACAAAAACATGATCAAATTCGGCATCAGAAGTTGCAGAAGATGTTCCGTCATCAAACTGCCAGTTGTAGGTTCCAACAGCCAGCGATGAATTTTCAATATGTACATTAAACGGTGAGCATCCTGAACTGCTGTTTATGGTGAACACTGCCTGCGGACGGGCAAATACAGTAACATCCTGATAAGCTGTATCGGGACAACCGTAGGTTGAGAGTGTAACCAGGTAAGCATGATAGGTAGTATCATTCAAACTTGGATTGATATAAGTATGAGTCGGACCGTTGTTGGTTGAAGTATTACCATCGCCAAAATACCAGAAATAGGATACTGACCCCATTGATTGGTTAACAAAGGTTGCTGTAAATGGAGTACAGCCATCAGTATTGACTGCAAAATCGGCCATAATTTCCGGAAAAATATCAACTGTTTGCATAACCATATCCATACAACCAAAACTATTGGAAACAGTCAACTGAATTTCATATGTTTGAAGCAGACCTGTAAGATTTTCATAATGATGGGTAAATGTGGTGCCGGGAACTGAGGATGTTGATCCGTCACCAAAATCCCACAAATAAGTTGTTGCACCTGATGAGGCATTGGTAATCGTAGCATCATAGGGTGAGCATCCGGCAGAGTTGAGTATACCGTAGTTCGCATCCGGCTTGGGATGGACAGTTATGTTATAGGTTGCAGTATCAAGACAGCCATAGATTGATGAGGAAATCAGTTGCGTTGTATAGATGATGTTCATAAAACCATTGTTCACAAAAGTATGGGATGGATTGGTATTTGTTGAGGTGCTTCCATCCCCAAAATCCCAATAATATGCATCTGTGCCCATGGATGCATTGGTAAAATCAACCTCGAGGGGTGAGCAACCAATGGTATCGGAGATATAGAAACCCGAGTGTGATGCCGGATAAACATTGATGGTTTTTGAAGTAACGCTGGTACAGCCGTTCGGACTTTCGGCCACAAGCTGCACATTATAACTTACCGGTGATAATCCCGGGTTAAAAAATGTATGGGTAAAGTTTGGCGAGGCAGTAGTGCTGGTCGTTCCGTCACCGAAATTCCAGGTGTATGTTGTTGCCCCGAAGGATGTATTTTCGAATGCCACAATCAGTGGAGTACAGCCATTCATGGTATCCACGGTGAAATCTGCTACCGGAGAAGGATGTATTACCAAATCATGTTCTGTTGTATCAGTACATCCAAAGAATGTAGTTGTTACCAATTCAACTGTATAGGTAGTATCAAACAACGAAGTGCTGGTATATGGATGCCATGCATAAGCACCAGCCATTTGAGAAGTGCCATCGCCATAAAACCATTCGTAGGAATATTCACCCGGAACAGTTGCAAGTGCAATCATAGAAGGGTTGCAAGCCGAATCGGGCGTGATGGTAAAATCATACTCGGGGTTTGGAAAGACTGTTACATAAACATTGGTCGAATCGACACATCCAAAGGGAGAAAATGCAGTAAGCACCACGTTGAAATACATGATAAATGAAGTGTCATTTACAAAGGAATGGCTTGGTGCAGCGAGCGTTGAATTGGGAGTTCCGTCATGGAAATTCCATGAATAGGATGCTGCTCCGGTTGACATGTTAAAGAAATCAACGACAAGCGGACTGCAGTCGGGCATTGCGTTTGAGGTTATAGCAGCCATGGGGTCGGGATGCACGGTAATCGGAATAATTAATGTGTCGGAGCAACCTGCCGGTGAATATCCGATCAAAGTAACATTGTAAACCATGTCATTTGGACTGGTATTGATGAATGTATGCGAGGGAGATGGAATAATTGAAGTTACTCCGTCGCCAAAATTCCACCAATAGCTTGATGCTCCAGTTGTATTATTTGTAAAAGTGACTGTCATCAGGTTGCATCCGGCAGTAGCGCTGGGGATGACATCAAAAAGCGGTATAGGATCAACAACTATTTTAAAGGTATCTGAATTGGAACAATCATCTGTTGTAACGGTCAGAATAACATCATAGTTACCCGGACCGGCATAGATATGGGTCGGGTTTTGCAGTATGCTTGTTCCCCCGTCACCAAATTCCCAGTACCAGGAAATTATTGTGTCATCAGCAACTGTGGATATATCTTGAAAATAAGTTGGTGTCATCGCGCAAAGACCATCAATCATTGCCTCTGCATCGGGTGTTGGCAAAATGCTGATGCTGTTTACCTGCCAATCGGTACAGTTATAAACATCAGTCACATAAAGTGAAACATCGTATGAGCCGGGCAATTCATATAACTGTGGAGCGGGGGCCTGGTTAACGTCTGAAAAACCGTTACCGAACAACCAAAACCAGTCAACTGCTCCGATAGATTCATCCGCAAAAATCACCAAATCACCTGAGCAATCAGGTGAATATGAAAAGTCGGCGATTGGAAGCGGGTGCAGTGTTACCTGCTGAACAATTGTATCAGTACATCCGATATTTGAAAACACAACAAGCTGAACATCGTAAATTCCGGGCGAAGTAAAAGCATTCACGGCATTTTGTGTATACGCATGAGTAAGTCCGAAATCCCATTCATTAAATAAAATGTACCCTTCACTGACCGTTGATGTATTTGTAAATAAAATATTCTGATATAGACAAACAGTATCTGAAAAATCAAAATCAGCAACCGGATTCACTCCAAAGTTAATCAGGGTTGTGTCAGAAACCGGAAAACAATCACCGTTATTTGTTGATGTAAGTACCAGAATGACATTGCCGTTCAGAAGATCTGCGGCAGTTACATTATAAATGGCATTCAGGTTAGAGGCAGACGGAGAGAATGTTCCTGTTCCGTTCACTGTTGACCAAATTCCGGTTGTTGCACCAAGCGAGACACTTCCATGAAGCTGTACGCCGGTCACTACCGAACAGATGATCTGATCATCGCCGGCGTCAACCAGGGGGGCCGGAGTAATGGTAATCCGCATGGTATCCCTCACCGGAATACAGGTATTGGTCGAGGTGAAAATTATTGTTACAAATCCATTTAAAGCATCGTTTGCGGTAGGCATATAGGTTGTTGTCAGACTGGTATTTGAGGGTGTAAATACACCGGTTCCATTGGGTGTTGACCATTCGCCTGTTCCGGGATCGCCAAAAACAACACCGTTCAATAAAGTATTCGGGTCATTTGCACAGACAGTCTGGTCAGGACCTGCATTGACCGCCGGAATATCAGTTATTGTAACAAGGATGGTATCGGTAACCGGATAACAATCGCCGTTATTTGTTGAAGTTAATAGGAGATAAACATATTCGTTTACCAGATCAGCAGAGCCAAGAAAATAAGTGCAAGTCAAACTAGACGGAGAAGGGAAAAACATTCCCGAACCAAGTGTTGACCAGGTTCCGTTGATGGTTGGCCCGCTTACACTTCCGGTTAGTGTAACAGAAGTCACTCCTTCGCAGATAAATAAATCGGCACCCGCATTAACATTTGGTCCGTCATAAAATGAAACTGTCATAATATCGGTTACAGGGAGACATAAACCATTTCCTGTTGAAGTCAGTGTAAGTTGGACCGAACCGGCCAATACATCAGCAGCTGAAGGATTATAGGTTGCATTTAAGACAATATTTGATGGTGAAAACGAACCTGTGCCTGAAGTGGTCCATATTCCTCCGGTTGCAATGGTTACAGAGCCGGAAAGATCTACTGACGGATTGTTTTCACATGCAATCTGGTCAGGACCTGCATTAACAACGGGAGCTGGTTGGATGGTTAAAAGCACCTGATCTGCCGAGGGGTCACAACTGCCATTGTTAATTGAAACAAGGGTAAGATTTACCGATCCGGCTGCAATATCAACAGATCCTGGCGTATAGGTTGCATTCAGGGCATAAGCATCGGGTGAAAAAGTGCCGTTTCCCGGGGTAGTCCACATTCCCTGACCTGATCCGCCGGAGATGATACCGGCAAGTACTGCAGAATTATTGGCACAGACAATTTGATTTGGTCCGGCATTAGCAACGGGTGGAGGCACAATATTTACGGTCATTGTTGCCTGTGAAGGATCGCAGGCACCGTTATTAACTGAAGTCAGCGTAAGTACAACTGTCCCAAGAAACAAATCCCCCGGTGAAGGCATATATACAGCATTCAGATCATTGGCATTGGGAAAGAACACTCCTGTTCCCGAGCTTGTCCAAACCCCGGGCAATGCCCATGATGACACTACTCCGTCAAGGTAAACATCGGGGTCACTTTGGCAAACAACCTGATCGGGCCCTGCATCAACAAAGGGAGCCCCGGTAATGGTCAGGGTAAGCTGATCAGCTTCCGGAATACAGGCATCAGTTGCTGTAAGGGTAAGGATAACACTTCCTGCAGCAGTATCAGCCATACTTGGCACATATACTGCATTAAGATCGGTAGCATCGGGGACGAAATAACCGGTTCCGCTTGATGTCCAGATTCCAGTTTCGGCACCCTGAATAACCACACCATTGAGCGAGGCAGTCTGGTTTCCGCAAATTGTCTGATCAGGACCTGCATCAACAATTGGCTCTGATGTCATAATGATTTGGGTAACATCCAAGACGGGCAGACAACTGCCGTTATTGGTTGAGGTAAGGGTAATTGTTACCGAGCCGGCGGCAGTATCAGCATTACTGAGGTAATATGTGGCATTGAGGGTTCCGGGGCCCGGACTAAAAGACCCTGTGCCCATCGAAGTCCAAAGTCCGGTTGAAGCACCGGCAGATACAACCCCGTCGAGAGCAGCAGAAGTTTCACCATAGCAAATATAATAAGGGCCGTTTGCGTTTACGTATGGCGCAGGGGTATAGGTGATATTCATTTGATCGGTAACCACGGTACATCCGTCAGTAGATGAAAGAGTCAGAATAATGAATCCGGCAGCAGTATCCGCTGATGAGGGGACATAGTTTGCATTCAGTGTGGTTGCATTTGGAACAAAAGTGCCAGTTCCCGAGCTGGTCCATATTCCCTGGGTTGCACCATTTGTAACAACACCCGAGAGGGTGACAGTTCCATTATTTGAACAGACAATCTGGTTGGGACCCGCAAATACAACGGGTTCGGGTAAAATCGTAACAACTAAGTTATCGTAAGCAGGAACACAGGTTCCGTTATTTGTTGAGGTCAGGATTAAGGTAAATGATCCCAGTGAATAGTCATAAGCACTCGGGTAATATGTTGCATTGAGAAAAGTATGATTTGGATTGAATACTCCGGTTCCATCGGGTGAGGTCCAGATTCCTGTTCCCGAACCGCCGGTAATAGTTCCATTAAGATAAACGGGATCAAAATTACAAATGGTTATATTTGGTCCGGCATTGGCAACCGGCACATCAAGCAGGGAAATAACCAATTGATCGGAAACCGGATTACAGCTTCCGTTATTAGTTGAGGTTAAGGTTAAGGTAACACTCCCGGCAGTGACATCCCCCGCACCAAAGTTATAATTTGTATTGAGGTTTGTGGCAGCCGGAGAGAAAAATCCAGAACCTGAAGTTGTCCAAAGACCTGTAGAAGTTGCTCCTGAAATTACACCACTAATGGAAGTTCCAATATCTGTTTCACAAACTAAAAGATCAGGTCCGGCATTCACATAGGGTGCCGGCAATATGTTTAAAACAAGGTTATCAAAAATGGGAGCACATCCGTTCGTTGCAGTAAAGGTGAGTATTACTGTTCCGTTTGCAGTATCCAGACTACTTGGAGTATACAATGCATTCCATGAAGTTGCTGTTGGAGAAAATGATCCGGTTCCTGAAGAAGTCCAAATTCCTGCTGTTGCATTTAGAATGTTACCCGAAATGCTAACAACACTGTTATTTGCACATACAGTTAAATCGGGTCCGGCAGTAACAATGGGCTCAGGCAAAAAGGTCACGGTCATCATGTCTGTAACCGCAGGACAACCGCCATTGCCTGTGGTGGTGAGATACAGAGTAAGAGTGCCAGCAGCAATTTCAGCAGCGGTTGGAGTATAAACTGCATTGAGTGAAGTAATAGAAGGAACAAAAATACCTGTGCCACCCGACCATATTCCGCCAGTAGCTGTACCCACTGCTCCGGTTAAAGAAACATCGGGGTCATTAATACAAACTATTTGATCAGGTCCGGCATTGGCAGTAATTGGAGCCAGATGCTGTGTAACAATAACCACATCGGTAACCGGCGGACAAACCGTTTGGTCGGTTACCGAAACGGTATAAGTTCCTACGCCAACCATAATTGACTGTGTTGTTTCTCCGGTACTCCATAGATATTCGTAAGGCGGGTGACCTCCTGTAGGGTATGCCGTTATGGTTGCATTTGTAGCGCCAAAACAAACAACCGGATTATCGGGGAGGATATTTACAAATCGGTCATCATAAAAATAAACCCTAACGGTATCTGTAGTCATAAAACCGCTACACGGTCCTTCCATTGCACCGCTGACTTCAAAATCAATATAAGGAGGATAACCGGCTAAAACCTGAACATTTGCTGTGTCGCAGCCGACAGTACAATCCAGATAAGAATTATATTGACCATAAATACCGGGGTAAATAGAGTTCCAGACGATTGACGGCTCATCAAGCCCGGTAGCCCATATCATTCCGGTACAGCCATCGGCCACGCCGATATCGGGAGAAGCCTGAACAATCTCTGAAACGGTGATACTATACTGACTCAGGTCGGCACCCGGTTTACAATAAACAATACAATGAGGACCGACACCAGTAATGCAAAGAGGCTCTCCAACAGAAACATGGGGGCCACATTCGTATTGATATTCCTGTCCGGGAGGAATGGGAGGTGTTGCAATATTAAAAGAAATAAGGTCGGCATCAGGATGTGTTATGACAATAAACCGAAGGCATCGCATTCCGGGGTTAATGCAACACTCACCTTCACGTTGGGTATCAGGGCTGATCCAAGTAGCGTTTGGACTGGATGACAGGTCAACATAAAATGTCGTAGTATGATCACATGTATCACACTGAGCATTGGCATGTTGAGTGGCTATAATAAAAAAAATGAGTGTGGGGAGAAGCCGCCATAACACCCATTTTGTTTTTGCTTTCATAGTTTTGGTCTTTCCTTTATGAAGTTTTACGGCAATAAACAAATCAGTGTTACCAATTATGTCAAAGAGTAATAAACAATCTTGATGTTATAAAAAATTGTCACCTTTTAACAGATTGCCCGTAAGATATTAATGCGTGGTAAAATATTAAATATTAATCAGTTTCTTTTTAATAGCAAACTTTACCAGGTCAATAATTGAGTTCATTTCAAGTTTGTGCATGATGTTGGTACGATGGGTTTCAACGGTACGGACGCTGATAAATAATTTATCGGCAATATCTTTGTTTGAGTTGCCTTCGACAATCATGGTAAGGATTTCGAGTTCGCGTTGGGTAAGTGCTTCAATTTTTTGGGCAGCCCTTCCTCCGGGGTCTTTTTCCTTTTCAATGTAATCAATGAGCAGGGTATTGGAAATAGTACCACTGAGAAAATTTTTTCCATCAAAAACATCGTTAATGGAATTGATAATTTCCTGATTGCTGGCTTCCTTGGTCATAAACCCTTTGGCACCGGCCCTGATGGATTCAAAAATAAACTGCTCATTGGTATGGGCAGTAAAGATAATAACCTTGAGTTCGGGATATTTCTGCTTTAAAATTTCGGCAACTTCAATTCCTGATTTTTCAGGCAGAGAAATGTCAAGGATTACAACATCGGCTGTGATTGTTTCAAGAAGTGAAATAAGTTTTTCGCCACTTGAAGCCTCTCCCACAACTTCAATGTT
Organism: Bacteroidetes bacterium GWF2_38_335; assembly: GCA_001769535.1. Classification (GTDB taxonomy): domain Bacteria; phylum Bacteroidota; class Bacteroidia; order Bacteroidales; family GWF2-38-335; genus GWF2-38-335. The sequence continues at coordinate 310,275 of MEOH01000027.1, forward strand.
ATCAGCATTAAGCAGTGAAATTTTTAAGCCATCCCTGACCACCTGATGGTCATCAACAAGAATTACCCTGATTTTTCTCATAGTCTATTAATTTTTAAAACCCGGTCTGAACAATGTAAAGATAATAGAAGTTCCTTGTCCCCGCTTACTTTTAACTTTAATTTTTCCTCCATTTTTTTCAACAAATTCTTTGCAGAGGATCAATCCCAATCCAGTTCCCTTTTCCTCGAGTGTGCCCTGGGTGGTATGCCTGATATCGATTCTGAAAAGCTTTTCAAGATTTTCTTCAGATATACCAATCCCATTATCAATAACATTCACTTCAACATACCGGTTATTATTTTTCACTAAGATATCAATTTTACCACCAATATTGGTAAATTTTATGGCATTATTTATCAAATTTCTTAAAACGGTATTTAACATATCAACATCTGCAAGTACTTTGGTATTTTCCTCAATGGAAAAAGTCAGATCTATTTCCTTTTTCTCGGCATCTCTTTTTATCAGATCAATGTTTTGAGCAAGAACTTCATTAAGCAGGATATTTTCGGGATTAAAAATCATTCCGCCTGTCTGGAAAATAGACCACTGCAGCAAGTTTTCAAGAAGTTTATACAAGTGACTTGCCGAGTCGTTAAGCCCTTTTGCAAAATGGATCATCTGCTCACGGGTAACATTATGCGATGGGTTTGAAAGATAATCCGACACCGTCAGAAATGAACTGATGGGGCTGCGCAGATCGTGTGCCACAATACTAAAGAACTTGTCTTTCATGGCATTCAGCTCTTCGAGGTTTGATTGTGATTCGAGCAGTTTTTTATTTGTTTCCTGCAGCTTTATGTTTTTCTGCCTGATTTCTTCTTCAGCTTCCTTGATGTTATTAATATTTGATTCAATCACAACGATGTTCGATAAAATACCGTTGTGGTCAATAACCGGACTAAGAGTTGTGTGCAGCCACACCTTGTCTCCGTTTTTTTTATGAGAAAAGGATGAATACACAAAAGATTCCTTGTTGTTTATGCAACTGTGCAAAATCTGTCGGATATTAGGATTGGAGCTGGTATTAACGATATTGACTCCGAATTTCCTGGTGTAATCCTCAAAAGAATAATCATACATCCTGGTAAAGCCATCGTTGGCCCACTGAAAATTTCCATGTGCATCCATAATCATAACCGAATTATCGGTTTTACTTGCCACAATTGAAAGCCGGGCGAGTTCAAGATTTGTTTTCTCAAGCATCAGGTTGATCTTGCTGATTTCCTTTTCGGCAATTTTTATATTGGTGATGTCGGAGTCAATGGCAATGAGATCGCTAATCTGGCCCGAATCGTCCATAACCGGTGTAAGAGTTGTCTGCAACCAAAGATGTTTACCCCATTTTGAAATTTTATCAGACGAGTAAATGATTGATTTTTTTTGTTCTTTACATTCCTTGAGGATTGATATGATATTGGAATTTGAGCTGATATCGGTGAGGTTTCTGCCTTTTTTAAGTTCAATAAACTCTTCAAGGGTATATCCGAATAAGTTTACAAAACCATCATTTACCCAAACAAAATTTCCTTCGGCGTCCATTATCGAAACAGCGTTATCTGTTTTGGAGGCAATAGCCGCCAGTTTGCGGAGTTGTTCCGATTGTTTTTTCATTGAATCCTCGGATAAGATCAATTGCCTGTTTTTTTCCTCAAGCTGTACATTTTTCTCCTGAATTTCCTTTTCGGCATCTTTCAATTGAGTAATGTCGGAGTCAACGGCCACCAATTTAACAATTTCCCCCTTTTGGTCCAAAACAGGTGTAAGTGTGGTTTGCAGCCACATATTTCGTCCGTTTTTTGCAAAATGAGGCGAAGTATAGGAAACCGTTGTTTTTATACTTATACATTCATCAATAATCTGATCAATTTTATCATTAAAACTGGCTTTTCGGATGTTGGTAATACCCCTTCTCCTGTAATCATCAAAACTGTAACCCGAAAGCTTGACAAATTCCTCATTCATCCATTCAAAATTTCCTTCGGGATCCATAATCAGAATGGCATTCTGGGTTTTATTAAGAATTACGAAAAGCTCTTCAAGTTTTTTTGACTGTTCCCTGTATCTCTTTTCAGACTTATGTTTTATCCTGTTACGGCTGTAAAAAACCACCGCCACTAAAAGGATAAGCAGACTAACTGCGATGAGAAAATTTTTATCGCTTCGGTGTCTTTGTTCGGCAAGCTCGGTAATTTGTTTGTCTTTCCTGAGCAATTTATTTTCACGCTCCATTTCAGTATAGCGGGTTTCCATTTCAAGATCGCTGATTTTCTTTCGCTCCATTTCGCTGAATAATGAATCCTTAAAACTGATATACTGATTCAGGTAGCTGTAAGCGCTGTCAAGTTTATGCTTTTCAAAATAGATTTTAGAAATACCAAGCAAGCCATTGAGGATATCCTGATCAACCCCCTGGTTTTTGGCATTTATAAGGGCATAAGAGTAATAAAAAAACGCACTGTCGGTTTTGTTTACCGACCTGTAAACATTAGCCAGATTGATCAGCGACCTTGACAGTCCGGCCTTATCATTGATGTTGTAATAATCATTGTATGCCTTTCGGAAATAAAAGGTGGCTGAATCCCTTAAATTTTGAGATTCAAAGATTTCACCCAAACTTAAATGAACCTTGGCGTTTATTTCAAGGTCATTCAGGCGCAGGTTTCTTTTAAGTGCCTTGTTCAGGTACATAATGGCTTTGTCATATTCATCCAGGTTCGAATACACCAGAGAAATATTAACTAAAGCAATAAGCTTGACTTTTTCGCCATCATTTCCAAAAGGAGCCACATTATATGACATAAAATAGTACTCCAGAGCAAGATCATAATTTTTAAGAGCCTCCAGGTAAACATTGCCGATATTACCAAGTATTTTTGACTCAACCAATCTGTTCTCAACTTTCCTGATCAGCTCATATGATTTTAAAAAATAATCAAGCGCCAAGGGATATTTATCCTGCGTCATTTTAATATTTCCAAGATTCACGAGGGAATAAATATAAAATTCAGTGGTATCTGAAACACCTGAGCTAATATATCGAAGGTAGTATTTTTCGGCATTTTTGAATTTTTTAAGATGAAAGCAACATTTGCCGGCATAATAAAAGTTTTCACGTTCTTCAAGAGTTACACCGAAAAAATCGGATGATCTTATTGATTTGTTGAAAAAGTAATAAGCAGAGTCGTAACGTTCTTCTGCAAGAAATTCCTTTGCCAACTTGCTATACAACGATATTTTTTGTTTTTCGTTTGATCTATTGACCAAACCAAGCAGACTATCTGTCTTCGACTGACTGAATCCGCCACAGGTCCATAAAACCAGAAAAAACAATAACAAAAAACGCATAGGGTTAGAATGCTTTAGTGAGGCAAGTTAGTATTTTTTATTAGAAAACAGAAATTGAGGGAAAGGATATTTGATTGGTGATATTTGGCTTCGTTGATATAGACTTCGCCGATATTTGCTTCGCGATATTTTTCCAATATCAGCCAATATCGCCGCAGGCCAATATCTAATATTCCCGCTGGCACGTATCCAATATCGCAATGTTAATATCCAATAATATCATTTTATTTATAACTTAGCAGTATGAAATTTCTTTGGATAATAAATTCTGTTTTTTGGTTGCTTTTTTTATTGCCTGAAATATCTTTTTGCCAGAATTCAAAGGATGTTAAGGATGGTGACCGTTATTATAACCTCGGCAGATTTGACAGTGCTGTGGTTTGTTACCAGAAAGCCATTGAAAACAAAAATGCTGATCTGAAAAATACTGAAATTATTGATCTTCTTGGAAAAACAGGCAATTCGTATGAAGAGTTGGGCGACTATAATAAAGCTTTCACCTTTTACCGCGAAGCACTGAACAACGCCACTGAAGGATCTTATTACGAAGGCATTGCAAATTCATACAATCACCTTGGAAATATTTACTATCGCTGGGGAAGCTTTGAAAAAGCAATGATTCATTATAAGAACGCCCTGAAAACTGCTGATGAAAACAATTTGAAAAACATTCAGCCAAGTATTTTCAATAATATTGGGAATATTTATTACAGTTTTGGCGAGTATGAACTTAGTCTGGAGCATTACAAGGCAGCACTGGATACCAAACTTGAAAACAACGACAGTGTTGAAATTGAAAGCTATCTGATCAATATCGGCAGTTCATATCTGGGAATGAAAAATTATAAAGAAGCACTTTCCTATTACAATAAATCACTTGAAATTGCTAACAGGCAAAACAATCAGCAAAGTATTGCAAACTGTTTCATCAATATTGGTTATCTGTTTAATGAACAAAAGGAATACAACAAAGCCATTGATTATTACAACAAAGCCATTAAAATTATTGAGAAAACCCAAAGTAAGCTGATCCTGGCAATTGCTTTTAAAAATCTGGGTGAATCAAATAAAAATCTGGGCAATATTCAGGAGGCAATATTTTATCTGAAAAGCAGTATGATAATTTGTTACGAAGGAAATCTTAACGAACAGGCTGCAGATGTTTATTCCCAGCTTTCAACAATTTATGAATCAGAAGGTAGTTTTAAAGAAGCTCTGTATTACCAAAAAAAATACAAAGAAATGACCGATTCGGTTTTTAACCGTAAAAGTCATTATCAGATTTCTGAGCTAAGGGCCGAATATGAATCTGAAAAAAAGGAGCTTGAAATTGCCGAAAAAGATCAACAAATCGCAGAAAACGAGAAATCTCTATATAACCAGAAAATAATTTTTACTCTGGGAATTTTGATTTTGCTGGCCATTTCGATCATTGCTTTTATGTTTTTCAGAAATCGGGAGCATAAAAAAAGGGTGTCGCTCGAAAGCGAGATAGACAAACAGATGCAACTTGCCCTAAGTGCCCAGATGAACCCTCATTTTATTTCAAATGCCCTTAATTCTATTCAAAAATATTTTTTGAACAATGATATTGAAAAGGCCAACGGATATCTGGCCGATTTTGGTGCACTCATCAGAACGGTTTTGGCAAATTCACGGGAGATGAAGATTTCAGTAGGCGAGGAAATAAAATCCATCGAACTATACCTTTCACTGGAAGCATTAAGACTGGATAATAAGTTTACCTACCAAATTCAAACCGATGAAAACCTGGATGTTTCAAAAACCCTGGTCCCTTCGCTAATTATTCAGCCCCTTGTTGAAAATGCCATTTGGCATGGAATTGCGCCAATGGAAGGAAAAGGGCATATCAGCATATCTTTTAAACTGGAAAACAACAATCTGGTTTGCACTGTGATAGACAATGGCATTGGACTGATTGAATCGGCCCGTCTTAAACAGCAAACCAATTCGCGGAGAAAATCATTCGGACTTGAGATAAACAAAAAGCGAATTGAACTGCTTAACGGTTCAGAAAAAACAAAAATGGACCTGAGAATCGAAGACATGAGCGTTTTATTCCCCGGACAAACAGGAACACTGGTTGAATTTAAAATTCCACAGCAATGAACAGGATAAAAGCAGTAATTATTGATGATGAATCAGGAGCAAGGCAAACCCTGCAAATGCTATTGGAAAAATTCTTTCCCGAAGTTGAAATCATGGGCGAAGCCGATTCGGTGAAATCCGGAACAGAGTTATTGCAAAATACTAGTGCCGACCTGGTATTTCTGGATATTGAAATGCCTCCCGGAAACAGTTTTGACATTCTGGATAATCTGAAAAAAATTGATTTTGACATTATCTTCATCACTGCTTACAACCAGTATGCGCTGGAAGCATTTAAATTTTCGGCCGTTGATTATTTACTCAAACCGGTAAAGATCAGTGATTTAAAATCTGCTCTTGAAAAATTCAAAAAGCGCCGGGGAAACAGCCAGGAACAAAAGATCCGGGTGCTTTCAGATCATCTCCGACAGGAAATAAATCGCATTGTATTGCCAACCACGGCGGGTTTTGAGATAGTTTCCATTTCGGAGATCATGCGTCTTGAAGGCGACCGCAATTACACTAATTTTGTATTTACCAACGGGAAAAAAATCCTGGTAAGCAAAACCCTGAAGGAATTCGAAGATATGCTGGTAACATATGGATTTTTCAGAATCCACCAGTCGTACATCGTAAACCTCAAACACATAAAAAAATACTACAAGGGCAATGGTGGTGAGATTGAAATGGTTGACGGGCAGATTTTGGGTGTAGCAAGAAACAGGAAAGATGATTTTCTGAAACAGTTTGTGTAGTGGAAAGAAATCACTAAATTTGAGTGAAATAAATAATGGGTTGAAAAATAATCCTGAGAAATTGGAATGTATATGAATATTTTTTCTGAGATAGATCAGCTTCAAATTAAAATTGAAAAAATCAGACCTCTGTCCGAAGACCAAAATCTTGAGCTGAGAAGGTATTTCAATATTGGCCTGGCTTACAGCAGTAACGCAATTGAAGGAAACACCCTGACCGAAAGCGAAACCAAAGCAGTTATTGAAGACGGATTGACCATTGGAGGAAAACCATTAAAGCACCATCTTGAAGCCACAGGCCATCATGATGCTTTCAATTTTATGTATTCGCTTATCAAGAAAAATGGAATCATTGAAGAGGATATTAAGAATCTTCATCATTTGCTTTATCGCCAGATTGAGCCTGAAAAAGCAGGAGTTTACCGAAAAATAAAAGTATTTATTTCAGGATCTTCTTATTCATTGCCCGATCCAAAAGAATTAAAAACATTGATGAAAAAATTTGAAGATAAATATAAAATTTACGATAAAAACATCCACCCTGTCAGACTTGCTGCTCTTGCGCATAATGATTTTGTATTTATCCATCCGTTTTTAGACGGCAATGGCCGTATAGCCCGTTTAATCACAAATCTTATTTTAATACATTCAGGCTATCCGGTAACAATCATTCCGCCTGTCCTGAGAATGGAATATATTGCTCTGCTTGAAAAAGCACACGAAAACGATGAGGATTATATCAATTTTATGGCTGAAAGGGTAAAACAGTCACAGTTGGAGTATATCAGGATGATGGGGTAGAATAATGAGGTTTTCTCAAAAAATAATTATTCTTTAACGATTTTTATAGTCTTAATCATCAAATTGGTATTATCATATAGCTTTAAAATATATAATCCGCTGTTTAATTCTGAAATATCAATTTCATTCTGAAATCCAGCTTCAAACATTAACTGTCCGAAAAGGTTAAAAATTTTGAAGTATAAAATTTCCTTATCCGTTTTGATTTTTATAATTCCATTAGTCGGGTTTGGGTAAACATTAATGTCTTCTTGAGATTTCATTTCCATAAATCCTGTAGCGCATTTAGCAATTCCGTTTGAATAATCATAACCTGAAATAAATCCAGGAATGCTCATTGAGCAATAGTTACCGTCCAAATCAACGCCATAATCAATATAATTACAGGCAACACCTTCTTCGTTGGGGTTTTGAATTACATCTAAAAATGGCTTGTCAAATATTGCAACGTAAATTTTATTATCTGGTCCAAGTTGCATACCAAATACTTTATTGCCTCCGCTGTAATTATACGACACTGTAGTTTTTGAACTTCTAATTGAGTCAGCATTTCCCTCTCCTGCAGACAGATCGTACTGGCAAATATAACTATAGTCATTATTTGCAAAATACAATTTTGTATTATCAGGGGAAAATTCTACTCCATATGCCCCCAAATCTTCTGAATTTGTAGGCAAACTAATAAAATTTGAAACAACTCCGGATGTAGTATTAAAATCAAAAAGTTCAGTAACAGAAGGATTTGTATTTGAGAAACAAAGCGCAAGTTTTGAACCATCGGGTGAGACTTTCATCTGTCCGATCGCACAACCGGTATGAGTAGTATCCCAAACATCAATATGTACCGATCCGATATTTGAAACAACGGTACTTGTAAACCCATCGCTTGTAAGCAGAAAAGCATAAAAAGCATCTGAGAAATATTCATGGGTAATAATCCAATAATCAATTCCATTTGAATGCCTGACTGCTGAAATTTTCTCAGCTACAGTATCAACAAGTAAAATATTTCTTTTGCCAGCTATTACATCACCTAAACCATCATCAAGGCACATATCAACAATTGAATATCTGAGTCCGAACATTAAATTATGCTGAAAAAATCCATCCACCGAAAAAACATAAAACAGACTGTCGCTTTCCGGGGCAGGCACTATTAGTGAGGCCTGTGTTGATGAACAACTTCCCAGAATGTGCCCGCCGGGTAAAATCTCATGGTTTCTGTTCCAAATAACTTCACCGTTACAATATAGCAATAATGCCCCTGAACTGTCGCAAACGGTTGAGCAACCCTCATTGTGATAAAAACCCGGCAGTAAATAGGTTTGACCATCAGAAAGTGCAACAGGAGACCCGGTGTTAAAATCAAGTCCGGCCCCATCTCCAAAATACCAGATATTTCCCTGTTTTTGGGACAATGAAATTTGAGCAACAAATATCAATATTACCAGTAAACCCCTCATGTTCTTATATTAGATTGAAAATATTAAAATTACAAAAATATATATTGGATGTCAATCAAATCACTCATTAATATTTTCAAGAATCACAGTATCTATTAATTTCAAATATTCATTAAAAATATAAAAAGTTCTTTTTAGTGTAAAGTTGAGTTTCGTGCCTTCCTTTCTTGCACTTTGTAATTTTTCTTTTAGTTCTTCGGGGGCAAACTGAAGGATGAATTCAGTTTCGTTTTCTGAATCGGTAAATCCGCCATTAAATATACCAGTAGTAACAAAGCTTATTTCATTCTCTTTTTCGCTGGTGATATTCGTAAACCATTCTCCATATTCTGTATTGAATAATGACACAAAATCTTCTTTATGAATATTGAAAAAAGTGTCGTTTTTCACTAAAAAAACATTTGTAATACCTGTATAAACTCCTCCGGCCCCACCATTGGCATATGTGAGAAAAAATATAAAGTTATTTCCTGTTTTAATAATTTGAGGAGCAGGCGGACGACCGAAACTTCCAAAGCTACCTAGGACAGGATTAAAGTTTTTCAATTTCCATCTTCCATTTTCCTCTTTAAAAAGTGCCGCCCCAATGTTAGCACCCCTGAACCTCCCGCAGAATTCAGGAAACATTTCGGTTGTTTGGTAGAAAAAGAAAAACCGGAAATGCCCTGTTTCGCTTATTATGAGAGTATCAAATAGTTCGACGGTGGTATTCCATGCAGAGTCAGGAACGTATTCCGAAAAATCGGGCATATAATCATATACTGAAAGTACAGGTTTGCATTCGTGGCACAGCCAGTAAATCATTGAAATTGTGTCATCTGAAAAAGAAATCTCCTTATGAAATTTTCCGGGGAACAGCACATGCAAAAGGGAATCACCACAGGCATCAATCGGAACAGAAACATCTCCGGGATGAAAAGTTTTCCAACCCAGCTCTGTTGCCTGCGGGGGAATGAAAGATGAATCAGAATCATACTGTGCTGCACAGGGCTGGAAAAGCAGAAGGGCGATTGTTAAAAGGAGATGTGATTTTTTTAATTGCATTTTTGGTTTTGCATTTATACAAAGATATGACGAAATAATATTACAAAAATTCATTTTTTATTTGAAATTAATTGGTCATCCTATTTCGATTATAACATAAAAACCTCAAACCCCTGAAAGCAAATTCAAAATTAAGTCGTAATATTGGCTTACTTTTTTTAGCACAAATATCTACATGTTCTGATTTTTGTCTTTTAAAAGTAAAATGAACTTTTTAAACCCATCGGTAATTATATGTTTGGCTGGACCGGAAAAATATTGGCAATAGATTTAACATCAAAAAAATATTCATTTATTTATCCTGATGAGAATATCTATCTGAAATATGTCGGGGGAAAAGGAATTGCAGGTTATTATCTGAAAGATCATATCACAAAACCGTGGGATTCTGAATCAATGCCTTTGTTGTTTTTTACCGGACCTTTAGTCAATACACAGGCACCAACCTCAGGCAGAACAACGGTTATGTCGCGCTCACCATTAACCGGAACAATCGGGGACACTTCGGTGGGCGGAACGCTGGGTTCTCAGATTAAAAAAGCCGGACTTGATGGAATTATTATCACCGGAAAAAGCGAAAAATTTATTGGCATCGAGATAAACGACAGCTCCATTGAATTTATCAATGCTGAACCATTAAAGGGATTGCTAATCTCTGATGTTCACAAAAAAGTATTTAACGGTGGTTCGGTGGCGAGTATTGGTCCGGCTGCAGAAAACGGCGTGTTGTTTTCTACTATTTCCATAGATAATCATTACATGGCAGGAAGAAACGGTCTGGGATTGGTTATGGCCGCTAAAAACCTCAAATATATTTCTGTAAAAGGCTCTGGCACCACTGCCGTTTATGACAAAAACGAATTGCTCAAAGCCAGGGAAGATATTTTTCGTCTGACAGCCGCCAGTCCGGCATTACAGGGCGAATTCGGACTTGCGAATTTCGGCACCGCAGCCATCTATGACCTGATGCACCTGCGCAAGATGATGCCCACCGACAATTTCAGGAAAACAAGGTTTGAAAATGCTGCCAACATGAACGCCTGGCATTTTAAACAGCAATACAAGACGAAAAAAGACGGATGCCGGGGTTGCCATATTCTGTGCAAAAAAATTGGTGAGAAAAAAGATGTCATGCCTGAGTTTGAAACGCTTTCTCATTTCAGTGCATTAATTGAAAATACCGACGCTGAAGCTGTCGTCAAAGCAAATAAACTTTGCAATGATCTTGGCATGGATACCATTTCGGCCGGAGCAACCATCTCATGTTACAAGGAAATCTCAGGAAAAAAAATCAGTCCGGATGATTTGCTGAATCTTCTGAATGACATTGGTTACAGCAAAAACGAAGGAGCTGCATTAAAACTGGGTTCATTCAGGTACGCCGAATCAAAAGGCCAGCCGCATACTTCCATGACAGTTAAAAAGCTTGAACTTCCCGGTTATGATCCCCGGGGAGCGTACGGAATGGCATTGGCTTACGCCACCTCAACACGCGGAGCATGTCATCTCAGAGCTTACACCATTGCCCATGAAATACTGCGAAAACCTGTTCTTTCAGATAGATTTTCCTTTAGCGGCAAGGCAAGGATTATTAAAATTTCGGAAGACATGAACGCCATGGTGGATTCGCTCACCGCCTGCAAATTCATATTCTTTGCTGCCACGCTCGAAGAATATGCGCATGCTTATTCGGCGGTAACCGGAATAAAATCGAGTGCACAGGATCTTTTGAATATCGGGGAACGAATTTATTACAATGAATGGGTCATGAACGCCATGAATGGTTTTTCGGACAGGGATGTTGTTCTGCCCGAACGCTTTTTCAATGAACCGGGGAGCAGTGGCGAAGGAGTCATTATAAACCCCATCAGCAAAGAAGAATTTCAGCAGGCAAAGGAAAATTATTATAAAATAAGGGGACTTGACAGCAATGGCATGCCCACTTATGAGAAACAAAAATCGCTGGGGCTTTTATAACTAATTTATTATGAATTTAATACATTAGGTTGTTTAAATATAAAAATGCAAATTTTTGATTTATGAACAAGGAACATCGATATTCGATTTTAGAAGTTTACTTCAACTAAAAACTCATATTCATTTTCTTTTTTTATAAAATTTTAAAAAATCAAAAGTTGTAAAAATAGGATTGTGAATTTTAATCAAGTATGAATTAGTAAAAACAGTATCTGAGCAATGATAAACCTGATAAAAAAATACGAGAACAAGCTAATTGAGCACGGTTTATGTGAACAGGAGCAGATATTGCTGGGAGGCCGGGATGCCGAAATAGTCTGGAATAAAGATTCCGAAGCCATCCCCATGTTGGAAAAGGTTTTTAAAAACCTCAACATCAACAGTCTGTTATTTGCAAAGCCCAAAGAACCTGTACTTTCCATACTTAATTATATTGTTGAGGAAAATCTTGCATTGGGCGAGATTTCACCAAATGATGCAGAAACCCGGACTTTCCTGCACACCATACCTCTTACCGGTGAGTGCTCACACGAAATAATCATTCAGAAATTAAAAGAGCGAAAAAGTATTATTATAGCCAATCACGGAATTGTAACCTATGGATCAGTAACGCCCGAGCAGGCCTTTGTGGTGTTTAGTTCGGTTTGTTTTGCCGTTTTTGTGAAGTTCTTTGCCGATTACTACTATTCTTACAAGCAAAACAATGTAAACCCAAGGCAGAAAGAGATTCTGGAAAAAACCATCAGCCACTATAAAAAGCAAATGGAGCAGTATAAAGCGGGGAAAAATCTGAAAACAGGTCCGTTCAGCAACAACGAAGAGGTTTTAACCGCCATATTTGAAGCCGGAAAGAGCATTGTTGATTTCAGGATGGTCGATTCCTTTTTCGGAAACATTTCCTATCGTTTGGGCAATTCCATTATCATTTCACAAACAGGAAGTTCGCTTGATGAACTGCCCGGCTGTATTGATATTTGTCCGGTTGACGGTTCAAGCTGTGTAGGCATAACCGCCTCGAGCGAGTACAGCGCACACAAATCCATTCTGATGGAAGAAGACCATTTATGCATTTTGCACGGGCATCCGAAATTTTCGGTAATCATGTCATTGCTGTGTGACAATGAAGATTGTGCCGACAGGGGCTTGTGTTACAAAAAATGCCCTGAACAGCGTTTTATAGAAGACATTCCCATCATCACCGGCGAAGTGGGAACCGGACCGACAGGAATATCAAACACCCTTCCGCCGGCAATAAAAAACAGCAGAGGAGTGATTGTATTCGGTCACGGAGTATTCACCAAAAGCAGGAAAGATTTTAACGAAGCATTTTCCAACCTCACGCAGATTGAGCGAATGTGTTTTGAGGGGTTTTTGGGGAGGGTGAATTATTAGTTGGCTTACCGAGGAAAATCAGTAAAAGCATTCTCACAAATTGCTTAGGAAAACGGAATCCACATCAACACCCTCCGCCGGTGGATTAAATCTATTATAAACGATGGGAAACTGAATAATTGGAAACTATTGTTGCCTTGGGAGGCGGAGTTGAAAATTATACCCCAATTGCATTTTTTGTTTACCGGTGTTTTTTTCAGTTAGTTTTTAATATTCAGCAACTTCCATTAGACATATTCCTACTCCCCCTCCGCCATCCCCAATGTTTTCAATGAATTATATTAGAATCGCGCTTCAATTAATTAATTTTTGCTCGAAAATTTTGATGATTCTATTTTATTATTTAATTTTCAATTATATTTAAAATAAATTCCGGATAATAAAATATGAGAGTAATTATAATTTATATCATATTAGTTATTTTTAATTCCGAGAGCTTTTCTCAAATTTCAAAATTTAATGGTCTGTATTGTAAAGGACCAATTCCAAGACAGGTGGTGTCTCCGGTTTATATTGAGTCAGATAAGAATATTGAAAAAGAGATCAAGGAAGGGGATAAACAATCTAATATAAAGTCAAAAACAAAATTTGTATTAAGCAGCAGTTACTTTATTAATGAATTAATGAGTTCCGGAAAAGTAGTGTTTAATGATACAATAAGCCAATATTTAAATCAGATAAAAAACTTGCTTCTTACCGGTGAGAAAGAGCTTTCAGATAATATTCAGGTATTTTTAATCAAATCGCCTGTTGTTAATGCATTTGCTGCGCATGGGGGTAATGTGTTTGTAACAACTGGATTATTATCCAGACTTAATACAGAAGCAGAGCTTGCTTATATTTTATCACATGAAATAAGTCATATAATAAAAAAGCATTCATTGAATGCTTATATCGAAAAAAGCAGATTATTTAAAAATGATCATCAATTTAAAAAACTTTCAGATATTGAAAAAGTAAAAACTATTTGCGATATGTCTAAGGAAAACGAAAAAGAAGCAGATGTAACCGCATATACTTTTTTCCATAAAACACTATATAACAAAAATGCACCATATTCCAGCTTTGAAATATTAAAAAAATCAGTTTTACCATTCGATACAACAGTGGTAATGATTGATTCTAATTTTATTACCAAAAAAGCCAGAATCAATAATTATCTCAACAAAATTGATTTCAGTTCTATTGAACAGGCAAACAATAAAAAAGATTCCATAAGAAATGTTTTTTCAAGTCATCCCGGAATTGAAGAGAGGATAGCTACCGCATTACAAATGACTGATTTAGGTAAAGGCGAAAAAGATTTTCTGATATCCGCCGAGTGGTTTTCATATTGCAAACAATTAGCCAGAATAGACAATGTTGAGCAATTAATTAATTCGAAATTATATGACCATGCTCTTTATTACATATATCTTCTGGATAATGAAATTCCAAATAACGAATATATTAACACTTTAAAAATAAGACTGTTTTATGAGGTTTCAAAGATAAAAAAATATGAGCAAGATTTTGAAATAGAATGTAATCTTGGTTTTGATTTTCAGTCCATTTCAGTTCTTGGTTCCCTTCTGTTAGCATATGAAATTTGTTATCAAAACACATTGCAATTTGGTGAATCCATATATTCCTCATTAGTATTAAATGATATAAATTCTGAATTATCCGGCATGAAAATCGATTCTGAAACTGAATTTTCTGAATTGTACGATTTTTATCTGAAAAACAAAAGCAGTGTTTATAATAAATCAACTCCAAAAAAGGATTTTGCCCTTGATAGTTTACTAACCAGAAAGGAAAGAATTGAACACCTAGAGAATTATTATAGAAGTTCGGATCGCTATAATAAAATCCTGCTTGTTGATCCAAGTTGGAATTTCTTTGATACCCGTAATGGTTTAAATCAGGTGACAAGTGAAAAAAGGACCATTAAGTTTAATGATGTTCTTTTTGATAATGCCAGAAAAACTAAATTAGATATCAAATTATACGCAATAAGTTCTCTTGACTCATCTGATATCAAAAAATTTAATAACAGGATTATTTTACTGGAATATGTAAATTTTTGCTTAGCCAAGGGCAATGCATATAATATGATCTTTCCCCAAATTGATAAACTTCAGGAAATAACTACAAAAGAAGAAACCTCCATCATAGCATTAACAAGTATAAACTCATTATTAATCAGCAAAAGCAAATTCAGTTATGCTTTTTTAGGTATTGCTTCAGCTTTAAGCATGTTAACTCCAATGTACTCCCTGGTTTTGCCCTATTCTGTTTCTAATCTTTTAATTAACAGCTATATAACATTTACATATTTTATTGTTTTTGACACAAAAAATGAATCAATAGAATTTGCTGATTTAAATCTAATAAAACAAAATTCAAACCTTATGTCTGTAAATTCATACTATTTTGAGTATTTTGAATTACTGACAAAAAGCAAAAAGAAGAATTGAAAAATATTGTAATTACCATATCATTCTTATTAATTACTGCAATTTGCCAATGTCAGTTTTTTGGTTATTGTGGTAAAAAGTTTGAGGTATCAACACAATTATCAATTATGCCAAGCAGGGGCTATATTAATGCATCAAAATTTGGAATAAACAGGAACAGTCCAAAAAATGCACAATTACCTGTAAATATAAATTTTGGTTTTAATTATGCTGTTTCAAGAACAAGTGGAATAGGTCTTACTTTTTGGTACGCTCCAAATTTTGTCGGATATAGGACACCATGGTCTGACAGATCGGGCTATGAATATAAATATAATGAAGGTCAAATTGACCTTTCGGACTCAAAACTATTTAACTTTGACCGGAATTATAAAATTCGAACTTTATTTACCGGATTTATATACAGGAGATATTCAAACGGCTTTTTAGCTCCGGCTGGAAATTATCTTGAATTGGGATTCGGATTTGTCAATGTTTTATACAGCCCCGACAACATTTACAAGTATCAAACAAAGGATTGTTATTTTAGTGAAAATGATGCGATTCCAGATTCCATAACCAGCCTCAAATTGCATGAAATGAAGCAGCCAAAATTTAAACCCATTCCTGTATTAACTTTTGGATACTGCTACAGAAATAAATTTCCAAATTCTAATAAAATACTATATGAAATAGGTTTAAATTCAACATTTGGAATTTTTAAACCAAAATCTGTTGAACGAATAAACAAAATGGGCAATGATTATTCAGTAATTGTTGGAGAAAAGGAAGATCTTGAAAATCTTATAATAGGAAGCTCTTATGTATATATAATTAAAAGAAATAGTTTAAAAATAAATTTAGGAATTATTTACCTGTTTTAATGAAAAAGTTTTTTTTTCTATATTTTATATTTGCTATTGTTTTGTTTTCTTGTTCAAAAGAAAAAATAACAGAGCCGCCTAATGATTATTACTTTTTTGATAATTATATTGAAGTAAGTCTAAGTGACACCTTATTCTCATCTGATTCGTTGCATATTTTCCTTTATGATGAAACAGGGTATCAAACAATAAAAATGTCAGTAAAATTAAATCAAATACTTGATAACTGGTCGTACATTGCAGATATTAAATATACGACTTTTGGGTTTAGCGAACCAATACATGACCCAAATGCTTATCTCTGCATAAGATCCTTTGAGAAGTATGCTGATGACTATGATTATATTGGAATTAGTAATGGTTCAATACTTCTTATTAATTCAGCATATAAGTATTCATCCGATTATAGTAGAATTGATTCAATATTTGGAAGTACTGTAATTACTCCAAGTGATCATTACATTTTTGGTAATTCCAGCACCTACAAAATAAAAATATTTTACTAATGAGGTTTATTATTACAATATGGATTATTTTTCTTTGCTCTGGTCTTTTTGGCCAGGAATTGGAATGGGCTTTTCCGATTTCTTCAAACGGCGAAGAGGATTATGATGAAATAACCCATGTTAAAATTGATCAGGGCAATAATATGTATATCTGCGGATATTTCAATGGCATTGTAGATTTCGATCCGTTTAGTCCGCCATTTTTTCTACCTCCAGACCATTTATCCCTAAAGCGTTATCTTTTTTTGGCCAAATATGATTCCTTAAGAAATATTCAATGGGTAGATTTATTTGCTTCAAATAAATTTAATATTTCAAATTTAGAGTTGGATGGTGCAGGAAATCCAATTATTTCAGGATATCCAAATGGCTATTCAGGAGTAGTTATTGATTTAGACCCTTCAGAAAATAATGAATTGGTTTATGAGGATGAAATTTTTATCTCCAAATATGATCCTGATGGAAATTATATTTGGCATGGAACAATTAATAATCACTCAACATCTGTACAAAAAATCATTACAGATTCCTCTGAAGATTTTATTGTTTTTTATTCTTTTAACGATTCTATTAATGTTAACTTGAAAGGCGTGACTAGTATGGTTTATGGTGATAATTATAAACATTCGTGTTTTGTAAAATATTCATCGGAAGCTGAAATCAAATGGTCGTTCCCTTACTATACTTCAGCTGATATTGAAATGAACGATAATGGTGAAATAGCTATCGCCGGAAATTATGACTCTAGTTATGAAATTGATTTAGATCCAAATGACACCATTGATTGTTTCTTCTCAAATCCATTTGGATTGTCTTATGTTACACGGTTTAATTCAAATGGCATCTATCAAAACACCTTTGTTTTAAATAGAAAAGACTATTATGATTCAGGAATAAATGATGTAATTATTGACAACGAAAATAATATATATTCCATTTTTTTTCTATACACACCCATTGACATTGATCCAGGCCCCGTTGAAAATATTATTCAATATGATGGCTCTGTTTATAGTTTTTCAAATCCAAAAAATAATGTAATAGCCAAATATAACAATTCAAATGAATTAGAGTGGTTTGACATTATTAGTGGACATAGTTCTGTTTATTTTAACAGTTTTGACGATATGCATCTATACATTTATGGATCGTATACAGATTCACAAGTTGATTTAAATTCAAATAACAATTCCATAAATGAAACAATGTCCGGCGGACCAGGAAATTACATTGCAAGATATGACACAAATGGAGACCTGGACTGGTATATTGGTCAGGGAGGTGATATAGCATATACAAAGCATATTTATGCAGCATTTAACGCTTTATATATTTGTGGCTCATATTATTCGGATGATGATTTAGATTTAAATCCACTTACTGTGAAATTTTTATTTAATTATGGATACAGCGATGGTTATGTTTTAAAATACACTTTTTTTTACTCAGGTATTACTACTGAAAACAAACCTGTTATTGCAGTAGCTTACCCGAATCCTTCAAGTGATTTTATTAATATCAAGCTTTCAAATAATACTACAAAAACTAAAATTGAATTATTTGATTGTACCGGAAAATTAATCCTGCTCAGGGAAATGAATAAATCAAATGAAACTATTGATGTTTCAAACATTAAAAGTGGTTACTATTTAATGCTATTAACGAACTCCAAAGAAGTTTATAATATTCCGGTGATTATTGAATGAATTACCCTGGAGCAGAGCGATCAATATCCAAATTCATTTTGCAACAAATCTCTCCTTTTCCCTATCCCATGTATAAATAATTTCAGTTTTTAAGTCCGCTTTTTTTATTAATTCAGCTAATTCCAAAAAATCATTTTCACTTTGAGTAATCTCTTTATTTTCTTCGTAATATGAAATTTCTTCTGAAACACTTCCGTGGCTCAGTGATAATTCTGCTTTTATAATATTATCTTCTTTCAGAAACTGATAATTGATTTTCAAATATTTTGTCATTTTGTTTTTTTCCAATTGAACCAGGACTTCCTTGTTTTGAATAAAATCCTTATAATCAATACTTGGTAATAATTCTGCCTTTTTATAATTACCATCTTCAATTTCATAAAAAAAAGTCTTGTAAATTCCGTAGTTTACATTGCTGTTGTGATAGGTAAATCCCAAAAATACTTTTGAATCAACTCCTTTGAATAACCTGCCTTCCTGATAACTTATTCCGGCCATTTCTTCAAAATATCTAAAATACATAGAATCTGTTGAATATGTTTCTTTTTGATAAGTTTCCAGTTTGGATTTTTTGTACAATTTCAATTTAAACATGACGGTGTCTGATGTGTAAATATCTTTTTGGGACGGAATGACACTTGTAATAACCGGAATTAATTCATCAGGAATGTTCCGATAATAATCAACTGCTCTCATATTGTAGCATTCATTAACTAAGTCCTTAATTTCATTCAATTTTTTTTTGTTTAACATCCATGCCCTTGGAATTACAGGATACAATTCAATACGATCTTGATATACTGTCAACTTACCAACAATTTTGTTCAAATCTTTTATCACTAGTACTTCATATTCTTTAACCGGACTACATACGGGGTTATAAAACCTTATATAATAATAAGTCAAAGTATCATTAATAATAGCCAACAAATTTTCTGCTTGTTTTTCAGTGAATACTTTTCCTTTTAATACCAAGTCTTCTAATATATATCCGTCTTTATCAATTAAACATCTTTTTCTGTGATCTATTTCCTTTTTGTATTTAAAGCCGATTATTTTGTCAAAATCAGAAAGGGGAAACAACAAGGTGCTGTCTCTCCATAATTTATTTTTGTTCTTTTGAAACTCGGCGTCAGCCCATGGATCATTCGGATTATTATTAACTGATTTGTGATTAAACGGACTTGCCAGAGAATCCGGTAAATATTTTATGGATGTTTCGTATTTAATTTTTGATGGAAAATGCTGACCTGTTTGTTGACCGTTTATTGAGCCAATTATAAATATCGATATTAAAATCAGTATTTTTATTTTATAAATTATTGAATTCATCAATTAGGCTATTTTTTCTTTTCTATCAAAAATACAATAATTACCTTTAATAATCAAGTAGTAACATCACGGTTCCTCCCCCCTCTGCAATCCAAACTTTCCCGCACCCATCCACTTTTTAAAATTCCACTCCAAGCGACTAAATCAGTTTCGGTATAAAAAAAAGATTACGCTTTATCAGTTACAGCATATGAAAATTTATACCGTCAATCTGTTACAAATAAATGTTCATCATACCGTCTTTTTATTACAATTGTTTGTCATTATTACCGTCTATTCATAACAAAGCATTATATTTGCATTAAAAAAATTAGCCATGATTCAGCGTAACGTATTACAACAGTTAATAATCTGGAAAGATTCCGAAAATCGTAAACCCTTAGTGCTACGAGGAGCCAGACAAGTTGGTAAAACAACCTTGGTTAATGAGTTTTCCTCCGGATTTGAGGTTTTTCTTACTTTGAACCTTGAAAAAAACAGCGACAGAGAGTTGTTTGACCGTTATACGGAAATTGAATCTCTTTTGCCGGCCATTTATTTATATAACAAAAAAACAATTCAAAACAGGCCAACATTGCTGTTTATCGATGAAATACAGTATTCTGTAAAAGCAATTTCCATGTTGCGCTATTTTTACGAAGAAGCCCCACATATCCACGTTATTGCGGCAGGGTCATTATTAGAGGCTTTGCTTAATAAAGAAAAAATTTCCTTTCCTGTTGGTAGGGTCAGCTATTTGCCGGTTCGTCCGTGTAATTTTCTCGAATTTCTTGACGGGATAGGCGAAAGCTATGATAAAAATTTGATTATTAATATAAATGGAGATTCGGTTCATCAAAGATTAATGGATTATTTCAGAAAATATACTTTAATAGGCGGAATGCCCGAGGTCATAACTGAATATGCGAAAATTAGAGACGTTTTGGCTTTGCAAAATGTTTACGATTCATTATTGGCTTCCTATATTGATGATGCTGAAAAGTATTCTGATACAGATTCCCAAATTCAAATTATCAGGCATATTCTTAAAGTCGGCTGGAAAATGGCGGCAGAATGTATTGTTTTTGAAAACTTCGGAGAATCAAAATTCAGATCGCGGGAAGTTGGCAATGCTTTCCGGACTTTACAAAAAGCGTTTCTTCTGGAGCTTGTTTACCCTGTTTCGCAAACAAAATTGCCATTGAATCAGAATTTTCGTAAAAAACCCAAACTATTTATGATAGATACCGGTTTGGTTAATTATTATTCAAAAATACAAACCGACGTTTTTTCTGCAAAAAACATTCAGGATGTATGGAGAGGGAAAATCGCTGAACATATAGTTGGGCAGGAGCTGATTTGCCTGGAAAACTCCACACTGTCTGAAAGATATTTTTGGAGAAGGGATAAAGCCGGCTCAGAGGCTGAAGTTGATTTTGTTTATCCATTTAAAGGCAAAGCTATTCCGGTTGAAGTAAAAACAGGCCATAATTCAAAATTAAAATCATTGCACATGTTTATGGAAAATGCTCCTCATGACATAGCAGTACGAATCTGGGGGGAAAACTTTTCAGTTGATAAAGTAAAATCCCTGAATGGAAAGGAATTCAGATTAATTAATTTACCATTTTATTATGCTTGTGTTTTGGACAAAGTTTTGGATAATAATATTTAGACATCTCACTGATAATCAATAATTAAAACTATTATACTTCATTTATATTCCATATATTGCATTTGATAATCAGTACTTGTTTCCATTGAAAAAACAGTAAAAACGCTTTCGCAGATTGCTTCGGAATACGGAATCCACATCAACACCCTCCGCCGGTGGATTAAACCAATTAAAAACGATCTGAAACAAAATAACCGGAAACTTTTAGGTGGAGATGGTTTATGGTTTTTTAAACAACAATTTCCAGCAATGATTTTCCTATATGCTTTTACCCCCGGCTTAACTTTTTATCAATTTCTCTATCGTAATCCCATCTTCTGAAACAATTATAATAAAAGCAAAAAGGATGTTTCAAATTGAACATCCTTTTTTATTGCTTAAAAATTACCTGTTCTTCACATCCACCGAAATTCCCGAATTAAACTGTGCCTTGGTAAGGCGGTATTTTAATGTCAACATAAGATACCGGCTTATCACGTTGGATCTTCGTTCCATCAGGTAGTTTAACTGACTTATCCGCTCCAACCCTTTATTTTTATCAAGGATGTCGTAACATTCTATGGATACCGATCCCCGGCGGTTTTTCAGGAAAAAGTATGTGGCTTCGGCTTTCAGCAAGGGAATGTCAATTTGCTCACCAAAACTGCGTGCATCGTAACGGGTCACGTCAAAAGTAACCGCAAAATGCCAGTTTGTAAAGGGCGTGTAGCTGACCTCGGTCCAGCCATTGATGTTCAGATATTTTTTATTGAGCGATTCCATGATTGAATAACGGGCATCAGACAATATTGCTGTGCTTCCAAAAGAAACATCCAGCTTTTCGTTTTTCCGCTTGTAAAAACTTATGGCAACCGAATGGCTGTAATTTGTCAATTGGTTTTGGGCATCGTTGACCAGACTGATTCCCTGTGACCAGTTCTCATTCAGCGATAACTGCAGGTTTAGACCGATCTTTCTCAACGGGGTGGAAAAATCAATTCCGGCCCCTGCCCGGTAATCATCTTTTACATTTACAAGAGTTGTTTTTTGCGAAAGATCGGGAAGGATATTCTGTGACAGATTGATCTTATCCTGCGTGTAAGTGCCGTTGAGATTGGCAAAAACAGAGGTCTGCGAAAACTGGTCAAACATCATCCAGTTTGCCTGCAGCACATGCATGGTTTCGGGTAAAAGATCCCTGTTCCCGTTGAAAATGTTCAGCGGATTGGCGTAGCTGCCCGTTGGCAACAGCTGTGATGCCTGCGGGGTGTTTACCAATGATTCATAGTAAAGCGACAAACTTCGGCTCTGACGGTAATCATATCTCCATGATGCCGAGGGAAGGAACTTCATGATGCTTTTTTCCTTCCTGTCTTCATCCGAAAAACCGTTGGAAAGTAGTCCGTTTTCCATTCCGGCCGTAAATGAAAGTTTTGACTTTTTTGTGTTGCGCTTTAATGATAATCCTGCGTTTACATCAGAATATCCTGTTTTGAAATGCGGACTTAATGAGTCAATGACCGTTTCTTCGCTTCCGGCCAGACCGTTTTTCCTGTCAAGATCTTCCTCATTGCGAGACATGGAAAGTGAAGGAACTAAATACAACAGTTTGGATATTTTTCTCGTTGCAGAAACCGAAGCGGTTAGCTGGTTTACGCTGTTCTGGTCATCAAGAAAGCGGTTATCTGAATAAACATTTTCAGGACTGTAAAAACTGGTGATATTGTTCCAGTCCGACGAAGAAAGTGTCCTTTGCATGTTACCGCCCACCCCTGCTTTAAACAGTTTCCAGTTGCCCACTCCGCTCCTCAGGTAGTTCGCATTTGCTTTTGCCTGCACAACCCGGCTGTTGTCGCGCGAGTATCCGGACAACCCGTTAACGAGATAATCATTGACGAATGAATGTGACAAACTTGACTGTGTATTGTCTCCGGTAGTTAAACGGGCATTCCCGTCAAGATTGAATTGGGTGAGTGAGTCGATGCGGTTTTTCCATCCGAAGTTGAGGCGGTTTGCCCGGTCTTTTGAATCGGTTTCCGAATCGGAATTCTGAATAAAAGACCCTGTTTGGGTAAAATTTGTTGATGAGGAGGTCTCCGACAGAAATTTATTTGCCCCGCTGCCCAGATATGAAATATTGAATCTGTTGTTTTCACGTGCCTCGTACATATAATTCAGTCCGGTTGCCCCCGAAGTCACCAGTCCGGTAACCGGCCTTCCGAAATCCACCGGCATTCCGGCATCCATTTCCGACGAAAGGGTAATTCCTCCCCCTGACATCATGCTTTGCAATCCGCCGTTAAAATCAATATAATCCTTGAAAGAAAACCCGTATTTGTTGATATTGTTGAGCATCCCCAGAGCAGCAAACTGGTACTTTTTGTTGAAACGGTAAAGCTTGGCTCCGGCCTGAAACTTATTATCCTTGGCATATCCGCCGGTAACATCACCGAAATAGGCATTTTTTCGTCCATCCTTCAGAATGATGTTGAGGGTTTTCTGATACGAACCGTCATCAATACCGGTAAGTTCTGTTTCATCCGATTTTTTATCGAAAACCTGCACTTTGGAAATGGCATCGGCCGGAAGGTTTTTTGTTGCCACCGTGGGGTCGGAGCTGAAAAATTCCTTTCCGTCAACAAGTACTTTCTGCACATCCTCGCCCTGTGCCTTGATATTTCCCGAACGGTCAACCTCAACGCCGGGAAGCTTTTTCAGCAGATCTTCGGCAACGGCATCGGGATTGGTTTTGAATGATTCGGCGTTGTACTCAACGGTGTCCTGTTTGATGAGGATGGGAATGCGCTCGGCAACTACATTAACGGTTCCGACAGTCTGCACCGCCTGTTTAAGTACAATAATTCCAATATTCCCG
Source organism: Bacteroidetes bacterium GWF2_38_335 (assembly GCA_001769535.1). Classification (GTDB taxonomy): domain Bacteria; phylum Bacteroidota; class Bacteroidia; order Bacteroidales; family GWF2-38-335; genus GWF2-38-335. Next base: position 334,580 of record MEOH01000027.1, read on the forward strand.
TTGGATACGGGCACCGAAATGCTTTTAAAATACGACTCATATCCCAGAAATGATGCCTGCAGCAGATATTTTCCGCTGCTCACATTTTTTATTTCAAACGCTCCCTGTGAATCCGAAATCCCATAGTACAAAAGAGTTGAATCGGCAGGGTTGAGCAGCACCGCTGTGGCATAGGTGAGCGGACTGCCTTTGTCGTCGTAGATTAAACCTTTGACGGCGCTTTGTTGTGCAAAAAGTGTCGTTGTAAGGACGCTGAAAATAATGATAAGGTTTTTCATGAAAACAGAATTTTTACTGCGTTACGGTTTTTATCACTACCCTTACGTTTCCACCTTCAGATGAACCGCCCATTTCTTCGGTTTTTTTCATGACCATTTCTTCAAACTCCTTAGTGGTCATTTTTTTTCCTTTAGTCGGTTTCACGATTTTATCTTTTTCAATTTCTTTGAGGTCAACAGATTTAGCAGTGATGGTGCGGTCACCGTTATTGGTGCTGATTGCCAGAATCATTCCGGGCAGTCCGCCATAATCTTCCGGTCCGGCTGAAACAGGAATTCCGGGGCAAAACCATGCTGTTACCAAATCTTCCTTTTCTTTGCTGGTAGCTTCAAGACAAGGATACCCGCCGATCATTTTTTGTCCGCCGGTCATTTTCCATTCCCTTTTGGTAAATTCATCCTCAATGAGAAAAGTTCGATCCATAAAGTCAACCTGCTGAACCACTTTGTTTCCAGTAAGATTTCTGTAGCAGATGTTTTGCGATCCGCCGCCCATACTAATAACCACCATTCCACCTTCACCTGATTCGCTAATTTCTTCCTCTTTTGATGCAGATGGCTGATAAATACTTGTGCTTTCATTGAAATAAAGTGTCATTTCAGATTTTGTTTCAGTAGGCATCATTCCCCTGATTTCCTCAGGCAAACTGTCGAGATTGATTTCCATCTTAAAGACATCTTCATAAGTGATGGTGCCCTGATTGGCTTTTTGAGCGTTAAGCTGCATGCTGCATATAAAGCCCAGAAGTGCAAAAATAAGTACTGATTGCTTTTTTGAAATTTTTTCCATGTTTATTGATGTTTTTGTTCAGGACAAAATTAGCCCTGGTAAGCAAGGGGTAAGGTTAATGACAGGCCAATTAAGGTTAATTAAGGTTAATGAACTGAAAAGGTATCTTTGTTTTATTTATTTTTGTTCTCAAATGCTGACGATGAACAAAATACGAATAACCGGAATATTAATGATTTTCAGTCTGCTCCTGCTGACAGTTTTTCTGACCAGCTGGTTGATAAACCAATACAGCGGACAAAGAAAACTTTTGGTTGATGATTTAAAACTTGGGCTTCAGAATTCAGAGCAACAGGTGATGGATTCACTTTTGGCCAAACAGTTTATTGATCCCTTAAAAGCTGAAGCGGGATGGGTTTCAATTGCAGTTAACTCCACAGAAAGTCCTGAAAAAATCAATCACCAAATTTCATCTTATAGGGTATGTTCAGACAGCGCCATAACCAATATGTATGTTGATACCATCAAAATGGTGATCAGGGATTCTTCGGCCCGAATGAAAATTAATATCCAAAGAGATGAAAAGGTGTTGTTTCAGGGAATGCGGATGTTTGTAACTGAATTTGGGCATATCGGAGCCGATTCACTCTGCTCCGATTCATTAATTGCAGTTGGTCTGGACGCCGACACCCTGCTTCTGCAAAATATTTTTGGTGATTTTATGGAATCACGTGATTACAATTTTTCGGTGCTTTGGCTTAAAACAAATGATACCAGCGGGATTGACGAAGAAAACAAGATCGTTTTGAAGTGCCATTATTTCAATAATATTTCCGCAACAGAAATAAGCGGATTCAGAATATTTCTGTTACGTAAGATCAGTACACAAATAATTTTTGCTTTGGTGTTGTTGATTGTTACCGCTCTGGCATTCAGAATGGCCTACCGGAGCATGAGGAGTCAGCGCCGGCTCCTTGCCATGAAAAATGATTTTATCAGCAACATCTCACATGAGTTGAAAACACCGGTATCAACGGTAAAAGTTGCCCTGGAAGCGCTGAAAGATTTCGACATGAAAAACAATCCTGAGGTGGTCAACGAATACCTGAGCATGTCATTACAGGAAATGAACCGCCTCGACGACCTTGTGGCAAAGATACTCAACGCCACGGCACTGGAGGAGGGCAGGAATATTGTAAGACTTGAAAAGACTGATTTGAACCGGTTGGTAACCGAAACGCTGGATTCAATACACTGGCAACTTGAAAAATCGGGTGCCGTGGTTGAAACCTTTCTTGAAGAAAACCTTCCAGAAATTATGGCTGATCCGCTGCATCTCAGGGGTGTTCTGGTGAATCTGACAGATAATGCCGTAAAATATTCGGGTGAAAAACCCCTGATAAGGATTTCGGTTAAAAGAGAAAAATCAGGTATCGTTTTGTCGGTAGCAGATAACGGACCCGGAATTCCCGATGAATACCTGAAAAAAATCTTCGAGAAGTTTTTCAGGGTTCCACAGGGCAACACCCACAATGTTAAAGGTCATGGTCTGGGACTTTATTACGCGCAGGTAGTTGCAAAACAACACAATGCCACGCTCACCGCGCGCAACCTGAAAGAGGGCGGATGCGAGTTATTACTATATTTTCCTGATAAGCCATGAAAACCAGAATATTATATGTTGAAGACGAACCCTTTCTCGGGAAAATAGTAAGGGAGACACTGGAAAGTCAGGGCTTTGAAGTGTATCTGGTGGCTGATGGTGCAAAAGTTATCTCCATGGTTGGCACCACAAAACCCGATATTTGTGTGCTGGATGTGATGCTGCCCAATGTTAATGGTTTTACGCTGGGAAAACAAATTAAAGGTGCCTATCCACATTTACCCGTCATTTTTCTTACGGCAAAAGTTGAGACCGAAGATATCATCACCGGTTTTAATTCGGGAGGCACCGATTACATCAGAAAACCATTCAGTGTTAAGGAACTGATTGTGCGCATCAACAACCAGTTAAAGCTGGCCAAACACACCAGTCATGGAGAAACAAAAATATCAGGTGATATTGCCCTTGGAAAAGTTGTTTTTAAACCGGATATAATGGAACTTCATGTGCCCGGCGAGGTGATCAAGCTGTCTTCAAGAGAATCAGAAATCCTCACCATGTTGATTTCAGGAATCAACGAATGTGTTGAGCGAAAAACCATTTTAAAGACCATCTGGGGCGACGATTCCTTTTTCAATTCGCGCAACCTTGATGTTTATATACGCAAGATAAGAGGATATCTGTCGGCTGAACCCGGAATAGAAATTCTCACTCTTAAAGGCAAGGGTTACAGGGTGGTTTGTAAATAAACTCTGAGGACCAAAGCCTCACAAACCACTAAAAGCAGCTGATTTTTTAGTTTAAATGAAATTATTAATTCTCAAATGTTTATTAATGTTTTTTATTTTCTCTTTAGGAATCTCCAATTCCGTTGCTATTTTATTCCATTGGCTTACTGCAAGGATAACCTCTTGTAAAATATCATTTGCTTTTTTGATTCCAAATGATTTGGCAAACTCAAGCAGGTCGTCTTTTGTGAAGTTATCGTACTTGCCATTAATTGATGATTGATGAACGTTGGTCCAATTTCCACCGGGACTATACGAAAAACAAATGTCATAGGCTGGAGATATTTTCCATCGTCCATCCTGAGTCATTAGGAAAGAAAAAATATTTAACTATTAAAATATTAATAGAAAATATTCTAAAATTATAATAACTATAAATAATACGAAAGTTATTTTTAAATTTAATTAGGGTTGATTATTAATTTGGCTTGGACGTTCCGCGTGTTGGTTCTGTTTGGGCTTAAAAACCGCTTAACCATTCGCCTGCAGTAAAGCTAATTAATTGTAGCGAGCTTTCCAAACCGACGGGCGCCCAAAAAAATTAACACGCTGTTAGCTGTTAGGCGTTTTATCCAATCATTAGGCTTATTCGTTTTCCAAGTCCGAATTCGAATATTCTGTATAGAGTCGAAAGTTGAATATCACATTTACCATTTTCAAGTCTTGAAATATAGCTTTTCTTTGTTCCGACTTTTTCAGCAAGCTGCTCCTGTGTCATTTTTGCTTCTTTTCTTGCTTCTTTCAGCATTTCACTGATAACAAAATACTGTGCTTTTTCTTCAAAAACATCTCGTTTTTCAGTTCCGATTTTTCCGTATTTAATGTCTAACAACTCATCAAAGGTTGTAGCATTTTTTATTTTTTCTTTTTTCATGACTTTTTTTCTTTTGAGTTAAAATATTCGTTCTTCAATTTCAGCACTAATTCGATTTCTTTCTTAGGTGTCTTCTGGGACTTTTTATGAAATGCATTAAACAATACAACTAAATTGCCCTTGTCAAAACAACAAAATATTCTATAAATATTGCTTTCAAACTCTATTCTGATTTCATAAAGTCCGTCAGTCCCTTTCAAATGCTCAAGAAATTTTTTCGGTACATTCTGAACATTTCGAATAATTCTGAAAACGTATTCGATTTTTTCCTGCACTTTTTCATTTTGCTTCACATAGAAGTCAACGAAATAGTGTCCGTGAAAAATGATTATTCTATTTGCATCCATTACGCAAAGTTAACTTATAAGTTATCATTTTGCAAGTATTTCAGCATCTTTTTTACAATGGGGTTCTGACGCTTACCGCTAACTCATATATATCATCATAAACCTGACAAAATATATAATGACCTATGTTCAAATTTATGATTTTTGTATTACAATACTACCTAAAATAAATATCTAAACCAAAAAACATATTTAAAATGATGGCTGAGCAATGATGCCAACCGCAGGATAAAAAGATCGGGAAATACTTATCGATAATTTGATCAAATTCCACTTCGGCATAATTTTTGACGAATGTTTTTCATTATCTTTACCTCTCTTTATTCCCCGCATAAATTATTTAATTTTGAGCAATGAAAACAATTTTTCAATTGGTGTTTATTTTCTTTTTCGGAACGGTTTGTTCTCAAAAGTCGCTTGATATTACAGTTAAAGACAAAAACTCAAAAGAGCCGCTGCCTTACTGCAACATAGTGGTTGAGGGGAGCACAAAGGGAACCATGACCAACATAAACGGTGAAGCCAGAATATCGGCCGATCCCGAAAAGGATGTTGTGGTTTTTTCTTATCTGGGATATCAGCCCCAAAAGGTCAGGGCATCGGAACTGGTTAAATCGGGTACTGTATATCTGGTACCGAAGGACATGATTTTAAAAGAAGTAACAGTGCGGCCCGATAATGATTACCTCTATGATTTTGTGGTAAAATGCCGAAAAAAGCTAATGTCAAACCAGACTGTAAATACATCAAAAGCTTACTACGGACTTGAAGTTCATTCCGGAGCATTTCCTATTGAGATGCTTGAATGTTATTATAATGCTGCCTTTAACGGAGTTGACCTTTCATCGCTGAATTTCAGGAACGGGAGGGTTGGCCATTCCTCTGTTGATGAAAATTATTTTATCTCGCTCAATACCTCAAAGGCAATAGTGGAAATGAAACTGACATCAGACAATGGTTATTTTCCTGCCAATCCGCTCCACCTGGGAAAAAACAAAATGAAGGAATTATTTGAAATGGAAGTGAAAAGCTTTTATGATTCGGTTTATGTGATCACATTTACCCCTAAAAATAAAAGCGGCGATTGTTTTTCGGGCGATATATGGCTTGAAACAAAAAGCTTCAACCTGCTTAAAATAAATTTGAATATTGAAAATGCATCCATCCATCCCTTTCTTCCATTCCTCAACAGCGATACACTTAAAGAAATATCAATGAGCATCAGCAATAATTATACGATGCACAAAAAAACCATGGTTCCCGATTACATAAATTTCAACTACTCCTTTGTTTATAAAAGCATCAGGGATTCACTAACGGTTTTAAAACCAAAAATATCCGTTCGAGAAATATCCACAAAGGTCCTGATGTATTTTTATGAGTACGACAGCACTTTTATTCTCCCCTATTTTGAATACGACAATAATTTTTCAGATTACAAGAAAATATCCCTGATACCCTTCAATGAAGATTTCTGGAACAATAATTCAGCTGTCCTGTTGAATACAGATCAGAAAAAAATGGTAGAATATTTTGTCAAAAACGGAAAGCTCTATAATTATTACGACAAAAATTACGGTTATGATTTCAGGGTAAATTCAAATCAGGCCCATTTCGAATACAGCATGAGTTTTTGGTCAGCCGACAAAAGAATAGTCCTTCATAAAGAGAACGAAAACAACAAACCCTATACAAAAGAGGAAATCAACAGACACATTCCGTCTGATTTATATAATATCAAAGTCCAGATCCTGCTTGATGTTACTAAAGTCGGTGATTCCCTTTTATGCAAAACTTACACGGTTTTCGACGGATTTAAAACCTATTATCATTTTCCAGAAGATGAATTCACAAAAGTTTTTTTAAATCTCTTTTTCGATATTTGTGAGATAGAACGAAGAAAACTTGAAAAGGAGCTTACCGGCAAAAACCTTTCTCTGAAAGAAATAGAATCAAAATACAAATCGGCCCTCGAAAACATGGATAAAGTCACCTCATTGTATTTAAAAGAAGTGCAGATGGGAAAAAATCCGAAGGGACTAAAAAAATGGAACCTGTACGTTAAGGAACAGCTTTCAATTGATAATCTGAAAATGTTTGGGGTGGAACAGTAGGTTTGGCTAAATTTTATAAGCTGTGTTCAAACCTGCGGAGTAATAATATTGAATTGAGCAGGATTGGGGTGTTGAGGAAGAGAAACAGTAAAACGCTTTCGCAGATTGCTTCTGAATACGGAATCCACATCAACATCCTCCGCCGGTGGATTAAACCCATTAAAAACGACCTGAAACTGAATAATCGGAAACTTTTATTGCCTTGGCAGGTGGAAATAATCAATAATTTTCTAGACAGTAGGTAAACCAAGATATTCAGAGAGTGATTATTTATGATTCAGAATTGAAACTTAATTTTTTGGAACTATATAACAATTAACAAAAACATATTTGCATGGATTCTCAAAACAATTGCTTTTTACCCTAAACGATCTTCTTATTCTTCCATACTTGCCTGAAATAATCCATTTAAAATTTATTTCACCATCTTCTCCGGGAGGTGTTTTTTCTTTAAAATATCCAACAATATCTCCACTGCCTAGAGCCCAATCAATTACTAAGGTGTCTGTCCCAATATTTTTAAACTTAAAGCATCCTTCAAGAACTCCGGGATTATTATATACTGTATCAAAATAATATTCTGTGGTATCAAAATGTATAATTGGATATTTTCCTTCTTTATAATAGGCCCCTTTTACTGATGCAAATCCCAAAAATTCCTTATTTTTCCTTATATGTATATTTTCCTGAAAATGCCGGGTTGTTACATTCTCAATGGTTATTTTAACTTTCAATGTGTCATCGGGCATAATAATTTTATTGGCCTCAATTTCTTTTATTGAACTGAAACTATTATCACACACTAATGTCATTGGATAGATACTTAAACTATCCAGACAAACAGGATTTGATGATTTATTTACAAAATTGATTACGGCTTTTTTGTTTTTAAAATCACTAATAACGCCAAAATCAAATTCTTTATTTACAGGTTGAAATACAAGCTGTGAAAATGATGAAACCACTATGAAAACAAGAATTATTTGTAGGCCAGTCTTTTTCATTTTCGGCATTTATGTTGATTTTATTCAAACTAAAAATATGCAAATAAAAAAGGGAATAAAAATTTAATTATCTTATTAACAAATCATTAGCATTAACAGTTACAAGTGGTATATATTTATCAAACACTGAAACTTTTTAATATAACTTAGTCTAACTTTAATAACCTATTAAAATTTACAACTACATAAACTATATTTTCAATCTCAAATAACTTATTTATTTCATCAATTATTCCATACCCAATGGATGTATCAAAAACAATTTCATAACTATATGGACTATTGGATTTAAAAATATAATCTATATAATTTATTTCTTTTAAATGAACTTTTAAACTATCAATTTCCATCGAATTTCTTAATGTTATTACAGCCTGATTAGTTAATATTATTGTTTCCTTATAAGTTACTCCGACAACATTAAACAAGCCACTTTCTCGTAAATTCTTTATAGATTGACAACCAACCCTGTCAAATATTTTATTATTCATTTTTTTTAAATAATAGTAGCAACCTGAATATCCCTGATATAATGAATCTACAATTATTAAATTGAGGCTGTCAATTAGAAATTTTTGTTTATCATTTAGTGGTTGTATGCAATCAATGATAATTAAGTCGTTTATAGGTTTGAAGGGTAATAAATCACTATACAAATACTCATAATCTCTATTTCCTAAAACGATTGAAATATCAATAAGACTTTTATATAGGAAAAGATGAACCTTTTTGTTTTTATAATTAGGGTGATCTATAAAAAGTATACAAGAATCTGTAATTTCATTGTCAATACTGTAGGTTTTAGAAACAGAATCATAATAAACATTCCCATTATTATACTTCAAAACGGCATCATTTATTAATAAAGACTTATCTGTTTTATTGGAATAAATCCATTGATCGTAGTTTTTAACATCTATGACATAAAAAGTAACCTTTTGAGAAAAGCTGTTGTACATTAGAAAGGTTAGAAAAAATATCATTAATGGCTTTTTCATTTTTCATTTTGTTGTTTCGAACCATTTAATATTGAGCTTTCTTTATAGATGCCAGAAACATTTAAAACGATACATGGAGTATTCACACAATTGCTTTTTACGGTCAATGCTTTTGTGAATTCTCCTTTTTTTCCTCTGGTATAAATGTAAAACCTTATTTCAGATTGCCATCCGGGGAGCACAGGCTTGTAATCAAAATCCTCTATCAGATTGCCACCTGTGTTTTTTACTGAATAAACAATTAGAGTATCATCCCCAACATTTTTAAAAATAAATTTACCCCTATATACACTGTCGCAAGAAACTGATCCCAAATCGAGCGCAATACTTTCAAAATCTATTATCGGACCAGTTTTCTTAAAACTTGTAACAACAGAATCACATTGTGCCAGCGTCCTTAAATGAATACAATTGGCCAACAACAATAAAAGTAAAAATTTTTCTATCGTTTTCACAACTAATTTAATCACAAATATCAAACCAAAAAAATGAACTTTAACCTTTCTTTAAACTTCAGGTTTTCTTGAATTGTTTTAATAACTACCTGTAACATTAACCAATATTACAATAAAATAACCAAATAACAATCAAAGCATTAGGAATATTTCTCACCTCCCCGTCCGCCATCCCCAAAGTTTCCCGCACCAATCCCTTTTTTTAAAATTCCATTCCAAGCGACTTAATCAGTTTCGGAATGCTAAAAAACAAAGATTGCACTTTACCAGCAACAACATCAAATGATTTTTTCAATAAGCTCGCTTTTTATAAGTTCATAAGCATTTTCCGGATCATAATCAATTCCGTGTCTTAAAAGCGCTTTAGTGTCGCCCAGAAACTCACTATCAATGATCTTCTCCTCCATGTTCAATAAAAACTGTTTCTGTGTTGGTGGTTTGTCAACCGACCGGTTCATGTATTCTTTGTATGATTCAATTATTGCATTTGTATTCAATTCGGGCTTCCTCATCAATGCAATATAAAGATCAAACAAATCACGCCCTTTTCTCCTTTGATACAATGCCCTTAATTTAGTTCCAAGCAATTCCTCCAAATTGTAGGTGTTTATCTCACAACATCCTGAATGCCATGAAGATTCAAGTTTAAATGATGTTTTATGGAATCCCATTACTGTAAAATGTTCTCTAGTGTTTGTTTCAATTTTTAACCTTAACTTTTGAACCGGAGGAAACTCTGAATCAAACTTATAGAAAATCTGGTTCCCGTTTTTCTTTGGCTTAACAGAAGATTCACCAAGGAACGATAGAGCTTCCTGAATTCTTTGAATCGTTTCTTTAATTGGTTCCTTTCTAATTTGCACCAGATCTATGTCCTCAGAATATCTGGCCTGAGGGCTCAGGTAGAGTTTATGCAAAGCCGTTCCGCCACGAAATGCGAGGCTTGATGCCAGCCATTCATCAGAAAACAGATGAATCAGGGCACGACAAATTACCAAATCCTGTTCAACTTGTTCATTGCTCTTCCATGGAACTTCATGACTCCATTCTGTAATATACGCCTGTGGTATCATTCGTCAATTTCAATCTTTAAGTTTTCAATTATGTTCCATCTGTTTTTTGAAGAAAACCCCTTTACCTCTTTACTTGGTTTCAGGGGTATTCTGTACATTTTATTTTCGCCCACCTGCAAAAAAAGCGCATCCGATAACTCCCTGTTCTCACACGCATACTCAAGGATATAACCAAGCCTTTGCAATGTTCTTCCCTGAACATGGGAAATCAGATTTTTGCAAAAATGCTCTGGTCTTAGTTCATCCACTAATTCAGATATAATGGTTGCAGCCCTGTTTATTCCACCTGTTTTATCTTCATACTGAATTAAATCTGCCGCTGTCAATGCGGGATTGGAAATATTTATATATCCCGTTTCAGTCTTTTTCTTTTCAATTAATTCAGTGGGTAATTTATTTATACTTAAATAATTAAGCTTTACTCCGTTTTTAATTGTACTTTTTATTCTAGGATAATCTGTAACCACAAAAAATTCCTGTGGCTGCTGATGCGCTGCCCCGTGATAGGCCGCCGCTGTTAATAGGCCAACATAATAATCTCTTTTTAAATATTTCATTAGATTGTCAATAAACAAAGCAGGAGGAAGAATTCTCATTACTGAATATTGTGGAGGGATGATTATATAATACCCTTTATATATTGATTTGATTTTACCCTTTTCTGACAATCTTTGCAATGATCTTTTAATTGCCACGGGAGTGTAATCTATCAAATCTACTCGAAGTTTATCTACTGAAAAAGATAATTTTCCTTTTGATTGGAGCAATTCAATCCATGTGGCAATTTTCATTTCATTTTTCATTTCAAGATGTTTTATGAGACAAACGTACCTTTTTTAGGTTCTTTTAGCAACAAAAAGGACTATTATTTTTCATATACTTGTCAGGATGAATTTAATTAAAGTTTTAAACAACGATAGATGTATGTAAATTTGTATGCAAATCCTAAAAACAAAAAAGCCCCTCATTTCTGAAAGGCTTAATTTTACTAGTGGTCCCACTCGGAGCACCAATATTTTTGCAAAATCCTGTATTTCAAAGAATTGGGTGAGCAAATTTTTTACTGGCCACCGAATTGGCCACCAGTTTTATTTTTTGCTATTTTACACTACAAATTTAATACATTTTAATGTGATTTGCTATATTTTGACATGAAAATTTCTCAACCACCCTGTTTTATTGCCCTGATAATCAATAAATAAAATTTTAAAACTTCATTTATATTCCGTAAATTGCATTTGATAATCAGTACTTGTTTCCATGGAAAAAACAGTAAAAACACTTTCGCAGATTGCTTCGGAATACGGAATCCACATCAACACCCTTCGCCGGTGGATTAAACCCATAAAAAACGATCTAAAACTGAATAACCGGAAACTTTTGTTGCCTTGGCAGGTTGATAAAATCTATTTCTTTTTAAACGAAAACAATAATTGATTTTATTCTATAATTATTTTACCTGAAGCAATTAACCTATTTCCTTCAGACAATCTGATCAAATATATTCCGTCAACTAAATTATCCCTGTTTAATTTGATGTCTTTTCCTGAAACAGCTTCTAATTTTCTAACTTGAGTTCCAACTGAATTATAAATAACGAGTGTTGCTCCTTCTGTGTTATCCTTCAATTTAATTACTGTCTCATTTGAGAAAGGGTTCGGGAAAATCTCAAGATTTCCCGGTTTTTCTAACTCCGTAAAACTACTTGTAGCATAATTGTAGATATTGGATAATGAAGTATTGTAATCACCTGGAGTCTTATACTCCGGGGTACAGTTAATTGACCAGATAGTTTTAACCCTCCAGGATGAAGTGCTTAAATAAACTGAATAATCTGGGTCTATAATAAAATTTTGTGTGCCAGCTACACTGCCTACTTCATGCCAGTTTCCATTGCTCAAATCATCACGCATTAAAACATAACTTGAAACCGGATTTTCACCACCTTCAATTTCATATTTTTGCAACAAAGTAAATACGCCAGCATCGTCATATAAGAACAAAGTATTATGATATGCACTAAGCGGACTATATACGCCATATGAGTCTATACACTGCATTTTATAGCGATAAGTTCCAGAATTGGGGTCTCCTGTATTTGGAAAATATAATGTCCTGACTGTATCAATATACTGGCTGAGTGAATCGTAAGGAACTTTCCCAATTGGCTGATAAACATCAGTGGATGTTTCCCTTAAAATGACAAATGTATCAACTGCTGGAGTAAGTGATTTATCCCAAACTACTATATTGTTTTCTGATAATGAATCTACAGTAACCAAACAAACCGGTACTGCCTGATAATTTGGGTTTCCGTTATAATCAAAAGATGCAGAACTGGTACAACCATCCAAATTGGTTACTTCTACCGAATAAGCACCAATCAATGTTGCAACCAAATCCTGACCATTTGCACCGACGATAATCTCCCCTTCAAAAAACCATTGATTACCTTCCGCGGCACTTGAAGTCAGGAGTGAATCAAATTGTGTTATTTCCGGAACAGCAGGAGCAGGAAAAACGGTTATTTCAACCGGCTCAGAAGTGGCTACTCCGCATGAATCTGTAATTATTACAGCGTACATGCCCGAATTTGTAACAGTGATGCTTTGTGTAGTTTCGCTGTTCCACCACATATAACTAACCCCTTCGCTTGCAGTTAAAACAACAGAACCTCCTTCACAAAATTCAGTTGGCCCATCAATAGTTATGGTTGCCACAGAATAATCAGAACAAGGAGTGTATCTCCAAAAATCAGCCCTTCTGCCTGAACCATTTTGTCCGGTGCCAATATAACCATAATCACCAATTGAAAACCCAACCGCTCTGTTTCTTGATATCTCAAGATCTGCTATCATTAACCAAATATTTGAGGCCTGCTCGTATTTTCCAAAATTGCTTCCCGAAAAAGTATGGACAAACCCTGTCGATCCAATTGAGAAACTCGATGCATAAGAAGCAGAGGGGGCCACAACATCTGCCTTTTGAGTCCATGTATTTAAAACCGGATTATATTCCCAAAAATCATTTAGAACACCTGTGCTTCCTATACCACCACCAATATAACCCTTTTCATTAATAGAAAACGCAAAAGCTCCATATCTTGCAAGTGCCGGCAAACTTGTTATTGTACTCCATGTGTTTAATGCAGGATCATATTCCCAAAAATCATTTTTAGATGTTCCGTTAGTTCCTGCACCAATGTATCCATTTCCATTAGCAGAAAAACCAACTGCTCCATAACGCGCCCCGCCACTAAAATCTGCCTTTTGAGTCCAAGTGTCAGTTAATGGGTCATATTCCCAGAAATCTGTATAAAAATTACCACTCCAGTCCATTCCTGTTCCAATATATCCTTTATCTCCAATAGAAAAAGCAACAGCAGATTCCCTCGGATTACCCGGAAATGATGTTTTCTGAGTCCAATTATTGGTTAAAGTATCATACTCCCACAAATCATTTGTAACCTCAGTATTACTTCCTCCAGTTAAAATATAACCTTTTGGTCCTATAGAAAAACCAACAGCAGAAGCCCTTGGCCCACCGCCGAAATCACTCATCTGTTCCCAAATATTAGTTTGTGAAAATGCCCCTTGTGCAAAAACGACAAGTAATAAAACAAGTATAGCTTTCATGATCGATTGTATTTATTTGTACTGATAATCAAAGTAAAAGTATTAAATAAATCTCATACATTTTTTCTGAATGTATAAGTGCCATGTTTTTATGTATATCTGTATTAGATAATGTAATTATTTTCCGACAGGAATTCCGTTGGTATAAAATATACCGACTGTCATAGTCTGGCATTTATTCATCTTTCGAAAAGCTTAAAACTGTCTCACTATGTTTTGCAAAATGTATATAAAAGTCAGTGTCTTTTTTTAAGTCATCATATATATCTTTGTCCACTTCGTATTTTTTGTCAGCTGTAAAAATTAAATATTTTTTTGTTTCTCTCATTTTTTGTCCCCACAATTTCGGAAATAACCATCCTAATATTGGAATATACAAGGCTCCGCTGCCTGCTTCATATGATTTTTCCTCATTTTTTTCCTCAACTTTTCTTTTAAGAATTTCTTTAATATTGACTTTTAAGTCTCGATTTACTTTTAAATTTATCCTATTGCAAATTAAATATGCTAAAAAAAATACTCCAAGGTCAATAATTCCAATCATTAAATATTCTTGTTCTGACTTGTTCCAAACAAAGTAACACAGGTTTAAAAGTCCTCCAAAACTCAATATAAGTCCTGCAAACACAAAACCAATGCGTTTTTCATCTTTTAAAACTTTTCGGTCTTTTTCTGTTAGTTCTCTAGTCATTTCTCTGTCTTTTTATATTTAACTACAGCTTACTGATTACATTAAGAAGATCTTTATATTTTCTTGTAGATACCGGTATTTCAGACCCATCCTTCATAATAATATATCCACCCTCTTTTTTGTCAACTCTTACCAGATACTTCAGATTTACCAAATGCGAATTATGAACCCTGAAAAACCCTGATTCAGACAAAATATCGTCATATTCTTTAAGCTGTTTTGATGCTAAAATTGGATTGTTGTCTACCAAATAAAAACGTGTATAATTACCATCTGCTTCACATCTGATAATATCCTCGTTTTTTATCACGTGAATTTTATCCCTGCTGTTAATTACAATGGTACTTTTTACTTCATGCTTATTTTCAAAATTACTTAATAATGTGGATAGCTTTGAATTGTAATCTTCATTGTTAATTTGTTGTCTGGCCCTGTTTAATGCATCAACCAATTCATTTGGAATAATCGGCTTTAACAGGTAATCAATCGCACTGTATTTAAATGCCTGAATAGCAAAATTATTAAAAGCAGTGACAAAGATTACCTTGAAAGGTAATGGCTTATAGTGTCTTAAGAGATCAAACCCTGATTCTCCGGGCATTTTAATATCAAGCAAGACAACCTCAGGTTTTAATTCATTAACTGAAACAATAGCTGTTTGTACATTATTTGCTTCCCCAATAATTTCAGCTTCTGGATAATGATACTCAATTACTTTTTTAATTGTATCCCTGATTCTCTTTTCATCATCAACAATTAGTATTTTTAATTTTTTCATCACAACAATTTCTTTTAAACAATAGGTATAGAAAATATTACATGCGTTCCATGTTTGTTTTCTGAATTGTCCAATAAATCATTTACAACAAAAGTTGTTTTTTTCTTTCTCGATTTATTTAAAAGAAAAATTCTCTCTTTTGTTATTTGCATAGCCAATGGTTTAGAATTTTTCTTCTTTTCTTCTTTTTTAATTGAACTGTTAATTCCAACGCCATTGTCTTTAATTTCGAAAATAATGTTATCTTTTTTTCTTGAAAAACTAATCTCTATTTTTCCGAATTTTTCACCTCCCTTAAACCCGTGCTCAATTGCATTTTCAATAAAAGGCTGTGCCAGCATCGGCGGGAAATTTGTTTGATCGGTTTTCAAATTATCCTCAATGGTTATTGTATATTCCAAATTATCGTTTAACCTGAGCTTTTCCAAAGCCAAATAACATTCCAAAGTTTCAATCTCTTTATCCAGAGTAATAAATTCAGATTCCGAATTTTCAAGAATATTTCGGATTAACCTTGAAAACTTCGTTAAATATTCTCCTGCTTCCTTTGGTTGATGTTCGTATATGAAACTCTCAATATTTGCTAATGAATTAAACAAAAAATGAGGGTTCATTTGCAATCTCAACAACTTTTGTTTAAAAACAGATGTTATTTTATGTGCCTTAAGTCTATTGAGATAAAACAAGATCAATAAAAAGAAAAATAGAAAAACTATTATAATTCCCAAACCAATTTTAATGTAATAATTCTTTTCCAGAATTTGATTTTGTAAGTCATTCTGTTTTTCCAGCTCAATGTTTCTGTCTTCTTTTTTTTCAACTTCATATTTTATTTTTAATTCTGAAACAGCTTTATATTTTTCTTCATTATAGACACTGTCCTTCTTTACAGTATACATTTCATAATATTCCAGTGCTTTTGAAAAATCTTTCTTTTCCTTGTACAGTTTACTTAATCTCTGATAGTTACTATATATTTCATTTGTCAACCCCCTTTCCCTGGCTTTTACAAGAGCTTTTATCAAGTATTTTTCAGCAATGTCATATTTTTTTTCATTAATATAAATTGCCCCAATATTCCCGTTAATTGATGTCATATAGTGATCACTGCCCAGATTCTCGGTTATTGATAGTGCTTCCTCGAAATATTTTAACGCCTCCTTTTTCTTTTCTTTACTTTTTTTAAAATCACCTTGTTTTTCTTCAATATCACCTTGTTTCATATACACATAACCAATATTTGCAGAAGCAATTGCATAATGGTTCATGTCATTGAAATTCTTATAAATTTCTCTTGCTATGGATAATGAACTGAGCGCTTTTTGAAAGTTTCCTTTATCAGAATACAAATTCCCAATATTTGTTTGGTTGTTAGCAATCATCAAGGAATCTTTATCAATTTCAGATATTTTTAAAGATTTTTTATAATATAACATTGCATTTTCGTAATCATCCTCATCTTCATAAATTGCAGCTATATTGCACAAGTTTCTCATTATTAACTGCCTGTATTTTAATTTTTCAGCCAATTTTAATGAATATATATAATATTCCATAGCTTTTTTATTATCGCCTAATTCACTGTAGTATATTCCTATTTCACCCATTGAACTACAAATTCCCAGTTTATAGTCCAGCATTTTCCATTTTTTTAATTCTTTCAACTTGTATTCCAGTCCCATTTTGTAATTCCCTAAGCTGAAATTGGCATGGGCAATTCTAAAATATGAGGATGCCATTCCTTTTTGCCATTTTATTTTTTTGGACAATTCCAATGCTTTTTTTGCATATTCCAGGGATTTTTCAAAATCAATGAGACAATAGTCTTCAGAAATAAAAATCAAATGTCTTACCTTAATCGTGTCTTCTTTGTCATTTGGAAGAACCTTTAGTAAACTGTCCAACTCTTGCAATGATTGAGTAAATCCAAAATGAAAAGTTAATGACAATACTAAAATTAAAATGCACTTTGTCTTCATTGATTTTCTTTATTATCAATGCAATTTAATTAAGATTTTCTTATTTTATCTAACATTTATCATACAAAGTCAAAATAATTGTATATGTGCTTGTTTTGATTGTATATGTGCAATGATTCAATGTGTTGTTCCAACTCCCCCTCCGCCATCCCCAACCTTTCCTGCACCATCATCCTTTTTTAAAATTCCACTCCAAGCGACTTAATCAGTTTCGGTATGCTAAAGCATCTGCAAAGGTGGAAAGCCGAAAACATTATTGAAACTTACTAATGAACGATTTTAAATCAGTGACCAAGATTTTGTCAGTTAATGGATACTCCGAGTCACATTCAGGAATTATTACAAAATTATTTTTTGTTTTCAAATCATTAATAACAGAAGAAAAACTTCTGCTTCTTTGTGGGTTTAATGTTAATTTTATTTCAATGCAATAAAGGGGCTTGTCACCTTTGCAAATGATTAAGTCGCTTTCAGCTTGATCCTGTGTCCGAAAAAAATAACAGGAATATTGATCACCAATTGCTCCGATTATTTGCTCTATACAAAAACCTTCCCATGAATTTCCGACCAGATGATTTCCCAATAATGTATTTAAATCATGAATGCCATTTAAAAAGTGCATTAGTCCACTGTCCCTGATGTATATTTTTGGCGATTTTGTTAGTCTTTTTCCAATATTTACATGATATGGTTCAAGAATTCTTATTAAAAAAACTGCTTCCAGATAATCAAGTATTTCATTTACCTGAGCGTTTGAAATGCCTAGTGATTTTGACAAATTGCTTTTATTTGTTAATCCTCCCTGATTGGATGAAATCATCCTGATAAATCTTATTACAGTTTTTGAAGAAATCTTTAAACCCAGTTGAGGCAGGTCTCTTTCGGTCACCGTTTTAATAAATGAATTATACCAAACATGTCGGATATCATTTTCTTTTATAAAAAAAGCTTCGGGGAAACCTCCTTTGAGCCATAAATCGTTTATGTTGTATTTCCCGGATATTTCATTTTGCAAAAACCCAGTCAATTCAGCATAAGAAACCCTCCCGGCCAGTGACTCAGAACTCAGTTTTAACAAGTGCGTATTTGCCGATCCCAATAAAACAAATCTTCCCGGCTTTCTGTCCTGGTCAATTATTCCCCTAAGAAGCGGAAAAAGTTCTGGCATTCTTTGAACTTCGTCCAGGATAATGCACTTGTCTTTATTAAGTTTAAAAAACAGTTCAGGTTCCGACAAACGATTTATATCGCTGTCAAGTTCAAGATCAAGATAAAGGCATTCTTTTTCAATCGATTCCATTAGCTTCTTTGCAAGACTTGTTTTTCCGACCTGCCTTGCTCCAAGAATAACAACTACAGGGAAGTGATTTAAATGCTTTAAAATTTCTTCGTTGAGATTTCTGGTGAAATACATATCTTTTTTCCTGTAAATTTACAAATATATTTTTAATTTACAGGAATAAATTCATAATAAAATTGTAATACCGAAGTGGTAAATTGCAAAAAAAGGAAAGTCAAAGTGCCATTCGAGTAGATAATAACTTAACCTGTCAAAAAAATGGACACCTGAAAAAATTTATGGCCACCGAATTGGCCACCTGGATTATGGTTTTTAATGATATATTTTGGTATACCCTAAAAACACAAAATCCTCTAAATCATATGACTTAAAGGATTTTGATACATTTTAGTTTCCTAAAAAGTGGTCCCACTCGGCCCCGATAGCTATCGGGGTGAACCAAGGACCCTCCCGACACAGAGTGTCGGGATGCTCTAACCAGCTGAGCTTTTATAATACATTGGGAGAATGTGGGTATACCTGAACCCTGAACCCAATAAAAAAAGCCCCTCATTTCTGAAAGGCTTAATTTTACTAGTGGTCCCACTCGGGCTTGAACCAAGGACCCCCTGATTATGAGTCAGGTGCCGTTGTTTTCCACAATTTTTCATGTATTATCATATAATTGATAATTAAATACATATGTGTTTTGTTTTTCATTTTATTTCTTTTTTTTGCTACAATTTTGCTTAATTTGATTAGATTTGTATGCAAATTGTATGCAAATTTTATTTTATATCTCATTAATATGAAACCACTGACACAGATCATTTTAGATACGAGAAGATCGAAATCTGACAAGCGTTTTCCGTTGAAATTAAGGCTAACGTATGCAAGAAAACAGAAATATTTTCCTCTAGGATTGGACCTGACTATAGAAGAGTATGACAAAATCAGGGGAGAAAAACCACGGGGGGAATATAAAGATCTGCTTATCAAAATCAATGGGTTTGAAGAAAAAGCGGTCCGGATCATTGAATCACTGAGTCGGTTTTCTTTTGAGAAATTTGAAATAGGGTTTTTTGATAAACCGTTATCGGAAAAATCCACACTTCCCGATTTTTATAATGATTATATAAATCAGCTTAAATCAGAAGGCCGGATAAAAACTGCTCAAAATTATAACGACAGTTTAAAGTCTCTTCAGGTTTTTAATCCTAAGGTTAGCTTTGATTGTATTACCCCCGAGTTTCTTTCAAAATATGAAGCATGGATGATTGAAAAGGGCAAATCTGTTTCAACAGTCGGGTTTTATCTCAGGCCTCTCAGGACCATTATCAACGAAGCTATTGAGAAAAAGGCATTTTCCAGAGATGATTATCCGTTTATTAAAAAAAGGTACCAGATTCCTTCGAGCAGAAATATAAAAAAAGCTTTAAATAAAGAAGACCTCAGGAAATTATTAAATTACAGTCCAACTCCTTTTTCTTCCACAGACAAGGCAAAGGATTTTTGGGTGTTCAGCTATTTGTGCAACGGAATTAATTTTAAAGATATTGCTTATTTAAAATGGAGAGATATCAACGACGATAGGATTTTCTTTATTCGGAATAAGACAAAAAGAACCAAAAAACTGGATGTTCAGCCTATTGTCATTCCCCTGTTAGAGGAAGCAAAAGGCATAATTGTTAAATGGGGCAATAAAGAAAAAGAACCGGGGAATTATATTTTCAATATCATAGATAAAGAAATGTCTCCCGAAACTATTGAGAAGAAAATACACCAGTTTATTAAAACAACCAACTACTGGAACAGGAAATTAGCCGGCAAACTTGAAATTAAAGCCGATATGACCACCTATTATGCCAGACATACTTTCAGCACCATGATGAAACGTATGGGCGCATCAACAGAGTTGATCAGGGAACAACTCGGACAAAGCAGTACCAAGGTTACAGAAAATTACCTTGATAGTTTTGAAGATGATGTAAAAAGAGAATTTGCCGGTAAACTGGTTAATTTCTAAAAGAAAATTTATTTTATCTAGCCGCTGATATTTAATGTGTTAAGATACTTTATTGATTAAAAAACATTTTTTTCTTTCCTTTGAAAAAACGACCCCGTACCTTTGCCATATATTTTTAAGGATCATTTATTTAGTGATTATTTATAACTTTTAAACTAAAAATTTATGGAGAATTTTCTTAAACAACTTAATGAAAAACTGGACGAGATTCTAAATCAGCAGAAAAAAATCGAAAAACTGCTCGTTTATCATGGGATATCGGGGAAGGAAATGTTTGATTTTAATGAAGCTCTTGATTATCTGAAAATCAGTAAAAGCAAGCTCTACAAATTAACTCACAAGCGCAGAATTGAATTTTTTAAACCAGAAGGTAAAAAACTTTATTTTAACAAGACAACCCTGGATAAATTCCTACAGAGGAAAAAATTTAGAGCTCAGAAGGATGATCTGGAAGATAATAATTTGGAGTCAGACATCCCCGTTTTTGATTTATAATTTGATGATATTCTGCCTGATTTTCCGGGTGAATAGTAAAATGTTTGATAAAAATACTGTATTTTTGATACAGTAAAGTATTGAAGCGTTAGCTTATTTCTTGTATCTGAAATCTGGTAAATTCTCATGCACACAAGAAATACCAATGCTCACGTTATGGCGTGGGCTGTGCTGTTGTGTGCAGGGTTTACCAGAACCTCAGATACAATCAGCTACAGTTCCACGCTTTTTCATTTATAACCCGCTTTTTGGAATTGGGGGCATTAATTCAATTATATGAAAAAAATTATTGTCTTTACATTGTCAGCCGTTATCTGCCAATCTTGTTACACCAGAATCGGTGACCTGAATATGGCCTCAAACAGGAATGTTGAAAGCTCAGTCAATTATGTCCTGAAGGCGAAATACGTGATTGCCAAAGGCAAAAGCAAAACCGGTGATGCACTGGAAGTGGCACTGGACAATGCCGTTAAAAAAATTGAAGGTGGTGAGTTTATGAAAAACGTGAAAATCTCTGTCAAGAACAATGGACGCAAAGTGAAGGTGGAAGGGGACGTTTGGGGATTGTAACTTCTCTCTGAACAATAAGTATAATGTGATTTACCAAAGTTTGGTAACCAATCTTCTTTTCATAATATTCCAGCAAACTGAATTAACCCCTTTCCCATCTTTCCCTCCAAAAATTATGAAATAACAATCAATTCCTTTTCTTTCATGGCTCACCAAAGAAATGACTATGAAAAAAAGGAAAAATCACCAGCTTACAGGTGAGGAAAACTCAACAGGGAAGCTTATTACAAAAAACCCGCAAAAATTAATATATACCGGAAAACATGTGACCATTGAGGTACTTGGTACGTTGCCAATGGACCTGAGTAATATGAAGGTCACTATTTGTGTGTTCAATCTGGCTTCGTTGAACAAAACAAGGGCAAAACTAGATCTGTTTGATTCCTCCAATATTGAAATATTTTTGAATAACCTTGCCGAGAAAGAAAATATTAATGTTGATTTTCTTTGGGATGATTTTAAAGAATTGACCACCCGGCTTGAGGTACACAGGGAAGCTATTTATGAGAAAGAGGCCTTGTTTTTAAAGACCTGCCGGAAAAATGAAATGACCGGAAAAATAAAAAACCTGGCATTTAATTTACTTAAAGAACAGGATTTACCGGAAAAAATAACCCGCCTACTTGGAAATTGTGGTATTATTGGCGAAGAGAATGCCCGCTTTGCTCTTTTTGTCATCGCATTGAGCTACAAAACAAATTATCACATTCATTCTATTGTTCAGGGTGAATCTGGTTCGGGAAAATCGCATCTTATCAATACCGTCGCGGAATGCATTCCGCAGGAGGATGTCCTCAACTTCACAAGGATTACCGGTAAAGCTCTTTATTATTTTGAAAGTGATGACTTGAATAATAAACTGATTCTGATTCAAGATTTTGAGAGTCTTGATTTCAATGCCAAACTGGCGTTTCGTGAATTGCAATCCTCAGGAAATCTTACTTCATCCTTTGCCATTAAAGACAAAACCGGAACTCTGAACGCAAAAATCAAACAAGTCTCAGCTCAATTTTCATCCATCATTACCACCTCCAGGACCGAGATTTTCTATGATAATCTGAGCAGATCGGTAATTATCGGGGTTGATGAAAGTTATGATCAAACCGACAGGATCATAAAATATCAGAATGATTCATTTTCAGGAGAGTTTGACCCTGGGGAATCTGATAGTATTAAATGCTTACTGAGAAATTGTGTCAGAAACCTTAAAAGCTATGATGTTATTAACCCATTCGCAAATAGATTAATCCTGCCATCAGGGATCAAAATGGCCAGAAGGTTAAACCATCAGTTTAATTGCTTTGTGGCCAATATCACTATCCTGAACCAATTCATGAGAAAAAAGGATTCGAAAAGCAGACTGATAACAACAAAGGAAGATTTACTTACCGCAGTTAACAGCTTTTTCAATTGTATTTTCCTAAAAGTTGACGATTTGGATTCGTCAACACGGCAGTTTTTTGAAAAACTTAAAGCATACATCATTAAAAACAAATTGACCGGGTATTTATTCACCCAGCGTGAGGTGCGTTGCTATTTGAACCTGTCAAAAACCATGGTCAATCGCTACTTGTCTGTTTTGATAAACCACGAATACATTTATATTGTCTCAGGCCCATCCAATAAAGGTTTCAAGTACAAAATTGCTGTTTGGGATGACACCGAAAAATTCAAAAACAAACTAAAAAAGGACTTGTATCGCCAAATCAAAAAATTATAATTCTGGTGGCCACTAGATTCCGCGCCAGCACTGGAAAAACCACTGTAGCGACAACCAACTTTAAATCATATAGAAATGAAACAAAAATTAGCTGAAAGCAGTTTCAGAAAACTGCTGAAAAAGTATGTGTCTTTTATTGTAACCAGGGGTTACCGGGCACAGGTAAATTACGTCAATAACGTTAATGAATTTCTCAAATGGCTTGAACAAAACAACATCAAGTCTATTAAAAAAGTTAAAAACACAGATGTTCAAAGGTATTTTCAATATCTTTCAAACAGGCCAACCAGATTAAATGGAATTTTAAGTGAAAGCAGCTTAAAAAACCATCATTTTGCTTTGTCGTTGTTTTATGAAAACATGCTTAAATCGGGCGATGTCAATTCCGGGTTTTTCTTTCAGAAATTCAACAATGCAGAAAAGAAAAGAAGAAACACCTTATCGGTTGATGAAATCACCATGTTGTACAGTTGTACCCATTCTTTTCTTGAAAGGGCAGTTGTCTCAGTTGGCTATGGGTGTGGTTTGAGAAGGCATGAAATGGAAAGCTTAAATATTTCAGACATAAAAACTGACCTGGGAATAATGATCGTTTCAAAAGGAAAGGGTGGGAAAAGAAGAGAGGTGCCCCTAAGTGAAACTGTAATTTGCGACCTTAAAAATTACTTGATCGAAGAAAGGAACTACCTGATAAAAGCAAAAAGACGTTATCAATCTGCCTTTTTTCTCAACAGAAACGGACACCGGCTTGCTGGGGCAAAGCTGAACGATATTCTCAAAACAATCATCTTCCGCACAGAAAATACTGAACTGATTGAAAAAAACATAACCCTGCATTGTTTAAGACACTCCATCGCAACCCATCTTTTGGAAGCTGGGGCAGGATTTGAATTTGTCCAGCATTTTCTCGGGCACAGCGAAATTGATACAACCCAGTTGTATACCATTAGAAGGAAAAGAAACAAACACTTACTTTTTTAAAAACATGATCATGAAAAAATTATCATTAAGACAATACATCAGACAGTATCATACGGTTAAAACCACCGAATCGTACCTTTATTCAATTGAAAAATTTATTGAACAACATCCCGGCTCTGAAAAATACAAATATGATGACATTGTGCGGTTGCTCGAAAAACTTGCTTATAAAAACCTGACAAAGGACTACCGTATAAGGATTTTAGCTTCAATAAAAAAGTACTATGATTATCTTGTTTTTATGGGCAAAAGAAAAGACCATCCCTGCAGAGGGCTGTATATTAAAAGATCAAAAGCCCAGGTCCAGACCCATCTGCTGTTTACAATGGAAGAGCTTAATATGCTTAAAAAACGATTCAACAGGTATAAATATCTTGATGCACGAAACCAAGTAATTATTTCATTTCTTTTATTTCAGGCCTTGACAAGTGAGGAACTGATAAGTCTTGATGTAAGCAACATTGATTTTGACAATAATACAATATACATAAAAGCATCAAAGAAACTTCACCGCAGAACCATTGATTTACATCCCGACCAGGCAGAGCAGATAAGAAATTATATAACCGAAAAAAGATCAAAACTGGCAAAGGAAAATGTCAAAAACCTGCTGGTGACAAAATCAGGTGATCAGATGACTGTGGATGGCATTCATGCTATGATCGAACCCATGAAAGAGCTATTTCCCGACAAAGTACTTAATCCGAAACGCATTCGGCAAAGTGTGATATCGTTTTGGTTGAATGAGAGAAACCTGCCCCTTGAAGATGTGATGGACCTGTCGGGAATAAAATGGCCCAGTTCGGTTTTAATGTACAAAAGAATAGACGTAAAAAACCAAAGGGCAATTATCAACCGTTTTCATCCGTTAGGGTAATGATAAGACCAAACAGGTCCAGAGAAATGAACCTGTTTGGTTTTTAAATTCAGCAATAAATACTTATCTTTGATTCATAACAGTTTAACCATGCAAAAATTAACCATCTCGTTTTCTGAAACCATTGTCAATACTCAGTTTTACACGAGAGGGTACGGATTTGGCTTTAACGGACAAGAAATGGACAATGAGATTACCGGACAGACCGGGAGCCATACTACTGCTATGTTTTGGGAGTATGATACTAGGATTGGGAGACGATGGAATATTGATCCTGTGGATAAACCTTGGATGTCTTCTTATCATGCGTTTAGTAATAAACCTATTTGGAATATTGACCCAAATGGAGCATTGGATACTAAATATGAAGATGAAGACGGAAATTTAATTATGGAGACAGATGATGGGTCAGATGATGTTGTAACAGTACCTGAAGAGTATGAAAGCGACATGGATGAATTTGCATTCCAACACAAGTATAATTCTTATTATAATGCTAGATATAATACGTCTTCTTGGAATAATGCCATGAGAGGTAAATTCGGTGCATCAACAGATGTTTCTAATCCTAATGATGGATTATTGTTTGAAACAATGAACACCCTGAAAAGTGCGAATGGTAATTGGAGTAGTCCTTTATTTACATTTTGGAATGATCTCACAGATGAAAGTGGAGCATTGGAAACAGCAATCCAAGATCCTACAATTGAAAATTTTTTGATTTGTGCGGGTAAGCGAATAGTAAATCAAACTACTCAGCCAATGAATTGGGCACCGGGACCAGACGTTTTTACAGTAAGTCCAGCAAAAGTAAATATGCCATTAGCAATGAAAACATATAAATACGCTCCTGGTACATTTAAAAATAAGGGGCAAGGAGCATATATGAAGCAGGTAGCTAAAGACGCTAGAATTGACAATGCTAAAGCTGCTGTATTTGCTGGAGAAATAGTGAATTCTAATGTGGGAGCTTTAATAGGGATACTAGGAAATATGTCTTCGGGAACAGGGAGCGGAACTCCATAATAATAATGGATATATATTGTAAAAATCAATATTGATACTAATTTCCTTACGCATTTTTATGTGTAAGGAAATTAGGTTGCTTTTGTGCTAAAATTTAAGAATGAAGGTTGTAAATAACTTAAATTAGAATTGCTGTTTAAGGAATGTTTTGATAAAGGTCATCTATTTCTGCTAAGAAAGTATAGGTTTTTAATCTGTCTTTTAACATCTCGTATTTTCTATTAAACATAAGGCTATTAACTTCGATTATTTCGTTGATATTACTTGAGTTTGTTAGAAAAAGTTTTACTTTACGCCCAATATCATTTCCCGATTTCTGGTCAACAGGCTTAAGATGTACTCCTAAACCAATACAAAATTGATAATCGTTGTTTTGTTTGTCTGGGGATATTGTAATAGATAAATATATATAGTTTATTGTGTCTAGAACTTCAATAATAGGGTAATTATATTGTTCTTTATTAGTTTGTTCCTTGTATTCTTTTTCCCAGTCAATATCTTTAATATCTAATGTATGTTTGTCAAAGTCAGTTTCTCCCAGAAGCTTGTACCAATCAGTCTCATAACTTGATTTATGTATTCTACTAATAAAACCTTTGGATTGCTTACTAGGACTTTCCTTTTTATCTTTTATAAATTCACAAGCGAAAAATGTAAATAATAATATTGAGAGTATTAATGCTTTTTTCATAATCGTTTTATTTTGCTAATCCGAATGACTGTTTGGCTTTGGTGTCTCTAATAAATGCATCTACTATTGAAAGTATTTTATCCATATCTTTTTCAGAAAGCAATGGAATTTCTTTAACTCTTAGAGCCATTTTTTTAGCCCTATCAACAGTAGGCGTAATGTCGTTACATTCGTATTCACGGGAAACGCCAATTTCTTTAGCCAGTTCCAATTGAGAAAGATTATTTTTTTTTCTCAGTATCGAAATTTTTTCTCCGAGTGTCATAAACCGCGTAATTATTAAGTAATACGCACAAAAATACACATAAAAAGATATATAAACTAATTATTTTTTGACGTACACATTCCGAAACAATTCTTAAACCCACGAACCCCCACACCCACAAGTGTTCAAATAGAACCCCGTAGTTGCAAGTGTTCTGTTTGAACCCAAAAGCAGCTTCAAGTTTATAACTTGGAGCGGTAAACAGGGAAAGACAATAATAAAAACAACCAAAAAAGCCTGCTCAATTTTGAGCAGGCTTTTTCATATAACAATAAACAAGGTTCTATGGTTGACTAAAAATATAAATAATAACAAATGAAAAGACATAAACAAGAGAAACAAGGAACATAACAACCTGAGCAAAAAAGAACCTGATAAGCGTATCAGTCTTTTTAGGATCAAATCCCTCCAGTTTATCAAATGCTTCCTTATACTTTTCAGGCACGTTGTCTTCTTCCTTATCATTGTCAGTTATTGGCTTTGTCAGTTCACTAATCGGCTTTTTGAGTTTTTCAAGCGGCTTTATCAACCTGAAGAACTCATACTCCATCCTAATTATAGCACCAATGACAAAAGAAACAACAACGAGGATTATTCCGACAATAGCCCACGTCTTGTTTGCCGAAACATAACCCGGATTCATCTGCATCAGGGTTGCTAAATAAAAACCTATAAGAGCCAGACTGAGGTTCGTGATGCCGATAGAAATCCTCTGTAGTTTTTTTAAAAGCTCGGAAAATGAACTAAAAAGCTGGACAATAAGGTCAACTAGCGAATCCTTGAACCTCTCCGTTCCTTTGCTTTCAGTGTCGTTATGGGTGTCCATCAGCTTTTTAAAGGTTTTTCAGTTTAATAGACTTAATCATCGCATCCAGGGTATAAAAGATGTACTCTTTTTCCTTGACATCCATTTTTGAGACGTCCTCAAGCCTTTTCAGCATGTCCTTGTCAAGCTCGAAAGAAGATTTTCCTACCAGATAATCAATAGACACGTTAAGCGCATCGGCAATTTTAATAATTACTTCAATAGACGGCTTTACCTCGTCACGTTCATATCTGCCGATCAGGTCGCCGGAGGTATCGGCAAGCCTCCCAAGTTCGCCCTGTGATATTTTTTTTGCTTTCCTGAGTGTTGTAATATTTTGTCCTAAAGTCATACTTATATATCATTAAAATGATAGAAATAATAAGGGTTTTACAAATTTAGGTGATATAAATATCATAAACAAGAAAGATTTTTCTTGCATGGTTCTGATAAATATTATAGATTTGTGACAAATATATCAGCAAAAAATATTTTTCAACAACCAAAAAAAGACAATGAAACTCACCACCGACAACCCCGACCAATTGGAATACTCCAACAACCTGATGGACTTCACCGTTCTGGGCGGCATACGCTTGGACGGGCTCGACCGCATGAGGGTAACGCTCAAAGTGGGGCTTAAAGGCTCCGCCTGTCCGCCCGTCAGGCACAACCTCGATCTGTACAACGACGTGCAGGTAGAAAAGTTCGTCCGCAAGACAGCCGAACGGCTCGAAACAGGCACAAGCTTAATAGCAGCCGGACTGAACGAACTGACCAACGAACTTGAATCCTACCGCCTGATGATGCTTGAAAAAACAAGGGAAGACCAGTACAAGCCCCGGGAACTCGGGGAAAAGGAACAGATTGAAGCAGAAACCTTTCTTAAACAGCCAAACCTTCTTTCACATACAAACGAACTGATCGGACAAAGCGGGGTAATCGGCGAAGAACTGAACAGGTTATTGATGTATATCATATTTACAAGTAGAAAAAGAGAGCAGCCACTCCATGTTGTCAGTTTGGGCAGCAGTGGCACAGGCAAGACCCACCTTCAGGAAAAGGTGGGCGGCCTGATGCCCGAGGAAGACCGCATAGAAATTACCACATTGTCAGAAAACGCCTTTTACTACTTCGGACAAAGGGAACTAAAACACAAACTTATTTTAATTGAGGATCTGGACGGTGCCGAAAATGTTCTTTACCCACTTCGTGAACTGCAAAGCAAAAAGCGCATCAGCAAGACCATAGCAAGAAAAAACAGCCGGGGAGAGACACGCACCATGCACCTTACCGTAGAAGGTCCCGTGAGCGTGGCAGGATGTACCACAAGGGAACAAATATACGAAGACAACGCCAACCGCAGCTTTTTGATATACGTAGATGAAAGCCCCGAACAGGACCAACAGGTCATGGAATACCAAAGAAAGCTTTCAGCCGGAAAGATCAACACCGATGAACAGGAAAAGACAGCAGAACTGCTGCGCAACTGCCAAAGGATATTAAAACCCGTTAAGGTGGTCAACCCCTTTGCCGAACTGCTGCGGCTCCCCAAAGAAGTTTTTAAGCCAAGACGCACAAACACACATTACCTTCAGTTCATCGAGGCCGTCACCTTTTACCACCAGTACCAACGGGAACAGGAAGCAAACCACGAAACAGGCGAGATCATCATAAAAACAACCATAGAAGATATTGCAGGGGCAAACAAGCTGATGAAAGAAATACTGCTCCACAAATCGGACGAGCTGACAGGCGTTTGCCGCAATTACTTTGAATGTCTTAAAGACTGGCTGCACGAGGAGCGCAAGACAGAATTTACCAACTTTCAGGCACGCCAGGCATTAAGGGAAAACCACAGCAACCAAAAAAGGTACATGATACAGCTTCAGCAACAGGGCTATGTACAAAGAACAACAGGCGACAAGAAAAAAGGGTATTATTATAAGATCACCGACATGGAAGAATACCAGAAACTCAAACAGGGCATTGACAATGTACTTGATGATATTTTTTTGAATATACAGCAAGAGGTTCAAAGTTCAAAAGAAGTCCACCACCCAAATGAACCACTTAAACGAAAGATTACCAACAAGAAACTGCAAGAAGTTCAACAACCATAAAAAAAGGTGTACCATGAAAAAACTGATACTAAAAACCGAAAGCTACCAATACATAGAAGAAAGCTTCCGCCAGTGGCTCGATGTGCTGGGCTTTTGCAGTGGCAGCATCTACAATATGCCGAGCATAGCAAGGGAGTTTTTTTATTTCCTTGAAAACAGCGGCGTGACCAACATCAGGAACTTAGAGCAAATACACATAAAAAGATACTACGATCATATATCAACCCGAGCAAACCAGCGCCGGGGCGGCGGACTAAGCAAAAACTACATCAACAAACAAGTGCAAGGCGTAGAAAAACTGCTCGAATACCTTCACCATAAAGGACTGCACACACTGCCAACAACAGGGATACGGCTTTTAAAACTTGAACGCAGCGAAATAACCATTATCACCCCCGAACAGGCAAAAATGTTGTACAAGGCAACAGAAACAGAACCCGACAACATCAAACAAGAAGCCACAAACTCACGAGACAGGGCAATGCTCACCATCTTTTACGGCTGCGGACTAAGGCGCAACGAGGGCGAGCACCTTGACGTTGGCGACATCAACTTTGACACCGGAACCCTGCACGTAAAAAGGGGCAAGAACTACAAACAGAGGTTTGTACCCTTTAACAAAACAAACTCAAACCACCTGCAGCAATATGTTTACGATTACCGCCCCATACTTCTGAAAGGCAAGACCGAAGGACGGCTGTTTATCAGTGTCAAAGGCAGACCCATGACAGGCGGTTCACTTTATTGCAGATTAAAACAACTACAACAAAAAACCGATGACACCGAACTGCAACAAAAAACCCTCACACTCCACGCCCTGCGCCACAGCATAGCCACCCACCTGCTGCAAAACGGCATGCCATTGGAAAAGATCAGCCGCTTTCTGGGCCACAGCTCACTTGAATCCACCCAAATCTACACCCATCTTGTACAGACGCACTAAGTGCGTCTCCCCTAAAGCCAAAAAAAATGACCTCCTTCAAAACCTACCTCGAATCCAAAGCCTTAAGCAAAAGCACCATAAAACACTACACCACCTATCTTTATGAATTTATCACGTGGCTCGACAAAGACAACACCGAACCCGAAAACGCCACAGAAAAAGAGATCACCGGATATTTAAACCACCTGCAAAAAAAAGGACAAGGCAACAGCACACGCAACATCAGGCTGAACGTGATAAAACAGTATTTTGACTGGCAATATGAAAACGGCAGCCGATCAGACAACCCTGCAACACACATAAAAATAAGAGGAACAAAGCAAAAGAAACTCTATCCGGTATTGACACGCCAGGAACTTGACACGCTTTACCTCGATTACAAACTCCCCGAAAAAGATGATCCCAACAACAAACGCAACTGGTGGCAAGTACACAAACTAAGCCGCACAAGGAACAAAGCCATGTTGTCGCTGGTCATCTGGCAAGGGCTTACCACCGCAGAGGTTGACAAACTTACAGAAAAAGACATCAAACTACGGGAAGGAAAAATATATGTAGCAGGATCAAGAAAAAGCAACGAAAGAGAACTGGAACTAAAGCCACAGCAGATCATGGAACTGATGGAGTACATCTACACCGTAAGAAAAGAACTGCTGGAAACAAGCAAAAAACAGACCGATCAACTATTTGTAAGCACAGGCGAAAACGAGCAGAGCAACAACAACTGGAAACGCCTCTGCCATGCATTAAAAGCCCAAAATCCCAAATTTATAAACCTCAAACAAGTACGCACCAGTGTAATAACCGGATGGTTGAAACAACACAACCTCCGACAGGTGCAGTACATGGCAGGTCACCGCTATGTCAGCAGCACCGAAGCGTACATGGTCAACGACATCGAAGATCTTGCAGAAGAAATACAGAGATACCACCCACTATAAAAACAAAAGCCATGAAGAAAAAAAAGACAAACTACGTTGCAATGCTCGGGCAGATGTACCATTTGATAAAGGACACCGGAAAAACAAAACAGGAGATCAACAACGAGCTCGAAGAAATGGGCTATCTGTTCATGTACCTTGAAGAAAAAAAGCTGAACATAGAGGACGTAACGGACGAAATACTGGAAAACTACAAGAAAATAAAGGACGAGTTCAAAAAGGCGCATAAAAGACAACAATAGGCAAAGAACCCACGCCCACCCAATGCCCCCGCACATGCACCCTGTTTTTTGTCAGGGTTTTTGCGGTTTTTGCCAACCGTCCGCGCAGTCAAAAACCCCGCCAAAAAACAGGCTGCCCCAAGCTGTTGTTACATAATGCACATTATAAAACAGCCTATTTTTTATGGCATAAATGGATTTAATACGGCTGTCATTATAATGGCCACTATGTAAAACAGCCCCACGACCCCACCGCACGGCTGACCCCAGTGGTCGGCACATGCCGTTTTTGTTTTCCATTGTTTTATTTTTATAGGCAAAACAAAACCGTCAAGAGCCGCCCACGCAACCCCGGCAAGAGTGGCAACAGTCATTGTTCAACCACCAAAGCTTCACCCACTGCCACCCTTGCCCCAAAAGCCCCATCTCCTTAACGGGCAGACCCCACAACAGGCATCCCGTTGGCATTATAACCGTGAAGGGCAAGTTAAGCCCACCGCCCGACGCACGCAAGGTCAAGCCCTTCGGGTTTTGGCAAATATTTTTACTTCTTATTGTTTTATTTTTTATGGCGTAAAATTATTTGCCAAAAACCTTGCCTCCCCACCCGTGGCCTTAAATGTTGCCCATCACGGTTATAATGCTCCAGCCCTGTTCCAATAACGGGAAAAATAAGTTGCGTTTTCATTGATAAATTTTTAATACATAACAATCAGAAGTTAAGCATGGTATGAATTTTTAACAAACAATAATTTATGAGAATCCACTGAACTTTTTAAACTTTTCCTAGGTAAAACTTGACGTTAGGGGGGTAAGAAGGTTATTTTTAACAGAAACGATACAGTGATACGTTTTTAAAACCATTAAAAAAGTGGATGGTAAAAATTTTATTTAAAAAAAGACGAATTGTTTTTTGCTTTTCACGAATCAGGCATTATATTGCACCTGTTCTTTTAAAATATTGATAATGAAGTTTATAGAATAGATGATAGTATAAACGAAAATACACTTTTTAATAAAGATCAAAATAAATATGATAATAAAACTGATTAACTATTTACTTTTTTTAGGCCAAAGCTTAAGTTTAATAAAAGACGAATTAGAAAAAATCCGAAACAAGTGAAAAAAAAACATATTGAAAAAGTGGATAGTCCAGAACAACCCTTAGGAAAGCGATCTTTTCTTTTATTTGCCTTGTTTTGCGGCTTATTTTTACAATAAAATATTTTAAAAATTAATCAAAAAAAAACACTGTTTCTACGAAAGAGCAATAATTATTATAAAGGAGATTTTTGAAATGAGAAAGAATGAAAAGATAAAAATAAAATTTTTCGGTTTTGAATTTGAAATTACAAATCCATCAAAAAAGGGGATTACAATTATTGTTTTAGTATTGCTTTTTTTATACATGACATTTGTATAAATAAGTAAATCAATTAAATATAGTTGTCCTTTCATGTTTTTACCTGTATGTTTAATTTAGTGAAAAAAAAGATAAAATGATAGCAGAAGTAGTATTTGGTATTTTGGGCTACAACGTCTTGATGTTGTTAATAGGATGTTGTATCCCAAAAGAAAAAAGAAATGATTTGGCAAACTTTTTAAAAAAAGTAAGGCCTAACATCCCGATAACGGAGATGATCAAAGCATACAATAAAATTAAAAACAAAAAATGATTGATTTATTTTGTGGTTCCGGCGGCTTGCCTGATCAGTCCTATTTATCAGAAAAAATGACCATCCCGTTCCGGCGGACGATCGCCCACGTGCGGAATGTCTTGCCGCCTATCTCTACTTCATACTGTACTTCCTGTCCGTCTTCCGTGACATTAAAAACATGGACGGTCCCGGTCAGGGTACTTTTTTTGGAAACAATCTTTCCATTATAAAAAATAGTCTCTTTCCCTGTCAGACTATTGTTTTTTATCTCAATTTTGTGCCCGTTGTTTAGTATTGTCCTCATACTCCAAACATACAAATATTTATCAAAATAAACAAAGTCTTCCCCGTACTTCAGTCGTACATGAGCCGTATACCAGCCGTATAAGAGCCGTATAAATATATACCAGTACCATAGCAGTATCATACCTGAACCATAGCAATAAAAAAGCCCCGTCATACGACAGGGCTTTTACATACACATGAGTAAGAACATCAGAAAACACTTACAACCATCATGGCATTGTCCTGGGCAAAAAGATAATACTGGCTGTCAACGATCTGATAAAACTCAATACCAAGGCATAAAACAACACTTACTTTGTTGTTCATTGCCGGAGTTCCGGGCAATGCGACAGTCAAAGTAAAAGTACAACCGGCAGAGTCCAGAGCGGTAGCAGCTCCGTGTTCCACTGCACTGATCCCGTCAAGAGCAGGTTTTAACGCCTCGTATTCCTTTGTACTGGCATTGAAACTGTAATCAGAAACTACACCCAAAGCAGCAACCATTTTAAAATGTGTTGCACCTGCAGGGGCTTTGATCAGGTCGCCCGGAACAAAGTTAGGGATCTCAACAGTTGCCTCGTTACGGTCAACATTGTTGGTAACGGTGTAGGGAACAGGGAACACCGAAGTAAAACTAAGATCCTTGTTAAGGTTGAAATTTGCAAGGATATCACGGTTGGCAGTCAGTTCAATGATCCTTTGTCCCCTTTTGCCTGCACCTTTGAGGTTGATCATTTTAAACAACTTGGTAAGACGTGCGGTCAATCTGCTGTCGGCCATAGACTGCAAAATACCGCTTAAAGCCCTGCGAAAGGATTTTGCGGCTTTTGCAGCCCCTCCAAACTCCATGTTGTTTTCTCTGGTTCTTTTAAAAGCAGGGTCTTTCTCGATCCTGTCTTTTGTCGGACCGTTGGCCATCCGTGCAAGGAACTTGCCGTCCGAGTAGTAGAAGCTAATACCTCCCATATTACCTTCCAGCTTTATTAAACTTTTTTGTGTGCTCATATACTTCTGTTTTAGAGTTGAACAATAATTTTTTATTTGATTATAGACTTTATTGTTAAAAACGCTCTAAAGCACAGTGTTATTGAGTATGATCAGTTAATTTTGATCAAAAAACATTAAAAAAATAAAATCTTATGAAAAACAGGTAAAAAAACTTGTCCGGTGCAAATAAAAAATACCTATCTTTAAGGTGAAAATAAAATATGGGCTGCTTAAAACTGTCATATAACCCCGGTGGATCAATGAAAATAATCCACTCAGGGAAGGGAAGCACCGAAAGAAACAACCGTTTTTCTTTCCGGAAATGTCATATAAATCGGGGAACCGCATCAAAAAATTTGTTAGAGAGATACCGATTCGGATTCAACGGTAAAGAAAACGAAAACGAGTGGGATGGGCAAACTGGCAGCAAGCTGGATTTTGGGGCCAGGGTTTATGACAGCAGGTTGGGAAGATGGTTAGCATGTGACCCATTGGCTAATTTTTATACAAGTTTAAGTCCATACTGTTTTGTTGGTAATATGCCAATTATTGCAATTGATAATGATGGTAAGAAAATAACATTTGGTTGGTTGACAACTCAAGAAAGTAAAGACCAATTTATGTCAGTGTTAAAAAAAGAATTTGCAGATAAGGTGGAAGTAATGGTAATCGATGGAATGTTAGAATTGCAATTAAAGAAGGGACTTGAATTAACAACTCAAGAGCAAAAGTTATATGATAAACTTAAAATTGTAATTGATGAAGAAAAAACTGTGGAAATAAATGTTGTTCAAGATGACAGTAATGTTGAAACAGGAAGCTTTAGTAAAGCATATGACGATAGCAAGGGGGGGTATTATTCAAACACTTTAGATATTAATGATATAAGTAAAACAAAATCTGAAAATACAAGTCCTGGGGGAGATATTATACATGAAATTTGGGAATCATATCAAACTCAAGCTCTTGGTGTTGATGAGGGAACATGGGAGGAAACATTTGAAAAAGTTCATAATGAAGCAGAAAAGATTGAAGGAGAAATTTATGAAATTACAATTATTGATGGAATGTCTTTCACAAAGGATGGAACTGGTTACGCATATACAAATTTTTTAGATAAAGAAGGAAATAAAAAACATTTGGAAATCTATTTTGAAGATGGAAATGTAAGTAGTTTTTCCGAAAAATCAGGACATATTGACCTTCAACAAAAAACGGATTGAAAATGAAAATAAATAGAATAAAAATAAAATGTGTTGCAATTTTATTTTTTGTTAGTTCTTTTTGCAACAAATCTTTTTGCCAAGAATGTTTATATAAAGTAGATTATTTAGATTCAATTTCTGTAATAAATTTTATTAAATCAAATAGTCTATGTAAAAAAATAGAATATGTTAATAGTAATTTATATGATTTTATTGAAGATAATGGTTATTCAGAATTAATTCTATTTAACATTAGTTCAGAAACAAAAAGAGGAATTACAATTCCTATTGGTAAGAATGAAGGTGGATTCTATTCCAAAAAAGAAAAAAGAGATAATCTTAAAAAACAGTTTGAAGCAATCTATTTTGATTTCTGTTTATTCCCAAGAAAGGAATAGTTTTTTAAAATTCCCTGCACATCCCGAAACAATTTTAAAACCTCTATTTTCAATACAAGGAACACCAAATAATAAAAACAAAAAAAAGCCTGCTCAAAAAAGAGCAGGCTTTAATATTATGTGTTATGACGAAAGCCACAAAACCACCCCTTGGCGGCCACTAGATTCCCCGCCACCACTAAGAAAATCCTCTTGTGACAACCAATTTCCAAAAACATATAGAAAAGCACTCAAAAAACAAATAAACAATTGAACAAATAAACACATTTTTCCATATCTTTGATAACAAACAAAAAAAGCATGGCATTTTTCGAACCTACATACTCCGAAACCATTGAAAATACTGGGAAATTTGCTATTTGCTACAGGTTCGGATTCCAAGTTGCGCCATGAAAGGCCCGAAAAGAGGGATGAGAAGTAGTTCTTTGAAATCTTTTACCGAAATCCAGCAGGTAACCACTCCTGTCTGATAAAGGTCAGCCACCAGTCAGAAGCGAGTCTTGCACAGTCAATAGAGATGTTGGCGTGAAGCGTAGACAGCGGGAACAAAAGCCGGAATAAACAGCTTCGAAAACCGAATTAAGAACTGAAGTCTTCATAGTCTTGGATATGGGGACAGCACCGAGATATCGTATGTAAGGACTCCTCCAAGAAAAAACGGGGTGATACAAGATAAAAACCATGCTGGATGGGTTACATACAAAGGAGGGAAGAAAATTTCAAAAATAATTGTTGGAACAAAGTATTTTCCTGAAGGAATAAAAAAATCAGAAAAATATAAATTTGGAATAAAAGGAAGGACTATTAAATATGAATAAATACATTTTAATTACTATTATTTGCTCGATACTTTTTCATGCTTCTTGTGAAAAAGAAAGATGTTCCACTTTAAATGACAATCATAAGCAAAAAAAAGAAACTACACCTACTTTTGAGGAAATGGTATCAACTGACAATATCTATAAAGAAAAAATTATTGAAATGTTTCATTTAGGTATTGCAGCAGTAAAAAATAATGACACAATCCTTTTTAATAAAGTAATGGGCCATTATTTATTATCTTCTTATCCATTAAGAGGTCTTTCAATTGCATATTTAATGGCTATTAAAAGTAATTATGGAAGAGCATATTATTATATGTATCAAATAATGAATATCCATTGTACCAAAAACCAAAACTTAACAATTGAATTA
Source organism: Bacteroidetes bacterium GWF2_38_335 (assembly GCA_001769535.1). GTDB lineage: Bacteria > Bacteroidota > Bacteroidia > Bacteroidales > GWF2-38-335 > GWF2-38-335. The sequence continues at coordinate 372,617 of MEOH01000027.1, forward strand.
ATTCAATTGTTAGTTAAAGCAAAAAAAAATGGCTATGTTTTTAAATCTGCTGTAGTAAATGGAAGAACATTCACTTATGAAGAAATAACGGACTCTTCTGCTTACAGCACCCGATAATTGTATTTATATCATCTCGATAAAAACAACTACTGGTATTAATTCTGAGAAAATTCAGATTGAATAATTCAATTTAATTAAAAAAGAGGCTTCCTCAGTTTTGAGAAAGCCTCTTCTTTATTGCTTATCCGTAATTGATTTAATAATCAACATCAAACTCACCCTCGGTAATCATTGCTGAGGAAGCAGGATAGAATATTTCTGCTTCATAATAAAATGTCCCCTTGATCCTTTTTGCAGATGTGTCATGTGATTGTATTGTAATATATCCTGATGTGGCCATCATTCCACCTGAACTGCTTGTTGGTGCGTAACTGGCCGATGGTGTCCCGCCAAACTCAAATTCGTATGTGCCGGGCGTAACTGTTGAAGGCACGACCAAACCGACAGTTTTTCCTCCGCCCATTCCGCTGATATGTAATGTTCCTGAAGAAACGATCACTGATGCATTTATTGTTGTTGCACTCCAGTTTATCCCATTGCATTTGGCAACCATGTATTCTCCTTCCAATACTTCATCAGTATATGGGACTTTGAAAAACTCACCTTCGGTTATAGTTTTATATGTTTCATCGGTTGTACGGTAGAGTTTGAAATGGAAAGTACCAGAAATCCATTTTTCTGTTGTATTGACTTCGGTGATTACAATACTTCCGTTTACTTCTGATCCGACTGTAACAGTATACAACACTGTTGTGCCGGTTTGGTCGGGGTTAAAAATACCGACATGGTCGGCAGAGTTTGTAGCTACGTTATAAGTGCCGGGAACCGTATCGCTTACGGTAAATCCAATTCCTGTATTATCACTGGCAATTCCATAAATAGAAATTTTTCCGTTTCTTAACATTGCTGAAGGGGTTACAGCCGTCCAATCAGCACCGTTAACTTTGGCTACCATTGTTCCGGGTTCCAGTGTGTCGTCATCTTTATCTTCATCTTCCTCCTTTTTGCAGGATGTAAAAAGTGACATTGCAACCAATGTTAAAATTGAAATAAATAAAATTTTTCTCATAGCATGAAATTATTAATTAATATTTATGATTGTTGAAACAAATTAACAAAATAAAATATTTATTAGAAAATATTTTATTACAGAATTACTATTTTTTACATATTTTAATTAAATATTTTGTTAATATTTGTCAATTATGTAGATTTGTTTATAATTATTTTCATAGTACAAGAAATACTAATAGAGATTTATTAATTATTTTTTACCTAAAAATATGAAAAAACTAATTCTGATCATGTCCTTCATCTTAATATTAAATAATTTATTTTCTCAAGATGAAAAAATTACATTTTCTAAAAGTATTTATGTAGACAGGCGAACAGATGTTGCTGTTGTCAGTAATGATTTTCAAGTTGGCAAAGGGTATAGTCAGAGTTTGAAATATTTTGGTCAAAATATAAAACCATATCTTTCAAAATACGATGATTCAAATAAGGATTTTTTAAAGTTCAGAAACTCAAGGATAACTTCATTTAGTGCTCAGTGTGTGTTATTTCCAACGTTTTTTATTTATTGTTATAGTGTTGCTAGTTCAGAAAAGGAGGTATGGGTTGACAATACTTTGAGAACAAAAATTGACTTTTTTAAAGGTTATCAGGTTTCTTTATTAAGTGCAAGTGTAACAACAGTTATTATGTGGATTATTTATGAATCACGTGCAAGAAAGTTTATTAAAAGTTCGGTTGAAAAATATAATAACTCTATTTCAAATAGTAGCAGTAATTTATTGAAATCATTTGTTCCTGATGATTACAGATTCTCTTTAAATAGTGTGAATCAAGGTTATTGTTTAGGGTTTACATTAAAGTGGGATATGAATTAGTTAACATACTAAGAGATCGACCAGACTGATATTGACTGCGTCAAGGAACTTTTTAAAGCGTTCCTATTCAAAAAAGATGTTCAACTTAAACTTAAATAGCTATGGATGATGATGAAAACTATTCAAACAAAAAGTATGAGGCACTAAATTATAGTAATCAACAATTTGACAAGAATGTGCTTTTTATTGCTTCAGGGGCTTTGGGCATTTCTTTTGCCTTTATTGAAAAAATGGTGCCGGACATTACAGAAGCCACAGGTAAATGCAACCTTATTAGTTCCTGGTACTTATATGCGACTGTTATATTTTTAAGCCTTACTGCCCATTTTATTTCAATTCTAGCAAACAGGTGGGCTATTGTTAATGCTGATTCAAAAAATTTTGATAAAATATCCTGTCAGTGGAACTGGACTATCAGAACTTTTAATATCTTTATGATTATTGGTTTATTGATTGCCACCTTATTGCTTATCAGTTTTATTCAAATTAATATTTAAGCTATGCCAAAAGAAAACACTAAAAAACCAAACCAGGTTCCAAAGCCGGTAGTTAAGGAAAAACTAAATGAGTCTACTGAGATTCCGCCAAGGAAAAAAAAGAATACAGATAAAAAATAGTATTGCCATGTACAGAAAACCAGATCCCCCTCCGCCACCCAAGCCAGGGACAAAAGGCGTTGAGATACCTCCGCCGCCACCAAAAAAGCCAAAGAATTGAAAGAAACAGGCGATATAAATGATTTCCTTTACTTTGCGATGGAGATTACTCCAAAGAAAAAGGAAAAACGACCAGCAAAGCTCAGAAAAGCAGAAAAGCATGCGTTTGAGCAAGTTGCTTCAAAGCATGATGATGATATCCATAAAATATTAAACTCGGTCGCCGATTTTAATACCCATAAGATCAAGGATGTTTTTGGTGCAATAATTGGTGAACTCGAAAATCCCTTTGACATAAATGATATTTTTGCTTGTATGGTCGGACTTGATTATATCGAAAAAACTGACAAAGAAAATATCAGGATAACTTTTAAGGGAAAAGAAATCATTGTTGATGACAACTGTAATTCTTAGGCCAAACTGTCTTATATAGTTTGTTTATTATTATATGAAAAAGCCCCCTCAAAATTGAGCAGGGCTTTTTTGGTTGTTTTTATTATTTGGTGTTCCCAATTTTCCCGCTCCAAGTTGCAACTTCTCTCATGACCAGAGGGAGTAAACTTAAAGCTGCTTTAGGGTTCTATTTGAACACTTGGAGGTGCGGGGGGATTATCTATTATTAAAAGAGAAACAATCTAAAATTGACTTAATTTGATGATGATATTTTCTAAAATCAAATTTCTTAATATTGCTTTTCCATATGAAATATTTTAATACCCTACCATCAATTTGATTTATAGCTATTTTGCAATTAGCCCTTTCTAAATATACTATTCCATCAATTTCACAACATTTAAATTGCTTACAACTAGTATTTATACTATCTCCTATCTCCAAAGGCAATGACGGCATTGAAAATTTTTTATTCCTTACAAGAATAGCAACTATTTTTTGTAAAGAATCTGAATAATCCCAAGGTGTATTTTTATAGGAAACATATACTTTAGCTATTACAGGAAAGTCAGAAGACACACTATTATCTAATATGTCATAATACCCAAAATTATTAAATAAATCAGTGTCGCAATCCATTAAGAACACAGGTTTATTCATAGTTCCTGAATTTACATTTTTAGCTGAATAATTCTCATTAAGAATTGCAAAAGAAGGAAAAGTAAAGGATTCTTCAATATCCTGTTGCTTTATTACATCATTCTTTTTTATTATTTTATTACCTTTGTTATAGGGCTTTTTACTAAAAACAATATCATCACTTGAGCATTTTGTAAAAAAAACTGTGATAACTATTATGCAGAATAAAGCAATACGCATATGAATAATTTATTATTGTAATAACTTACTTATTCTGAATCAGTTGATGAAGGTAAAAGTTTCATTTCTTTTGGTTCCATTTTCATTAACGATCCTTTTAATATTAAATCTGTAGTTTTAACTTCATTACCTATATTTACAGGAGTTTTATCTTTTTCAAATCTGAAGAATCCTGTACCATTTGTACCGAATGACATTTCATTATTACTTTCTTCTAAAGGACCACATTGTCCATTTCTTGCTGCAATAACTTCAACTCCAGTAATATTAGCTAATTCTTGAGCGAAAGATGTTAATTTTCCATCTTGTTCATAGTCAGTACCTGCGTTGCATGCAGAAATAAAAATTACTGAGTTGCTATGAAACTTAATTACACCATTCTCAATAGCATCTTTAACTCCGTCAAGTGATTTTATATCAATAGATCCTAATCTATTATTTGTTATTCCTTCATTGCTGCCATAAACTAAATCGGAAAAACCATGTCCCCAAATAGCTAAAAAACCTATTGTTCCAGTTGGGTCATTTGAAGTTGCAGTTGAAAGAACATCAACTAAATGTTCAATTTCTGTTGGATCATCAGGTTTATTTGGTCTATAAAGGGATGTTGTAATTGCTTCGCTATTTAACAAAGGTAGAATAACTTTTCTGTAGTCAACATTACCTCCCATGCTTACACCAACAACAGCCTCAAGTCCTTCAAGTTCTTTTGCATGAATAACAATATTTGAACTAAAAGCATAAGGACTATTCCACGGATATTTGCTTGCCAATGGGTCAAGCGCAAAGAACCTCCCTATGCGGTTATCAGAGATTCTGTATTTAAAGAAAGAGTGGCTCCCAGTTTGGCCAGCAATTTCATTTTCAGCTTCCTGACCTTGAAAGCCGAATCTGTACCCTTCTCCCTGATCATTTCTCCCTGGCTGCAACATTCCAAACGGGTAATAGTTATTTTGACTTATAAGATCAGTTGTAAATTCTCTTGGATCATTTCCAGTGGTATCTTGAGGAACTTTATAGTCAAAGAAAGTAACCCTTACATTTCCGAGATGGTCATTTAGCTCATAATTCTTAAACCCAACATACCTTGCAAATAAATTATCTTCCACAAATATTCTATGGGCTTGCAATGGGAGGTCACCTTGCAATTGCCAGTTTCCTGTTGAAACTGTATTACTTTCAGTTGAAACCGATCCGGCATCTGGTGTTGTTACACTTATTAAAGATTGTTCTCCGGGATAGCATAATTGCATGTTCGCGTCAAATCCCCTTCTTACATCCCCATATTTATCCGAAACAACTGTTGAAGATGATTCAGTCGAAACATTGTATCTGGAAATTTTATTGCTTCCAGTAGAAGTCAATGATTTTTCAGAATAATACACATATGTACCTTGTGGGCTAAAATCAAGGCTGTTTATTACTTTATAATCATCAAAAATCTTTGTTTTATCTAGTTCAAAAGTATTATAACTATCGTTAATATTATAGACTAAAAATTTATTGTCAGCAGTTGAAAAAGCAGATGATGTACTATTATCGGCAATGGCAAATTTGGTTCCATCAGAAGATATCTGCATTTCTCCATTTCCCTTTTGATCTTCACTTGCAAATTTACAAACAACCAAACTGTCACCTATTCCTGATTCATTAACCGGGTAGGAAACAACATAAGTGGAGTCATTTTTAAACATTCTTAAAAACAACCTGCTCCTGTTTTCTGTAGTATAATCAGCAACCAATGTCATTGTTCTTCCAAAAGGACCGTTGCCCAAAGTTACATTTTTTTCTGTTACCTGAGGTTCCCCTGCCATATTTATTTTATGATAATAAGGAACCCTGTCAGGTCCAATGGTAAACAGATACCACAATCCGGGTGATTCAGGGTCTTGCATCCCAATAGATTGCGAACTATAGCTTGACAGTATCCCTGTTGAGTTACCAATTATTTCTCCATTTTTATCAAGCAAAATACACACATTGTCCTGACTATTATATTTTTTAGCCGTTATTGCCGTAAACATTACATTTCCAAACTTGTCTTCAGCAACAAAAGTGTTTTTTCCCTGAATTGCGTTATTGTAAATTGCATCAACAGAATTAATTACAATTGGGTCTTCATCAAGTTCTATATCAACTTTGCCGAGTTTATCATTTAAAAAAACTAAAGGAGTGTAAAACAAGTATACAAATCCTAATGCGCTTACTTCTAAACTTGGTGTGGCTGCTGAAACAACATATTGCATAGGCAATGATAAAGTTTCATTTTCAGTTAACAAAGAAACATTTGTTTCATAATTAGTGGTATCTTCAGTAATAAAATCAATCTGCTTAACAAGGATCTCATTGTTTCTAAGTCCAATTCTGTCACTACCATATATCGGATGTTCGACTAAACTGTAATCTTTGGTGTAATTACCTCCGCTAAGTGTGTACTTTTCTTCGTAAACGGCCATAATATTTCCTTGAGGATCCAAAATATAGAAAGTAGTTTCATTGTTGACCGTATCTGGGCCGCTTTCTGCAAAAATAACTTCTTTCATTACCCTGTTACCATTGGCATCATAAGTGAATCTTAAATCAGGAAGTGTGGATTCTACTGTCCTGATTACCTCAGCTACTTTTCCGGATATTGTCCATAAAATTGTATCAATCCCTTCTTCACTGTTTTTGACCAAATTACCGATAAGATCATATTCATATTGAATCCTGCCATCAATATCGGTAGAATAATTTGAGGGTTCAGTTGCATCATTGACACGAAATAATTTATTGGTATTATTTTCATATTCATAGGTCAAACTGTCCATTTCCATAAATGCATCCGGGTCACCCCTCCTGATCAATTGCTGGATATTTCCATTGGCATCATAATCATACCTTGTTCCCCAACCATTCGTAGAAATAAAATCATTTGACCTGTATTTATAAAAATTCCCGTTTTTTATTCTTTGTAAATCATCATATTTATATCTATAACCTGCTAATTCTGTTTTTGTGGTCTGTGATCCCCATGAAACAATGTTCCCATTATATAAGTTATCATATGAATCAAGTGTTTTGCTGTTTGACCAATTCATTGGTGAACCAGTCCTATTGAAATCACCATTATAATAGGACAACTGCATTCCGAAAGCATCCGTAGCATAATCACTTAATACTTTTCCATCAAGTCCCGGGTCACAAATTGTATCCAATGCCGGATGGTTAATTGCCTTAAGCCATCCATGTATCGTGTATGTATAATCAATTCCCTGAATTTTATCATCACCTATTTCGGAGCGTTTTAATGGGCCATGCACATAATAATCATAATCTACATCATTATCCCAAATAACACCGTCATAAGAGGTTTTTACAGTTTTTATCTTATTGTCCGAATTGTAAACATATTTGTGAAAAAACTGATCAAGTTTTCCTTCATTATATTTAACTTTTAAAACATTTCCGCTTAATAGATCATAATCATATGAAATATAGTTCTTTCCTAGCCTTGGAACGTCTTGAATCAGCCATTCTACATTGCCATGCGGATCATAACTATAATAGGTGTAAACCCCGTCATCATTATAAACATAGCTGACATTATTATTAAGATATCTCTGTTCCCTTCCATCAAGGAATACGGCTTCTTCAGCTTCATTTGTATAAACTGTGTATGTCCTTTGATTACATTCATATGTGGGGAATGTTAAACTGTTAATGCTATCCTGAAAATTCCTAACATCTCCTACAAATTGTCCTGATTCAACTATCCTTCCCAAAGCATCATATTTTGAGTAGGTAAACAAACGATCCATTCTTTGCTGCAAATTTTCAGAATATCTAAGTTGTCCAAGTGCATTATAAAAGAAATAAGTTTCTCCTCCATCAGGCGATGTTTGTTTTATCATTTGACCCAAAGAATTATATTCATAAAGTGTTTCCATGTCATGATTAGTCTCTTGATTTCTTTCAGTACAGTCAATCAAAGGATTAACACCTTCTGGAGGAACAGTTTTAATTAAATTTCCATTTCTGTCGTAATAGTAAAGTGTATAGTGATGGTAATTCAACCAATATGATAACTCAAAAGTATCTTTCAAACTTTCAGGCAAGGTACAATTGGTAATATATTCATCAGTTAATGAATCTACCTGATGTTGCACATATTCGTCCCTTATGTCTTCAAGCAGCAAGAGAAGAATCCCTGCTGAAACACTATCACAACTGAATGGTTCAAAATTCATAACCATATCTTGGCAAGCTGTATCAAGGTTTCCAACAATTGTATCCATGCTGGGAAAATCAATCCACTTAAAACAAATTGTATCTGCTTTACATTCATGTCCGGTTTCAAGAACCCAGTAATCATATGAGTCAAAAAATGCATCATCTTGTTTTTCATGGAGGAAAGCTTTATCACCATTAGAATACCCGCCAAGCATAAACAGCCTGTTGAAAGACTGGATACCATCTGTATGATAGTTTGTGCCATTTCCACTTAAACAATGATCCCAAATGAAGTTGCCGTCTTCATCAGTATAGACCATCCAAAACACTTTGTCTCCGTCATTGTCCCTTAAATCGCTTCTTGTATCAGTTGTATCGGTATAAGATGTAATATCGTCAGCAGTACAGCCAAGCAGATAATTTCCGGCATTCGTCTGTATCAGAGTCATATCCGGCATGACCATTGTATTATCAAAAAAGCCCTCAGTGAATTCTGAACCATAGGTCTGGTTGAGTATTATTTCACCAAACTGGTCAAGCTTGACAAGCCAAAGATCCCCATCCCCATATACATTATCTGTTAAATCACCACTTGGTAATGTCGCTCCTGTCATTCCAAGCACAACTATTTCACGGTTATCGTTCTCAATAATTGCACTTGCCGCATCATAGGCAGAACTTCCTATTGTTTTATCCCAGACATAATCACCCGATGAATTAAGTTTTATTATCCAAAAATCATTATCCCCTTTTGAAAACTCTGTTTTAAGGCCTACTGAACATGTGTCTCCATTTGTAAAACCAGCCATAATCACACCATTATCGTATGTTGTTGTTGCGGATTGTAAAAAATCTCTTGTAGTCGTCCCCAGTGTTTTATCCCACAGTATATTTCCACTTGTATCGATTTTCATTACCCAATAATCCCTTGTTGCTCCGATACAATTTTGTGATTTATGTGAACTAATATCTGATTCAGATTGCCCAACCAAATAGTACCCTGTATCAGCTTCAATTATTGAAACCAAAATATCCAAATCAGTCCCTCCATAAGTAGTGTCCCACTTTATAATTCCATTTTCATCCATACAAACAAACCAAAAATCCTCTTCACCCAAATTATCATGTGTCTTTTTTGTTCCTGCTCCCAGACTGTCTGATTTTGAACTTCCTCCAAGTAAAATATCTCCGTTCTTTGTTTCAAGCATAGTATATAACCTGTCTTCATCATAACCACCAATGACTTGTTCCCATAAATAATTCTTTGCAGAATCTAGTTTTATTATCCAATAATCATTATCAGAAATACTGGTATTTATTTTATCTTCTTTTTTGTTTCCTCCAAAAACAGTTGTATCCCTTGAAGAAGAATATCCACCTAACAACCAACCCCTGTCTTTAGTTTGAACAATAGACCATAGTTTATCATTTAAACTTCCTCCAAAAATGGTATCCCACATAAATTCAACCGCATTCATCTCAAGCGGTTCAGTGAAAACCCCTAATGTATAAACCGGCTCAAACCCTTCGCTGCACACACCGTTCTGTGTCAAATCAATTTCATACAATGATGATATTGAATGTTGGAACGCTACCAATTCAGATTCTGTGCCCCAGCCAAGTGTATCAGTTTCTTCAACGTTCAGGATAGGGGAAAGGACACATCCCTCAAGGCAATGGTCAACAAGTGCATCTGCAAAACACATCAGTTCCTGTTGCGTCAAATACGGAGTACCGCTCCAACTTTGGTCATAGTCAAAAACATAACTTTGTCCCCATAGTGTTGCCGATACCAACTCGTAGGCATCTCCTTCAATATAAAGGCTGTCATTATGGTGTTCCTGTATAATAGATTCAATAAAGCCCGCCCTTCTGTCATTGCACCTTTCTTCGCAAAACTGGATATTTGCATTTATCAGTGAGTCCTGATCAAAATACAGCTCAGGGTGATACGCACCAAGGCAACCATACAAAATATTATAAAGGCTGTCAGTAAAGTCATCAAGGCCAGTAATTGTATCGTTCAACATTGAATAATAACATACCGAATCACTTGACAAGGTATCAAGGTAAAAATAGGCATATGCATGTGAATAATACCCGGGGTTACCAAATGAGTCCACGCATGTCCCCCTGAACTGCCTTCCTGTGCAGTCAAGAAATTCATTTACCAGGTTAAAATCATATAAAGGGTCTTCGATTGTTAGAAAAGCTTCATAATTCAGTACTGTTGCCTGCCAACAGTCCCAGACACCTGCACAGCTATAATCAGAATTGACATCATTGAGCATGTTATAAATCAATTCATCAACCTGAGTATAAGTGTAATGATATCCAAAAGCATTTACTTTTCCACTTCCGTTTATGACAAGACTGTCATGAGTTGACCAATAATCATCGAAGTAATCAGAAAAATAATTGGCAGTACCAAAATTTGCAGAATCAAAACAAGGGGTCTCAGGACACAGATAAACCGGAATATATGCACTGTCGCATCCCATGGGAATTCCAAGCAAAACTCCATTATATTGTTCATCAGGGTTTAAAGATGGGGATAAATTAAAATAATCATAATAAAGGCCTTCTATATTACCAGAGTTTATATAATTATAAATTTCAGCCCATTGCTGATCAATCGTATCATTATAATAATTTGTAATTGAGTCTACAAATGTTTCGAGATAAGTATCCGGAGTTGTGGAGGTTGTAATTGATAGTGTATCAATATTCATGGTCTGGACATCTCTAATCATTTGATATGTGCCGGGCAACAGGGTAATAGTATCCGTCAATAATATCATGTTTGAGTTTTCAGGGCATTGACCAGGATTTATGATATATAATGAATCAAAAATAGTTATTGTATCACTCTGCAAAATTTTCAGTTGAATTTTATAGTCACAAGTACTACAAAAACCCATACAATTATTTTCAAAGGTTTCTGGAAGGATACTATAATAAATCCCAACATCCGTTGTATCATACATAATGATATCTGCAACAGAACTCATTGTATGCAGCCCTGTTGGAAAAATATCATCAATTTTATACTTAACTTCAAAAGAATCAGCCTCAGAATCCAATGAAATTAACGCCGAGTTTTTATTTTCATTTTTCACTAAACAAGTTGCGACAAGTCTGTCACTTTCATCAAAATATTGGACAGATGTAACATTATTTGGGTCAACAGTAATAATTTTTGTTGCCTTACCTGGCGCCTCATCACCAAAAACATGGATCAACTCCGGATCAGTTGCTACTGCATAATAAGTCCTAACTGTTCTTTTATCTTCATCCGGATCAGTAGATATCCTGTGGACTGCCCCAACAGAACCTTGTTCTTTTACCCTTCCTGTTCCGCTTTCAAACAATGTCCGTGTAAATGGATAGCCACCAGATGTAGGAATCTGGATATCAGGGTTGTTTTCTGAATAATAACCAAATGGATTGCCTGAAATAGAATCCGCTTTAAGTGGATCATTATAATTGCCATTAGAATCAAAATGTTCTGTTTTATACAAAATATTTGTATCTACCCTAAAAAAAGCAGTATCATATTCCAAATAATTCTGATTAACAGGGACAGCCATTGTTTGCAACGCAGATCTTCCTGAATAATCATATAATGTTTTACTGACCATTATTGAATTGAAACTTTCTTGATTTCCCTGCTTTTGTGTTATTTGCGCTAATCCATTGGCATAAGTTATTCCCTCGCCAATCCTTACAGGGACAGAGTCTTCGTAAGCCCCCTCAATAAAAACCCTATTGTATATCCAGTTAATTGTATCATTAAATTGTTCATATTCAAAAACCAAGGGCAATGAGGCAGTTATGTCATTATGTGTAGACCCTTGTGTATAACCAGTATGAGAAGTCCATTCACCAAAATTTCTTGAGTCGGATATTCCACCAGGATAATAATTACCAATTGGCCTGACCCGCCATACATAATATCCAGAACCTTCAGTTAATGTCAAATCAATTGAAGATATTCTTGTATAAGTTTCAATTTTAAGTGCTTTATTCCAGTCTATTTCCGCATCATATCCGGATAATGAATCTGTATCAAATAATTTTAATACCTGTACTTCATAATTTGGGAAAGGGCAATCACTTATCCATGAAAAATTGACAGGGTTTGAACCGGTTGGATTTTGTAGGGAAATATAAGAAATGCTATTGTTCACCTTCCATAAATAATCAGCTTCGTACTCAAAAACAACCCTTCCATGGTCAGCAATAAAAGCAGTTGCAGAATTTGTCAAACAACTATACCTAAAACTTACCGCATCATTATAAAAGGTTGTGATATCTTCAATAAAAACTTCTTCAGGATTGTTGTTTTCAATATTAAAAGGAACACTATATGAATAAAGAATGTTGCCATCTATATCAAGTATTTCGATCTTGAAATCAAAATCTGCACTCCAAGCAAAAGCATCAACACCCCATTCATAATCATTTCCCAAACTGGCAGTCGCTTTTATTTTCAAACTTTTCAAATAATACTCGCAATCCGATTCACACTCCGGTAATTCAATTGTCATAATTTCTGAAGATGAATGGTCAATTGATATGGTATCAGCGTTGTAAACCTGAGATCTTGCACTATTTATAAATAGTAGAAAAGGTAAACAAAATAGTATATGAACCGTTAACTTTTTCATGCCTAATATTTATTTTCTGTAATCAACTAAATTGTATGATTTGTATTTTTCTTTTAATTTCCCGTTTACTAAAATGTAATCCAGTACAGAATTAAAATTTAAACCATCTTTATAATCCTGTATTATTTGGTTATAAATAATTTTAAAGCTTTTTACCTTATAGGATGGGAGAAACTTGACATTGACTTTCTTCAACGTTTTATCATCACAGCTAATTTCAAACTCCATTGAACTTACTTTTAGTAATTTTGATCCCTCTTTGTTCAGTAAAACAATAATTCTGTAGATTTTCTCCCCATCAATATTCATAACCTCGCATCTTGCAACTTGCATAAAGTCATAAAGTGAATCATTGACCAAAGTACCCAGGACATTTGAACTGCCAGTCTCTTTTTTTGGATTTTTCAAAATTGTTATTGTCTTTTCAGCAGGGACAACAGTAACAATTGTGGATCTGTCAGAGTAGATTTCACCTTCAGTGCTTATAATTGAAGATTTTTCGTTGCCAAACGTACATTTAACGTTGGCTTCATATTTTTGCCCGGCCTTTTCACCGCTTTCTTCAATTATTGTTGAATAATCAATAAAAACACAAGTCTTTGCCTCATAAAGTTGTTCAAAGTTTTTATACGATTCTTTTATGACACCGATATAAGATTGCAGCTTTTCCTGAGAAAAACTTGTCCCTGAAATCAGGGCTATAAACAACAACACAACAAATATCTTTCTCATTTTACCTATCTACTTTACTTGAATTATTATACTGTGTTTCCTGGATTGTTTTTAACCCTTTTTCGGTTTCAATCTGTTTTCTGATCAATTTGCCTTCTGCATTGTATTGGTAGAAAAGTCCGAAATGTTGGTCATCAAAGCTTGTTAAAAGTCTGTGGGTATTTACATCATAAACAAATGCCGAGATGGATCCGTCAAGAGGGTGGAAAGCCACATCATCTAACCAAATATCTTCAGTTCCTTCAAAATTGTAAACAATTGAAGGGATGACATCTTCCGATCCAGAATATGTGAAGCCGGTGATTACTGCTTGATAAAGTGTCCATTCACCAACTTGTGCAACTTTTTTGAATTTAACTGATTTCAGAACATCTCCTGAATCGTCTTTTATCTTGGCAAATAAATTGTTTTCTACAACAGAAGGATTTTCACTGTTTGTCTTGACCCAAACCTTAAACATTGCCCCTCTTTTATATAATTCATTGGCATCAATCCTGTTCAATTCATTTAAAGAAAAAATGGTATCAGTTGCGGAATCAAATTTTAATGAGCTAAACCCGGAATGTGCAATTGTCTGGTCCCTGTTCGAATTAATGTGCTCTAATCCATCTTCAAAATACTCATCCGACCCATAAGTATAGACTTTCTCAAAACTTTCAAATATGGAGAATTCATAATCGCTGTTTGCCGAGACCAAATATGCAAGTGTCCCGTTATATCCATATTTTGCCATACTCTTAATGCCCATGATATTTTCTTCTTCAACCGCATTTCCATCTGGGGTATATTTTGTTGTTTTTGCCAATGGCAACCACTTGTCAGAATTATTTGCAGTCGGAATTTTCCAGTTAAAAAACTCAATGTCTGATAATCCTGAGTTATAATTTTTCCCAAACAAAGTTGAATCAGAAATAATTCCAATTATTGAGTCCCTGTATGAATAAGCTGTTTGAGGTCTCCATTTTCCTTTTGTACCTGACTCATAAACATTGTAAGTGGTATCTTCAGGAAAATACTTATTTTCATCATAAGGCCAGTAGTCATTGAATGTTTGAGCACTTGTTGTTAATGCATTTTTAACAACAACCCCTGCAAAAGAATCCGTACAGAATTGCAGACATTCAATATATTGTGGGTTACAGTCATTTTCTGAACTATAAAACAACAACTGCCCTGATAACGGGTCTACAGTAAAATCATAAGTTGAACCCGAATCAAACAAACAACTAGATGAAACAACAGATAAAGCCGCATCTTTTAATTTTACACTAACCGTATCCGGGTCAGTGTTATCAACAACAATTGTATAACCTGATGGTATTCCACAAGATCCATTTACAGGATTTACTAAAATATCTTTATATGGGTTTGCAGTAAATGAAGAACTTCCATCAAGCTCTGTTGCAAGACTTTCACGGTCTGTAAAATCAAATTCATCCGTAATCTCAATTTCCATTTTTGAAGGATCCCCATAAACACTTACTGATCCGGCCATTGCTGAAAGCTGGTTTGTACGGCCACTTTTAATGATCTTGACATTAACAAGGTCTTCATCCCATGAACTTATTGAATTTGAATAATAAGTTGGCAAAACCTGATAACTGTTCCCAAATATTTCACCTATATGGCAAACTGCTGTTTCTGTTTCAGTTAGATTATTAAGTTTTACCAAATCACCAGATGAAAGTCCCTTGGATGCATCACAGTTATCTTCATCATTTGTAAACTCAATATAGTAGTTTGACCCTATTTGCTTAAAAATAATTGTATCTGCTGTTTCACTTACATATTTCTTCCTGTCATTAAATGCTTTTTGACCCATCAGAGGATATTCATGAGATGCAGGAATAGAATAAGAAACAATTGCACCGTTATGGTTTGACCCTAAAATTCTTTCATTATGAAACCCGTCATAATTGACAGTAATAATCGGTTTTCCTGTATTAGGATCGAAAGCCTTGTTTTCTGACATAAACCTAACGCCATCTTTAACAACTTCTATACTTTTAATTGTTGCAGGGTAATGAATTACTTTTGATGTTACATGTGTATTTATTTCTGATTTCTGGAAATTCATAATTGGGACAATTGTATATTGAGGAATTGGGACAATTATAAAACCTGAAGGTAATGGAAAAGGTGCAATTACTAGAAAACCTAATGAAGCATCGAATTCTGCACTTATATCTTGATAATAATCTTTAACCCTTCTTGATTCCATAGCAAGATCCATTTCTTTTCCAAGAGGCATTGTTGGTAATTCTGACCAAGAATTCATTTCATCAAGTTGCTTAATATTGGTTAACACTGGTAATTCTTCTCCTTGTTCAAAGTAATTATATCTTTCAGAGGCAACAATTTTACCAAGAGTTTCTGTGTCGCTTTCAGTATCATAAGTATATGAACCTGAGTAGGTGGTTGAAGTGTTGATATTCCCTGGCATACCACTAACTTCAAATTTGTATCCCTGGGTTAACCAAACACTGTTTACGTACCTATTTAAGAAATATGTAAAAAGGGTCAACCTGTCTCTTTCGGTTTTGATTTCCGTTCTGTCGCATTTAATTGGATTTGATTTTGGAGTATAATACTCTCGTATTGAAAATCCAGGGGCCGTAATTCCACTATGGATGTTGTTTACAATTACCCTTGAATATCCCACAGTAGGTGCCGGCAATAAACTTTCTCCAAGAGGTCCCTCAGATTGTTCTTTATCCCTCCCAGATAAAACTTTACCAACCCATGTTTGTGTACCCCTTTCAAGAATATCCACTAGAATATTTTCTTCTCTCATATCTTGTGGTTCAGTAGTAGCTACTCCACTGCTCCTGTATTTGCCAAGGTTTTGATCATAAAACCTGTAAAAGTATTCATTTCCTAAAAGTACTTCTGTATTATGCTCTATACCCTTATCATACATTAAAAGGCGTTTGACCCTTACTCCTCCACCTAATTTATTCTTAACTGAAGGCACTCTTAAATATGACAATGAATTGTTTATTTTCATACAGGTACTACCAAGAGAAAAATTGGTGCTGATAAAAGATAAAAACCTGTCGGCAACATTAACAGGATCAGAATCCTCAAAAACATTGTTTGTTGAACATGCACAATCGCCTGATTCTAATACATTACCCACTTTTTGCGTTTTCACATAGTCCTTACATACATCTTCAGGCAGAAAATAATCAACATCATTTGCTTCATCCCCAAGACCTGATGGTTTACCTAATTGTACCCTTACATTTCCTGATATAGTTTCAATATCCACACCCTTTACATACACGTAACCGGTAATGTATTCTGCATTACAATTTACGATTTCAGGTTCAACATCTTCATTATCTTCATCAACAACCAACCTATATAAGAATTTAAAATACATTCTTTTTTTTCCAAGAACATACATTGAGTTAATGGTATTTACCAGTTCGGATTTTTCTTCTGAATCATCCAACCCTAATTCTGCACAATCAATTGTACAATATCCAGTTGAACTGTTATAACCTGTCAAAGGAACCATTACATGTGCCATTTTGTCCTGTACATAACAATAGTCCTTTTGTTCATATTGAATATGAATTTCACCTCCAGATGGTAATATAATCTGTTTCAATTGCCATGCGGCAGGGTCAAAACCGGGAGCCGGGTTTTGGTTTACCCAGGTTTTCATATCTTCCTTTCTAGCTGTGCCATTCAATTGATAAAATCCCCAAGGATCAATATCCATTATATTATAACCAGGATTTTCATCCGTTAATACATAGGAATCTTTCATCTCAAGATCATCATATATTGTGGGGTAATCAACATTTGGATATTCATAACCAAAGATATAAGGACTTACTTTGGCATTATAAATTCCTTCATAATCAAACCAAACTCTTTCTAATGTAAGTTTTCCCGTATTTCCATTTAAAATTCCATTACACAAAGATTGACTATAGTCAAAATTCACGGTTTTAATTAGTTTTTCTGATGCCCCATTTTTAGAATACAGTTCGATTTTGTCAAGTTGATCTAATTTTTGCGTACCTTTTGCATTTTCATCAGACGAAGCTTTGTGCCTGTTGTGAACTGCTCCAAGTCCATCTGTCCTAAATTCATCACTTTTAATAAACCTTGCAACATGGGTCTTTGTTTCAATTTCATCTAAAAAATAGATTTCCTTTTCGCCCTCTGAGACATAGCCCATATTATCTTTTGGATCGCTTAATTCACCCCTTTGAAAATATTGACCGTTATAAGGCATCCTCCATTTGTACCATGTTGTATCAGAAGAACTGGTTTTTTCTTTTTCATAACTGCCATATTTTCTATCATATTCAAATTTTACATAGCTTCCAAAATCATCTTCAGTCGGCCCGTCATTTGTCCTGTCAATATAATCAGGACTTACAATTGAAGTTAACAAGAATGTCGTTGCATATGGCTTTTCACTCACTGTACCTATTTTAGTATCAGTAAATGCTGTAGCATTGGAATAAACAATATTGTTGCTTTCAAGGACATAGCCATCAGGAAGATTAACGCTGAGGTTCATTTCACCCCTAGCGTAGACAGGAAGCCCATAATTATAAATCATCCCATCTTCATTTGTTATTGAAAATTCACCTAATTGATCGTCAAGCAGATCGTTGTTTCTTTCTACCTGCCCAAGAACAATTTCATCTTTTTCATAAGCTTTATAATTAACCCCGCCCATTAATTCCTTTATCTCTTTGTTAAATGAATATGAAATATTCGAAGATCTTCCACTCCTAACAGGGTTTGAGGTTGTTGAACCGTTTAATTGAGTGTTAATTTCTGTAATGTCAGCTTCATATTCCTTAAAACCTACAAGGGAATGGGTCTGGTTTAAACCAGCTTGTTGTTTTTCATCTGAGCCATATTCCACATACCCACCCAGGTCATTGTTAAACCTGAAAAATATTGGCTCATCAATATTTTCATTTGATGTTGCTGAGAAACTTGAATATACTCCTGGCCAAGGTTTCACATCTAAATAATGTTGTCCAGTCTGAATGTTTGCACCACCCCCCCAATTCATACCTGCTTCAACTTCGCCACCAGCTTCAATAATGATTGTATTGCTTCTGCTGTTATTTGGTCTAAAATGTCCAATTGATTTTTTATAAGCCTTAAATGCCCCTCCCAACCCTTCTCCTGTAACTATAAATTGGTCAGAATTGCTTACTGGTATCCCAAGGAAAAGATCTTGTTTGTTATAAGTATTTGCCTTTTCTGTATGATAGTCCATTCTGCCTGTGTAATCGGTATTCTCACTATAAAGATATCCATACGCATTCGCCGTTTCATTTGGAACATTTGTCTGAACACTGTATTTTCCCCATAAATTCGTAGATACGCCTACTTCAAAAGCAGAGGGTGTTGCATTTGCACCAATTTGAAGTTTATATGATGTTCCGGAATATGTTGTAATATTTACCGGCCTTTCTGCCTGACCAAATGAAAAAATACCATAGCTGCTTCCAAAAACTGTTGAAATTGTTGAAGTATAGGCATTCTTTAAAGCGGATTTTCTTTTACCTTTATGATATTCTGCTTGACCCTCCTTAGTCAGATAATTCATTGGAAGAAATTTTATATCATTATTGCTTCTTTCCTTTTTATCTTTAAGATTTGCTTTATAGTTTAAGGCCGAAACAGGTTTAAGTGAATAGGAATAACTTCCTGTTCCGTCATTTACATTAAACCCAACGCTTACTATTCCCTGTCCTAAAGAAATACCTGCGCCCAATCCATAACCAAATCCCTTATAATTATTATATCTTAAGCTTGCATTCAAATCTAACCCGGGAGCAACATCAATACTGTATAATTCTCCTTCTATATTTCCTCCAACAGTAATTGTGTTACTTGGAATATTTTTATTCCAAAAATTTACCGATTGTCCATTCCAGTCATCAGGATAACCAATTTTAGACCTGTTTATCGATCCTGGATTTAATGTCCATCCATATCCAACCCAGGAGGCTTCCTCTTCCATTGTTGTGCCACTATGGTATGATAACGAAAGGGCATAACCACCTCCTGCGCCACCGGGTATATTAATAACCGGTAAATTATAAGTGAAATCACCGGTGTACTCATTTACCATATCAGTTGTTGCAATTGGCTCAAAACTCGTAAATTCGGGTTGTGAAGGCCCCCCTGTCAATGCAAATGACACTGTTGGGAATGCAGCATCTATAATTATATTTAATGCCATAAAAACGGCTATTTTTTTAAATATGCTACTTTTTCTAAAGTTGTTCATAATGCTAAATATTGTTCGAAATTGATATGTTGTCTACTTTGTTGATGTCTTCTCTTTTAAAAATAAAATGATTGGTACCTGTATTGAAAAATTCGTCCTCAAATACAAAATCAAGTTTATCTGCCGTGAAAAGTTCTTTTCTGTCTTCATTTTCGGGGACAAATACGAAAATAAAATCCCTTCCTTCTTTTAACCCATAACAATTTTCAAATGATGACAATACCGGGGAAAACAAATAACCATCTGCACTAATACTGATAAATTCTTCAATTTGAAAATTTAAATCGTAAATTCTTTCTTTGTAACCCTTATAATCAGAAATGTCCTTATAAATAATATCACCACCTTTTTTATCAAATCTTTGATCAGGATTAATTGAGAGCATAAAGGTCAGACTGTTCTCATAATCCTTTTCTATCTCCTTTTTCTGAGCATCTGATAAATTTTGATTTGATATTTCATTGTTTATCAAATAGCTTTTTGGTAGATACTTAACCTTGATTTCAAGGTCATTGACATATTTCTTCTTGACCAGTCCGCTTTCTTCATTGCTCATCCATTTTAACAAGTCATCCTGATTTTTTATTGACATTTCATCATTTGTTTTTGAACAAGAAGATAAAATGACAACAACAACTAATAATAAATATATCTTGACCATATTATTCCCCCTTATAAACATTGTTCAAGTCGGTTAAAAGTTCATCAGTAATGTCAGTCGCCTCATTTCCATATAAAATACTGCCGGACAATGTAGTCCCGAAAATTATTTCGTACCCGTTTCTTATACCGTATTCCTCAACATAACTGTTGATTTGATTTAATATCCCTTCAAGCATTTTCCCCTCTTCTTCTTTTGTTTTTTCTTCAATTGCTTTTGAATACTGCACAATATTGTTTCTCTGTTTTTCAAGAATGCCAATCATTTCCTTTTTTTCTTCCGGGGTATATGTTTCAGTATTTATCTTGTAATTATTTAAGGTCACATTGTAATCGTTTTTTAAAGTGTCCAGGTTTGCCTGCATTAACTGGGTCTTAAGCCTAAATTGTTCTTGGGCTTCTTTCATCCCCAAATAACCATAAACCAATTCTTGAGACCTTACATAAGCGATTTTTTTACTTTCACCTTTATCAAAAAAATGCAAAAAGAAACTGACAATTACCAAAGCTGTCAGAAATACAATCAATAGATTATTTTTATTTTTCATTTTTATATATTTTTAAATTCAATTTAATATTCAACTAAAAACAATCCAGTCATTACTTGGTTATCCGCCTCTATTTCAAATTTATATGTTCCGGGGTCAACCAATTGCTGAGAACCGTCCCTACCATTCCATGATTGTGATTTGTTTGTTGTTGTAAATATGGTATTGTCTTCCATATCAAAAACAGTAAAACTGTAATCTGTTACATCTTCTGTTCCGAAAACTACCATTGTATCATAATTTGAATCACCATTTGGTGATAATAATAACCCAGATTCCAATAAAGGATAAATAGGAATAATGTTCTCTTTTAAATCAGATGTGTCATCTTGATAAAGGGCCAACTCACTATTATTGATAATCTGAAAAAAAGAACTGTCAACATAAATTGTATCAATAATTCCTGCACTATCTATCAAAATCCTTAAATCAGAAATAACATAGTCTGAATTCATGTCAAATTTAAAAAACACGGTGTCTTCACCTTCTTCGAACATTTCAATATCAAATATTTCAGTGCTATCAGGCAATATCCTGTCCATCCAAAATATCTCTTTAGTCCCGCATGTTAAGGTTTCATCAATCCCGTTCCCGATAACATGGTAATCATAAATGTTTTCAATTGAACTTGTATTTATTGAAAGAAGGGGGAAATCTGTGAATGAAGATTCAATATTTGCAAAATATGACCCTGTATTATAAAATGAAACATCAATGATCAGTTCCTTTGAGACATCGGTCGAAACTTCCCTTAACATTGTTGTATTCTTATAATACCTTATTTTCCCGCTTTCCCTCTTTAAATAAAATATGTCATTGACTGTGTATGTCCCTGTATTGCTGATCAACGATCCGTTTTCATATATTTTCGCCTTATCATTGTCAAAAAATATCGCATAGTCAATATTTGCTGTCCCTGGGCCATCATCAATTTCTGCAAGTCCCAAATACCTGTCAACACTGCTATAATTGCTTTCAATTACTTTATACTTCACCAACCCTTCTTCATTTGTTTTTAACCTGTTCCTGGAACTTGCCCCAGAATTCCATCCTGTTGCATGGTCAGTGCTTACAATGGTATCAGAATTTATTTCAGCAGATGTCAGGTTTGTCCAAACAGCATCATTTAAAACGTACAAACTGTCATAATATACCGTATCCAACACATCAGTTATTGTAAAATGGTATTGCCCTGACCACAGATTAGATATAGAATCTGCGGTGTCCCCGTTGCTCCATAATATTTCATATGGCGAAATTCCACCAGAAATGTCAATTTCGGCCCCACCTGTTGTTGTGTCGGCCAAATTGACACTTGTAGAAGATGATGTAATTGAAATTGGGGGTACATAAGAAACTATTATAAAGGGTCTCATTGACTGTGTTGCGTAATCACTTGACGCAAATTGTAAAGCGTTTGCCCCTGTAACAGATTCATCCTGCAAGTACAGGTACAAGCCATTATTACTGTAATCGCCATCAAGCCAGCCTTGAAAGAAATCTTTTACCCAAACAATATAATTTTGACTTGATGAAGTAGAGGCCGGGATAGAAATTTGGCCTGTTGTGGTGGTTGACAATATCGTATTCCAAGTTATTGTAGTTTCATCCCAAGAACCTGTTATCCTCTTTAAATAACTTGCGTTGCTTCCTGCATGTGTCACTCCATCCAAATATAAATTTGCAGCAATTATTTTTGACCCAGATGGAACGTTCCCTAATGTTGTTTGTATTAAACTCCTATATGTATAAGGAACCTTGATGTTTGTCACCCTTGCAGCAGTAAAATAACTATAGGAACCATAATTCGTTGTTGGGGCAGCAGAATTGATCATGGCATCTTTATCAGGGTAAATGGTGTCTACTTCAGGGACAACATATGTTATGATGAGCCTTGGCCTTTTGGTTGTATCAGCAGAATAGTCACTGGAATA
Organism: Bacteroidetes bacterium GWF2_38_335; assembly: GCA_001769535.1. Classification (GTDB taxonomy): domain Bacteria; phylum Bacteroidota; class Bacteroidia; order Bacteroidales; family GWF2-38-335; genus GWF2-38-335. The sequence continues at coordinate 395,533 of MEOH01000027.1, forward strand.
GAAACTTTTTGCACTTGCGCTGCCCCCGCTGCCATCATTGTACCATCTTAATATTATGCCATAATTCAAATATTCATAGTTTTTCCAACCATTTACCATATCAGTAAAATCAACTTCGAAGTTTGTCGTTGAAGTCCCTGTGTGCTCAAGTGTATCATAATTTGTTGCCAATGCGGCCGGTTGATTGGTCCATGTCACTGAGCCTTCAGTCCAGCTGTCAGTGACCCGTCTGATGTAAACAGTATTATTGTTCCCACTATGGTTGTACCCATATAGATCTAATTTTGCTTCCGTTACTATTGCATAATCGGGAATATCAGATAGATCAAACTCCATTAGTGCCCTTGTATAATAAGACCCGTTATACCCGGCATTTATCGCTGTTTCAGAACCATAGTTGTTCCCTGAATATAACCCGCTTTTTATGTTTGCATCTTTATTGGGATATAATGTGTCAACTGTCTGGGCTTTTCCTATATATGCACTGAAAAAAAAGAGTATAATTATTAAATTTTTAATATTCATATCTTATATTTTAAATAATTTATTCTTCAAAAAATAACCTACCTGGTTTTGACAACTCCCCTGTTGAGCTTTCAAGGGTTACTTCATATGCATACTCACCTAATAAATAGTTGCCTATTAAAATGGTTGTTTTCCCTTCGCTAATTTCAAGATCAGTCCCTTCAGGTGTTGACGCTGACACATTATTAATAAAGCTATGCTCGAATAAAACCTCTGCATCAATTGTCTGGGTTTTCCACACTTTTACTTTTAGTGCTGCAATATCGGTAATGCCATTATTGTCTATTATCACCTTTATTGTATAAATTGTATCCGTCGCATTTTCTGTCTGACCTGTGTTAATGAATTCAAGTGAATAATCAAAACCATCGGGTAGAAAAGACTGAGATTTTATACCCGTTGTTAACAGGATTAATATCAGCAGGGTAAAACATTGTTTTTTCATAGTGTTTTCTGTTTAAAAAATTCAAAATAAACCCTGTTTTCTGACCGGTTTATTTTTCGTTTTATTATTCGCCTATGAAAATTAGAATGAGAAAAATTAAAAAACAATAGCAAAATGCATTTTACGTTAAAACGCTCTTTTTGATGTTTTAACGTCTTTTTTTTACGTTTATCGTGTTTTTTGCAAGTTGGGTTTTCGCTATCTTTTTAACATAAAAATAAAAAAGGCATCGTTTTTTTCGACATCAATTAAAAAACTGTTTTTTTTCAATACCTTATTAATGGAAAAATAAACTTGAAAAGTACTATGATAGATTTTTAAATTCAATTAAGAAATCATACTTTTTTCCAAATACATTTTCTTATTTATAGACAATTACAGCTAATAAAATTATTCAGGATCGGCATTAACATAACGTGGTTTCAATCCCCTACCGTCGTGCTCAGCTTAAACATCGGCAGATACATGGAAACGAGGATGATGGCCACAAAAAGCCCCACAAAAATAATCATCACCGGTTCAAGAAATGAACTCATGACTCCAACCCGGTGTTCTACTTCTTCGGAATATTGCTTGTTGAGCCTTTCAAATACCGAGTCAAGCTTATTGACTTCTTCCGCTACTTTGATCAGTGAAATGGTTCGCTTGTCAAAAATAGGGAACTGTTTCATGCTTTCGTGAAGCGACATCCCGTTCATAATGTCTTTCTGCATCTTTTCCAGGGCAATCTCATAGGGGTAAAATGAGATCATTTTCCGCACCAGTTCAATGGCGTTGATAATGGGTGTGCGGGCTGATATCAGCAGTGACATTGACTGGCAAAAACGTGCTAAATATACTTTGTTTATAATATCGCCAAACAAGGGTGTTTTCAGGATTATAGTAGAGACTGCCTTTCTGTACCAAATCTGCTTTCGCTGGGTGTACATTAAAATAACGGCAGCGATAATCACAAATGTGATCCATCCGATATTCTGCCCGAAGGCTCTTGATGTGTCCACAACCAGTTTGGTCAGGGCAGGCAGTTCTCCTCCAAAACGTTTGAAAATATCCATGAACATGGGGACTACAAAATTCATCATGAAAACTACCGCTGCTATGGCCACAAAAAGTGTCATCACAGGATAACTGAATGCCGATACCAACTGCCTTTTTTGCTTAATTTTCTTGTTGAAATATTTTGCCAGCTCCGACAGCACTTCGGTTACCCGTCCGGTTTCCTCACCGATCTGAAGTGAATGGAACTCATAGGCCGAGAATTTTCCTGTTTTTAATATTGATT
>MEOH01000028.1 GCA_001769535.1 Bacteroidetes bacterium GWF2_38_335
TGGTGTAGAGCTGGTCGCCCGGAATGGCAAAGCGGTAATAAGTATTGGTCAAAAACCGGGCAGGGTTAAGATGTGTCAGCTTCATCTTTTCCTCTTCGGATAGGGTTTCCTTTAACACGAGATATTCATCATAAGGGTAATAGCCATGAAAATCGTGCGATTTGGTGTTGATCATCACATACTGCGTACCCTGTAATTTGAAGGCCATCAGATAGCCGCACCTGAATTTTGGCTCCGTAAAATTTTCAATGACAACGGGCAGACACGATGGCGTAAAATAAGCTGTAGTTGTGGCGGCATAATCGGTTGCCAGATTCCCGGTGATGTCGGTGAAATCAACCAGAACCATGTTAAGCTCCGCATCTTCTTCATCTTCGAGCCAGTTTATGATCCATGGCGGATCGTGGATTTCGTCCCACTGGTATTTCCACAACTCGTCACCTTCGCCGTAATCCATAAGATTTTCGGTTGAACCGGATGAAAGAGAAGGGTAATCTGCATAGGTATGTTTTAACCTGAAAACCCCATGTCCGAGCTCATGCGCTATGGTGCGCACATCCTGCGAAAAGATAAACCCGAACTGTTTTTTAAAAGGCATGTATCCCGAAAGGGAAGCGTTGGCGGGGTTCGAAACGAAAAACAGGTAATAAACGTCCTCAGCGTACCCGGGACGACCAATAAATGCCGTGATGACCTCTTTCATCTCCGGGGTGTAGTTAAGCGAGTTATCGGCATCCGTATTGTCAAAAAGATTGTTGGCGTTAAGATCGTAATCAACCGTGAAGCCGGATATGCTGCTTACCGTGAAACCGGCCACTGCTGTCCGGTAGATATTGTTTAGCTCCCATTCCACCGTTGCTGCAGCCGGCACAGGCGCTTCATTTACCGATACCAGAACCACCTGCCGCATTTCCTTTTCGTAGGATACAACGTTGGTCATTCCCAGGGTCAGTTCCTTTGCGTTTCCGGGTGCAGACCGGTCGGTATAGATGGCAGTGAGGGCGGTTTCGTTGTTGTTGCCCGGACCGGTTATCAGCAGTTGTTTGTCCAGTCCGGTATTGATCACCGGCACGTTTTCGCCTGTGCGCACAAGCTGAAAAAGAACCGAATCGGGGGTAAATCCGGCATAGACCGAATCGGTGTTCGTGGTTATTTTAAATGAGATGTGGTCAGATGTGCCTGTTTCCACAGATTTCCAGGGGATGAGGTAATCCTTTTTGTTGATTCTTGTTTTTTCGTACTTGCCGGACAGTTCGGGATATTGCAAACTGTCAAACCCGTAGATTTGATTTTGTGCAGGGAAAAATGAAACGGTCGCCGGAGTGAAAATATTCTGCTCCGGCGGACCAAAAAGCGCATGCAGAGCATCAATGATTGCCTGTGCAAGGGAACGGTCGTGGCCGGGATCAAGTGCATCATGGAGCATGGAGTTCAGCAGGCCGCTGATTTCTGCAAGGACGGATGACATGTGCTGCAGGTCAGAACTGGGGACCAGTGAAACGGAGACAGAGAAGAGGTTTCCTTCGGCGGGAGGAGAAAATTCGGCTGTGAAGATCAGGTAGGGAGGTTGAAAATCTTCGTATTTGTTTTCGGAGAGGAGGTTGACAAATTCGGCCAATATTCCCGAATCCCTGACAAAAGCCTGTGTATATATGTTAAGTCCGGATGACTGTTTGTATGATTCGATTTCAGAAACAAGCGCGCTGTCGGTGAGGGACGAATAAATTTCCACAATGTTGCCGGCATTGGTGAAAATGGGCTCCCACACATTAATCTGTGCCCATGTGATATTGAAAAAACAAATCAGAAAAAGAGGTATGAGAAAACTTTTTTTCATGGTTATACTGTTCAAAATAACATCTTATGTAAACAACAAACAATTATAACAAATGTTTTTGATATGTAAATAATGTTTTGATAAATTATTTTCAGGAAATGTTATTTTCAGGCAACCATTACTTAAGAAATCACGTCTTTTTATCAAAACTATTATACTATGAAAAAGGGACTTTTATTGATTCTTTTCATTTTCTGCTTTACACTTAACCCGTTTTCTCAGGTAATTTTTTTCTCGGGAGATATAAACAGCAATACTTTATGGGATGCAGATACAGTTAAAATAACGGGAAATGTATCCATAAACAGCGGGGCCACTCTGGCCATTGCACCCGGAACAGTTATTTCTTTACAGGGCTATTACCGGATCACTGTTCTGGGAGCTATTATTGCCTGTGGTATTGAAAACGATTCCATAATTTTTACCGTTCAGGACACTTCACTTTGCTATTTGGAAGATACATTGGCAGGCGGATGGGATGGTATACATCTTGATTCTGTTTCTGAAACAAATGATTCCAGTATTTTTAAATATTGCGGAATTTATTATGGGAAAAGCTTTAACAATGGCGGGGGAATTTATTTAAAATACAATAACAAGGTCCGCTTTGATCATTGTACTTTCTTTCATAATATGTGTCATTGGGATGGTGGAGGAATGGTGATTGAATATTCAGACTGTATCATCCGAAATTGTGAATTCTATAAAAATAATGGCCGCGCACACGGGGGTGGTTTATGCTCATATGGTGGGAAACCCGAATTCGAAAACAATCTATTTTATATGAATTTTACGTGGGGCTGAGGCGGCGGAATGAGCTGCTACTACAGCTTAAGCAACATAAACGCAAACAGGTTTCATAACAATTGGGCAGATATTTGCGGAGGAGGATTTTATGGTTACGGAGGAATTTTTAAGATCACAAACAATTTGGTTACAAACAACGGGAGGCATGCCATTAAAAACACATTATCGGATTTTTATATGCGAAATAATACCGTTGCATTGAATCAGGGAGCAGCTATTTATGTTGAAGAAGGAGCGTTGTTTAATCTGGCCAACAACATTTTCTGGGGGAATGAATATGCGGGAATTGACACGTCTGTTTATACTACCGTGACTTTATTGACCAACAATATCATTGAAAGTTTTCCCGGGGCCGCTGATCCGCTATTTATAAATCCTACTGTGGGTTTCGGAATCGATTACGATGGTTTGTCGGCCGACTGGACGCTCAATGAATTTTCACCGGCTTTCAACGCGGGAACACCTGATACAACAGGATTGTTCATTCCAATCACCGACCTCGACGGCCACCAAAGAATTATTGCCGACACCATTGATATGGGTTGTTTTGAGTATGATTATGGAATTTCTGTTGACCAGCCGGAAAGCAAAGAAAACCTGATTGTATATCCAAACCCCGCCCGGGATGTTATTTATTTTAATACCCGGGAAATTATTGAATCTGTTACAGCAACAGATATTTCGGGCAAGAAATTCCATTTGCGATCAAACAGAAACAGCGCAGACATCCGTTTTTTACCGGCAGGAATTTATGAATTGAAAATACGCAATCAGAAAAAGAAATTTACAGAAAAAATAATGTTGATTAAACTGTAGGGCCATGCCTCTGCATGGCTGTGCTTTTAATGACATACCCAAAACATTAAAAAACCCCGGAACCCCGGGGTTTTTAATTGAACCAATAAACATTCTATGAAAATCTGCTACGAAAATCCTTTACGTTTTTATGAATTTTGTCAAGTTTACCCAACAAAAGTACCATCACATGAAAAAAGATCCGTTACAGAATTTTGTAAAAAAGTTATAGGAGGGAGAAAAAGCCACAGGAAAGCAAAAAGCCGCCAATACTCAAATTTTTAATCATTCGCGCATTAGCGGCTAACTTAAAAATATTTCAATCAAAAAACTAAGCCAAAACTTTCATGGCAGCATTATAATCGGGTTCTTCAACAATTTCGGGAACCTGCTGCGAATAAACAACTTTATGGTTTTCATCAAGAATCACAACAGCCCTTGAATGCAGGTGTGCAAGCGGACCATCGGCGATTTCAAGACCATAGTTTTTACCAAATTCGCCAGTGGCAAAATCGGAAAGGGTAATTACGTTATTTAAGCCTTCGGCTCCGCAGAATCTTGCCTGAGCAAAGGGAAGATCGCGTGAAATACAAAGCACTTTTGTGTTTTTCATGTCACCGGCAAGCTTGTTGAACTGACGGACTGATGCAGCGCAAACACCTGTATCCAGACTTGGGAATATGTTCAGTACCAGTCTCTGTCCTTTAAAATCGGCCAGCGATACAACTGAAAGATCTGATTTTACAAGTCTGAAATCTTTTGCGTTTTCACCGTTTTTTGGAAGTTCACCTGTGGTGTTGAAGGGATTTCCCTTTAAAGTTATTTTTGCCATATTAAATCTGTTTAAGGTTTATTAAAATGTTTAGCGATACAAATATATATAAAAAAATCAATTTAAGTACTTAATAGCTTAAATTATTTTAAAATAATTTGTTAAATGTTGAATATTAACATATTAAGATTTTTTAGATTTCCTTCTCCTGACAGCTTTAAATACCAGGTATCCCACAAAAAGAACAGCAATGGCGATAAATCCCCAGGTTATTTCCTGCATGTACTCTTCCCATTTGTCAATGAGATAATAGCTGAGTACGGCAAGAATGGTGTTCCAAATCAAACTTCCAAGCGCAGTAAACAGAATGAAACTTTTCAGGTTCATTTTGGATAAGCCGGCCGGAATGGATATCAAATGCCTGATTCCCGGCAACAATCTTCCGATAAAAGTTGAGATATTTCCGTTTTTTAGAAAGTAGTTTTCTGCATGCTCAACCTTTTGCCTGTTGATGAAAAAGATCCTTGCCAGTTTGCTGTCTGCCAGTCCATATATAATTTTTCTCCCCAGATAGTACGACAGCATATAATTAAATAATGCACCGATAACACAACCGACGGTAGAGAAAACAATAATCAGAATCAGGTTTAACTGTCCGGTTACAGCCAGGTAAGCAGCCGGCGGAATAACCAGCTCACTGGGAAGCGGGACAAAAGAACTTTCAACCGCCATTAAAACTGTTATTGTGAAATAATTGATGTTGGCAAGGTACCAGTCAATAAAGGGTTGCAGAAATTCGAGCATGTTTTTTTCTTGCAAAGATAGAAAAATTGGTTTAATAGTGAAATGTGTGAAAATACATATGCAACCACCAACCAGTGGTTGTCATTTCGACTGAAGGGAGAAATCTCCAATTATATCACCGGCAACTAATTATTTTAAATTATACGTCATTTAAAAACCAAATTATTATAAATTTGCGTTGACCAGCGAAGAATAACATGAGCTTTTAATTGAAAAAAACGGGAATCATATTAATCACAATCCTTCTGCTGCTTTCCGCCGAAAACGCCAGATCGCAATCCCATATCCGCACCTTTTTCGATGCCGGCTCAAACAATGTTTCTGATGGTTTGTTTCTTAAATCAACGGTGGCCGGACAATATCAATATCGCAGGATTTTTATTTTTGCAGCGTCGCGGTTTAACCTGGTTTCAAAAACAGAAAGCGCTTTTTCAGGAGCTGAGCTTCATGTCTCAAAAAAATTCCCTACCAGATATTGCAACTATAATATCGATGGCTTTTTATTTCACAACAAACACATTAAAAAAATGTTTGAAAACAAGGCCGGACTCTTAGCTGGAATAGATCTGGTTCACTGGACCATCAATTTTGGTATTTCAAAAGGGGTTTCGGGTTTTACCCAAAAAGCAGCCGATGAATATGGGATAACGAGTGGCCGGACGATGACAGAAAAACTTAATTTCATTTATCAGTTCAAATACAAGGTCTTTAAAAATGAGGAAAAACTTACTATTTCACTGACAAACAGGGATGTTTTTCTTGTGGAAAAGGAACCCAATCCGCTGATCAGTGTGGGCGGGTATTACAAATTGACCGAATACATTAAATGCACCGGAGAATTGTTTTATAAAACGAACGGGACGCTGAATCTGGCAGCAAATTATTTTGGTTTTTACTTTAGAGCGGGGGTGAAATGGGAACTAAAGTAATCATCTTTCTTTTGGTATGCATTTCCCTGGTTTCCTGCAAAAAACTCGATCCCAAAGGTCTGTTTGCCTCCGATGATCCTGCAAACAAAAGGTTTGAGCAGTCTCAGGATTGGAATACCGCCCATCCGGCAGTCGAAATAATCACCGGTTCAGATTCCTACACCATTTTTGCTTTGGGCGACAGCCATATCGGCGAAACCGCAAGTCTTGATTCATTTCTGACCGAAGCAACAGAGCAAAATATTACAGCAGTGCTCATGGCAGGCGACCTCACCACAGGCCATGTAGAAGACCAGATGAGATCCAGCGATATTATTAACATGCATGATACTTTGAATATCTTTACCACACCGGGAAACCACGATCTATTTTTTGACGGGTGGGAAACATTTTTTTCGCTTTTCGGAGCATCTTCATATTATTTTTCGGTAAAAACACCATCCGCCTCCGATCTCTTTATTTGTCTGGACACAGGCGGAGCCACGCTGGGCAAAGACCAGTTCGAATGGTTAAAAAACCTTCTCGAATCTGAGCGCAATAATTTCAGGCACTGCATCATTTTCACCCACATCAATTTCCCGCGATTCAGAACGATCTTCAGCAGTAATCAGGCAGCCGAGGAAATGTATACGTTGTTCGACCTGATGTCAAAGCACAAAGTGGATATGGTAATCGGTGCCCACGACCACGAGCGCAACGCAGTGCAGTTTGGCAATACGCTATACGTAACCATGGATGCTTTTAGCAGAGAGGAAGAAGTTTCGGGATATCTGAAACTTGAGGTCGACAGTGAAAATCTGATTTATTTTTTTGAACAATAATAATTGTAACTAAATATCCTCCGGTTCAGGGGCATCCTCAATATTGGTAAAAAGATTGTAATCATCCAGATCTTCATTACTTCGGGTTTCCTCGCCGTAGATGGCATCAAGATCCTGATCAAGAATGTCGTTTATAGAAACATCAACCACCATTATTTGTTTGGGAGCTAAACCTTTGGAGAGGACGCATTGGGGATATTTCTTTTTAGGTTCCGGACTGAGAATTTCCTTCAGTTCGATATAAAAAGCGCGATCTGAAAAGAAATCAAAAACATAGATCAGCCGGTCTTTCACTTTTTTAATTAAATAATCAAGATTCACCTCCGACATAACCAGAGAATTGCTTTCCATATCCATCATGGTAATTTCCATTCCCTTTTTCCATCCATCCTCAACCAGAAAAAAAGAAGTTATTTGTGTCATATCATAATCGGCCGATTTTTGAATGGCCTCGTGAAAATCAAGAAAAGAACTGTCTTTTCTGATGTCAATCTCCCTGTAAAACTGGTCTTCATCAGGAGAAACTATTCTGAATCTGTATATCATATCCGTTCCGATAAAAATTTCATTGTATCCACTCCATCTGCATAATCATCAATTTCAGGCTGTTGGGCTTTTCCGAAACCTATGGCTCCGGGAATTTTCCCTGAGTTTGAAATCACACACTGCAACCGGTCTTTTATGCTGATGAACGTATCGGCTAAATTACAAATATCTCCGTAATTTTCATAGTAGAGAACCGAAATCGGGGATGATAAATCACTGCTTTTTTTCAGGAGGATATTTCCTGCATCGTAATACTCTTCACGGTTAAGGAGATATATGGATTTATAATAATCAAAATTATTGATGTACTTATTGTGGTCCATCAGATGTTTATATTCTGAAAACGGCTTTTCAAATTGTTTAAAATCATATTTTTCAGGCAGATAAATCTTGGATACGTTTCGGCAGCCTTTTCCGAAATACAAAAAGACATCCTTTGCCAGATATTTCAGATCTTCCTCTGTTTCATCTCCGGTCAATACCGCAACCGAATTTCTGTTTTTACGGATTATGTGCGGATATTTTTTAAAATAATACTCAAAATAATTTGCTGAATTATCGCTGCCCGTTGCAATGATCGCATCGAAAGTTCCGGGTTTTTCATCGGTAAAGGTTATTTTTTCTGAGAAACCGGGATCAATCTTAATGAGCAGTTCGCTGATTTTTGAAAACAAATAATTGTCCTTATGTGAGATTTTTCCCAGGAAATTATTTCCCGAAACCAACACGCACATAAAGTCGTGAAATCCCACAAGCGGAATGTTTCCGGCAGTTATAACAGCAATTGTTTTTGGACGGGATCCGGATTTTTTATGCGGATATCGGGCTGCCCATTCATACAATTTTTTTTTATGGAGCATTTTACTCAGTGATTCCAGGGCAAAAACCGAAAACTCACGGGTAAACCAGGGATTGAGCATTTCATTTTCCCTGAGATTTTCTTCAGTAGCCAGAGACATCATCTCACGGCCCAGTTTGGCAAACGCCTTCAGAGTTTTTTCCTGTGTCATTTTTCGGAAATTTTATTCAGAAACCCTGAGAGAAGTCTCACTCCCACTCCGGTTGCGCCCTTTCCAAGATATGAACCGTTTGTTTTTTTGAATGCCTGGCCGGCAATATCAATATGAATCCAGGGATAATCGGTAAAATGTTCCAGAAATTTTCCGGCAGTGATCATTCCTGCTGTTTTTCCGCCCGTATTTTTTATATCGGCAATGGATGATTTGATCATCTCCCCGTACTCATTCCACAAGGGAAATTCAATAAGCCTTTCACGGAATAAATCGCCGGCCACAGTGAGCTTTTCTTTGATTGTTTTGTTCGCGGTTCCCATAAACGGAATTCCGTGCGGTCCCACCGCCTGGTTCGCCGAGCCGGTAAGCGTGGCAATATCAATTACCAGCATGGGTTTGAATCGTTTTGCGTAACTGAGCGCATCGGCCAGGATCATGCGGCCTTCGGCATCGGTATTTAGCACTTCAACGGTTGTTCCGTCGTGCATGGTGACCACATCGCCGGGAACGACGGCATTTTCGCCCGGGCGGTTATCGGTGGCCGGAATCAGGGCAACCACCCACAGGGGCATTTTCGATCTTGCCAGAGCAAAAATTGTTCCGGTTACCGCAGCAGCTCCGGCCATATCTGATTTCATGTAATCCATGGAGTCAGTGGGTTTCAGACTTAATCCGCCGGTATCAAAAACAACACCCTTTCCCACCAGGACAACAGGGTTTTTGTTCACTGCGTTTTTTGCTTTCCATTCAATGGTTGTAAAAGTAGGGGGATCAATACTTCCCCGGTTAATGGCAAGCAGTCCGCCCATCTTTAATGACTCAATCTTTTTATGATCGAAAATTTCAACAGAAAAACCGGAGCGCGGAGCAAGTTTGTCAATTTCCTGAGATAGTTTTTGCGCAGTGAGGTATGACAAGGGTTCGTTTGTGAGGTCGCGGGCAATGGCTATTCCTTCCATGATATTCCCAAAAAACTCAAAATCTTTTTTCGATATTTTTTTATCCAGCAGACCCGCTTCGGTCAGGGAATTTTTCTTTTTTTCAGATTTAGAGAAATATTTCAGAAACTGATAATTTGATAAAACCATTCCTTCGGCAAAAGCCAGGGTAATATCTTTTTCCCGGGTTTCATTTTTAATGACAACCGATTTCAAAGCTTTTTTATTTGCGTGGCCAACAATTTTCCCGGCCGCATCGCGTGCTTTTTCAAGTGTTGCTCCCGGATCCTCTTTCTTCAGCTCCCCTGCAGGCACCACATACACGTATCTTTTATACTGATTGATAATGACAACATCATCCTTTTTTATTCTTTCTTTGATATAATCGGATTCTCTTTTTGAAAAAATAATTTTATCGGGAATGAATTTTTTTCCTGCAAGAATGATCAGATTGTCTTTTTCTTTAATGGTATTTACAAGGGTCAGTTTCATTTTTTCAGTTTTAAATTGAAATAAATATCTGCAAATAAAACAAGGTTTTTTAAATAATCCAGTGTAAAGTTAATAATTTTGTGGCGGATATTATTTGAAAAACGCAGTTGGATAAAATCGGGAAAATATTAGAAAAAGTTTTACATCAGGAATTTCCTGACAAAGAAGAAGGACTAATTCTTTTCAGGCAGGCCTCTTTATCAGAGCTTATTCATTGTGCGTGGGAACTCAGAAAAAAGATAAAAAACGACGACAAAAAGGTCAGCTGGATCATCGACCGCAATGTCAACATCACCAATGTGTGCTGCTCACAGTGTAAGTTTTGCAATTTTTACCGCAAGCCCGGAGATGAAAACGCCTACATTACAACCATCGAACAATACAAAGAGAAGATCAGCGAATTAAAAAAACTCGGTGGTAATCAGCTTTTATTGCAGGGCGGATTGCATCCACGGCTCGGACTTTCTTTCTATGCCGATCTTTTCAGTGAGTTGAAAAAAATTGAACCCGGATTGAAACTTCATGCGCTGGGTCCACCTGAAATTCATCATCTGTCGCGATTGGAAAAAATACCGGTGAGCAAAATTCTTGAAAGACTGGCAGATGCAGGTTTGGACAGTTTGCCGGGTGCCGGAGCCGAAATTCTCAGCGACCGTGTCAGGAAAATTATTTCCCCTGTCAAATGTACCACCCAACAATGGCTTGATGTGATGCGTGAAGCCCACAAAATAAATCTGGTTACCTCGGCCACAATGATGTTTGGCCATGTTGAAACAGATGAAGAAATTTTGGATCACCTTTTGGCGTTGAGACAGGTGCAAAGTGAAAAACCCGCTTCGTCCAAAGGATTTATTTCGTTCACTCCCTGGCCCTATCAGGAAAAGGGAACCGATCTGCAAAAGCAGGGAATGCTGGCAAAAAACACAGATGCTGCTTATTATGTCAGACTGATCGCATTGAGCAGAATCATGCTTCAGAATGTAGAAAATATTCAGGCCTCATGGCTCACCGTTGGAAAAGACACGGCACAGGTATGTCTTCACGCCGGAGCCAATGATTTCGGGTCAATTATGATTGAGGAAAATGTTGTTTCTTCGGCCGGAGCTTCATATAAATTTGATGCAGAAGGAATTCAGAAAGCAATTATTGAGGCAGGGTTTGAGCCGGTATTGAGGGATCAGGGGTATAATTTTTTAAGCCGCTAACTTAGCGAAGCGATCTCTCGCAGCGAAGCAAGAAATGCGCGAATGATTGTAAAAAAAGAAAAAATAATAAGAAAAGTTCATTACCAAATAATCACCGCCCCCCCCCACGAATAGCCCACGCCAAAACCGCACAAAAGCAATTTATCCCCTGATTTTATTTTGTTTTCATCATGTAGGTTTTTCAATGCAATCGGAATGGTTGAGGAAACAGTATTTCCGGTATCAAGAAGGTTGTTGTAGAATTTATCCTCGGGAAGATCCATTTTTTTCATGAGATAGCCCAGCATGTATTTGTTGGCCTGGTGAAGAATAAAATGATCAATCAGGCTTTTTTCTGTTTTGTTTTTCCGTAGTACATTTTCTATCACAACCGGAACCGAGTCAATGGTAAAGTTGAAAATTTCGGGTCCGTTCATATACAGGTTATTGTCTGTGCGGATGTTTCCCGAATCATCGGTAATAATTGGTGCGTTTGGCGTGCAGGGATTTCTGAAGCAGCCGTTGGGAACAATGAGGTTGTTCATGCCTGAGCCGTCGGTACCAAGATCAAATTCAAGGATGTGTTCTTTATCTGAATATTCAATTATTGTTGCAGAAGCAGCGTCGCCAAAAATACTGCGGTTGCTGATATCGCCCGGATGCATGTGCCTGCTGTATGTCTCGCTCATAATGAGCAGCACCGAACGGGCAATTCCGGCTGCAATTAATCCCTTCACAATGGCCAGTCCGTACACATATCCCGAACAGCCCAGATTGAAATCAAACGCACCGCATGTTTTTTTCAGGCCAAGTTTATCCTGCAGAATACAAGCTGAGGTTGGTAAAAAATAATCCGGACTTTGGGTACAGAGCATGACAAAATCAATTTTTGACCGGTCATAGTCTTTCAGGATTTTTTCTCCGGCTTTCAGCGCAAGATCGAGGGCGGTTTCATTTTCTGCGACAATATGTCTTTTCCGGATGCCCAGTTTTTTTTCTATTTTGCCGGCACTCCATTCGGGATGCATACGCCCGATGTCTTCGTTGGTAAGGACATTTTCGGGTAGATAATATTCAATGCTGTGAATTTTGCAGCCCATATTGATTTAAATTTCGGAATAAAGGTACGTATTTTGAAAAATATAACAAATGTCAATTTATACTGCCAGGGTTATTTGAGCTGTTCAAACTGTTTCATAAGCGAAAGGCCTCTGTCCACATAATCGGGATCGAAGGTGCGTGACTTTCCGTTCGAAGGAAACGGATCTCCGGTGTTATGCATGTGAAAAGCATCTCTATACCGGCCTTTTCTGAGGTATGACCCGTAAGTAAGGTCAATCCATTTAATACCCCAGTAAAGAGAATTATCGCCCCGGATGTCAACCACATAAATTCCAAGAATGACACATTTATAGCCCATAAGTTGAAAAGGACCCCAGGATGTGGCCAGGTTTTTTAATCCGTCGTCATTAACATTTTTTACAGTAGTCATTTTCAGATTTTCCATCTTGGAAATTTTCCCGTCGCGAAGTTTTTTAAGTCTTTTAAAAACATGCCTTTCAAATCTTGTGCCGGGCGGTTTCATACCCGAACATTCAAGAGCCACAAGGGCTTTTAGGTATGCGGCGGGCAGACCAAATTCGCCGGCCAGCCGGTCAATTTCCTTTCCATAATTGTGTTCGGTCCGGTTAATGAGGGATTCGTGGTTGTAGTTTTTTTCTGTTTCGGGGACTGTTTTTTTTATCCCAAAAAGAAAGTCCCTGTTGTCATAAACAACAAATACAAGGACAATGGTAAGAAGTATAAAAAGGACCTTGCGATCGGTATGACTAAAATATTTGGTTTTCTTCTTTTTTGCCATGAGGCCGTTTTTGTAAATGCGGGATAAAAATAAATAATTTTTTGGTTTTAATGTTCCGGTGCTCTGCACCTTTGTATGTTGTGTACGCTATTAGCTATATATCTGGCGGTGCTCTGCACCTAAATTGCTATAAACAGTAAAATCTCAGATACAAAAAAAAGAGGCAGCGCTCATAGCCGTCAGGTTTATTTTGCAACAAAATGATTATCAAGCTATAACAAGGAGATCCTTCACTGTGTTCGGGATGACAGTTCGTATTATGTGTTGGGTGTGGAGGTTGAGGAAGGCCAGCCTTCCTCAACCTCCACACCCCTCTTATTCCAAAATGAACCTGACAGCTAGGTGCAGCGCACCGAAACATAAATAATAACCAATTCCTTTCAAACAAAATTTTTCATATCCCAAAAAATAAATATATTGTAAGTACTTTTGTATAATTATAAAATACAATTATGGGCGCAAAGAAAAACAAAAACAAATACAGGGAAACAACCGGACAAGACATGATGGATATGATTTATGGCGTGTTTTCATCTAGTCCGGGAAAATCATTTAACTACAAACAAATTTCTTCAAAACTGAATATAACCGATCCGGCCCTCAGGCAGATGATCACCAAAATACTCAATGTGCTGGTCGGTCAAGGCCGCTTGGTTGAAATTTATACCGGTAAATACAAGCTTAAAGATATGGTGGGATTCATCACCGGAGTTGTTGAACTCACTTCAAAAGGATACGGGTTTGTGAAAACGGATGATATGGATGAGGATGTGTTTATTTCACAGGCAAACCTAAAACATGCGCTCAACGGCGATAAGGTGAAGGTGTACCTGTATGCCCGAAAAAAGGCATTTCATATTGAGGGCGAAGTGACTGAAATACTCGAAAGAGCCGAGCAGATTTTTGTCGGAACCATCGAAGTATCAAAGACTTTTGCTTTTCTGGTTATGGAATCGAAAAAAATGCCTTACGATATTTTTATTCCGCTCGATAAACTCAAAGGCGCCAAAAACGGACAAAAAGCCATTGTCAAAATTACCGACTGGCCCCAAAAAGCCCGCAATCCCTTTGGTGAGGTTACCGAAGTTCTTGGCTATGCCGGAAACAACGAAACTGAAATGCACGCAATTCTGGCTGAATTTAATCTTCCCAATAAATTTCCCCAGGAAGTGTTGGATGCTGCTGAAAAAATAAAATCAAAAATCACCCAAACCGATGAGATGAAACGCCGTGATTTCAGAAAAATTACCACTTTCACCATCGATCCCGTTGATGCAAAAGATTTTGACGATGCCCTTTCTCTCCAAAAACTCGAAAACGGTCATTGGGAAGTGGGTGTGCACATTGCCGATGTTACCCATTATGTTGACGAAGGAACTGAATTGGACGTGGAAGCCCTTGAACGCGCCACATCCGTTTATCTGGTCGACAGGGTCGTGCCCATGTTGCCCGAAAAACTGTCGAATTTTATCTGTTCATTAAGACCTGATGAGGAAAAACTTTGTTTCTCTGCTGTTTTTGAAATGGACGAAAATGCCAATATACTTGAAGAATGGTTTGGTAAAACCATCATCAAATCATGCCGCAGATTTTCTTACGAAGAAGCTCAGGAAATCATTGAAACAGGAAAAGGTGATTTGGCTGATGAGCTGATGGTTCTCGATAAACTGGCAAAAAAACTTCGTGCCGATAGATTTAAATCCGGCGCCATTGCCTTCGACCGTGTTGAGGTGAAATTCTATCTGGATGAAGATTCCAAACCAACCGGAATATTTTTCAAGGAATCAAAAGACTCCAATAAACTTATTGAGGAATTCATGCTTCTGGCTAACAAAAAAGTGGCCTTATTTATCGGGAAAACAAAAGGAGCCAAAAAGACTTTTGTGTACCGTATCCACGATGAACCCAATCAGGAAAAAGTTAGGTCATTCTCCAATTTTATTAAACGTTTTGGGTATAAACTGAACACCAAATCAAAAATTCAGACCGCCCATTCCATGAACCAATTGCTGGTAGAGGTGGCCGGAACCAAAGAGAAAAACATCATAGAGACACTGGCCGTAAGAACAATGGCCAAAGCCGAATATTCAACAAAAAATATCGGGCATTACGGATTGGCGTTTTCACATTATACCCATTTTACCTCGCCCATACGCCGGTATCCCGACATGCTTGTTCACCGCTTGCTTCATGAATACCTGAAAGGCGGACAGTCGGCCGATGTAAAACAGTACGAAAAAATGTGTACCCACTCATCGGAGATGGAAAAAAGAGCCGAAGAAGCCGAGCGCGCTTCCATTAAATATAAACAGGTTGAATTTCTGAAAGACCGGATCGGCGAGCAGTTCGATGGGGTGATTTCAGGAGTTGCCGAATGGGGTGTTTATGTCGAAATAACTGAAAATAAGTGCGAGGGACTGATTCCCTTGCGCGACATGACCGATGATTTCTATATTTTTGATGAGGATGAATATTGCATCTACGGCAAACACACAGGAAAAAGGTTTCAGCTTGGCGAAGAAGTAAAAATTGAGATTGTAAAGGCTAACCTTGCAAAAAAACAGCTGAACTTTAAACTGGTTGAAGATTAGTTTCCTGTTGGTTCTTCGGCAGGAACTTCATCTTCATTGGGAGCATTAAAATATCCAAATTTGAACGTGATCTGCACACTCAGATCACTGAAATTATCATCCGTGAAATCTATTTCAGAGATGCCGGATACTTTTCGGTAATAAACACCAGCGGTAATTTTCAAAAAAGAAGCAATGCTGTACTCAATGTCTAAACCCGGAGTAATCACATAAATATTATCAAGTTTCTGGATATACCCCAATTCGTTGGCAATGGTAACATTCCCCCATCCCAGCATCAGAGTAATGCAAGGATGGACTTTTTTCTTGTTCATAAAAACATATCCTGCCCACAGACCACCATTGGCAAAACCCAGATAATTTCCTGCATAAACAGATGAATCAATCTCAAGTTTATTGCTATTGCCCATTCCATATCCACCGAAAAACAGATTGTCATTAAAGAGAATACCGCCGCCGCCGCCCATCATAAAGGAAAAGTCACCATTTATTTTAGTGAAATTAATCAATGGACCCCCGAACCCCGAAATTTTCGCATTTCCCTGAAACAACAGATTATCTTCTTCATATAAAGTGTCGTTTTCTTCCTGGGCATAGGAAAGCTGAAAAAAAGGAATAATAAGTAAAAATAGAAATAAACGCTTCATTTTATTACGGTAAAAGAATTTATTGTTTATACGAAAGATTAAAAAAAAGTTGCAATAATTTAAACTCTTTGACGAAAGGAGCCGAATTAACATTGGTTCTATGGTCGGGGAAATCGAAAAGTTGTGCTTTGAAATTAATATTTTTCTTTAATTTTAACCTTAGCAAGATTGGACAAGTTGCCATGATTTCTTCATATTATTTTTGCTTAAAATTATTCAGATGGACAACAAAAGTTTAACCGAAAAAGATTATAGGGAACGCGTAAACAATGTTCTGGTTTTCATCAATAAAAATCTTGGTGAAAAGCTTGATCTCAATATTCTGGCTTCGGTTTCAAATTTTTCACCCTTTCATTTTCACAGAATAGTGAGGGCATTTATTAATGAGCCATTGGGAACCTACATCATCCGGCTGAGGGTTGAAATGGCAGCAGGATTGATCGAAAACACCGACCTGAGCATCACTGATATATGCTTTAAGGTTGGGTATGATTCACTCAGCTCATTTAATAAAGCGTTCAAAAAAAGGTTTGACATTTCTCCTTCTGAATACCGGGAAAACAAAAACGCAAAACTGAATTATATGAAAGAAAACGACATGGAAGCGCAGATCAACCTGCTGAATTTTAAATTAAAGCCCAAAGTGAAGGATTATAAAAACAAAAAAGCCGTATATATCCAGTCTTTTGGCGATTATTCCGGTCCGGCTACCGGCGAATCCTGGAATAAAATCTTCGAGTTTGTTAAGAAAAACCGGCTTTTTCATTGGAAAACAGAGTGCTTCGGAATCAGTCTCGACAACCCCGACATCACCGAAACCGACAAATGCCGATATATGGCTTGTGTCACAGTAAGCAAAGAGGTTAAGCCCGACGGCGAAGTGGGGGTGACAAATATTGAAGGGGGAAGGTTCGCGGTATTCAGATATCGGGGTCCATACTCCAACCTCAATCTGGTTTATGCTGCAATTATAAGAAGGTGGTTGCCGCAAAGCGGATATGACCTCAGGGAACAGCCGCTAATGGAAAAATATCTGAACAACCCGGCTAAAACCAAGCCCGAGAGATTGCTCACCGAAATTTATGTTCCTGTTCAATAAAGTATTCAAAACCTTAAATAAATAGTCAAATGGAAAAAATTGATTTCAAAAAAAAGTATAAGAATCTGTTTAGCGCTTCGGCAAAAAAAATAACCATTGAAAACGTACCCGAACTCAACTTTTTAGTTTACAGGGGAAAAGGTCATCCCGAAAACAATCCTGAATATGGACACGCCATGGAATGTTTGTTCAGCGTTGCCTATACCCTGAAATTTATGCTGAAGTTTGATGAGAAAATACAGCCGAAAGGGTATGCCGATTATTCGGTCACTCCGGTCGAAACCCTCTGGTATGGGGAAAATGATCATTTTGATGTGAATAAACCCGAATCATGGTTGTGGGATTGTATGATCCTGACTCCGGCATTTATTGATGCGAAACTTATTGAAAAGGCCAAAGAAGAAATCATTAAAAAGAAAAAGGCTAAAAAGGAAATAGTTCCACCACTTGAAAAGCTGAGATTCGAAAAATTTCATGAGAAAAAAGTGGTACAAACCCTTCATATCGGTCCGTATGGTGAAGTGGGAGAAATCTATCAGAAACTGGAAGAATTCATAGATAAAAACAATCTCAAATGCCATGGAAAAGCCCATGAAATTTACCTCAACAACCCTTGCCGCACGGCACCGGAAAAACTGAAGACGATTGTGCGGCTGCCCGTTTTGTAGAAGATTGGTTGGGACATTTGCAAACACATTATACCGAAAAGCCCGCTCGGTTTTGAGCAGGCTTTTTTGGTTGGTTTTATTCTTTGGTGGTCCCCTATACCGAAAAGCCCATTGGGCCCAACGTCCTTGCGAGGAGCGAGAAAAAGCATTATAGTTTACAAATAAGTTTTTGCGACGAAGCAATCCCCCAATAGTGCCCATGGGCTCCATCAGGAGATTGCTTCGTTCCTCGCAATGACCCGGTTCTATTTGAATTCTTCGACGCCCCGCATCCCTGTCAAACACATTATATTAAAGCCCGCTCGGTTTTGAGCAGGCTTTTTTGGTTGTTTTTATTATTGCCGTTCCCTATTCACCGCTCCAAGTTACAACTTCTATTACGACCAGAGGGAGTATACTTGAAGCTGTTTTAGGGTTTTGTTGGAACATTTTGGGGTTCAGAGTCAACAAAATCACTAATAACTAAAGTGGAATCAATAAGAACACTTTTTTTAAAATAATTTGCTTTAAAGATTTGATTTTTTTGAATATACAGCACACAAGAATCATATGGTTTATTCTCAATACCAGTATACCATTCTTCTCCAGTAAAATAATTCTCTTGAAAATAACCTACTTTATTATCAACTATCCATTTACCAGTTTTTCTATTAAAAATATCATAATTATTTATTTCACTTTGATTAGGGGTAAACTCTGTAAAAATTTTAGAGAAGTAAATCTCTTTTTCATCAATTAAAGCATATAATACAACCAAATACTTGTCTGTTAATTTTTTAACAAAAATACTACCATTCATTTGCGTATTTATTTTTGGAGTTTCAATATTCCCTTTAGTAAAATATTTTAAATTAAAATTATTTAAGCTAGTGTTTTTTATATTAATTATAGAGTCACAACATGAAATTTGAAACATTAACTCCTCTATATAGGAGGAATTTGGCGTACCGTAATCATAATTGTAAATATAATGAAAAACAATGTTATTCCCTACTTCTCTTTGTTTAATTGAATCCTTTGAAATTGAACAGTTCTTGTAAAAATAATACTTACCTGAACCAATTTTAGGTTCATCTTCAAGGTTTTTTTCAATATTTGAGTTTTTTCCTGAACAAGATATTAGGACAGGTAATAGAATAACTAATATTTTTTTAAAATAACTATACATTTCAATAACTTATTGTATTTTACTTTTTTTCTTATGCTCCTCATATTTTTTTATAGCTGCATCTATTACTTTTAACGTTTTTCCAGCTGGACTATTTTTTGGAATATCTTCAATTGGTGGTGATTTACCACTATTAATGGCATCAAAATACTCGTTGAAAAATTTAAGGTTTTCATAAAAATTAAAATAATCAATATGGTCTTTATTTGGCTCCGTTTCTTTTTTCCCTGCTAGCTCTCTCATTAAATGTGCTTCAATTTCATGGAAAAATGTGGCAGTCGATTCTCTTAAGCCTTGCTTTATTCTATTCATGCTAATTGCAACCATGAAAATTGTTTGTCCATTTTCATATGTTTCCATTATTTCATCCTCAGTCATACCCGACATTTTAATAAGATTATCATTTTTGTGCAAAATTTCCATCTCATCTTCAGTTTTATACTTTTTATCTCTTAATTCCCTTGATTGTTGCACATAATTATGCAATGACTCAACAGTAATACCATTTGCATTTCCTTTATACTCACCTTTATAAAAAGTTGTGAAAAGAACTATTTGCGTACTTTCTTTTTCTTTTTTAGAAATTTCATCAATCTTTGATTTTAATGTTTCACTATTTTCAACAACTGTACGAATAGAATAACCCCAATGAAGAAACCTAAAGGAATAGATTAATTTCTCTAATCCTTCTAATTCAACAAATGCAATAGTACTGTTCTCACTAAACGCATAAGGCGAGTTCCAAGGATACTTTGCCGCCAACGGGTCAACAGCAAAGAACCGTCCAATCCTATTATCAGAGATTCTGTATTTGAAAAACGAGTGGCTTCCAGTCTGCCCAGCAATTTCATTTTCAGCTTCCTGGCCTTGAAATCCGAATCCGTACCCTCTCGCGTAAAACTGAGTGTTTTCAAAGGTTTCAGAAAATTGAGGGGTTAAATTTTGCATGGATATCAGGATCTGCTTTCAGTGGAATTTATACTTCCCTTGCTTTAACTTTTACTATTTTTCCGTTTCTTGAAAATATCAGTATGCCATCATTTTGCTTTTTTGAGTTAACAAGTTTTTCGAAGGCCTTTTCAATACCTAACAGAATTTTTTCCCTAAGATTGTTTGTATCAATTTTTTCTTTTTCCATTTGCTTGTTCTGTTCATTTTGTTTTTTTAGAATGATAAAATCTTCTGAAAAACTATTTGTTAGTATTCTTTCGGCTCCCTGCTTGTATGTCTGACCCTTAAAATATATATTCTCTCAGTTGTGATTTTATAAGCTATTCTGTAACTGTATATAATAAAGGATCGGTATGAGCCATCATTATTTGTTTTAAGTTTATCAGGTTCAAAAATCCAAGGATCTTTAGCAAGTTTTTTTGCTGTTAACAATATAGTGTCTTTTACCTTTTTTGCTCCCTGAGGCGATTCTTCTTTTACATAATTGAAAATATCCATTAATTGTCCAGCTGCCTGAACATCCCAAACAACTGTATATTTCCTCGTTTTTACCATTTAGCGGTTGCTTTTTCAAGGTCTTCCTGAGAAATGAATTCACCTTTCTCAATCCTCTCTTCAGCTTGCTTCAGTTCTTTATTATATCGGGCAACACTTATTCTTTCTGCATTGATAAATGATTTTATCATACTCAGAACAGATTCTTTTTGTGACCTGTTCAGCATCCTCAGGTATATACTAAGTTCCTTCTCTATTGTGTGGCTTTCCATGGCTTAACATTTTTGTTATATATACAAATATAGGAAATTTTTAGTTACATTTAATTCTTATATGTTTTAAAGTTGGTTGTCGCAACATAGGTTTTTCCAGTGGTGGCGTGGAATCTAGTGGCCACCAAAAGTTCATGTCAGATGTCAGACGCCATCCCGTATAGCCATCGGGAGTTTGACCCTCGTAAATATTTTTATTACCACTTTATAAAGTTCATTACTGCCGCCAGTTGGCGGATAAACTTCTCGTCCTGATATTCAACAAAAAAACCTCCGAAGAGGTTTTCTTTGTTGACCCATCAAGACTCGAACTTGAAACGACAGAACCAAAATCTGCTGTGTTGCCAATTACACCATGGGTCAATCTTTAAATGAACATTTTTTCAAATGCCCTGCAAAATTATAAAAAATATGGTAGCTGCCAAATTTTTTTTACCCTGTTATGCTTATTTCATTGTTTTATTGCATTTATTCCCATAAACCTATCCACTCCTAGCTCCTGACTCATAATCCATTTCCGCCGGAACAGAATTTATGGTTCTTTATAGCTTTTTGGCCGGCGGTCTGTTTCTCGACCATTCAACCCCGGCTTTCAAGCCGGGGCTGAATTGATCTGGCCTTGCAGGCCGTATGCTTTATAGAATTTAATTGTTTAATCAAAACTTCCGGTTTTTTTACTTTCTCAACCCATCACCCATAATTCATAACCCTGACATCAATGCCTTCTCATCCATTTCCGCCGGAAAATTACCTCTTTGTTTTAATGAGTTCATGGCCGGCGGGTTTGACCACGATCTTCCCACCCCGGCTTGAAAGCCGGGGCTGAATTAAGGCGGCCCTACAGGCCTATGCACAAAAAACTTCTAACTTTCTAACCCATAACCTATAACCCATAACCTATAACCCATAACCTATAACCCATCACTCATAACCCATAACCCATAATTCATAACTCATAACTTTTTCCTATCTTCGCTCCCAAATTTTATTTTTTGTATGAAAGAGTATAAACTGATCAACAATATTGCCGGCTGGATTGCCTTTCTTATTGCCGCTGTTACCTATCTGCTTACCATGGAGCCCACTGCAAGTTTCTGGGATTGTGGCGAGTTTATTGCCACTGCTTATAAACTTGAGGTTGGTCATCCTCCCGGAGCACCCCTGTTTATGCTTCTTGGAAGATTTTTCTCGCTTTTCACATCCGACCCCGAAAGCGTGGCTATGATGATCAATGCCTTATCGGCCCTGGCAAGCGCCTTTACTATTCTTTTTCTTTTCTGGACCATTACCCACCTTGCCCGCAAAATGATTGTCAAAATAGGTGAGGAAATGGATATGGCTAAAATGATTTCGGTTATTGGTGCCGGAATGGTTGGTGCCCTGGCCTATACTTTTTCAGATACTTTCTGGTTTTCGGCGGTTGAGGGTGAAGTGTATGCTCTTTCTTCGCTGTTTACCGCTGTTGTTTTCTGGGCGATACTCAAATGGGAAAATGTGGCCGACGAACCACATGCCGACCGCTGGATAATTTTTATTGCTTATCTCATGGGACTTTCCATTGGCGTCCACCTGCTTAACCTCCTCGCCATTCCGGCCATAGTTTTCGTTTACTATTTCAGAAAATATAAACCCGATGTTAAAGGGATCATCATTACTTCTGTTTTGGGAATTGTAATCCTTGGTCTGGTTCAATATGGAATTGTTCAGGGTCTGGTTAAGGTTGCCGCACAGTTTGAGCTGATTTTTGTGAACGACTTCGGACTTCCTTTTTATTCAGGTGTCTTTGGATTTCTTATTTTGCTTATTGCTTCGCTGGGCTTCGGTATGTATTTTACCCAATTTAAAAACAAGCCCATTCTAAATGTGATTTTTTTCAGCATTGCCTCAATATTGCTGGGTATTCCTTTCTTTTCGGGCAGCACCGCAGTGAGCGTTATAGCCGTTTTGCTAACCATTGCCGGAGCTTACCTGCTGGCAAATAAACAAAAACTGCTGAATACAATTTTATTGGTGTTTACGGTGATTTTACTGGGATATTCTACTTTTGCCACCATTGTCATCAGGTCACTGGCAAATCCGCCCATGGACGAAAACAACCCCGAGAATATTTTCTCTCTGCTCGATTATCTTAACCGCGAGCAGTATGGCGACCGTCCATTATTCTACGGACAATATTATTCTGCTGCTGTTATAGGCACCGAAGAGGGTTCACCAAAATATTATCCCGACCCTGAAACCGGAAAATATAAACTGTATTCCCATAAAATAGAAGTGGAATATTCACCGGAACTGCAAACCATTTTCCCCCGTATGTACGACAACGATCCTTCGCACATCAAAGAATATGAAAAATGGGGCGGCGTAAAAGGAAGAAAAGTGATGGCCACCGTGGTGAGCCGTGATCCTGAAACAGGTGAAAGAACGCTGGTTCAGAAAATGGTTGTGAAACCTACATTTCTCGAAAATCTGCAGTATTTTTTCAAATACCAGGTTGGGCATATGTACCTGCGCTATTTTATGTGGAATTTTGCAGGACGACAGAATGACATCCAGGGACATGGCGGGTTTTTTAACGGCAACTGGATTTCGGGCATTCCTGCTCTTGATGCCGGACGGACAGGTCCCACAGCAAGCATGACCGAGGAAATGAAAAACAATCCCGGAAGAAATGTGTACTATTTGTTGCCGCTAATTCTTGGCCTCATCGGATTTTTTGTTCATTTCAACCTGCACAACAAGGATGCAGTAATTGTTTCATTATTGTTTTTCTTTACGGGAATAGCCATTGTAATTTACCTTAACCAGTATCCCCTACAGCCCCGGGAACGTGATTATGCCTTTGCGGGATCGTTTTATGCCTTTACCATCTGGATCGGATTGGGCATAATTTCACTGTTTAACCTTGCCCGAAAATATATTTCTCCGAAAACAGGGGCAATTGCTTCTACTGTGATTGGCTTGCTGATGGCTCCGGTTATCATGGCCGTTCAAAACTGGGACGACCACGACCGCTCGGGAAGATATACTGCCCGAGATTTTGCAAAAAACTATCTCGATTCCTGCGAACCCAATGCCGTTATTTTTACCAATGGCGACAACGACACTTTCCCGCTCTGGTATGTTCAGGAAGTTGAGGGTTACCGCACCGATGTCAGGGTAATCAATCTCAGTCTGCTGAACACCGACTGGTATATTGACCAGATGAAAAGGGCAGCCTACGACTCCGAAGCCGTGCCTTTTGGCCTTACTCACGACCAATACCGGCAAGGCGGATCGCGCGACTATGTTTATATGGTTGGTGAAGAAGCAAAATATCTTTTCCTGGATGAAAAATATCTGGCCAATCCCAAACAAAAGGAAATTTACAAGGGAATTTTTGAGCTGATGATGGCTGTGATTAAATCTTCAGATATCCCAACCGCTTTTCCGAAAGATTATGCTGAGTTGATAAAAGGACACGAAAACATTCTGCCCTCCCAACTTGCCGATTTTGTAAAGAGACTGACACAGCAGGAAAATGCCACAAAATACAAAATTGACCAGGCGCAGATCAATGAAGTGCAATCAATGCTCAACCAGCTTATCGAAAGCATAGCCGGCGATTTTCTGCCCCTTGACGTGGCCATGAGGTTTGTTCGTGATGACAGCCCGCAATCGGCTATCGAAGGACAAAAATACATACCCTCGCGCAAACTTTGCATCCCCGTTGATAAGGAAAAGGTTTTGAAAAACGGAACCGTATCCCCCGAATATAAAGACAAAATTGTTGACCGCATTGAATTTGAAATCCCCGAAAGCGGCATCAACAAAAACTTCCTGATGATTCTCGACCTCCTGGCCAACAACAACTGGGACCGTCCCGTGTATTTTGCCGTGACCATCGGAAGGGAAAATTTCCTTTACCTTGATGAATATCTGCAGCTTGAGGGGCTTGCCTACAGACTGGTTCCGGTAAAATCAGATCTCGAATATAAAGACATGCGCGACAATACCGTTGGTTTTGTCAACACCAAAATCATGTACCAGAACCTCATGGAAAATTTCCAGTGGGGAAGGATGAACGAGCCTGATGTATATCTTGATGAGCAAAATATCAGAATGCTGTATAATCTTAAAAACAAGTTTTCGCGCCTTGCCGACGAGCTGATCCTTGAAGACAAAAACGACCTCGCCGTTAAAGTCCTCGACCGTTGCAACGAACTCATTCCCAACGAAAGGGTTCCGTATAACCTTTATAATATTGCAATTGTGAAAGGGTATTATCTGGCAGGAGAATACGAAAAAGCACGAAAACACCTGAAAATTCTGGAAGAAAATCTCAATCAGGAGCTGGAATATTACGGAACATTCGACAGTGAAGATTTTAAGTCTATTGAAGACAGAATCCTGGGAGCACAGGACAATCTTTCTTTGGCAAACGGTCTGTGGTATCTCCTTGGCGATAAAAAGCCCGAAGGAGTGAAAATGCCTGCAGGGTTTAAAAAGGAAGACATGTATAAGAAGATAATGCAATACTATAAACTCTCATTCCGCGAAAAAATGGTGTTTATTAATCACCTTGAGCTGGCGGCAGCTTACAGAGAGATGATTACAGGATTCACAGAAGATGTTCGCTCAAAACTTGGATTTGGAAACAGCGAACTCTTTGAGTGGTTTCTGAATGCCCCCGAGGAAAAACTGCTGATGCTCAGGAACACACTCGAGAAACAACTTGACGATAAAAACAAAAAGGAATTTCTTGAATTTATCGATCGTTTCGTTTTATACAACAGAACAAAAGCCGATAAGGAAAAACTTGCAAAACTTGACAATATTGCACTGTTCGAATGGATTGTTTCTTTCTCGGATTATGAAATGATGCTGACAACAGGATTTATTAGAGCGGATATCAATTTGTAATTATGTGGATAAAGTCGTTTAAAGTCATAGAAAAACTGTATCCCAGCGCCCACTGGCATTTTCCGGTGGACGATGGCCGTACTTTTTTGACTTTTGATGACGGTCCGCATCCTTCAATAACCCCCTGGGTACTTGATAAACTTGATGAGTTCAATGCCCGGGCAACATTTTTCTGTCTGGGGAAAAATGTGGAAAAATATCCTGAAATATACAGGGAAATAATCGCGCGGGGTCACCGAACCGGCAACCATACCTTTAATCATAAAAACGGATGGAAAACAGCCAACAAAGATTACTATGAAGATATTCGCAAGGCAGCCGGAGTAATTGATTCAGACCTGTTCAGACCCCCTTATGGCAAAATCAGAAGTTCGCAGCTTTACGCCCTGAAAAAGGAATATTGTATTGTGATGTGGACCTTGCTGAGTATGGATTTTGATAAAAAAATCAGTCCGCAGCAATGCTTAAAAAATGTAACCGGATACATGACCAAGGGAGCAGTAGTTGTTTTTCATGATTCTGAAAAAGCCGAGAAAAACATGAAATATGCCCTTGAAGGCACTCTTGTTAAACTGGCCGAAGCAAAAATGTCATCAGAATCAATTCCCGTGAAAAAACAAGAACAGGCACAATCTTTGCAATTGAATCAACCAATAATAAACGGATAAAATTTACAGAAATGAAAATATTGTTTTCAGTCATACTCATTGGCCTGGCATCTCTGGCTTTTTCGCAGGATACCGTAAAGTACATCAACAAAGAAGTTCTTGTTGATCGGGAGCCGGCTTATCCGGCTGGTGAAATGGCCCTGTATTCATTCATTTACCAAAACCTCAGATTTCCCGATGCCGCAAAAAAACAAACCATTGATGTGGAAGTTTCAGTGAGTTGGGAAGTGCTGACCGATGGCAGTGTAGGCAATGTACAGTTTTTAAGAAAAGCAGGTTATGGAATTGACGAAGAGATAGAAAAACTCATCCGATCACAAAAATTTCTTCCCTGTATCCAGGAAGGCAAAATTGTAAAAATGACCATGATGATGAATCTGCCTGTACAGCGGCGCGCAGATACTAATTAGTGATGGTGTTTATTTCGATTAAGTATAAAAAACATTGCAGCTTCAGCGGCAGGAAGCATAGAATTAAAATTGTCATATTGCCCGTATCCAATCATTAAATCAAAACTCAGGTTTGGTGAAGCAAATAATTTGAAATCAACACCCAGCCCGGAATTCCATTTGGTTGTTTCTCTGACTTCCTGATAATAATAATTTGTCTCATAATTCCTGTAAATAGCACTGTTTGCAAAGTAAAGATTTAACTCGAAAGTTTTACTGCTGGCCGATGAAATTTTGTAAAACAAAGTCAGTCCGTTACTCACGGTAACATCCCTTCCGTCCCTCATAACCAGCGGGACACAGTTTATTTGAATGCCAAAATTTTTTATGAGGCAGCGGTAAGAAAACCCCATGCCGGTTGTTGTTCCAACGGCAAATCCCAGTTCATGCCTTAATTTACTTTTTTTAACAGAATCTGCATCGTGATTTTGTGCGTAAATGGCATTGACGACAAATACTATTGATAAAAACAGAATGATTTTTTTCATGACACATAAAATATATGCAATGATAAATAAAAATCAAAGCAACACCAAAAACTGAATAAAAAAATTTCGGCAAGAATAATGAAATAGCTTCTACGAATTCATTTGCGAAGGCAAAAGAGAATGAACTACCACGTTGCAAGCAAACGGGGTATCAACTTAGGCTTTATTACATATCCGCCCCAAGGGGCGAGGAACCGAGTTTACGAGCTCGGCGAAGCCAATAAAACCTTAGAGATCCCTCGGCTTCCCTCGGGATCAGTTCGACTAAATAATTTCAGTTCACTATCGTTCCTGAAATTATAGTCTCATTGACTTAAAAGCTTCTGAACCCAATAACTTCCCTGACTTCCTTCAGTGTTTTGGATGCCGATGCCCGGGCTTTTTCAGCACCCTGACGGGCTACCTTACCCAAAAAATTATTGTCGGCGGTATATTCCAGAATTTTTTCCCTGATGGGCGAAGTATATTTGATAATATCTTCGGCAAGCTGTTTTTTCAGATCGCCGTATCTGACTTCACAACTGTTGTATTTGTCTTCGAAATAACTTACGGTGTCAGGTGTTGATACCACCTTAAGTAAGGCATAAAGATTTTCAACTGCCTCGGGTTTTTTGCTGTTTTTTTCTGTTGGTCCGGCATCCGTTACGGCCCGCATAACCTTTTTTCTGATGGCTTCGGGTTCATCGGCCAGATTGATGGCGTTGCCCTCAGATTTTCCCATTTTTCCGCTTCCGTCGAGTCCCGGAATTTTAATCAGGTCATTTCCAAAATTAAATGGTTTGGGCTCGGGGAAAATTTCAGCTTTATACATATTATTAAAACGCCTGGCAAATTTTCGGGCCATTTCCACATGTTGTTCCTGGTCTTTTCCCACAGGAACATGGTGCGCTTTGTGAATGATGATATCGGCTGCCTGCAAAACGGGATAGGTTAGCAAACCTGCATTCACATTGTCGGGTTGTTTTCTCACTTTGTCCTTGAAGGTAGTGGTCCTTTCAAGCTCCCCCACATAGGCATTCATGCTGAGCAAAAGATACAATTCGGGGATTTCGGGAATGTCGCTCTGAATATAAATAGTGGAAATATCTGGGTCAATGCCGGCGGCCAGATATTCGGCCAGAACGGTTTTAATATTTCCATGCAGATTTTCCGGATTTGGATGTGTGGTAAGCGAGTGCCAGTCTGCAATAAAAAAGAAGCAATTATAATCGTGCTGCATTTTCACAAAGTTTCTGAGCGCGCCAAAGTAATTTCCAAGGTGAAGGTTGCCGGTTGGTCTTATTCCGCTTAATACTGTTTCCATTTCGTTTTATTTTGTATGCAAATTTAACAAAGATGCTGGAAAGATTGTGTTATTGCATGTGGATTTTTAATACTCTTGTTTAAGCTTGTATTTTGAAAAATCCCATTAATTAGACTATTTTTGCCATATTAAATAAAAACTCAATGCGGTTTTTTGTCCTTTTTTCAGAGAATGTGGTTATTGCCATCCGGTCAATCCGGTCAAATTTAACACGCGCCATACTCACCATACTCATCATTGCTTTTGGTATTATGGCGCTGGTTGGAATTCTTACTGCCATCGACTCCATCAAAGGATCCATATCCGACCAGTTCACGAATATGGGCGCCAACACCTTTACCATTAAAAGCAAGGATGGTTTTGCACACGGACCAAGAAAAAGAGGCAAGCGCAGCAACAATCTCAAAACAATAACATACAAGGAAGCGGCACGGTTTAAGCAAGAATTTAATTTTCCTGCAATAGTTTCGGTTTACACCCAGGCCTCAAATCAGGGGACCCTTAAATTTAAATCAGAAAAAACAAATCCAAATATTCCTGTTTTTGGAATTGATGAGAATTATTTACAAACCTCGGGTTTTGAAATTGAAAAGGGCCGGAATTTTACGCAGGAAGAAATTCGCATGAACCGCAATTATGCCATTATCGGTAGCCAGCTTGTGAAAACACTTTTCAAAAACAATGAGGATCCTTTGGATAAAATTGTTTCAATTGGCAACGGAAAATACAAAATCATAGGTGTTTTAAAGGAAAAGGGATCGAGTCTGAGTTCAAATTCTGACATGATTTGCCTATTGCCCCTGACCAATGTGCGCATGTATTTTGCCCGTGAGGAAATGGCTTATGAGATTGCGGTAATGCCCGGAGAAAGCATTTCCTTAGATGTTGCCACCGGCGAGGCCGAAGGTTTATTCAGGAAAATAAGAAAACTTACCTTGCGCGACCTCAACAACTTCGAGATTCAAAAAAGCGACAGTCTGGTGAGCATGTTTCTCGAAAACATCCAGTATGTGACTATCGCAGCAACGATTATCGGAATCATAACTTTACTGGGGGCGGCAATCGGATTGATGAACATTATGCTTGTGGCTGTATCGGAGCGTACCCGCGAAATAGGCACGCGCAAAGCCATCGGCGCTACTTCGGCAGATATCAGACAACAATTCCTGTTTGAAACAATTATAATCGGACAACTCGGGGGTGCACTTGGAATTATCCTCGGAATTTTCATGGGCAACATTGTTTCGATGTTGACGGGCGGACCATTTATCATTCCATGGCTGTGGATTTTCTTCGGCGTATTCCTGTGCCTGGTCGTTAGTCTGGCCTCCGGAATGATTCCGGCCATGAAAGCCAGTAAACTTGATCCAATTATTGCTTTAAGATATGAGTAGTATTCTGGAGATAAAAAATCTGTACCTTAAAGCAGGCGAAAAAGAATTATGTTCTGATTTCAGTCTTTCACTAAAAAAAGGAGACAAAGCAGTTGTTGAGGGATCTTCGGGTACCGGAAAAAGCACACTGATACACACCATCCTTGGATTTTTTCCTGATTATAAAGGATCCATCAGATTTATGGACAAGGAATTATCTCCCGAAACAGTCCATTTTTTCAGGACAGGTATTGCATGGATGCCTCAGCAAATAACCTTCAGGGGAAAAGTATTGGGGTTTTTTGAAAAGACATTCGACTTTCATGTAAACAGGCATCTGAGGCCCACAGAAAAGGAAATCAGCGATTATATTGGTCTTTTCAAACTGGATAAAGACACGCCCGATAAAAAATTCGAGCAAATATCAGGCGGAGAAAAGCAACGGGTGATATTAATGGTCGTACTTCTCCTCAAACGCCCACTGCTGTTACTTGACGAACCTGTTTCCTCACTCGATGAAGAAAATAAAACCGTGGTAACGGATGTGATACTTGGGAACCCTGCTTTAACTGTGCTTTCGGCATCCCACGATAAAACATGGAACAGCCGGTGCACCATTAACAAGCCATTTTGATGAACACAACAGCCGACATATTATGGATTGATCTGCTCATTGGGCAAACCATGCTGATTGTGCCATTGATTATTTTCTGGTATTATAAAACCGGACTGATTCTGGATACATTAATTGCCACCGTCAGGATGTCGGTTCAGCTTTTTCTGGTGGGAGTTTACCTGAAATATGTTTTTGAATGGAACAATCCATGGATCAATTCGGCCTGGGTGATGATCATGGTGATTGTGGCCTCACTTTCAATTTCAGACAGAACAAAATTGAAACACCGGTTTTTCTTTATTCCCAATTTCATAGGCGTGTTTATTTCACTTTTGGTGGTAGATGCCTTTTTGCTCGGCTATATCATTCAGCTCGATAATGTTTTCGATGCCAGATATTATATTCCGATAACCGGAATGATTCTCGGCAATTCCCTGCAGAACAACATCATAAGTCTGAACACCTTTTATAAAACATTGAAAGACAATCTACCCGAATATCATTTTGCTTTGGCGGGCGGGGCAAAAAAATCAGAAGCATTATTTCCTTACATGCGCGAGGCACTGATCAATTCATTCAATCCAACTATAGCCAGAATGGCCGTTATTGGTTTAATTGCCCTTCCGGGCACCATGACAGGCCAAATTATCGGGGGCAGCAGTCCCGAAATGGCCATCAAATATCAGATCATGTTGATGATTGCCATTTTCAGCTCATCGGTGATTTCTGTTTTTTTATCGATATGGGTTTCCATGAAAATTGTTTTTGACAGGTATCAGAATCTGAATCTTGGGATTTTCAGGGAAAAGAGAAAAAAATGAGTCCATAAAAAAACCCATTTAAAAAAGGGGAATAATGAACAAGGAACATCGATATTCGATTTTAGAAGTTTAAAGTTCATAAATCTAAATTCGGTGTTCCTTGTTCTTAAATCAAAATCATTTTTATGGCTAAGCCATTATTAAATAGCCATCTTTTTAGAAGGTAGGTTTTTGGTCTTTATAAAAAAAGTTTTGGAATCAGATCCACAACCCTGCATGAATATCCCCATTCATTGTCATACCACGACATAACTTTAACAGTTTTTCCAATAACCATTGTGCTGAGTGCATCGAAAATTGATGAGTGGGTGTTGTGGATAATATCAACAGAAACTATAGGGTCTTCGGTGTATTCGAGAATGCCTTTCATGGGACCTTCGGCAGCTTTTTTCATGGCAGCATTGATTTGTTCGATGGTGGCTTCGGTTTTAAGATTTGCCACAAAGTCAACCAGTGAGCCGGTGGGGGTTGGAACGCGGACGGCTACACCGTCGAGTTTTCCTTTAAGCTCGGGAATTACTTTTCCAACAGCTTTAGCGGCGCCGGTGGTTGTGGGTATCTGAGAAACAGCACATGATCTGGCTCTGCGTAAATCTTTATGAGGAGAGTCAAGAATCATCTGGTCGTTGGTGTAAGCGTGAATGGTGGTCATGAAACCGTTTTCAATGCCAAAATTATCATTCAGGACTTTTACCACAGGAGCCAGGCAGTTTGTTGTGCAGCTTGCGTTTGAAACACACTTGTCTTCGGGTTTCAGGTCGGCATCGTTAACGCCCAAAACAATCATTCTGTCAATGGCATCTTTCGAAGGAACGGTAAGAATAACTTTTTTGGCACCTGTTTTCAGGTGGTCGCCGTAGCCTCCCTTTTCACTTTCCCTGCTAACAAATTTTCCGGTAGATTCAATTACAACATCAGGAGTTATTTCCCATGGGATGCCTGCCGGACTTTTTTCGGCGCTCACTTTAATCTTTTTTCCGTTTACAATAAGGTATTCCTTTTCAACAGCAACGGTGCCGTTGAATTTTCCCTGAGTCGAATCATATTTCAGCAAATGGGCCAGAGTAGCTGTGTCGGTAAGGTCATTAATCCCAACTATTTCAATATCGTTTCTGTCGAGGGCAATTTTGAAAACGTTCCTTCCGATACGTCCAAAACCATTGATGGCAACTTTTATTTTTGACATGTCTTTACTTTAAAATGTTAATAAAAATAAGAGATCAAAATTAACCATTAATTGATTAATGTGCAAATGATATTAGTCATAATAAAACAGAATGGTTTTCGTGAGACGCCCGTGGTGAGTCTTTAACTGAAATCCCAATTGTGCTTATCAATATCCGTCAGACAGGCTTTCATCAGCTTAATACATTCCAGCACATCTTCTTCGTGAACCGATTCGATAACCTGATGGATGTGTCGGGTAGGAACAGAAACTGCGCCGGCAATGGATCCACTTTTGGTCATGCGTTGTATGTTTGCTGTATCGGTGCCTCCGGCGGGCAATATTTCGGGCTGCCATTTGATTTTATTTTTATCGGCTGTCTTTTTCATGAACTCAACCATTCGGTAATCGGCAATGGCAGAAGAGTCCATAATTTTTATGGCTGCTCCGCTTCCAAGCTTGGTAACGGTTTCGTGGGGAGAGCTTCCCGGAACATCAAAAGCAATGGTGGTATCGATGGCAAAGCCAAAATCAGGTTGAATTTCCTGTGCTGCCACTTGTGCTCCGCGAATGCCAACCTCTTCCTGAACAGTAAAAACAGCGTACAGGTCATAGGGCAATTTTTTTCCTTTAAGCTCCTTGAGTGTTTCGATCAGAATAAAAACAGAAATCCTGTTATCCAGAGATTTTCCATTAATACAATGACCCATTTTAATCATTTCCCTTTCGCGGGTAACCGGATTTCCCGGCTCAATATATTTAACCACTTCTTCTTTAGTCATTCCCAAATCAATAAAGAAATCGGTAAGTTCGATGCTTTTCTTTTTTTCATCTGCTTTCATCAGATGCACCGGCTTGGAGCCCATCACGCCAACAAAGTCTTTTTTCCCATGAACAATTACCCGTTGAGCGGTAAGGGTTTTGGGGTCGAATCCGCCCAGGGGATGAAACCTTAAAAAGCCGTTGTCATCAATATGATTCACAATGAAGCCAATTTCGTCCATATGTGCAGCAACCATAACTTTTTTTGCCTTACTGCCTTTTTTAAATGCGGTAACATTGCCCAGATTGTCAATGCTGATTTTATCGACAAGCGGAGTAACTTCCTTAATGACCAGATTTCTTATTTGATTTTCAAACCCAGGGGCTCCGGGTGTTTCACTAATTTTTTTTAAAAGATTGAAATTCAGCTTCATATTTTAAAATATTAATTTCTGTTTGGATTTCAGGGATTCCACCTCAATGGAAAAAACAGTAAGCACCGTATTTACCTTTTTCAGGGAAGACATCAGGTTGTTTAGCTCATTTTCGGACAGGATGCCGTTGGTTTGAAGAAAAAAGTCCATATTCTTATATTCTTCAATAAGATAGCCGTTTTCGCAACGGTTTGAAACAAATCTCATGGAACGGTGAGCGGCATCAGCAGGGTACTCAAACACAGAAAACACTTGTGGTTCGCTGAATTTAGGATTGGAAATTTCAAGATCATTTCCTTTCACAAAACGGAAACTCATGGCTGTGTTGATCAGGTAAACCAATCGGTAATCCTTTTCGTGAGAAGAAATTCCTATTAAACTGAAATCATATTCAGGGTTAAATGTGAGCTTTACGTTTTTTTTATCCACAGAAAACAGTTTTTTCTTTACCGAAAGATAAGGATTTTTTTGAAGTTTTGGTTGTCTCAAAAGGGCTTTTTGGTATCAGCTCCCTGAAAAAAAATATCAACAGACCTAATTAATAGACAGATTCCATTAAAGCCCTTCATCCTCAATTTTTCGGAGGGCTTCGCCGGCAGCCACCTGTTCGGCATTTTTCTTGGAGTCGCCGTATCCTTCGCCATAAACAGTTTCATCTATCACTACCGAAGATTTAAATCCGGTAAGCAGGCCCTCATTGTTGTCTTCAGTTTTGAAGCAAACAGGTTTTTTGTGTTTTTGTCCCCACTCTATGATGCGGCTTTTGTGGTTTGACTCGGTATAGATCAGTTCGTCCAGATTAACGAGTGGTTCAATAATTTTAGAAATAATAAATTTTTCGGCTTTGTTGTATCCAAGGTCAAGATACACTGCGCCAACAAAGGCCTCGAAAGCATCTCCGTATATTTGGGTAGCCGGATTTTTGGTCATGTTGGATACTATAAAGCGGTCGAGGTTCAGTTTTAGGGCAATATCATTTGTAAACTCGCGGTTAACGATTTTCGATCGCATTTTAGTAAGAAAACCCTCGTCCTTATCGGTATAGCGTGAATATAAAAACTTACCGATAACGGCACCAAGAATGGCGTCGCCGAGAAATTCGAGTCTTTCGTTGTTGATTCGGTGGCCTGACTGGTCTTTTTGAGTAGCCGACCGGTGAATAAATGCGGTTTTATACAGGTTTATATTTCTGGGATAATAACCTGTTACAGCTTTAAGGTCCAGATAAAATTTCTTGTTGGCTTTAAAAAGAAATCTTAATGGAGTCAAAACAACGGATTTTTACAGTTGTTTGAAAATAACTGATGCATTGTGACCTCCAAAACCGAATGTATTGCTGAGCGCAGCCCTGATTGTTCTTTCCTGTGCTTTATGCAGGGTAAGGTTCAGTTTAGGATCAATATCCGGATCAACCTCATGATGGTTGATGGTTGGAGGAACAAGTCCATGTTTCATGGCAAGTATCGAAACAATGGCTTCAACAGCTCCTGCGGCACCCAAGAGGTGGCCGTGCATTGATTTAGACGAGCTGATATTTAATTTGTAAGCATGTTCACCGAAAACTGCCTGAACGGCTTTAGGCTCAGCGATGTCTCCCAGAGGAGTTGAAGTGCCGTGAACATTGATATAGTCAATATCTTCGGGACGCATGCCGGCATCATCCAGAGCATTAAACATGACGTTTCTTGCGCCGTGGCCGTCGGGATGTGGAGCGGTAATGTGGTGTGCATCGGCCGATAAACCTGCGCCGGCTACTTCACAATAGATGCGTGCGCCGCGGGCTTTGGCGTGTTCGTATTCTTCGAGGATCAGGGCACCGCCGCCTTCGCCGATTACAAAGCCATCGCGGGTTTTGCAGAACGGACGGGAAGCTGTAGCAAAATCTTCATTTCTTGTTGAAAGTGCCTGAAGGGCGTTAAATCCGCCAACGCCTGTTTCATTAACAGCTGCTTCTGAGCCGCCTGTTACAAAAATATCAGCTTTACCTAATCTTATATAATTGTAAGCATCAATGATGGCATTTGTAGATGAAGCGCAAGCTGAAACGGTGGCAAAGTTTGGTCCACGGAAATTATATTTCATGGAAATATGACCGGCAGCTATATCAGAGATCATTTTAGGGATAAAGAACGGGCTGAACCTTGGGGTTCCGTCACCCTGAACATATGTTTTTACCTCTTCGAGGAAAGTTTCCAGTCCGCCGATACCCGAAGCCCAAATAACTCCGGCCTTGTCGTGGTTAATGGTTTCAAGGTTAAGTCCGCTGTCCTTTAAAGCCTCTTCAGCAGCCACCATGGCATACTGTGCGTAAAGGTCCATTTTGCGTGCTTCCTTGCGGTCCATATGGTCCTGTACATTGAAATTTTTAACTTCGCAGGCAAATTTTGTTTTAAATTTGGAAGCGTCGAAATGAGTAATCATATTACATCCGCTGACGCCGTTTTTAAGGCCTTCCCAAAATTCAGGTATGGTATTACCAAGAGGTGTTATTGCTCCCAGTCCTGTTACAACTACTCTTTTAAGTTCCATAAATAACAATTTAAATCAAAATTTGAAATTAAAGCTTTTTAACTGAACAGGAAAACGTCAGATACTGGTTTGAATTGCTCAACCAGTTAAAAAATGACGTTTTCCTGTCAGTTTTCTGTTTAGTAGTATCTACTTACTTAGTGTTATTTTCAATGTATGAAATAGCGTCTCCTACAGTTCCGATGTTTTCGGCCTGATCGTCGGGAATTGCAATGTTGAATTCTTTTTCAAATTCCATGATCAGCTCAACTGTATCCAAAGAATCAGCACCTAAATCATTGGTGAAACTTGCTTCAGGTGTAACTTCGTTTTCATCAACGCCTAATTTGTCAACGATAATTGCTTTTACTCTTGATGAAATGTCAGACATAATTTTTAATTTTTTAGTTAATATTCAATAATTCGAAAATTTAAGAGTGCAAAGAAATAGATTTCTCGCTAATAAATCAAAAAAAAACAGAACTTTTTTGACTAATTTCAGTTTTTGGGGTTTGATTAACAATGTTTTAATTGAAAATAGTATCTTTAGCGCGCCGATATTGACTGACAGGAGGTTTTTAACATGAAAAAAATTGTAATATTTGCTTCAGGATCAGGGACTAACGCTGAAAACATAGCGAAGCACTTCCTGAATACCATTGACACCCGTGTAACCCTTATCCTGTCTAATAAGCAGGATGCCTATGTTTTTGAACGGGCAAAAAAACTTAGCATTCCGGCTGTATATTTTGAAAAACATGACTTTTATCAGTCCGATAAAGTTATCAACATCATCAGGAAAGAAGATCCTTCTCTAATCGTCCTGGCCGGTTTTCTCTGGCTCATACCGTCGGAGCTGATCAGGAGTTTTGAGGGACGCATTATTAATATACATCCCGCTCTGCTGCCAAAATACGGAGGAAAAGGAATGTACGGAGATGCTGTACACCGCGCCGTGGTTGAAAACGGAGAAAAAGAAACCGGTATTACAATCCATTTTGTTAATGAAGTATACGACGAAGGGAAAATTATTTTTCAGGCAAAATGCTTGGTTCACCCCTCCGACACACCCGAAATTGTGGCGCAGAAAGTGCATGAGCTGGAATATGAGCACTTTCCGAGGGTTATTGAGGGTTTGCTGAAAGGATAATTATTTTCATCCGCAAAATTCACATGAATTTTGCGGATTGACCAGAAGAATTCATTGGAATTTTGCGGTTTGCCATTAAACAGGACTTATAAAAACATGTTTATTAATAAATTAAGCTTGTATCAGGAGGAAATAAATGATTCGTAATTGTCCCTTGAAATAACACTGGTGGTTTTTGGCTTGTATTTTTCAACAAACGAGTCGGGAAAACGATATTTTGAGGTGGTTTTCCATTTTATTTCATAAGCATCCAGGCTGGAGCCGTTTTGCTCTACCAGATCTATTTCCTGTCTGTTGTGGTTTCTCCAGAAATAAATTTTTGTGTTT
Organism: Bacteroidetes bacterium GWF2_38_335; assembly: GCA_001769535.1. GTDB lineage: Bacteria > Bacteroidota > Bacteroidia > Bacteroidales > GWF2-38-335 > GWF2-38-335. Next base: position 37,654 of record MEOH01000028.1, read on the forward strand.
ATCTTTTCATTATTTAGAAATTTAACCCTTTCGCTTATAATGTAGTTTTCCCAAAGCTGACCAATATCATTGCGCAGGTCAGGTTTGTTAAAATTATTAATCAGGGTATTTCTGACACCGTTATCAAAAAAAAATATTTTCCTGAGATTTTTTAGCTCGTTCCTGGGGTTGCTGCTGTAGGGAGAAACCCTGAAAAGGACAAAGCTTTGTTCAAGCAGGTCGATGTATCGCTCAACAGTTTCATGATTTAGTCCGGTCAGGTTGCTCAGTTCATTATAGGAAACCAATTGTCCTGTTTGAAAGGCAAGCGCCTGAATCAAACGTACCATTTTATCGGACTTTTTTATTTTATTGTTTGAAAAGATATCCTTGAACAGATAGGAATCAACAATTTCTGAAAGAACAGCGGTTTCATTGCCCGGATTGGATATCACCTCGGGGTATGAACCGAAAATCAAACGGCTTTCCAGGGCGTTTAATTCATCAAACAATCCAAGATGGTTTTTTAGTTCATTAAAGGATAAGGGAAAAAGAGTAAAAACCGTTTTTCTTCCTGTTAATGGTTCGTTGATTTTATTGGCCAGATCAAAGGAGGATGATCCAGTTGCAATAATTTTAACCGGTAATTCATCCAAAAGGATTTTTAATTTAATGCCAATATTATCAATACGCTGGGCTTCATCAACAATCAATAGATCTTTATCTGCAAGAGTCCGTTTATACCTTTCCAGTGAAGTATGGTTAAAAAATTGCTGGCCTTCAAAGGTATCGGCATTGATCCAAAGCACCTTTTGATTTTCCTCAATGAGATGTTTCAGCAATGTGGTTTTTCCCGTTTGCCTTGCTCCATAAAGGATAAGCGCTTTTCGTGAGCCAAGGTTGTTCCGCAGTAAATGTGAAAGGTGCCGTGGTATTTTCATATCAATTTGCAATTTCTATCCGCAAAAATAATATAAATTTTGCGGTTTGACCATAAATATTCATAAGAATTTTGCGGTTTGAAATTTATTTAGCATGATTTAACGCCTTAAGGATATTTATTCAATTGTTTCGCCTCGGATGGTTTTTTCCCATAATCCAGGACAGTAATATTTTTTGATGTAGGCATCCCCGGGAACAATTTCGAGGTTTTTCACGAAATATATTTTTTCAAGTGCCCCTAGAGAACCGTCAAAATAGCCCTGAGGATTCATTATAACATAGTTAGCAGAATCCAGGAATGTAATTGAGATGATTTCTTTATTTGGAGTAATTTCATTTATAGCAGAGGAAAACTCTTGTAGTTTTTGTTTTGAATTAATCATTGTAAATAATATATTGTTTTTCAAATAGGACCAATCCAAATAAAAGGAATTTTTAAACTGGTCAATTGTATCACAATTAAATAAGTTCATGATTGTTTTCTGCTCATCAAAATATGAATAAATCAAAAAGTTGTCATTGAAATTTTCTAATTCAAAATCATTATAATCGTTTAAAAAACTACAAGTCTTAGTTATTTCTCCATTAGATAAATCTATTTTTGAAATTTCAATTTTATCATAAAAATTATTCAGGCAAAACGCATATTTTGAATCATTTGAAAACTCTATATCGTCGAAAGCATTGAAATGATAAATTTCTGAAAGGGTTTTGCAATCCCAAATAGAAGTTCCTCCGCGTAAGTCCGAAATAGTGGCAAAGTATTTCCCGTCCTGACTGAAAGAGACCATTTTAATTCCATAATGACAATTGAAAGGTACTTCTCCGGAGTCCAAATCATAAATAGCCGTGCCTCCATCTAAGTGCCTGACTAATATCATATTACTTTTTGGAAAAAAATTATATTCACACCTGTGTCCCAAACTCCTTACACAACCCGGTTTAAAATATTGAGTGACAAATTTGAGCTTCCCTGTTTGAGCATCCCAAATTCGGATTATCGGGTCAAAGGAATTGGAAACTATGCTTTTATCATCGGGACTAAATTGAACATCCCAGGTTTCTGAATTATGACCTTCCATTATATTAATCAGTTTTCCGGTTGCAGATTCAAAAACCCTTATTTTTTTGTCCAGAGATCCTGTTACAATGTACTTTCCATCATGACTGTAACTTGCGGAATTTCCTTCTATAACTAGAAGTTGTTTGCCTGTATGATAATCAAAAACCCTCGTGTTGTTTTGTGCGATTAAAACTTTTATACTATCAGGACTATAGGACAATGAGTAAAAATAAAACCCATCATTAATAATTGAGTCAAGGTTTCGGCCTGATGAGGATTCAATCAGAATAGAGCTTTTATTTGTTTTAATAGAAATGTATTTGCTGTCGGGACTGTATTCAATTTTTTCAATTGAACTTTTTAATTTTACTGAATAGTCCATCATTCCATTAGTAAGATTCCATGATGCAATTGTACCAGTGCAAGGATTAAACGAAATTAGTTGTTTGCCATCGGGCCTCATAGCTCCAAAATAAGGACAAAAACATGTGTCTGAATATAAATCAAATACCTTTTTCCCGGTTAAGGTTTCATATATTTTTATTGTGTCATAAGGCATATGTTGATTATAAACAGGAGTTTCCTGTAGTGGAATAACATATTTGCAATCTGGACTAAAATGGCAGCTATTAGCATATAAACCAAATATATTTTCAAGAGCACATATTTTTTTCCCGCTTTGGCCATCCCATATTTCACAATCCGGGTTATTAAGCAAGGTCATTTCTATACCCTTTTCAACAAGAGTTCTTTCAGAATTTAAATCAATAGATGAGGTAAAAATAAACTGGCCATTTGGGCTAAAACATGTATAATTGAGCCAACTAAAAGTTTTATTAATTGAAAAAAGTTTTTTTCCGCTTAATGTTTCACGGATTATAACTTTTTTGTTACGTAAATGGGCATCAATAATTCTTTTGTTATCAACATTTAATTCAGTCGGAAATGTGTAATATTTCCTTTTTTGAGTTCCTTTTTCTGCATGCAAAATTCTTGATATATAATTATTGGATTGTGCTACAAGATATTTTCCGTTTTCAATGGAAGATATAGAAATAATATCCTTTTGGCTTTTCCTTATCCTATGGATCAATCTTCCTGTTTGTACATCCCAGATATAAGTTATATTATCAGCATAAGCAACAATGAATTTATTATTCTGAATAAATTGCGGATCGAATGCTTCTTCAGGATAATTTTTCAGTTTCGATAATATTGAACCTTTATATGTATCCCAAATAATGGCATTATTATAGGACACTGATATAATATATTTTCCGTCAGGACTGAAATCAGCATATTGGACTATTGATTTATTTCCAATAAGTGTATTCAATAGTTTCAATGTTTTACAATCCCAAATTTTAATTGTAAAATCATTTGAAGCAGTAATAAGGTATTTATTATCAGGGCTAAAAGAAATAAAGTTAATATTGTCTTTATGCCCAGTCGACACAACCAGTTCAGCATCCTGAGAATGATTAATAAGCCATGAAATAATAACTAATATTGTCAAATATATTTTCATCAGGATGATCAATAATTTTTATTTAAAAATAGGGTATTTTATTATTTTTTCCCATAATTATTTTAAAATATTTCGATTAATGGACATTCATTTATGGAATAATCTTAATGCAACAAATACTGCTGATGTTTTGCAGGAGAGGCAAGTTATGCGTCTCTGCTGCAATTTGTTCATAATTTTGTTGGTAATTAACAAATACCTGACTTAATCCCCTTTTGTTTTCGTGTTATTTTTGGGAGTTGCAACTTAAATACTTACAAAAATGTACAGAAAATTAAAGTACTTTATCGGATTGCTCTTTTTGGGCGCCTTTTTGTTTTCATGCGTTCCTGCCCGTCAGTTTCAGGATCTTAAGGATAAAAACCAGAAATGTGAGGAAGAAAGGGATTTGCTGAAAGCCGAAAATCAATCGCTGGCGGTTAAGGTGAAGGAGCTGGAATCGGAAAATGCCATGATCAAAAAACAGCTCGTTGGTTTGTTGAATGACACCACGGTAATGGGCGTTTCATTGCGCACAATTAAATTGCAGTACAACGACATCGATGAACTCAATAAAAAACTTCTTGAGAAGCAAAAAGAACTTTTGAAAGGCAATCAGGCCGAGCAGAGAAAACTGCTTGAGGAACTGGAAGCGTTGAGACTGAATCTTCAGAAGCAGGAAGATGACCTGAGAAAACTTGAAAAAGATCTCATGGAAAAGCAAAAAAGCATCACCGATGCCGAAAATGAACTGGAAGCCAAAAACAAAAGACTGGCCGAACTGGAAAGAAAGCTTACGTATAATGATTCAATTGTAAGATCTCTTAAGGATAAGGTTTCCAAAGCTCTGACAGGATTCGAAGGACAGGGTCTCACCGTGGAACAGAAAAACGGAAAGGTATATGTTTCTCTTGATGAAAAATTACTCTTTAAATCAGGAAAATGGGATGTGGATCCCAAAGGACAAAAAGCACTGGAAAACCTTGCCGATGTGCTTGCTAAAAACGAAGACATCAACATCATGATCGAAGGCCATACCGATGATGTGCCTTACGGCGGTACCGGTAATGTTACCGACAATTGGGATTTATCGGCCAAACGTGCCACCGCTATTGTGAAAATATTATTAAAGAATACCCAGATTGATGCCAGGCGACTCACAGCTGCTGGTCGGGGCGAATTTGTACCCGTAGATCCCTCTAAAACAACAGAGGCACGCGCCAAAAACCGCCGCACCGAAATCATCCTCACACCCAAACTCGACGAGCTGTTTAATATTCTGAATTCCAATTAAACGTTATATATGCCATTTTTTGAAAAAAGCAGGATTTTTTTCCCTGCTTTTTTTATGGATTTTTTTTAATTTTGTCCCTAAGGAGAGAGAATAGTTTTAACTTAAAATAGCATTTCTATGAGAACAATTTTTTATTTTATTTTTTTGTCCTTTATTGGGACTTCAGTTTTTTCCCAGCAAAAAACAATAGTATCAGGTAAAATAAACAATCCAAAAACAAAGGAAATTACAGTTGAATATATGGACCATCATAAAATGGATTCAAAAATTGAAAAGACCAAACTTGAAAAAGACAATTCATTTTATCTGGAGTTTCAGCTTTTGAACCCTGTTGATGCCTATTTTAGTAACGGAGAGGTTACACAAATGGCTATTTGTCCCGGGGACAGTTTGTACATTACAATTGATGCAAACTATTTTGATGAAACAGTTTGTTATTCAGGCAAAGGTTCAGTGAAAAACATCTATCTGGCGCAACATTTTTTGCTTTTTAAAGATTCGGATTCAACCAAAAAAATTGAAAAGCCTGATAGATTTGACTTGCCTCCCTGTGAATTTCTATCACACGTTAAAAAAATCAGTAAAAAAGAACTGGAACATCTGAAAGAGTTTTTTTCTAAACACCCTGGCAATGAGGAATTTGTTAAACAGCGCACTAAGGATATACTTTATAATTCATATGACCTGTTAATTTTTCATTTTTTAGAAAATAATGGAAACAAGGGGCTTACCATGTTACCGCCTGAATATCAATGCATAATTAATTGCCTTGACAGTTTAGATTTAAAAAATACTCCTGAAGTAATAAGCCTGGATTATAAAAGATTAATTAGTAATTATATCTACTTTTTTAAAAATTACACTTTTAATAACCCTGAGATGCCTTGGCAAGAAAAATGTTTTTTTCTTGCCAAACAATACCTGAGCGAGGCAAACCTTGATTATTTTATGTATTCACATATGTTAGAGTACCTAAAGGCCGGGACAGTTGATCAGATGAAAAACCTTTATGATGATTTTTTGAATACTTGTAAAAATCAGGATTATATCATTAGTATTTCAGATATTTATAATAAGTACCTGGATCATGCAAAAAATCCAAAGTTGCCCGAAAATGCTGTGGTATATCAGCAAAACGATAAAAAAACCAAAGGACTTACATTGGAAAAACTTGTTGAGCAGCACAAAGGAAAGGTGGTCTATATTGATTTTTGGGCCTCATGGTGTTCACCCTGTATTCAAATGATGGAACCAGCTGCCACTTTGCACGAAAAATATAAATATAAAGATATTGTGTTTATTTATTGTTCAACCGACAGAGATGAAAGGGCCTGGCTTGCATCCATATCGGCAAAAAAGCCGGAGGGAATTCATTATCGCATTAACACCGATACTGATGAAGCATTTTATAAGCAGTTTCAAATAAAAGGAATACCCCATTTTGCATTAATTGGAAAAGATGGCAAAGTTCAATTTATTGAAGCAAAAAGACCAATAGATCCTGAAGTGGAGGACCAATTTAATTTATTGCTTTCAAAATAGAGAATTGAATTTATAGTGAAAAAAAGGTGTCGAGTAGCGAAATCATCCTAGTACCCAAACTCGACGAGCGGTTCAATTTTTTGAATACCAATTAACGTCATAAATGCCATTTTTTGAAAAAAGCAGGGTGAATATCCTGCTTTTTTTTATTTTTGTAAAAACGCTATAGCTATGGTGAGAATATTTACAATTATGCTGCTTGTATGTTGTTATTTTTTTGGTCTTTCACAAACACGCACTGTAATATCAGGTAAAATTAATAAACCTGAATCTGAGGAATTAATTCTGGTTTATGATTATGTTGGTCCTTTTACTGCAAAAAAGATGGAGTATAAAATTGATTCTGTCGGCAAATTCAAATATATATTCGATCTTTTTTATCCGGTAGATGCAGGGTTAAGTTCAGAAAACAATGAAGTCGCTTTTTTTTATCTATACCCGGGCGATAGTTTAGTAATTGATATTGTTACCGATTCGGTTTCAGCTGCCAGCAAATACCCAAATTATTCTTTTACAACCCCACCATATGAAAACAGGAAATTAAATTATAAGGGCAAAGGCTCAGAATTAAATAATTATCTGGAGAATAAGGCAAATTTAGATCCTTCAATAATAAACGAGGATGTATTTAATGCTTACGTGAATAATTATGCCTCTTTTTATAAGCTTCTGATTGATGATGTTGAAAAACAGATCAATCAGTTAAAAGGGATTATAAAAAACAGCGGAAATTCAGATAAAAAAATTCTGAAAGACATGAGAGATATTTTTGAAATAGAAGCAGGTATAAAAATGATACAATTTTTGAATAATATTGATTCAACATCATTATATGAGAAAGGAAAAAATGAAAAATATCGTCAATTCTACAATTATTTTGACAGCATAATTATTGATGACATAAATGTTTTTCATATGACACCTGATTACCCTGCATTTTTAGAGTATTATTTATGGCAAATTAAAGCCGAAACAAAAGAGGAGCCAAAAGATATTTTTTTTAAGACCAATTATATTTCTGATATTAATAAAATCATTAGTTTTTTAAAAGGAAAAAACAGGGATTATTATATGTTTTTTTATTTATTTAATAAAATGAATGCTGGTAATATTCTTGATATTGATCCTGCATATAGAAAATTCAATGCAACCTGCTCAAATCAAACATATATTGCGCGATTGGAAAAAAAGAGGGAGGAATGCATGAAACATGTTAATGATCCTAAATTTGTCAATAAACCTGTGATTTTTTCAAAGTTAAATAACAATTCAGATACTTTAACTCTTAAAGACATATTGGCTAAGTGTGAAGGACGGGTTTCTATATTAATCTTTTATTCTCCTGAGAGTTATAATTCATTTTATTTTAGATATACATTAAATGAATTGGAAAAATTATATGGCGACGAAGGCGATCCAATAATGATTTATTGTGCAATTGTATCCAACGAAAAACAATGATTGGGTTTTATCTCGCAAAATAAAATGAAAAATCTTCATTATATGGTAAAGAGCAACTCCGACAGCATATATTTTAACGACCTGAAATTTAATGATATACCCAGGTTTGTTTTGATTGATAAAAAAGGTGAAATATATAATCCCTCTTTTGAGGGGGTTTATGAGGGTATAGAAAAGCTATTAAAAATGAAATAGATATTTGCAGACAATAAATAATTTAAGGTTGTTTTTATTATATCCTTTGAACCTTTTCCCTACATCTTTGTTTAGAATGAAACTAAATAATGATATATTATGAATAAAAATATGGGAAATGCCGACAGAATAATCAGGATACTGATTGCTGCGGTAATCGCAATACTGTTTTTTACAGAAACTGTTACAGGTATTTTGGGAATTGTTCTTCTTGTTATGGCCGGAGTATTTTTGCTGGTTTCACTCATCGGAGCTTGCCCCTTGTATTTACCTTTCGGAATAAGGACCTTTAATTCGAAAAAAGGCTAATTAATCCGGTTACAATGAAAACCCTGATTTTTTCAATAGCCATCGTGCTGATGTCTTTTAAATTTGCGCCATCACAAACAGTGATGTGCTCAAATTTTTGTGTTACTGATGTACAGTTTCAGGATACGGGAGTTCTTACCATTACAATTCAGTTTAACGGAACAGGCTCCGAATTTATTAATTATCCGTATGTCTCTTCGGTTCTGGATGCCGGTGGAAATGTAATTGCCACAGGAAGCATGTTTTATTTCGGGCAGATTGTGAATACTTCACAGGATTATGAAGCCACAACCTCGCTCACGCCCCCTTTTCCTGAAAACTTCGACGGCACAATTGTGTTTAATTATGACACTGTTTTCTGCCTGCTTCCTTTTTCCTGCCTCACACAGGTTCAGGAAAATTTTGCGGTCGAAAAAACGCCTCTTCGTTTGCTTTCAAATCCGGTTGCTGATAAGCTGATAATGGTCAATTACAATAATACCAGTGCCACTGAATTTATCATTTATGAAAGTTCCGGAAGACAGGCAAAAGCAGGAAAAATCAAATCAGGACAAAATGAAATTAATGTTGGAGATCTGAAAAACGGAATATATTTTTTGACTTTGCCGGATTCCGATTTTCTGACAGTGAAATTCTTGAAAATTTAAAACAAAAAAAATGAAAAAGTTATTATTAATATTGCCGGTATTGGCCATTATTTTGGCCAGCTGCAGCAGCGACGACGATTCTGTTACTCCATCAGAAGCCACATCAACCCTAACATCCGACCAGTGGAGAATTTCCTATTACTGGGACAAGGATAAGGATGAAACATCCGACTACAGCGGATATGTATTCACTTTTAACGATGATGGCAGTTTAACCGCTGTTAAAGGATCGGTAACTGTGTCAGGTTCCTGGTCGGTATACTCATCCGACGGATATACAAAGCTGGATATTGATTTTGGCACGGCCGAGCCATTGTCGGAGTTCAATGACGACTGGAAGATTCTGGAACAAACATCAGCCGAAATTAAGCTTGAAGATCAGAGCGGGTCAGGGGGCACAGAAACCCTGCACTTTGTTAAAATCTGATTTATAAAAGTATTATAGATTATGCCTCTTCCCGATAAAAAGGGGATGTGGCATAATTTTTTGTTCGTGCTTGTTTCATCAGAAAGGTTATGCAAAGAACATGTAATGAAAAAGTTTTCAGGGAAAACAATCAAGCCCTTTTTTAATCCTTTCAAATAAAGCTTTTTAATATCTGTCAAAAAGAAGCAATAAATCAGCGAAAACAGTTTATATTCGCTTTCCTTAAACTGAAAAATGAGGTTGTTGCTTCTTAATATATTGGTGCTTGGTGCATTTTATCTTCTTTCTGCTCAGAAGGGTTCAGATGATAAAAGGATCAGTGGTATTGCCGAAAAAATTGATTTTTATATCTCCATGGCCGATGCTTCGCTTAATGAAGAGCCCGAAAAGACTTATAAATATGCCAATAAAGCCCTGATGCTTGCAAAAAATATGGGCCTGAACAAGCAGCACGCCGAAGCGTTGCAGATGCTTGGCAGATATTATGATTTGTCGGGCAAATACCATAAAGCCCTCGAAAAATATAAACTTGCCGAGAAAATTATCATTGATTTCAGCATTACCGAAAAAATCTCATCCATAAGCAATGATATTGCCATTTCCTATGAAAGTCTGGGCGATTATAACGAAAGTCTGGTCTACTATTTCAGAGCATTAAACAGTGTTGAAAAATCTGACTACCGATATTCACATATACTTTCAAACATTGCCGGGGTTTATACCATTCTTAAGGAATATGATCTGGCTGCCGAATATTATGAATTTGCCCTTGAAGAAGCAAAAAAGACCAAGGATAAAAGGCGGATTTCTATTGCACTGAACAACATCGGAATGATTTCTAACCTTATGGGTTTCAACAATGTTGCGCTGCTGTATTTTAAAGATGCCATTAAAACAGCCCGAGAATCAAAGGATCTTGCCCAGATTTCGAGCGTTTTGGCCAACATGGGTATGGCTTATCTCAATATAGAAGATTTTCAAAAGGCAGAGGAATGTTTTGTTGAATGTCTGGATATCGACAGCAGCCGCAATTACCGCGGTGGTATTGCCTATGATTACATGAACCTGGGAAAGCTGGAATATCTCAAAAAAAATTACAGTAAGGCGCTCTATTTCTTCGACAAATCATTAAAAATTGCAATTGACATCAATACCAAATCACTGCAGCAGGAAAACTATGATTTTTTATCGAGAACCTACAGCAAACAAAATGATTTTAAAAAAGCCTACGATTATCATATTTTATACTCGGCCATAAACGACACCATCATCAGCGCCGAAAAAAACAGGAAAATTGCCGAGTTGCAGGTCAGCTATGATTTCAAGCAAAAGGACAATGAACTTCAGCAGCTTAATGAAAAGGAAGAATATTCAAGGGAGGTTATTACCAAGCAAAGGCAATTCATTCACCTGGTGTTTGGTGCATCTATTGTACTGCTTCTGGTAATTGTTTTGTTTGTTTGGCAATATTTTCAAAAAAAGCGAACCAACCGCAAGCTTTCTGAACAAAACAATCAGATTGAAAAACAGCATGAAGAGTTGAATACACAAAACGAAAAACTGTCGGTTTTATATGAAGAACTGAAGGAGTACAATAAAAATATCACCGACAGCATCGTGTATTCAAAGCGCATTCAGAAAGCCATCCTTCCCAATCAGGAAAGATTCCAGAGGATTTTTCCCGAATCTTTTGTTTTTTATAAACCCAAGGATATTGTGAGCGGTGACTTTTACTGGGTTGAGGAAACAGAAGACAAGATTTTGCTTGCGGCTGTTGACTGTACCGGACATGGCGTTCCCGGGGCAATCATGTCGGCATTGTGTTTTTCGGTACTCAACCATATATTGAAAACAAGCTATAACAACCTTGAACCGGATGAAATTCTCCGTCGTGCCCATTTTTCACTTAATAATGTGCTTAATCAGGAATATGGCAACAGCAATTATTCCGATTCCATGGATATTGCTCTTTGTGTAATAATACCTTCCGAAAACCGACTGCTGTTTTCAGGAGCCAATCGTCCGCTTTTCTACATCCATCAGGAAGAACTTTTTGTTGTAAACGGAAACAAACTGTCGGTGGGAGGAAAAGCAGATCTGTTTAATGGTGATTATGAAACCCGTGAGATAAAATACAAAAACGGTGATTTGATTTACCTCTTCAGTGACGGATATGCCGATCAGTTTGGTGGTCTCAATCATATTGAAAGATCCGGGGGCGGAAAGAAATTTACCACCGGACGCTTTAAGGAGTTTATCCTGAAAAACCATAATAACGACATGAACATCCAAAAGGAAATCTTCATCCACACTTTTGAAAACTGGAAAGGGGACAATGAACAGGTGGATGATGTTTTGGTATTGGGAATCAGGTTATAAAACAATAAAAACAATGTTGTTGTTACTGAAGATGCTGGAGAATAGCTTAAAAACAACCCTCGGTTACAAAATGATTTTTTATATTTGGTTACTAATTTGATAAATCATTGTAATATGACCTGTAAAAAGAAAAACCTCATTAAAATTTTATTGCTGTCAGCAATCCTCTCTATATTCTTTGTTGCTGGCTGCGATGAAGAACAAAAGGACGATCAAAATATATCAGGCGAAGAAAAGCCGTTGCTTTCCGAAAAGCTGGATATTTTTACCGGTTCATGGGAATCAAAGGAATTTGATGCGGTGTTTACCGAAACATGGAATAAAAATCCCGACGGATCGCTATCCGGAGCAGGGGTATCAATTTATAACGACACTGTGGTTTTTACCGAAACACTTTCATTCAGGCTTATCAGAGATACCACCTATTATGTGGTTAATATTCCCGATCAGAATGAAGGAAAAGATGTGATGTTCCGAATGACAAAATGCGAAGACAGTCTGTTTGTTTTTGAAAACCGTGCACATGACTATCCCCAGGTGATCACTTACAAATTTTTCAAGAAAGACAGTGCCAGGGTAACCCTCGAGGGATCCCTCGAAGTGGACAAATCAGAGTTATTAATGAAAAGGGTAAAAAGATGAACAAAGTATATTTGCTTCTGGGAACAAACCTTGGCGAAAAGGAAAATAATATCGATAAAGCCTGCGAAGGAATTGAAAACGAAATCGGTTTGATTTATGATCTTTCACCGATTTATGAAACCGAGCCCCATGGATTTAAACATGAAAGTAATTTTCTAAACAGGGTGGTGTGCATACGCACTTGCTTTTCGGCAGATGAGGTTCTTGAGAAAATTCTGGCTATCGAACTTAAAATGGGAAGAACGCGAACAGGCGGTGATTACCAGGCCAGAGTTATTGACATTGACATTTTGTTTTTCGGGGATCAGATTATTGAAAAGCCGGGACTGATTGTTCCGCATCCCAGACTGCAAGACAGAAAATTTGTGTTGATTCCATTAAATGAAATTGCTTCAGATTTGATTCATCCCACGCTGAAAAAAAGCGTGTCAGAACTTCTTGAAAAATGCTATGATGAAGGAATGGTTAAAAAATATCAGTCTACCAAAGAGTAAAATACTCGTAATAACCATCAAGTGAGGTGATTATATAACTTAAAACGATTGACCAAACCAACACAAAAGAAACAAGCATAATCAGTGTTTTTCTTGAGTTATTGAAAAATCTTACCGCAATAAAGGTTCCAACCGGAATAGAAATAATTATGGGAGTAAAAAGGGCCAGACCAAACAAGCCATAATTTCTTTTGAGTTTGATAACCCTTCTAAATCTTTTATAATTCACTTTTTTTGGCTCACGAACCCTGATTTTTTCTTTTCTTAATCCGGTGCTATTAAGAAAAAGTTTCCATAAACGCATAAATGGTTTGGTTAGATAGGCAAAGAAAAAAACTCCGGCAATGCCCCCAGTTGAAGTTGTAAATAAAATCTCATGAAAATTTAATCTGAGCGATATTGCCGCAAACGGAAAGGCAAAAGCAAATTTTACAGTGCTAAGCAAAAAAACCAGCGTAAGATCAATTAAATACTCCATTTATTATTCTTTTTTGCCAAAAGCAAGATCTCCGGCATCACCCAGTCCGGGCACAATATACGACTTAACAGTAAGTTCCTCATCAACAGCTCCGGTCCAGATGGTCACATTATTATAAGGAAGGTTTTTTTCAACACAGTCAATACCTTCGGTGCAGGCAATGGTGGTTACAATATGGATGTGTCTTGGTTTTCCCTTTTCGAGTAATGCTTTGCAGGCAAGAACCATGGAAGTACCGGTCGCCAGCATGGGATCTGATATGATGATGACTTTATCGTCGGTTGAGGGACAGGAAATGTATTCAACCTTTATATCGAAAGAGCCGTCTTTTTCATATTTGCGGTATGCAGATATAAAAGCATTTTCAGCCCGATCGAAAAAATTGAGCAATCCCTGGTGAAGAGGCAGTCCGGCCCGCAAAATAGTAGCAAGCAAAACGGTATCGTCAAAAACTGATGCATTGGCAATTCCAAGAGGGGTTTGCACCTCGACATTTTTATACCTCAGTTCCTTGCTCACCTCATATGCAAAAATTTCACCCGTTTTTTCAAGGTTTTTCCTGAAACGCATACTATCCTGCTGGATTATTTCGTCGCGTATTTCAGCAATAATGTTGCTGAGGAGAGAATTCTGGAGACCAAGATTTTTTACCATGTTGCTTCTTCTGTTTGGTTTTTTTGTCCGGAAAATTAAAACCTGTATTCGTTTGTAAAAACAAACAAATATAGTTAAAATATCTGTTTGACAATTATCCTTATATGCGAATAAAGTTATAAAAAAGTCTGTTTTTCAAAGCCCCTTCCTAATCACAATACTGTTTACTTGCTTTTTAATATTTTTTTTAGTATCTTTTCATCCTTAACCATCTGATAAATAGTTTTGGAAAAGAAAGCAGTTGTAAAAAACAGGAAAGAAAGCCTGAAAATTTTAAGTATTGCTTCAGGTACGATTATTAACTCATCAAAGGATATTGTCTTGCTCATCGACTGTAAGGGAAATATTCTGGAGGTGAACAAATCAGCCATGAAATTTCTGAAGCTAAAAGACCAAAGCGACAGACCCTGGGTTTTTTATGGTTGCCTGAATAAAAGCAGCAAAAGTTTTTTCAAAAAAAATGTTGACCATTCAATTAAATCGGGCAAACAACTTAAGGTTGAATATGCCGATAACAACAAATATTTTGAAGTAAGTATATATCCTGTAAAGGTAAAAAACAATCCAGCTTGCGCAGCAATTTATATTTCTGACATATCCAAAAGAAAAAAAATGGAATTGCTTCTCAATGAAAGTGAAGCCCATTACCGCAAGCTGTATATGGAAACGCCGAGCCCCTATCACAGTCTGGATAAAAACGCAAACATCATCACTGTAAATCCCGCATGGGAAAAGTTCCTGGGGTATAAAAAGTCTGAGGTTTTAGGAAAATTTTTCGGTGATCTTGTTGATATTCCCGTATCATTGTTTAAAAGGAATTTCGCTAAATTTAAGGAAAAAGGAGAAGTCAGCAACCTTGAATACCGGTTGATCAGAAAAGACGGAACTATTGTTCATGCTTTGTTTACAGGAATTGTTAAATACCACAAAAACGGCAAATTCAGTCACACCCATTGTGTAATGAGTGACATCACCGACAGGGCAAATATGGCCAGAGAAAGAATCAGGCTGCAGCAGGCAATCACACAAAGCCATTCCCCTGTAGTAATTACCGACATTGAAGGAAACATTGAATTTGTCAATCCCGCTTTTACACGAATTACCGGCTATTCATTCAATGAAGTTAAGGGCAGGAACCCCCGGATTTTAAAAACTGAACTTTACGATCAGGCTTTTTATAAAAAACTCTGGGAAACAATTCTTTCGGGTCAAACCTGGAAGTGTGAATTTTTCAACAGAAAGAAAAACGGGGAAAAATACTGGGAACTTGCTTCTATTTCGCCGGTGTATGACCAGAAAAAAAACCTTATAAACTTCATCAAGGTGTCGGAGGATATCACCCGGATCAAAGAAATTGAACAGCAGTTAAGGGAGGAAAAACAAAAAGCCGAACAGGCAAACCTGTTGAAAAGTACTTTTTTGGCCAACATGAGCCATGAGATTCGCACACCAATGAACGGAATTGTTGGATTTTCAGAATTACTGGCACGGCCAAATCTTTCTAAAGAGCAGAAGGATAAGTTTGTCAAGGTAATCAATGACAACTGCAATTCACTGCTTAATCTAATTGACGACATCATCGACATTTCAAAAATTGAAGCAAATCAACTAAATGTCAATCCTGTTTCAGCAGAAATTTTACCGTTGATGCGAGAGCTGGCCGTACTGTTTGAAAAGATTTTGGCCGACAAACATAAAAATCATGTGAAATTTATTACTGAAATTCCTGATGACTTTGAAAATCTTCATATAGTAACCGATCCGGTACGATTAAAACAGATTTTTACAAACCTCATTGGAAATTCAGTAAAATTTACCTCTGCGGGGTATATAAAAATCGGTGTTGAAAGAAATGCCGGACAGCTTGCTTTCTTTGTTGAGGATACAGGCATTGGAATTTCGGCAAACAAGCAAAAACTCATTTTTGAAGAGTTTGCCCAGGCCGATAAATTTATTTCACAGAAATTTGGGGGAACGGGATTGGGTTTGTCTATAAGTCGCGGATTGATTAAAAACCTCGGAGGGAATATCAGTGTTGAATCTTCGGAGGGCCAGGGATCGCGGTTTGTTTTCACCATTCCTGATATAACTCCGGACAACCCCGGTGTTGAAAAGCTTCTTGCACAGGTAAATATTTTGGGACTTAAGGAAAAAAACATCCTGATCGTTGACCCCGACGAAGTCAATTATCTGTTTTTGAAATATGCTTTTGGAGAGACCGGTTTTGAAATAACCAGAGTGGGTGGCGTACTTTCGGTTTATAGGAAAATTGACACTCAACGGTATGATGCGGTTATTATCAGCGGTGAATTGCCCGATAATCTTATTGAGCTGGGTAATATCATAAAAAAGCAAAATCCGGGAGCACGAATTTTCGTAATGTCAGAGCAAAAACCAGCTAACCTTTCAATAAAATTCAGAGGAGTTAATGTTGCAGCATATCTTAAAAAACCGCTCGACACAAAAGAAATTTCTCGTTTTGTGAAGGAGCTTGGTTGATAAATAGGGTGCTCAAAAATTAATACGCCCTTTGGTTTTTCCCCTCAATATAATTGATGAATGCCGTGTTCACTACCTTGTTGCCACCCGGAGTAGGATAATCTCCGGTGAAATACCAGTCGCCTAAATCATTCGGACAAGCTGCATGCAAGTCTTCAATGGATTGAAAAACAATATTAACCTCAGCTTTGATATCATCAGGAGTAAGCAAGTCGGCAATTTTTTTGGAAATCTGCTCTGCGGTAAATGGCTTGTAGATTCCCTTTACGTAATTTACAATGTCTTCTTTCGGAAGATTTTCCTGCGCTTTGCACTTTTTATAAACTTCTGCCAATATCTTTTGCTGACCTGTTTCTTTGAGCAAATGAATGGCTGCCTCAAAAGCAATGAAATCACCAAGCTTGGCCATGTCAATGCCGTAACAGTCTGGATACCTGATCTGGGGCGCCGATGAAACAATCACTATTTTTTTCGGACCCAAACGGTCAAGTATTTTTAAAATGCTTTGCTTAAGGGTTGTTCCGCGAACTATGCTGTCGTCAATTACCACCAGATTGTCTGTTCCTTTTCTGACCGTTCCGTAGGTTACATCATATACGTGAGCAACCATGTCGTCGCGGGCAGCATCTTCGGTGATGAAAGTACGGAGCTTGGCATCTTTAATGGCAATTTTTTCAACCCTCGGACTGAAATGAAGAATTTCAACCAGCTCCTTATCTGTCATCTTTCCGTTTTTTTGACGGATCTGCTCTTTCTTTCTTTCACTCACATATAAGTCCAAACCCTTGATCATGCCGTAAAAAGCCGATTCGGCTGTGTTGGGAATATAGGAGAAAACTGAATTGTCAAAATCGTAATCAATGGCTTTCAGGATAGACGGAACAAGGTTTTCACCAAGTTTCTTTCTTTCCCTGTAGATGTCCTGATCGCTGCCCCTTGAAAAATAAATCCTTTCGAAGGAACAGGATTTTCTTTCCTGAGGAACACGAATCATTTTTTCTTCATAGGTTCCGTCTTTTTTAATAACCAGCGCACTACCCGGTTGCAGTTCCTTAACATTTTCGGCCGGAACATTCATTACGGTTTGAATCACTGCTCTTTCTGACGCCACAACAATCATTTCATTGTTTGCATACCATGAGGCAGGACGGATTCCCCAAGGGTCGCGGGCAACAAAAGCATCTCCGTGACCAATTAATCCGGCTACCGCATAACCACCATCCCAGTTTTTGCTTGATTCCTGAATTATTTTCGCAATATTTATCTCGCTGGAGATGAGCTGTGAAATATCTTTGTTTTGTACTCCGTTGTTTTTGAAATTTCTGAACAGCCGTTGATTTTCTTCATCGAGAAAAAGTCCGACCATTTCAAGAATGGTAACGGTATCTGAAAAATCTTTGGGATGCTGGCCATAATCAATCAGCCCCTGAAACAGTTCATCCACATTGGTGAGGTTAAAGTTACCGGCCATCACCAGGTTTCTTGATCGCCAGTTGTTAACCCGCATCACCGGATGAACGTAATCAATATTGTTTTTTCCAAAAGTACCGTAACGCAAATGTCCCAGATATAGTTCTCCGGCAAAAGGCAGATTCTCCTTAGCAAAAACCGGATCCTTAAGCAATTCGGGATTTAAATCTTCGTATTTTTCATAATTGGCCCTTATTTGCTGAAAGACATCTTTAATTGGGGTGGCGTGATTTGATCTTACACGGTTGATGTATTGCTTTCCCGGGTGCATGTCGAATTTCACGCAAACAGCTCCGGCGCCATCCTGACCGCGGTTATGCTGTTTTTCCATGAGCAGGTACAGCTTGTTGAGGCCGTACATCCAGGAGCCATATTTAAGTTGAAAATGTTCTAAAGGTTTGAGCAGCCGTATCATGGCTATCCCGCATTCGTGTTTTAAGTTGTCACTCATTTTTTGAAGGATCAAATAAATTGATTCGCAAAGTTAATTATTAAAAGCAGAAGAAAAATCAGTGATTCACTTAAATTCTAACAATTATTGAACAGGGGTAAAACATTCTGGCGATTAACGATCTGAAGAGGAAAGATTTTACAAAACGCCCTAAAGGAACACAAGCATCAACACAGGGCAGCGCCCTGTGAAAAAACCAGTCATGAACATCGGGCTGAAAGCCCAACTCTATTCAGCCCGGGGCTGTGCCTCCGCTAAAGCTTCAGCGACACGCGGAACGCCCCGGGTATGAATGAGCAAAAAGATTGCGCCCTGAAAGGCATGCCTTTCAGGGCGCCGGAATATCCTCCGATTTTTTAACCCAAGGCGCTGCCTTGGGCTGAATTGAGCCGCCCTTTCAGGGCTTTTTAATAACCAACCTATCAACCACCACCCTTTTTGCGCCGGTTATTTTAACAAGATACATTCCGTTTAATAATGAAGAAATGTCTATTTCGTATTTCACCCATTAAACGGATATGCTATGAAAGATACTCGCGATAATAAACAAAAGGAATTTGAGTTTTAAGTCCGGCAGACAACAATAATTCTTTAGCCCTTTTTTCCGTAATTTTTTAAATTATTTTTATCTTTACATTATTACCAGCAATTCATTATTTACAAATGAGAGAAGTAATTATTTTAATATTTTCAGTATTAATTTTTGCAAGTGGCTATGGCCAAACCGAACCCTTTGCCAAAATTCCGGGACTTCCGTTTAAAACCATTTTAAAAATAAACGCGGTTTCAGACGATGATGGAAATGTTTGTGTCTATTATGTTACTAATGAGAAATATCATTATGCATTAATTGATAAAAAAGGAACCCTTCTGAAAATCAACAAATATCATGAATTTGAAGGATGTAACTTCATGGGGGTAATTTCCAGTGATACAAGTTTTCTGATTTTTTACAACAATTATAATGAGCGATTTGGAAGCATTAAGCAATTGGTAATGAGTAAAATCGATGGGACGATTAAAGAAAACGAAATTAAAATATTTGCTGAAAAGGACGAGAAATTGATCACATCATTTGCTGCAAAAAACGAACTTTTTATTTTATCAGTCAGAAAAAAAAGTGAGAAACTGATGATCAGTAAAATTTCTGCTGGATCTGAAATTTTAAATCATGAAATTATTCTTCCAAATAATGAACTCTATTTTAGTTTTTTAAATTCAAGTCTGAAGTTTTTTGAAGAACCATATGATTACTCTTTATATAATGCTCATTATACGGATAAGATTTATCTTTCTGAAACAAAAATCACTTTTATTTTTGAAGGGGATTGTATTGATGAAGATTTACAATCCGACTGTTCTGAAATTTTGGAGTTAGACAGAAATACTTTTAATGTTGAATATAAAAGAATCAAACCAAAAATTTTTTATGACGCTGAAAAATCCAATTCCATTTTGTACCATGATTATCTATTTAAAATAAGACTTGCTTCTAAAAATTTAATCTTATCTGTTTACGATTTCAAATCCCTGAACTTGATAAAAGAACATTCCCTGACTTCAAAAGATAGCTTTTTGTTTGCTGATAATGAAATTTATCGCGGGACATTGTTTGACAATAAACTCATTAAAAACAAAAATAATACGGCTGAAAAACCTATTCGTTCATTAGCGGGGTGTTATCCCCTAATATTGGCAAGAGAGGTTGAAAACTCGAAAATAAAACTGATTATTGGAGATCTTATACCTGAATCAAACAATGCCCCAAGTAATTTTAACACTTTTTCACCAGCTTTTCCGATGGTAGGTTACTCCGTTTTATTTTCCACCAATCTTTTATCCAATTATTCAGGTTCTCCAACTGAAAAGGGGATTTTTTTTGAAACAACATTAGCCTTAAATAGTTTTGAGAAAACAGAAAAATCACCTGAAAACATTAACCTTTTATATGACCTGTCGGGATTACTCAATGTGACTGATTTTGACAAATTAAAAAAGGATTTATTTTTACGTCCAGATGGTTTGTACGTAGCTCTTATGGATATAAACGATAAGACAATAAAAATATATAGGATAAAATAAGTGTGATTTTTTTCGACTCTTCATCCGCCCAACTGAGTACAAGAATCAATACAGGGCTAAACTGACGGATCAAACCAAGCTGTTTAAACTAATTTGAATAACGGTTTTTGTTTTATTAAAGCTCTTACTTAATACTTAAATTATTATAAATAAACTTCATAAATCGAATATCGGTGTTCCTTGCTCTTAAATCAAAAAAACACCGAACAAGGAACACCGATTTATTATTTACGAAGTTTGTTTACTAATGATATACAAAAGGACTTATAAAAAAAGCCGCAGCAACGCTGCGGCTTTTTCATTAGCTATCATAAAGTATTCTTATAATCCAAATTCCGTCATGGTTTTTTCAGTGGGCATTCCTTCTTTGTCCCACCCCCTGATGGCAAAAACCTTCTGGATGATTTCCTCGAATTCCTTGCGGTCAATTTTCTTTCCGCGTTTGAATCCGGCCAGTGATTCTTCATTGAAAAATCTTCCGGGCAGGGTGTCGTCCTTGTGTGTTCTGCCATTGCGCATGTTATAGCGGCGTGACAGATGGGCAATTTTTCTTCCCAGTTTCATCAGACTGGCGGAGGTGTGGTTGTATCCGGTCATGGAGTTAAGCACTTCTGAAAGGGCTTCAAGGTTAAGGGGAACAAAATCACAAACAACCAGTGAATTTCTGGCGTTGGTGCCGTCGATTCCGTCAACAACGGTGTTGGGAATGTCTTCTTCCTTAAACTCGGGACCCATTTCCTGTTCGGCAATCCACAGTCTGGTGTGTGATGCGAAATCTGCTGCAACCATAGCAACGCCCATGGTGAGTGCGCCTTTGGGATTGATGCCCGAAAGCTCCATTCCCGAAATGCTCATGGCAATGTCTTCGCTTCCTTTTCCAATTTTCTGAGCAGCAACTCTGGTTCCGTCGGTAAACAGTTCGCCAATGCCTTCGCGTTTGGCCATTTTGATGATCAGTTCGCGCTCGGCTTTGTCGTTGCCCCAAGAAAGATCTAATCCGTCGGTACTGTCAAGCAGTCCCTTTTCATTGCATTCCATGGCAAAAGCAATAACCGAACCTGCGCTGATGGTGTCAAAACCAAGATCGTTGCACATTTCGTTTGCCCAGGCAATGGCTTTGATGTCATAAATTTCGCAGCTCGATCCGAGGAAAGCGGCTGTTTCGTATTCGGGACCTTCAATTTCGTGGCCGTCCCATCTTGCCCATTTTGAGCAGCGGATGGCACAGTTGAAACACGAGGTGTCTTTCCAGTTCAGTGTTTCGCGGGTGGTTTCGGAGCTGATTTTTTCAAAATGTTCGGTAACCACTTCCCTGAAATTATGTACAGGCAACATTTCATTCTGCTGACCGCCACGGATACATTTCATGGTTCCTTTAATTCTTCTGAACTTAACACCTGCATGGTCAAGAATGGCCATGGTGTGTTTTTTAATTACCTCATCGTAGAGTTTTTCATCCGGAACATTAATTTTTGTTTCTCCGTCGCAAACTATGGCTTTCAGCATTTTTGAGCCCATTACGGCACCCACGCCGCCACGACCAAAGTTCCTGTGTTTATCCACTCCGATGCATGACATTTTTGAGAGGTTTTCTCCGGCAATACCAATTGCAGCAACGCGCGGATCGTTACCTTTATGTTTTGCTATCAGCTCATCATTGGTGTGGAAAATTCCTTTGCCCCAGAGTTTAGAGGCATCCAGAATTTCAACTTTTTTATCTGTAAGGTATAGATAAACCGGGTTTTTTGATTTTCCGGTGATGATCATATAATCAAAACCTGCTCTTTTCAAAGCCGGACCAAAATTTCCACCACAATGGGAATCGTGCATGGCGTTGGTTAGCGGCGCTTTTGTAACAAGAGTGGTTCTTCCGCTGGTCTGCATTTTTGTTCCGGTAAAAGGACCATTTACAAAAATCAAAGGGTTTTCGGGACCGAAAGCATCTGGTTTCGGGGCAAGCTTTTCAAGAAGGGCAAAACCAAGTCCTTTTCCACCGATATATTCTTTTACAAGAGCTTTATCGGTTTCTTTGATTTCGTGTTTGCCTGTAGACAAATCAATATAGATACATTTTCCTGTGTATGACATACTTACTTATGTTAGGTCAATAATTTTAAGATCATTTTTAAAATGTAGCTGATAAAATTGATATGACATTTTATCAGCTACCATTTTTTCAAGGGCTTACAGAAATTTCGATTTATGTAAGTCCGACTATTTTTTGCAAGCTTTTGAAATGGCAATCATGTCAGTTAAAATGGCATATCCTGTCTGGATTTTTCCTGCACCCGGACCAACCATGGTAACGTCGCCAAGCATGTCGGTGGTGAAAGTGAGTGCATTTGTTGCGCCCATTACGCCTGCAAGCGGATGAGTTAAAGGCACTTTCTCAGGACCTACTGAACCAACAACGGTTCCGTCTGCTTTCTTTTCAACACAGCCGATGAGTTTCCATCTGGCGTTTTCTTTCTTTGCTTTGGCGATGTCGTCCAAAGAAATTTTGGTGATGCCTTTACATTTTACATCAGCAATTTTCAGATTGGCACCCATCACAATATTGGCAAGGATGGTCACTTTACCTCTTGCATCATGTCCTTCAACGTCGCCTGTTGGATCAGCTTCGGCGTAACCAAGATCCTGAGCAATTTTCAGAACTTTGTCATAAGCCATTCCTTTTTCCATTTCGGTGAGCATGTAGTTGGTAGTTCCGTTGAGGATACCGCGAATTTTGGTGATTTCGCAACCTGCGAGCGGACCTTCGGTGAGGTTGATGATCGGAGTACCGGCAACTACAGTACCTTCAATTTTAAACTCAACACCATTTTTCTTTGCAAGTTTTGCAAGTTCCTGGTATTTGAGAGCAGCCGGACCTTTATTGCTGGTCACAACATGTTTTTTGGTTGATAATGCAGCTTTGCAATGATCGATGGCAGGGCCTCCGGTTTTCAGATCAGTGAAGGTAAGTTCACAAACCACGTTGGCGTTACATTTTTTAATCAGAGTAACGTTGTCCATTTTTACCACATCTTTGGTAAATTTCTTTTTGTTTTTGGCCTGATCGAGCATTTTTTTAAGATCAAGACCTTTGGCATTGTAGCAATTGCCATAAACAAAGTCGGCAACGGCAACCACTTCGGCAGAATAGCCGTATTTCTTTTTTAAATAATCTTTTTTGGAAAGAAGGATTTCACAAATTCCTTGTCCTACTGTTCCGAAACCAATGATAGCTAATTTCTGTTTCATACTTTTTTCTTTTTTTAAACGGTTTAAGAAAACGCCAACTACTGCGTTATTATAAAATTATTTTTTCCTTCATTTACTTGAGTAAACTGCGGAAAAATAATTTTATAATGCCTTGTATTTGACGTTTTCTTAAAACCTGCATTTATTTACATTTTATTTTAATAACTAATAATTATTTTCTAAGTCGGGCAGATGATGCGCCGCCGGCAGAATATTCAGGAGCGGTAAATTTAACTTTTTTACCGTCAAGAACTGAAAGGGCCTGTGTCAAATCGGCGATAATATCGTCGGGGTGTTCACCACCAACACATAATCTGATCAGATTTGCAGGAATATCTGCTGTTTTACGGGCTTCTTCACCCTGCTGCTGATGAGTTGAGATAGATGGAATTGTTGCAACAGATTTGATTCTTCCCAAATCGGTAGCACGCCATATTCTTTCCATGGCATCAAAAACAAGTCTCGCATTTTTCGCTCCGCCTTTTATTCTGAAAGACATCAGGTGGCCATAGCGGTTGACTTTTTTCTTGTACATTTCATCAAATTCTGAATCAACAAGAACCAGATATTTATTTGCAAGTTTATGTAGCGGATGAGATTCCAGACCAAGATAATCAACCTGTTCGATGTGTTTGTGCTTTTCAAGGAATTTGGCAATTTTCATAGTGGTGCGGCTCATCATATCAATTTTTGACCTTAAAGTACGGATGTCATTGATGGTGAGGATGGCGTTAATGGGAGAAATGTTTGGTCCGTTATCCCTGTTAGGCAATGCTTTGATGTAAAAACCAAAGTTGGCTTTTAAAGGCTCATTGTCAATTTTCAGATGGCTCAGATTGTTTCGGGCAATTACTGCTCCGGATATTCCAAAACCGCTTGATGTCAGGGTTTTTGTAACAGACTGGATTACGATATCTGCGCCCCATGCTAATGGACGGAGAAGAGCCGGTGTTGCAACGGTATTGTCAATGATTAAAGGGATTTTGAATTTATTGGCAAGCTTGGCAACTTTTTCCAGATCAAAAAATGCTTGTCCGGGGTTGCTGGGCATTTCGCCATAAAGGAACCGTGTGTTTTTGTCAATGAGTTTTTCCCAGTCTTTAATATCATTAGATTTAACTACTTTTCTCCACTCAATATTTTTCTCCTGATCTTTTCTTACTGCGAACTGCTGGAAAGTACCACCATAAACCTGGCAGGTAGCCACGAAATTCATTTTTTCGTTTGGTTTCTTTGGGTCGACAGTAAGAAAAGGATCGCAAGCAGCGGCTATTGCGGCCATTCCGGATGAAGTAGCACAACAAGTGGCGGTATATTTTGTTCCGTAAGTTTCGAGCATGGCCAGTACGCCTTCAAGATAATACATACTTGGATTAGCAATACGTGAATAGCACCAGGTAGGTATTTGATAGCTCAAAGCAGCTTCCATTTCGTCTGAATCACGGTATGCCTGTGATGATGACATATAAATAGGTTCAATAATAGCTCCCTGATTGAAATCAAGAGCTTCCTGCATGGAATATACCCCATGAACAGCGATGGTATCAAACCGACACTGTTTCATTTTCTTCTGATAGTCGGCATGCCATTTCATGGCCCGCTTTCCTGCTTCAACGTAGTAATTGACTCCTTTTGACATATTCGTTTTTTTAGGGTTTTACAAAAAGTTATTTTTACGAATATAAGTAAATCCGTGCAAGAAAATTATATTACATAGCAGTTTTTAAAAAATAACGATGGTTTGCTTTTAATGTGACAGCAAATATGGCAAATTATCTTAAATATGAAAGTAAACGCAATGAATTTTATCTGATTTCTTTCAATTTGTCAGCTACAGTCAAAAAAATATTATTTTTTAAAAAGCAGAATTTATTAAGCGTTCGATATGATTTTCAGGACATAACGGGATTCTGGTGTTTAGAACCATGCATTATTTAAAAACCTCCCTTAATATATCAAGGGAATGCAATCCGGTAAAGCCGGGCAAATGAATTTTGTAATAAGTAAGGATGTCTTCGAGAATTGTTGCCCTTTGTTGGTTAGTCAACTGCAAATCATTGAGTTTGTTATAAGGAAGAGTCATGCAGTTGTTGAAATAACCGGCACTGTGGTTCAAGGCTGAAAATCCGTGTACGGGGGCGTGATCAGAAAACTTTCCTTCTATAAAATCAAGATATTCCTGCGGGGAAGAAGTCCTCACCGGGCCAAACCCCAAATAGCGCGTAAGTTTTATTAAAAATGCCAGATGAAAATCGGCAATATTTTTTTCCAGAACATCAAAATAAGTCATACCTGTTTTTATGAAATCAAAGAGATCAATATCCTGAGATTCTTCCTGCAATGATTTTCCAAGCATTTCGGATAAAAAGAGGGTGGTTGTGTTTTTTTTGATGTTAAAAGGAATGTCAGAATACGGAGTATCAATATGAACTTCTCTGATTCTCTGAAGCTCCCGTCCCTGCTTTACATCTGCTTCGATGTTCAAAATAAACATTGGCTGAAAAAATGCTGCTTTAATTGCTGATTTTCTGTTTTTTGACAGTGTAACAAAAAATGATTGCCGTCCCAGTTCTCGGGTATACATCTGCACGATAATGCTGCTGTCATTATACCTGATATTCCGGATGACAATACTTTCGGTTTTTACCAGCATTCCGACTAGTTTATAAACAGTATTTTAGTGACATGGGTTTTTGATCCGTCCTCGTTGGTGCAGAAAGCCATATATACACCGGACTTTACTCTTTCGCCGTCGAAGTTTTTTCCGTTCCAGATTGCTTGTCCGCCCAGCGCATTAACCTCATAAACAAGATTTCCTGAAATGTCGGTGATTTTCACATTCGAATTGGCTACAAGTCCTTTGATTACAATGTCTCCCTCATAGTCGGGTTTAACCGGATTAGGGTAGGCGTAAACGTCGGTAAAAAAATCATCTGGTTCGGTGGCAGTACTTCTGAAAGAGACTATTCCGTTGGCAGTTCCAAAAAACACCTCACCCGATTCGGGTTCAATGGCAATGCAGAGGATGTTATCAGAAAGCAGTGGACTGTTTTCGGTATTGAAATTATAAATCTGTTCGGTGCAGTCTTCCGACATAAGAAAAACTCCGGCGCTTTGTGTTCCGAACCATTTGCGGTTTGCCCCGTCGATGGCAATAGCAGTTACAATTTCTGTTTCGAGCAGGTAGTTAACCGGACCGTCGAGTTGCAGAATAATTTTTTTGGCGTAAAAAGGATCGGTATCTGAAAATACATTTTCGGGGTTGTAATAGGCCACGGCGCCTTTGTTGGTTCCGATCCACATAACGCCGTCGCGGTCTTCAGCAAAAGAATAAATATCATTTGAGATAATTGCACCACTTTCATCCAATACGCTGAATGATTCATATTCATCATCTGAAATGTCCTCATAAGTGCCTTTTTCGTCAAACACAAACAATCCTCTGCCCCGGGGAAGCATTACCCATTTGTGGTTGTTTTGAGTAACGATAATTTCTCCAATATCATTATTATTGAAAAAGCTTGCGTAGGGCAGACTATACCAATTACCAGCGGCGGTTAAAACCGAAAATGGCTCATTAACCTGGGCGTTGGTTATCCACAGGTTATCGTTTTGGTCATAATCCATTCCGCCCAGACGGTAATAATAATCGCCCGGATAAATTGATTGCAATGAGCTGTTTGAAGAATTATAGATATTTATCAAGGATCCGTTTTGAAATTCCATAAGTCCGTAACCCCATGTAGTGGCAAAAACATGATTTTTATCGCGTGGATCAAATTCAAAATTCACGATATCGCGAACCCTTCCAAATGCAGTTTCAGAATAATAGGAGGTAGTCCAGAAATTATCTTTCAGCCGGTAAATTTCGCCGAGATTGTAATAGTTGCCCCAGGAGCTGTTAATTCCTCCGGCCGAAACCCACACATCCGATCCTGATGCGGCAATGGAGAAAGCGCTGCTTCCTGCAGGCGAGTTGGGGTAAAATATTTTTGCGCCATGGTAAAGCTGGCTGTACCTGACAAGTCCGTTGGAATTGTCAGCAACCCAGATATAATCTGTGTTTTTTGAATCATTAATGGCTTGCATAGCGTTGGGGTTGATTCCGCCGAAGGAGGAAATTAATTCCATGGAATCTGTTTCAGTATCATAAATTGCAAGTTTTACTGTTGCCGGAATAATCAATTTGTTTCCGCTGGATGTCAACTCAAAAAACCTGCTGTAAATTGCAGTATCAAGATAATCCCAGGTGTTTCCGTCAATTACATAAATTGTATCACCAAGATATTCATTGCCGTTGTCATAAACAGCATACAGTTTATTGTTCAGAGAAAGCAGGGAAGAGAATGATTTCAGGTGGTTGGGAATAAAATCCAGTCTGGACCAGTAGGAATAATCAACCAGATTTGGATTGTCTATTTCTGCAATAAATATACCTTTTGATGTTCCTGCGTAAAAATAGGTTTCATTTAAAGTAAGGTCAAAAACTTCAATTTTTGTTCCTTCCGGACCAATAAAATAGGTGTCTTTAATTTCTTTCCGTGTAAGGTCTAGCATTACAATTCCAAATCCGGTACTCAAATATGCATGATCTCCAAGATACAATACATTATTGACCGATTTGCTGCCGGTCATCTGTTTGTTTTTAATGTCCGGGATATTTGTGATCAGGTTGCCCTGGATCAGGTCGATGTTTCCGTTTGAATAACCTATAACCAATGTGTTTTGTTCGTCGCTTGCCTCAATACAACTTACGCCGATGTCTGACAAACCGTTTACCTTGCTCATTTTCTCAACGGAATTGTCATCTGTGTTCAGCACAAATAAGCCCTGGGCGTTGGAACAATAGATTTTATTATCCAGTTGTGCCACCCGAATGCCACGGGAATATGGCAGGTGGTCGCGCCACTGACCCACCGCAACCTGGGTATATGACTGCATACATAAAACAGTCAGAAAGAAAAACAATATCAGCTTTTGCTTTTTCATAAATAAAAAACTTTACAATATTAGTAAATCTTAAACTAATTTGAGCATTTTTTAGTATGTAAGGGGAAAAATAAATCAGTGAGACTATAATTTCAGGAACGATAATGAACTGAAATTAATTAGTCGAACTGATCCCGAGGGAAGCCGAGGTATCTCAAAGGTTTTATTGGCTTCGTCGAACGCTTTCGCATTAAGCTTCAGTGTTTGCGAAGCACGCAAACTCGGTTCCTCGCCCCTTGGGGCGGGTATTTAATAAATCCTAAGTTGATACCCTGTTTGCTTGCAACGGGTTAGTTCATTGGAGATCAGTTAATCTCATAATTAAACTGTACCAGATCGGCAAATT
Organism: Bacteroidetes bacterium GWF2_38_335; assembly: GCA_001769535.1. Lineage (GTDB taxonomy): Bacteria > Bacteroidota > Bacteroidia > Bacteroidales > GWF2-38-335 > GWF2-38-335. The sequence goes on from MEOH01000028.1 coordinate 66,747, forward strand.
GTTCAAACCGGTCGCTGATGTCTTTATTGGTAAGAGAAAGAAGTTTATCTGTGCCGAATTTTTCCACGCAAAAGGAGGCCATCACCGAACCGAAAAGCACAGCTTTTTTCATATTGTCGAAGGAAAGGTTTTTTGATTGTGAAAGATATCCGGTAAACCCTCCGGTAAAAGAATTTCCCGAACCGGTAGGGTCGAGTACGTCACCCAGGGGCAGAGAGGGTGAGTAAAAAATCTGATTTTGGTGAAAAAGCAATACTCCGTGCTCACCGTTTCGGATGATGATATATTTTGGTCCGAACATAGCCATAGCCCGGGCAGCTTTCAGCAGAGAATACTCGCCGGTAAGATATCGCGCCTCTTCATCTTTTACGCAAAGCACATCAGTCATTTTAATGGTTTCGAGAAGCTGTTTCTCGGCATTTTTGATCCAGTATTTGCTTGTGTCGAGCAATATGAGCGCGGGTCTGATGGCCATCTGTTTTATTATATTCATCTGAATAAGCGGTGAGAAGTTTGCCAGCACCAGAAACTTTGCGTTTTTGTAATCGGTAGGCAAAACCGGATTAAAACAGGCCATGGAATTAAGTTTTGTATAAACTGTTTCGCGGCTGTTAAGGTCGTACCCGTATTTTCCAAACCACTCAAAAGTTTTTTCCTCTTCGATGGTCATAATGCCCTTAAGATCAATGTTTTGTTTTCGAAAAACCGACAGTTTTTTTTTGTCCATATCGCCACCCACAATGGATACGAGCATGATTTTCTGAACGAAGTAAGATGCTGCCAGCGAAGTATAGGTAATGGCTCCGCCCAGCGTGCGCGAAACTTTTCCAAACGGCGACTGGATGCTGTCAAGAGCAATACTTCCGGCAATTAGCAGACTCATACTTTACATTTTAGAAACGTTTTCACGGATGGATTCCCATGTTTTTTCGGCCATTTTTGCGCCTATAATTTCAATTACTTTACCGGCACACAACGAGCCGATTCTTCCGCATTTATCCAGTGGCATATTTTCAGAAAGTCCAAAGAGGAATCCTGAAGCATAAAGATCTCCGGCACCCGTAGTATCAATCGAGTTTGCTTTGATTGCGGGGATTTCAAATATTGTATCACCAGTTTTCACAAGTGAACCGCGGGCACCGGTTTTAACAACGGCAATTTCGCAAAGGTCTGATATCTCGTGCAGGGCAGCTTCAGGATCTTTTCCTGTAAGAGCTTTGGCCTCTTCCTCATTGGCAAAAACTATATCAACGTAATTAGAAATCAGCATTTTGAGGAATTCGAGGTTGGCTTCTACCACATTATAACTGGCCATATCCAGTGAAATTTTTAGTTTATTTTTCTTTGCCTTTTTCAGTGCGGTGAGGAGTAACTCGTTGTTAAAGGCAAGGTATCCTTCAGTGTGCAGAAAGTGGTATCCGGTAAAAAGTTCATCGGTAAGCAGGGCAGGATTCAGTTCGGTTGCAGCGCCCAGACAGGTGGCGAAGGTGCGTTCAGAATCGGGACTGATCAGGGCAATGGCTCTGCCAGTAGGGGTATCCGTTTCAAACATTCTAGGTTCGATGCCATGTTGCTGCATGTCGGTTTTGAAAAAATTGCCGTACTCATCCCGTCCGATAGTCCCGATATACCCCGCTTTTCCTCCCAATGATGCAAACCCGTGAATGGTGTTGGCAGCCGAGCCGCCTGAGCTCAGGGTTTTTTTAAGTTTTGATGCAGCTTCGAGCACCGCGCCCGAAGTGTGGAGGTCAACCAGTTGCATGCTGCCTTTGGGCAATTTTTGGTTTTCAAGAAAAATATCGCTGTCAAGAATTGTCATGATATCAACGAGGGCATTGCCCAAACCGAGAACTTTATTCATTGTGTATCGTTTTAGATAAAAAAGAATTTTTTGGCAAATATATTTGTTATTTCCAAAAAATACTTATTTTTGTAGTCCAATTTTCCTTCTTAGCTCAGTTGGTTAGAGCACATGACTGTTAATCATGGGGTCCCTGGTTCAAGTCCAGGAGAGGGAGCCAGGAAAAACAAGCCCTTCAGAAATGAGGGGCTTTTTTGTTTTTAGGATTTGCATACAATTTGCATACAATTTCGGTTAAATTGTTTTTAGAGGATTGAATTTATTGGGAAAGTGATGAGGATAGAATTGGCTTTGCCGGACTTTTTAACCAGCTTACCGAGGGGAGATTAATTTTTGGAGCAAATTAAACCTTAATGGAATAACATTATATTTTTGCTGTGCTGGTAAATTACCATCCAATTATTGATGGTTAAAAATCACTTCGTGATATTTCAAAAATCACAGAAATAAATTTTTCTTAAAACACTTTTTCAAGGATGGTTTTCAAAAAATGATATTATAATGTGTCAGAATTTTGAGCACTATAATTTTTAAAACACACAATAAAAATTTTTGCAAACATTGTGCCCATGTCAAAATTTTTTGTAACTTTAATATAAGTTCTTTGGTTAGGATTTGATAATGTAATTGTTCGCAAAATGAAAACAAAAAGCTATATAGGATAATTGCATAATGAAAAAATAAAAAGTCAAGTAAAATAAATGCTTAGGAAAATACCAAATTTGTAATTGATTGGTTTTCTGCAATGACAGGAAAGTTGTGTATTATAGGCAGGTTATATAATACAGCTGTTAAAATTTTCTGACCAATATTGATAAAAGAGCTTTTTTCCCATGAAAAAACAAAAATGAAAACAAAAACCCTTGGCAAAAAACAAATATTCAAACACTTACAGCCGTATATTTTATTATTAATTACTATATCACTTTCTGTATTATTCGCCCTGCTTATAATGTAGAATGGCATGTAAGTCTTCAGCATAATTCGGACAAAAATGTTTAAAAAATAAGGTGTAAAAACATTAAATTTAAACATTAAAAATTTCAAGAATTATGGGAAAATTAAAATCGATTAACACAAGCGAACAAAAGATCAAAGAGATCAAGCGTTAAACACGGAAGACTTACAATGCGGAAGAAAAAATCAGGATAGTTTTGGATGGATTGCGAGGGGAAGACAGCATAGCAGAGATCTGCCGCAGGGAAGGCATACACCCGAATTTGTATTACAACTGGAGCAAGGATTTTCTGGAAGCGGGAAAGCGGCGTTTAAACGGGGATATAAGGCGTGATGCGAACAGTTCTGAGGTGCATTACCTAAAGCATGAGAACAACGAGTTAAAGCAGCTTGTAGCAGAACAGAGCCTGGAGATCCGGATGCTAAAAAAAAGTCACACTGGTTTAGAGTAAGCTATAAGAACATGAGACGCAGTGCCAGTGAGAAGATGGAGATCATTAAGATAGTTAGTGAATCCGAGATAGGCCCTACCCGGACGTTGGAGGAGCTAGGAATAAGCAGGAGCACGTTTTATGAGTGGTATGACAGGTACCTGAAACATGGCTTTGACGGACTCTTGCCAAAAACTCCTTTGAGGAGGAGTTTTTGGAATAAAATACCGGAAGAAGAAAGACAAAAAGTAGTAGAAATAGCTTTGGACCATGCAGAGTTAACGCCACGCGAGCTTGCGCACAAGATTACAGATGAAAAGCAGTGGTATATAAGCGAAAGCAGCGTTTACAGGATACTAAAAGAGCGTGGGCTGATAACAAGCCCGGCCTGGATAGTAATGAGCGCCGCTGATGAGTTTAAAGACAAAACAACAGGTCCGAACCAGCTATGGCAGACCGATTTTACCTACATGAAAATAGTTGGATGGGGATGGTATTACTTGGCCACGGTAATAGACGATTACTCGCGCTACATAGTCCACTGGGAGCTTTGCAAATACCAGAAGAAGGAAGATGCAGAAAGGGTTGTCAGGGATGCGGTAATCAAGTCGGGCCTGCCACCAAACAAAAGGCCAAAGCTTTTATCGGACAACGGACCTTGCTATATTGCTTCGGGTTTTGACGAATACCTTGCAGGCATGGGAGTAAAACACATCAGGGGCCGCAAGCTTCACCCGCAGACACAGGGCAAGATCGAACGCTACCACAGAACAATGAAAAATGTAATCAAGCTTGAGAACTATTATTTTCCAGAGGAACTAGAACAAAGAATCAAAGAGTTCGTAAACTATTATAACAATGAAAGATACCATGAATCAATAAACAACGTAACTCCGGCTGATGCTTATTACAGAAGAGATAAAGAAATATTAAGAAGAAGGAAAATAATAAAAACAAAAACATTAGCAGAAAGGAAAATAAATAACCAAATTGCATGTTAAAATCAAATCAATTGGAAATAACAAAAATACACCTTAACTTTGATAAGAATTTTGTCCAACATGTTCAGACTTCATACAGTCCTTGTATAAAGACATTAGTTCTCCAATTGAAAGAGAGTAACCATCAGTATGAATTTGTTTTGCTCTATTTTCGATTTCTTGTTGTAAAGCCATATTATTTATTTATCAGTTTGTCTCAATAAAAAACTGCATAACGTCAGTTTGTCTGCCTTTCAAATTTTCACTTTCTACCCGCTTGATATTAGCCTTAGTTTCCAACTGGGCATTCTTGTCTTTCAATGATTTGAGATATGTCTTTAAATTCGTCATTCTTTATTTCTCCGTCTTAAAAGATTTAGTTTTTTTAGTGTCGGCAAAGCCAGCAGTAGCTGACTGACAAGCTCTTTTGCAATTTTTGGTTTGTAGGTTGGCTTGTGAGAATTGCAAATGGGCTTGGCTATTTTTCTGAAATGATATCATTTTTTATTTGAATATTCAACTGAGTTACTAAATTATTTTTTAATCCCATTAATTCAATATTATCTTCATTTTCTTTACTACTAAAATTATCTATAAACCAGTTAACTTTATTAATGAGTAATTTAAATTCATAATTGTTTTCAAGTTCAAAAAATGGTTTGTTCATTTCTTCAAAACTTTTTAAATATCTCTTTAAGCTATAATAATTTTCTATATTATCAAATGCATCCGAAGATTCAAATTTATTGTTGAAATATTCATTAAAACCTTTAATAGCAGTTTGTTTAATTGTTACTTCAGCTAAAACATAATTTTGTTTTGATAGAGTTTTGTTTATTTTATAAAACAAAATTAAATTAATACCGGAAAAAATCATAGAGAAATATTGCCATAGATAATCTCCAAAATTGCCCCAATCTGATGAATTTTCTGAATATGAGTATTTATAAAAATGATAAATAAAAATAGTCATTGGTAATAAAATTACAAGACAAAAGAATAAATATGCAATTATTCTAACAGGTTTTGATTTCATAACCTAAGTATTCATTACATCTTCAAAAATTAAATCAAACATTGCTGGAAGCTTAACTATTTTTCCATTAAGATCTTTCATGGTATCTGCATATTCTAAATGTTTTTTCAATGCTTGTATTGCATATACCGTAGTTTGGGTAAATTCTGATTCAGTAAAAGATTGATCCAATGGGAACCATTTTAAATTATAATGATCATCAGCTAATCCTTTATTCTGCTTTGCTGGCTCATAAGGTGAACGAAAAATTTCTTCTGTTTCAGGGAATTTATTCTTAATTTGTTTACGTAAATCAGAATTTGCTTTAATATCAATGTAAAATGCAGGTGATACATAATGATAATCAAGACCTGTATTGGTATTAGGGTAATGATTTGTTACTTTTAATAACTTCAATTTAAAATTTTTATTCTTTTGATTTGGGAAGAACTTAATACCAGTTATAAATGTTAATTCATCAAGCGCAACATCTTCCACTTGTTTTTTTAATTTTGCCCCACCACCTGGCATTGACCATTTATCCTTCTCGGGGTTTTTATATCTTTTATAAAGCAGTACTTTATTATTGTCTTCATTTAATAAGACGCATCCAACTCCAACTCCAATGTATTTTTTTGCTTTGTACGATTCAATAATTGTCTCAATCACTTTTTCATATTTATTTTCCAGCGATTTTAGTGTAAGTTTTTTATAATTTCCATCTTCTTTGGGAATATCTTTATTTAAAAATGCTATCAACCCTGAAAGAGAAAGTGTTTTTTGTGAAACACTTTTTCGGGAAGCACCATTTGGGGTTTTTGTTTTAGATTCATTATTATTTTGTCCCGCTTTTTTCGGTGGAAATAATTTATTGTCATTTTTGTCCATAAGATGAATTTATTACCAAGATGTTAAATGATAGTCTTTAAAATATTGACCAGATGAAAAATTGCCAGTATTCAGACCATGAATAATTGGATCACAAACTCTAGCTGCACCATCAATTGAATCTAATGGAGGTGTTATACTCTTTTTTTTATTCTTTAATCTAATATAATGTGGGTTTTCATCGGTTATCCAGCCTGTATCAACAGAATTCATATAAATTCCATCCTTCTTGTAATCTTGAGCACTAGTTCGAGTCAACATATTTAGGGCAGCTTTTGCCATATTTGTATGCGGATGAAAAGCATTTTTGTTGACTCTATTAAATTTACCTTCCATTGCTGAAACATTTACAATAAATCTTTTTGGATTAGGACTTTTCTTCATTATATTTTTGAAACGTGAACAAAATAGAAATGGTGCTGTAACATTTATTAGTTGTACTTCCAGCATTTCGATTGTGGAAATGTCTTCGGCTTTTGATATCCAACTATTATTGTGCCTTAAATCCAATTGTAAACCCTCCTCGTCATGTTTGCCAATAGGGAATAAGTCTTGTACCTTGTCTGGAAGTGTATGCGTTTTGGAATCGTCGTTCACTTGGACAAAACCATCAATCCTCTTTTGATAAGATGAAAAGTCGAAATCATCGATTGTATTGATAACCAATTTCTTCAAATATTCTGGTAAAGAAAAACTTTCACTTTCTTCTAGAGATAGTATATTATCATAGTACTCTTTAGGTCTTTGGATTGTTTGAGCTGCGTTATTTATTAAAATATCTAAATAAGGTAATTTTTGATTAATGAAGTTAATAAATTCTTCAACTTGAAAAATGTTTCTAAAATCAATTTTATATATTTTTAAACGGCTACGCCAATTATCGAAGTCATTTTCATTTGAATAGCGAATTACAGCATCTATCGGAAAACGAGTTGTAATTATTACAAATGCACCACTTCTTAAAAGTTTTAACGAAGCATGGTAGCCAATTTTTATCCTACCACCTGTAATAACAGCAATATAATTACTCAAATCAGCAGTTTCAGTTCTCTTTTTATAATTGATTTCTCCACATTTCTTACACATCTTTTGATAGTGAAAATGCCTTTCAGAAATATCTTCGTGACAAACATAACATTTGTTTGAATGGTCGTAATTAGATATTTTTTTTGATATTTTCATAGATTATTTATAACCGTGTTTAAGTTTGGTTTAATATACAAATCTGACTTTATTACTTTGCCATCTTCTCGGTATAAAGGATTGCCATTAGAATCAAGTTTTGTCATATTGCTTTTGTGAACTTCACAGAAACCTTCTTCAAAAAAGTCCTGAAATCCAAATTCTAGAACTGTTCCTAAAAGAACATATTGTAAATCTATAAGGGCATCAAAAGTCTCAATTAAATTGTCATCAGTAACTGCTTTTTTAAGTTCAGAGAACTCTTCAAAAATTAGGCTCAATCTTAAATCTTTTCTGTCCAATGGAATACAGGGTGATTTTGAAATATTAACCTTAAATTGTCTATGGAATTCAGCAACTTTATTTATTTCGTTTTTCATAAAGTAACTATTTTAAAATTGCAAAATTAGTAAAATTATTTTTCCATTGAAACGCTTTTTTGATTTCAACTAAAACACTTTCAGGATTAATAGCAAGGCTAAACATCGATAAATGAAGCTTGTGCATAAAATTTTCATCTATCATTTTATAAAACAAACTCAAAAATGGTTCAAAAAAGTTTTTTGTGTTCAATAAGACTATCGGAAAATTAAACTGACCTAACCTTTTCAATGTAAGTATTTCAAATAATTCTTCAAAAGTTCCACAGCCACCTGGTAATACGACAATTGCATTGGTATTTTCAATCATTTTTGCCTTACGTTCATGCATTGTTTCTACTAAAATCAATTCGGATAAATTCTTATGACCTCGTTCAATATCGTTAAGGAATTTGGGTCTAACACCTATAATTTTATTTGCCTTATCGCACATTAAATAGGTATCAGTTAAAACACCCATCAAGCCAGTTTCGCCACCACCACAAATTATATCAATCTTCTGTTCACAAAGAATTTTTGTAAGTTTTGTCGCATCGTCTTTGTATGCTTTATCTATTATGTTACTTGATGAACAAAATATTGTTACTTGATTAATCATGCCCTTGTGAAGTTATTTTTCATAATTCAAATCAATTGTAATTCCTAAAAGTTTGCTTTCATCAGATTCATCAGTCAACTCTTCAACAATGTTTTTTTCTATAAACTTTTGATATTCTTCCTCTGTGAATTCAGATTTAAGAGCATCAAGTTCCTTTTGGTTTGCAGTAATAATGTATTGTAAGCCAAATTCGTTTGTATGGAAATTTGACAAATAAAACATCGTAGCAATCTGCCGTGGGTCAATTTCTGAAATTAGTCGGCTGTCGTGGAAAATAAATTTAACATTGTGGTTGTTTTGAGTTTTTAAAATTGTCCAATCAAAGCAAAAGATTTTAACATTATTCACGCCATCACCAGAATCGCTATCAATTGTCGCCTCGATATTAAAACGACTTTGATTTTCCCCTTCGTTATTCTCAATTATTATACCTGAGGTCTTATTCTGATAGAACTGTTCAGCGAATGAGTTAAATACTTCGATATTTCTTTTCTTTAGCAATTCTATCTCTTTCAAGTACTTATTTGTGTCGGAATTTTCTTTAACAAAAGCTTCTTTAATTTCATCAATCTTACTGTTATATGTACCAAGTAACTCTTTGTAATCAACTAGTTTATTGTATTTTATTTGAACTTGTGAGCACTGTTCGTTGAGTTTTGAATATTCTTCCAGTGAACCAGTAGCTTGAAGTAAACTTAGTTTTTCATCTTGGGCTTTTCCGAGCATGCGAATTATTCCATCTAATTCATTTAATTGTGATTCAAATTGCTTTTTCTCATCAAGTAATCTAGCTTTTCTGTTCCCTAATAGCTTTCTATTGAAATCTTCTACTTCGTCAAATCTTCTTTTTATTGATTCATTGATGTTTATTTTTGCATCTTCGAAAAGATTCTGAATATCCTTTGAAGAAATATCGGGTCTAATATCTAAACTTTTTTCAATATTATTAATTGCATTAAAAATAACAGAACGCCTGTTCTTGTACCTTTTTAATTGTTCCGATATTTCATCCGCTTCCTTTCTTATTGAATCATAATCTTCAGCTACTTTAAATTCAGCTATGCTTTTTGTAAGCCGTTCCAGTTTTTTTTCAAGTCCAATAATTTCCAAATCAATCTTTTTCTTATCCGAATCACCAGTAAAGAACTCTCTCATTATTGAATCATTCTCAATATTTTTTTTCTTTTCTTTGGTAGTGTCCCATTCTTCTTTTAACTCCTTTTTCTTACTGATTCGAGAAATATCCAGACCCAGTAAATAGGAATTGTTAAGAAGCTCCTGATATCCGACTTCTTCTTTAAGGTAACAATTGTAGGTATCGTAACTTGACTTTTTGGGTCTGATAAATCTGTTTATTAATGAACGAAAAGAAATATATTTGAACTCGTTTGGAATATTAAAGAATGTCTTGGATTGAAGCCAATCAGTGTATTCACTTAATTTGTATTCTTTTTCGTTGAGACGAACAAATTTTTGATTATCTACATTTCGAGTTGCAGTGAAAGGGACATCATCAATAAGAAAATCAAGAGAAAATTCCCATTCAGGTAACTTTTCTTTAAGTTCTTGATTTTCGCTGCCACCAAGACAAAAATGGATTAAATAAATTAGAAGTGATTTGCCAGTACTATTATATGTACTTTTTTTATCTTCAGAAACTTTAATTGCACGAATGATTGATACGCCTACTTTGTTGAAAGTAATTGTATGAAATGTCTCTTTATTTGCTCTCAGCTCAATCAATCGCATGATACAACTCTCCTTTATCATTAATTTCAACAATGCCCATGATATACAATAGATTAACTGACAACGCTAAATTGTCAAAGTTATGGTAAGCAGGGAAACGTTTGTCATTATACTTAGAATATTTTATCCATAATTTATCAATGGTCATTGGCTCGCTAAGTAACTTCACTAAAAAGCCCCCTAAACCAATCAATGATTCTGATATTCTTATATGTTTAGTAGGTAAAATCATTAGAAAAGTGGAATTTGTTTTGGTTCAACAGGTTCTTCATAAATATCACAACTTTCAAAATAATGTGCCATTAGAGTTAATACGGCATTAGTTTCTGCCATATTGTTTCTTGGTCTTGCTTTATTTAGAATATAATCAAAAACTAAATCCGCTTTTTCTGGAATGCTATCGGGTATTCTTTCTAATGCTTCTCTGTATAAGTCAGAAAAAACTGTTTTTAAATTTTCTTTCGTAAATTTACTGTTATATTTAAAGTATTCAGTGATAATATAGTCTTGGTGAAAAGCTGTTTTTAGCAAGGTGGAAAATACATTTGACAATTTGTTAAATCTAATTTTTTTATCAAAATTTATCTCATTGGGAAAAGTTATATTGTTCAGGTTAAAATGTCCTCTAACTAAAAAATTAATTACTTCACCCAAAATTGTTATTATCACATCCTCAATATAATTATGGTCAGGTAAATGCCCACCCAATATTTCAATAATTTCACTTTCTTGTAAAGACAAAAACACATCTTCAAGGTCTTTACTTAAAAAGGGGTTAGCTTTAACTTCAAACTTTTGTTCAATTTCTGCAAGTGTTTTTTCAATAGAAGGATAAACCCCAGTTTGAAATTTATCATTATAAACCCAATAAAACTCTTTTATCGGAGAAATAAGTTGCCAGTAATTATAAAGTTCTTCGAAAGTTGAATCAAGTTTTTTATAACTTTCTCTTTCTTTATCTGAAGTATCTTCTGGTGAATAAACTTGATAATATTGCCCTTTAACTTTATTGAAACCATCATTCTTTTTATCGCCTTCTCTACCCTGTGGTTTTACAGGTCTGAAATCCTTATCACTTGCCTGCATAACTCTCACAAACAAATCTTCAAAGACTTGTCCATGACTACTCAAGACTCTGTTCTTGAATATAACTCTAGCAATATATAATTTTTCAAGATTCATACAAGTGCAAAAGTAAGTAATTTCTGTGGGTTGGCAAGATTTGGCTCTTTGACTTTTGCGAAGCGTTGGCTTGTGTGATGGGCAAAAGGCAATGTGCCAAATGCGGGTCGGCTTTCCGCTTTTCTTTCTTGCGGGTCGGCAAAAAAACTAAATCTTTTTTCTTTCATTCACATTTCGAATTTCATTCTCAAACCATTTTTGTCTATCATTTTCGTTGTCGATGTCTCTTCTTCGCCTTGTTGGTAACGGACGGAACTATATGTAGTTGCTGACTGCGGGAGATTTTCCTATCGAGCCGCACTACTGTTGTTGCTGGCTACACGGCTTGTTGTCGGCACGGAAACGGCTATTGATATATAGTTTTTGTAGCGGCTAGCCATTTTTGTCCGTCTATATTTTTTATCTAAATTCATTGTTCTCAATATTTTGTCGAGTCGAACACGAAAGTCGTTGTCGAATTTGTTTGTCGATAAAATTCTCCGACCGAAATGAAAAAATCTCTGTCGAAGCCAGCAAAACTCTCAAACAGCTTTTTTGCATTTACCTCTAAACTCAAACTGTCAAACGAGGAACTGTCCTCCGTGTAAAAATGTCAGCACGAAATGAAAAGCGTTCGCCTAAAAGTCCTGAAATCCTGTCATTTGCCCGGCTGTTATGGTTGCCGCTAACTAGAATTTATTTTTACAAACTTGCGCTTTTTTATATTCCAAATTTGTGCGTGCATCTATAATATTCAAATTTAATTATCATTCCATAATGCATTACAATTTCAGTCCTTTTCATCTCACCTAACTACCCGGTCATCGACCAATAACCGTCTCTCCCCAAACCCCAAAGCAAAGCCCCGTCAGTCCCAAAAAACCAAAAACATCCAGACCGACACATCCAACACCCAAATATATAAAAACCCCCACAATTAAAACAGCAAATCAGCAAATTGTAAAACACAAATTCACAAATTGCCGGCAAATGGCTTAATTCAGCACTATGCCGTTTTTATTTTCCAAGTTAATCCATCAAATCCCTCAAACTCTTAATCTTCGCAGCAAACGGCACCTCAAATTCTCCATCGAAGCTCACGGTGCAGTGATTTTTGCTGTCGG
>MEOH01000029.1:0-46847 GCA_001769535.1 Bacteroidetes bacterium GWF2_38_335
CGGTTATGCTTTTGACTATACCCTGAGCAACATCATCAATTACAGCTCAGGTTCACATGAAATTATGATCGGAATCAATATCGGAGAAGGAAAGGATTCCGGATCAAGTTTGTTGTAAAATGTTTATAATGTAAAAAAAGCCGCTGAAAAGCGGCTTTTTTTTGTAATACATTAAAGCAACCTAATAGTCGTTTTAAGCGTCTGATTGTTGAAAACCAAAACCTGTTAATTAAAGATAATTTGGAGTGCATTATATGCCAGAATCTTTACTGATGTATAATTTTGTTTTTATATGATGTTATTTTTAATAAATTTGAATTATTAATTCAATTACAATATGAAAAGACTTTTCGCATCAATTTTCTTTTGTCTAATTATAAGTTTTTCTTATTCACAAGGTTCAGGTTATGCCAATGGTTTTAATGGCACTCAGGCAATGTATATCACTACTTCTGCAACAACTGATTTTGCCGGTTGGGATGACTTTACCATTTCTGCATGGGTATATCATACAAATTCAGGTGGCTACAGAACAATTTATGATAAAGCTGTTAACACAGGTGATAATGGGAAATTTAATATCCATATTGATATCACTCCGTCTAATATTGTAAGATTTAATGTCAATAAAGAAGGGGTGGCATGGGAAGAGTTATTATCTGTAAACACCATTCCTGCAAATACCTGGGTGCACATTGCCTGCGTAAAATCCTTAAATATTACCACACTTTATATTAATGGCCGTTATGAAAACAGCATGACAATTGTTGATGCCATGACCGGAACTTCTAATGCCGGAATTAATACAAATGTTGGCCGGTTAAGAAGGAATGGAACATTTTATTATGTTGGTATGATCGACGAATTGGCAGTTTTCAGAACAGCCCTCACTCAGGATGAAATCAGGGAATGGATGTGTAAAACCATAACTTTTACCCACCCCCGATGGAGTAGCCTGGTAAGTTATATAAGAATGAATGAAAACACCGGATGGACTTGCTTTGATGCGTCAGGTAATGGAAACAACCTGTTTTCAATAACATCACCAACTTGGGCTCTTTCGGGAGCCGCCATAGGTGATCAAAGTGTATACTCTTATCCGGCAAACTGGACTGGCCAGACATTAACATTAAGCCAGACTGCCGGTAACTCCCTCACTGTTTCAAATGTGGTAGCCTCTGCTAATTCAGGTGCACACATTTATTATGTAGGTTCCAATCCTAATACAACATCGGGGATTTCTCTCACCGGTACCACAAATAGTTATTATGGTGTATATTTTACGGATTATACTGCAACTCATACTGTAAGCTATAATTATGACGATTTTACCGCTCAATGTGAGCTTTGTAATCCTCTTTATGCAAGAAATGATAATGCAAAAACAACATGGATTCCACTGAGTGCAACTCATACAGGATGTGTGGCTTCAGCCACCGGACAAAGTACTGTTGATCAGGTATTCAGGTCTGAGTATTTTGTGAGTATTCAGAATGAAGATGTTAACCTTGGTCCGGATGTAGCTTTCTGCGATGGAAATTCTATTACCCTGGATGCAACACATACTCCCGCAACCTATCTGTGGCAGGATGCTACAACAAATCCGACCTTAAGCGCATTGACAACAGGCACTTACCATGTGTCGGTTTACTATGAGGGATGCACCATGCGTGATACCATGAATTTGACTGTTTACCCGAACCCCGGAGTAACACTTAGTTCAACTGCTGTGAATTGCTTTGGGGGTACTGATGGATCTGTAAGTGCTGTCGCAACCGGAGGGACAATCCCTTATGACTATAACTGGAATTCGGGACAAACTACTTCGTCGGTTTCAGGCCTTCCCGCCGGAAACTATATTATCACTGTTACCGATGATAACTTCTGTACCATAACCGGAAATATTGATGTGACTGAACCGGCTACTGCGCTTTCATCACTTGTTTCATCTGCCACAAATGTATCATGTTTTGGAGGAAATAATGGTGCGGCAACTGTCTCTGCAAGTGGCGGAACACCCGGGTACACATATCTATGGTCAAATAGTGCCGTTACACCATCTGTTTCAGGATTGATAGCCGGAGTTTATTCAGTGAATGTTACCGACCTCAATGGATGTACTTCAACTGCTTCCGTTACAATTACCGAACCAGCCATCCTTGCTTCAACAATTTCAGGAACTAATTTGCTGTGTAATGGCGATGGAAGCGGTACAGCAACTATTTCTGTTTCAGGAGGAACTACCCCTTATTCCTATTTATGGTCGAATGGAGCAGTTACGCCTTCAATTTCAGGACTTAGCGTTGGAGTTTTTGGTGTTACCGTTACTGATGCAAACGGATGCTCCTTGACAAATTCTGTTACACTTTCACAGCCTCAACCACTTTCATCAACTGTGAATATCGTTGATGCCTCATGTAACGGATTTAACGATGGCTCAGCAACAATTAATGTTTCAGGAGGAACAACTACGTATTCATATTTATGGTCTTCAGGCGGAATTAGTGCGACAGAAACCGGACTGTCAGCCGGAAACTATACAGTTACGGTTACCGATTTCAATGGCTGCACATTATCAGCTGCAGTTACTATTAATGAACCAACAGTCCTTTCAGCATCAATTTCCGGAACCAATGCCAGCTGCTTTGGCTTTTCTGATGGCAATGCTACCGTGACTCCATCCGGTGGAACACCTTCATACAATTATTTGTGGAGCAGCGGGGGAACAAATGCCTCTGAAACCGGACTTGTTGCAGGAACTTATATTGTCACAGTATCCGATAGTCATAGCTGCTCGCTCACTCAAACTATTGTTGTCACCGAGCCTGCTGAACTTGTTTTAACTCCTTCACAGGTCGATATTCTTTGCAACGGAATGAGCACAGGTTCTGCTTCTGTATCAGTTGCAGGTGGCACAAATCCATATTATTATAGCTGGAGCTCTGGCGGATCAATAGATTCAGAAACTGGTCTGGCTGCCGGAACATACACTGTAACTGTTACTGATGACCATAATTGCTCTCTGACAAATACTTATATTCTTACCCAGCCTGAGGCACTCTCGGGGACGATGTCAACAACTGATGCAAGTTGTATGAACGCTGACGGAACGGGTACTTTTTCGATTACCGGCGGTGTGGGACCATATGATTGGCAATGGAGTGTTTCTGCAGGAAGCCAGACAACCGAAACAGCAACCGGTTTGGCCGAAGGTACTTATAACGTAACTGTTACTGATGCAAATTTATGTACCATATCAGGTTCAGCTACAATTAATAATGCAGGTGTTCCTGTTCTTGGAATAGACAGTCTTTCAAATGTGCTTTGTTATAATATTCCTACTGGTTACATTTCACTTGAGATATCTTCAGGCGGAACTCCTCCGTTTGATTATACATGGTCCACAGGAGCATTGACTTCTATTATTACTGATCTTGCAGCAGGTACTTATATTGTGACAGTTCAGGATGCTGGTGGATGTACTGCAACGGAAACATATTATATTACACAGCCTGCTGAGCTGACTTCAGGGATCATTGATCAGGAAAATCTTTTGTGTTTTGGCGATTCCAATGGCTCTGCAACTGTTACCGGATTCGGTGGAACACCACCATTTTCGTACTTGTGGGATGATCCGGCTTCATCAACTTCTTATTTGATAAACGGTTTAACTGTAGGTGTTTATAATTGTACCCTTACTGATGATAATGGTTGTACTTCTGTAAGTACTGCAACCATCACTGAACCAACTGAACTTGCCATGACAAGTTCTGCAACACCCCAACATTGCGGATCGGTTGATGGTACTGCTGAATTTGTTGTGTCGGGAGGAACCCCTGCTTACGAATATTTATGGAGCAGCGGACAAACTACTTCTTCCATTTCAGGAGTTGCTGCCGGATCTTATTTCATCACAGTCAACGACAACAACAATTGCTCTATTACCGGATCTGTTATGATTGATTTGTTAGGTCAGGGTGATCCTGAAGTTCAGATACTGGCTGGTATTAAATGTTATGGTGAGGCTTCGGGCCAAATTATGGCAAACATTACCGGTGGCTATGCTCCTTTTGTTTTTGAATGGAGCAATGGAAGCAACAATGATACCATTTCAACTGTTACAGCAGGTTGGTACTTTGTGACCATAACCGATGATAATGCTTGTGCTGTGACAGATTCGATTGAATTAACTCAACCCGATCAAATCATTATTGCTGTAACTACAACCGATGTTCTTTGTTATGGTGATTCCACAGGTGTAATTAATGCGTTTGTAACTGGCGGAACTCCGGGCTATACTTATCTCTGGTCCGACGGTCAAACAACAACAGATGCAACGGGTTTGCCTGCTGCAGGTTATTCGGTTACTGTTACTGATGCAAATAACTGTATTAGGGTTAAACCCAATATTTATCTTACTCAGCCCCCAATGCTGGTCCTGGAAATTGACACCCTTCAGTTGATTTTATGCAACGGAGGAAATGGATCGCTTTCTGCAGAAGTTTCTGGCGGAGTAGCTCCTTATGATTATTCATGGAGCAACGGAGTAAATGATTCCCTTAATACAAATGTTACTGCAGGATTTTACCAGATAACAGCCACCGACTATAATAATTGTTCAGTTACTGATACGATTTCTGTCTATCAACCGGATTCAATTTCAATTCTTCTTGACACAGTAATAGCAGTTTCCTGTGCGGGGAATAACGATGGCGTAATTGCTGTTAATGTAGGAGGAGGAACGGGAGAATATACTTTCAATTGGTCCAATTCTGCTAATACTGACAATATAACAGGACTGACAGCAGGCGTTTATACGGTTACTATTACAGATGGCAATAGTTGTGAGCTTTATAATACCTATACTCTGGATGAAAGCGATATTTCATGCTATACTGTGGAGATTCCGAACGCGTTTTCACCAAATGGTGATGACGTTAACGATACATGGGAGATAAAAGATGTAATTTCAATTGAAAATGTTGAAATTGAGATATACAACCGTTGGGGTCAGATGATGTTCTCCTTTGCCGGAACCGGCAGTGAATATGCTGATCGGGCAAACCAATGGGATGGAACATGGAATGGTTCTGAAGTGCCTTTCGGAGCATACATCTATATTGTGAAATTCAATGGAGACGAACCATTGAACGGAATTGTCACAATTAAAAGATAACTGATAATAAGATTAAAAAAACCCGCCATCGGCGGATTTTTTTATTTCATTTTAGGCTTCAGATTTGATCCAGTTGACCAAGCCTTTCTTTTCAATTATTTTCATCAGCTTATCAGGAAGTGCTTCGAATTTGAATTCTTTTCCGTTGATGATGATTATTCCTTTTTCGAAAAAGACTTCAACGGAATCACCCTGTTTGTAATTCTCTACAATTTGACGGTTTACGATGAGCAACAAACCCTGGTTGATGGCTGAGCGGTAGAAAATCCTGTTGACCGATTTTACAATCACAGCTTTTACTCCGGCATGAGCAAGTCCAACGGCAGGATGCTCCCGTGAGCTTCCACAACCAAAATTATCACCGGCAATTACAATATCGCCTGCGGCAACATTTTTGGCAAAATTCACATCAAAGCCCGCGAAAAGATGTGGCATGATGGCAGCTGCATCAGAACTTAATACATTGTATGTGAGATTGCCGGCAAACATCTGGTCGGTATTGAGATTGTCCACGTCAGCATAATTCCATACGCCGAGGTGTTTTCTGTTATCATCTTCCTTAACAACAGTGGTTTTGCTTTGTGCTACTTCGTAAGGGAATTTGTCATTTGCTTTAATTCCTCTCGGGTCGGTAATTACTCCGGTAAGCGCAGTATGAGCAACTGTTGCGGGTGATGCAAGATAAATACTTGAATCATTGTTTCCCATGCGGCCTAAAAAGTTTCTGTTGGCAGTTGATATTACATTGTGCTTGTTGGCAGGAATTCCTTGTCCGGTTCCCAAACATGGTCCGCATGAAGCTGTCAGAATTACTGCGCCTGATTTTATGAGGGATTCAATATGTCCTGCTTTCAGTAATTGTAAGTAAATTTCCTGTGAAGCAGGAATAATCAGCAGCTGGAATCCTTCTTTTATTTTTTTTCCTTTCAGGATATTTGCAGCAATTTCAATATCGTCGTATCTGCCATTGGTGCAGGTTCCGACAATACCTTCGTGGATTACGGTTCCCTGAACTTCGGAAACAGTTTTTACGTTATCAACGTTGTGTGGGGCTGCAACAAGGGGAACAACTGTAGCCAGGTCGATTTCAATTTCCCTGAAATACTTTGCATCTGCGTCGGCCCATTCACCGTCAATTTTACTTTCGCCATAGAATTTGGCCAGAACTTCATCTGCAGGGAATACGGCATTTTTTGCTCCCATTTCGGATGCAAGATTGGCCAAAGTCATTCTCTCAGAGATGCTCAGAGTTTTCACACCTTCACCATGGTATTCAATTGACATATAGTTTGCACCATCAGATCCTATCATGCCGATGATCCAGAGAGAAAGGTCTTTTGCATAAACACCCTGATTGAGTTTTCCCTTAAGGGTGATTTTTATTGATTCGGGAACAAGAAACCATGTGTCGCCACGTTTCCACAGTCCGGCTGATTCAGTCCGGTCTATACCGGCAGCAAGGGCATTAAATGCACCGGCTGTGCATGAATGACTGTCGCTGCCCACAATAACCATTTTGGGTTTTGCGTGGTAAGACATAATTTGGTGACATATGCCTTTTCCAACATCATAGAATTTTTCAATTCCCTGTTCTTTTGCAATATCCCTTATTTCCTGATAATCGGTTGCAAGTTTTGCATTGGTTGGGGGAGCATTGTGGTCAAGAACCAGAAGCAACTGATTGGGATCGGCTACTTTTTTTCCACCCATTTTTTCAAAAGTCTTTTTAATACTGGCTGTATTGTCATGTGTAAGCACAATGTCAGGTTTGGTGAAAACAATAGCGCCTGCATTTGCACCCAGAATTTTTTCTACAAACGTTTTTCCCATATTTCTTTTTTTAGTTAGTTAATCAGTCAAATATAATAATATTGATTAATAAAGCGAAACTTCTTTATCATGTGAAAACCATGGCTGACCAAACAGCATTTCGACTCCCAATGTCAGTTGCGGCTTATTGAAAAATCTTTCATTGTTATCATCAAAAAGCTGTTTAAAATCATATTGAACTTTAGCTGCAAGAAACCACCATCCTAAGCGGCCCATTGCGAACATTTCATTATTGTCAAAAATTTTCCTTTCTGTTTCCATGCGATTTTCATAAATCCATTTATATCTTTCGATATAATACAGATTAACACCCACACCAAGATCGAGAAATGCAGCCGGACGATAAGTGTGCTCTTCTTTAAATCTGTTTAGATTAAAGCGGCTGAATAAAGTGAAGTTGACAAAGTATCCCTGCGTTTTAATTTTTTTGACATCAGAGACATCTGCCAGAGAATCCTTTTTAAGAAGCGATTGAGTATAACCAAATGAAAAATCTAATCCGTAGTTAAAAAATGTCTGAACAGGGGCAATGATATTAAAACCGTAGTTAAAATTGTAAAAGCTCTTGTTGTAATCATAGAAATCACTTTCGCCCAAGCCTTTAAATGAATAGCCAATCAGTAGGGAAGTGGGATTTAATGATACATTATCTGTTTCATTCTCAATCATATCCACGGTGTCCCGGTTTGCTTTAAACATCATGGTGGTAAGATAGAAAACCCCGACTGAATCTACATTGATATTCTGGATAACGCGGCTTTGAAAATCTTCCTTTGTAATGGTCATTGTATAATATCCGGCAGGAAGTTCGCAAAAGTAGGTTCTTCCTTCTTCGTTTGTTGCCTGCTCCTTTGAATAACCTTCGCCGGTTAGTGTAACGGTGGCATTAATAAGTGGTTCTTCAAAGTCGTATTCATAGTAAAAGGCATACAGACTTAGTTCTCCCGAATTGCTCTGTGAAAAAACGGCAGAAGTGGTTAATGCCATTATCATAATTAATAAAATCTTTTTCATAGTTTATGTAGTTTGGTTATTAAACGGAAATTCAATAAAAAAGGTAGTTCCCTGGTCTTTTGCCGTTTCAAACCAGATTTTTCCTCCGGTTCCTTCAACAATTTTTTTAACGATGGCAAGTCCAAGTCCCATACCCGATGTTTTTGTGGTAAAGTTAGGAACAAAAAGTTTATCTTTCAAGTCGTCAGGTATACCGGTTCCATTGTCTGAAATTTTTACCAGATAATATTTTTCTGTTTTTTCAAGAGAAATGTCAACTTTTCCTTTTCTTCCTGCGGGGATGGCCTGAATGGCATTTTTGATCAGATTGTTGAATACCTGCAGCAGATGTTCACGGTCGGCAAAAACAATAGCACTGGCAATACCATTCATGTTTTGTGTAATGATGGCATTTTCATCATTTTCAAATACACTGACGGCATTATTTATTTTTAAAATAAGGTCAACTTCCTCCACATTTGCATTGGTGAGTTTTGCAAATCTTGAAAAAT
This sequence comes from Bacteroidetes bacterium GWF2_38_335, assembly GCA_001769535.1. Lineage (GTDB taxonomy): Bacteria > Bacteroidota > Bacteroidia > Bacteroidales > GWF2-38-335 > GWF2-38-335. Next base: position 8,512 of record MEOH01000029.1, read on the forward strand.
CTGTGGCAATGGACGAAAGGGTGTCGATTTGCTCAATGAGCGAGGCAGAAAGTCTCCTGAGTTTGTCTTCAAAATTGGGATCGTTATCATTCCATGAACGCTGCAACAATTGAACGTTCAGCTTCATTGGGGTGAGTGGATTTTTAATCTCATGAGCAATTTGCCTTGCCATTTCGCGCCAGGCTGATTCTCTTTCTGATTTGGCCAATAAATCGGCACTGCGGGCGAGTTCCTCCACCATTCTGTTGTATTCGGCAACCAAATCAGCAATTTCATCACGGCCTTCATACTTGATCTTTTCATTGGCCATGCCAAGTTTAATCTCCCTGAATTTTTTCTGAATAAGTCTCAGCGGCTTTGTAATGGTGCCGGAAATTACAACCGTAAAAAAAATGGCCAGTAATATGAGCAATACATAAATATTTATGATCGCAACAACCAATCCGGTCAGATCTTTAGTAAGCGCACTCTGTTTAGTAAAATATGGAAGGTTTACATATCCGATTATTTTATTGTTGGTATTTTGAAACGGAATGTATGCTGATAGGTATTCCATGCTTCCGATTGACTCGTTGTGAATGAACTTGGCTCTTTTATCTATTACCAATTGCCGGTAAGCTTCAGTATTCATCTTATAACCGATCAGTCCTTTATCAAAAATTTCAGGACGCGATGAAGCATATAAATTCCCCTGTGCATCATATAGGTTGATGTCAGTAAAAAACACATAAGAAAATTTCATCAGGTAATAAAGCACTTCATCGTAAAACTCAGGTGTGTTATGCAGCTTTTTTTCACCCCCAAGTTTGTGTTCCAGTTCGATCAGGACGGATTGAATTTTTTCACTGATATTGGCATTTTGCTTCTTTTTGAATTGTTCAATGTTATAGTAAACTGTTCCGCCTCCAATTAATAAAAGTGAAAGCAAAAGGATTCCGATCATTGAGATCTGGATGCGCGACTTAATGTCGAAATGCAGATCGGTAGTATATCTGTTAAGGTTGTTTACAAAAACACCCAATGCAAATAACAAATAGAAATACACAATAACATAAGAAAGGGAAATGAGCACATCCAGAAAGCTTTTTTGGGGAAGACTCACCACAATGGTGTTCAGTTTATCTATTCTGAACAGTAGATGGTTAAAACCGTCATAATTGATAATAGTGTATTCATAGTTCTGTTTTCCGAAAACATCCGAGGAAAAGCTGTAATGATATTCTCCGGCACTATTTATAAGAGAATCCTTGTAATATTTTGCGTAGGAATATTTCTCGGTAATAGATGATTTTTTCATCTTTTTTTCAAGGAGAAGCTCCGGATATCCAAGCTCTTCGACGATCAGACGGGAGTCAAGCTGGATAAACAAGGTATTTTCAAGTGAATCGTTTTCAAGGTCGAAAGCAACTTTTCCGAAATAACTGATCCTTCCGTTCAGGTTATCAACAAAATAAAAGTGAGTGGTGTTTATTGGTATCCTGTTTTTTGATATAGACTCGTAATATTCATAGCAGTTTGTTTGCTCTTTGGAAACAGGATTCAGCAATAAATTAATAACCGGATTACAGAGTGCTATTTGAAAATCGTATTTTGAGAGGTAACCATTGAAGTAATAATTTCGCAGATGCTTTATTATATTTTGGTCGTCTTCCTCATAATTTGTGAGCAAACCTTTCAGAACTTCATCATTTACCAATTTTTTCTCTTTATCAGCAAGCAAAAGTTCGGCCACCATATCCCGCTCTGTAGCCAGTCCGGTCGCAATAATCTTCCTCTTTTCCCATTCTTTTTTTCTTGATTCTTCAGAAATAAACCACACAATATATGCCGAGACAAATACGATAAGAAGCAAAGCAATGTATCCCCGCAAGTAGATATTGTTTTTGACAACAATTATTAGTGTCAGGACTAAAATGATATCCAGAAAAACAAAAAATGAATTTGCATTCTCAAAGCTGGATGCAAAGGGAATCAACACTAAAAAGGAGAGAGCCAGACAAGCCAGATAATATATAAAAGATAATGATTCCCTGAAAACATAAACAGTTCGATAAATTATTAAGATGTTTGAGACAAAAAGCAAACCGAAAATAAGGTAGCATAAAATGCTGTATATGCTCATTTCGAATACTTTGTATGCCTCAAGTTCAACGCTGGAGTTTACGATTATATCATAAACAATCTGATTTGTTTTAAAAAAGAAAAGCTGTGTTACCGACATGATAGCCAGTAGAATAACTGCTGAAATATTTTTGTTTTTCCCGGCAAATGCAGAGCTTAATTTAAAATACCTGAAATAAGCAATTGAAAAAGTAAAGACGAATATGACTGTAATCAGGAGGTCTCCCAAATTGGGGTACCACGAGGAGCTCGCGAAAATCCGCGGATTGAACAACTCTGAGTTGAAAAACAGTTCAGAAAAATTCAGGGTAATCAAAAGATATCTGATAATCACCAAATCAATCAATAAGGCAAGAAGCCACCAGTTTGAGTTGAATCTCTTATTAAAATCTGCGATAATCAAAAACATGAAAATAAGCAGGAAGACAACTGCCAGATAGTATAGTACTCTATTGAATTTTACCCAGCCATCTTTAATGGATTCGGGTGCCGAAAAAATAAGTGAGAACAAATATTTATTATCCAGTCCTTTTATTGCAACACCCTCGGGAACAGGCAGAACGGTAATGTTTACATCGGGATTTAGGTTAAAATCTTCCTGGTAGTAGTTTTTAATAAATTCATTTTCAAAAGAATATTCCCTTTTTATTAAGGCCAAACCAACAATTACTATATTGTCTATTGATCTCCACTTGGTATAAAACCAGCCGTTTTCGAGGAAAACAACATCACGTGAAAGTACCGATTCAGAAAAAAGATTGCTGACAGAAATAATGTTATCAGACCAAAATTTCAGGCTGTCGTTCTGGTATATGAGCAGTTCATATCCGTCGTTGTGAATATCAATAATGTCAATAAGATTGTTTTTGATGATTTCATCAAGGGAATTTGACCTCATCATGAGGGTAACATCAGTTACAAGTTTATCAACTTTTTCCTGTTTTTTAATCAGGGTTTTTTCAATATCGGCAACCCCAACAGCTTCTTTCTGAATATGAACGCCACTTCTTTCAAGTAAAAATGCAGTTGAAAAAAGCAATGCAAATAAAATCAGCCAGATGTAATATTTCAGTTTTTTAAAAAGCACGATATATCATTTATTCAGTAAAAATAAGAAATATAGTTGAAAGTCTGTAAGGTTGAAAGTTGAAAGTTTAGAAAGTCCGTCAAGTCGGAAGTCGGAAGCCGGAATCCGGAAATATTGATCAACTCTTTAAATCCAAAAAAGCAATCGGCCTGAAAGGCCAGCTCAATTCAGCCCCGGCTTTGTGCCTCCCTTCGGTCGCCATAGGCTTGCCGACGGTGATACGGCCATGAATACATTAGAACGAAAAACCCTTTTCCGGCGGAGATTACTATGCCTGTAGGGCATAAATTATGGTAGCCCCGGGCAATTGCCCCGGGGCAAAAAAATTCAATCTACTCGTGGTGATAAGGTTCGCCCTTAATTATTGTAAATGCCCGGTATAGCTGTTCTGCAAAGATCAACCTGACCATCTGATGCGAGAATGTGAGCTTCGACAAGGAAAATCTGTAATCAGCCCTTTCATAAACCTGATCAGAAAAACCATAGGGACCGCCAATCAGAAAAACCAGTCTTTTTGTACCGGCATTCATCCTCTTTTTTAAGAATTCAGCAAACTCAGATGAGGTGTGTTCTTTCCCCTTCTCGTCAAGTACAACAACAAAGTCAGAATTGTTTAGTCCGGAAATCAATAAATTGCCTTCTTTTGTTTTCTGCTCCTGTTGCGATAAGGTTTTGCGGTTTTTAATATCCGGAATCACATTATATTCAAAGTCAATATAATGTTTCAACCTTTTTAAATATGTCTCAACAGTTTCTGAAAGGTTTTTATCATCCGTTTTTCCAACTACTATCAAACTGATTTTCATAACCAAATAAATTGTCTGAATATTAAAATTGGTTTAATTTTTGCTTTATTTTTATAAATTAGCAAAACTAATGTATATTTACATATAAATTAAACTAAAACCGGATGAAAAATCTTTTTAAAAAAGTGGCGCTTTTAATGGCCATGCTTGTGACGATAAGCTCTTTCGGTAATCCAAATGCCCTTCCCGATGAAATTATCCTTGCACTGAAAACCGGAAATTCAAAAACACTGGCTAAATATTTTGATGCCAATATTGAATTAAAAATCCTTGAGGATGAGGATATTTATAGTAAAACTCAGGCCGAATTGATTTTAAAAGATTTTTTCATCAAAAATAAACCCGTTGATTTTAAAATTCTTCATGATGGGGGTGAGGGTGTTAAATACGCCATCGGAACCATTACCACATCCAAAGGAAGTTATCGTGTTACGGTTATGTACAAGGTTTCAGACGGTCAGCCCCTTGTTAAAACTTTAAGAATCGAAGAAGAATAATGAATGAAAATTATTTTGATGCTTTTATTGAAAATGCAATAAAAGAAGACATCAGGGATGGTGACCATTCTACCTTGTCGTGTATTCCTCCTGATGCAAATGGTAAAGCCAAATTACTCATAAAACAGGAAGGGGTGCTTGCCGGAGTTTATGTTGCAGGCAAAATCATGCATAAATTTGATCCCGAACTAAAAATGTCGGTTCATCTTTTCGATGGTGCAAAGGTAAAACCCGGTGATATTGCTTTTATTGCCGAAGGAAGTGTTCGGTCAATTCTGCAAATCGAACGATTGGTGCTGAATGTGATGCAGAGGATGAGCGGAATTGCCACCCGTACCAATGAATATGTTTCAAAACTTGAGGGACTGAATACACGAATTCTGGATACCCGAAAAACAACTCCGGGAATGCGTTTTCTTGAAAAACAAGCTGTGGTTATTGGTGGCGGAGCAAACCACCGCATGGGTCTGTATGATATGATCATGCTCAAGGATAACCATATTGATTTTGCCGGCGGAATAGAAAAGGCAATTGATTCTGTAAAAAAATACCTTGCCGGAAAAAACCTGGACCTGAAAATTGAAATCGAAACAAGATCACTCGATGATATTAAAAGAGTTCTTGCCCACGGAGGCGTAAATCGCATTATGCTTGATAATTTTGATCCTGAAATGACTCGCGAGGCTGTTAAGCTGATTGATGGCAAATATGAAACTGAATCATCGGGCGGCATTACCCTCGAAACAATCAGGTCGTATGCCGAATGTGGTGTTGATTTTATTTCGGTTGGAGCCCTCACACACCAGATAAGCAGTCTGGATATGAGCTTAAAAGCCATTGATTTCTGATAAATGTCCAATATAAAAAACAAAATAGGTGTTTTAAAAAAAGTTGTTGCCGCTTTCTCGCTCAGGCACAGCTTTCCGGGTTTTCATCATATGTCGCTGTATGATGTGGGAGTGTTTTTTATTCAAGCTATTAAAAAAGGTACTTTATCCATCAGATCGGGTGCCATTGCGTATAACTTTTTTCTTGCTATTTTTCCGGCTATTCTGTTTATATTCACATTAATACCGTATGTTCCTATTGATAATTTTCAGTCTGAACTTCTTGAAATCCTAAGAAATATCATGCCCGGCGATGCTTTTTCAGCGGTCGAAGGCACAATTGAGGATGTGGTTATGAATCCCCGGTTTGATCTGCTGTCGGTGGGATTTATCATGACCATGTATTTTGCGACAAACGGGGTTAATGCCATTATGAAATCTTTCAACGCTACTTCGCAGGAATTTGAAACCAGAAGCGGTATTGCGCGCAGACTAATCAGTTTGTGGCTGGTGGTTATTTTCTTTACGTTGATAACATTGGCAATTCTCAGCATCATGTTTAGTGTGTATCTTTTCGATTACCTGGCTTCAATAGGATTGCTTCAGAATTATTTCATTTATTATCTGCTTAAATTTGTGGAGTGGATTATCATCATCGCCCTGTTCTTTTTTGCCATTTCTTTCCTTTATTATTATGCCCCGGCAAAAAAAATGAAATGGAAACTTATAACTGCAGGAGGAAGTATTGCCACACTTCTGTGTATCATTATTTCTTTGCTGTTTAGTTTTTACGTGAACAATTTCGGGCAGTACAATAAACTTTATGGATCACTCGGTACCATCATTGTTTTAATGATGTGGATTTACATGAATGCCATGGTTTTGCTTATAGGATTTGAACTCAATGCCAGTATTGAAAATGCCCGAAGAGTGAAGAAAAATGAATAATTAATTACTTCTAAGCAATTAAATCTCTTACAACCACTGAAGCACAGAAACATCCGAAAACGGGGGGCATGTAAGAAATTGTACCAACGGTTGATTTTTTATTTTCGCCTTCTGAAATAATCATGGATCCTTCTTTTATTTTTTCTGATGAAAAAATGACTTTTACTCCGTTGTATACTCCCAGTTTATGCAATCTTTTCCTTAACATCCTTGCCAGATTGCAATTAAATGATTGTGAAATATCACTGACATTTACCATTGAGGGATCAAATTTTCCTCCGGCTCCCATTGAACTAACAATTCTCAGGTTATTTTTCAGACTGTGGTATATCAGAAATATTTTTGGTGCCAGGGTGTCAATGGCATCCACCACATAATTGTATTTTTCGGCTTGCAGGATTTCAACCATTCTGTCATCTTTAATGTACTCGCATATGACGGTCAGATCAAGATCCGGATTAATATCTTTCAAACGTTTGCCCATTACTTCAGCTTTTTCCTTTCCCTCGTTGCTGATTAAAGCGGGAAGTTGCCTGTTCCGGTTTGAGGGCTCTACCTTATCGCCGTCCACTATGGTCATTTTACCTACTCCGGCACGGCAAATCTGCTCCGCTGCATAAGCACCAACGCCTCCCAGTCCGACCACCAGAACATGTGCTGTCTGAAGTTTTTTCAGATCGCTTTTTCCCAGTAAAAGTTCGGTTCTTGAAATCCAATCCATAAAGTTTGTTAAGTTCGTAAAGTCTGTAAAGTTCGTAAAGTTAGAAAGTTTTTAAAGATGAAAGTTTATAAAGTCGATGAAGTTTTATCTTACCCTATCCAGGCCTGTAAGGCCGGCTCAATTCAGCCCCGGCTTTCAAGCCGGCTTTAAATAAGCCTGGAGGGCTTATACTATGGTAGCCCCGGGAAATTGCCCCGGGGCAATTAAGTTATAATGTATTTTTAACATCCCTGCAGGGTTTAAAACAGCTGACAAAATTATTATAAATTTTCTCCTTGAGATGACTAGTGGCATTATTTGTTATCCGGGCTGCCATCTGATACATTTCTTCAATCTTTTTACCCGAATCATCTGTTTCCAAAAAGATGCTGTCTGTGTTAACCTGATTGAATACCTTGAATGCTCCGGATTTTTCATTAAAAAGAAGTGATCCGAATGACAGATAACAGTTTTTGGAAATCAGTTTTTCTGCAATGTCTTGATTGGCATTAAAACCATGAATGATCCATGGAGTTTTATTGTAATCTTTTCTGACTGACAGAATCTCTGAATAAGTCCTGACACAATGAATGATCAACGGCTTATTCAGTTTTTCAGCTAATTCAAGCTGACCTGTGAAAAACTTCAATTGTTTTTGAAAATCAACAGCTTTTATTTTGTCCAAACCAATTTCGCCCATAGCAATGAAGTTGGCATTTTCAGAGTGTTTGAGCAAAATTTGCAGATCTTTAATATCTGATTTTTCAACATCCCAGGGATGAATTCCGGTGGAATAATAGAAACTGCTGCCGAAAAAATCAGGCGGGGTGTTTTTTACGGAGATAATTTCGTTTGACTGATTGTCGGAATGGGTATGTATGTCAATCAGTTTTGGGTTCATCTTTTTTATCTTCCTTATATGTTATCTGAACGTTATCCATTGTTTGATCGGTAACCTTCCAGTAGGCATTTTCATCATCGGGTACATCTGAATCGTCAATCTCTTTCCAGGTGCGGATATCCGAAGGCGGACCCATTTTTCTGAAATAATATGCAAGCATTAATCCCGCTATGGCTCCCGACAAATGTCCTTCCCACGAAATGCGCGGGTCAATGGGCAACACGCCCCAAATCATTCCTCCGTATAGAAAAATAACCAAAAAGGAAATTGCCGTTAGCTGAACATTTTTTCGGATTATTCCGCTCAGTCCAATAAAAGCTGCCAGCCCGTAAACCACTCCGCTTGCACCGATATGATAAGCTTCGCGCGCTCCAAACCAAACCCATATTCCGGTGATGAAATAGATCAGAAAAAAAACCCGCCAGGCGATTTTCGAATAAAAGTAAAACAAACCCAGTGTGAGGATGAAAAGCGGACCGGTATTGGCAATGAGGTGGTTAAAATCGCCATGGATCAACGGTGAAGTTACAATGCCCAGTAAACCTTCAATTTTCATGGGATAAACACCCAAATGTGACCAGTTTTCTTTCAATATTACCTCCGATATTTTTATTATCCAGATAACCAGGATGATAAAAACGGGGAAGTACAGACTAACGACCAGTTTTCTTTTTTCGAAATCCACTATAGTTTCAGATCTTTAATGATGCTGTCAATTTTTGAATCCAGTGTGGCCTTTACTTTTTCGTAATCATTTTTATCTTTCAGCTCGCCTTTTACGCTGAAATAGAACTTGATTTTCGGTTCGGTACCGGATGGCCTGATGGATATTTTTGTTCCGTCGTGCAAAACAAATTGAAGAACATTTGATTTTGGCAACTCTATTTTATGTCTGAGTTGGGAAATCATATCAATGGTTTGACTTTTTTCATAATCATGAACCAGCATTACGTCACTGCCGTTGATTGACTCAGGGGTTGAATTTCTGAAACGGTCCATCATGGCAGCAATCTCCTCCTGACCTGATTTACCTTTTTTAGTAATGGATATCAGTTTTTCGTAATAGAGTCCGTATTTCTGGTAAATCTCCAGCAGCAGGTCGAACAGTTTCATGTTGTTGTCTTTGGCCCATGCAGCAGCTTCGGCAATAAGGGCGCATGACATAACCGCATCTTTGTCTCGTACAAACTCACCTGCCAGATAGCCATAGCTTTCTTCACCTCCCCCGATGAAGGTTTTTTTGCCTTCATTGTTTTTGATGATGTCTGCAATAAATTTGAATCCGGTGAGCACATCATAATGCTCAACTTTAAAATCATCGGCTATTTCGGTAAGAATTTCTGAAGTAACAATGGTTTTAACTATATACTGTTTGCCGTCGAGCTTTCCTTTGTCATGCCACCTTTTCAGCAGATAATAAATAAGAATTGAAGCGGTCTGGTTTCCATTAAGCAAAATATAATTGTTATGGTTGTCCTTTAAACCGATTCCCACCCTGTCGGCATCGGGGTCGGTTGCCATAACAAGTTCGGCGCCCACCTGAGCGGCTTTTTCCATGGCCATTGCAAGAGCAGCACTTTCTTCGGGGTTGGGTGAATGCACAGTTGGAAAATCGCCACTGTTCACATCCTGCTCAGGTATGTGGTGTATGTTGGTAAAGCCAAGTTTTTTCAGAATCATGGGGACAAGCTTAACACCGGTTCCGTGCAGCGGAGTGTAAACGATTCCCAGGTCGTGGTATTTTTTTACAGATTCTGATGAAAGAGAAAGTTTTTTGATTTCATCGGTATAGATTTCGTCGAAATCAGATTTGATGGTTTCAATCAGATCGGGATTGCTTTTAAAATTTACCTCATCAATCGAAGTGATTTTTTGCACTTCATTGATAATATTTTTATCATGGGGTTCAATAATTTGTCCGCCATCTTCCCAATAAACTTTATAGCCATTATATTCTTTGGGGTTGTGCGAAGCGGTTACGACAATACCGCTCTGGCAGCCAAAATATCTTACGGCGAAAGAAAGTTCGGGGGTCGGACGAAGGTCTTCGAAAAGATATGCTTTAATGTTGTTGGCAGCCATTATTTTGGCAGTAGTTTCGGCATACAGGCGGCTGTTGTTCCGGCAGTCGTAAGCAATAGCAACTTTAATTTGCTTAAGTCCGGTAAAATTCATTTTTAAATAGTTGGCCAGACCCTGTGTAGCCATTCCAACGGTATAAATATTCATGCGGTTTGTTCCTGCGCCCATGATACCGCGCAATCCCCCAGTTCCAAACTCAAGATCTTTATAAAAAGATTCGATCAACTCGTTTTCATTGTTTTCCATCATTTCCCTGATTGAAGCGCGGGTTTTCTCATCAATATTGCTGTTCAGCCATTTGTTGGCTTTATCCTTAACTAATTGCAGAACTTCGTTTTCTTTCATGGTTATATTTTTTAATGAGATAAAATTAGAAAAAAAAACTGAGAAATGATATAATAATGATATTTGGCTTCGCCGTATTTGCTTTGCGATGTTTGGCTTCGCCGATCAGATAGCCATCGGAGGACTAGCTTCCAATATGGTTTCGTATTTTCACCCCAACCCAAATAATTATTAAATATTGTTAAACCCCAAGCCCTCAGTCAACCTCAAATTTTGAAATCTCCCCATTACTTTATAATATTGCAGTAAAATAAATTGTTCTGAAATAAAATTATGAGAAAATCTTTTTTTTATATAATAACCGCAGCAGCTGCTTTTGTTCTGTATTCCTGTGGATCTGGTAAAGACAAATCTGATTATGATATTCATGAAAGCGGTCTCGAATACAAAATGATTACAGAAAATAAGGATGCCAAAAAAGTGAAACAGGGCGATATCGTTGAACTGGATGTGAAATGGTATTTGGAAGACAATGATTCTCTGATGTTTGACTCAAGGGAAATCGGACGGGCATTCAAAGACATGGTTCGCAAGCCGAATTATGAAGGCGGAACATGGGATGATGCCCTGATGTTGCTTCATGAAGGTGATTCCATGGTTTTTAGATTAAATGCCATCGAATTTTACAACAAGAAAAGGGGAATCAATGCACCTAAAAATTTTAAGGAAACGAGCAAAATCCGTTTTCATGTAAAACTTCTGGAAATTCAAAGTTTCCAACAAATAGAGGAGGAGCAGAACCTTATCAACAATTCAAACAAAGAGATTGAGAAAAAACTTTTGAATGATTATCTGCGCAAAGCAAATATCAACATGGAACCAACCAGCGAAGGAATGTTTTTCATTCCTGATAAAAACCATCCGGGAAAGGGTGACTTTGCCAAAAGCGGTGATTCTGTTACCGTCCATTTTGTTGGATACTTCGTCGATGGCCGTCCGTTTGCCAACAGCTACGAGAAAAAATCTCCCTTTAAATACAAACTCGGCGATAAAAGCGTTATTGAAGGATGGAATATTGGTATTCAGAAAATGAAAAAGGGTTCGATAAGTACATTAATTATTCCATCTGATCTTGCTTACGGCAAAGACGGAGATAAAACATTCAACATTCCGCCCTTTGCAACGCTGATTTTTGAAATAGAACTGATTGATTTAAAAAAATAAAAAATGAAAAAACTTTTTGCGTTATTCGGAATTTCTCTGCTTTCCTGCAGTCTGATTTTCTCGCAGGTTAACACCTCCGACTTTATTTCAACCCCGTCAGGATTAAAATACAAAATCACTCAAAAAGGCAATGGATCCAAACCCGTTGCCGGTGATAAGGTTCAGGTTCATTATACCGGAAAACTGGAAAACGACTCGGTTTTTGACAGCTCTATTCCCAGGGGAAACCCATTCGAGTTTGAACTTGGGGTGGGACAGGTGATCAAAGGTTGGGATGAAGGTATTGCACTGCTTAGTGAAGGCGAAAAAGCCATTTTTTACATTCCTTCAGATCTTGGCTATGGCCCCCGTGCTAATGGAAAAATTCCTGCAAATGCAAATCTGATTTTTGAAGTGGAACTGATTAAAGTGATACCTGGTGTAAAAATTATCCCTTATGACATTTCCGGAAAAGAAAAAGTAACAACCGAATCAGGACTTGCTTATTATGTTGTTGAGAATGGCCCTGCTGGTGGTGTGAAATCCGGAATGGGAAAAATTGCAAAGGTGAATTATTCAGCTTTTTTCTCAGACGGCAAGGTGTTTGATTCTTCAATAAAAAGAGGACAGCCGGTTAATTGGGAGCTGGGAACAGGACCATTAAAGGGTTTTGATGAGGGAATATCTTACATGAAAGTTGGTGATAAATACCGCCTTGAAATACCACCTCAACTTGCTTTTGGTAACAGGCAAATTCCTAATATGCCACCAAATTCTTCAATATTTATTGATGTTGAATTAATTGAGGTTACCGAGCCGGTAAAAATTATTCCTTTTGATACTAAGGGTAAAGATACGATTACCACCAAATCCGGATTGAAATATATTGTTGTTCAATCAACTGAAGATAAAAAAAGTAAATTTGGGAAAACAGTAAAAGTGCATTATACCGGATATCTTGATGACGGTAAAATATTTGATTCTTCTGTTAAAAGAGGTACTCCATTTGAGTTTGCACTTGGAGTAGGAAAAGTAATAAAAGGTTGGGATGAAGGCGTTGCTTTGATGAAAAAGGGAGAAAAATACCGGTTTATTATTCCTTATCAACTTGCTTACGGTGAGGCCGGAAGCGGTATTATTCCTCCCAAATCACAACTAACTTTTGACGTTGAGCTTATTGACGTTGGATATTAATAATGGAGTATAGAAACAATTGCCTCGATTGCGGTAAAATGTTGGTTTACGAACAAGAATATTTGAAATGTTGTAACCGTGATTCTTTTAATGCCATCACTAAGGCAACCATTTGCCTTTATGAGGAATTTAATGTTAAACTGCAGTCATCTGAGAAAATTACATGCGGTTTTTCACGTTATAATAATGAATGCATAAAAAATGATTGTGCATTTCACAATTGAGCCGTTTGAAAAATTATATTATTCTGATATTATTTATTGTTTTTTGCAACCTCCTGATTGCCCAGAATAACTCTGAAATTTTTCTGACAGATGCCGCATTAAAAACTCCACAAAACTTTAAAGACGTTTATGATCGTGCTTTCGGGTACAATGAAATTCCGGTTTTTATAAAAAGTAAATCCGAAAAAACGGTTGTACTGGAAAACGGCTATGCCGATTACAGAATAAAAAATCCTGCCGACTGGACATTAATCGAAAATGCAGTGCCCTATCAGGTTGATGTGGTTTTTACAAAATACCCATGGAACAAATCCGACTGGCTCACAAATTATTACGACCTGCTCTCAAAACGATTAGATGAGCTTTTTTCCATTGACCCCAAATTGAATAACCCGGCCATAAAATGGAATCTGGTTCTTCAAACCAATTGCAAATCAGAAGATGAAACGCGGACATATTTTCACGGCATCATCATCAAGTATTACATTGAGGGGGAGAAAAAACCAGAGGTTACCGAAAGTGAAAAAATCCAACCTGAACTCACCTTCACCGAAGCCGAAAAATATGCTTTTAAAGTCTCGGCTTTTATGGATTATCTTGGCGGGGTTACCGATCCGGGTGTCTATAATGTTTTGTCCAGAATTTCAGGAAAGGATAACTCTATAGTGGTAATGGACTGGACTGCCAGTATGTATACCTATTCGGCTCAGGCAATTATGTGGCATCTGAAAAACCTGCAGCGCAGCGGAATAAAGGATTTTGCTTTTTTCAATGATGGTGACAGAAAACAGGATCTGAATAAAATACCCGGCGAAACTGGCGGTATATACCATGTGAGCGCATCTCAAATGGATTCGGTCCTGATTTTAATGGATAAGGTTATGCAAATGGGCAGCGGCGGCGACTGGCCCGAAAATGACGTGGAAGCTATTCTGTCTGCAATCTCCATGCATCCCGAAGCAAAGCAGGTGTTTTTAATCGCCGACAATAATTCCGCCATGCGCGATTATGAATTGATAAGTAAAATAAACAAACCTGTTCACGTTATTTTGTGCGGTGTCGATCAATTGATAAATGTTGAATATATCAATCTCGCCTATAAAACAGGAGGTTCATTGCATACCGAGGATGAAGATTTTTATAACATCGGCGAATCACCCGATCAGGACAACTGTTTTCTTTTCGGACAGCATAAGTACCGAATCAACGAAAACGGTGAAATAACCATGGAAATGTCATACGACCGGTTTTGGTACGAAGAACAGATTAAATACCTGCAAAAACCTGAGGATAAGAAGAAAAGAGTGAAAATGCCTGATTGCCCGCAATTTTAAAAAAAAACCGGCAACCTGAATTCCTGCACAAGTTGCCGGCTTAAATAGGTACTGTTGGTAAAATTAAAAACTTTTAAACCTCTAATTCTTGATCCTTAATATTTCCAGTACATTTAATATTCCCGCGAGTAAAATGAATAAATCAAATTATCGGGGTTAACCAATCCAAAATTAAAGTACAAAGATTGTTTATTATTGCTTTATATAATTAAGAAAAAGGTTAGAAAAAAATTAGAAATTGATTAGAGTTTTTATAATAACTGTTTTATTGTGGTATTTTTGTCCAAAACAATCGAAATGGAAAAATTATCGGTGCTGATTGTTGAAGATGAGAAAAGACTGGCCGAAGTACTCAGAAAACAATTTGAAGAGGAAGGATTTCAGGCAGAAATAGCTTTTGACGGGTTTGCAGCCAGAAAATTGGTTTCTGAAAGGTCATACAGTATTATCATTTTGGATATTAACCTTCCTCTGGTAAACGGATTTGACCTTTGTCGTGAAATCAGATCGGCCAATTCATCTGTGCCAATTATATTTCTTACGGCTCTGGGAACACAGGAAAATAAACTTAACGGGTTTGAACTTGGCGCAGATGATTACATACTTAAACCATTTGATTTCAGGGAACTGCTTGCCAGAGTAAATGTTTTTCTTAAAAGAACTCATAATGTTGCCCCTCCTGTAATTATTAAAGTAGCTAACCTTGAAGTGAATTTTGATACAAAAACAGTTGTCAGAGACAATAAAAAGATTGATCTCACAACCAAAGAATTCCTCTTGCTTGAGATATTTCTCAAAAACAAAGACAAACTCCTGTCAAGGGAATTTATTCTGGAACATGTATGGGGTTTTGATTTTGACCCAAGCACAAACATTATTGATGTGTATATCAATTATCTGCGAAAAAAGGTAGATAAAGATTTTGAACCAAAATTGATTCATAATAAATTTGGTTTCGGGTTTTATTTTAGCGAAAATGAATTGTAAGCCATGAATATAAAAACCAGACTTGCATTACGGTTCTCATTATTGGTTATAGCCATATTGCTTTTCTTTTCACTTTTGGTGTACTATCTTTCCTTTGAGAATGAAAAAACATCTTTCAGTGATGAATTATATATGAAGGCAAAAAATACCGCCATCCTGTTGCTTAATGTAGCCGAAGTCGATTCAGTTTTATTGAAAAAAATACATGCTACAACTATTTCTCTTGATGATGAAGAAATATCATTATTTGATGATAAGGGAAATGAAATTTATTGTTATAACAATAAAAAAACAGCTAACAATGCCTTCCCGAATCTTCAAAATGGTGATGAAATACTTTTTTTTACTATTGGCAAAAAAGATGGAATTTGTTTACGACACAATTGGAACGGAAAGGATTATTTTGTCTATGTAATGGCGGTGGATAAAAAAAGGGAAGAAAACCTTGGTGAACTTATCAATATTCTTTTGCTGAGTATTCTTTTTAGTATATTAGTGGCAGTTTTGATATCCTATTTGTTTTCAAGGAATGCCATCAGACCAATTTCTCAGATTAATAAAGGAATAAGTGAAATAAACCTGGCTAAACTTGATAAGCGGCTTCCTGAAGGCAATAAAAAGGATGAAATTGCTCAATTGGCAATATCATTTAATGAAATGCTGAATTCACTTGAAAAAGCATTTCGAAGTCAGAATGAATTTGTTCTGAACGCTTCCCATGAACTGAAAACACCCCTTGCTGTTATGATTGTCGAAACCGATTATATTCTTAGTCACGATCATGAAAAGGACGGTTATATTTTGCATTTGAAAAGATTGCTTGATGATCTGAAAGCGATTAACGGAGTCTCTACCAGTCTGCTTGAATTGGCGCAGATAAATGAGGGGATGGAACTTAAATTTGAAGATATTCAAATTGACGAAGTGATTTATGCTTCGGTTAATCAAATAAAAAATAAATATCCTGACAGAAAGATAATTATTAAAATTGATTACCCTGAAAATGAAAGTGAGCTTTTAATTAAAGGCCATTTTGGTTTACTTGAAATTGCGTTCAAAAATATCCTTGATAATTCTTGTAAATTTTCGGAGGATGAAATTCTGTTATCTTTTCTTTTTACTCCCGAAATAATCAGCGTGTCAATATCCGACAAGGGAATCGGAATTCCTGCTGGCGAACTGGATAATATTTTTAAACCATTTCATCGGGGAGGAAATGCAAAATTTATTAGTGGCTTCGGAATTGGCCTGGCTCTGGCTTCAAAAATTTTTGAATTGCATGGTTTTTCTATTTCTATTCATTCAACAGATAATATAGGAACCAGTTTTGATTTAATTTATAAGAAGAAAATATAGCTGTTTCAATAAACCGGAAAGGTTAAAACATTCCCTAAAACACATTTTTTTTCTCCGTACAACACGTATTTTTTGTTTGTATTATGATACATTTGTCCACATTAACTAACGAACAAACAAAAAAAAACATGAATTTTATTAACCGTACACTGATGCTTGTTGCTGCCTTGCTTTGCACTGCTTATGGCAGTTTTGCCCAAGGTCAGAATTTCAGCGATATTGCTTCTTCAGTTCTTGAAGTTCAGCAATATGAAAGGGCCATTCATATTATGGTCATGTTGTTAATTGGCTTCGGCTTTCTGATGGTTTTTGTCAAAAAGTATGGAAGATCTGCCTTAACTGCCACCTTCCTGCTTGTCAGCGTGGCCATTCCGCTTTACTTTACCCTTTGTGATTTTGAAGTGTTTTCAGAAAAAAAGGGTGAGATTGTAACGTTTATTCTGGCCGAATTTGGAGCCGCCAGTCTGCTTATCACAGCAGGCGCAGTTCTTGGTCGCGTGAAAATGTATCAATACATGATTCTGGCTGCCATGTTTATTCCGTTTTACATGATCAATGAATGGATTGTCCTTGAAGACGGTATCGGATTAATGAAAAACGGTTTTGCTGATACCGGTGGTTCAATTATCATTCACATGTTCGGAGCAATCTTTGGCGTTTCGGCTGCAATTTTCCTCACAACCAAAAAGGAAATGGATACACCGGTCGAATGTGACGCAACCAGCGACCGCTACTCAATGCTTGGAAGTATGGCTTTGTGGGTTTTCTGGCCCAGCTTCTGTGCTGCCCTCGTTCCGGTTGAATTGATTCCGCATACCGTCGTCAATGTCTTCCTTGCCCTGTGCGCCTCAACAGTGATAACTTATATCATGTCTGTATTGATCAGGGGAAAAATTAATATCGCCGACATTGCCAATGCCGCTCTGGCCGGTGGTGTTGCCATTGGTTCCACCTGCGATTTTGCTACCCATAAAGAAGCAATGGTTATTGGTGGTTTAGCCGGTGCACTCTCAACTGTTGGCTTTGCTATCATTCAGGCAAAACAGAAAAACTTCCTGAAAGCAGTTGATACCTGCGGAGTATCTAATCTTCACGGCTTACCCGGATTGCTTGGCGGTTTGGCTGCGATTTTTGTTGTCGAAGGACTCAATACCGGAAGCCAGCTTACCGGAATCGGAATCACCATCGTTTGTGCTTTGGTATTCGGATTGACTACCGGCTTCGTGGTTTCGCTCTTTGGTCGCAGAACTGAAGCATACCATGACTCTGAGGAATTTGAAGATGCCGAGTAAAAGCGGCTGAGTATTCAAATAAATGTAATTAAAATATTACAGGAGCGCCGGGAATTTTTCCCGGCGCTTTCTTATTTGTCACAAAACCTTTAATGATAATTTTTGAACAACTATACAGATACAGAGTTCAGATTATTTAAAAAATTTGAACTGTCTTGTTCCACTGTTTCAATAATGCTCTGCTCCTTGTAGGGTTCAATCGGAATGTTTTTTATTTCTTCGAAGGGAGCGGCATCTTCGTAGGATTTCGTTTTAAGGTAATTTTTTTATTGATTCTTTCAATATATTCTTTTGATTCCTGTGCTAAACAGAAATTGTAAATCAAAGAAATTAATGCAGTAAGTATTAAACTTTTTATGTTAGGATATTATTTTACTGCTTTATTCAGCAAATCCTCCGGATTAATCTGGTTGTACACCGTTTCAAGCTGTGATTTTTCCATAAATCCACTGGTGAGTGACATGGTAACATTAAATTTGGGTAACTCAATATACAGAGCAGTGATATATTCATTCTGAAAAAATATCAGATTGGATTTTTCATTTTTATAAAGTGTGACAAAATCCGGATCTTCATTTTTAACTTCTTCAAATTTGCTTAAAGAATCAAATGAAATGACCAGTTCATTTCCATCTGCATCTTTGTAACTTCCTATTATTCCATAATATATAGAGACTGAATCAAAAGTGAATCCGTTAATGGTTTGTTCAGATAAAGCAATATTTAGCTTTTTTATATCAATATTGTTAAAATCTTGTGCCTTTATAATTGAAGTAAATACAAAGATTATCAGAATAATAAATAGTTTTTTCATGGTGTTTTTTATCGCTTGTTTTTAAAGTATATATGGATCAAATCTACATTTTTATCTCAGATTTACAAAGGGCAAAAAGCAAAATAACTTTTTTAAAAAGGAATTAGTTCATTCCGTAAAAATAGAAAAACAAAATAATCTGCTCTCTTGTAAGTCCGTCGGCACGTCCAATCTGACTGTTTGATCCATTATAAATATAGTTTCCATCTATGCGGCCGATTTGCCTGTTTGATGAATCGTAAAGATAATTACCGTCGGTACGGCCAATTTGTGAATTGGAGCTGTTATATATATAATTGCCATCAATACGTCCGATCTGACTGTTTGAAGCGTTATAGATATAATTGCCATCAACTCTGCCAATCTGACTGTTTGATGCATTATAGTAATAGTTGCCGTCAACCCGGCCGATTTGCCTGTTTGAACCGTCGTATATATACTGTGAGTATAAGTTTTGCATTGCAGAGATAAGAAGTAGAAAAATAACTAATTTGCGTTTCATAGAGAACATTTTTGTTTACTGTTTAGTATCAATTTTTATACCAATAATTGTTTTTATCATATGGTTTTCCGTTAATAACTTATTAATAACTACTGTTTTTTTATGCAGAATAAAACTTTGCTGATAGCTAATTTTGTATCCCGATAATTCAAGAAATCATCAAAAAAAAACTAAATGAAAAACAAAAGCTTAATCTCGATCAGCGATTACTCAAGGGATGATTATATGCAAATAATTGAGTTGGCTGAACATTTTGAAAAAAAACCTGTGCAAAACATTCTGGAGGGCAAGGTAGTGGCAACCTTGTTTTTTGAGCCTTCTACAAGGACCAGACTTAGTTTTGAGAGTGCGGTGAATAAACTCGGCGGTAGAATTATCGGGTTTACCGACGCAGCTTCTTCAAGCGTTAAAAAAGGGGAGTCTCTTAAAGACACAATCCTTACCGTTGCGCAGTACAGTGACCTGATTGTTATGAGACATCCGGTTGAGGGCAGCGCCCGTTATGCCAGTGAGGTTTCTCCTGTTCCGGTTGTCAATGCAGGCGACGGTGCAAATCAGCACCCTACCCAATGTTTGCTTGATTTGTATTCAATCAAAAAAACTCAGGGCAAATTGGATAATCTGAATATCTGTCTTGTTGGTGACCTTAAATACGGCAGAACAGTTCATTCACTTCTTCAGGCAATGGTAAATTTTAAACCAACATTTCATTTTATTTCTCCAAAACTTTTGCAGATGCCCAATGAATATAAAATGGAACTGGAAGCAAACGGCATAAAATACTATGAGCACGAAGAATTAACCGCCAGTTTAAAGGAGGCTGATATTGTTTATGTTACCCGAATCCAGAAAGAAAGATTTTCCGAACCAATGGATTATGAAAAAGTTAAAAACTCATACATCCTGAAAAATAAAATGCTCGAGGGTACAAAATCAAATATGAGAATTTTACACCCGCTGCCCAGGGTAAATGAAATCAATGTTGATGTGGACGAAAATGAAAAAGCATATTATTTTCCACAGGCATTAAATGGTGTTTACACCCGTCAGGCAATCATAACTTCAATCCTAGGTATTAAATAAGAAAATAAATGGACGAAAAAAAAATAATGCAGGTAAGCGCTTTAGAAAGCGGAACTGTAATTGACCATATTCCCTCAGAAGTACTTTTCAAAGTAATTTCAATTCTGGGACTCGATAAAATTGACACAACAATTACTTTTGGATTTAACCTCCATAGTAAAAAATTTGGTAAAAAGGCCATTATTAAAATTTCTGAAAGATTTCCCGATGATGACGATCTGAACAAAATGGCCCTGATTGCTCCTGAAGCCAAAATTAATATTATTCGCGACTATAAAGTTGTTGAGAAAAAAGTAGTTAAGGTTCCCGAAAAAGTTAAGGGTATTGCCCGCTGCATGAACCCAAAGTGTGTTACAAACGTCGAAGACAATGTAAAGACAAGGTTTACCGTATTGATAAACAACGGAGCAGTTGATCTGAAGTGTCATTATTGCGAAAAGATCACGGACCAGGAACACATCGAGATAGTTTAAAGCTTTTAAGTAATTATATAAAATTCAGTCACTTATGCATAGCTTGTAAGTATGCATAAGTGGCTTTTTTTTGATACAGGTTTGTCTAAAATTATTTTTGAAGTATTTTTGAGCCAACTGGAATATCCGTTGTAATCCAGACATTCCCACCAATCGTTGTATCTTTTCCGATCGTTACCCTCCCCAGGATAGTAGCTTCAGCATAGATAATAACATTGTCCTCAACAACAGGATGACGGTCAATTCCCTTGATCGGATTTCCGTTTTCATCTGTCGGAAAACTTTTTGCGCCCAATGTGACTCCCTGATATATTTTTACATTGTTTCCAATAATGGTGGTCTCTCCAATAACAACTCCGGTACCATGATCAATGGTAAAATACTGTCCGATTCGTGCCCCCGGATGAATGTCGATACCGGTTTCAGAGTGCGCCATTTCAGTGATGATCCTGGGAATTAATGGAACACCAAGCTTTAATAGCTCATGAGCAATTCTGTAATTGGTCATCGCTTTTATTGCAGGGTAACAAAAAATTACCTCACCATGATTCCTTGCTGCCGGATCACCCCGATAAGCTGCCTCCACATCAGTGGAAAGTAACCGGCTTATTTCAGGCAACCTTGACAAAAATCTCAGGGTTAATTGTCCCGACTCCTCATCACAGTTTCCACATGAAACTGCCTTTTCGTCGGTGCAGTTAAAGCACAATCCCCTTCTTATTTGCTCCGAAAGCGTCCTGTACACTTTGTCAACATTGACTCCCACGTAATAATGTAAATTTTGGGAATTAAGGGATGAATTCCCGAAATAACCTGGAAATAGTATTTTCCTCAGGAGCTCAACTATTTCTTTCAGTGCATTTGTTGATGGCATCATTTCTCCGTGTTTTATCGAATGATATGCCATTCCACGACTTCCTTCAGCGATAATCCTGCCGGTAATTTCTGCTAATTTTTCAGATGTATTGTTATTCATGGTTGTTAAATTTATTAAGCAAATTATTTTAAAAAATGTCTGAGCTCAGATACCTCTCACCTGTATCATTGATCATTGTAACAATCAGTTTGCCTTTGTTTTCAGTCTTTCGCGACAATTCAACCGCGGCGTAAACATTGGCACCACTTGATATTCCACACAGAATACCTTCTTTTAAAGCCAGTTTCCTTGTCATTTCCATGGCATCCTGATCTGAAACCCTGATAACTGTATTATAACTTTGCTGATTAAGGATTTCAGGAATAAATCCGGCACCAATCCCCTGGATTTTATGTGGCCCTTTATTCCCTCCAGAAAGCACCGGAGATGATTCTGGCTCAACAGCGTAGGATTTTAAGTCAGGTTTCTTGTGTTTTAACGTTTCCGACACACCTGTGATTGTTCCTCCTGTGCCAACTCCTGCAATAAATACATCAATTTTTCCTCCGGTGTCTTCCCATATTTCTTCAGCGGTAGTCTTTCTGTGTATATCCGGATTGGCTGCATTTTCGAACTGGAGCGGCATGAAACTATTGATTATTTCTTTATTCAACTCCCTTGCTTTATTAACAGCACCTGACATTCCTTCGCCGGCAGGGGTAAGCACAAGTTTTGCGCCGTAGGCCTGAATAATTTTTCTTCTTTCAATGCTCATGCTTTCAGGCATCACTATGATCAGAGGAATTTCCAATATAGCGCAAACCATTGCCAGTCCAATACCGGTATTGCCGCTGGTGGGCTCAATTACCGTGGTTTCCGAATTAATTTTCCCTTTCATTATCCCGTCATTTATTAATGCGTATGCCAGTCGGTCTTTTACCGAGGCGCCGGGATTAAAAAACTCGAGTTTGACAACAATTTCTGCAAAACCATCATTGACCCTGTTCAGTCTTACCATGGGCGTTTTGCCAATAAGTTCAGTAATGTCATTTTTAATTTTCATGTTTTTAGCAAAAAAAAGCCGGTGTTTTGCACCGGCCTGTATTTTTATAAACTATAAAATAAATCAACGATGCAAAAATTTTATGTTTTCACAGCAACAACAAATTTTATATGTCAGATAATTCAGCATCATGATATTGCAAATGTAATAATTATTTCCGGCGAAGCAACTTATTGTATAAATTATCGTTTGAAATTACTTCAACGCCTTTTAAAAATGCGTCATCCGACATGTTTATTATTTCAAAAAATTCACTGTTGTCCCAAATGTCTCTTGCTATAAGTGCTTTGATTTGGGTAGCAATATCCTCTTTTGATTTATTGTATTCATCTTCATTGAATTTAACTTTTGTGGCTTCTCCTTCTTTTATCAGGTCATCCAGCATTTGTTTTGTTACAATAAAGTCACGGTTGAAATCCTTAAATCCCGGATATTTGTTTTTTAACTCTTTTCGGTGCTCGTCGGTATATGAAAGACAATAATTTCTGATGGCGCCGTTTCTGATAAGATCTCTGAAATAATCAGTGTATTTTGTAGTATCAAGTGGAACAAAAAGGTCGGGCATTATTCCGCCCCCGCCATAAACGTAACGCTTGTAAACCATAGTTTCATACTTCAGGGAATCAGGAAAATGTATGCTGTCTGCGTTGGAAAGTTCTCCATTATTATATCTGTTAATCAGATCTTTTGCATATTCATCGTATCCTTCTTCATAGGGTTTCTGAATAGACCTTCCTGTGGGTGTATAATAACGCGCAATTGTCAGTCTGATCATTGAACCATCCGGCAATTCAAAAGGCCTTTGAACCAACCCTTTCCCAAAAGTTCTTCTGCCAATAATTACACCACGGTCCCAGTCCTGAATTGCTCCTGAAACAATTTCGCTGGCAGATGCCGATCCCTGATCAACCAATATTACCAAACGGCCATCAGTCATGGCTCCTTTTTTTGTGGCTTTGTATTCGATTCTTGGACTCTTTTCTCCTTCGGTGTAAACAATCATCTGATCTTTTTTCAGAAATACTTCGGCAAGATCGCTTGATGTCTGTAAATAACCGCCACCGTTTCCCTGAAGATCAAGGATGAGATTTCGCAGTCCCATAAGCTTTAATGAATCCAAAGCCCTGTTGAACTCATCCATTGTGGTTTTGGCAAAGCGGTTCAGTCTGATATAACCGGTTTCGTTGTCAACCATATATGCGGCATCCAGACTGTAAATTGGTATTTTATCGCGGGTGATTGTGAAATCCAAAAGTCCTTTTTCTCCTTTTCTTTTTATGGAAACGGTTACTTTGGTTCCTTTGTCTCCAAGCAGTTTATTCCTTACTTGTTCATTGGTGAACTTTACTCCGGCAACGATTTCATTTTCAATCTTAACTATACGGTCTCCTGCGAGAATCCCAACTTTTTCAGATGGTCCTCCGGATATGGGAGCAATAACCACGATTGTGTCTTTCAGAATGTTGAACTGGACGCCAATCCCTTCGAAATTGCCCTCGAGGGGTTCATTCATTTCATCGACTTCCTTTTTACTAATGTAAATGGAGTGCGGATCAAGTTCCTGCAACATTTCAACTATTGCTGACTCAACCAGTTTGTCTTCATTGGTCGAATCAACATAATAGGTGTTTATCAGGTTAATAATCCTTGTGAATTTCGCAATATTTCCGTTATATGACTGAGAAAACCCTGTCAAAAGGAAAAATTGCATCAATGCAATAAGTAAGAGAGACTTTTTGATAATTCCTGTTTTAATCATTTTTTCTTTTTTTTCAATAATTCAAAATTACAAATAATATCTGACTTTCCTTAAAATCGGGTAAAACAAAAGTCACATAGAAATCAAGTTTGTTATTTAAAACGTTTTATATAAACAAACATTATTCCAAAATCATATATTAAGGTTAAAATTTGTTAACCCTTCCATAAAGGCCTTTTACCAGTTAACCTGTTTGTTTTACCAATTATAGTTTTTATCCTGTTTGTGAATTAAATAATTTGGTCAGGGTTTTTTATCTGATAATAATGTTATAAATTTAATTACTTAAAAATTATATCTATGAAAAAGTTATTGATTTCATTACTAGTACTTTCAGTTTTCATTGCAAATTCACAAAACGAATTTGAAAGTCAGAAAATCGCTGTTTTTAAAAATGGAACAGGGTATTTCATTAAAAATGCAAAAGTTGATGCAAAAGATGGAAAATATACATTGAAAAAAACTCCTGAATCATTGTTCGGAACTTTATGGATCAGAGCTGCGGGTGAACGAATCAAGTCACTCCATACCATTCAGGAAAAAAGTGTTGAAAGAAAGGATGCCATTTCCATTAAGGATATGCTGAGTGGAAATATTGGTAAAAATGTAAAACTGAATTTGTATGGTGATCAGTTTGTTGAGGGTAAAATTATTAGTGTTATTGATGACATGGTAAATGTTCGCGCCAAAGATAAATGGGTTAGCCGCAGTATTTCATCTGTGACCGGAATTGAGTTTGTCGAAGAGCCTGATTACAAATATGACAGTAAGATGGAAACCAACCAGTTAGAAATTGAATTTAATTCTGATGGAAAAAAGTCCATTGAAATGATGTATATGCAAAGGGGCATAGGATGGTTTCCCAATTATTTAATAGAAATAAATGATGAGAAAGAAGCCACTGTTACATTAAAGTCAACTCTGATTAATGATATTGAAGATCTTGTGAACGCCGAAATTGAATTTGTTGTTGGTGTTCCGAATTTTAAATACAACTATGTGAACTGTCCTTTAAGCAGTTCAATAAGTCTTGAGAGTTTTATAAGCAGTTTAAATGGTTTAAGTTATACCAGTCGTGGCTTTGATAATTTTGCCAACAACAATTTGTCAAATGCAATAATGGCTCAGCAAGTAACCAACAATGATTACGAGAGAAATCCAAATGAAAACTATGAATTGCCCGAATTCACTGCCGAAGGAAGCTCCGAGGAAGATCTTTATTTTTACAATTATAAAAATGTTACCCTGAAAAAAGGTGAAAGAGCAAATTATGAACTGTTGAATATTAAGGTGCCATTTGAACATGTTTATGAAGTGATACTCAATCCAAATACCACCAACAATTACTACTATGCCAATTCAAAAGGCTATTCTTTTGATGATAACTCCAATAAAGTCTGGCATTCAATAAAACTGAACAACACATCGAAAATGCCTTGGACAACCGGAACAGCCATGATTGTTAAAAAAGACAATGAGGGATCAAAACCCATCAGTCAGGATATGTTGAGCTATATTCCCGTGGGAGGAAAAGGATATCTGAAAGTAACCGTTTCACCGGATATTTCAGTAAAAGATAAAGAAGAGGAAATTAAAAGAGTTGAAAAGAGTAAGAAAAAGGATAATTACTACTATGATCTGGTAACCGTTGAAGGAAAAATAAGGGCTAAAAATTTCAAGGATACTCCCATAAAGCTAAATGTAAAAAGAAGCATCACCGGTGAACTTCAGGAATCAGATGTGAAATGGGAGTTTTCAAAATCCATCAATAATTATTACTACAATAATATCAATCCGGTTAATGATGTAACCTGGGAAATTGAGCTGAAACCCGGTGAGGAAAAGGAAATTAAATACTCTTACACCATATTTATATATAATTAATGAATAGATTATTTCTGAGTTTAGTTTTGATATTTATCTATGCCGGACTATCAGCGCAGGTGTCCGGCATTGACTCGTCCGATTATGAAACCGACCGTGAAGCAAAGCTTGCAATTGCGCGCATCGTAAGGTATTCAGGGTTAAGTCAGAATTTTACAGTCATCGAGGGTGATGTGAAAACAGTAATTGCCTATAGCAGGGGAGGCCAAAGGTATATAGCTTATAATCCGTATTTTATTAAGAGGGTTAGGAACGTTGCCGGAACCGATTGGGCAGCAATCAGTGTATTGGCACATGAAATTGGTCACCATTTATCGGGACATACTTTGAAGCTTAAAGGAATTAATCAGCGCGAAGAACTTGAAGCAGATAAATTTTCAGGTTTTATCCTTTACAGGATGAACGCAAACCTTGATGAAGCAAAGGCAGCATTGCTGAATATCGGAAATGAAATTGATACTGTGATTCATCCCCCTGTCGAAATCAGGATTCAGGCAATATCAAACGGGTGGCTTGATGCAAAATATCTGGATGAAAACAGAGATTTTCCTGCTGATTCGGTCTCGGAAACAGAATACTCGGAACTAATCTGGAAATGCAGGTTCAAAGGCGATTTAAATGTATATTTTATTGACAAGGATAACCAGATCATCTGGTTTGATAATACTGGAAAACCTGTGATAATTGGAGAACGCGAGGGGAAAATCGCCCCGGGTTATAAATGGTTCTATCATTCAAAGGGACTGCATTATGGGGTGGATGAAAAGGGCAATATCTGGGATCTGAATTTCCGTGAAAATGTTTACATTGTTGGAAAAGCTGAAAAAATTTGAGCTTGAAACCATAAAATGTGAATTGGGTTTGTTGGAGTTCTGTTTATTTAATGTTGATAAGAAATTTTCCTAAAAAAAACAGAATCGTGTTTTGTAAAAAAAATTGTTATATTTGCATAAATTGAAAATTTATAAAGGCTAAAAAAAGAAGGGCATTTATGAGTTTTAAGGCTGAAGAATGGTTTGAAAGCATTAATTGCGGTAATGTACTGATCTCTTATCAGGGAGAAGTTAGTTCTGAATTGATTACAAGTTCACTCGAAGTTGTTGAGTCTAAACTTGATGAATCAAATGAGGACAGCAAAATGAAGAGAAAGGTATATAACGTATTGGTTGAGTTGCTTCAGAATTTGTTTCACCACTCCGAAATGGTAAAAGGGGTGGCAGGAAACAATGAAGCAATGAAATATGCAATTTTTGTTGTAACCAAACCAGGCGAAGAACTGTATTCAATTTATACAGGAAATTTCGTTAAGAATTCAAGAATTCAATTCCTTACCGACAGGGTTGAGCAATTAAATGCCATGAGCGTTGAAGAATTAAAGGAATTGTACAAGATGATTCTGAATAATGAAGAATTTTCTGATAAGGGCGGTGGAGGCCTTGGTATGATTGATGTAGCGAGAAAAACAGGTTCTAAAATGGAGTACAGTTTTAATGAGTTTTCTGATGAATATTCATTTTTTTGTTTGAATATAAATATAAATTAACTATATTTAGTAGCTTTAAATTTTAAAAGTAAAACTATGGAGTCAATTTCAATTGAAGGAACACCCAAAACCCCGACGGTTAATTTTGATGCGTCAACAGGTAAAATTGAAATAAAAGGAAGGTCAATACCTGAGAATTCAATCGAATTCTATAAACCGTTAGTTGATTGGCTGGAAAGCTATTCATCTTCACCACAGAAATTAACTGAAGTGAATATCCAGCTTGAGTATTTTAATACCAGCTCTTCAAAATGTATTCTGGATGTATTTAAAAAACTGGAATCAATTCACAAAGCTGGAAATGAAGTGCTGATCAACTGGTATTATGAGGAAGATGATGAAGATATGTTGGAAGCTGGAGAAGACTACCAGTCAATTATCCGCATTCCTTTTAAAATGATTGAGATCGAAGAGTAATTTTTGTTTACTTCATTGATTATCTGATTGAATGTAATTGGTCATTTGACTTTTTACATTTAACTAATTGTGAATTATTTATTACCAGATAGAAAAGCCGGGATTATATCCCGACTTTTTCTTTTTTTATTTTGTCACTACTTTCCAGAAGTGTATCCTACGAAATTTGTAAAAAAGATTTATCAAATCGCTTTGAGCAATCTTGTAATTTTATTCGTGAAACTCAAATTTCAAGAACGGAGTGAATTGAAATTTGTAAGTTGAACAACCCTCGACAAATAAATTTGTCGGGGTATGAGATTAATACTCCGTCCCTTGGGGCGAATTAAAAATATGTTTTATTGATACCCCGCTGCTTTGCGGCGGGGTTGTTCATTTTTTCATATTTCTTCACTGAATTAAAGGTCTGAAAGACCGATTTGTTATACCAATTGTAATTATAAAACAGTTTGGACTGTTTTATAATTTTACAATGGCATTAAGTGCCCGAATTTTTATTCGGCATTAATACTCGAAATGAATTACTAAATAATTAGTAAATGGACTATTTTCTAATTCATTTCGGTATTACACCACAGGGTGAAACAAAGTGCAACCCTGTGCATAAAATAATAAATAAAATTTTCAAAGGAATACGAATACCTTTTTAGTCCTTCTTTTTCTTCCTTCTGAAACTGATGTTAGAGAATGTCCAACCAAGAAAATCAATGGTTCTTTTCAAAATTCTGAAATATAAAGTAATGTACAGAATTAAGGTCATGCACCAAATAACAATAGAGTTTACCCAGAAAGTATCCATCAGATAACCAAATATTTTTTTCTGAGGAGCATAAAAATGAGCTCTGATGAAACTAAACTCCGGATCACGGTAAATGGGATCCATTTTTTGATAATACCTGTTTTTGTATTCGATGATTTTGTCGAAATCGTTTGAATTGGTTACAAATTCTGTAAGACTGGTATTCGTGTATTGGTTTTGTAAATCAATAAATTGTTTCTTTCTCACATCATGAATACAGGCTATCTGGTCTTTTGTATAGCCCATCATACTTAACAGGTTTACTTCTTTTGGCTTAAGGGACTGGTTTTTATTGATAAGCTTGTCTTTTTTCTTGTTGGCATCGTTGTACATATCCATGTAATACTTATCAAGTGCTCTTAAATAAATACGGATTTTTTCATCTGTCTTTGGACCATATTTATCAATGTACAAAGAGTCAATCATGGTAAACTTGAACTTTTTATTGAGTTTTAATTCTTTGGCAATTTCATTACGCATCAGTTCAAAATTGTTTATTACCCGTTCTCTTTTTTCAGGCCTCTTAAGATCCCTAAGGTTGTCGGTCACTTTTGTTTTCAGATTGGAAACCAGATAGTTCTTCTTATAGTCAGCCACACTCATGGTCTTTTCAAATTCATAGAACATCTGTTCGTATTTGTTGTCTTTGAACTGGTGGACTGCCAATGCTTCATAAGCCCATCGGGCTGTAATGATATCTCCGTAAATCGGAACTGCATCAAAGTTGTGCATGGGAATATCGGGGTTTAACCTGTCATATTTGACTATAATCCCGGAAAGGATCATTTGCGGAATAACCAGGAATGGAATGAGAATGTAAATAGTAACAGCAGTATTGAAACTATCTGAAACGTTTAATCCCAGCATATTGGCGAAAGCAAAGGAACTGAATAGTATAAACCAGTAATGAAAATACATTCCGTGAATTTCCATTACCGTATTTCCCAGCATTACAAAAGTAAACGCCTGAATGGCAGATAACGTGAACAGAATAGTAACTTTTGAAAATAGGTAGCTTGACCGGCTCAGATTCAGGAATGTTTCTCTTTTTAGAATTAATCTGTCACGGATAATTTCCTCGGCGCTGACTGTTAAACCCATAAAAATGGCAACAATCACCGACATAAAAATGTACACAGGAAGGTTGTTGTTGTCAGAGAAAACATATCCTTCCTTATTATCAGTTGAAAGATCGTAATACTTTATAATAAATGAGAGGAAAAATGCAAGTACCGGTGCTTCAAGCAGGTTGATAGACAGATACTGTGTGTTTGTAAGTTTTGCCAAGACATCCCTGATGGTGAATACAAAAAATTGCCTTATCCAATTGGGAATTTTAAAATGAATTTGTGGCAAATCTTCAACTCCGGCCGACAATTCCTTTGGACTAACGGTTTTAATATATTCATTATAATGACGGTTCCATTCTTTAGGCGACGTTTTCCTTGTGGTTGTAAGGTTTCCGTATTCATCAAGAACCTGCGATTCAACAATATTGAAGACCTGCTCCGGGTTTACATTACCGCAGGTAGGACATTCACTGTCGTTCCAGTTTGCCTGATGTGATCTTGATTTGAAATAAATTATGGAGTCAACAGGGTCGCCTGTGTAGATTTGAAAACCTCCGGTATCAAGTATAATCAACTTGTCAAACATCTTAAAGATGTCGGATGAGGGTTGATGGATAACCACAAAAACAAGCTTGCCTTTAAGTGCAAGTTCCTTAAGCAGATCCATAATGTTTTCAGAGTCTCTGGATGACAAGCCGGATGTGGGTTCGTCAAGAAAAAGTACTGCGGGTTCGCGGATTAATTCAAGGGCAATGTTAAGCCTTTTCCTTTGACCTCCACTGATTTTTTTATTCAGCGGACTACCTACCTTCATGTCTTTCTTCTCGTACAGGCCAAGACTTTGAAGCATTTTTACAACAGTCCGTATCAGCTGAAATTTACTGTAGTTATCAAAACACAACTTGGCATTGTAATATAGGTTTTGAAAAACAGTAAGTTCTTCAATAAGTAAATCGTCTTGTGAAACGTGGCCGATTATACCTTCAATTTCTTCAGAGTTTTTATGAATGTTGATGCCATTGATCAGAACTTCGCCATCAGTGGGAGGGGAGGATCCATTGAGCACATTCAGCAGGGTTGATTTCCCGGCTCCTGATGCACCCATGATTCCAACAAGTTTACCTGATTCTTCAGTGAAATTGATGTCGTGAAGTCCTATTCCTCCGCCTTTAAATTTGTAAGAAAGGTGATTAACCTCAAAAACAATCTTGGATTTATGTTTGTCCTCAATAAAAGCAGTAATGATATCACTGTAATATATCGGTTTTATTTTGTAGTTTCTGACAGAAGTTCCGGATGTCAGTACAAACACTTTGTCGTGTTGTAAATGTTGCCCGTTCAGGTACAATTCGTCGTCGCCAAGATACCTGATTACATAGATATTGGCAGATAGTATATGAAAAACCCTTAACTGACCTTTAAATCCTTCGGAGTAAACGTGTTTGACCTTATCGTGAATAAATTCTTTATTGTCATCAATAATAAGAACACGTGAAGAATTGGGCAGGTTATCAAAATTATACAGCACGAATCCCCTGATTCTTTTGTATTCATCCAGGGTAACGTGGAAAGTATCTGCAACAGTTTCAACAAATTCGAATTCCTGATCTGTAATTTCGGTGCCTTCAGATTTAATGAATTCAAGAAGACGGATCACAACAACAACTTTTTGTTTTTGAGTCAGTTCTTCGTTGATGGCTGTACAAATTTTTAAGACCTTAACAGACGAAAGAGCGATGCTTTTTTTTCTTTTTTCGGTGGCTTCCTGTTTCTTCTGATAAATTTCATAGAATTCATCAAAAACAACCAGATATTCATCTACAAGTTCCTGGTTCAGTTGCTGTTTCAGAAAAGATTCAACCACACTTCTGCGATCGCCGGCATTACTTTCGGGTCTTGCAATAATCGCAAAAAGCTGCATCAGGGCCTTAAGAATACTTTCACTCATTTTGTCAGAATACTTTTGTTTAATAAGGTGGCTACATTGCACCTTTATAAAAAAGAACAGGCATTATTGTATTGAGATAATGCCTTGATCTAAATTTCTTATTATAGTTTTTTAGTTTTGTTTAAATCCAATAAGCAACAAAGCAAAACCGGAAGATAATTTTTTGGTATTGAGTTCTGCTTCAATAATACAATCTACTGTGGAAGTAAATTTGAAATCCCAGTATGAAGAGTTGTTATATTCAACATTTGAAAACAGCAGGTTTCGCTGACTGTCATAAATGGAAAATTTAAGATTTCCTTCTTCCTGGCCACTGTTTGCTACAAGGCGATAGGTGCTTCCTCCGTAAAAAGTCGAGTGGAATTCAGCAACTTCATCTCCATTTAAAAATGCTTTATATTGTTGTCCGTCAGAAATATATGGCGGCTTTAATTTACTTGTGCAGAGTTTTTCGGTTACTTCAACCTGTGCATAAATAAAATACGATATTAAAAAAGTACCTACGATTAATACACTTCTTAAAATTACTTTTTTCATATTATTCATATTAATGTTTTTATTCAGTAATCAGATTTCTAATGGCACCAATTTTCTTATTAATGGTTTGTAGTTGTTCATCAGACATTACTACTTCTGATTTGCTGTTAATTATTGTAAGTTTCTTTTCTTTATCAATAATAGGTGCTTCATAAGTGTAATTTATGTCAATGCCGTCGAATTCATATGCCAGATCAATCAGTTTTTCTGTTAGCTCGGTATATTCATTTGATTCATTATAAAAAGGTGACAGGATTTTAATCAGGTTTTCAAGCGGATTTTTCTGCTCACCGATCCTGTTTATTACTTCCTGTTGGCTTTTATTGTTTAAGGCAATCTGGGTCAGAATGAAGGTGCTTTCGATCCATCCGCCGGCGAGAATCAAAACCCCGATGTCTTTCCTTTCGTTGTCTTTCAGGTAAGCATCTGCAGTACGGTAAGTATTTGAAAGAATGTACATGAGCGAATCTTTGTTTCCCATGTTGCTTTCAATCCTGTTGATGGTTTCAGCATTAAATGCTGCAAGCAGATCAAGGTCCTCTGATAATTTTTTAATTACACTAAAATAATTAATGGCGTCGGGTGTTTGCTCGTAAATGTTAAGATATCCCAGATCGGCACCGTAAACACCAAGATTCAACGCTTTCTTGAAATTGTTGGTATATTTTGATGCGTTTTTTGTCGGGTTTACAAAATCTTTGTTGTAATCCAAATTCAGA
The DNA here is from genome assembly GCA_001769535.1 of Bacteroidetes bacterium GWF2_38_335. GTDB lineage: Bacteria > Bacteroidota > Bacteroidia > Bacteroidales > GWF2-38-335 > GWF2-38-335. The sequence goes on from MEOH01000029.1 coordinate 41,823, forward strand.
CTTTTTACCAGATAAGCCATTTGATAGGGTGAGGGCAGACTAAATGTGGTATTGTCAAACTGAATGTTGACCGGACCATCGGTGTCGTTTTCTGTACTATCCTGATCATTGGTTTCCTCAGCTTCGGTTCCGCTTCCGCCGCAACCTGCCAGACCTGATAAAAGAAGAGAACCGGATATTACAGCAGCCAGTAAAATATTAAACCTGTTTTTTAAAAATTTTTTGGACATAGTAAAATAATTTTATTTCAACCTGCAAGTAAGAAAAAAAATATGAATCTGCAAAGGGTTTAAAAGCATAATCTGTTTATTTTTTTTTGTTTTATGCGGGATGGAATAAATTCAATATTATTTATAATCAGATTATCAGTTAGTTGGCTTAGTGTTTTATTGGGTTTTTCTATTGAAATTGCATCAACTCGATGGCGTCATGAATACTGATGCGTTCATTGTTGTTAAATCCGGCAACGAAAGCATCGGTATAGCCCAGTTCCCTCATCTTAAACTGGTACTCATGTGCTTCTCCAATGTCTTTAAAACTGCCTATGGTGTATTTGTAGTTTCCTTCATGATAATATTCTTCAATTTTTCCGGTTTTAATTTTGAATATTTGGTGGCTGCGGGGAAGCTTTGCAGAGGAACTTGCCAGTTGAACTTTAAACACAATATTTATATTTTTGTTTATTCTGCCTTCGATGATTTTTTCCTCTCTGTTTTCTTCGGCAATCAGGTCTGCAGCTTTTACTGACTCGGGCAATTTGTGATGAATGATCATGGCATATCTGGCAGCAGCCTCATCTCGTGAGCAGGTGCTGAAATGCCACCACTCGGTTGGAATATGATTAAAACCTGCCTTTTTCATGGCATTGCGCAAAATCAGACGGTTGCTGTGCTGCTTTTCGGAAAGTTCTTTTGTCTTAAGAAAATGCTCTTCCAGTAATGGATAGCTGAGTTTTTCAAAAGAATCGAATTCTGTTCCCATGTCTATTGTTTTTCCGGTGGTGTCCAGCAGAACAAGATCAACTGCAGCACCATAATTGTGAAGTGAACCAAATTTGGGGTTTGCCAGGAATTTTTCTTTCTGGTCGCCGGGGATTTTAATTGAATCCCACATCATTTGCTGGATGCTTAACGGACGTGTAGCATCATAAATTTTCATCCTGAGATGTGGAAACTCTTTTTCAAGGATTTTTTTTGCATTTACAAGTTTTTCAGCCACATCTTTCTGAAAATACGCTTTGCTAAGGGTTCCATAGAAATCAATTCCAATAAAATTTTTGTTTGAAGAATATATTAAATCAACCTGAAATGAACTGTCAATTGATTGAATATCAACAAGTCCGTTTGCAATGAATATTTTTTCAATGTCTGAGGTGTCTGCATTTGTTTTTTGTGTAAGCGCCATAGTGACCATTGTGGCAAATGAGTCAGCTTTTTCCTGGCCGGCTGCACTGAATGCCTTTGTCAGAAAAAGTAAACTTAGAAAAATGATATTAATTGATCTGTTCAAATGCTTGTTTTTTCAAAAATACAAATTTTATTAGTGAAACTAAATTTTTGAAAGTTGAAAACTTATCAAAAATTTTAGTTGAACAACCCTCGACAAAGAAATTTGTCGGGGTATGAGATTAATTATCTGCCCCTTGGGCGAATTTAAAAACATGTTTTCATGATGCCCTTTTTGTTTGCAGCGGTATAGCTCATTCATTAACTATAACGGCTTTTAGTGCGTTTATTTTACGCATGGCCCGGTTAAAAAACTGAAACCTTTGTTTGTGCCCGACTCCGCTAAGCAACGAGGACTTCTTTTTGAGATTTTCCATCCATCGTGTGGTTTCTTCGTTAAATTTCTGATTATATGCTGTCAGTGAGTTGAAAGTGTGGTGTGAAAGGTAGGTTGTAACCAGATTGCCGATTTTACTCTGTATGCAATTATTCCCGATTTCAATATCTGAAAAATACAGAATAAAATTTTGTTGATCCTGACTGATTTTTTTTGATGATGTTTCGGCCATTTTCAGAATGGTTTTTAACTGAAGTTCAAAATCATTGCAGATATCCAGAGCATCTTCTTTGCTGTTGAACATGCCCGATTCCCAGTAAAATTCAATTTGTTTTATCATTGAGTTCATGGTGGAATCAGACCATATTTCCACTGATTTTACTTCGCAATAGGAATCATAAATTTCCTGCCCGGTTTTCATTAGCTCTTTTGGAATCAGCGTTTTATCGTACTGTTTCATTTCAAACTCCCGGGTATTCATTACGGAATGTAACCAGTAAAAAATTTTGAACGCTGAAACATTCTCAAAACCAAAATGATAAAAAATGGGGATGTCAACGGCTGCGTAATGAATTTCGGGATTTTCTGTGCCGGCAAGTGCTTTCATTTCCCGGCTGATCCCTAAAAGATATGTGTGCAGATCTTCAGCCGAATTCAGACTTTTATAGGTGAATGAAACTGACTCTGAATTCATGTTGTTGCATTCGTCAAAGGAAATTCTGAAATGTCTGCAAATCAAGGCGATTTCATCAATTGAAAAGGCCGAATCGCCTCTTAATCTTCGGTAGGTGGCATCCTGACTGATTCCCAACAACTGTGAAAGTGCGGAAACAACTGTCTGGTTGCCTGGCAGGGCAGTTTTTAATTTGTTTATAATGACATTCTGGATTTGTTGCATGTTGTGTAAATTTATTTATGAAAAATAAGAACAATATTGCAAAAAATAATTATTAAATGCAAATATATTAGTTATAAAAATTAAAAAGTAATAAAAACTAAGTATTTTTCTGTTAATGGATTTTTAATCATATTAAAATATGTGGTTTTTGCAATTTACTTTATTTGATATCCGTTTTCATACCCCTTTTTTCTGCCATAAGTTTGCCATGTCGAACCAAAATAAATTGAATTATGAGAACACTGTTTCAAAATTTATCTCCCGTTTTAAGATTGCTTATTGCGATCTGTTTTGGGGCCGGACAAGCTCAGGCAGTTGAGCAGGGTACCGAATCAAAAACCACGCTTACTATATTGCATATGGATTCGCAGAATCTGACATACAATTCTGAGCAATTGGGCAATCTCCTGAGGATCGAGGTGGAAAAACTTGACACTTTTGAAGTGATGGACCGCTATGATGTAAAATATATTGTGGAAAAACACAAACTTCAGATTGATAACTGTTTTGGAAAACTTTGTCTGGTTGAAGTTGGAGAGGTCATTAAATCTGATAAAATGCTTACGGGCAGTATGGAAATGTATGGCGATGTCATCATTCTTACGCTTAGGCTTATTGATGTAAAATCAGCCAATATTGAAAAAACTGTTGTCAAAGAGTTTCTGAATCTGCCCAAAGAAACTCAGGCAATGATCCAGATTTCTGTTCGTGAGATGTTTAATTATAAAAATGATGAGATGCTGGTTTACCGGCTTACAAAAAAGTTCAGCTATGAAAATTCTGTTAACAATCCCAACAAAAACACGTTGAACCTTTCGGGTCCGAGAATGGGATTTACTTACTACACAGGCAAAGGAGCCGTCAGATTATCCGAACCTCTTACTTCTGGCGGTTATGATGCCAGTCCGCTCATGTTTCAATTCGGATATCAGTACGAAAAGCAATATCTTAATGAAGGAAACTATCAGGCATTGTTTGAATTTGTTCCGTTGGTTACTTTGATTAACCAGAGAAATTTTACACCCAGTCTGACCGTTATGAACGGACTGCGAAACAACAAGCATGGATGGGAATTTGCTATGGGTGTTACATTCTTTGTGAATAAAATTTCTAAGGGTTTTTACGAAGAAGGGGAGTGGTATTTGCGCGATGAGTGGAGCGATACATCTTCAGTTGAAAATCCTTATCCCATCGTTGAAAGATCTGACAGCAGGGGAGATTTTACGATCATGACAAATTTTTTGATTGCATTTGGAAAAACTTTTAAGTCGGGAAACCTTAATATCCCTGTCAATACTTACATAGTTCCCAATAAAGATGGGATCAGGTTTGGTGTATCGGTGGGATTTAACTCAAAAAAAGAAAAAAATAAGAATGAATATCCCGATGGAAGTATTCCCGAAACTACAGATAAAAAAGTATAAATTTTTAAAACAAAATAGTATGAAAACTCTAATCTTATCAATTGTATTTCTGATAACACTGTTGTCAGCCTCATCACAGGTAATAACTGAAGACAGTATTTGGTTTGAAGGCAAATACTACCCGAGATCTGAATATAAAGATGCAAAGGAACGTTATGAAAAGATCAATTACGAAACATGGTTTATGCCCGGACTGTCATATTCGTATTATTCTCCGGTTGGTTCTGATTCAACAGGTAATTTTAAGGGCATAGCTGTTGAGTATCTTATTTTCGGACAAGTGCATCAAAACGATAAACCCGGTCCAAGCCATGTTCGGGTATATTCAAAACTGAATATCCTAAAAAGTGACAAGCAGGATGTTAATTCGTTATTTATGTATACGCTGGGACTGGATCTTTCGCTTGAAAAAAATCCCAACCGCACGGCCATGATCCCGTTTTTCGGTCTGGAATTCGGCGGAATGACTCAAAAGCAGTTGGGAACAACTTCACAGTTTACGCCAACCTTTGGTATTCATGCCTTGTCAAAAAAGAATCTGTTCATTAATCTTCAGGGAGGATATGTATATCCCTTAAGAAATTTTGAAACATTTCAGGGCTGGACTGCTCAGGTGGGAGTGAATTTTGCAATGTGGTAGGTCTTCTCAAATAATATAAAATACTAAGCATATACAAGGATTAACTGTATATGCTTTTTTCTTTTGATTGTTATTAAGTTTAAATTTATTTTTTTGTGTATTAAAACAATTTGATTATTTTTGCAGCCTGTTCTTAAAATATCGGGGTGTGGCGCAGTTGGCTAGCGCACTTGCATGGGGTGCAAGGGGTCGTACGTTCGAGTCGTATCACCCCGACAAGACAGTAAAAGGGTTTCAGAGATTTTCTGAGACCTTTTTTTTTGCAGTTGGCTAGCGCATCC
>MEOH01000029.1:46903-49193 GCA_001769535.1 Bacteroidetes bacterium GWF2_38_335
CTGAGACCTTTTTTTTTGCAGTTGGCTAGCGCATCCCGACATTGGTGTCGGGAGGGTCGTACGTTCGAGTCGTATCACCCCGACAAGACAGTAACGGTTGGTGTGTCAGTTTTGTTAGGGCTTAAAAACTGCTTAACTATCCGCCTGTAGTAAAAACTAATTAATACCAATGAGTTTTTCAAACGACGGTCGTCCAAATAAAATTAACACGCTGTTACCATTCGTTTTTAGTCGTAGTGGTACCTACATTTAGCAATTAAAATTTCGTCACCTTTTACAGAATAAATCAACCGGTGTTCACCGTCAATTCTACGAGACCAAAAACCTTTATACTTATGTTTCAACGGTTCTGGCTTTCCAATTCCTGAAAAAGGATTTCTTGAAATTTCCTTTAATAATGAATTTATTTTAGAGGCCATTTTTTTGTCCGTAGTCTGCCAGTACAAATAATCCTCCCAGGATTCGTCTACAAATACGTACCTCATTCTTCAATAAGTTCTTTAGAAAAAGATGAGCCTTTTTTCAGTTTTTTTATAGCCGAATCCAGTCTTTTTTCATTTGTCCTAGACGATAATTCATGATTTGTCGCGCAAAGTGAATTGTATTCTTCCAACGACATTATTACAATTCCGGTGTCTTTCCCACGATTAATTATTAATGTTTCAAAATTTTCTGTCACCCGGTCCAGATAACGTTTAATGTCTTTTCTGAAATCGGAAATTGTTGCTGTCAACATAGTTTGTAACTTTATGTACTTAAATATGTACAAATATACGTACAAAAAGATTAAAAGTCAAATTTTATCGGGATTTTTTAAAATGAATGGTACCGTTTTGTGGCTAACCGCAGGCAGGGTTTGCAACCACTGTCCGCCAGTTGGCAGATGAAAAACCGCATTTCATCCCGATAGCTATCGGGAATACTCTTTTCCGGCCTGCCCTCGAATTTTATTCGGGGCTGCCGAAGCAAGGAACCCCTGCTTTTTGGTAGGCGCTGTTACCAACCGTAGTTATTGATTTTCAAGCAATTTTAAATTCTCCGTCCAGTAATTCAACATCAAAATTAATCTTAGCTTTTAAGGCATTAAAAACTTTTAATATTGTTACAATAGTAACGTTTTTGGCGTTATTTTCAATCCTAGAAATTTGAGATTTTTGTACACCAATTAAATCACCAAGTTCTGATTGGGTTAAATGTCTTTCCATTCTTGTCTGTTTAATCATTTCGCCTATCAGATCAATTCTGAGTTCGTTTTCAAATTTGTCTCGTTTTAATGTGCCAACTTTTCCTAAATGTTTGTCTTTTAACTCGTCAAAAGAGAAAATCTTTATTTTGTTTTTATTTTCCATTTTATTTTCTTTTTGTTTTTTGTTCAAAATATAGTTTCATAATTGCTCTTGCCTTTTCTATTTCAACCTTTGGAGTCTTGTCAGTCTTTTTTATTATTCCGTGCGTGGCAACAACAAAAGTTTCAATATTGTCTGACTTATCCCAAAATGCAAAAATTCTATAATGCTTTCTGTTGTATTTTGTTCTAAATTCCCAAATATCACTTTCTAATTTCTTAAATAATTCCGGATCATTTACATATCTTGATTTATCCATGTTGTAAAGCAACTTGTCTTTTGTCTTAGAATCAAGTATGTCAAATAAATCCCAAACTTCTAACAAAATAATAATTTCAAATTTTGATTTCATTTGTCATGTTTACTAATACGACAAAAATAAACAAAAGTTCTAATATATGGAAACTTTACGGGATTTTTTTCTACTATGGTTGGTAACGTCAGTTTGTCTAATAACCATTCAAATTTAAGAAAAAACTTTTCTTTGCCATGTTTTTTCTTCATGAAATGGGTTTAGAGAGATTATTTTATTTAAGCTTAAAAATTCGGTGTAAATGCGAATGGCTGTTCTTAAATCACCGAAAAACGCTTTAAAAAGACAAATGAACTACCCCGCTGCAAGCAGACGGGGTATCAATAAAGCACATTTTTCTATTCGCCCCAAGGGGCGGAGTATTAATCTCTTTTACCCCGACAAATTTCTTTGTCGAGGGTTGTTCGACTAACAAATTTCAGTTCGCTCACTCCTGAAATTTAAGTCTCACAAATAAACAGTTCCGGTGTGGTATCCCTTGTCGTAAAGGGCAGTAAAGCTGGTGTCCCCAATAATCTCTGAAGCGCGTACCAACATATCGCCCATGGCCTTGCTGTCGTTTTCGTTGGTAACCTTGTAGTCGATGGGCAGACAGTGCTCTGCATCAACTGTTGTTTGTATGTTGTAGCCC